>NZ_JAFBBT010000001.1:0-1200000 GCF_016907335.1 Curtobacterium herbarum
CCAGCGAGGCCGAGGTGGGAATGGTGGCGGGGTCGGACCCGTCGGCGCTGCCGTTGCCCGGTTCGGTGCCGTTCCCGTTCCCGTCCGTCGCGTCCGTGGTGGCGGTGTCGGTCGGCTCGGTGGCCGCGTCGCCCGGAGCCTGCGTCGCGCCGCCGGAGTCCGCGCTGCCTGGTTCCGCGCTGCCGGATTCCGCGCTGCCGGCGGTGCCCTGGGCCGCCTCACCCTGGCCGGCGGGGTCCTGCGTCGGGTCGGTCGTCTGGTCGGACGGCGCCGCGCTGGCGGTCGGGCTCGGGGTCGCCCCGGGGAACCGGTCGGCGTCCACGGCGGCGGCGATGGCCTGGTCGAAGGAGATCGGCGCGGCGATGCCCGACAGCCCGGCCTGACGCAGCCCGGTCACGTCGGCGTCGGCGTAGGACAGCGGGAACTTCTCGTTCCGGAGGCCCTCCAGCCGCTCCAGCCACGCGGTCGCCGAGCTCGGTGCGTCGTCGCCGAGGATCCGGATCGACGCGATGATGCGGGGGTCGACGGCGAGGGCGACGCTGTGGCCCTGCGCGGCGTCGAGCTGCTGCGTGAGGGTGCCGTCGAGCGCGGTGTCGGCGGCGAGCGTCTTCGCGCTGAGCAGGCCGTCCTCGGTCGCCGGGACGGTCACCGGCATGGCGACCGCGACGTCGACCGGCGCGGGGTCGGGCCCGGGGTTCCACGTGAAGACGGAACGACCGACGGCGAGGGTCGAGCCGGCGGTGTACGAGGCCGCGATGCGTCGTGCGCCGAAGGGGTTGAGCGTGCCGAGGCGGACGTCCGCGAACGGCACCGAGATCGAGTCGACCGTGACTGATCGGTGCGCCGGGACCTCCGGGATGGCCACCTGGTCCATGCGCTCGCCGGGGTAACCGTCCGGGGAGGTGTCGTTGATCCAGTCGGTGAGGATGTCCCGCGTGCCCACGACGGGTCGGATGATGTCCAGGTCCGCCCGGCCCGCGGGCAGCGCGGTGTCGGTGCCGTTCGTCACCGTGACGGACAGCGAGAGGTCGTCGCCGAGGTCCAGCACCCCGCGTCCGGACGGTGTCACCTGCACCGACGTGGTGCCGGACTGGGCGGCGGCCGACGGCGCGGGCGTCGAGGTGGTGGCGGCGTCGGCGACGTCCACCGCGGCGGGCGCGATGACCAGACCGGCGGCGACCAGGGTGGACGCGGCGGCAGCGAGCACGGTACGGAGAATCTGCATGTGGGAGGGCCTGGGTCGGAGCGGGCCACGACGAGTGTATGAGGCCCGACCATGACAGCAGGCGAGCGCGCAGGTGCTCGCGCCCACTATCTGGGATGATCGACGGCGTCATGCAGTCCGTAGCCCAGGCCGTCGAGCGACTCGACGCACTCGCCGCCACCGACACCGTCGACGTCCTCGCCCGGGCGTTCGCCGCTGCCGGTCACGAGCTCGCGCTCGTCGGCGGGCCCGTCCGCGACGCCTTCCTCGGTCGCCCGGTGACCGACCTCGACTTCACGACGGACGCCCGGCCCGACGCCGTCCTGGCGATCGTCGAGCCCCTCGCGAGCACCACCTGGGACGTGGGCCGCCAGTTCGGCACCATCGCCGCGATGGTCCGCGGTGAGCAGGTCGAGATCACCACGTACCGCAGTGACGTCTACGACGGCGAGACCCGCAAGCCCGAGGTCACGTTCGGCGACACCATCGAGGACGACCTGCTCCGCCGGGACTTCACCGTCAACGCGATGGCGCTCCGACTCCCCCAGCGCGAACTCGTCGACGTGCACGGCGGCGTCGAGGACCTGCTCGCCCGGCGACTGGCGACCCCGCAGGCGGCCCGGGTGTCGTTCCGCGACGACCCGCTCCGGATGATGCGTGCGGCACGGTTCACGTCCCAGCTCGGCTTCACCGTGTCCGACGACGTCCGCCAGGCCCTGACGGACCTGGCCGACTCGATCGGGAACATCTCAGCCGAGCGCGTACGGGACGAGCTCGTGAAGCTGCTCGACACCGGCGACCCCATCGCGGGCATCCGGCTGCTGGTCGACTCCGGCATCGCCGAGCTGATCCTGCCCGAGCTCCCCGCGATGAAGCTCGAGATCGACGAGCACCACCACCACAAGGACGTGTACGAGCACTCGCTCACCGTCCTGACCCAGGCCATCGGGTACGAGGCCGAACGCCACCCCGGCGAGCCCCCCGACACCGTCCTGCGTCTGGCCGCACTGCTGCACGACATCGGCAAGCCGGCGACCCGGAAGCTCGAGCCGGGCGGGGCCGTGAGCTTCCACCACCACGACCTGGTCGGCTCGAAGCTCGCGAAGAAGCGGCTGCGCGCGCTGCGCTTCGACAACGACACGATCGCCTCGGTCTCGCGGCTGATCGAGCTGCACCTGCGCTTCTTCGGCTACACCGAGGGCGCCTGGACCGACGCGGCCGTCCGCCGCTACGTCCGCGACGCCGGCGACCAGCTCGAGCGGCTGCACGAGCTCACCCGCTCCGACGTCACCACCCGGAACCGTCGGAAGGCGGACCGGCTCGGGTTCGCGTACGACGACCTGGAGGCCCGGATCGCCGTCCTCGCGGAGCAGGAGGAACTCGACTCCATGCGTCCCGACCTCTCCGGGGACGACATCATGCGGATCCTCGACATCCCGCCGGGGCGCGCGGTGGGCGAGGCGTACCGCTTCCTGCTCGAGGCGCGGATGGACGAGGGGCCGCTCGGCCCCGAGGACGCCGAGGCGCGCCTCCGCACGTGGTGGGCGTCCCGCGACGTGGGCTGATCCGCTCGACGGTGGCGCGCCTCCAGGCCGTCCGCTACGATGGGCAGGTTGTCTCGCGCGCCTTCTGCGTGCCGGGGCACATGCATCAACCCTCCTGTCCCGGGAACTGCCCGGGGCCGCTGAGACCAGAGGAGGTGGGTTCCGCATGCACCAGTACGAACTGATGGCGATCCTCGACCCCGAGATCGATGAGCGCACCGTCGCTCCCAGCCTGGACAAGTTCCTCGCGGTCATCCGCAACGACGGTGGCACCGTCGACAACGTGGACGTCTGGGGCCGTCGCCGGCTCGCGTACGAGATCGCGAAGAAGAACGAGGGCATCTACGCCGTCGTGAACTTCACGTCGTCCGCCGACTCCGCCAAGGAGCTGGACCGCCAGCTCGGTCTCTCCGAGGCCGTCCTGCGCACCAAGGTCCTCCGCGCCGAAGAGGGCATGGCCCAGGTCGCCGCGCAGAAGCAGCGCGACGAAGCCCGTGCCGCCCGCAAGGCAGCCAACGCGTCGGCCTCGGCCGCCACGACCGCGAGCGCCGAGTAGCCCGTGGCCGGCGAAACCGTCATCACGGTGGTGGGCAACCTCACCGCGGACCCGGAGCTGCGCTACACGCAGAACGGGCTCGCCGTGGCGAACTTCACCATCGCGTCGACTCCTCGCACGTTCGACCGTCAGGCGAACGAGTGGAAGGACGGCGACGCGCTGTTCCTCCGTGCGAGTGTGTGGCGCGAGTTCGCCGAGCACGTGGCGGGGTCGCTGACGAAGGGCTCGCGCGTCATCGCGCAGGGTCGTCTCCGTCAGCGTTCCTACCAGGACCGTGAGGGTCAGCAGCGGACGAGCATCGAGCTCGAGGTCGACGAGATCGGCCCCTCGCTGCGGTACGCGACCGCCCAGATCACCCGTGCACCGGGTGGCAGTGGTGGTGGCGCCGGTGGTGGCCGTGGTCAGGTCGGTGGGGGCAACTCCTCCGGTGGTGGCAACGGCGGCTACAACGGTGGCGCGTCCGGTGGCAACGGTGGTGGCGGTCAGTCCGACGCTCCGTGGTCGCCGCAGGGTGGTCAGCAGGGTGGCGGGAACGCACAGTCGAACGACGTGTGGTCCACCCCCGGCGGCACCTACGACGACGAGACCCCGTTCTGATCCTCAGCGGTCTGACGACACAACTTCTTCTTCTCTAAGGACACACAATGGCTGGAAAGAGCACCGGCGACCGCCGGAAGCCTCGCGGTAAGGGCGGCAAGAACGCCGCTCCCGCGAAGTCGATCAAGGTCGGCGTCATCGACTACAAGGACGTTGCGACCCTTCGCAAGTTCATCTCGGAGCGTGGCAAGATCCGCGCCCGTCGCATCACCGGCGTCTCCGTCCAGGAGCAGCGCCTCATCGCCCGTGCCGTGAAGAACGCCCGTGAGATGGCGCTCCTCCCCTACGCCGGCTCCGGCCGCTGATCGGAGGTCGACGAATGTCGAAGCTCATCCTCACCCACGAGGTCTCTGGCCTCGGTTCCGCCGGTGACGTCGTGGACGTCAAGAACGGCTACGCCCGCAACTACCTGATCCCGCAGGGCTTCGCCGTGTCGTGGTCGAAGGGCGGCGAGAAGCAGATCGAGTCGATCCGCGCAGCTCGTGCCGCACGCGAGCTCGCCACCATCGAAGAGGCACAGGACCTCAAGATGAAGCTCGAGAACGCCACCATCCAGCTGTCGGTCAAGGCCGGCAAGGACGGTCGTCTCTTCGGCTCCGTCCGCCCGGGTGACGTCGCTGACGCCGTCCAGGCGCAGGGCGTCGGCTCGCTCGACAAGCGCAAGGTCGAGGTCCCCGCGACCATCAAGACCGTCGGTGACCACGAGGCCACCGTGCGTCTGCGCGAGGACATCGTCGCGACCATCTCGCTGCAGGTCGTCGCCGCGAAGTAGTCCGGTCGCTGCTCCGGCAGCACCAGCACCGCCGGAAGGGCGGGTCTCCCCAGTGGGAGGCCCGCCCTTTCGCTGTTCCCGGCGCAGTGTGGTCATTCAGAAAACGCGTTCCTGACGAACGCTCGATGAACAGGAGTTGAAGCCCCTCGTCCGGGGGTCGACCGCTCGGTACGTTCGACGAGGCCTCCGGTACCGGGGGTGCACGAAAATCGAGATCAGGAGCACCACATGCCCAACTTGAACGTCACCTACGGCGAGATGCAGGATGCCGCGACCCGCCTGGTCAACGGCGAGCAGGACATCACCTCGAAGCTGCGTGAGCTGAAGTCCCTGGTGGACTCGCTCATCTCCGGCGGCTACGTCACGGACCAGTCCTCGGTCGCGTTCGGCAACTCGTACCAGGAGTTCAACGACGGTGCGACGAAGACCATCGAGGGGCTCGAGGGCATGTCGACGTACCTGAACAAGGCGGCCGAGGCGCTGCAGCAGACCGACACCGAGCTCGCCAACGCCATCAAGTAGCGCGGGACACCGGGCGGCCCGACGACGGGCCGCCCGGTCCACCTCCACCGGCACGGGCATCGATCGGGAGCACCCATGGCAGACCTCATCATCACCAGAGCCGTCCTCGAGGACTCAACCACCAAGTTGCAGCACATCTCGGACGAGCTCGAGCACCAGAAGTCGGACGACCGCGCCCTGACCGAGGTGTACGGCCAGCACGACGTCCAGAAGGCCATGCACGACTTCTCCGGCGACTGGAAGATCCACCGCAACAAGATGAAGGGCGCGGTCAAGGACCTGCACGAGAAGATGCAGAAGGCGACCGAGAACTTCACCGACCTCGAGCACGACCTGACCGAGAAGCTCACCACGGAGTCCCACCCGACCGACGGTGGTGCCTGATGCCCGCCCGCGGTGGGAACTGGGCCCTGCTCGACCAGTCGTCCGACCCGATGGTCGCCGACGTCTCCGTCCTGCAGGAGCTCGTGAACTACTACTCGACCATGGCGCAGGAGATCACCTCCGAGGCCGCGGTCCTCAAGAGCATCGGCGACGGCGACGACAGCCAGTTCAAGGGCTCGACGGCCGACGCCGTCCGGAAGAAGAGTGGTGAGGTCGCCGGCTCCCTGACGAAGCTGTCCGGCCGCTACGACGCGATCCGGGACGCGCTGAAGGGGTACCTGCCGGAACTCGAGCGGGGGCTCGCCGAGTCCGCGGCCGCACTGCACGACGCCGAGAACGCCGAGGCCTCCGGCAGCCGTGCCGCGTCGATGCCCGACCCGTCGCAGAACCGCGCCTCGGACGCGCCGGCGATCACGAGCGACGAGCAGGGGCAGATCGACGCCAAGCACCGCGCGGTCGAGGGCGCGAAGGCCGACGCCGACGCCGCGACCGCCCGCCTGCGCCGATCGGTCGATGCGCTGAACGGTGCCGGCAAGGCCGCGGCTGCGACGATCCGGGCAGCGTGGGACGACGGGCTGCACGACACCCTCGGCGACAAGATCAAGGCGTTCTTCTCGAAGCTGCTGAAGATCCTGGTCAAGATCTTCACCTACATCGGCATCGCGCTGGCCGCCCTGGCGATCCTGATCCCGGGCGTCGGGATGTTCACGTTCATGGCGGCGGTGGCAGCGTCCGTGGTCCTGGTGGCGAACATCACCCTCGCCGGCATGGGCGAGGGCTCGTGGCTGGACGTGATCACCTCGGCCGTCGGGCTCGTGCTCGTCGGCGCCGGCGGTGCGCTGACGAAGGCCGTGTCGACGATGAAGACCGCGGGCATCGCGAAAAGCTCGGCCGGGTTCCAGAAGAACGCGACCGCGTCGCTCGAGAAGCTCGGCACGGCCCGGTCGGCGGCGCTCGAGCGGGCGTTCAACCCGCGGTACGGCGCGAAGGGGTTCCCCGAGCGGCTGGCGTCCCTCCGCGCGGTGCAGAAGGAGATCGCGGACACGCAGAAGGCTCTGGGCAACGCGAAGGGCCTGACGAGCATCGGCAAGTTCCGTGAGAAGCCGAACTGGTGGCACCCGAACAAGACGCTCTGGGCCGAGGACAAGGTGAAGATCGCCGACGTCCTGAAGCGTCGGGACTGGCGTGCCGAGCGCCTCTTCAGCGTCGACCGTCACAACGAGATGGCGGCCATGCAGAAGGAGATGTGGTCGAAGTACGGCGTCGAGATCGCGACGACGCCCGCCTGGCACCGGTGGGCCTCCGGCGGCCGGGTGGTCGCGAGCTGGGGGAACACGATCATGTACGGGCAGGGGCTCAAGCCGACCGGCTTCGGCACCGACCAGCAGCGACTGCCCGGCTACAACGAGGCGGCGAAGACCCTCACGCACGGGTTCTGAGCCTGCGCGGCTGCTCCAGCCGCCCGCACGGGTCCTCCGACCGCCCGCACGGGGCCTCCGACCGCCCGTACGGGTCCTCCGTTGTGAGGACCCGTGCGCTTTCCGTCCCGGGGCGACACGCCGGGCACGAGCAATTTGTTTGTCGGGTGACATGACAATTCTGCGCGACGGGCGTCGCGGACGTGCCCCGTGCCTCCAGGCCGGTCGGACCGGCATGCTGGAATGTGCACATCGGTGTGCAGCAGCCGATCGCACGGCGGTGTGGAAACGTACCCCGCGCAGTCGTACCGTCGCGGAATAACCTCTCGACAGTCCCTCAACTGAGGGGCGCACCCGACCGAGCGACACCGGGTGCGACGCGACTGACAGGAGCACGCAATGCCCAACTTGAACGTCACCTACGGCGAGATGCAGGATGCCGCGACCCGCCTGGTCAACGGCGAGCAGGACATCACCTCGAAGCTGCGTGAGCTGAAGTCCCTGGTGGACTCGCTCATCTCCGGCGGCTACGTGACCGACCAGTCCTCGGTCGCGTTCGGCAACTCGTACCAGGAGTTCAACGACGGTGCGACGAAGACCATCGAGGGTCTCGAGGGCATGTCGACGTACCTGAACAAGGCGGCCGAGGCGCTGCAGCAGACCGACTCCGAGCTGGCGAACGCGATCAAGTAGTCCGCTTCCGGACCGGGGCCCCACCGTTGCGGTGGGGCCCCGACCCGTTCACCTCCGGCACGACTGATCGGGAGCACCATGGCAGACCTCATCATCACCTCGGCCGTCCTCGAGGACTCGGCCACCAAGTTGCAGCACATCTCGGACGAGCTCGAGCACCAGAAGTCCGACGACCGGGCGCTCAGCGACGTCTACGGCCAGCACGACGTGCAGAAGGCGATGCACGACTTCTCCGGCGACTGGAAGATCCACCGGAACAAGATGAAGGGCGCGGTCAAGGACCTGCACGAGAAGATGCAGAAGGCGACCGAGCACTTCACCGACCTCGAGCACGACCTCTCCGAGAAGCTCACCACGGAGTCCCACCCGACCGACGGTGGTGCCTGATGCCCGCCCGCGGAGGGAACTGGGCCCTGCTCGACCAGTCGTCCGACCCGATCGTGGCCGACGTCCCCGTGGTGCAGGAACTCGTCACGTACTACAAGACCATCGCCGAGGAGATCACCTCGGAAGCGGACGTGCTCCGGCGCATCGGGGACGGTGACGACAGCCAGTTCAAGGGGTCGACGGCCGACGCCGTGCGGAAGAAGAGCAAGGAGGTCGCCGCCTCGCTGACGAAGATGTCCGGACGGTACGACGCCATCCGCGACGCCCTGACCGCGTACCTGCCCGAACTGCAGCACGCCCTCGACGAGAGCGCCGGCGCACTCCGGGACGCCGAGGAGGCCGACGCCGCCGGCACCCGTGCCGCGTCGATGCCCGACCCGTCGAAGGACCGCGCCCAGGACGCCCCGCCGATGACGACCGAGGAGCAGGACGCCGTCAGCGCCAAGGGTCGAGCCGCGTCCGCCGCGCAGGGGGACTCCGACGCCGCGAAGGCCCGGCTGCACCGGGCACTCGACGGCATCACGACCGCGGGCAAGGCCGCCGCCGCCACGATCCGGGAGTCCTGGCACGACGGCCTGCACGACACCCTCGGCGACAAGATCAAGGCGTTCTTCTCGAAGCTGCTCAAGATGATCGTCAAGATCTTCACGTACATCGGCATCGCCCTCGCCGCGCTCGCGATCCTGATCCCGGGCGTCGGGGTCCTGGCGATCATGGGTGCGGTCGCCGCCGGTGTCGGGCTCGTGGCGCAACTCGGGCTCGTCGCGATCGGCGAGGGCAACGTCTTCGACCTGGTGATGGCCGTCGTCGGCGTCGCCACCCTGGGGATCGGGTCCGGCATCGCGAAGGCCACCTCGGTCGCCGTGAAGAGCGGTCTCAAGGCCGGCAAGGTGTCGATGACCGCCAAGCTCGGCGAGCGTCTGGCGCCGCTCAAGGACTTCCGGTCGGAGGCGATCGGCAAGATCAACAGCCTGAAGACCCAGATCGGCGGCAAGACCGGAGCCGTCGAGCACGTCGACGGCGCGATGTCCGGCTTCACGCAGAACGCGCTGCGCGACGTCGGGACGAAGGGTCTCGGCGCGGCGAAGACCATCTCCGACCAGCTCCGGCGGAACCTCGAGCCCCTGGTCGAGCAGAAGGGTGCGCTGCAGGGCGGGATCAAGTCCGCCGAGGCGCAGATCGTCAAGCAGGAGGGGCTGGTCCGGGGCGCCGACGACCTGATCGCCGCGAACATGAAGGACGTCGACCGGGCGATCGGGGCGTTCACGAGCAAGTTCCCGGACAACCCGAACTGGTGGAACCTGCGCCAGGTCGGCACCACCGCGAAGAACGACTGGAGCACCGTCTCGAAACAGTTCGGTTCCGATCTGTTCACGAAGAAGGGCTTCGATGGGTGGGCGGAACGTCTGGCCGGCATCGACGGCCAGGTGAACCGCTCGAACATCGACAAGTGGCTCGGCGAGAGCGGCTTCGCCGGCGTCGGGTCATCGGCGCCGAAGTGGCACGCGTGGGTCAACGGCGGCATGAGTGCGCAGGGCAAGGCGTACTCGATCACCGGTCTCGTCATCAACCCCACCATGATGGGCAACGACCAGCAGCGCCCGTGGACCGAGTCCTACGGCGAGTTCAAGCACCCGATCACGACCTGAGAGCACATCCCATGAGCGCTGTACCCGTCCTCACCTCGACGATCGACGTCGACGCCCCGGAGTGGCTGGTGGTCCCCGGCGCCGACGAGCTGACCCCCGCCTGGCGAGCCGACGTGCTGGCCCTGTTCGACGCGGTCGCGGACATCGACCGGGAGGCGCAGGGTCCCGACCGCCTGTTCGCCGACGGTCCGTCGGTGGACCCGGAACACGCCGTCGACACCCTGCTGGAGTTCCGCGCCTCGCTCGACGACGACGATCGCCTGGTCGCGGCCCTGACCGTGCCGAACCGGTGGCCGCTGCCGGTGATCGTCTCGGTCGGGGTGGCGGACGAGTCCGGCCCGGACCTGCTCGAGCTGGCCGGGGCGACCGGCGGCGCCCCGTCGGATCCCCCGGCGGTCGACGAACTGCCCGAGGACGTCGGCGGTGAGGGTCCGGTCGTGACCCGCTTCGACGTGGACGACGAGGGCGTGATCTGGGCGACGGTCTGCGCGGTCCGACGGCAGGACGGCGTGGACACCCGGGTGCTGTGGCGGACGCGTGAGCTCGACGTCGTGCCGGTGTTCGCCCCCGAGGTCGTCGCCCTGGTCGGCCGCGTCCGCAACGAGGTGTCCGCATGACCGCCCCGATCTCGTCGTTCCTGATGGTCGTCCCGCCCGGGTGGGCCCGCCTGCCCGCCCGCGAGGAGGACCGGCAGGTCCTCGCCGCGACGGTGCGCGAGGTGATCGCCCGCGCGCTGCCGGACACCCTGCCGCGCGACCGTGCCGAGCCGCTCCGCCAGGAGATGCAGAAGCGCCTGATGTCGACCGTCGTCGAGGCGGGCGACAACGGCGCCACCGCCGTGTACCTGCCCGTGCAGCCCGTCGACGGGTTCACGCCGCCGGTGTCGATCATCGAGAGCGAGGTCGACGACGAATCCGACCAGGCGCCGGAGGAGGTCATCGCCGAGCTGTTGGCCGACGCCCTGCCGGACCGGCACGACCAGCAGGACCCGGGCCTCCGCCAGGTCGACGGGGGCATCGCGGCCCGCACCGAGACGCAGCTCCGTCGCGCCGTGCCGGACGAGGTCGCGGGCGAGCTGCCCGCCGTCGACGACCGCCAGGTGGTCTACACGATCCCGGTGCCGCACCGGCCGGGCCGCTGGGTGGTGATGTCGTTCTCGGCGATCAGCGCCCCGGCGGACCAGGACGCGACCGAGCCCGGCGCCGGAACCCGGGACATCGGCACCGACGAGCGGATCACCGACGCCCTCGTGATGCTGTTCGACGCGATGATGACCACGTTCCGCTGGACCGACGTCCCCGACGCCGAGCCGACCCCGCTCGAGCTCCGTCTGGCCGAGATCGGCGGCACGGCGTGACCTGGGACTTCCTGCACCCGGCGTCCCACCTGGTGCTCACCTGCGCGGCCCTGCTGTTCGCCGCGACCCTGGCGTTCGTGGTGCCGGTGATCGTCGCGCTCCGCCGCCGGACCGCGACCGACGCCATCGCGTGGGCCGACCGGGTCCGCCGTGACGACGCCACCGCGTGGGCGCTCGACCGCGTGCTCCGGAGCGTCGAGGCCTCGTGCCGGACGGCCGGCGTCGTGTTCCCCGGCTTCGTCCGGGCGTCGATCGGCTCCACCGTGCGGCTCGACCTGACCGCCCCCACCGTCGCGCCGCCGGAGCCGTGGACCGCGACCCCGGACGGCCACTCGTGGTCGGCGCCGATGCAGGCGCTGCAGGCGGTCGCGCTGACCGAGGACGCCTCGGTCGGGTTCGCGACGGTCGTCGGCCTCGGCACCGACCCGGACGGCAGTGTCCTGGTCGACCTGGCCGCGGTCGGCGGGATCGTCGCCCTGGTCGGGGACCGTTCCGCCCGCACCGCCGTCGCCCGCCGGGTCGTCGACCAGGTCCGCACCGACCCGTGGTCGCGGACGACGCCGGTCCTCACGGTCGGTGTCCGCGGCGACGAGTTCGGGACCGTGGCGTCCGTGTCGGTGGCCGAGGCGGTGGCGACCGTCTCGGCGGACGCGACCCCGGGCCTCCTGGTCGTCCAGAGCCTGCCGGGCGGTGCGGACGGCCGCGAGCTGGTGCGCCTGCTCGAGCGGCCGAGCGGCCGCTGGGCCGTCATCGCGCTGCAGCCGAGCCCGCTCGCGCGCTGGACGCTGGAGTGCCGTCGTGACGGCACCTCGACCTCGGCGGAGCTCGGGTCGGTCCGGTGGATGGACCTGGGGCTGTCCGAGCCGCTCGTCGACGAGGCCGCTCCGACCGCAGCGCCGACCGAGACCGCTCCGGCGCAGACGGCCGGCGCCTGATGCAGGTCGTCGTCACCGTCGTCGACGACGTCACGGGCGTGCGCTCGGACGTCCTCATCGACGCACCCGGATCCGCCACCATGCGCTCCGTCGTCGACGCGCTTGCGCGTCGGACCGGTGGAACACCCCTGCCCGCCGAGGCCGGCGACGCCGACGTGCGCTTCGCCGACAGCGGCCTGGTCGACGGTGCCGTCCTGCACATCGGTGCCGACGCCGACACCGGTGCCGGCCCGGGGCTGGTCGACCTGCTCGTCGCCGGCGGCGTCGGCGCGGGCCGCTGCGTCCGCGTCGGCGTCGGGACCGTGCGCCTGGCGTTCACCCCGGACAGCGACACGCTCACCGGATCCGAGACGGCGGGGCTGCCCGGCCTGGAGGCACGGATCGCCTTCGACGGGACCGTCACCGTCCGCCTCGCCCCGGCGTTCGTGCCCGAGTCGTCACCCGAACCGGCGGTCGTCGGGGACGCTCCGGAGGGTGCCGGCACGCCCGGTGACCCCGGTGCGGTGACGCCCGGTGCCGTACCGTTCGCTGCCGTGCCGCCGGGGGCCGTTCCGCCCGCTGGCTTGGCCCCGGCCGCCCTCGGGTCCCTGCCGCCGGGTGCGCTGCTGCCCGGCGCGCTCGATCCCGCCGCCGGCCACCCCGAAGCCGACCCGTCCGCGCTGCCCGAGGTCACCGTCGACGGCGAGCGTGTCGGCGACGAGTGGACCGCGTGGGAGCCGGGCGCGGTCCTCCGGGTCGCCGAGACGGCGCTGACCGTCCGCCCGGTCGCCGTCGTCGACCGGATGCTGCTGCGTCCGCCGGACTCCGGCCAGCTCGACTTCAACCGGCCGCCCCGCCTGCTGCCGCCCCTGCGCCCGACGTCGTTCCGGATCCCGAAGCCGCCCGTGCCGCCGCAGCGGTCCGCGCTGCCGTGGATCATGGTGTTCGTGCCGGCGATGTTCGGCATCGTGATGGCGACCGTGTTCCACTCGCCGTTCTACCTGCTGTTCGCGTTCATGACGCCGATCATGGTGATCGGGCAGACGATCACCGCACGGAAGACCGGCAAGAAGAGCCACCGCAAGGCCCTGGCCGACCACGCCGACCGGGTGCGGGCGATCGAGGACGCGGTGGCCGGTGCCGTGCTCGCCGAACGGGACCAGCGACGCTCGGACTCGCTCGATGCTGCCGCCTTGCGGATCACCGCGACGACCCCGACCCGGCGCCTGTGGGAGCGCCGTCCGACGGACGCCGACCACCTGCACGTGCGGGTCGGCATCGGGGACCTGCCCTCCACCGTCACCGTGGAGGACGACCGCGACCAGGACCGCCTGGACCAGGAACCGCGCTGGACCCGGGGTGTGCCCGTCACCGTGCCGCTCGCCGAGGTCGGTGTCGTCGGCATCGCCGGACCCGGCACCTGGCCCCGCTCGATCGGCCGCTGGCTGCTCGGCCAGCTCGCCGTCACCCAGTCCCCGCGCGAGGTGCAGTTCGTCGTGCTGACCGCGCAGTCGGCCGTGCCGGACTGGGCGTGGACCGTCTGGCTCCCCCACGTGCGCCCGACGGACGGGCAGGAGGCGCTGGCGCTCGTCGGGTCGGACGCCGAGACCATCGGTCGCCGCCTGGCCGAGCTGACGCAGATCCTGGCCGAGCGCCGGGCCGAACGGCAGAAGAACGTCAACAGCCGGCGTCGGTTCTCGCCCGAGATCGTCGTCGTGCTCGACGGTGCACGCCGGCTCCGTGCGATGCCCGGCGTCGTCGGACTGCTCCGTGACGGCCCGGCCCTGGGCATCCGGCTCATCTGCATCGACGAAGAGGAGTGGCAGCTGCCGGAGGAGTGCGTCGCCACCGTGCTGCACCGCTCGCCGACGCAGCTCGTCCTCCGCCGCCAGATGTCCGCGCCGGTCGACCTCGTGCTGGCCGACCGCATCGAGGACGACTGGTTCGACGAGGTCGCCCGCGCACTCTCCCCGCTCCGTGACACCTCCGGCTCGGACGGGGACGGCCTGGTGCCGGACAGTGCGCGGCTGCTCGACGTGCTCGACTTGCCGCAGCCGAGCGGGTCCGTGATGGCCTCGCGCTGGCGGTCCGGCTCCCCCACCACCTCGGCGGTCGTCGGCGTCGGCATCGACGGGCCGTTCGCGCTCGACCTGGTGCGGGACGGTCCGCACGGGCTCGTGGCCGGCACCACCGGCTCGGGCAAGTCCGAGTTCCTGCAGACCCTGGTGGCCTCGCTCGCGGCGGCGAACCGTCCGGACCGGATGACGTTCGTGCTCGTCGACTACAAGGGCGGTGCGGCCTTCAGTGTCGCGTCGGACCTGCCGCACACCGTCGGCCTGGTCACGGACCTGGACCAGCACCTGGTCGAGCGGGCCTTGCGCTCCCTGCGCGCCGAGCTCACCCGGCGCGAGCACATCCTGGCCGCGTCCGGGGCGAAGGACATCGAGGACCACGAGGCACACCTCGCCCGCGGTGGCTCGGGCGAGCAGATGCCCCGACTGGTCCTGGTGATCGACGAGTTCGCGGCGATGGTCACCGAGCTGCCGGACTTCGTCGCCGGGCTGATCGGCATCGCCCAGCGTGGTCGGTCCCTCGGCGTGCACCTGATCCTGGCCACCCAGCGCCCCGGCGGTGTGGTCGGTCCGGACATCCGCGCGAACACGAACCTGCGCGTCGCCCTCCGCATGACGGACGGCGGCGAGAGCACCGACGTCATCGACGTGGCCGATGCGGCACGTATCCCGAAGAGCGTGCCCGGACGGGCATACGCCCGCCTGGGGCACTCCTCGGTCGTGCCGTTCCAGTCGGCCCGCGTCGGTGGACGATGGGCCGGCGAGGAGGACACGAGCGCCGTCCTGCCGTTCGTCCGGGTCCTGGAGTGGCGGGACTTCGCGATGTCGCCGCCCGAGCGTCCGTCGAAGTCCGGTCCGGGCTCGGCAGCGACCGACCTGTCCGTCCTGGTCGGCGCGATGCGGGACGCCCGTGAGCAGATGGGCATCGGTCCGCTGCACTCGCCGTGGCTGCCGCCCCTGCCCGAGCTGCTCCCCCTGGCCACGGTGGCCTCGGCGACGGTCGGAGGCTCGTCGTCCGGCCCGGATGCCGATGCTGCCGTCGGTGAAACCCCCGACGGAGGTTCGGGACTCACCTTCACCTGGGGCATGGAGGACCTGCCCGACACCCAGCAGCAGCGTGCCGCGACCGTCGACCTCGAGCGCTTCGGCCACCTCTACGTCGTCGGCGCCCCGGGCTCCGGCCGGTCCCAGGCGCTCCGCACCCTCGCCGCCTCCGCGGCCGGGTCGATCGCCTCCAGCGACCTGCACCTCTACGTCGTCGACTGCGGGAACGGCGCCCTGGCGTCGTTGCAGTCCCTGCCCCACTGCGGGGCCGTCGCCCAGCGCACCCAGGTGGAGCGTGCCTCCCGGCTGATCGAACGCCTGACCCGTGAGATGGCGCGACGCCACGACGTGATCGCGGCGGCGGGGGCCGCGAACATCACCGAACAGCGGCTGCTCGCCGCCGAGGCGGACCGCCTGCCGCACGTGCTGGTCCTGGTGGACCGGTGGGAGAACTTCACCACCACGCTCGGCGAGTTCGACGGCGGGTCCCTGACCGAGGCGATCCAGTCGTTGCTGCGCGACGGCACCGGCGCGGGCATCCACGTCGTCATCTCCGGCGACCGCACGCTGCTGACGTCGCGGATGTCGACGCTGACCGACGACAAGATCGTGATGCGCCTGACCGACCGGCTCGACTACTCGCTCGGCGGGATCAACCACCGGCAGCTGCCGGCGACCATCCCGCCCGGGCGCGGCTTCCGTGCGGACAGCGGGATCGAGCTGCAGTTCGCGACCCTGGGTGAGGACGTGTCAGGCCAGGGGCAGACCGCGGCCGTCCAGGCCCTCGCACGGCGGGTCCGGGCCGACGAGGAGACCCTCGGACTCCCCCGCATCCGGCCGTTCCGCGTCGACGCGCTGCCGAAGGACCTGGACCTCGACGGCGCGCTCGCGCTCGACGGCGCGCCCGCGCCGGCACCGATGGTCGCGGTCACCGGCATCGGGGGCGACGACATGTCGCTGCAGACCGTGGACCTGCGGGAGGGCGGCGGCACCTTCATCGTCGCCGGACCCTCGCGTGCCGGCCGCTCGACGATGGTCGCCGCGATGGCGCGCTCGCTGCTGGCCGGCGGGACGCCGATCGTGGTGTTCGCCCCGCGGCCGGGAGCCGTGCGTGACCTGGCCGGCCTGCCCGGCGTCCTGGCGACCGTCTCCGGGGAGGACGTCGCCCCCTCCGACGTCGAGGACCTGCTCGGCCGGCCCGGGGTCGTCCTCGTCGTCGACGACGGTGAGCTGCTCATCGACTGCTCCGCGAAGGCCGAGCTCCGCACCTTCGTACGGGGGCTCGCCGACAACGGGCAGGGGCTGGTGCTCGGCGGCAACACGACCGGGCTGGCCGCCGGGTTCGGCGGGTGGCAGGTGGACGCGAAGAAGAACCGTCGCGGTGCGCTGCTGTCGCCGCAGGACACCCTCGCCGGCGACCTGGTGGGCGTGCGGATCTCGCGGTCGTCGATCTCGTCGCGGGTCCAGCCCGGGACGGCGCTCGTGCACCTGGGGACGGGCATCGCCTCGACCGTGCAGGTGCCGATGGTCACGGCGGCGACCCGGACCGGGTCGACGGCTGTGCCGTCGGCTGCTGTGCCGTCCGCCGCGGCGTCTTCCGCTGCCGTGTCTTCTGCTCCCGTGTCTTCTGCGGATGACGGCGTGTCGACGGGTGTGGAGGACGTCCTGGAGGCGCGGGCCGGCTGAGCAGGTCCGGCACCCGAAACACGGTTGGCCGGTTACCCACGGCCCCGCTCTGCCCACCTGGGAGCCAGCCGAGTGGAACGGGACGCCGAGGGTGTTTGTCAAGTCGCTTCTGCACAGTGGGGGCCTCGAACGGGAACCTTCGACTCCCAGTTGAAGCCGAGTTCTCCACACATGGTGTGGAACAGGAAAGCCCTGGTCAAAAGTCGAAAGTGTGTTCCCCAGGGGAGTTGTCCACAGCTGAGTGCACAACCCTCCACACAAGACCTCGGCGTGTTCCACGGTCTCTCCACAGAGTTGTCCACAGGGCCGTTTGCTGGGGATAACTCCGTACCCGTAGCTTGAGCCAGCGACTCGGGGATGTCGGTCGCCCGGGGTAGAACTGCTCGGTGGGGAGCGGTTCACTGAGCCGTCCGCCAGCACCGCCAAACACTGAGGAGCACGTGTGTCGATCGCGCATCTGGAGCCGGCCCCGCGGGAGTACGCCGAGCGGAACAACGACCGGACTCCTCCGCACGACATGCTCGCTGAGCAGTCGACCATCGGCGGCATGATGCTGTCGAAGGACGCCGTCGCCGACGTCATCGAGACCGCACGCGGCGTGGACTTCTACATCCCCAAGCACGAGGTCATCTTCGACGCGATCCTGTCGTTGTACTCCCACGGCGAGCCGACCGACGTCATCGCCGTCACCGACGAGCTGACGAAGACGGGCCTGCTGTCCCGCGGCGGCGGCGCCGAGTACCTGCACAGCCTGACGAGCATGGTGCCCACCGCGGCGAACGCCGGCTACTACGCCGCCATCGTCGCCGAGAAGGCCGTCCTGCGCCGCCTGGTCGAAGCCGGCACCCGCATCGTCCAGATGGGCTACGCCAGCGAAGGCGAGGTCACCGACCTGGTCAACAGCGCCCAGGCCGAGGTCTACAACGTCGCCGGTGGCGTGCAGACCGAGGACTACGTCCCCCTCACCGAAGCCATCGGCACCGCCATCGACGAGATCGAAGCCGCCAAGGGCCGCGACGGACAGATGACCGGCGTCCCCACCGGCTTCGCCCAGATGGACGCCCTGACCAACGGCTTCCACCCCGGGCAGCTGATCATCGTCGCCGCACGACCCGCACTGGGCAAGTCGACCCTGGCGCTCGACCTGTGCCGCTCCGCCGCGCTCAAGCACAACCAGACCGCCGCGTTCTTCTCACTCGAGATGGGGCGCGCCGAGATCGCCATGCGCCTGCTGTCCGCCGAGTCCAGCGTCCCCCTGCAGAACATGCGCAAGGGCACCGTCGACACCCGCGACTGGACCACCATCGCGCAGACCCGCGGCCGCATCAACGACGCCCCGTTCTTCATCGACGACTCCCCCAACATGACCCTGGTCGAGATCCGCGCCAAGTGCCGGCGCCTCAAGCAGCAGCACAACCTGAAGCTCGTCGTCATCGACTACCTGCAGCTGATGACCTCCGGCAAGAAGGTCGAGAGCCGCCAGCAGGAGGTCTCGGAGTTCTCGCGTGCGCTGAAGCTCATGGCGAAGGAGCTGCAGGTGCCCGTCATCGCGCTGTCGCAGCTGAACCGTGGGCCCGAGCAGCGTGCCGACAAGAAGCCGATGATCTCCGACCTGCGTGAGTCCGGGTCGATCGAGCAGGACGCCGACATGGTCATCCTGCTGCACCGTGAGTCGGCGTACGAGAAGGACAACCCGCGTCAGGGGGAGGCGGACCTGATCGTGGCGAAGCACCGCAACGGGCCGACGGACACGATCACCGTGGCGTTCCATGGGATGTTCTCGCGGTTCGTGGACATGCCGCAGTAGGGGAGTTGTCGCCGCGCACATATTCTGTCTCCTTCGCACACAACTTGTCGCCATGCGCGCGGGCGGGAGCGACGGTTGGTCGCTCACTCCGGGTCCTGGGAGCGTGCGTGACGTCCGCATGACGTGCCCCGGATTCACTTGTAAGGATCGCGGACCACCTATCTGAGACAAGAGCTCCCGACAGCCAGCGCTAGCAGGCGCCGCGGCGACGCACCGACCCCGCCTACGGCAAGCAACTCCGCGTTCCGCCGTGTCGCCCGGCTTTGCGGAGGTACTCGTCGCTCTCGAAGAACCGGACCGACGGATCCAACCCAGCGGATGGTCTTGGAACTCTCTTGCTCTTGCGACAGAGCAACCTCTGACCGACGTTCTCATCCCACCTCTGATGTGGCCGACTTGGGCAAACCCCCTCGGCGTCGACCACATCACGGACCCCTCCGCGTTACAGCGCGGACTCGCGGACGCGCTTCGTGTCGCCGGTGTTGGCGTTGAAGGCGGTACGGACCGAATTGCCGGGATCGGCCGGAAGCTCCGACCTTCGATGCTTGGGACTCCTGAACAGGCGACCGCAGTGCTCCGGCAACTCGGAGAGCTAGCGGGATGGCTCCGTCTCAACCCGTCGCCCATCAACTACGTAGCGCGCCGATACCTCAGGTGGAGCGGGCTGCTCCCCGAGGCGGACTGGCGTCTGCTGAGTAGCAGCGTCGGAGAGGCCCCCGGTCGAGGCAGAAGGCTGCTGAATGCGAGGCGCTACGCGTGGCTACGACTCACCGCTGCCGGTACCCGTGACCTGCCGCAGCACCTCGAATTTGAACCCGGTGCCGCAGACGCGGCTGACTACACTCGCTTTCTCACGACGATGAGCGCGGAGCTCCAAGCCGCGATCGACGAGTACCTCACGGCCTGGCTCCCGAAACATCGCATGGTGGGCACGTTCCCCGAGGTTGGGCACATTCGTGCTTTCGACGACGAACCCATCGTGTGGGCACCACCACGTTGGAGACCCGCTGGCGCTCCCCTTGCGCCAGAATTAGATGACATCGACGTTGCGCAATTACACGATCGAGTGCGCGCCGGAGAGTACGCATTGAGCCATCTCGGGCTTGACCTGAAGCGGACACCCCGCCATGTTCGCTGGGCCCTCGCCGCCCGCCCCGTTCCAAGCGGACGGGCGCGCTCAGACATCCCCTGGGACACACGCATCGACTATCCGAGCTCCCTGGAGAGCTTGAAGCGGCATCGGACAGCTATCGCTTCGTTGCCTGTCGAACTTCCGCTACGGTCGTTGTGCTTCGGGTGTGTACGTCCCGAAATCGCTGGGGGAGCGGTGAAGCCTCTCGGCGCTATGACCGAGAGGACCCCATGAAGGAACATCAAGCTCACCAGCAGCGCGACGCGCTGCATCGCAAGTACGCCTACTCAGGCTGGATCGTAGCGTCCGCGATCGGGATGCTGTGGTTCGCCATCCGGGAGAGCGACAAGGCTGCTCGTCGGCGGCAAGATTCAGCGCAGACGCCGCTGACTACGACACCAATCGTGCCATCACGACGATGGTGCAGCCGCGCGTGGAGTTGGCTCAAAACGGAACATCGGCCGAACCCGGCGAAACGGCATGAATTAGTGCTCCGCCGGTGCGTCTACCCACTCGTTCTCCTGGCGCTTGGTGTCTTCATCTGGTGGTACGGGGCGCACCTCGGCGGCGCGTGGTTTACGACTTCGTTGCAGATCGCGGTCCTCGCGCTCTCGTTTGCAGTCCTCATTGTGAGCGTGACAACCGGTTGGTCTTTCATCGTCGGGGCACTGGCTTTCTTCGTTCCTAGCGGCATCCTCCTGTGGGAGGTCTCGCTGTCCCCGATCATCAACCACACCATCGGTTCCCCACCGGAGGCCCCTGATTGGGCTGACCCCGTGAACGCCCTCGCAACGGTTGCGCTTGTCGCGGCGGGCGCGTTCGCACCGGGCCAGAAGACCGTCTGGCAGAACTAAGGGACCCTGACTGCGGCCGGCACCCGCACCGCCAGCCGCAGCTGGCGGTGCGGCTTGTTGTCCATGCCGATGGTCGAGTCCTATCGTGGCGTCATGGAAAGCTTGGAAGGCATACCGTGCGTGTTTTGTGGCAGCGCAAGTTCACCGAAGGGTGAGCATGTCTGGCCATCCTGGTTCATCAAAGAGTTCGCCGGTCAACAACCGTTCTCTGGTGCACATGGCGGAGTCGTGTACACGAAGAAGCCGAAGGAGGCCAGCCCGACGGTGCCACAGACGTTAAACGCTCTACCCGGTGTGCACGTGCCGGCGTGTGTGGCCTGCAACAACGCCTTGGGCACCTACCTCGAGGAGCCGGCAAAGAATCTCGTGCGTCGCATCCTCGGGCACACTGATTCGCACGATGATCTTCTTATTTCGGCGGATGACAGTGATGCTCTCGCACGGTGGCTCCTGAAGGTTGGACTGCTCTCTTACCTCCCCGAGCGCCGATTCGATCTCCCCGCGATGAACGAAGACTCGGACGTGCCGGTCCTCTCCCGCGTTCGTGGGGATTGGCTATCGTGGATGACGGTTGGGAGTCCTCCGCCGGACAGCTTCTCGGTGTACATCACCCGCCGCGAGCTCGACGGGAGCGATCCGGACCCTGAACCAGGGGACCAACAGTGGATCCCGCTTCCGCACCCTGTGGTCGATGGCAAGGACCTCGACTTCATGCTGCGAGCGTTCGGGTTTCGAGGCGTCAACGTGACGATCGTGTGGCACCCAGGCTGGCCGATCGATCATCCTCAAGTAACTGATGGCCGGGCAGTCCAGTTGTGGCCTAGTCCGCATGAGTTCAACTTCGGATCTATGCCCCAGGTGAGCACGAAGGAACTCCGCTTCTTAGACCCGCCAGGGAACGAACTCTCGATGGACGCCGCGACGTTCGAAGAGCGCATCAGCACCCCCTTATCGCCCACTTCGGGTCTCCTCCAAGGACTCTTTGGTGTCGACGATGGGGCCAACTAGCGGGATAATACCGATTCGCGAGCCGGTTGCGTCAGCCTTCGCGCCAACGAGCCGGTAGCACGACGGTACCCGGGCGTTGTTACCGTGCAACCAGTAAGGGGACGGGAGGTTGCGAGCGGCGCACTGTGCGGGAGTTCGAACCGCCGACACCGCATACGTTCTCTGACCGCGACGCGATGGGCAGCACTAGCCAATACCGACGGCGTGGGTGACGCCGATGCTTCAGGACGCTATGACAATCGTGAAACCGACGAAGACGCCGAGTGTGGGTTGCTGTTTCTGCAGTTCGGGTTCGCGCGGAGGGATCGGCTCGATGTCCGCCCCCAGCAGCTAGAAGTGCGCCCTCAATCTTCGCTGGCCAGCGACAGAGCGGCGGCACCGTACAACCCTGTTCTCGACCAGATTGTGAACCTCCTCGGCTCTGCACTGAATCATCTTCAGGGGTTGCAGGTTGGTCACCCGGCCAGAACGCAAGACCGACTGCGGTCGTGCCGACGAACAACGCCGACAGGATGATGATGAACACCGCGGACGTCCGCGACCGATGCTCCATGCGCTCATCCTTCTCGAAGGCCTTCTGCGAAGCGACACTCATTCCGCGTAGGCTCGGATGATCTTGCGGCACGCCGCATCGCGACATCACTGACGCCCGGCACGGCTCAGCACCCTCCTCCGCCACCGTCTAGGAGAACCCCCGCGGGATCTGGGCCCGGCCGTACCGCTGCAGAAGGTGCCGTTCTCGTCAGCCGAGCGCAGGGTCAGATCGAGACGTTAGATCTTGTCGTGGCTGGCTTGCAAGCGCAGGTCGACTCGCTCGTCTCCTAGGCGTCAAGGCAGACAGGGGCACCACCGCGAATTGGTGATTGAAAGCAACCGGACGTGAGGCGCTCACTGGCATCTCCGACGCCGACCAGACACGTGCCGACCGGCCCTAGCTATTTGACAGCTTTGACAAGTCCGCGAACATCTGTGTCGCGTCTCGCATGAGCTTCTCGATGAACTCCGGCTTACTCAGCCCATCCAACTCCTGGGCTAGGAACGCTTGGCCACTCGACCCTGATGTGTGCGCGGCAATCCGAGAGCGAAGATTCTGAATTCGACGAAGCAACGCGATGTCGCGCTCCACGTGTTCGTAGCGGTGCGTCTCGAGGAAGCGCTTCAGCTTGGAGATGCCTTTCTCATCCTTCACCGGAGGCAGGCCAGCTGAGATAGCCGCCTCATCGAGCATGTCCACGAGAAGCTTCGCGAGGGCAAGCAGCTGCGCTTCGAACTCCGTGTCGGTGTCGTTCAGCGGGATCCGGACACGTTGGATGAGACCCGCGTCGCTGCCCTTTGCCTCGCGGTACAGCCCCCAGCCCCAGTTTTCCACCCACGCGCGTTGAATCGCCAGGTATGCGTTCTTGAAGAGGTGCTCCGGGTTCTCCGTATCCGCGAACTGGGCGAGGAACGATCGGCGGAACGTGGACTCGCTCATGTTCGAGACCGGCGGGATGTTGTACGCACGCCAGTGGTCCCGGTGGCTGCTGGGGATATCTCGACCGATGTCGCCGAGGAACACCATGACCGCGTCCGGGTTGCCGTTGTCTATCTGCACTCCCCAGAGGTACCCGCAGCTGAGTCGACCGTCGCTGATCGAGTACAGGTTCGGGTCGTCGTAGTAGCGCCTGAGCACTTCGGGTTTGAAGAAGACGGGCGTCAGGTAGTGGGGCGCGTCTGGGTTCGCGCCGAAGTAATTGGCGAGTTTGTCCTGCTCACATGTGTACTTGGTCGGGCGGCCGTTCTGGTCCTCACCGATGATGAACTCCGGGTACTCCTCGTCTCCTAGATCCCATGGCCAGATGCCGCTCTGATCCTGCGGAGGAGGCGGAAGGATGCGCTTGACCAGTAGCCGGGAGAACACCTGCTTCTCGCCGAGGTCCATGTTGCCCACACCCAAGGAGACGACGGAATCCTTTTCTACGTGGTCTGGTTCGTTTAGCTCCTCGAAGGCTTCGGACTCTTCGTCGGCGTTGATGAACACGCGGCTGTCCGAGAACAGAAGGAGATCAAGCTGTCGGGCGGCCTGGTAGCGACGCAGTATCGGAGTTCGGATGCGGATAAGAGCGTCCGTGAACTCTATGGCAAGTTCTTTCGACCCATCGTCGGTGATGCGGTAGTAATTACCGGTGGTCTTGTCTTCCCACAGGTTCATGAGGAGCCGGAACTCTTCGGATATGTGGTACGCATCGGGGACGATGCCGTGCATCTGTTGCACGAGGACGAGTGGTTCGAGTTCAGGCCCGTCGCTGTTGCGGTAGTAGGTCGTGACCCACTCGCCATCCCTGTGGCTCTGGGAGAAGCCGGGGAATCCACCGCCGACCCTCATGTCCCAGCTAGCGCTTTGCATGGCACGATCGCGGTAGCTCGGCGCAGCGAACGCTGCAAAGCGTGCGCCGGTGCCATTGCCCGAGTCCTGCCAATCGTAGACGATCGTCCACGGGCGATCGCCGTTGGTCTGACTCGCCTTGCGCTCATCGACCTGCCGGAGGTATTCGACGGCGTCGTCGTGACTCAATTTGGTCCCCATAGTGGGCCTGATTATGGCAGGAGCTCCCGACACGACGCGGGGCTTCTTCTCTCCATGTGACTCGCCATGCGGCCGCCGACTGCGATAGCGGTGGGACGGACGTGCGCTCACCGGTCGTCGCTGCGGAAATCCGAGGGCGTTCGCCCCGTTGCTTGGCGGAAGGTACGTGCGAAGACGCTCGGGTCGGATGCCGACAAGGAGCCTAACTTCTGCGACGTCGAGTGGGGTCTGCGTTAGCAGTTGCTCAGCGACACGCAGTCTGGTGCGGCGAATCTCCGCAGCGGGCTGCAGCCCACAGTCGGCGAAGAGCGCGTGAACGGAGCGGACGGAGAGCGCCATCGCGGACGCCATCATCGGCACATCGAGCTCCGGATCAGCGAGATTCGCACGGAAGAACCGCACGCATGCCGCGAACGACTCCGTCCAGCCGACGGTCGCCGAGAGCGCTGCACCCGGGACATCGCAGGGACACTGGCGGGACACCGCCGAGGGGTTCCGGTTCTGCGTCCGCGACCCACTCTTCCGGCTCGTTGTAGCGCTGGTGCTCGTCACGAACCTGCTCGACGCGGCCCGGTCAAACGCCCTGCTACCGCTTTACGCGGACGAACGGCTCGGTGGCGCACAGGCGCTCGGGCTCGTCACCGGAACGTTCGGCGGTGCGGCCTTCATCGGTTCGGTGGTGTTCGGGTACGTCTCGCACCGCGTGCCTCGGCGGCTGACGTTCACGCCGTGCTTCGTCCTCGCGGGCGGCCCGTCATTGCTGGTCCCGGCACTCGGGCTCGGGCTTCCTTGGATGCTCGGATCCGTTGCCGTATCCGGTGTGGCCGGCGAGTCCGCTGGCCGATCCCGTATCAAGACCGTCGTAGCGCCGTCGAGACGGCGACAAGATGTCTGGTCAAGTCGAGTGACACGCGCGCCGACTGCGAGTCTCATGAACCGGGGTTGGCGACAAGTAGCGAGCCTGTCGACAGGAGTCGTGTCGTCCGCCAGCTAACTTGTCCGACTGCCACGCAACGTGTCTGAAATACGGACATGGACACGTTGTTCGGCAGCCCGGACGGGTTACGTTGAGCAGGGGTCGGCTCAGTC
This sequence comes from Curtobacterium herbarum, assembly GCF_016907335.1. Lineage (NCBI taxonomy): Bacteria > Bacillati > Actinomycetota > Actinomycetes > Micrococcales > Microbacteriaceae > Curtobacterium > Curtobacterium herbarum. Next base: position 25,256 of record NZ_JAFBBT010000001.1, read on the forward strand.
TTCGTGCGTCGCGAGGTGTCCGTATGGCGTGCGTGAACTGAGATAGTTCGCGGACCACCTATGTGAGACGGGGATCGCCCTGGAGCGGACTTTACGATTCCGGGTCTGCCCGCAAGCACCCGGGAATCCACTGGAGGACCGGCTTACGGGCGGCCTCGCGTCGGCAGGCGCGTCCAGGACGCTGCGAGATCGGGCGCCGCCCCACCTCGACCTCTTCGCCGTACTACGGTTCGTAGCGTGCCCTCATTCTCCACCGAAGACATCCTCGGCAACAGGCTGGACTTCGAAATCGCCCGCGACGGGTTTGTCCGCAGGCTTGAAGACGATGCTGCGTTGCGCAACGCCAAGACGTGGCTTCGGCGCGAGGGCTACCGGGTCGTGAAACTAGACGCCGGGGCCTGGGAAGAAGACAAGCAGATGCACATGGCCTTCGCGACAAGCCTTCAGTTCCCCAGCTACTTCGGGAAGAACCTGGACGCGCTCAACGACTGCATGTCAGACGTAGCTGAGGCAGCCTACGGGTGGGACGCATCCGAGACTGGCCTCGTCCTGATTCTCTCCAGCTTTGACCGGTTCGCTCAACGACTCCCACGCACCGCCTACCACGTGCGGGACATCCTGCAATGGCAAGGACGCTACGCAGCTCTCTTCGGGAACCGGCTCCTCACGATCCTGTCCTGACGGGGATCGGCTATCAAGACGAAACGAGCGAGAGCCCTCGCGCTTCCCTGCCGAGGACTCATCCCTCCGGACGCGGGCTGCGTCGAGACTGCGGCCGATCGCAGGCGTGGTCAGATCGGCACCGAGTCGAACCGCTCGTCGATCTGCGGGTCGTAGAGCGGGAGCTGCAGCGTTGCCATCGCCTCGATGACCAGGTTGTACTGCTCTCCTGACATCCACGAGCAGCTCACGGTGACGCTCTCGGGCGAGTAGCCGGCATCGATGCCGGCGCGCTGGTCCGGCGAGATGAGCATGGTCTGTTCGCCGCCTTCGGCGCGATGTGCCTCGACCGTCCAGCCCGGGAACGCTTCGATGAGCGCCTGCTCCGCCGCGTCGAGGTCGAGTAGATCGAGCCCCACGACCGGCTCGCCCTCCATCAGGGCCTCGTACACGGCGCGAGCCTCGAGCTGCTCGCTCGTTCTCCAGAACACGAACTGCTGGCTCATCGCATCTCCCCTTCGGCGGTGTCCACAGACTGCGCTCCCACCGTGCCACACTCGCCCGATGAGCGCCGCGGACCTCGACGATCAGCTGGGTGATCGTCGCGCGTCGCGATCGGGACGACACGGCTCCGACCATCGCCGCGCTCGTCCCGCAACACGTCGGGCAGCTCAACCGTCACTCCTCATGAGAACGCGCGGTGGGCGATCGGCTTGCGCGACGCGATAGCGACATTGAGCGCGGCGAGAACGACGGTACAGAGCGAAGCTGCTCACACGTTGCCGCCAGGTGATCCGCGGATTCGGTATCGACCTCGACCCGTCTCGGTGGAGGTCGGCGTGAGGTGCTCGCGCGCTACCCCGGCCCGTGTCGGTACCGACAGAGGGTGGTGGGGTGAGCACGTTACCCGGCTATCGTTGAGACATTCCATAACGAATCGTCAGGTGGGGGATACAATGAGCGACTTTCAGAATCCGGGTCCGGGGCAGAACCCCTCGAACCAGCCGCAGTACGTGCAGCAGGCGCCGGTGATCGTCGGCTACCAGCCGGCGCCGCCCAAGGGGCTGAGCATCACCAGCATGGTGCTGGGCCTGGTATCGATCGTCCTGGGTTTCACGTTCATCGTGCCCTTGCTCGGGTTCATCCTCGGCATCATCGGCCTCCGCAAAGAGCCCGCGGGACGTGGCATGGCGATCACCGGGCTGATCCTCAACGGCTTGTTCGTCCTCGGTTGGGCGCTCGTGGTCATCGCCGTGGTGGGACTCGGCGCCGCCGGCGTCGCCACCAGCGGAAGCTGAGGTTGTCACCGATCGCGTGACGGCGGCGACACGGCAGGGTCAGGCCACCTCGTCGCGCTGATCTGCAGCGACGAGGTGCGTCCGCCCCCTCGGTGATCCGGGCACCGATCGTGCGAGGCGGGTCATGTGCGCGGAAGCCGACGCTTCCGCGCGCCGTTCATTCTCCGGTGGGGGAGTGGCGGGCCAGGAACGTGGCCGCTTTCAGCGTCAGCCGTTCGTCAGCTTTCCGCAGGTCGCGGACCCTGGTCGCCTCATCAGCAGTTGTGCTGCCAGTGCGGTGCAGCACGTCTCTCGCCCACGCGAGCGCAGACTCAGGGGGCTGACCACCCGAGGGGATTGCGCCACCGAAGAGGACCTGCAGCCGCACGCGCGGATCCTCCTTGTCGCCGAAGATCTTCGCTGCCCAAGTGCTCTGCATCTGCCTTCCCTTCTCCTCGGCCCCAACCTACGAGCCTGGGTCAGGCACCACCTCCGCCTCGCGACGGAGAACCGGCCCGAGCGGCATCACTCACAAACCTCGTGACCGCTCCGCGGGCGCACGACGCGGACGGTGAAGAACTCCCGGACATGCTGGGTGACGATCTTCAACTCACGCTGCGCGGAGTACGAGGAAGGGACACATGCAAGTGAGGAAGGTCAGTCCTCGGCGTGCTGAGTCTCCTTCTCGTGCCGTTCCTGGTGCAGGGGCTGCTGCCAGCAACGCTGGGGACGGTCGCGTTCGTCGCGGTCACCGCCTGGGTCCTCTACGGAGCGGTGAACTTCACGCTCACGCAGCGATCCGGCCAGAAGTAGGCATTCGCGAACAGCCCCGGTGCAGGGCACCGGGGCTGTTCCGTTTCCGGTCCTGAACCCCGACCAGCGGGCTCTCGGACCGCGCGCCGCTCACCGGCTGAGCCGCAGCAACCTCCGGAGCCGCCGCACGCCCGCTGGCGACGAGGGTCCGTCCACCGCGACCGACTCGAACCGCGCCCGGACGACCTCGGCGTCGAACCCGTACCCGATGGCGACGAGTGCCCGAGCCGCGGTCCCGGTCCCGAGCGGTTCGACGTGGACCGTGCCGGTGACGACGTGCACCACGTACGGCCGGCTGGCGTTGCCGATCCGGACGTCGACGATGCCCTTGATCCGCGCGACGCCCGGAACGGGGATGTCGAGCAGGTCGACGAGCGTGTCCGCGGACACCGGGGCGTGGAGTTCTCGGGTGACGGCCTCGGCGTGGTGGTGCACGTGCTCCGGCTCCGTCAGACCCGAGAAGTCGAGCTCGTCCGATGCTGCCCGCTCCGCGACGTCGAACAGCACGGTGGGGTCGATCGCGCCCCGCACGGCCTGGACGACGACGGCCCGCGGGGCGACGTCCCCGAGCGCGCGGAGGACGCGGTCGGCGTCCGGTGTCCGGTCGGTCTTGTTCGCCACGACGAGCGATGCCGTCCGGTAGCGGGCGTCGCCGAGGCGCTGGGCCTCGGTCGTCCGTCCGAACCAGGCGGCGTCGACGACCTCCACGAGTCCGCCCCACCTGGCGCGGGGCGCCGAGCTGAAGCGGATGAGGCGCGAGAGCACCGCGGGATCGGCTGCACCGCTCGCTTCGACCAGGACGACGTCGAGGGCGAGTCGTGCGTCGGTCAGGCGTTCGAGGGCGTCGTCGAGTCCTCTCGTGTCGTCGAGGCAGCAGATGCACCCGCCGGAGATCGACGCCGCCTCGTCGATCTGCCCGACCACCAGTCCGGCGTCGATGTTCACGGCCCCGAAGTCGTTCACCACGACGCCGATGCGGGCGCCCGGCGTGCGGAGCAGCGCGTTGACCAGGCTCGTCTTGCCGACGCCGAGCGGTCCGGTGATCGCGACGACGGGCACGGTCGAGCGTGCGGTCATGGTCGCCCTCCGTTCCGGACCGTTGATGAGAACAGTTATCATCAAAGCATGTCGGATGCGGTCTTCCCGTTCAGCGCGGTCCTCGGTCAGGACGAGCTGAAGCGCTGCCTCGCGCTCTGCGCGGTCGATCCGGGCATCGCCGGTGTCCTGGCGATCGGCGACCGTGGCACCGCGAAGACGACGACCGTCCGAGGCCTGGGCGCGCTGCTCCGCACGGCGGGGGTGCTGATGCCGATCGCGGAACTGCCGCTCGGCGCCAGCGAGGACCGGGTGCTCGGTTCGCTCGACGTCGACCGCGCCCTGCGCGGCGAGGTCGCCTTCGCGCCGGGCGTCCTCGGCCAGGCACACGGCGGCTTCCTCTACATCGACGAGGTGAACCTGCTCGACGACCTGCTCGTCGACGTGCTGCTCGACGTCGCCGCGTCCGGCGTGAACCGGGTGGAGCGCGACGGCATCAGCCACGTCCACCCCGCCCGGTTCGTGCTCGTCGGCAGCGGGAACCCCGAGGAGGGCGAGTTGCGCCCGCAGCTCGAGGATCGTTTCGGCCTGGCGACGGCGGTCACGACCATCACCGACGTCGACGTCCGCCTGGAGATCGTCCGCCGCCGCCTGCGGTTCGACCGCGACCCGGACGCGTTCGTCGCCGCCGCACGCGAGTCGGAACTCCGGCTGGGCGAACGCATCGTCCGGGCGCGGGACCTGCTCGACGAGGTCGCGGTGTCCGAGCGGATCCTGCGCCAGATCGTCGACGTCTGCGTGGAGTCCGGCGCGATCGGCCACCGTGCCGACCTCGTGATGACGCGGACCGCCCTCGCGGGCGCGGCCTTCGCCGGCCGGGCAGAGGTCACCGGCGCCGACGTCGCCATGGCGGCCGTGCCGGCACTCCGACACCGGACCCCGCGCCAGCCAGCGGAACGGGCCGCAGCCCCTGCCGCGCGCGTCCGACTGGCGACGGCTCGGGTGCTCGGTCTGCGGGCCGCGTGACCGACGACCAGCACCGGGCGGTGCTCGACCGCTGGCTCGCCGGCGACCGGTTCGGGATCCTCTGCACGGGCGACGCGGACATCGCCGAGCGGGCCTTCCGCGAGCTCGCCGATGCTGCTGATGCCCGCTTCGCGCACGCCGAGTCGGTCGACGCGGAACGGCTCGCGGTGGTCCGAGGCGAGCGCGTGCTCGCCCTGGCGTGGGACGCCGGCGACGTCGCGCCGGCGCTGCTCCGCCGCTGCACGGCGGTCCTCCGGTTCGCACACCCCCGCACCGTCACGTCGCCGAGACCATGCAGGGCACCGGTCTGGAGGCTCGACGAACTGCCCGGCGCGGTCGTCCGGCTCCTCGACGTGGCCGGTCTCCGAGACCACGGGCTCGACGTGGCTGCGTCGCGTCTCGCCCTGGGGCTCGCCGCCGGCGGCCACCCGGATCCGCTCGCCGTCGTCGCGGGGGTCGTCGCGGGGCCTCGGCGCTCCGGATCGGCCGTACCCGAGGACCCGACCGGGGGAGCGGACGGCGAGGGTGGGGACGACGCGGCCGGCCCGTCGGTCGAGGACGAGGCGGACGGCATCGAGAGCGGACCGGCGACCGATGATGCAGCAGCGACCGCCGACGACCAGGACGGCGACGGAACGGCAGCAGGCGACCCGGACACCGGTGCCGGCGACGAGGACGGTACGGGCAGTGGGCGCGCTGACCGCCCGGACGCGACGGGCGAACCGGATGCGTACGACTCCGACTCGACGGAGGATCGGCCCGGTGACGAGGCGGATGGGAGCGACGAGGGCGACGCGATCGCCGACGACCGGGCGACCAGCAGCGCGGACGTGAGCAGCGGTGCGGAGGCGAGCACCGCCTCCCGGCCGGACCCGGCCCCGACCGCCAGCGACGGCGCGACCGGTACTGACGGCGCGACCGGCGCGACGGCGACGTCGCAGGAGTGCACGCACGACGGCGACCACACCGGCCTGTCGGTCACCGTCGAGGTGACCGGCATCACGACCGACCAGGCGATGCGCGTACGCCCGGCAGCGCGGACCGACCGGCACCTGCGCGGGCGGGACGGGCCGTCGAGCCGATCCGACGACCGCGGCCGGATCGTGCGTGACGTGGCGCTCGACCGCGGTCGGGGTGGGATCGCCGTGGTGCCGAGCCTGCGCCGTGCGGCGGTGCGGGTGGCGCTCGAGACCGCGATGGGCCGACCCGATCCGGTCCCGCTCGTCCGGGACGACCTCCGTGCAGCGGTCCGGGCGCGACGAGGGGGGACCCACACGGTGCTGCTCGTCGACGGCTCGTCCTCGTTGGGGCGGGCCGGACTCGACCGGGCGGGTTCCGCCGCTGACCGCCTGGCCGCAGAGGTCTGCGCGCGACGCGGCACCGTCAGCGTCGTCGTGGCAGCCGGCGACCGTGCGGAGGTCGTCGTCACCCGCTCGACGAGTCTGCACCGCACCCGGTGGGGGATCGGTCGGGCGCGGACGGGTGGCGGCACGCCGCTCGCACACGGGCTCCTGGTCGCCGCGGAGCTGCTCGACGCCGACGAGCCCGGTCGCCGCCGGCTGGTGGTCGTCTCCGACGGCAGGCCGACCGTCGGACTCGACGGAACGGTGCTCGGCGAGGCCGCGGCGGTCGGCGAGCTCCGTGCGGTGCTGCTCGACGTCGCCTCCCGCGTGCCGGACGTCGCTCTGCTCCCCGTCGGCGTGCCTCCCGGGATCCGGTTCGAGCGCGACACGGGGCCGTTCCGCGCTGCTGGTGTCCGGGTGCTCGGGGACGGACGGGTCTGAGCGGCAGCGCCGAGTTCGGGATCGATCTGCTGGCCCTCGCTGGAATCCAGCACCCAACGCCCCGTGACTGGTGGCGGGAACGGCAGCTGCCCCTCGACGTCGTCATAGGCCGGCCGGCCGTGGACACCACCGGCATCCTCGCAATCGCAATCGCAATCGGTAGCAGTGACGCCGCCCGCTTCGTCGACCGCAACGAGGTCACGGGCCGCGCGCTTGAGTCGCGTGGACGGTGAAGGTGCCTGACGCGTCAACCACGCCCTTGCGCCCGTAACGATCGGGTCTCAAAGTTTGACTGTTTTTCACGTTCGCCCATACGATTTGCAAGAGTCGGCCAGTAAAAGAGGTCGAGCCCAACAATGCAAGGGGGAACGTTGCTGAAGTTCAAGAAAACTGCTGCCATTGCGGCTGTGCTGACGGCGGGGATGACGTCGTTCGTGGCAACGCCGGCTTTCGCCGACGGTGACGCCGCAAGTCAAGATTCGATCACGATCAATGGCCGGGAGTTCGGCCCGGAAGACGGCTTGGTCACGACCACGGAGTCGTTCGAGATCACGCCCGGCACCGGCGACACCGTCGGTTCGACCTACCCGACGGACCGAGCGCCGGGCGTGATTCAGCCATTGGCAGACTGGGGATCGAGCTACGCAAGATCGTCGGAGTACGTGCAGTATTTCTACAAGGGGACCGCGAAGGCTGCCGCGAACGTTTTCTCTGGCAAGCGGATCGTGCAGGTGTGCATCCAGTACACGCGGAGCGGTAAGGGTGTCGCAGACAAGCGCTGCTCGAACGCGAAGAGCAACGGTTCGTCCTGGTCCGCGGGTGCCGAGGCCGTGTCCTACGCCGCCGACGCAGCGTACGTCACCGGGCCGCGGACTGTGTTCAACATCTCGACCTCACGGATCGACCCGGGTATCCGCTGACGTCACGCTGTCGTGCTGGCGACCTCCACGAAGTAGCGTCGTCGCCCGCTTGACTCACTGAGGGCATCTATCGATAATCGATAGATGCCCTCAGTGATGAAACGCACGTCCCCGACCGCTACTGTTCTGACGTGGATCGCACTCGCCATGCTCGGCGCGGTCGTCCTCGCGCTTGGAGTCGCTGCTGCCGAGTCCCTGCCGCTGCTCGCAGGGATGTACCGACCACTCATCGCACTCGAACCCTTGATTGCGACGGTTCTACTCGTCGTGGGGACGTGCATTGAACTGGCTCTCGCGCTCATCGCGCTTCTCGTTGCCGCAATTCATGATGGGCGAATGTTCGACCGTGCGTCGCTGAGGCTGGTCGACATCCTCATATCTGTCGTTGGTGTGGCGACAGCCGCGGTGGCCGTGATCATCCCCTTCCTGCCTGGACCACCCGCTCTCGGACTCCTCGTCATCGCCGCGACACTCGTCGGCCTCACAACTGCGCTCGTACTTCTGGTGTTGCGTTCGCTGCTACGGCGAGCTGCCGTCATGGACGAAGAACTCTCGGAGGTGATTTAGTGGCGGTCAGAGTGGTCCTCGATCAGCTACTCCAGGACCGGGGCCTCAGTGTCGCCGAATTCTCAAATGCAATTGGCATTTCGGCAGCGAATGTCGCGGTTCTCAAGAACGGACGGGCGCGAGCCATACGATTCTCAACGCTCGACGCGATCTGTGGTGTTCTGAACTGCGAGCCCGGTGATGTTCTGCGATGGGACCAGACGCCCCCCGATCCTGAAGTAACGGTTGCCCCATAACGACTGGCATTCCTCACCCCGTCAGCGGCGCGGCCACCTTCTCCGACATCGTCATCCGCGAGTACGGCGACTGACGCGGACGGCCGGTGGGCACCTGACCGGTGCCCACCGGCGGCGCTGCCGGTCACGGATCATCAGCGGCCAGTCGTGACCGCAGGACGACCGACCCCTGCGCGCGAGGACGAGACTGTACTCCTCGCCCCGCGCTGCGCGGTAGCGTTGAGCCACCCCGGTTCCGTGACCGACCTGCGAAGGCGACCGGGGTGCACGGTGGGGCGTGCGGTCATGAGTGGTCTCGGCTGCCTTCACCAGAAGCCGGGGCGACCGCTGGGGGAGCGGAGCAGTTCCCTCGGCGCAGTACCTGAGGGGACACCATGTCGATCAAGCACATCTTCACCACCGTCGTCGGGATCACGGTCGTGACCGTCGCACTCGCCGGCTGCTCGTCGCAGTCGGGGGAGTCCGCGCCGAGCAAGGCCGCAGCGAAGCCGTCGCAGAGTCAGGCGGCGGACCAGCAGACGCCGACCCCGACGCCGACCAGCACGGCCGCAGCGTCCGGTGTCGTGAAGGTCACGTCGGACAAGATCACCGACGACCAGATGGGCCACACCGTGCAGGCCGACGAGGTCGTCCGGAACTTCCCGTGGACCTCGGCGCAGTCGGGGCTCGCGGACCGGGACGACAACGAGCAGGTCCTGGTCCACGTCGCCGTGACCGCGGGGGACAAGTACTACTCGACGATGGACTGCCTGGCGATCCGCGTGCAGGCACACGGCAGCACGGAGTCGTACACGTCCCAGGGCACGACCTCGGTCGTCGAGGACGCGATGAAGGCAGCGGGCTACCCGGCGCTGACGAAGGTCGAGCAGGGGCAGTCCGGCGAGGGCTGGTGCGCCTACTCCGTGACCGACCCGTCCGACGTCCTCGACCTGCAGTACCAGCGCAACGCGGCCGCGTCGAACGACGGGACGCAGATCACGGCGAAGGACTTCTACGCCGAGATGACGCCGGTGGCGTCGTGACGCGGGCCTCCGGGTGAGGCGCAGAGTGACCGGTCCCGAAGTGATCGACGACCGATTCGCAGCGCGGTTCGTCGACGCTGTCCACGACTGTTTCGTCAACAGCGCGATCCTGAACGAGGGCATGTGCTGGGTCGGTGGCCGGGTTCGCGAGCCCCACGATGCGGTGATCCTCTACCGGGACCGCCCGGACGGGCCCGTCCTCGGCCGCTTGTACGAACTCCGCTCGTACTCGGCGCTCTTCGGCGGCGAGACCGCGCAGTGGCTCGCGAACGAAGCATGGGTGAGCGACATCACCGATCCCTCGGGCGCCGGTGAGCCGAAGGAGGTCGACTGGGCGGTCGGTCTGGTCGACGACCCCGCTGCGGTCCGCTGGCTCGACTGATCGGGGCCGCCGTCACTCGTTGCCCCGCATCTCCAGGGCGTCCCCGTCGGCGCACTCGGACACCGCGGTGATGGTGTACCGATGAGCGGCCGCGAGGAAGCTGATGGAGGTTGTTGGCCCCCCGACGCCCCGCACGCCGAGGATCGGGTCCGAGCCCCCGCTGTTGAACGGTCCGGTCGTGATCCCCTCGCGTTCCCAGAGCGTTTTCACGACGGCGATGTCGTGAGCCGGGTCACCGCTCGGCCCTTCCCATGCCTTGATGTAGGTGTACGCTGCGCCGTCTCCGCCCGTCCCCTTGGTGCACTGCTGCACTGCCGGTCCGCTGTACACCTGCCAGTCGCCGTCGACCGCCTCCGCTGACCGGTCGACGATGTCCTTGACCGACTGTCGCGCCTCCGTCGTGCTGACGCTCCTGGCGACTCCAGACCCCGTCGGACCGCCGCCGCTGCATCCCGTCAGGGCGAGGATCGCGGTCATCACACCGACGACGACGACCGCCGGACCGGTTCGTTCCCCCCGTGGACGCACGGTCAGCCACCCGTCCCGAGATCGACGTCGGAAGCGGTCTGCCCCGTCGGTTGGTCGTCGTTCATCGTGTCCCCCTGCCCTGTGGTCGCGTCGTCGACGTCCCACAGTGATCGCCGTCCTCCGACCGAGCCAACCAGTGCGCTCCGCCCTCCGCACCCCTGATCGCCGCCCCCGCATGCCAAGATGACCGCCGTGACCACCGTCGTGATCGTCGATGACGAGACGCTCGTCCGGTACGGCTTCGAACTCATCCTGGGTGCCGCGCCGGACATCGACGTGGTCGCCACCACGGGTGACGTCGACGCCGTGCAGGTGGTCCGCGAGCACGCTCCCGACGTGGTGCTGCTCGACGTGCGGATGCCGCGGATCGACGGGCTCGAGGTCCTCCGTCAGCTGCAGACCCTCCCGGAGCCGCCGGCGGTCGCGATGCTCACGACGTTCGACACGGACGAGTACGTCGGCCGTGCGATGGACCTCGGCGCCGCGGGCTTCCTGCTCAAGGACACCGACCCGGAGGGGCTCGCCGAGTACATCCGCGTGCTGGCCCGCGGGGGAGTCGTCCTGGCTCCGGGGGTGGACCGCCGGTCGCTGTTCGCGGCCCGGTCCTCGGCTGCGACCCCGCCGCCGTCCCTGTCGGACCGCGAGCGTGCGGTCCTCCGGCTGATCGCCGACGGCGCGAGCAACCCGGACATCGGCCAGCGCCTCGGCGTCAGCACGGGCACCGTGAAGGAGGACGTCCGCGCCCTCCTGGCGGCGTTCGCCGTCCCGACACGGGTCCAGCTCGCACTGCGTGCCGCCGAGGCAGGACTGCTGGATGGCTGAGCATCGCCGCCTGGCCCGCGTCGGTCGGGTGCTGGCGGCGACGGACGGGAGGCTCGACCACCTCGTCGAGGTCGCCCTGCGCTGGGTGCGCACCCACCGGGCACCCTGGTGGCTGGTCGACCTGCTCTTCGTCGCGGCTGCGGTCGCCGACGCGGTCCTCGACATCTCGGGAGCGACGACCGTCGACACGGTGCTCTCCCTGCTCGCCGCGGCCGGACTGCTCATCCGCCGGCGCTTCCCGGTGCTGGCGTTCGCCCTGACGGTGCCCGCGCTGTTCGTCGGTTCCGCCGTGGTCGCGGGCAGCATCGCGCTGTTCACGCTGGGAGAGCGGACGGACCGCCGCTGGCTCATGCTCCTGGCGGCGCTGGTGCAGTTCGTGGGCTTCAGCGGGTTCGTCGGGCCGGCGCAGGCCCCGGCGGAGATCGTCGTCTCGGTGGTCTACGCGCTGCTGTTCGCCCTCGGGCCGCTCGCGGTGGGGCTGCTCGTCCGGACCCGCCTGCTGCTGACCGAGCAACTGACGGCGGCCCGTCTGGCCCGGGAGGACGAACGCCGCCAGGCCGCAGCCGTCGCACTCTCGCGGGAGCGGGCACTGCTGGCACGGGAGATGCACGACGTCGTCGCCCACCAGGTCACCCTGATCGCCGTGCAGGCGGGGGCGATGCAGATGGCCGGACGCGACGAGGCCGAGCGCGGGTTCGCCCGGACGATCCGGCAGCTGTGCGTCGTGACCCTGCAGGAGCTGCGCGGCATGGTCCAGGTGCTCCGTGCCTCCGGCGGGACCGACCGGCAGATCGCCCCGCAGCCGGTGCTCGCCGACCTGCCCCGACTGGTCGCCGAGAGCGGCCTCGACACCCGCTGCGACGTGGACCTGCCCGACACCCTCGAGCAGCCGCTGCAGCGTGCCGTGTACCGGTTCGTGCAGGAGGGCCTGACCAACGCCCGCAAGCACGCCCCCGGCGCCCTGGTCCGGGTGAGCGGCCGGCTGCGCGGCGACGAGGTCCTGGTCGACGTCGTCAACGGCCCGGCGCGGTCGGACCGCCTGGAGCTGCCGGGCTCCGGCCTCGGGCTGATCGGGCTGGGGGAGCGGGCGTCCCTGCTCGGCGGCAGCATGCAGTCGGGGCCGCAGCCGGACGACGGGTTCGCGCTGCACCTGCGGCTGCCGGTCGCGCACGTGTCGGCCGTCCGGAAGCGCTGACGGCCCCCGGAGCGACCCCGCCCGGGTCGTCCGGTCGACGGACCCCGATGGCCGATCGGCCATCGGAGTTCACGCTGCGGGGCGATGCCGAGGAGCGCTCGTTCCGCTGCAATCAGAACGTGGCACCCTCAGCGCTCGTCGGACGGCTCCGACACCTCCCGGTCTCCGTCGCCGTGGCGGTGACCGCGGTCGTCCTCGTCGTCACCGCGCGCATCGCGCATGCCGAACCGGACTTCCCGCACCACCCGCCCGTCGCCTGCCTGGCGCTCCTCGGCGTCGTGCTGACGGTGGTGCTCGCCGAACGGTCCCTCGGATCGGTCCGGACGCTCCTGATCGGCGTGCTCGCGCCGACGCTCGGTGTGCTCGGGACCCTGCTCACCGTCACCATCGGGTCCGCGCTCGGCGAGGCGCACGCCGAACTCGCCGTCGGCCAGCCGCTCTTCGCCCCCTCGACCATCGCGGCGGCGCTCCTCGGCGCCGCCTCGGCGGCGATGCCCGCGCAGCGCCGGTGGCGCACCCGCGCCGCGCTCTGGACCGTCGTCCTGACGCTCGTCCTGTTCGCCGGCCACGGGTCGGACCTGGCGCGGGCCCTGGCGGCCCTGCTCGGGACCGCAGCGGGCGCGTTCGTGGTGCGCCGCGCCTCCCGTCCTGGAGGCCCGTCCACCCATGACACCGTCAGCGCACGCACGTGGGTGGTCGCGACCCTCATCGCGCTGGGCGCGGGTACGCTGGTGACCCCCGTCGTGCCGGACCCGGACGGCGTGCTGTCCGTGTTCGCCGACGCCATGAGCGACCACGCGGTCGTCGTCGTCGGGCTCCTGCTGCTCGCCTCGGCGTGGCTCGTGCAGCGCGGCCGCCGCGTCGGCGTGTACCTGGCCGTCGGCGTGCTCGTCACGCTCACCGCGGTGCTGGCCGACGTGTTCCTCATCGAACCGATGACCGACGACGCCGTGCAGTGGCGGGGGATCGGACTCGACGCGATCGAGTGGCAGGTCACCCTGCTCGGCGCCTGGCTCGTGCCCGCGATCGTGCTGCTGGCGGTGCTCGCCCTGCGCGGCACCCTGGTCCGCGGACGGTTCCGGGCCGCCGCCGACGGACGTGACGCCTTCGTCGGGATGCTCCGCGACGGCGACGCCGGAACCCTCGGCCACATGGGCACCTGGCGCGGCAACGCGACCTGGACGCACCCGGGCGGACGCGGGGCCGTGGCCTACCGGGTCTGCGGCGACGTGGCGCTCACGGTCTCGGACCCGGCGTGCTGCGCGGCCGACCGTGCCGAGGTGGTCTCCGCGTTCGCGGCCTTCTGCGAACGGAACGGCTGGGTGCCGGCGTTCACGAGCGTGCACGAACCGGTGCGGCAGATCCTCGCCGCCGAGGGCTGGACGTCCCTGCCCGTCGGCGTGGAGTCGGTGCTCGACCTGACCGCCTTCGACCTGCGCGGCAAGAAGCGGCAGGACCTCCGGACGGCCTCGAACCGCGCCGACCGCGAGGGGGTACGCGACGAGTGGACGACGTTCGACGCCCTCGACGCCGAGCAGCGGGCCGAGGTCGAGACGATCTGCACCCGCTGGGCGACCGATCGACGACTGCCCGAGATGGGGTTCACCCTCGGCGGCTTCCACGAGCTCGACGACCCGGACGTGCGGCTCATGCTGGCCGTGGCCGCCGACGGGCACGTCACCGCGGTCACCAGCTGGCTGCCGGTCCACGAACGCGGGGCGCTCGCCGGGTACACGCTCGACGTGATGCGCCGCGGCGAGGACGGGATGCCCGGCGTGATGGAGTTCCTCATCGCCCGCACCGCACTCCGCGCCCGTGACGCCGGGCTGCGCATGATCAGCCTGTCCGGCACGCCGCTCGCCGCCCACGCCGGCGCCGGGTCGCTCGTCACCCGCGGGTCGCTGCTCGTCGCCCGGCTGCTGGAACCCGTGTACGGCTTCAGGTCGCTGCAGCGCTTCAAGGAGAAGTTCGGAGCACGGCACGAGACACTCTGGATCGTGGTCCCGACTCCGCTGCACGTGCCGCGGGTCGCCCGCGCCCTGGCCGGTGCGTACGTGCCGGGTCTGCGGCCGAAGCACCTCTGGGCGCTGCGCCAGGCACACCGCGCGGCGGCCCGGTGAGCCTGACCGAGTGGCTGCTCGCCACCCAGCTGCAGGCCCCGTCGAAGCTCGTCCCGCTGGACGTCGCGTTCGCGCTGCTGACCGTCGCCGTGCTGCTGCCGGCACTCCGAGCGCTCCGGTCCCGCGCTGCCTGGCGTCGCGCCGGACTCCGGGCCGCCGTCGCCGGGGCCGCGGCCGTGGTCGTGCTCGTCGTCTGCTGGGTGCTCAGTGACCTGATGAACCTGTTCGGCGTCGCGCTGAGCCCCGTCACGCGGATGTGGCTCGTCCTGGCCGCCGCTGCACTCGGCATCGCGGTCGTCGGGCTGGTGCAGGGCGGCCGGTGGCGTCGGGTCCTCGCCGCGGTGCTCGTGCCGGCGGCGCTGCTCGTGCCCGCGCTCGGGGTGAACGTCGAGTTCGCGATGTACCCGACCCTCGGCACCGTCGTGCAGAAGGACCCCTACCCGGAGCTCGACCTCGCCGCCGTGCCTGCTGCTGCCGTGCCCGCCGTCGGGGAGGTCCGCACGGTCGACATCCCGGGGCAGCGCTCCGGCTTCGACGCCCGCCCGGCCGTCGTGTACCTGCCGCCGGCCGCCCTCGTCCGGGACCCCCGGCCGCTGCCCGTCGTGCTCGCGTTCTCCGGGCAGCCCGGGGCCCCGAGCGACCTGTTCACCGCCGGACAGCTCGACAAGGCACTCGACGCCTACGCCGCAGCGCACCAGGGCCGCGCGCCCATCGTCGTCTCCGTCGACCAGCTGTCCGCGCCCGGGCTCAACACGATGTGCGTCGACTCCACGCTCGGGAAGGCCCGGACCTACGTCACCGAGGACGTGCCCCGCTGGCTCACCGCACACCTGCCGGTCACCACCGACCGGCACGCCTGGGGCCTGACCGGGTTCTCGCAGGGGGCGACGTGCGCGATGCAGTTCGTCACCGCGCAGCCCGACCGGTTCGGACCCGTGCTCGCGGTGTCGAGCGAACTGCACCCGATCGACCAGAACCCGCAGCACAGTGCCGACCGGGCCTTCGGCGGTTCCCTCGCCGCGTGGAAGGCCGCCGGTCCGATGGCGCAGATGCGGGCGAACGGGCTGCACGGGCACGCGCTCTGGCTGACGGCGGGGTCCTCCGACCGGGAGTTCAGCGACAACGCCCGGGTGCTCGCACGGGCCGCACGGGCCGCTGGTGCCCACGCCACCGTGGCGCTCGCACCGGGGAGCGGGCACGACTGGAACACCGTGCAGTGGTCGTTCCGCACCGAGCTGCCGCAGGTGGCGGACGTGCTGTTCGCGGCGCTGCGCTGACCTGGACGGTGGGCCCCGACGGCGCGACCAGCGGGGCTGCGGTGCCGCGGGCCTCCCGGCAGGGTCAGCCGGACCGGTCAGCCGACGCCCTCGCTGACGACCCGCCACCCCTCGGCGTGGTGGCGCAGGCACAGGCCCCACGTGTTCGCCCCGGGCTCCATGCCGGTGAGACCGGTCTCGCGTGTCCCGAACTCGAAGCACTGCTGCCGGTCGGCCGCTGCCGTCGTGCGCTGCAGGGCGGACCAGGAGTCCATCGTCGGATCGCCCTCGCCGGTCCACTGCTGCCACAGGCTGGCCGGGCACCAGTTCGTGTCGTCCGGGGCGGAGAGCGCCCGCATGCCGTGGCAGTCGCGGCGGACCGCAGCGTCGAGGAACGCCCGGGCGACCGTGCGGGCGGAAGCGCCGGACGACGGCAGGGGTGCCTGCGGGCCGGAGCGGCCGGGCGCACCGACGACGACCAGGCCACCGACGACGGCCAGGACCAGGCCGGTGGTGATCAGGGGGACGCGACGCACGGGGTCATCCTCCTGGACGGTGCTGCGCGTCGGCATCGAGGAACGGCGTCGTCGTGCCGGTGCGGTGGTCGTCGCGGAGGAGCCCGTACGCGACTGAGTCCCGGTGCGTGCCGCCGACCACCGGCCAGGTGCGGCGGTACTGCGCCTCGAGGACCCAGCCGGTCCGGGTGAGGACGCGGCGCATCGCGTGGTTGTCGTCGCGTGTCTGCGCCTCGATGCGCAGTGCCGCCGACCACCGGCCAGGTGCGGCGGTACTGCGCCTCGAGGACCCAGCCGGTCCGGGTGAGGACGCGGCGCATCGCGTGGTTGTCGTCGCGTGTCTGCGCCTCGATGCGCGGGACCGCCGGGAACGAATCGAAGACGTGGGTGGCGAGGGCGCGGACGAGCTCGGTGCCGATCCCACGACCGCGGGCTGTCTCCGCCAGCCGGACGTCGATCATCGGGACGTCCTCGTCGAGGTCGTCGAGCACGACCAGCCCCTCCGGTGCCCCGTCGACCTCCACGCGGAACACAGCGTGGTCCGGGCCGGTGAAAGCGCCGTCCGCGATGCGCTGCTCGACCGATGCGCGAGTCGGGGACGCGGTGATGTGGAAGGGGAAACGGTTCGACGTCAGGAAGCTGATCAGCTCGTCACGGTCGGGCGGGTCCGCGACGTCCAAGGGGCGGAAGACCATCTCCATGGCTCGACCGTACCGATCGAAGACATCCCGGCGCTTGACCCGCCCCGGTTGCTGCGCCAGGGTCGGACCTGAACCGGAGGTCCTGCCGTGCACAACCCCGTCATCCCCCAGCAGTACGACATCTCGTGGACGATCGCGCTCGTCGCCGTCCTGGCGCTGATGGTCGCGGCCGTCGTGTCCGTCGTGCGGAACACCGAGCGGATGACGCTGCTGGCGACCGTCGTGTGGGTCGTCGGCGTGGTCGTGCTGCCGGTGCTGGGACCGCTCGTCTGGTTCATCGTCGGACGGCGGGACCTCCGCCGACGTCCGAGCACCCTCCGCAGCTGACGGCTGACCGTCGGCACGGTCAGCGGTGCTGACGCTTCCGGGTCTCGTACCAGCCGAGCAGCGCGGCGACGAGCACCATCTCGACGAAGAAGTACGTCGCGCCGTTCCCGGACCGGGCGGCGAGCGGGGTGAAGACCGCGAGCCCCAGGACGATCATCGCGACGACGCCCCAGCGGAAGGTCCGCCGGTCGCAGTCCCCGTCTGCGCTGTTCACGATGCCTCCTGATCGGCTGGTGCGGTCGATGTGGACGCCCCATGCTCGCACGACCGGAGGCCGTGTGTCAGTCGCCCGACTGGCCGACCGGAGTCGTACCCCTGACGACGGGCCTCAGGCTCGCACCGCCTCGACCACCACGTTGCTGACCGACCGTTCGCCGTCCGGCCGCTGCAGGCACGTGATCACGACGAGCCGCCCCGGCGTGTTCGCCCACACCTCGGCGTCGGCGTGGATGTCGCCCTTGCCGACCGTCTCGGTGCGGGTGACGCGGTAGCGGACGTCGTCGACCGTGATCGCCGCCCCCGCCGCGATGCGCGGGCGCCCGGCCGCGACGTCGATGAGCGCGTTCCCGGGCCCGACACCGCCGCCGCGCAGGGAGTGCATCGCGACGAACACGGTGCCGTGGGCCGCATCGGTGGGGGCGACGCCGAGGTTCCGCACCCAGTACGCCGAGGTGAAGCCGGGAGGCTCGACCACGTCGTCGACGACGCTCAAGGCCCCGAGGGGCACGTCCAGACCGACGGACGGGGCCGCGAAGCGGCCGACCCCGGAGGGGGTGGCCGACGCGCTCGGGGCGGGTGCGGGGCCGTCCACCTGCACGGGGTGGCCGGCGAGGTCGAGGGTGGGCGGGCCTCCCGTCTGGCGGGTGTGGGGGAGCGTCAGGCCGACGATCGCGGTGACGACCATCCCGACCGCCAGCACGCCGGTGGCGGCGCCGAGGACGGATCCCCGGCGCCACCGCTTCGTCGTGTGTCGTGTCGTCACGACTCAGCGGCCGCTGCGGAACTGGCCGTTGCTGGCCCGGCCGCGCAGGCGGAGCACGCCGAGGCCGGCGAGCAGGGCCGAACCGAGACCGCCGAGCAGGACCCACGGCAGGACGCCGCCGTCGGCGGGGCTGGCCACGACCGTGCCGCCCGTGGCGACGGACGGACCCGATGCGGAGGAGGACCGGACCGGGACGGTCGCCACGGTCGTGCCCCCGCGGGTCGTGGTGGTCCCGGTCGCCGAGCGGGCGACCAGGACGATGCGTGCCGCGGTGGTGACGGCGGTCCCCTTCGCGTCGGCCAGGAACAGCGTGTGCGCGCCGGCGGCCAGGTCGGCCGGCAGGACGACGGAGGCCGAGACGGTCCCGGCCGCCGTCGCGGTGACCGTGCCGATCACGCGCGGGGTGGAGTGCACGACGACCGAGTAGACCGCACCGGGCGTGAGTCCGGCGCTCGTGATCGTCACGGCGGAGCCGGGCGCGAACGGGCCGTGGGCGGCGGGGCCGTTCGCGACGACGGACAGGGCGGGCTGCTGCACGGTGACGCGGTACTGCTTCGTCGTCGTGCCGTCCGCCGCGGTCACCGTGACGACGGCGCTGCGACCGGTGACGGCCACCGAGGAGGTCGCTGCCGAGTTCGTCGTCGTGACGTGCACGTCCGCGGCGGTCAGCGCGGTCAGCGGTGCGGTGACGGTCGCGCCGGCCGGGGTCGCGGCAGCGGCGAGCGGCACGGTGACCCCACCGACGGTGACGGCCGAGGCAGAGGCGTCGTCGGAGACGAGGAACCGGGCACGGAGGGCCGCGACCTCGGCCGGGGTGACACCGATGGTCTTCGACAGGTACGAGTCCATGCCCGCGTACTTCGTCGCGACGTCGTGCTCGAAGGTGCCCTGCAGCAGCTGCGGGGTGGCCCACGTGACGCCGAGCTGGGTGTTCGAGAGCAGGTAGTCGTGCAGGACGTCCGCGCTGTCGACGCCCAGGACCCGGTCGAGCAGGTCGATGACGGTGCCGGTGCGGTCCATGCCGTGGGAGCAGTGGATGAGCACGGTGCCGGTCGTGTGCGTCGCCAGGATCTGGAGCACCTGGGCGTAGGCGCTGATCATCGGGCCGCGGTCCGCAGCGTCGACGTAGCCCTTGTCGGTCAGGTCGTGGTACATCACGGTGTCGTCCGGGTAGTCGCCGTCGGCGCCGAACATCGAGATGTCGACGACCTTTGCGCCCGGGATCGTCACGTCGGGCTTCGCCGCGACCTGACCGGGCGTGCGGAGGTCGACGACGAGGTCCACGTGGTACTTGCCCGCGAGCGTCTGGGCGCCGGCGGCCGTGACCTTGTCGAGCGACTCGGAGCGGATCAGCCGCGTTGCGTCGACCCGGCGTCCGTCGAGTCCGGTGAAGGCGCCGAGCTCGCGGCCGTTCACCATGCCGGGGACGTCGGTGACCGGGTGGTCCTGCGCGGTGAACGCGGGCTGCAGGCCGCTGTCGGCGCTCGCCGTGGTGGTCGAGAGGCAGACGGAGCCGAAGACGGCGGCGGCAGCGGTGGCGATGGACGCGGCTCGGAACAGCGCGTGTGCTCGGGCGGGACGGTTGGGCACGGGGCTCCTCGTTCGGGTACGGGTACGTGTCCGCCTGCGACCAGGGGGTCGGCGATACGGCGGGTACCGAGAACGATCGGGGTCTGTCCGGGCCGTTCGGTGAACAGTGCGCGACGGCAGACTTTCTGCGCGGTGAGCCAGCGCTCAGGATGGCGATCGGCGCTGCTCCTCGTCGAGGGACGCGCTGTGCCCGCTACCGTGAGGGGATGACCACACGACGGGCCCGGGCGTGAGCCACGCCGTCCCGACGATCCTCGACGTCGCCGCTGCCGCCGGCGTCTCGAAGTCCGTCGTCTCGCGGGCGCTCGCCGGGGCCTACGGGGTCGCACCGGCGACGGTGGAGCGGGTGAAGCAGGCCGCCAGCGACCTCGGCTACGTGGCGAACGCGAACGCCCGGGGCATGTCCGCGCACCGGACCCACACGGTCGGCGCGTTCGTGCGTGACGCCTCCACCCCGTTCTACGGGCACCTGCTGACGGCGTTCCAGCTGCGCGCCGCCGAGCGCGGGTACCGGGTCGTCACGGCGACCGGGGCCGGGTCGTTCTCGATCGCGGAGGAACGGCGTGCGCTCGAGACGTTGGTCGCGTTGCGGGTCGAGGGGCTCATCGTCTGCAGCGGCGCCCTGCCCGTGGAGGACGTCCTGCCGTTCGCGCAGCGCATCCCGACGGTGGTCGCCGGGCGTCCGGAGCGGGACGAGTCGGTCAGCAGCGTCTACTGCGACGAGCACGGTGGCGGGACGGCGCTGGCGGACCGGGTCGCCGACCTGGGCCACGAGCGGGTCGCGGTCTTCACGGTCGCCCGGTCGGGGTCGCTGACGCAGTCGGCCCGCACGGACGCGATGGCCCGGCAGCTGGGCGCGCGGGGTGTCGACGTGGTGCTGGTCCGCCTGGAGGACCACGGCGACGACCCGCGCCGGCTCGACTCCGCCGTGGACCACGTGGTGGCGGTCGGGGGCGTGACGGCGATCATGGCGCCGAGCGACCACTGGGCGGTGGGTGTCCTCGAGGCGATGCGCCGCCGCGGGCTCCGGGCGCCGGAGGACCTGTCCGTCACCGGGTACGACGGCATCATGCCGTTCGCCACCGAGCTGTTCGGCATCACCTCGTGGCGGCAGCCGCTCGACGTGATCGGGTCCCTGTCGGTGGACGACGTGGTCGACCAGATCGACGGGGTGACCTCGCGGGCGACGCACACCGCCATCGACGGCACGCTGGTTCCGGGCCGGACGCTCGCCCCGCGCTGAACGCCACGGCAGCACGGCAGCAGGGCAGCACGGCAGCAGGACGGTGCCGTTCGCGTCACCACCCGTTCACCTGCTCGTCGCCGTCCAGACGACCACCGCGGGGGCGCTGGTGACCACGATGGGGAACGTTCCCTAAACGTGCTCGACCGAACGGATCCCATGACCCAGTCCGACCCCGCCGACCGCACCCAGCGCCCCCT
Source organism: Curtobacterium herbarum (assembly GCF_016907335.1). NCBI lineage: Bacteria > Bacillati > Actinomycetota > Actinomycetes > Micrococcales > Microbacteriaceae > Curtobacterium > Curtobacterium herbarum. The sequence goes on from NZ_JAFBBT010000001.1 coordinate 46,457, forward strand.
CGACGCCACCGACCCCTACCGGTACGGCGTCTACCTGCGCCCCGACGCCCGCACCTGCCGCGCCGTCACGGTCGTCACCGACCAGCTCCGCGCCCAGTACGGCCTGGTGTCCGCCGGCGCGTTCCCGCCCCACGCCACCCTGGTCGGCAGCCAGCCGTTCGGCCGCGACGTCACCGAGGTCGTCCAGGCGCTGACGACGCTGCTCGCCGACAGTCCGGCGTTCGACGTCCACAACGCCGGCGCCCGCGGGCAGGGCATCGGCTACGTGTACGACGTCGCCGAACGCCCCGACGGCACCCTGAACCAGGACTTCATCCAGCTCGCCGCGGACGTCGACGCCGCGGTCGCCCCGTTCCGCCGCTCGATGGACTCGCCGCCGCCGAACGACTACCTGCCGGAGAAGTGGCGCGCACACCTGTCGCTCGCCTCGCACGACCTCTACGACCGCCCGGACCTGCGCGACGAGGTCGGTGCCTTCATCCGCGAGCTCGACGTCGACGTGCCGTCCGGCTTCCGTGGCGACACCGTCGTCCTCTACCGGACGGCCAGCCCGGACTGGAGCGGCCGCTGGTGGCACACGATGACCTGGGAGCACGTCCACACCTGGACCCTCACCGGTCGATGACGATCACCCTCGCCGAGGTGGCGCGAGCGACCGGGCTGTCCCGGTCGCTCGTCTCCCTCGCCCTCCGCGGCGACGACGGGGTGTCCGCACCGTGTCGGGAACGGGTGGTGCGCGCGGCGGACGAGCTGGGCCTCCCGGTCGGCGCCCTGGCGCGGCGACGCGCCTCCGGCGACCCGCTCGTGCTCGGCGTGCTCGTCACCGACGCGGAACACCCGTTCCACGCCGAGGTGCTCGCGAGTGCGCACGTCACGGCGGCGACCCTCGGGTTCGCCCTCCGGGTCGTCGACGCGGGGCGCGACGACGCACGCCTGGTGGCCGGACTGGAGGCCCTCACCACCTCCGCCAAGTCGGCCGACGGTGTCCTCGGGGTCGCGGTGGTGAGCAGTCGGCTCGCGCCGGCGCGGGTGGTCGCAGCCGCGCGTCGGGTGCCGGTGGCCGTCCTCGGGTCGGGGGCGGGCCTCCTGGCCGGGGTCGGGGTCGACACGGTGGGTGTCGACGAGGAGTCCGGCATGCGGGACCTGCTGCTGTACCTGGCGTCGCTCGGGCACGTCCGGACCTGCTTCGTGGCGGAGTCCGCGTTCCCGTCGACGACACGGCGAGGCCGGGTGCACGCCGAGGTCTCCGGCTGGCTCGGGGCGCCCGGGGAGCAGTGCACGGCGGACATCGACACCCTCGTGGCGGAGCCCGCACGGGTCGCCCGCCACCTGGACGACGGCGTGACGGCGTTCGTCGCGGCGAACGACGCGACCGCGGCACGGCTGCTGGCGGCTGCCCACGGAGCCGGACTCGACCTGCCGACGGTGGCCGTCGTCACCGGGTTCGACGGCACCGTGCTGGCGGAACGGTTGGACCTGACGAGTGTCGGACAACCGTGTCGCCGGATGGGCGCGCGGGTCGTCGAGCTCGTCGTCGAACGGCTGCGGGGGCGGCGCGTCGACCGGCACGAGGTGTGGCCGACGGCGCTCGTGCCGCGGTGCCGGCCGCGGTCCGCGCTGCCGTCCGCGCACTCGGAGGCTTAGACCGCGCCGATCGCTTCCTCGTCCGCCACCGCTTCCTTCTGCACCGCGAACTGGGTCCGGTGCAGCTCCTCGTACCGTCCGCCCGCGGCCAGCAGTTCCTCGTGCGTCCCGCGCTCGACGATCGCGCCGTCCTCGACCACCAGGATCAGGTCGGCGCTGCGGATGGTGGAGAGGCGGTGCGCGATCACCATCGCCGTGCGCCCCTCGAGCGCCTCGCTGAGGGCGGCCTGCACGGCGGCCTCGGACGTGGAGTCCAGCGCTGCCGTCGCCTCGTCGAGGATGACGACCCGCGGCTGCGCGAGCAGGAGCCGTGCGATGGTCATCCGCTGGCGCTCCCCGCCCGACAGCCGGTAGCCGCGCTCGCCGACCATGGTGTCGAGCTGGTCCGGCAGGGACCGGATGAGCGGCTCGAGCCGTGCACGGCGGACGGCGTCCCAGACCTCGTCCTCGGTCGCCTCGGGGCGGGCGAGACGCAGGTTCGACAGGATCGTCTCGTGGAACAGGTGGCCGTCCTGGGTCACCATGCCCATGGTGTGCCGCATCGAACTGAACGTGACGTCACGGACGTCCGTTCCACCCAGGCGGACGGCGCCGCTGTCGACGTCGTAGAGGCGTGACAGCAGCTGCGCGATCGTGGACTTGCCGGCACCGGACGTGCCGACGAGGGCGACGGTCTGCCCCGGCTCGATCCGGAAGGACACACCGTGCAGGACCTCGTCGCCGCCGCGGGTGTCGAGCGTGGCGACCTCCTCGAGCGAGGCCAGGGACACCTTGTCGGCGGACGGGTAGGCGAACCGGACGTCGTCGAACTCCACGGCGACCGGGCCCTCGGGGACGGTGACGGCGTCGGGCTTCTCCTGGATGAGCGGCTGCAGGTCCAGCACCTCGAAGACGCGCTCGAAGCTGACGACGGCGCTCATGATCTCCACCCGTGCGTTCGCCAGGCTGGTCAGCGGCGCGTACAGGCGGGTGAGCAGGAGGGCCAGGGTCACGACGTCGCCGGTGTTCAGCTGGCCACCGAGTGCCAGCGAACCGCCGACCCCGTAGACGAGTGCGAGTGCGAGCGCGGAGACCAGGGTGAGCGCGGTGACGAAGACGAACTGCAGCAGCGCGCTCCGGACCCCGATGTCCCGGACCCGGGCGGCGCGGACGCGGAACTCCTCGGCCTCCTCGTCGGGGCGGCCGAAGAGCTTGACGAGCGTGGCGCCGGGCGCCGAGAACCGCTCGGTCATCTGCGTGCTCATCGCGGAGTTGTGGTCGGCGGCCTCACGGCGGAGCGCGGCCAGGCGGCTGCCCATCCGGCGTGCGGGGATGAGGAAGACCGGGAGCATGACCACCGCGAGCACCGTCACGAGCCAGGAGGTGCTGAGCATCACGACCAGGGTGAGGACCAGCGCCACGATGTTCGTGACCACGCCGGACAGCGTGCCGCTGAAGGCCTGCTGCGCGCCGATCACGTCGTTGTTGAGCCGGCTCACGAGCGCGCCGGTCCGGGTGCGGGTGAAGAACGCGATCGGCATCTTCTGCACGTGGTTGAACACGGCGGTGCGGAGGTCCAGGATCACGCCCTCACCGATCCGCGCCGAGTACCAGCGGGTCACGAGTGACGTGGCGGCGTCCGCGACGGCGACCAGGGCGATGACGACGGCGAGCCAGACGATCGTGCCGACCGCGCCCCGGGCGGCGATGACGTCGACCACCTGACCGGCGAGCACCGGCGTCGCGACCGCCAGGAACGCCCCCACGACGGACAGCAGGATGAAGACCACGAGCTTCGACCGGTACGGCACGGCGAACGTCATGATCCGCCGCACGGACGCGCGGGAGATGCCGTGCTTGCCGTCCCGGGCGGTCGAGATCTTGTACAGCGAGCTCCAGGCCACGCCTTCCATGCTCATGACAGTTCCCTCCGTGGTCAGCCGTGCCCTGCTGCGGTGACGGGTGCCCGGATGGTGACGGGGTCCGCGGCGGCGGTGGCGACCAGGGAGTCAGGATACGGCTCGACCGGCACGCGGCGGGTGAGCGGTGTGCGCAACGCGGCTGGCGCGGGCGACGCGTGTGGCGGAGTTGTCTGGATTTCTGGACTGGTTCACGGATTGGCCACCGAGGGAGGGGTTCCACTCCACCTCCCGTCCTTACCGTCACCGTGACACGACCGCGGATCGACTGCGGCAGCGTGCACGACCGGAAGGCCCTCCCATGCATCTGTCCCGAAGCAAGCGCATCGGCATCGTCGGCTCCGTCCTGACCCTCGCGGTGGTCGCCCTGACCGGTTGCTCGGGGAGCAGCACCGCCGCGACCGGCGACGGCCCGGCCGCAGGCTCCTCCTCGTCCGGCAGCTGGGCGAAGTCCCAGGGCACGATCGTCTTCGGTGCCGTCCCCGACCAGGCCGGTTCCGACGCGAACAACAAGCCGCTCGAGGACTACATCGCGAAGGAGACCGGCTACAAGGTGGAGTACTACCCCACCGCCGACTACACCGCGCTCATCGCCGCCTCGGTCGCCGGCAAGGTCGACGTGATGTCCTCCGGTGGTCTGCAGTACGTCCAGGCGACCAACAAGGGCGCGGCGCTGATGCCGGTGGCCGCGACGCTGAGCTCGCCGGACGTCGAGGACCCCGGGTACTACTCCGTGGCCATCACCAAGGCCGGCTCGTCGATCACCTCGTTGAAGCAGGCCAAGGGCAAGACCGTCTGCTTCGTGGACCCGAACTCCACCTCGGGCTTCCTGTTCGGGCTCTACCAGCTGTCCAAGGCCGGCGTCGACGTCTCCACCTCGGGGACGGACGCCAGCGGCAACCCGAAGTTCACGGCGTTCACCGCGTACTTCGCCGGTGCGCACGACAAGTCCGAGCAGGCCGTGGCATCGGGACAGTGCGACCTCGGGTTCGCCGAGGACTCGGTCGCCGAGCCGGCCGTGAAGAAGGGCGACATCACGGCCCTCGGCAAGCAGTACGTCCCCGGAGGCCCGCTCTCGATCTCGACGAAGCTGCCGAAGGACGTCCAGACGAAGCTCGCCAAGGTCCTGTCGGGTGCATCGCCGGACGCCATCAAGAAGGCCGGGATCACCCTGACCGACGGCTTCACCCAGGGGTACTTCGGGGTCCGGGCCGAGGACGCGTCGTACTACAAGTCGATCCGCGACCTCTGCTCCACCATCCCCAGCGCCGACTGCGCCAAGTGACGCGCGGGACCCGGACGAGGGACTGACACCATGCACCGCACGACGACCTCCCCGGTGATCTCCGTCAGCGGGGTCACGAAGGACTTCGGCACCACGAGGGCACTCGACCACGTCGACCTGTCCGTCGAGCAGGGGGAGGTCGTCGTGCTGCTCGGGTTGTCCGGGTCCGGCAAGTCGACGCTGTTGCGGCACGTCAACGGACTCGAACGGCCGAGCTCCGGTTCGGTCCGCGTCCTCGGCCAGGAGGTCCCCACGCTGCGTCCGCGCGCGTTGCGGACCATGCGTGGCCGCGTCGCCATGGTCTTCCAGCAGTTCGAGCTCGTCCCCGCCCTGACGGTCCTCGAGAACGTCCTGACCGGAGCGCTCTCACGGCTCCGCGGACCGCGGCTCGGCGTCTGGTCCTACCCGCGGGCCGTCCGGACCGCGGCGTTGACCCACCTGGACCGAGTCGGCCTGCTCGAGAAGGCCCACCAGCGGGCCGACGAGCTCTCCGGTGGGCAGCAGCAGCGCGTCGCGATCGCGCGCGCCCTCATGCAGGACCCGGAGATCCTGCTCGCCGACGAACCGGTCGCGTCACTCGACCCGGAGTCGAGCGCGCAGGTCATGCGACTCATCCGGGAGATCGCCGCGGACGACGGCCTCACGGTCGTGTGCAGCCTGCACCAGGTCGACATCGCGCTCGGCTGGGGTGACCGCATCGTCGGTCTCCGGCACGGTGCGGTCGTCCTGGACCTGCCGACCGCCGGCATCAGCAAGGCGCAGGTGATGGAGATCTACGGCCGGGTGAGCACCTCGTCGGCCGAGATCCGGGTCATCGCGACCGAGCTCGGCGACGTCGAGCTGCTCGACGCAGCCCGGTCGACGGGGGACCGGTGACGGCCCTCGGAGCGCCGCGCGTCAGCCGTGCCGGTGACGTCGGGGACCGCGCGCCGCGCCGACCGGTCGCGGTCCAGCGGATCATCGCCGGTGTCGTCGTGCTCGGCATGGTCGCCTTCGGCGCCTGGTCGTTGTCGGAGCTCGACTTCGGCTGGAGTGCCGTCCCGACGAGCATCGCGAACGCCGCGAAGGTGTTCCAGCAGATGGACCCGATCAGCTTCCCGGCACCCGGGGACCTGGTCTACCTGATCGGCCTCACCGTCGGCATCGTCATCCTGGGCACCGCCGTCGCCGCGGTGATCTCGGTGCCCGTCGCCTGGATCGCCGCCGCCAACACGACGCCCGTCGCCTGGTCGCGGTGGCTCGGACGCGGGATCGGCGCCCTCACCCGCGCGGTGCCGGACGTCGTGATCGCGCTGGCGTTCTCGCTGACGTTCGCGCTGGGCAGCCCACTGCCGGGGATCCTGGCGCTCGGCATCCACTCGATCGGGATGATCTCCAAGCTCTTCGCCGACGCGATCGAGCAGATCGACGACGGACCCCGGCTCGCCGTCCGTGCCGCCGGCGGTTCCCGTGCGCAGGAGTTCTGGTCCGGCGTCGTCCCCCAGGTGCTCCCCTCCTGGATCGCGATCGCCCTGCACCGGTTCGACATCAACCTGCGCGGGTCCGCGATCCTCGGCTACGCCGGCGTGGGCGGGCTCGGGTACGCGATGAAGATCGCGTTCGGGCAGTTCCCGACCGGGTACGGCCGGGGGCTCGGCATCGCGATCGTCATCTTCGCCCTCTGCGTCGTGCTCGAGGTGGTCTCCTCGACCATCCGCCGCAACCTGCTCGGCGTCGAACCGTCCGGCCGGGGACTCGGCGACCGCATCGTGCGTCGGGCGACCCGGGACCGACCGGCTCCGTCCCGACCGGACGGCCCCGCCGTCACCGTCGCCTCGATGTCCCGTCGACCGTGGACGCCCCGTCGGGTGCGCAACACCGTGTGGTCGCTCGCAGCGGTCGCGCTCGTGGTCTCGAGCTGGTGGATGGCCGGCGTCGACTTCGACGACATCGCCTGGAACCAGGTGGTGCCCACGCTGCAGAGCTTCTGGCCGCCGAACCTCGGCAGCCACACGTTCGCCGACTTCGGGCAGGCGCTGCTCGTGACGGTGCAGGTGGCCTTCGCCGCCGCCCTGCTGTCGCTCGTACTGTCGGTCGTCATCGGGTCGCTCGCGGCGCGCAACGTCGCCCCGACCGGTGCGGTCCGCAGTGTCTTCCGCGTCGTGCTCGTCGTCTTCCGCGGTGTCCCCGAGCTGGTGCTGGCGATCTTCCTGATCATGGTGACCGGGCTCGGCAACCAGGCCGGCGTCGTCGCCCTGGCGTTCGGCGGGATCGGCCTGCTCGGCAAGCTCGTCGCCGACTCGTTCGAGGAGGTACCGTCCGGACCGGAACAGGCGCTCACCGCCGCCGGGGCGACGCGGGGCCAGCGCTACCTGGCCGCGACGCTGCCCCAGGGCCTGCCGTCACTGGTGGGCAACTCGCTGTACCTCGTCGACACCAACATCCGGGCGGCGACGCTGCTCGGGATCGTCGGCGGCGGCGGTGTCGGCTACTACCTGACGAACGCGTCCACCGTCCTCGCCCTGCACGGCCAGGTGACCACCCTCGTGGCCATGGTGCTCGTCGCCGTGCTCGCGGTCGAGGGCCTGGCGGCCTGGATGCGTCGGGTGTACCGGTGAGCGGGCACGGCCTACCGACCGCCGGGGGACTCCGGCTGTCCGAGGAGCCCGCCGTCGGGCCGGGCACCGCGATGACCGGCAGCACGCTCGGACGGTGGGTCGAGATCGGCGACGACTGCCGGCTCACCGACAGCGAGATGGCCGACTACAGCTACTGCGACCGGCTGTGCGACATCGCGAACACGTCCGTCGGGAAGTTCGCGAACATCGCCAGCGCCGTCCGGATCGGAGCGACCGACCACCCGCTCGACCGGGCGACCCTGCACCACTTCATGTACCGCAGCAGCCACTACTGGGACGACGCCGAGGACGACGAGGCCTGGTTCGCGCAGCGTCGTGCCCGGCGGACGCGGATCGGGCACGACACCTGGATCGGCCACGGCGCCCAGGTCAAGCCCGAGGTGACCGTGGGTGACGGCGCGGTGGTGGCGTCCGGTGCGGTGGTCACGAAGGACGTCCCCGCGTACGCCGTCGTCGCCGGGGTGCCCGCGCGGGTGATCCGGCTCCGACAGCCCCCGGAGACCGCCGGACGACTGCAGCGCCTGGCCTGGTGGGACTGGGACCACGCGACGCTCCGGGCCCGGCTCGGGGACTTCCGGACCCTGTCGGTCGAGGACTTCCTGGACCGCTACGAGGGCTAGTCCTCGGCAGCGGGGCCGGTCCGGTCGAGCGCCCCGACACCCGCGTCGGGGCGCTCGACGTCGAGTTCCACCCGGTCCGCGCGGAACCGGGTGATCCCCGCCTGCAGGGGTGTGCCGTCGGGCAGTGCGTCGAGGGCGTGGACGACCAGCACCACGGTCCCCATCGGCAGGGCCATGTCCGACGACTCCTCGCCGCTCGCGATGCGTGCGCCGACCGTCGTGTGGGCACGGAGGTAGTCCTCGATCCCCACGGCACGCAGCGCGGCGGTCATCGACCCGGTGCGGGCGAAGTGCACGTCGACGCCGGGCACCCGGTCGGCGTCGAACCAGTGCGTGCCCCGCGAGATCGTGATGCCGTCGACGGAGCGGGCGGACTCGAGCAGCAGCGCCGGACGGCCGTCGAGCTGCAGTTGCTCGTCGACCTCGGGCGGCGGCTCGGTCACCGTGTCGGCGGACAGCAACCGGCCCGACACGGCCGAGCCCCGACGTCCGAGGCTGTCGCTGAGGCGTGTCCGGAGGCCGATCCGGTGCACGATCACGGAGTGCTCGACGACGAACGTGCCGCTGCCGCGCCGGGAGCGGACGAGGTCCTCGGCCGCGAGGGCTGCGACCGCCTGCCGGACGGTGTTCCGGTGGACACGGAAGCGCTCGGCGAGTGCGCCCTCGGTCGGGAGCTTGGCAGCGGGCGGCAGTGAACCGTCGAAGATCTCGCGGCGGATCTCGTCGGCGATGAGTCGCCACGCCGAGTACCCGCTCGCGGACCGCCCCTGCACCGTCATGCGACCGCACTCTACCGTCGGCGCACGTCGACGCCGGTCCGGCCCGTTCCCCGGATGTTCACCCGCTGTCGTGCTCTGCGTCGCCTCGGGAGGTCGTGCCGGACCCCGGCCCGGGCTACGGTCAAGTTATCCAGAAACACAGACAACTTGACTGGAGTACGTGATGCAGACCGAACCCGGAGTGCCGGCGGCCGTCGCCGAACGGCAGCGGTGGATGCGCACCCTCGCGCTCGCACCGACCGCGGAGCTCGACGCCGCGTGGCGACGACTCGACCCGAAGCCCGACGTGCAGGCCATCCGCGGTCCGGAGACCGGACTCGTCATGGTCCGTGCGCGGGTCGACGCCGGCGGGGACCGCTTCAACCTCGGCGAGGCGACGGTGAGCCGCGCGACGGTGCGGCTGCACGGCGGCCCGCTCGACGCCGACGTCGTCGGGACCTCCTACCTGCTCGGCACCGACCTGGAGCACGCGCGGCTCGCGGCCGTCTTCGACGGACTGCTCGCCGACGCCGGCCTGCGGGAGCAGGTGCTCGCCGACGTCGTCGAGCCGCTCGAGGACGCCCGGGCCGAGCGCGACGAAGCCCGCCGGGTCGAGGCCCGCAGCACCCTGGTCGACTTCTTCACGGTCTCCCGGGAGCACGCATGAGCACCGCCGCAGCCATCCCCACCCCCGGGTTCGACGACCCCACGCTCGACGCCCAGCGCGTGTTCCGCGCGGTCCTCGACGCCCTCGCCCACCCCGGCCGCCGGTACCCGTTGCGCGTCCCCCCGGTGCCGCCGACGGCGTTCGGACCGGGACTCGCCGCCGTCGCACTGACCCTGCTGGACGAGGAGTGCTCGGTGTGGATCGCCGGCGCAGCCGGCGACGACCCCGCACTCGCGGCCTGGCTGTCGTTCCACACGGGTGTGACCCGAGCCGCCCGCCCGGCCGACGCCGACTTCGTCGTGGTGACCCGTGCCTCCCGTCCGGCCCTGGCCGACCTGGCCCAGGGCACCGACATGGACCCGCACCGGTCGACGACCGTCGTCCTCGACGTGCGCGACCTCGACGCTGCCGTGCGCCTCACCGCGAGCGGCCCCGGCATCGACGGCACCGTCGACGTCGACGCCCCCTGGGCCGACGCCGCGTTCCTCGACGAGTGGCGGGCGAACACCGCGCGGTTCCCGCGCGGCGTGGACCTGCTCCTCGTCGAGGACGACCACGTCTCGGCCTTCCCCCGGACCACACGGCTCGCCGTGTCCGACACCACCACGGAGGCCTGATGTACGTCGCAGTCAAGGGCGGCGAGAAGGCGATCGCGAACGCCCACGCCCTGCTCGCCCAGGAGGGCCGTGGCGATCCCGGCACGCCCCGGATCGCCGTCGACGCGGTCGCCGGCCAGCTCGCCGTGCTCGTCGCACGCGTCATGAACGAGGGGTCGCTGTACGACCCCGAGCTGGCGGCACGCGCCGTCCTGCAGGCGCAGGGCGACGTGCTCGAAGCCGTCACCCTGGTGCGGTCCTACCGCACCACCCTGCCGCGCTTCGGCTACACGCTGCCGCTCGACACCGCGACGCTCCCGCCGCAGCGACGGATCTCGGCGACGTTCAAGGACCTGCCGGGCGGACAGCAGCTGGGCGTGACCTTCGACTACACGCACCGCCTGTTCGCCGAGGCCACCACCGACGGGCCCGTCGTCACGGCGAGTGCGGCGGAGCCGTCCGGTCCGATGCCGCGCGTCAACGACCTGCTCGGCGACGCGTCGCTCATCGAACCGGAGCGCTCGCCGGACTCCACCGACCCGGAGCCCGCCGACCTGACCCGCGACCCGACGATGTTCCCGATGAGCCGCGCCGAACGGCTGCAGGCACTGGCGCGGGGCGACGAGGGGTTCCTGCTCGCGCTCGGCTACTCGACGCAGCGCGGCTTCGGTCGCACGCACCCGTTCGCCGGGGAGGTCCGGGTCGGCGAGGTCGAGGTCGAGTTCGACGCCCCCGAGCTCGGCTTCGCGGTGCCGCTCGGCCGGGTCGAGGTCACCGAGTGCCAGATGATCAACCAGTTCACCGGCAGTGCCGACAAGCCCGCACAGTTCACCCGCGGCTACGGCCTGGCGTTCGGCCGGAGTGAGCGCAAGGCGATGTCGATGTCGCTGCTCGACCGGGCACTGCGCGCCGACGAGTTCGGTGAGCGGCGGGAGGCGCCGGCGCAGGACGAGGAGTTCGTCGTCAGCCACAGCGACAACGTGCAGGCGACGGGGTTCGTCGAGCACCTCAAGCTGCCGCACTACGTCGACTTCCAGGCGGAGCTCGGCCTGGTCCGACGGCTCCGCCACGAGCACGAGGAACGCGCGGCTGCTGTCGCCGAGACGGAAGAGGTCCGCGCATGAGCGGCGAGCTGGTGTACAACGTCGGGTACCTCGACGAGCAGACCAAGCGGATGATCCGCCGCGCCCTGCTCAAGGCGGTGGCGATCCCCGGGTTCCAGGTGCCGTTCGCGTCCCGCGAGGTGCCGATGCCGCGGGGATGGGGCACGGGCGGCGTGCAGGTGACCGCCGCCGTGATCGGTGAGGACGACGTCCTGAAGGTCATCGACCAGGGCGCCGACGACACCACGAACGCGGTGTCCATCCGCCAGTTCTTCGCCAAGGTGAGCGGCGCCGCCACCACGACCCGCACGGACGAGGCGACGGTCATCCAGACCCGGCACCGCATCCCCGAGACACCGCTGCACGACGGCCAGGTCATGGTCTACCAGGTGCCGATCCCCGAGCCGCTGCGCTTCCTGGAGCCGCGCGAGACCGAGACGCGGCGGATGCACGCGCTCGAGGAGTACGGCCTGGTCTACGTGAAGCTCTACGAGGACATCGCCCGGTTCGGCCACATCGCCACGACGTACGCGTACCCGGTGATGGTCAACGGGCGGTACCTGATGGACCCGTCGCCGACCCCGAGCTTCGACAACCCGAAGCTGCACCGGAGCCCTGCGCTGCACCTGTACGGCGCCGGTCGTGAGAAGCGCATCTACGCCGTGCCGCCGTTCACCGATGTCGTCAGCCTGGGGTTCGAGGACCACCCGTTCGAGCCCCAGCGGTTCGAGCAGCCGTGTGCGATCTGCGGGTCGACCGGGGTGTACCTCGACGAGATCATCACGGACGACGTCGGGGGCGTGCTGTTCGCCTGCTCGGACACCGACCACTGCGAGCGGGCCGCCGCGGGCACCGCCGCTGGAGGCGCCGCCCCCGCGGGCGGGGCCCCCGGGGCCGCCGTGCCCACCGCCGTCCCGACCACGACGACCGAGGAGGTCACCGCATGAGCGAGCCACGTCCCCTGCTCGCCGTCCGCGGCGCCGGACACCGCTACGGCGACCGGTACGGCTGCCGGGACGTCGACTTCGAGCTGTGGCCGGGTGAGGTGCTCGCCGTCGTCGGTGAGTCCGGCTCCGGCAAGTCCACCCTGCTCGGCACCCTCTCCCGACGCCTGGCGCTGACGGAGGGGTCGATCCGGTACACGATGGCCGACGGCGAGACGGTCGAGCTCGGCGACCTCAGCGAGAGCACCCTCCGGCGGCTGTGGCGGTCCGAGTGGGGCTTCGTGCACCAGGACGCCGCCGACGGCCTCCGGATGCACGTCAGCGCCGGCGGCAACGTCGGGGAACCGCTGATGGCGACGGGCTGGCGGCACTACGGACAGATCCGGACCGCTGCGGCCGAGTGGCTCGAGCGCGTCGAGATCCCGGTGGACCGCATCGACGACACCCCGGCGACGTTCTCCGGCGGCATGCGGCAGCGCCTGCAGATCGCCCGGAACCTCGTGGTCTCACCGCGGCTGGTGTTCATGGACGAGCCGACCAGTGGGCTCGACGTGTCGGTGCAGGCGCGTCTGCTCGACCTGATCCGCTCGCTCGTCGCGGAGCTCGGTCTGGCCGTCGTGATCGTCACGCACGACCTCGCCGTCGCGCGGCTCATCTCGCACCGCACGCTCGTCATGCAGGGCGGGCGGGTCATCGAGTCCGGCCTGACCGACCGGGTGCTCGACGACCCCCAGGCTGCGTACACGCAGCTCCTCGTCTCCTCGATCCTCCAGGGGTGAACGCACCATGACCGAACCCATCCTCACCGTCTCCGAGGTCGAGAAGACCTTCACCATGCACCTGCAGGGCGGGCAGCAGATCGAGGTGCTCCGCGGACTCAGCTTCCGCGTGCACCCCGGCGAGTGCGTCGTCCTCGGCGGCGCGTCCGGCGCCGGCAAGAGCTCGGTGCTGAAGATGGTCTACGGCAACTACGCCGTCGACCGGGGCAGCGTCCTGCTCGGCGGTGACCCGCCGCTCGACCTCGCCACCGCCGACCCCCGGCAGGTCATCGCGGCCCGCCGCGACAGCATGGGGTACGTCAGCCAGTTCCTGCGGTGCGTGCCGCGCGTGCCCGCGCTCCAGGTGGTCGCCGAGCCGCTGCTCGAGCGTGGCGTCGACCGCCGGGAGGCCCGTGACCGCGCCGCCACGCTGCTCACCCGGGTGCACATCCCGGAACGCCTGTGGTCGCTGCCGCCCGCCACCTTCTCCGGTGGCGAGCAGCAGCGGGTGAACATCGCGCGCGGGTTCATCGCGGACCTGCCGCTGCTGCTGCTGGACGAGCCGACCGCGTCGCTCGACGTGCGGAACCGCGACGTGGTCGTCGAGCTGATCGCCGAGAAGCGTCGCGACGGCACCGCGATGCTCGGGATCTTCCACGACGTCGCGGTGCGGGACGCGGTCGCCGACCGCGTCGTCGACGTCGCGATGTCGTCGCCGGCGGTGGCACGGGAACGCGCACGGGTGGACGCATGAGGGCCGCGCTCTACGCCGTGCCGGGGACGCCGTCGGTGCACGCGGGTGCGGCCCGGCTCCGCACCCTGGCGGAACAGTGGCTGGGCCGGAGCGTCACCGGGGAGCCGGTGACCGCCGCGACGCCGCTCGGGCACAGTCGTTCATCGATCGACGCGATCACCGAGCACGCCCGGCGGTACGGCTTCCACGGGACGCTCAAGGCACCCTTCCGGCTGGCGCGCGGGCACGGTCTCGACGAGCTGGACGGTGCGGTCGCCCGGTTCGCCGCCCGACGCCCGCACGTCGTGCTCCCGGCGCTGACCCTGACGCGGATGGACGGCTTCTTCGCGCTGGTCCCCGGCGTCCCGGCCCCGCGGCTCGACGCCATCGCGAACGACGTGGTCGTGAAGTTCGACCGCTTCCGGGCGCCGCTGTCCGACGCGGACCGCGCTCGCCGCGACCCGGCCTCGTTGACCGAGCGGCAACGGGAGCTGCTCGACACCTACGGCTACCCGTACGTGCTCGAGGAGTTCCGCTTCCACCTGACCCTGACCGACCGCGTCCCGGCTGGCCAGCAGCCCGAGGTCGAACGCATGCTCCGGAGCTGGTTCGACGAGGTGCTGGGGCAGGACGTCCCGATCGACGCCCTGGCGCTGTTCGTCGAACCCGAGCCCGGAGCGCCGTTCGTCCTGCACACCGCGCACCGGCTCCACCCCACCCTCACCTCCCGCACCGCAGAAGCCCCAGCCAGCGAAGGAACACGATGACCCGCGAGACCGTCTTTACCAACACCCGTGTCGTGCTCGGCGACGAGACCGTGCTCGGTTCCGTCCTGGTCCGCGACGGTGTGATCGCCGACATCACGAGCGGTCCGGCCGCGACCGTCGGGGAGGACCTGGACGGCGACCACCTGATGCCGGGTGTCGTCGAGCTGCACACCGACCACCTCGAGTACCACTTCAGCCCGCGCCCCGGTGTCTCGTGGGACCCGCTGCCCGCGGTCCTGGCCCACGACGCCCAGCTCTCGGCAGCCGGGGCGACGACCGTGTTCGACGCGGTGCGCATCGGGTCGGAGCCCGACGGACGCGACGGTGCGGCAGCGGCGGCGCACCGTCTGGCCGAGGCCGTCGAGTCGGCGATGGACGCCGGGCTGCTCCGTGCCGAGCACGCGATCCACCTGCGCTGCGAGGTGTCGTCGGCCGACTGCCTCGACGCCTTCCACGAGTTCGACGACGACCAGTACGTCCGGCTCGCGTCGCTGATGGACCACACGCCCGGTCAGCGCCAGTACGCCGACATCGAGGACTTCAAGCGCTACTACCTCGCCAAGCGTCGGGTGAGCGAGGCGGACTTCGAGCAGTACGTGCGGTTGCTGCACGAGCAGTCGGCCCTCCACGCCGGTCGCAACCGCCGCGCCATCGCCGGGCTCGCGGCCGAGCGTGGCATCACCCTCGCCGCCCACGACGACGCGACGCCCGAGCACGTGGCGGAGTCGGTCTCCCTCGGCGTGCACATCTCCGAGTTCCCGACGACCGTCGTCGCTGCGCAGGCCGCGGTGGACCAGGGTCTGCAGGTGGTGATGGGAGCGCCGAACATCGTCCGCGGTGGCAGCCAGTCCGGCAACGTCGCGGCGGCGGAGCTGCTCGACCTCGAACTGCTCGACGTCCTGTCGTCCGACTACGTGCCGTCGAGCCCGCTGCACGCCGTCTTCCAGCTCGTGGCCGACGGCGTGCTGACCATGGCGCAGGGCGCACGGCTGATCAGCACGAACCCGGCCCGCGCGGTCGGACTCGACGACCGGGGCGAGATCGCGGTCGGCAAGCGTGCGGACCTGGTGCGGGTCGCCACGCACGGGCTGCCCGCCGACGAGCGCCGTCCGAACGGTCGGAGCATGCCCGTCGTCCGGGGCGTCTACCGCACCGGGGAGCGCGTGTCATGAGCCCGATCGGCCCGGCCCCGGCCGGCCCGACCCCGATCGGGCCCGGGACGTTCGTCGCGGTCGTCGGGGCGAGCGGCGTCGGCAAGGACGCCCTGATCGACCACGCACGAGCCCGGACCTCCGACACCGTCCGGTTCCCGCGGCGCACGATCACCCGGCCCTCGGGCGCGGGCGAGGACCACGACCCGCTCGACGCGGCGGCCTTCGCGGCGGCGGCCCGAGCGGGTGCGTTCGCCGTCCACTGGCACGCCCACGGGCTCGACTACGGCATCCCGGCGCAGACCGACGAGGACCTCCGTGCCGGCCGGACCGTCGTCGCGAACGTCTCGCGCGGGGTCCTCGCGGAACTCAGCCGGCGCTGCGAACACCTCGTGGTGGTCCGGGTGAGCGTGCCGGACGCCGTCCGCGCCGAGCGGCTCCGGGCGCGCAGTCGCGAGTCCGCCGAGGCGGTGGCGGCACGGTTGCACCGCCCGGACCCCGCACCCGACCAGCACGTCGACCTCGAGATCTGCAACGACGGATCCCTGGAGGCCGGGGGCGAAGCGCTGCTCCGTGCGATCCTCCGGGCGGACGCCGCCGGCCGGGTCGCCGATGCCGGTGGGCCACGGTGACGTCCATCGCGCTCATCGGTCCGGGGGCGATCGGCACCACGGTCGCGGCGGCCCTGCACCAGGTCGGTCGCACTCCGGTCGTCTTCGGTCGTTCGGCCCGCGACGCGCTCCGCCTGCGGACCGGGTCGGGACGCGTCGTCGTGCCGGGTCCGGTCCGGACGGAGGGCGACCCCGTCGACGGCCCCTTCGACCTGGTCGTCGTCGCGGTCAAGACCACACAGGTCGACGGCGTCGCTCCGCTGCTGCAGGCCGTGTGCGGTCCGGACACCGTCGTGTGCGTGCTGCAGAACGGCATCGAGCAGGTCGAGACGGTGGGGCCGCTCGTCCACGGCGCAGCGATCGTCCCGGCAGTGGTCTGGTTCCCGGCGACCCGCGGACCCGACGACGAGGTGCTCCTCCACGGAGCGGCCCGGCTCACCCTGCCGGCCGGTGCCGCGGCCGACCGGGTCGTGGCGGCACTCGACGGTTCGTGGTGCACGGTCGCGACGACGACGGACTTCCACGCCGTCGCCTGGCGGAAGCTCCTGCAGAACGCGGTGGCGGGGCTCATGGTCCTGACCGGCCGCCGGTCCGGGATGTACGTGCGCGAGGACGTCGCCGACGTCGCCCGTGCCTACCTCCGCGAATGCCTCGCGGTGGCCCGCGCGGACGGGGCCGTGCTCGACGACGGCGTGGTCGAGGCGATCCTGCAGGGCTTCCGGACCCGGCCCGCCGACCTCGGGACGTCGATCCTCACGGATCGCACCGCGGGCCTCCCGCTCGAGTGGGACGCGCGGAACGGCGTCGTGCAGCGCCGCGGCCGTCGGCACGGTGTCCGCACACCGCTGTCGGACGTCGTCGTACCGCTCCTGGCCGCTGCGAGCGACGGACCGGGCTGATCCGTCGCGGCCGACGAGGACCACGTCAGCGGACGGTCGGGAGGCGTCACTCGCCCGCCGCGGGCTCGTCCAGTTCGGCATGCCCCTCATCGACAGTGCCGCCGTCGACGAACTCGCCTCCACCTGCGTCGGGCTCGGCCGCTACGACTTCCTGCTCAGCGTCGCGCCGCCCCGGATCCCCGGACTGACCGGCGTCCCGGTCAACCCCATCGCGATCTTCTGACCGCACCAGAGTCGTCCTGACCCAGCCCCGTCCTCACGGTGCCGCACCGATCCAGTGCACGCTCCGTGGGGCGTCGCAGAGCCCGTCGGCCCAGTCCACCGGAAGGAGCTCGCCCGTCCAGGCCTCGCCGGCGATCGCTTCGGCGCTGTCGTCCGTGAACAGCGCGCGTTCGACGGCCAGGTCGTAGCGACGCCCGAGGACCGGGCCTCCCGGGCGATCGCGGTAGAGCACGACCGCGACGTCGTCGGTCAGGGCGCGGCCGGCGACCCACTGCATGCCGTCGTTCCAGTCCGTGTCGTTCGCGAACAGATGCTGCAGGTGCACGAGGAACGCGTCCGTAGAGGCGCGTCGTTCGCCAGGGGTCACGGACGGCATGTCGAGATCATCCACCATCGCCCGTCATCGCGACGACCGCCGACCAGGCCCGCGCTCCGAGGGTGCGGTCTGCTCGTTCCGTGCCGCCGCGCAGCATGGGGAGGCCGCCGACCACGACCGGTTCGCCGGGGAGGACCGTCCGGTGCCCGGCGTCCTCGGAGGTGACGACGATCGTCTCCGAGCCGGCAGCCTGCCGACGGGCGACGATCCGGTCCGCACTGGCGGTGCTCGGCCAGACCTGGTCGTCTCCGCCCGCCACCAGGAGGAGCTTCCCGATGCGCTCGACCGGGATGGTCGCGTGCAGCACCGCGGTCGGGTCCCGACGCCAGGAGCGCTCGTAGAGCGGACGGAACCTCGCCGGCTCCTCCGGCTCGGCGGCAGACCAGTCGAGCGGCACGAACGGCAGCGGCTCGCCCCCGAGGGTCCAGTGCGAGCGTTCGACGCCGGCATCGTCCTTCCACGACCAGACCACATCGGACGGAGCGAAGGCGATCACTCCGTCCACGCCGGGCTGGCCGCCGACGAGCAGCGCCGCTTCCGCGCCGAGCGACGTGCCGACCACCCACACCCGGTCGCTGACGGCACGGAGTCGCTCGATCCGGTCGATGAAGCCCTCGAGTGGGATCTCCCACGGGCCAGCGTGCTGGCCGGGACCACCGAACCAGCGGATGGACTCGGCGATGAAACCGCTCCGCGCGAAGCGTGCGGCACGCTGGTCGTCGACCCTCCCGCTGGAGCCGGCGATGACGAGCGCCGCGTCACCGGTGGGACGGTCGGGATCGAACCGGACCCCCTCCGGGTCGTCGAGTCCTGTGCGACGCATGGACCCATGGTGCGGTCCTCCGCCCGTTCGGGCAACGTGGCGACGGACCCCTCGCGTCGGGTGACCGGACGTCAGGGCGTGATCGTGCTCGAGAGCTGCTGCACCCGTTCGACCAGGGCCCGGTGGTCGACGCCACCGCCGGCCGCCACGTAGTCCTCGGCCCGGTGCGCCCGGTCCGTCGCGACGCCGGACGTGAAGCCGCGGAACCACCCGCCGGCCCGCTCCAGCACCAGCGCCCCCGCGGCGACGTCCCACGGGTGGGTGGCGAAGCCCATCGTGACGTCCGACCAGCCGGCGGCGACGTGCGCGAGGTTCAGCGCACCGCTGCCCGTGCTGTGGTGGTGCCGGTACCGGAGCGTGAGGTCACGGACCAGGGCGAGTGCAGCCTCCTCGCCGAGGAGTTCCAGGTCCTGCTGCACCGGGAAGCTCGTCAGCACGGTCGCGGCGTCCTCGGGCAGGGACACCGACCGGATGGGCGCACCGTCGCGGGTCGCGCCGGTGTCGTCGGCGGCGAACAGGTTGTCGGCGACCGGGTCGTACACGGCGCCGGCCACGACGACCCCGTCGACCTCGGCGGCGATCGAGACGCACCAGTAGGCCAGCCCCCGGGCGAAGTTCGCGGTGCCGTCGATCGGGTCCACGATCCACCGGAGGGACGCGTCACCGGTGCTGCCGCCCTCCTCCCCGAGCACCACCGAACCGGGGAACGCCCTGGTCAGCGCGGTGGTGATGGTCTCCTCGGCGGCCCGGTCGTGCACCGTGACGACGTCGTGGGCGTCGCGCTTCGTGGTGATCGCCATGTCCGAGCGGAACGCCTCGAGGAGTTGCGGAGCGACCTCCAGGCAGGCGGCCTCGGCGGCGGCACGGAGCGCGGCGGGGGTGGGGGAGACGGTGGGCGTGGCGGGCGACGACATGGGACCGGTCTACGACGCGGCCGGTCCTGGACGGGGAACCACGCGCTGCTCCGAGCCGAACCGCAGGTGAACACCGGGGGTGCCCAGCGCTCCGACACGGTTGGTCCGTTGAACGCGGCGTGAACGGACGGCGGCGGGTCGCTGACGTCGCTTGACCGGTTCCTCCGGCCACCCGCACAGTGGACACCGTTCCCGGATAGGGAACGTTCCCTACCCGAAGGTTGCTCGACATGACGGTGTCCGTCCGGCCCGGCCTGCTCGCCGGTCCCGCCCGCCCCGCCAGGACGACCCGGTCCTGGCTGCGGTCCGACCGCCGCGTCGGCATGGCCCTGCTCCTGCCCGCGTCGGTCGTGTTCGGGGTGTTCGTCTTCTACCCGCTCGTCCGCGTCGTCATCCTCAGCACGCAGGGCACCGACATCTTCGGACAGCCCGCCGGATCGGTCGGGCTGCAGAACTACGTCCGGACCTTCACCGACCCGGCCTTCGCCCGGACGATGCTCAACACCGCGCTGTTCTGCATCGGCGTCGTCGCCGGACGGATCGTGTTCGGACTGCTCATCGTCGTGCCGCTGACCGCGAAGCTGCGCGGGATGCCGGTCTTCCGGGCACTGCTCACCTCGCCGATGGTCGTGTCCGTGTCGGCGGGGTCGGTCGCCTTCGCGACGATGCTCGCACCCGGTACCGGTCTGGTGAACACCGTCATCCGGCAGTTCGGCGGCCAGGGCATCCCGTGGCTGACGGACACGCACTGGGCACTCACGAGCGTCGTCCTCGTCACCGTCTGGGGCTCGCTCGGGTTCACCGTGCTGCTGCTCGTCGGGGCCTTCGGGGCGATCGACCCGCAGGTCGTCGAGGCCGCGCAGCTCGACGGCGCCGGCCCGGTCCGCACCTTCTGGTCGGTGTCGCTGCCGCTGGTCACGCCGACCCTGTTCTTCGTCGTGGTCACCGGCACCGTCGAGGCGCTCACCACGTTCGGCCAGATCCAGATCCTCACCTCGGGAGGCCCGGCCGACTCCTCCCGCACGCTCGTCTACGCGATCTACCAGCAGGCGTTCGGCTCGGCGAGCGCGAACTTCGGGCTGGCGGCAGCGCTCGGCGTCGTGCTGTTCCTGCTCGTCCTCGGCCTGTCCCTCGTGCAGTTCGGTGTGCTCGAGAAGCGGGTGAACTACTGATGCGACCCGTCACCGCCCGGCGCTTCCGCAGCGCCCTCGTCTACGCCTGGCTCATCGTCGCCGTCGTGGTCGTGTGCTTCCCGCTCTACTACGTGTTCGAGGGCGCGCTCACCCCGAACGAGTACCTCGACCAGGGGCTGCCCGGCCTGCTGCCCGTCCACCTGACGTTCGACAACCTGGTCCGTGCGACCCAGGTCGTGCCGCTCGGACGGCAGTTCCTGAACAGCGTCGTGGTGACGTTCTGCCAGACGGTGCTGCAGGTCGTGATCGGCATCATGACCGCGTACGCGCTGGTGTTCTGCCGGCTCCGCGGCACCCGGGCGCTGTTCCTCGTCCTGCTCGCCAGCATGATGATCCCCGGCGAGACGACCCTGATCGCGAACTACCTGACCGTCTCGTCGTGGCACATCATCGACACCCTGCTCGTGGTGTTCCTGCCGTTCGTCGCGTCGGCGCTGACGATCTTCCTGTTCCGGCAGGCGTTCCTGAGCTTCCCCGACGAACTGCGCGAGGCCGCGGTGCTCGACGGCGCCGGCCACTTCCGGTTCATCCGGTCGATGCTGCTGCCGATCACTCGGCCGACCCTGGTGTCCGTCACCCTCGTCAGCGCCACGGCCGCGTGGAACGGGTTCTTCTGGCCGCTGCTCGTCACGAACTCACCGGAGAACCGCACCGTGCAGGTGGGCATCGCCCAACTCGCCGATGCCCAGGCGTCCGACGTCGGTGTCGTCCTGGCCGGCGCCGCGATGGTCACGCTGCCGGTGCTCGTCCTGGTCCTCGTCGCCCAGCGGTTCCTGGCCGGTGGCCTGACCGCCGGCGCCCTCAAGTGACCGGCGCCCTGAAGTGACCGGCGCACCGAAGTGACCGGCGCACTGCACGGCCACCGCGCAGCGGTGACCGCCGACGCGCCCGCGTGACCGTCCGTTCCTCCCGTCTCCCTCACCGCTCCCCACCCCGAACAGGAAGCAGCACCATGTCGTCTCGACGCTCCACCGCCGCCCTCGTCCTCGGCGCCGCCACCGTGCTGGCGCTCGCCGGGTGCTCGGCCTCCGGGTCGGCCGCCTCGTCCGGTCCCGTCACCGTCGACTTCTGGCACGCCATGTCCGGCCCCGCCGCCACCGAACTCGACACCCTGGTGTCCGAGTACAACGCCCACAACGCCGACCACGCCACCGTCAAGGCGTCGTACCAGGGCGACTACGCCGCGGTGCAGACGAAGTACACCGCCGCCGTGCAGTCGTCGTCGACGCCGGACCTGCTCATGATGAACGACGTGTCGACCGGCTTCATGATGGACTCCGGCCAGACCGTCGCCCCCACCAGCCTGGGGAAGGTCGACACCTCGTCGATGGCCCCCGCCGCGAAGCGCTACTACAGCGGGAAGGACGGACTGGCAGCGATGCCGTTCTCGGTGTCCGTCCCCGTCCTGTACCTCGACAAGGCGCTCGTCGAGCGGGCCGGACTCGACCCGAAGTCCCCGCCGAAGACCCTCGACCAGGTCGCGACCTGGGCCGAGGCGATCCACAAGGCGACCGGGGCCTACGGCTTCAGCATGAACATGGCCGACTCGTGGATGCTCGAGGAGCTCTCCGCCTCGGGCGGCAAGCCCTTCTGCTCGCCAGACAACGGCCGCGGGTCGACGAAGGTCGACGGGGTCAGCCTGACCTCCGACACCCAGGTCGGCTTCATGACCCGGCTGCAGTCGCTGTACCAGGACGGCGTCGCGCTCAACCCGGGCACCGACTCCGCCGCCATGAACTCCGCCTTCGCCAGCGGCAAGGTCGGCATGCTGATGACCTCGTCCGGCGCGTACACGACCGTCGACCCGGACGGCTCGAAGTCCGTCGTCACGACGTTCCCCACCACCGCCTCGTCGAAGGACGCCGGCCAGGTCATCGGCGGCAACGCGCTCTGGATCTCCGGCAAGGGGCACTCGTCCGCCGAGCAGCGCGCCTCGTACGACTTCGCGAAGTGGCTGCAGACGCCCGACGTGCAGGCGAAGTGGGCGAAGGCGACCGGCTACCTGGCGATGAACACCGGGGCGGCGTCGACCAGCGTTGGCAAGCAGTCCCTGGCCGACCCGAACGTCGCGGCCATGTACCGGCAGCTGGCGGCCGACCCGTCGAGCACCGCGGCGGCGGGCTGCGTGACCGGAGCGTTCCCGACGGTCCGCGCGACCGTCATCGGCGCGTTCAACCGAGTGGTCGAGGGCGCGGACGTCCGCGCCACCATGCGGACGGCCGAGAAGCAGGCGTCCGCGCAGATCGCGGACTACAACGAGGCTGCCGGCAAGTGAGCTGAGCCGTCGCGGACGGGAGGCACGGTGCGGACCCGCACCGTGCCTCCCGTCCGTTACTGCGCGCGTTCCGGCGCCATCAGACCGTTCCGGTACGCGAACGCGATGACCTCGCTGCGCGAGCCGAGCTCGAGCTTGGTCAGGATGTTGCCGACGTGGGTCTTCACGGTCGTCTCGCTGATGTAGGCCTGCCGTGCGATGTCGGCGTTCGAGCGCCCCTCGGCGAGGAGCCGGAAGATCTCGCGCTCCCGCGTCGACAGCGTCGCGACCACCGAGTGGTGTGTCAGCGGGGGGATCGGGACCGGTGCGGTGTCCGGTCGACGTCCGCCGACCCTCCAGGACAGCGCCGCGGCCGCGACCGCCACGACGAGCCACACCGCGATGTCGCTGGTGATGCGGCCGCCCCAGGGGAGGCCGTTGATCGTGCCCCACCGGCCGGACAGCGAGACCGTCGGGACCGTCAGCAGCGCGCCGACGCCGACCGCAGCGGCCAGGACGCCGGCGAGCAGCCGACGCCGGTGGGCGGGGTCAGCAGACCGGGCGACGAGCGCGGGAAGCGGCAGGAGGACCAGGTAGCCGACCCAGCTCGCCTGGCTGAACCGAGCCGGCCAGAAGAGCAGTTGCAGGGTCACCAGCAGCACCGTGCCGATGACGGCCCAGGTCGGCCGCAGGCGCGCCACGCCGAGTGTCGCGGCGTACCCGACCATCACCAGGACCGCGTACGGGCTCGTGGCGAAGGTGTCCTCGTGCAGGGGGACGTCCGCGGTGAACTGGCCGTGTTGCGTCGCGACCCAGGCGGCGAGGAGGGCGGTGGCGACGGCCGGCACGATGGAGGCCCGCAGCAGTTTCGGCATGCTGCTCACGGTAGGACCCGTGGTCGCCTCGTGGGCCGGGTCGGGGGCGGAATCCCCCTGGAGTCGGAGTCGTCCATCGGGGGGAGTGGCCCGGGATCGGTGCCTCTCAAAGCATTCCCTAGGCTCGTATCCGTGGAAGCGACGACGCGCACGGTCACCACCGCCGACGGAACCGAGATCGCGACGCTGGTGTGGCCGGGCGCCGGCCCGACCGTCGTCGTCCTGCACGGCCTGGCCGGCAGCAGCCGGGAGTTCGTCCCGACGGCAGAGGCCCTCGCCGGCCACTCCGTCGTCCTGGTCGACCAGCGCGGCCACGGCCGGAGCACCAGGCGACCGGCGGACACCTCGCGCGCGGCGTTCGTCGCCGACGTGGTCGCGGTCATCGACGCGCTGACGGCGCCGCCGGTGGTCCTCGTCGGCCAGTCCATGGGGGCGCACACCGCGATGCTCGTGGCGGCCGCTCGGCCGGACCTGGTGCGTGGCCTCGTCCTGCTCGAGGTGGACCAGGGCAGCGGCACGCCGGAGGACCACGCTGCCCTCGGTGCGTTCTTCCGCTCGTGGCCGACGCCGTTCGCCGATCGCGCGGCTGCCCGGGCCGAGCTCGGTGACGGGGCACTCGCGGAGGCCTGGGTCGCCGACCTGGAGGAGCGCCCGGACGGTCTCCACCCCCGCTTCGACGCCGACGTCGTGCAGTCCACGATCGAGGCCGTCGGCACGCCCCGCTGGGCGGAGTGGGAGTCCGTCACGGCCCCGACCCTGGTCCTGTACGCCGACGGTGGCATGTTCACGGCCGAGCAGCAGCAGGAGTTCGTCCGTCGTGGTCGCTCGGTGACCGTGGGGCGGCTCCACGACGCCTCGCACGACGCGCACCTCGACGCGTTCGACCAGTGGATCGACGCCCTGCGCTCCTGGGTTGCGCTGATGTGAGTCCGTCCCTCGGTTGTGTCTCCTGCGCCCGGATCTGGTACTAATGAGATCCGTTCTCATCAAGGAGACCCATGTCCGAGTCGTTGCCGGCGGTCCGTCCGACGTCCTCGTCGACGCTTCCGGCCGACGGTGTCCTGCTCCTGATGCGCCGCTCCCGTCGTCGCGCAGCGGTCCGGATCACCCTGCTCGTGGCGGTGCTCGCCGTGGTCGCCGTCGCCGCGATGATGATCGGTCCGGTGTCGATCGCTCCGACCCAGGTCATCGGCATCGTGGTCGACCACCTCGGCGGGGTCCGATCGGGTGCCGGGTCCGCATCCGCCGACCAGATCGTCTGGGGCACGCGCGCACCTCGGGTCGCGATGGGGATCATCGCCGGCGCCGTGTTGGCCGCCGGGGGCGCGGTCCTGCAGGCCCTCGTCCGGAACGGCCTGGCCGACCCGTACCTGCTCGGCATCAACTCCGGCGCCAGCACCGGCGTCGCACTCGTGGTCCTGGTCATCGGCGGAGGCGGCGCGCTCCTCTTCTCCGGCGCGGCCCTGGCCGGGGCGATCGGCGCCGTGCTGCTCGTCGTGGCCCTGGCCGGGACCGCCAGCCGTCGCGGTCCGATCCGGCTCGTGCTCGCCGGGCTGGCCGTCGGCTACGCCCTCAACGCGGCGACGAGCTTCCTGGTCTTCTGGAGCGACTCCCCGGAGGCCGCGCGCTCGGTCCTGTTCTGGCTCCTGGGCTCGCTGGGATCGGTGCAGCCGGTCGCGCTCGTCGTCGCAGCAGCGACAGCCGGCCTCGGGCTCGTCGCGCTCGTCGTCATCGCACCGTTCATCGACGCGCTCGCTTCCGGAGACGACTCCGCGCGGTCCGCGGGCATCGACCCCGAACGCGCGCGGATCGGCCTGATGGTCGGTGTCTCGGCGATGGTCGGCGTCATCGTCGCCGCGGTCGGCGGTGTCGGGTTCATCGGCCTCGTCGTCCCGCACCTGGCACGGCGGCTCGTCGGTGGCCGACACCGGGCGGTGCTGCCGGTGTCGGCGTTGCTCGGCGCGGTCCTGCTCGTCGTCGCGGACACGGTCGCACGCACCGTCTTCGCGCCCCAGGAGATCCCCGTCGGGGTCGTGACCGGTGTGCTCGGTGCGCCGTTCCTCCTGGTCCTCCTCCGCCGCACCGCCCCCGCGTCCGCCCCCTGACCGCCCCCCTGGCCGTCCACCCCTCGGTCCACCCCTCGGTCGACCCCTCGGTCGACCCCACACTGGAGAGCACCCCTTGCGAACCCGACCACGAACCCGAACCCGAACCCGAATCCGAAACCGAACCCGGTCCGCCACGGTCCTGACGACGATCGGCCTGCTCGCCACCGCCGCCGTGGTCAGCATGAGCGGCTGCGCGGCATCGTCCAGCGCCACCGAACCGACCACGAGCCCGAACGGCGCCGCGCACTTCCCGGTCACGATCGAGAACTGCGGCACCCCCGTGACGATCACCGCGGCCCCGCGCCGCATCGTGCTCGTCAACAACGACGAACTCCCGAAGCTCCAGGCACTCCGTGCCGTCGACCGGATCGTCGGCATCACCGCACCACTCGCCCCCGACCTGTACGCGAAGCAGACCTACCGCGACCTCGCGCACCTGCACGTGCTGTCGACGAAGCAGACCTCGACCGGTGGGTCCGTCGTGTCGCAGGAGAGCCTCCTCGGAGCGAAGCCCGACCTGGTGATCGCCCCCGCGAACGCCGTCGACCGGGACGCACTGCAGGCCGCCGGAATCCCGCTCTACACACCCTCGGCGTACTGCACGGACCCCGGGCCCGAGCTGAGCCGCACGGCGACGTTCGGCCGGGTCTGGAGCGAACTGCGGACGCTCGGCACGGTCCTCGGGCAGCGGGCGCTGGCCGAGGACGCGGTCCAGGCTGGACGCGCCACCTTGTCGAAGCAGTCCGCCGCCACCGACCGCGGGACCGCTGCCGCCCTGTACGTGTCGTCCGGCGGGGGAGTCCTCTCGCCCTACGGCGGCCCGAGCATGGTGACGCCGGTGTTCCGAGCGGTCGGGCTCCACAACGTCTACGCGGACTCGAAGCAGCGGGTCTTCGACGCGAACGTGGAGGACATCATCTCCCGCGACCCGTCGACCATCGTGTTGCTCTACTCGAGCGGGACGGCGCAGGACACCATCGACAGCTTCCGCACGGCACCCGGCGTCTCGGGACTCTCCGCGGTCCGACACCACCGAGTCGTCGCACTCCGCTTCCCCTTCACCGACCCACCCTCGACCCTGTCGGTAGCGGGTCCGGCCGAGCTCGCCCGACAGCTCGACGCGCTCGGGTGATCGCGGCGCACGCCGTCACCGTCCGGGCCGGGCGTCGGGTGCTGCTGGACGGTGTCGACCTCAGCGCGGCGACGGGCTCCGTGACGGGGATCGTCGGGCCCAACGGCAGTGGCAAGACGACGCTGCTCCGCGCACTCCTCCGAGCCGTGCCGGCCGACGACGGTCGCGTCGAGATCGACGGGCAGGACGTCCGACACCGCTCACGCCGGTGGATCGCCCAACGCGTCGCGAGCGTGGCGCAACGGCTCGACCCGGACCCGGCGCTCACCGTGGCCGACGAGGTCGCGCTGGGCGGCCTCGCCCGGGCCGGCCTGCTGGACCGCGGAGGCGCGGGGTCCGACGAGCGGGTCGCCGCAGCCCTCGACGCGGTCGCGCTGGCACACCGAGCCGGCGATCCGTTGGCCGCGCTGTCGGGCGGCGAACTGCAGCGGGTCGGTCTCGCACGTGCGATCGCCCACGGTGCCGACCACGTCCTCCTCGACGAACCGACCAACCACCTCGACCTGCGGCACCGGCTCGAGGTCCTCGAACTCCTGCCGCGCATCGCACCGACGGTCGTCGTCGTCCTGCACGACCTCGAGGTCGCCGCGCGCGTCTGCGACCACCTGGTCGTCCTCGCCGCGGGCCGCGTCGTCGGTGCCGGGCCGCCCGCCGACGTCCTCCGCCCCGCGCTCCTGGACGCCGTGTACGACGTCCACACCACCCGCCGGGACGACCCCGACGGCGACATCCACCTCACGTTCCGCCTGCCCACCCCACCGGCCACCTCCTCGGCCGCTCCGGAAGGACCCACCAGATGACCGACACCACGACCACCACCCCGACGGCCAACCCGGACGACACGGCGCGGGCACGCGACCTGGCGAACCGGTGGGACGCCCAGCAGACCGCCTACATCCGACACCGGGCCGAACGCTTCGCCACGATCGCCCGGGTGGTCGCCGCCGTCTGCGCGGACACGTCCGCTCCGCGGATCCTCGACCTGGCCGGTGGCACCGGCTCGCTCGCGGAAGCAGTGCTCGCCGCCGTCCCCGGCGCCACGGCCGTCGTCGCCGACAAGGACCCGGCCCTCCTCGCGATCGCCGCGGACCTCGCCGCCGCCGACCCTCGGCTCGTGATCGCCGAGGTCGACCTCGCCGACCCGCACTGGGCCGAGCACCCGGCCATCGCCAGCGCGCCGTTCGACGCGGTCGTCAGCTCCACCGCTCTGCACTGGCTCCAGCCGGGAACCCTCGTCGACGTCCTCCGACGCACCGCGGACCTCCTGCACCCCGGCGGCATCCTGCTCAACGGTGACCACCTGTCCTACCAACGGGACGAGAGCACCATGGCTGCCATCGCCGCGGACGACGACGCGGCGACTCAGCGCGAGGGGTTCGCGAGCGGCGCGGACACGTGGGACGCCTGGTGGGCCGCGGTGGCGGAGACGCCGCGCTACGCCGAGGCACTCGCTCGGCGCGACACCGTCTGGGGCGCGGAACTGCACGAGGCACCGCCGAAGGTGACACTCGGGTTCCACGTCGAGTCGCTCCGCAGCGCGGGCTTCGCCGAGGTCGGCACGGTCTGGCAGTACCTCGACGACCACGTCGTGTACGGCGTCCGCTGATGGTCGAGGCGCGAGATGATGCGGTGTGATCTCGCGCCTCGACCTCCCCACCACCGTCCCCACCCGCGGCGCGGCGGTGGTGATCCGTCGCGCGACGCTCGACGACCTCGGGACGATCGTGCGCCTCCTGACCGACGACCCGATCAGCGCCGCTCGCGACGGTGCGTCCGCCGCGTCCGGCCAGGAGGCGCTCCTCGCGCACTCGGAAGCGTTCCGGCAGATCGCGGCGGACCCCGGCAACGACCTCGTCGTCGCGGAGGACGCGGACGGTGTCGTCGTCGGCACCCTGCAGCTCACGCTGATCCCCGGACTGTCCAGGCGGGGGAGTGCGCGGCTGCTCGTCGAGTCGGTCCGGGTCTCGAGCGCGCAGCGCTCCGCGGGGATCGGGAGCGCACTGATGCGCTGGGTCACCGACCAGGCGGCGCCGGCGCTCGCCGTGTCACTCGTGCAGCTGACCTCGGACGCAGCGCGGGTCGACGCCCACCGCTTCTACGAGCGGCTCGGCTTCGTCGCCAGCCACGTCGGCTTCAAGTACGCGGTCGAGCGCCCCGGGAGTGATGCCTGACGACGACCGGCGTGTGCGTGCGTGAGCGCGCGGAGCTGGCGGAGTCGGCTACGGTCTGCTCAGCGCAGCAGATCCAGGGTCCGTGCCCGACCTCCCCGGATTCGGGACGGTCCGGACTCGTCGAGTCGATGGGAATCCAGAGTGAGCCACGAGCCCGTTCTCGCCGCGGTCGGGCTCGGCAAGCGTCTCGGCCGACGCGACGTCTTCTCCGCAGTGGACCTCGAAGTGTGGCCGGGGCAGGTGGTGGGGATCTCCGGCGGCAACGGATCCGGGAAGTCCACGCTGATGCGGGTGCTGAGCGGGACCGCTCACGCGACGGCCGGGGTACTCCGCACCACCACGGCTCCGAAGTCGATCGTCCCGGAGCGGTTCGTGCCCCCTGACCACATGACCCCCCTGAGCTACCTCGTCCACATGGGACGGCTCCGGGGGCAGCGCCGGGCGCACACCGAGCCGCGGGCGCTCGCCCTCCTCGACGAGCTCGGGGTGGCGAACGCGCGCTCGTCCGTGCTCGACGAGCTGTCGAAGGGCAACGCCCAGAAGCTGGCGATCGCGCAGGCGTTCCTGAGCCCCGTGTCCGTCTGCTTCCTGGACGAACCGAACACCGGTCTGGACGACGACACGACGGTGATCGTCAACGCGATGATCGAACGGGCGGTGGCGTCCGGTACTGCGATCATCCTCACCGAGCACGAACTGACGAGAACGATCCGACCGGACGTGCAGTACCGACTGCAGGACGCACGGCTCACCGAGGTCACTCCGGAGCGAGCGCCGTCGACCGGTGCCGCCCTGATCACCCTCCGTCCGTCTGATCGGACTTCGTTGGATCGACTCCGAGCGGCCGCGGCGACCGTGTCGCTGCACCGGGACGAGAACGTGCACGACGACGACGTCTCGTTCACCGTGGAGGCCGGCCGTGTCGACGACTTCCTGCGGACGGCGCTCGATGACGGCTGGTCGGTGCGGGCCGTCGGTCCGGTCCCACCCAGGGGAGGCGGACGGTGATCGCACTTGCCCGGTACGTCCTGGCCCGGTGCCTGGTGTCGCAACGCTGGGTGCCCCCGATCGTGCTGTTCGCCTTGACGATCGGTGTCTTCTCCTCAGCCGGAGGTGACGCGATCGGTACCGGGTCCATCGCAGCGCTGATCCTGTTCCCCGCCACGACCTGGGTCACGATCTCCGCGTTGCACGTCGATGACGTCAGTCAGATCACCATCGTGGGCGTCAGCCACGGGAGCATGGTCCGGGCCCGGATCGCAACGCTGCTGACGTCTTTCGGCTGCGCCTGCTTCCTGGCTGTTCTGAGCGTTGCGTCTGCGATCGCGACGGATCCCGCGCACGGGGCCGCCGGGGGCATCGGGAGGTCGCTCGCCGGGCTCCTGCTCATCAACGGGCTGAGCGCACTGTCCGGAGTCGCACTCGGCCAGGCGTGCGCCCGACCAATGATCCCGCGCGCCGGCCTCTCCTGGACCCTCGCGGTGGGCCTCACGGTCGGGTTGATCGCGATCCCGAAGTCCCCTCTCATCCTCGTCCTGGCCGCACTGTCGGGGGCCGGGCGATCAGCGCCCTGGTCGGAGGCGCTCCCGCCCGCCGGGCTCCTCGTGGTGGGCGACGTGCTCCTGCTCGGACTCACCCTCTGGGCGTACCGTCGCCGATCTCCCTGACACGCACGGCGACGGCCGACCTGCGCCGGATGTGGGCCAGCCGTGACGGCAACGATCCTCTGCCGTCACGAGGATGAGATGGACGCTCGTCTCAGTCGACCAGCAGGCGGACGCCGGTGCTGGTCGTGACCGTCTGGGACAGCAGGTCTGCCGACTGGCGACGGGCGAGCATGCCCCACACACCGTTGGAGACCTCACGCACCGGGGTGTCGTCCGCGACGTCGGACAGGTTCACCACCCAGACGACGGGCTCTTCCCCGCCGGGGTGCGCGAACGCCAGGCGGACCACAAGATCGGTGTCGACCGACGTGGTGCCGAGGACCCGCAACGGTGTCTCGACGAGCGGCGGTGGACCCCCGATCGGGTTGAACGCCCGCGTCCCTGCCGCCGGTGCGGCCAGGGTCCCCGACGGGCGCACGGTCGAGGGTCCGACGTGTCCCCAGTCGTCGGGCAGGAATTCCGCCAGGTGTCGGACCTGCTCCGGCGTCACGAGCCGGACCCCGCGAACCCGTCGAGCGCCGCCGCCAGCGCCGCACTCCCACCCGGCCCGCCGTGCCCCTCGTCCTCGACGATGGTGAGCGTGCTCGCCGGCAGCCCCCGGTGCACACGCCAGGCCGTGACGGCGGGCCCGCTGATGTCCCGCCGTCCGTGCACGAGCGCCGTCGGCACGTGCGCGATCCGGTCCAGGCGCGCGAGCACGGCCTGGTCGCCCGGCAGGAACCCGTCGTTCGCCCAGTAGTGCGTGACGAGGGTGGCGAAGCCCTCGCGCAGCTCCGGACCCAGGTGGCCGCGCTCGCGGAGCGCGGGGTCGTCGAGGGAGACGTGGACGTTCTCCCACCGGTCCCAGGCCTGCGCGGCGTCCGCACGGGCCTCCCGGTCGGGCCCCGCCAGGCGACGTGCGTACGCGTCGACCACGCGCTCACCCGGGAGGCGCTGGCTGGCCTGCTCGAACGCCTCCCACTCCGCCGGGAACACGCGTCCCACGCCTTCGGTGATCCAGTCGACCTCGTCGCGGCTCGTCGTCGTGACGGCCATGAGGGCCAGCGCGCGGACATGTGCGGGGTGCTGCTGCGCGTACGCGAGGGCGAGCGTCGTTCCCCACGAGATCCCGGATACGACCCAGTCCTCGACGCCCAGGTGCTGTCGGACCGCCTCGATGTCGGCGATCAGCCGCTGCGTGGTGTGGTCGGCGAGCCGGTCGCGGGACTCGGTGACGAGGGGGCGGCTCCGGCCGCTGCCGCGCTGGTCGATGCCGATCAGGCGGTACCGGGTCGGGTCGAAGTGCGTCCGGTACCAGCCGCTGCCGAGCGAGCCGCCGGGGCCGCCGTGCAGCCAGAGGGCGGGGACGCCGTCGGGGGCGCCGGACTCCTCCCAGTACAGGGACGTGCCGTCGCCGACGTCGAGCATCCCGGAGGCGGTGGGTTCGGTCCTCGGGTAGGCCATGGCTCGACGGTAGCGGGCGGGTCAGCCCTGCAGGGCCTCGGTCGGCCCGCGGCGCGGAACGCACTGCGCACGGCCGCACCGTCGGAGGTCGCCCGCATGATCAGGGGGTGTTCATCCCCACCAGAGCTGCCGGCCTCGACGCCCTCGACGAGTTCGTCCCCCGCGCCGGCCGGGACTACGCCCGTGACCGCAACGCCGACCTCGGGGCATCGCGGACCAACGTCTCGGGGCTGTCGCCGTACGTGCGCCACCGCCTGGTGACCGAGCACGAGGTCGTCGCAGCCGTCCTCGACCGCCACAGCCTGTCCGCCGCCGAGAAGTTCGTGCAGGAGGTCTTCTGGCGCACCTACTGGAAGGGCTGGCTCGAGCAGAACCCCGAGGTGTGGCGCCGGTACCGGCGGGATGTGGACGGGTTCGCGACCGGGACCCTGCCGACCGGCTACGACGACGCGGTGCACGGCCGGACCGGCATCGACGCGATGGACGCCTGGGCGCGGGAGCTCATCGACACGGGTTACCTCCACAACCACACGCGCATGTGGTTCGCGAGCATCTGGGTCTTCACGCTCGGCATGCCGTGGCAGCTCGGCGCCGACTTCTTCCACCGCCACCTGCTCGACGGCGACGCGGCCTCGAACACCCTGTCGTGGCGGTGGGTCGCCGGGCTGCAGACCGCCGGCAAGACGTACCTGGCGTCGGCGTCGAACATCGCCCGGTACACGGACGGGCGGTTCTCGCCGACCGGTCTGGCCACGACCGCCCGGGCGCTCGTCGAGGAGCCGCTGCCACCGCGCACGCCGATCGCGTCAGACGACGTCGTGGGCACGATCGGCGAGCGGATCGGCCTGCTGCTGCACGAGGAGGACCTCGAGGCGTCGAGCCTGCTCGCCGAGCACCCCCAGCTGACCGCGCCGGTGGCGACGGCGGTCGCAGCGGACCCCGGCGCACGGTCCCCGTTCGCGGTCTCGGACCTCGTCGCGGCCTTCACGGCGACCGCCGTCGACGACGCTGCCGAACGGACGCTGGACACCGGCGGCCGCTCGGCGCAGGTGCTGGCCGACACGCTGCCGTCGACGGTCCTGCGGTGGGCGGAGTCCGAGCAACTCGACACCGTGGTGGTCCCGTACGCACCGGTCGGGCCGGTCCACGAGCGGCTCGGCGCACTACGTGCCGCCCTCGCCGCGGAGGGTGTCGGTCTCGTCACCGTCCGTCGCCGGTGGGACAGTGCGGCGTGGCCGTCCGCGTCCCGCGGGTTCTTCCCGTTCCGGGAGCGCATCCCGGCGCTGGTCCGTCAGCTCGTGGTGGGCTGAGCCCGGCCCACGGACGGGAGGCGCGGTGCCGGCTGGCACCGCGCCTCCCGTCCGTCTCGCGGCCGGGTCAGGCGCTCCGGTCGGGCCAGACCAGGCGGAAGCGCTCGCAGACGACGGGCATGTCCGGCGCCCAGCCCCGCGGGTCCTCGGAGTGCTCACGCCAGTACCGCTCGTGCGAGGCCCGCCAGTAGTCCAGGGTCCGGTCGCCCTCACCCTCGGCCCGGGCGTGCTCGGCGTCGACCTGGTCGAACGGCACGGTCCGGACGTTCGTCGTCACGATGACCGCTCGGGGCTGACCGGTGCCGTCGAGGACGACGCTGTGTTCACCGACCTCGGGCAGGGGTTCCGCGGTCGCCTGGTAGTCCCAGAGCGACGACGCCGTGCCGTCCTTCATGCCGGCCAGGACCAGCGCGAGCAGTTCGTCGGCGTGCTCGGGCGTCGCGCCGAAGCCCCACGCCAGGGGCACCTCGACGGGCAGGTCCCGGGACTCCAGACGGCGGGCGGCCCAGAAGGCGGCCACGGCGGGCGACACTGCGTCCATGGCGCGACCCTAGCGGTGTCGGCTCGGTCGGTGCCAGAGGCCGGTCAGAGCGCTGCCGCGAGGAACCGCAGCTGCTCGGGTGCCACACGCCGCCAGTACGACCAGTCGTGCGCCCCGAGTGTGAAGCTCGACGTGGGCGCCGGCGTGATGCGGTGCACGAGCTGTTCGTCGCCCGGGCAGAAGGCGTCCGCGGTGCAGTGTGCGTCGCGACAGTGTCGGCATCGGACCCCTCCTCCGGTGTGGTGGCGCTGACGTTCCCAGGGCGCACTGGAGAAGGGCTCACGGCGCGCTGCGGAACCCTTCAGCAGACCCCCAGCCCCGAAGTCACTGGGAGACTCGGCCACTTGGCCAAGTCTGACGGTACGGTCGCACCATGACCACCACCCAGGAGCACCGCAGCGTCGAGGAACGCCGCGACCAGCTCGTCGACGCCGCCCTCGCCGTGCTGCGTGACGAGGGCGTCGCCGCCGTCACCACCCGTGCCGTCACGAGCCGTGCCGGCCTGCCGCACGGCGCCTTCCACTACTGCTTCGCCACGAAGCCGGCGCTGTTCCGCGCCGTCCTGGAACGGCAGCTCCGCGCCGCGATGGCCGCCGCCTTCGCCACCGACACCGCCGCACTCGCCCCGGAGGCCCGGATCACCGCCGGCCTCACCGCCCACCTCGACACCACCCGCGCCGACCCCGCGACCGCGCTCGCCCTCGTGGAGCTGTTCGCCCTCGCACGACGTGACCCGGGCCTCCAGGACGTCGCCGACTGGGAGCAGCGCACGTACGTCGACGCCGTGCGTGCCCACCTGGAGGCGTGGACCGACGACCGACGCTTCCGCTGGACCGCACCCCCGGAGACCGTCGCCCGCCTGCTCGTGGCGCTCGCCGACGGCGTCAGCACCGCCTGGCTGCAGGACCGCGACGACGACGCCGCGACCGCGACGATCGCACTCGCCGCCCGGACGACCGCCACCCTGGTGGACGGCGGCGCATCGTGAAGTGGCTGTTCCTGGCTTCCGCGATCGTCGCCGAGGTCACCGCCTCGCTGGCCCTGCAGGCCGCCGTCGACCACCCCGGCTGGTACGCGCTCGTCGTCGTCGGGTACCTGGTGGCGTTCGGGATGCTGGTCCTGGTCCTCCGCCGTGGCATGGGCATCGGCGTCGCGTACGGCATCTGGGGAGCGTCCGGCGTCGCCCTGACCGCGGTGCTGGCGGCGGTGCTGTTCGGGCAGGCGCTCACCCTCGTGATGGGGATCGGCATCACGCTCATCGCCGTCGGGGTGCTGCTCGTCGAGCTCGGCTCGCAGCGAGCGCTGGCAGCACGGTCCGCCGCCGCCCGGAAGCAGGAGGCGCACTGATGGGATGGGTCCTGCTGGCGATCGCGATCGTCTCCGAGGTCGCGGCGACGATCAGCCTGAAGCTCGCCACCGACGGCAAGAAGCGCTTCTACGTCCCCGTCGCGATCGGGTACGTCGTCGCGTTCAGCCTGCTCGCGGTCGCCCTGACCCTGGGGCTGCCGATCGGGGTCGCGTACGGCATCTGGGCGGCGACCGGGGTGGCGCTGACGGCGGTGCTCGGGCGGGTGCTGTTCCGCGAGCCGCTGACCCGGCTGATGCTCGCCGGGATCGGACTCATCATCGTGGGGGTGCTGCTCGTCGAGCTCGGGCACTGAGCCACGGCACCGACTGACCGATGCTGAAGTGGTGCTCGGTGGCGCGATCGTCCTGCTCCTCGCCCTCGCACCGGACGGGGTCGCCGTGGTCGCGGTCGTCGTGGTGGCGGTCATCGGCGGGGCGGGGATCGCCCGGCGGCGACGGCGACGGCGACGGCGCTGAGCATTGCCACATCAGTTGCCATCCCGTAGAAATGAGGACGTTGAAACATCAGCGTCCAGATCCTCACCGTCGGACGCTCCACTGATCCCCGGGAGGGCCGACCGTGTTCACGACCATCACCCCGATCGCGACCCGGGTCGACCCGGCCGACGTCTCGCTGCCGCCGACCCGGTCGATCAGCCTCGGCCGGTGCTGGCAGCCGGCCGCCACCCCGTCCGAGTCCCGGCACCGCGCCGGCGGCCGGGATGCCGGCCAGGGCGGCATCGGTGGCTGATCCGCACGGGATCCGTGCCGCTCGGGCCGACCCGGCGCAGTGGCGGCGGCACGGGCTGACCCCGCCGGAGGACCTGGCGGCCATGGTGACCGCCCGCCTGTGGGGGTCGGCCGAGCCGCGCTACTCCGACTTCTTCCGCGCCGAGACGCGGTTCCGCTAGACCCCCGCCGAAGTCCGGCCCGCAGTCCGGCCCGCACGCTTCCGGTACGCACTGAGGCTCGTCGTGTGCACCGCCGTCGGGTCGTCGAGCAGCCGCAGGTCGTAGTCGGCGCAGTCTCGGAACGTCCCGATGCCCGGCGTCCCCTCGGTCCGTTCGAGCACGCCCTTCGAGGGGCCGTCCGACCCGATGCCGGCGCGGTGCACCATCCACTGCAGGTCCATCGCCTCGTCCGCCAGGTACCGCATCACCGCCTCGTTGTCCCGGTGCTGGCCGTCGTAGCTGCGGGCCACGGTGTTCCGGATCGCCCAGAGTGCCGGCGTCAACCGTCCGTGCGGCGGCGCGCTGAGGGCACCCGCCTGGTACAGGAACCGGCGGACCCCGGTCCGGCGCATCGCCGGCACCAGGCGTCGGACGAACGCCGTGTTCACCATCGCCGTCCGCTGCGCCTGCACGTCACCGAGCAGCGAGACCACCGAGTCGACACCGTCGAGCAGCCCGTCGAGGTCCAGGTCGTCGGTCACCGACCCCCGTCGGACGTCGAGTCCGGCCCGCGGGGGCCCGGCCTTCGCGGGTGTGCGGGCGAGGACGCGGACGTGGTGCCCGGCGGCGAGGGCGAGGTCGGTGAGGTGCCGCCCGGTCTGACCGGTCCCGCCGAACACCAGGATCGTGCGCTGCGACGGCATCAGGCGTCCATCCCGACGACGACCTTGGTCGCCGAGACGCCGTTCCGGAGGGTCTGCAGGGCGGTGGGGAGGGCCTCCAGTCCGTGGCCGACGACCGTCGGCTCGGGTGCCGGACGGAACCGTCCGTCGGCCAGTGCCGCGGGCAGGAAGTCGCGGAAGACCGCCGGCCCGACCGGTGAGACGACGGGGGTGCCGCCCCAGATCGCGGTGACGTGCACGCCGCGGAGCCGTTCGATGCGCGAGCGCACGCTGGTCACCGGGTCCGGGTAGGCGGACGCGATCCGTTTCGTGCCGGGGGTGGAGCGCGCGATGCGCAGGGCGTGTCCGAGCGAGCCCTTGCCGATCGCGACGGTGCCGACCAGGCGCCGTCCGCCGAGCGCTGCGACGACCTGGCGGTCGACGTCGGCGTCGCGGTAGTCGACGACGGTCTCGGCACCGAGGGAGCGGACCAGGTCGTGGTTCGCCCGTCCGGCCGTCGCGACGACGGTGTAGCTGCTGGCGCGGGCGAGCTGGACGGCGTTCATCCCGACGCTCGTCGACGCACCCCAGACGAGCACCACCTCGTCGGCGCGCGCGGCGCCCACCGTCGGGACTGGCAGGCCGAGCTGGTCGGTCTCGTAGAGCCCGGCGGCGGCCGTCGCGAGTGCCAGCGGCAGGACCGCGGCGCGGTCGAAGGCGACGTCGGCCGGGAGGCGCGTGGTGACGCGCTCGAGGACCGTCACGTACCGCTGGAACCCGCCTTCCGACGCGCGGTTCCGGGCCTTCTCCTGTCCGGCGGCGAACGCGGTCACCCGGTCGCCGACCCGGAGGTCCGTGACGTCGGGGCCGACCGCGACGACCTCACCGGCGACGTCGCTGCCGAGGACGGTCGGGAACCGCACCCACGGGGAGACGAGTCGGCGGAGCGGGCCGGTGATGGCGTCGACGGGGTTCACCGCGATCGCCCGGACCCGGACGACGAGCTCGCCGGCGCCGGGGGTGGGCATCGGAGTGGGGCGCACCACGAAGGGGCCGCCCGGGCCGAGCAGGAACAGGGCCTCGTTCTGCGGCGTGGTGGTGGGGTCGGCGGTGGTCATGCGAGCTCCTCGCTCTTCGATGTCATGTGTGATGACACGTGATGTCATCATATGCCCTCATGGCACGTCGTGTCATCAGGTACGATCGACCGATGCGATGGGCTCCGGATGCACGAGGACGACTCGAGCGTGCGGCCTTCGAACTCTTCGCCGAGCAGGGCTTCGCCGCGACGACCGTGCCGCAGATCACCGCACGTGCCGGTCTGACGACCCGGACGTTCTTCCGGCACTTCGCCGACAAGCGCGAGGTCGTCTTCGCCGGCGACGAGATCCCCGAGAACGCCGCACGGCTCATCGCCGAGGCCCCCGCCGACCTCGAGCCGATGCAGGTCATTCGCAGCGTGCTGCACCAGGTCGCCGCCGCACGCTTCGACGGCAACCACGCCCAGACGGCGGCCTGGCGCCGGATCGTCGAGGGCAACGACGAACTCCGCGACCGCGACGCCCGGAAGCGCTCCGACCTGGTCCGCGCTGCCCGGGGCGCCCTCGTCGGACGGGGCGAGACGCCGCTGCAGGCAACCGTCCTGGCCGAGATCGGCGTGCTCGTGTTCCAGGTGGCGCTGGAGTCCTGGGTCGAGGAGGACCCGGCGACCGCGCGCCCGATGTCCGTGGTGATCGACGAGGTCCTCGCCGCCCTGCCCCTCGCTGCCCGGCCCTGACCGTCCGGGTGGCAGGATCGGGCACATGCGTGCCGTGACCTTCGACTCCTTCTCCGCGACGCCCGTCGTCACCGACGTCCCTGAGCCCGCGTGCCCACCGCACGCCGCCGTCGTCCGGGTCGTCGCCACCGGCGTCTGCCGCAGCGACTGGCACGCCTGGCACGGCCACGACGACACCGTCGCGCTGCCGCACGTCCCCGGCCACGAGTTCGTCGGCGTCGTCGAACGCGTCGGCGACCAGGTCCGGCAGTGGCAGCCCGGCACCCGCGTGACCGCACCGTTCGTCAACGCGTGCGGCACCTGCCCGACCTGCGTCGCCGGCCGCCAGAGCATCTGCCCGAACCAGACCCAGCCCGGCTTCGACCGGCCCGGGTCCTTCGCCGAACAGGTCGTCGTGCACCACGCCGACACGAACCTGGTCGCCGTGCCGGACGCCATCGACGACGCCACGGCAGCGGGGCTCGGCTGCCGGTTCGCCACCGCCTACCGGGCCGTCGTGAACCGCGGCCGCACGGCACCCGGGGAGCACGTCGTCGTCCTCGGCTGCGGGGGAGTCGGGCTCTCGGCGATCGTCGTCGCCGTCTCGCGCGGCGCCCGGGTCGTCGCGGTCGACGTCTCCGCCGAGGCACTCGCACTCGCCCGCACCCTCGGCGCCACCACCACGGTCGACGCCCGGACCGACGACGTCGACGAGCAGATCCGCATCGCCACGGACGGCGGCGCCCACGTCGTCGTCGAGGCCCTCGGCCGCGCGTCCCTCGTCCGCCAGGGCATCGCCGCGCTCCGGCCGGGTGGTCGGCACGTGCAGGTCGGACTCCTCGCGGGTGCGGACGCCACACCGCAGGTCGACCTGGGCCGCGTCATCGGACTCGAGCTCGAACTGCTCGGCAGCCACGGCATGTCCGCCCACGAGTACCCGGCGATGCTCGCCGAGATCGCCGACGGGCGGCTCGACCCCGCGCCGCTGGTCGGCCGGACCATCCCGCTCGATGAAGCGCCGGCGGCGCTCGAGGCGATGGACCGGCCGGCGACGTCGGCGGGGACGACGGTCGTCGTCCTGTAGTCGGGTCCGAGGCGGACGGGAGGCGCCGGACCAGCCGGGCACGGGCCTCCCGGTGGACTGGACAGGTCTTGTACATGTAGTCTCCTGTCCATGCCGGTCTCCTCGAAGCGACGCCTCGTCGCCGACGCCCTGCGCGACGCGATCGCCACGGGTCGGTACGCGCCGGGCCAACGCCTGCCGGGCGAGCACGACCTGGCCGAGCGCTTCGCCGTCAGCCGCGGCACCGTGCGGGCAGCGCTCGCCGACCTGGCCGACGAGGAGTACATCGCCATCCACGGCGGCATCGGCTCGATCGTCACCTTCGACGGCGCCGCGCTCGACCCCCGCAGCGGCTGGGCCCGCTCGCTCGCCGCCACCGGTACCG
The DNA here is from genome assembly GCF_016907335.1 of Curtobacterium herbarum. Taxonomy (NCBI): domain Bacteria; kingdom Bacillati; phylum Actinomycetota; class Actinomycetes; order Micrococcales; family Microbacteriaceae; genus Curtobacterium; species Curtobacterium herbarum. Next base: position 86,641 of record NZ_JAFBBT010000001.1, read on the forward strand.
AGATCGCCGTCCGGGTCCTGCGCATCGAGCGCGTCAGCCGACCCGGGCAGGCCGCCGAGCTCGGGCTCGACGACCCCGACTTCATCGCGGTCGACCGCGTCCGCCACGTGGTCGGTGGGCCGGACATCTCGCTCGAGCGCAGCCTTGTGCCGCCGTTCGGCAGACTGGCCCGCGCCGTCGACGAGGGGCTCGTCGACGACTCCCTCACCGCCACCATCGCCAGTGCCGGCCTGGTGCCCGCGCTCGCCGAGCAGTGGGTCGACCTCCAGCCGCTCACCGCGGAGGAGGCGGCCTCCCTCCACAGGGCGCCCGGTGAGCCGTTCCTCCACAGCCGACGGGTCTCCCGCACGGCCGACGGCACGTTCGTGGAGGCTGTCGACAGCCTGCTCGACCCGAGCCGGTTCCGCCTGCACATGAAGTTCGGGAGCGCGTGATGACGACCACCAGCACCGTGCACGAGCACGCGCTCGCGGCCTTCCGGGGGCTCGCGATCGGTGACGCCCTCGGCATGCCGACACAGTCGATGTCCCTCGACCAGATCCGGACCGACCACGGCGTCATCGACGGCTTCGTCGACGCCGGCCCCCACCAGCGGATCGCACACGGCATGCCCGCGGCGAGCATCACCGACGACACCGAGCAAGCCGTCCTCGTGGCGCAGCTGCTCGTGCAGGGCGGCGGACGACTCGACCCGGTCGACTTCGCCCAGGCCCTCATCGCCTGGGAACGGACGATGGCGGCGAAGGGCTCGCTCGACCTCCTCGGGCCGAGCACCAAGACGGCCGTGCAGCGGATCCTCGACGGGGTCCCGGCCTCCGAAGCCGGCTCGACGGGCACCACGAACGGTGCCGCGATGCGGATCACCCCGGTCGGCATCGCCACGCCCCTCGGTGGGAGCGGTGCAACCGGCTCGGACGGTGTCACGGCGCTCGTCGATGCGGTGCAGGACGCCTCCCGGGTCACCCACGACACCGGCCTCGGCATCGCCGGGGCCAGCGCGATCGCAGCCGCGGTCTCCGTCGGCATCGACGGTGCGACCCGGTCCGAAGCGCTCGACGTGGCCATCGCCGCCGCCCGCCTCGGTGCGACCCGCGGACACTGGGTCGCCGGAGCCTCGATCGCCGAGCGCACCGAGTGGGCCCGGGGACACCTCGCCACCGTGCCGGCCGACCAGCGGATCGACGCCGTCTCCGGACTGATCGGGACGAGTGTCGCGTCGCAGGAGTCGGTCGTCGCGGCCCTCGCCCTCGTCGCCCTCGACCTCGACCCCTGGCAGACCGTCTGCACCGCGGCGAGCATCGGCGGCGACACCGACACCATCGCCGCCATGGCCGGAGCCGTCCTCGGCGCCGTGCACGGAGCTGCGGCCTGGTCCGACGACGCCGTCCACCGGGTCGAGACCGTCAACGACCTGCACCTCGACGAACTCACCGGGCAGCTCCTCGCGCTCCGCGCCGCCGCCCGCCGGTAGCGCCCCACAGACCGCCGGGCGGCGGTGTCCCCCCTTCACCGTCGCCCGGCCTCACCCCTCGCACCCTTCCGATGACGTAAGAGGACCTGATGACCACCACCCCCACGGACACCGGCACCAAGTCCGGCACCCTGACCACGATCGAACAGCGCGGCATCGAGCCGGTCCCGGTCGCCGAACGCACCGGCACGCCCGGTGCGCTGTTCTGGGTCTGGTTCGCCGCGAACATCTCGATCCTCGGGCTGCCCCTCGGCGCCACCCTCGTCGCGTTCCAGGGCCTGACCGTCTGGCAGGCACTGCTCGTCGCCGTCATCGGTGCCGCCGGGTCGTTCGCCGTCGTCGGGGTCATCTCGATCGCCGGCCGTCGTGGTGGGGCTCCCGGTCTGACCCTGAGCCGCGCCGTCTTCGGAGTCCGTGGCAACATCGGCCCGACCGCCGTCTCGCTCCTCAGCCGACTGGGTTGGGAGACCGTGAACACCACCACGGCCGCGTTCGTGCTGCTCTCGCTGTTCACGATCCTGTTCGGCACCGACGGCGGCTCGAAGGCGCACCCGGTCGTCACCGTCGTCGCGATCCTGCTGTTCGTGGCCGCGACCGTGCTCATCTCCGGCCTCGGCCACGCGTTCATCGTCGCCGTGCAGAAGTGGGCGACGTGGGTCTTCGGTGCCCTCAACGTCTTCGTCGCCGTGTTCCTCGTCGCCCGCATCGACTGGGACGTCGTCGGTGCCCAGCCCGCCGGCCCCGTCGCCGCGATGGTGATCGGCATCGGCACCATCGCCGCCGGCACCGGCATCGGTTGGGCGACCGCCGGCGCCGACATCGCCCGCTACACGCGCACCAGCGTCCGCGCCGGCAAGCTCGTCGCCGCCAGCGCCGCGGGTGCCGGCATCCCGCTCGTCGTCCTGGTCGGGCTGGGCTCCCTGGTGTCCGCGGGTGACCCGACCCTCGCCCAGGCCGGTGACCCGGTCGCCGCGATCCGCGACATGCTGCCCAGCTGGATGGCCGTGCCGTACCTGATCGCGGCGTTCGGCGGGCTCCTGCTGTCGAACCACCTGTCGGTGTACTCGGCGAGCCTCACCACGCTGACCCTCGGCGTGAAGGTGCCGCGGGTGTGGGCCGTCGCGGTCGACGTCGTCATCACCACGCTCGGCGCCATGTACTTCATGCTCGTCGCCGACGGCTTCTACGCCCCGTTCATCACGTTCATCTCGGTGCTCGCCGTCCCGATCACGGCCTGGCTCGGTGTCTTCATCGCCGACATGCTCCGCCGCACCTGGTACGACCCGAGCGCGCTCCTCGACCTGCGCCGCGGTGGCCGCTACTGGTACGCGGGCGGCATCGCCTGGCGTGCCGTGACCGCGTGGGTCGTCGCGATCGTCGTCGGCTTCCTGTTCACCAACGTCCAGGTGGGTGACGCCGACCCGGTGTTCGTCGGCGCGTTCTCGGACACCTGGATCGGTGCGAACGGCCTCGGTTGGGTCGTCACCTTCATCGTCGCGGCCGCGGTCTACCTGCTCACCGGCGGCCCGCGCGGCACCCTGCACGAGCAGCCCGACCAGTCCGCACCGCTCCCGCGCACCGAGCACACCGTCCGATGAGCCGCCTCGTCTCGGTCGGCAACGTCATCGTCGACATCGTGATGCGCATCGGTGCCCTGCCCGAGCCCGGCGGTGACGTCATCGCCGACGGCTCGGAGATCACGGCCGGCGGCGGCCTCAACACGATGGTCGCTGCCCGTCGCGACGGCATGGACGTCGTCTTCGCCGGGCAGTACGGCACCGGTCCGTTCGGCGACGTCGTCCGCCAGGCGCTCGAGGAGTCCGGGGTCACCGTCGTGCAGCCCGGGCTCCCCGACGTCGACAGCGGCTACTGCGTGGCCCTCGTCGACGCCACCACCGAACGCACCTTCGTCACGAGCGTCGGCGCGGAAGGACAGCTCACCCGGGCCGACCTCGACCGCGTCACCCTCCGCGCCGACGACGTCGTCTTCGTCTCCGGCTACGGCCTGGCGCATCCGGTCAACGGTGCGGCCATCGCCGACTGGCTCGGCACGGTGCCGTCGTCCGTCCGCGTGGTGTTCGACCCGTCACCCCTCGTCGACACCCTGCCGGCAGCCGTCCTGGCCGCCGTGTCCGCCCGCTCCGACGTGGTCAGCGCCAACAGCCGGGAGGCCCGCCTGCTGTCCCCGACGTCGGCCACCCTCGCCGAGGCTGCCGCCGCCATCGCCACGGCAGCGCGAGGCACCGCCCTGGTGCGGGACGGCGCCGACGGCTGCTGGGTGGTCGAGTCCGGCAGCGAACCGGTCCTGGTCCCCGGGTTCCCCGTCGTCGCGGTCGACACCAACGGGGCGGGTGACGCACACGACGGCGTGCTGGCGGCGGCGCTGGGTCGTGGGGCGGGCCTCCAGGACGCCGTCCGCCGGGCCAACGCGGCGGCAGCACTCGCGGTGACCCGCACTGGGCCGGCGACCGCTCCGACGGCGGACGAGACGGACGCGCTGCTCGCAGCGGGGTGAGCGCGAGCTCGGGAGTGCGAGCAACTGATTGCACATCCCGCCCTGCGGCAGGCGGCATAGTGTGCACGGAGGGAGGGACACCATGGACGAGCGAACCGAACACAACCGGTACACCCAGCTGCCCCCGACCGTGGACCCGGCCGCCTTCGTGGTCGAGGTCCCGGCGTTCGAGGACGACCGACCCGCTCCGCCGCCGATCCCGCCGGCCGCTGCGCCGGAACTCGTCGCGGCCACGGAGTTCGCCCGCGGTGCTGGCGGCCCGCGGACGATCCGACGGACACAGATCCCGGCCGCGCTGGTGATCGCCGGCGTGCCGATCGTGATCGTCGCCGTCATCGCGGTCGTCCAGGTGCTGTTCGCGCAGTAGAGGGTCGTCGGACGCGAGCACGGCGGCTGGAGCCGCGCGGATGCGCGGTACGGCGGCGACGGATCGGGTGGGGGGCCATGAACGGACGGCGACGAGCAGGGCTGATCGCAGGGTCGCTCGGCGCGGTGCTGCTCACCGCGACGGTCCTCACCGGCTGCGGCAGCGGGATCGGGACGACCGCGGACGAAGCGAAGGATTCCGTCGTGGCCTTCGTCGACAGCTCGACCACTGCGCTCGGGGACGGGTGGGAGGTAGACAGCGGCCCGGGCCTCGGGAAGTGCGATCGGGTTCCCGGCCTCGGCGGGATCTCGTACGTGTACATCAAGTACGGCCCCGCGGGCCAGGACCCAGTGGCCGACGTCGATACCGTCGAGCAACTCTGGAAGCGTCAGGGTGTGACGACCGAGCGTTACGAGAGCGGCGGCAGCGATCCGGTCCGCGGCGTCCGCGGCACTGGAGGGCCGGTGGGTTCCGTCGACTTCCTCGCGAGCTCTGAGGGTTACAGCATCGAGGGTGATTCACGATGCGTCGCGGGGGACTTCGACGAGATCACCCGTGACAGTCAGGAGTGATGTGGGCCGGGTGAACGGCGGTCACTCCGATCTCCGCAGGTCGTTCACGTTGCCGTCCGCGCAGTCCGACACAGCGGTGATGCTGTAGCCATCCGGGAACGCATCGAAGCCGATGGATGTCGTTGGTCCGCCGACCCCGCGGAGGCCGCGGAGTGGGTCGGTCCCACCACTCTCGTAGTCGCTGACGTCGATCCCCTTTTTCTTCCAGAGCGCCGAGATCGCGGCCAGGTCCGCGGTTGGGTCATCACCGGGCCGATCGACCCTGTCCATGATGTACACGTACCGAGCACGGTCGGGAACGCCGCCGCACGCTTCCACGGAGGGCCCGCTGTAAACCACCCACTGGCCGCCGAGTACCGCGGTGGAGCTGTCGACGATGTCGACGATCGACCTTCGTACGGTCGACGGTGCCGGGCCCGCGCTGTTGGACGTGATGTCTCCGCAGCTGGTGAGGGCGAGCGCCGCGATCACGGCGACCGTGCTGATCGCCACAGGCGTCAGGAGGCTTCGGCCCCGACGCTCGGTCACTCGTCCTTGAGCAGGTCGCGCACGTTGCCGTCAGCGCAAGCGGAGACGGCGGTGATGCTGTAGCGCTCCGGGTACGCGTTGAAGGCGATCGTCGTGATCGGACCGCCCTTTCCTCGCATCCCGAGGAGGGGGTCCGCCCCGCCACTCTTGTACGCCGTGGTTGCGATCCCCTCGCCGTCCCAGAACTTCGCCATGGCCTTCACGTCTTCGGCCGGCTTGTCACCGGTCGAGCCGGACCGTTCCATGATGTACACATAGCGGGCTTTGTCTTCCACGCCATCCCCACACCCTTCGACGGAGGGGCCGCTGTAGACCTTCCAACTCCCGCCGACGGCTTCAGCCGAGCGCTCGACGACATCGACCACAGACTTCTTCACACTTGCTGGTTCCACGTTGGTGTCTCCTGGGTTGCTGGTAGCGCTGCAACCGGTCGTACCGAGGAGCGCGGCGATCGCGATCGCAGCGGTCGTACCGATCCGGTGCCGAAGTTCTCGGGACATGCGTCAGTGGGCCTTCATCATCTCGTCGAGCATGGATTGCTCGAAGTCCGTCAGTCCCTTCGGGACGTACGCGGTCATGCGGTCGGCCTGTCCGGTCGTCGCGAAGCCGATGTTCGTGAGCGACTCTGTGCCTGGGTCAAGATAACCCTCGCCATCGGGGGTGCTGACGCCGTGGTCCTTCACGCCCTTGAGTTCGTCACCGTCGGCGTCAGTGACACCGTCGGCACCGAACGGCGTGGCACCGAAGTCCGGCGACGTGGGATCGATGCTGTGCACGGGACTCAACCGCCCTGAGCCAGCCCACTGGTCACCCTTCTCATCACCTGGAACTGCCCAGACGTTCCGTGCCTGCCCCGCATACACATGAGTCGCATGCAGATCGTCCGCCTCAGGAAGGGAGTCCGGGATACCCGCCGAACCGATCGTGCTGAACGTGTCGACGTGGACTCCGGGCTGTGCGAGACCGAAGGCCGCGGTCGTCGAGCCGTACGAATGAGCGACGACGTTGGTGACCGGCATGTCGCTCGAGCGGACCGCGTCCAGACCGCGGATCGAAGCTGCAAGGTTGTCGCCGCCGGTCTCCGCATCCCCGTTGGTGAGAACGCCGAAGTCGAGGCTCCCGGACATGACCGGCACCGGTGGAGCCTTGTACCCCATCCACGCGATGACGGCCCGGTCGTCCGGCCCGCCATCTGCCTGCTGGTCGTAGATGTTCTGGGCCGCTGTCGTCCAGGGGAGCATGCCCGTCGTCGAGGAGCCCATGCCGGGAACCGCCCAGGTGACGTCCTTCGCCGTGTCGAGGTCGCCGATGGACACCGCAGCGAGTGGCGGGACGTCCTCGGTCAGGGTGATCAGGTACCGGTCGCCGTTGTGCTTGTGCTTGTCCAGGGAGTCGTCGATGTTGCGCAGCGCGTCGAGGTTCGTCGACGCCCGACTCCAAGCGGCGCCGTTGTCGTACGCGATCGTCGACTTCAGTGCTTCGACCTCGTCCGCTGCTTCGGCGATCCGAGTCTTCAGCACGACCCGGTTCGCCGTGGAGCGCGCCCAGTAGTCGACACCCTCCAGGTTGCCGAGCTTGCTCAACACCGGGAGCGGGAGGGACTTGAGGTTCGCAGCGTCCGCCGTCGTGTACCCCAGCTTCGCCCAGAGAGCGGCGACCTCGGCCGGAGTCAGACCGGGGGCGAACATCTGCTGCATCGCGGGGGGCAGCTCGGCGGCGGCGGACACGTCCAGCGTCGCGTTCGAGAGCGACCCGTGGCCTCCCGCGCGTTCGAACGCGTCGGCGATCCTGTCGGCCCACGCGGCGTCCTCGCCGTTCTCCTCGAGCAGCCGGTCGAACCCGATGGAGAACGTGGCGGACGAGATCCGAACCCATCCGCAGGAGCCCGTGAAGCCGTTCCATGCGTTCAACAGCGTCGTCTGCTTCTCCGCTGTTGCCCGGTCGAGGGCCCGGTAGTCCGTCGCGAAGGACCGCAGATTGTCGGGATTCGCGGAGCTCTTCCCGCTGGGCGTACCGCCTCCGGTCCGCGTCCGAACTCGCGCCGAGAACGCTGCCGAGATGCTCGGCGGCGCGATCGGTGTCTCGGACGGCTTGAAGTCGAAGCTCAGTGCGGGCGGGGGCTCGAAGAACGTGGTCGGGGACTCGGCAGCTTTTCGGTCCCGTTCATCCTGTCGTACCTGCCATGCCGCGAGGTCCTCTTGCCGCTTGCGTTCGCGTTTCGCTGCCGCCGTCGCGTCGTTCACCTGGTCGCCCAGGTCGTCGAGCACCGACGCGAGCTTCGGACGGTCGGCTGCCTCGATCTGCGCCGATTCCTCGAAGCGCTTGGCGTACGCGCCGTCGAAGTCGTCGGTGCCGTGCTCGACGGCGGCCCGCCGACCCGCTCCCTGACCGCGCAGCTGCTCAGCGGCAGCGCTCGCCGCACGCACGAGTGCATCGGCTGACGCTTCGTCGTACTGGATGTCCCCCACGAAGTCTTCCCCCCTGCGCACTCGCCCCGAGCGCACGCCCCCGATTCTAGCCATCCCGCCGCTCGTTGCCCATGGTCGAGTTCCCGGCATGCCCACGCGGCTACTGTCGTGGACGTGCGTTCGGGCGCACCGGGGGAGGCACGGGGATGCAGCACGCGACGACGACCGGTACGACGGGGCGACGGGCGTCCGACGCGGGCCGCCTCCGCACACGCAGTGTCGTTGCGGCATCGGTCGTCGCGCTGACGCTCGCCCTCACCGCCTGCACCGGCAGCGGGCACGTGAAGCCCGAAGAAGCCAAGAAGTCGATCGTCAGCGTCGTGGACGAGACCACGAGGAGCGTCGGCGGCCACTGGAAGGTGTACAGCGAACCGACCGCTGAGTCCTGCACCGAAGCAGCCGACGACGGCCTCACCTACACGTACATCCTCATGCAGGACAGGCCACGGACCGATCCGGCGAAGGCGGTCGCAGCGGTCGAGAAGCTGTGGAAGGACCGGGGCATGACGACCGAGCGGTACCGGTCGGGAGCCGCAGACCCGATCCTCGGTGTCCGCGGACGTGGCGGCCCCGCGACGTCGATGGACTTCCTCGCCGACGCGCGCCGCTTCAGCGTCGTCGGCGTCTCCGAGTGCGCCGCGGGCAGCGCGGTCGAGGAACGGAGACGACAGAGCACGTCGTCCCCGACACCCTGACCCAGCCGGAGACACGGACAGCGCTGACCCGGTGACACGGTGACCCGTCGCCGGACGGGAGGCGCGGCCCGACCCCGCCCCGCGCCTCCCGTCCGGCGGTCCCGCCGCCACCGTGCCCACGCGACCCGAAGACGGGGCTGGTGCCGCAGCCCGCGGAGCGCTTGACTCGTTCCGGGGGCACACCGCCCCCTTCCTCGACACAGGGAGGCCGGCGATGCGCTCGCTCGTCTACACCAGCACGCAGACCCGGCCGATCTCGGACTCGGAGCTCGCGCAGATCCTGGCCGTCGGCCGCGAGAAGAACACGCGCATGGGGGTGACCGGCATGCTCGCCCACCGCGACGCCAACTGCATCGGGATCATCGAGGGCGAGGACGACGTCGTCCACGAGCGCTTCGAGCAGATCCGTCTGGACCCCCGGCACACGAACGTGCGGATGCTCTGCGACGACCCGGTGCAGCAGCGGTCGTTCCCGGACTGGTCGATGGCGTTCCAGCCCCTCGACCCGCTCATGCGGGACGTCCCCGGGTTCAGCGACCTGTTCGACGCCGACCGCCCGACGGACGTCGAGTTCGGCGTCTCGCGTGCCCGCGCCCTCCTCGAGTGGTTCCGGAAGCACCCGCTCGCGCCGCTGACCAACCAGGGGGCGTCCGATGACGAGGTCCCGCGCACCCGTGCCCTCAACGGCGCGATCGCGATCCTGCGCGACGGCGGGACGACCGCGTTCACGATCGACACCGTCGCCGAGCGGGGTGGCATGGAAGCCAGCGAGATCGAGGAGCTGTTCCCGACCCGCCACGCCCTGCTCGCGGCGGCGGTCGAACGCTGGACGCGCGCGGTGTCGGCGCCGCTCCTGCCGATGATCTCGGAGCGCGGCACGATCGCGTTCCTGCACGCCCTCCTGGCGGCGCACATCGAGGAGCCCGGACTCATGCGCCTCCTGGCCTCCACCCTCGCCACCGCGACGGACCCCACGCTCGCCGGTGCCGACTACTACCGCTCCGTCTACGGCGAGTTCCGGCAGACGATCCGCACAGCGCTCGCCGCGGACGTCAGCACGGGCCGTGAGCCGGCGACGATGGACCCGGAGCGGGGTGCGCAGCAGCTGCTCGCCCTGTACGACGGTCTGCGGCTGCAGGCGCTGCTCACGAACGACACCGACCCGGTGGATGCGTTCGACCGAGCGGCGTCCCGGATGCGGCGCGGATGGTCGGAGCAGTACGAGCAGCCGACCTACTGGGACACCCCGGCGGCGCCGTCGCGCTGACCGGTCGGCGCCGTCGCGCTGACCGGCGAACAACCGGTCTGCCCGTGGAGTGGGGGCTGTGGAGCGCTCCCGTGTCGGCCATGATGATCCCAGGGCGTGGACCGGGTATCCGCGCCCTGCTCGCTCACCCAGGGTGGTGAGCCGGCCGTCTGGTCGCCTTCGGGTGGTGATCAGGCGGCCGAACGCGTTCCTCGGACCGGCACTTGTCCGCCGTTCGTCCGACTGCGGAGCGTGCTCGGTCGGGTCTAGCGTCGCGATCGTGCGGCAACGACGCCGCACCGGTCATGAATCGAGCATCATGCAACGACGGATGAGAAGTCTCGTCGCCCTCGCCGTGAGTGCCGGCGTCGTGGGAGCGCTGGTCCCGGCGATGTCGGCCCAGGCGGTCACGACGAGCGACACCCCGGACTTCGGCAGCAACGTGAAGATCTACAGCCCATCGACACCGACCTCGACCATCCAGGCCGACGTCGACGCCGCGTTCAACAACCAGCTCCGCAGCCCCACCGCCCAGTTCGGCACGCAGCGGTCGGCGTTCCTGTTCAAGCCGGGCAACTACGGCCGGGTGTGGGCGAACCTGGGGTTCTACACCTCGGTCGCCGGCCTCGGGAAGAACCCCGACGACGTCACGATCACCGGCGCGGTCAACGTCGACTCCGGGTGGAACGCCGGTGACGAGTCGAACGCCACGCAGAACTTCTGGCGCTCGGTCGAGAACCTGGCGATCGTGCCCGAGGGCGGAACCGACCGCTGGGCGGTGTCGCAGGCCGCGCCGATGCGCCGTGTGCACATCAAGGGCAACCTGACGATGGGGCCGTCGAACCAGGACGGCGGTCAGGGGTACTCGTCGGGCGGCTACATCGCGGACAGCAAGGTCGACGGCACGGTCACGTCGGGCTCGCAGCAGCAGTGGTACACCCGCAACTCCACGCTCGGGTCGTGGCAGGGCGGCAACTGGAACATGACGTTCTCGGGCGTGCAGGGTGCTCCCGCGAACGACTTCTCGAAGAGCTACACGACGCTGGCCACCACGCCGACGACCCGCGAGAAGCCGTACCTGTACATCGACTCGTCGAACAAGTACCACGTCTTCGTGCCGTCGCTCAAGCAGAACTCGAGCGGCGTCACCTGGCCGAACACGGGCGGCACGGACCTCCCGATGCGCAACTTCTACGTGGCGCACCCGGGAGACTCCGCGGCGACGATCAACAGCGCGCTGGCGCAGGGCCTCAACCTGTTCTTCACGCCGGGCACCTACCAGCTCGACGCCGCGCTGAACGTCACCCGGGCCGACACCGTCGTCACGGGCATCGGGTTCCCGACGCTCGTCCCGACGCGGGGCAACGCCGTGCTGACCTCGTCCGACGTCGCCGGGGTGAACGTCTCGAACCTCGTCGTCGACGCCGGCTCGCAGAACAGCGCGCAGCTGCTCCGCCTCGGCACCAGCGGGTCGCACGTCGACCACGCGGCCGACCCGCAGAGCATCCAGGACGTGTTCTTCCGCGTCGGCTCGAGCGTCCAGGGACGGGCGACGACGACGCTGCAGGTGAACGCGGACGACACCCTCGTCGACCACATCTGGGCCTGGCGTGCCGACCACGGTGGAGCCGCGACGGGCTGGACGGTCAACACCGGCGCGACCGGTGTCGAGGTGAACGGCAACGACGTCCTGGCCACCGGACTCTTCGTCGAGCACTACCAGAAGTACGAGGTGCAGTGGAACGGCAACAACGGGAAGACGATCTTCTTCCAGAACGAGATGCCGTACGACGTGCCGGACAACGCCTCGTGGCAGAGTCCGACCGGAGCTGGCTACGCGGCCTACAAGGTCGCGTCGACCGTCACGACGCACGAGATCTGGGGCGGCGGTGTCTACTGCTTCTTCAACACGAACAAGTCGGTGCACGCCGACCGGGCGTTCGAGGTCCCGCAGGCGGCCGGCGTGAAGGCGCACGGGCTGGTCACGGTGTCCCTCGGTGACACCGGCACCATCTCGAGCGTCATCAACGGCGTCGGTGGTGCCGTCCCGACCCCGGCGGGCAACACTGCGCCGAACCGGGTGGCCAGCTACAACTGACCGGTGGTCGCGACGCGACCACCTGACGGACGGGAGGTCCGGTGCCGGCTGGCACCGGGCCTCCCGTCCGTCTCGTGGTGCGGACCGGACCGACGGGCCGAACCGGGCCGGGCCGACGGCCGGACTACGAGCGTGCGGCCCGGAGCCTCGTCGTGGCGCCCGACGCGGCCGCGGCCATCTTCCGGATGAACGCCGTCGAGGTCGCGAGCTCGGCGGCGGACGAGCCCTGCACCGCAGCGGCGATCTCGGCGCTCGACTCCTCCAGGAACGCGCGCGCACGCTCCCGTGCCGCGGGCGTGGGCCGCAGGGTCACCCGGCGTCGGTCGCTGTGCTCACGGCTGCGTGCGAGCAGACCGGCGGCCTCCAGGCGGTCCACCAGGACGGTGACGGAGCCGGAGGTCATGCCGATCCGCTGCCCGAGCCGTGCGGGCGAGAGCGGATCCCCGGACGAGTCCGCCCAGAGCACCTGCCCCAGCGCGTTCGCGTCGGTCGTGGGCAGGTCGAGCCAGGACGACATCTGCTGGTTGAGTTCCGCGAACGCCACGGCCCATGCCCGGAGGGCCTCCATCGCCTCGACCTGCGACGCCTCCCACTGCGCCTCGAACACGTTCGTCATCTAGCTCCTTTAATGTGTAGTGTCTTTACTGTAAAGCTCAACCATCAGAGGAGCACCATGCAGAACCGCACCGCCGTCGTCTCCGGAGCCAGTATCGCTGGCCTGTCGACCGCCTACTGGCTCCGCCGGACCGGATGGGACGTGACCGTCATCGAACGCGCCCCCGCGTTCCGTGACGGTGGGCAGAACGTCGACGTCCGCGGGGTCGCACGCGACGTCCTCCGTCGGATGGGCCTCTTCGACGCCGTCAAGGCGGCGAACACCACCGAGACGGGCACGGTCCTCGTCGACGGCCGTGGCGTCGTCACGGCGGAACTGCCCTCCGACGGGGCCGGCGGTGCGACCGCGGAACTCGAGATCCTCCGCGGCGACCTCGCCCGGACGGTCCTCGACGCCCTGCCGGCCGGGGTCACCTTCGTGTACGGCGACAGTGTGTCCGCCGTCGACGACGACGCAGACGGGGTCACCCTGACGACCGAGGCCGGACGACGACTCCGGGCCGACCTCTTCGTCATCGCCGAGGGTGTCCGCTCCCGCACCCGGGCGACGGTCTTCGGCGAGGACGTCGTCGACCAGCGCGACCTCGACGTCACGATGGTCTTCGGCACGATCCCGCGGACCGACCGCGACGACGACCGCTGGCGGTGGCACAACGCCGTCCGCGGCCGCCAGGTCCACCTCCGGCCCGACCCCTACGGCACGATCCGGGCGATCCTCGCCTACTCGCCCGGGGACGACGTCATCGGGCTCAGCCGCGAGGAGACGCTGGCCGTCGTGCGACGCCGGTACGACGGCGTCGGGTGGGAGGCGCCGCGGATCCTCGACGCCCTCGACACGTCACCGGACGTCTACATCGACCAGCTCCAGCAGGTCCGGATGTCGACCTGGCACCGCGGGCACGTGGTGATGGCCGGCGACGCCGGGTGGTGCGTCACGCCGATGGGTGGTGGCGGCGCCTCCCTGGCGCTGACCGCCGGGTACGTCCTGGCCGCCCAGCTCGCCGACCCGACGCAGGACCAGGAGGCAGCACTGGCGGCGTACGAGTCGTGGATGCGCCCGCTGGTCGACGACGTGCAGGACCTGCCGCGCGGGCTCATGGCGTTCGCGTACCCGCAGTCCCGGCTGGCGCTCGCACTCCGCGGTGTCGTGGACCGGGTGCTGACGTCGAAGCCGCTCCGCCCGCTCGCGGCGAAGCTCACGCAGGTCGCCGAGACCGACCGCGAGCTGCCGGTGCTCGTCGGGCGCTGACCGCCGGTCCGGCACGGACGGGAGGCGCCCCACCAGCTGGTGGGGCGCCTCCCGTCCGCCGCGCGGTGCGTCGGTCAGGGCTGCAGCGCCTCGAGGTCCTCGAGCAGGGACGGGTGCTTCGGCTCCCATCCGAGCGCCTGCCGGGTGTGCGCACTGGAGGACGGCTGGTCCATCGCGAAGATCGGTCCGAACGGGCCGAACGTCTCGTTCGGGACGGACTGCACCGGCAGGCCGAGGCGACGCCCGACGACGGTGGCGATGTCGAGGACCCGGTCGCCCTCGTCCGCGACGGCGTGCCAGGCGGTGCCCCCGGGTGCGGACTCGAGCGCGAGCCGGAACAGCGCAGCGGCGTCGCGCGCGTGCACGGCGGGCCAGCGCTGTTCGCCGTCGCCCGGGTAGCCGGCGATCCCGGACCGTCGAGCGGCGTCGGTGAGCAGTCCGGCGAAGCCACCCTGCCCGTCCTCGTGGACCGTGCGGGGCATCCGGACGGCCGAGGTCCGGACGCCCTGCGACGACAGTGCGAGCAGGTCGGTGACGGCGACCGCGCGGCTCGCGACCGGTCCCTCGGTCGGCAGTGGGTCGGCCTCGGTCGAGGCACGTCCCGTCACCCACGGGGTGCCCGAGACGGTGACGAGCGGCTTGTCCGTGCCGATCAGCGCGGCACCGAGGGTCGCCATCGCGTCGCGCTCCTCGGCCAGCCCCTGCTCGAGTGCCTCGGCGCTGCCGTAGTCGCGGCTGAAGGCGAGGCTGATGACCCCGTCGGCCCGAGCGGCGCCGGCACGCAGGGCGTCGAGGTCGGTGAGGGAGCCGTGCAGTGGTTCTGCTCCGGCAGCGGTGAGGGTGGCGGCGGAGGCGTCCGAGCGGGCGAGCCCGAGGACGGTGTGCCCGTGGGTGAGCAGTTCGGCGACGACGGCGGTGCCGATCGTGCCGGTGCCACCGGTGACGAAGACGTGCATAGGGACTCCTCGAGTCGAGTGATGGGACATGTGTACCGTCACTGTAGACCCACGATGGGACAATTGTCCCATCGACTATGATCGGACCATGGCGCGATGGGAACCAGGGGCACGCGAACGGCTCGTCATCGCCGCCGTCGACCTGTTCACCGAGCAGGGCTACGACGCGACGACCGTCACCGAGATCGCCGAACGCGCCGGTGTCACGAAGAGCACCTTCTTCCGGCACTTCCCCGACAAGCGCGAGCTCCTCGTCGCCGGGCAGGAGACCCTGAGCCTCCTGCTCGCCGAGGGGATCACGGCAGCGCCGGAGGGCGCCAGCCCGCTGGAGGCCGTGGCCGCCGGACTCGAACGGGCCTCGGGCGAGATGGGTCCGCGCAACCGCGAACTCGGTCCGCGCCTCAAGGCCGCCGTCGCAGCGAGCACGGAGCTGCAGGAGCGGGACGCGTTGAAGAGCGTCGGCATGGCCGCGGCGATGACGACCGCGCTGCTCGAGCGCGGGGTGCCCGAGACCACCGCGCACCTGGCGAGCGAGATGGGGGTCCTGGCGTTCAAGCAGGGCTACGCGCGCTGGTCAGAGGGCGAACGGAGCGACGACGACGGGCTCGCGCGTCATGCACTCGACGTCCTGCAGGAGCTGCGCACGGCGACGGCGGCGCTCGGCTGACGCGACCGGTCAGGCTGGCTCGACCGGTCAGGCTGGTCTGGCCCGTCAGTCGCGGACGACGACGCCCTGCCGCAGCATGTCCCTGGCCACCCGCGCCCGCGGGATCACCCACAGCGCACTCCACAGCGCCAGGCCGGCCCACAGCCCGAGCAGCAGCAGCGTGATCACGGTGCCGTGCTGGTCGCGCATGGACCACGTCATCGCACTCCAGAAGACGGCGAGCACGATCTTGCCCCAGCCGGCGGTCTGCTGGTCGGCCTGGGCCTGCAGGCGCGGGACCCAGATCTCCGCGGGGACCCCGGTCGGCACCTGCCGCTCGGTCACCCACCGCTCGACCATCACGACGTTCTCGTAGCCGCCGTCGATCCGCCACGACCGGAGTTGCAACCAGCCGGCGACGGCCGCGCCGACCAGGGCTGCGGGCAGTCCGACGGACACGAGCACCTGCGGGGTCGCGGTCTGGAACGAGGACAGGACGAGCATGGTGAACACGAGCGCGAAACCCGCACCCGCCGTCGCGCTGCCGAGCAGCCGCAGTCGCCCTGCTTCGTCGACCTCACCGATCCCGTGCACGCTCCGACCGTACCCGCGCGGGCCGACGCGCCGCCGGTCGCGGGGGCAACGCACAGGAGGCCCGTCACCGGTCCCGGGGAGCGGTGACGGGCCTCCCGTCGTCGAGCTGGGTGCGCCCGGAGCGGTCAGTCTCCGGCGTTGATGAGTCCGAGCCAGCGGCCGAAGCCCGTCGGTTCGTCGTCCTGCAGGCGGAACTGCGGGTGCTGGGCCACGTCGGTGCGCTGGCCAGGGGTGCGGTCGTCGTCGATCACGGCGGACTCCTTTCGTCGAGGTGATCATCTGTACACGCGGGGGCCTGCACGCATTCCCGCTCCCGTCCACTTCGCGGGGGACGTCCGAGCGGGACGCCGGTGTCTCGCGCAGCCGTGACCAGCCCGCCGTCGGGGGACGAACCCGCAGCCGCTCGCGTCGGGCGGCCCGTGGTGGGAGGGGCTGAGCCTCGGGGACAGCCGGACTGAGTAGCGTCGACCGGGACACGAAGGAGACGAAACATGTCGAAGAAGAGCCGGACCACCAGCACGCTGACGCGGGCACTGCTGCTCGGGGTCCTCAGCGGAGGCCGCTCCGCCACGCCGCTCGCCGTCCTCGGACTGCACCACGGCGACAAGGACCTGCGTGGTGAGTGGCAGGACTGGAAGACCTTCGACTCGTCGATCGGTCGCGCCGGCCTCGTCGTCGGCGCCGCGGGCGAGATCATCGGGGACAAGATGCCGAAGACCCCGAACCGGATCGCGTTCCCGGCCCTGCTCGGCCGCATCGGTGCGGGCGCGTTCGCCGGGCTCGCCCTCGGCACCACCACGAAGTCCGGCAAGTCCGACCTGCGCATCGAGGGTGCGATCCTCGGCGCGATCGGCGCGCTGGTCGGCTCCTACGTCGCCTGGGGCGCCCGCAAGGCCGTCGCCTCGGTCCTGCCGGACCCGGTCGTCGCCGTCGCCGAGGACGTCG
This sequence comes from Curtobacterium herbarum, assembly GCF_016907335.1. Classification (NCBI taxonomy): domain Bacteria; kingdom Bacillati; phylum Actinomycetota; class Actinomycetes; order Micrococcales; family Microbacteriaceae; genus Curtobacterium; species Curtobacterium herbarum. The sequence goes on from NZ_JAFBBT010000001.1 coordinate 103,606, forward strand.
CCGTCATCGCCGGCTCACGTGCGGTGCTGCGCGCCGACTGACGTGACCACCTGACGGACGGGAGGCCCGGCACACGACGTGCGCCGGGCCTCCCGTCCGTCAACGACACCTGTTGCGTAGAATCCCGAGCATGTCCCGGATCACGACCCCGTTCGACGCCACGACCACCGCCGCGGAGGTCCTCCGCGGCATCGACCTCACGGGGCTGCGGGTCATCGTGACCGGCGGTGCCGCCGGGGTCGGTGCCGCGACCTCGGCCGCCCTGGTCGGTGCGGGGGCCTCGGTCGTCCTCGCCGTGCGGCGACCCGAGCAGGGGGAGCGGACGGCCGGACGACTCCGTGCCGACGTCCCCGGTGCCTCGGTCGAGGTCCGTCCGCTCGACCTCGCCGACCGTGCCTCCGTCCGCGCCTTCGTCGCCGGGTGGACCGGGCCGGTCGACGTCGTCATCGGCAACGCCGGCGTCATGGCGACCCCCGAGCTCCGGACGCCGGAGGGCTGGGAGCTGCAGTTCGCCACGAACCACCTCGGGCACCACGGCCTGGTCACCGGCCTCCGTGACGCCCTGCGTGCCGGGGCGGACCGGACCGGACGCGCCGCACGGGTCGTCGCGCTGAGCTCCGCGGGCCACCACACCGCCGGGATCGACCTCGACGACCTCATGTTCGAGCGGCGCCCCTACGACCCGTGGGTGGCCTACGGGCAGTCGAAGACCGCGAACGCGCTCTTCGCGGTGGAGGCCACCCGACGCTGGGCCGCGGACGGCATCGTCGCGAACGCCGTGCACCCCGGCGGCATCCTCACCGACCTCTCCCGGCACCTGTCGCACGAGCAGGCGCTCGCGATCGGCATCGTCCACGAGGACGGCTCGCCGGCCGAGGGCTTCAAGACCCCGGAGCAGGGCGCCGCGACCTCGGTGCTCGTGGCGGCGTCACCGCTCGTCGAGGGTGTCGGTGGCCGGTACTTCGAGGACTGCGCCGAGGCGGTGCCGGCGAGCGACGACCGGCCGCTCGTGGGAGTGCGCCCGGAGGCGCTGGACCCGGAGTCCGCCGAGCGGCTGTGGGACGCGAGCGACGCGTTGCTCGCCACGCGCTGAGTACGCGTTGCTCGCCACGCGCTGAGTGGTCATTAGAGCACGCTGCCGTGCCGCCGTCGGGCGACCAGGTGCACACGGTCCGCCCGGGAGCTCGTCGGTGCGTCAGGCCCCGGCCGCGGTCGTGCCGGCGGCCGACGCGGCGGTGGTCGCCGAGTGGCCCGCGGCGACGATCGCCCGGGCGAGCCGCCGCGCGATCGCGGTGTTGGCCGCCGTCGTCGGGTGGATCCCGTCGAGCGTCGTTCCCGGGGTGTACGCGCCGTCTGCGGTGCGGACGGCGGCGAACGGGTCGACGACCGTCCAGCCGTGGTGCCGGGCGTCGCTCGCCAGGTCACGGTTCATCTCGGCGTTCCCGGTCCGCCGGTCGACGCCCCACAGGCTCGTCGTGTGGTCGGACGGCGGGGTGTCGACGACGAGGACGTGCGGTGCGCCGTCCCGGGCGACCAGGGCGTTGATCGCCGCGATCGTGTGGGCGGCCGGGACGTCCTGGTTGACGTCGTTCGTGCCGAGCTCGACGACCAGGACGTCGGCTCCGGGCACGGCGGGCATGAGCGCGGCGACCTGGCCGGCGCGGTAGCCGCTGTGGGCGTACCCGCCGAGAGCGTGGACGGCAGGATCGGCGGCGAGGTCGCGCAACCACGAACCGGGGCGAGCGGTGATCGAGTCTCCGGCGTACGCGAAGCGCACGGCACCGGGTGCTGCCGTACCGAGCGGCCCGGTCAGCACCTGGTTCGGCGTGTGGTCGAGTTCCCAGGTGCGCTCGGCGTCGACCCGGACGGTGCCCGCCGGGACGACGCCCGCTCCCCGCTCGTCGGGCGCACTCCCGACGACCGCCGGGTGTTCAGCCGCCGCGGCGATGCCCGGAACCACCACCACGCCCGCGCCGAGCAGGGCGGCAGCACCGAAGACCCCCGCGACGCACAGCGTGCGTCGGCGACGACCCGGACGGGGCTCGTGGACGCGGGGCTGACGGAGGGCACGTGGTTGCACGGCCTCACCGTAGGACCGACCGGCCCGCGCAGGCCGCGGGCCGGATGGGAAGTGGTCCCGCTTCCTGAGGCCCTTCCGAGCGGACCACAGGAACCCGGGACGTCAGCGGGCCCCGAGGCCGCCGGTCACCAGCGCTCGTGCACCGTCGCGCGGAACCACCGGTCGTAGAGCTCGTGCACGGTCGCGTCGAGGTCGTCCGGCAGGTCGAGGGACCCGGCGGCGGCGTTCGAGCGGGCCTGCTCGGCGTTCCGGGCACCCGGGATCGCGGCGGTCACGCCCTCCTGCGCGACCACCCACGCCAGCGCTGCCTGCGGGACGGAGACGCCCTCGGGCAGGGACGCGGCGAACTCCTGCGCCGCACGGACGCCGTCCTCGAACGGCACGCCACTGAAGGTCTCGCCCTGGTCGAAGGCCTGACCCTCCCGGTTGTAGGTGCGGTGGTCCTCCGGCACGAACGTCGTCTCGGTCGTGTACTTGCCGGTCAGCAACCCCGAGGCCAGCGGGACGCGCGCCAGGATCGCGACCCCGGCCTCCCGGGCGGCGGGCAGCACGCGGTCGAGCGGCTTGAGGCGGAACGCGTTGAGGATGACCTGCACGCTCGCGACCCCCGGGCGGGCGATCGCGGTGAGGGCCTGGTCGGCGGTCTCGACGCTGACGCCGTAGGCCGCGATGGAGCCGTCCGCGACCAGGGCGTCGAGGGCGTCGTGGACGGCGTCGTCGGCGAACACCGCGGTCGGCGGGCAGTGCAGCTGGACGAGGTCGAGCGTGTCCTGGCCGAGGTTCTCCCGCGACCGGTCCACCCACTGTCGGAAGTTCGCGGCCACGTAGTTCGACGGGACCTGGTCCACCCGGCGGCCCATCTTCGTCGCGACCGTCACCCCGGACTCCGGGTTCGCGGCGATCCAGCGGCCGATGAGCTGCTCGCTCCGGCCGTCGCCGTACACGTCGGCGGTGTCGAACAGGGTGGTGCCGGCCTCGGCGGCGGCGTCCATCACGGCGAAGGCGTCCTCGGCCGCGACCGGCCCCCAGTCACCGCCGAACTGCCAGGTGCCGAGTCCGATCACGGAGGTCTCACGGCCGGTACGGCCCAGTGTGCGTCGCTGCATGGGTTCGACGGTAGCCCCTGGTCGCCGGGCGGACGGTGGCATCGTCCGGTGCGCGTGGCGAGCGGGCGGCCGCGCGTACGGTGACGGCATGAGCAGACAGCGCGTCGTCGTCATCGGGGCCACCGGCCACATCGGCACCTTCCTCGTCCCCCGTCTGGTGCGTGCCGGCCACGACGTCATCACCATCAGTCGCGGCACCCGATCGGCGTACGTCGACGCCCCGGAGTGGCAGCAGGTCGAGCAGGTCACCGCCGACCGCGAGCAGGAGGACCAGGACGGCGTCTTCGGCGACCGCATCGTCGCGCTGCGCCCGGACGTCGTCGTCGACCTCGTCTGCTTCACCATCGAGTCCGCCACCGCGCTCGTCGACGCGCTCCGCGGCACCGACGTGCACCTGGTCCACTGCGGCTCGATCTGGCGCGCCGGACCCAGCGTCGTGCTGCCCGTCACCGAGGAGAACGCGATCCCGCCGGTGGGCGAGTACGGCACGCAGAAGGACGCCATCGCCCGGATGCTCCAGCAGGAGACCGCCGATGGGGGTGTCGCGACGACCTCGCTGCACCCGGGACACATCAGCGGCCCCGGCTGGGCGCCGATCGGCCCGGTCGGCAACCTCGACCCCGCCGTCTGGCGCACGCTGTCCGCCGGGGAGCCCCTGCTCGTGCCCGGCCTCGGTGCCGAGACGATGGCCCACGTCCACGCTGACGACGTCGCCCAGGCGTTCGAGCTCGCCGTCGAGCACCGCGACGCCGCGGTCGGCGAGGACTTCACCGTCGTCGCCCCCACCGCGCTGAACGTGCGCGGGTACGCGGCGCTCGCCGCGTCCTGGTTCGGCCAGGAGGCCCGGCTCGAGTCCGTCACGTGGGACCGGTTCCGCGCGGTCACCGTGGCTGAGTACGCCGACGCGAGCTGGGAGCACCTGTCGCGCAGCCACGTGTTCAGCACCGACAAGGCACGGCGGGTGCTCGGCTACGCGCCGCGGTACACGGCGGAGGAGACCGTGCTCGACGCGGTGCGGTGGCTCGTGGAGCACGGGCAGGTCGAGGTGGCGGGGGCGCTCGTCGTGTGAGAGCACCCCTGATCGACTGAAATACGGTGTACTTGACGTCAGTCGGATCGTGCTGGGACGCTCGGTCTGCCTCAACGGGGGGCAGGGAGAGAGACAGCGATGACGAACAAGAAGTCCGTACTGGCGAGCCTGGTGCTCGCGTCCGCGATCGCCGTCGGACCCGCGACCGTCGCGTCGGCATCACCGGTCGACGTGCTCGGATCCGGTTCCGAAGCGGGCGGCGTCCTGATGACGAGTGACGGGCCCGGCTCGACCGGTGAGACCCGCGGCAGCACGGCGCGGAAGGACGACGGCGGTGGCGGCAGCTTCTGGCAGTGGGGCGTCGGGAAGGACGACGCCTGGTCGAACTTCTTCCGAGAGCGTCGGTGCCACGGTGCCACGGCGCCACGGCCGTCGGCGTGAAGTCGAAGCGCGTCACCGGAGTGGCGGGCGGCAGGTACGCGCTCGCCACGGCACCGAAGGCCCGGAGCGGCAACAAGGCGTACTACCACAACTGCTGACCGGACAGCGGGGCGTTCGTGACGGAACGCCCCGCTCGCCGCCGCGGTCCCTCCGCGGTCCGGAAGGAGACTCCATGCGGATGCGATCAGTGCGTCTCGCCTACGTCATCCCGCCCCTCCTCGCCGTCGTCCTCGCCTTCCTCGGCTCGGTCCGGCTCAGCGAGTCGGGCGTGGTCGGCGTCTCGTCGGTCGTGACGGCGGCGGCAGAGGGCAGGACGACGTCCAACGGGCGGATCGCCTCAGCGCTGGAACACGTCGCTCGCCGACACCACGCCACGATCGTGCGGACCGTCGCCGACCGGTCTGCACCGACGGCCCGGCGCACCGTTCTGGTGACGAACGCGCCGGGGAGCGTCGGCACGGACTGGTTGCGTGACGGCTACACCGAGTTCTCCCGATCCGTCCGGACCACGGTGCGGCCGATGGCAGCGCTCGACCACCACGACCCTGTCGGCTCGTACGAGGTCATCGGTGGCGCCGCAGCCGAACACGCCACCGCGGCGGCGCTGCGCACCGCCGGTTTCACGACCAGTTCCGCAACCGTTCCCGCCCTGGACCGCCTCGGCGTGACCGGGGGCACCCAGGGCACGTCCGGACTCATCGGTTCACTCGTGCTCGGTTGCGTGACGCTCTGCCTCGCCGGGACGATCGGTGCTCCACGACGGACCGCGGTGCGCGGACTGCACGGCCGGAGCGCGGGTGTCATCGTCTGCACCGAGCTGTCGGAGGTCCGGGCGACCGTGCTCGTGGTCCTCGTCGGGGCGCCGGTCGTGGCACTCCTCCTCTGGCTCCACAACGGGCTGGCTTCGTGGACGACGTTCGCGACGGCAGCAGCGGTGTTCTGCGCCGCCCTGCTCGTCCCGGTCGTGGCAGCCACCGTCCTCGGGGCACTCATCGCCGCTCGGCAGCCCATCGCGGCCGGTCTCCGAGGAGCCCGGCCTGCAGGTGCGCTCGTCCTGCTGACCCAGGTCGCTCGACTCCCCGCGGTGCTGCTGGTGGTCGCCGCGGTGTTCGACCTCACGTCGGCGATCGCCGTGAGCAGATCAGGCTCCGACGACCGTGCGCTGCGAGCGGCCGGGGACGCCGTCCAGCTCTGGGTGACCCCGGACCCACGACCGGGATCCGACTCGCAGGACTACTGGGACCGGATCGGGGACTTCGTCGGCTCCGCACTCGAACGGCACGATGCCCTGCTCACCGCTGCGGTCGAGGTCGGTACGGGGACCGGGTCGGGGTCGGTGGCGGCACTGTTCGTCGACGAGGAGTACCTGCGCCACCAGGACCTCCGGGCGCAGAACGGTGAGCGCATCACGGCGACCGACGACCGCATCACGCTGTGGACTCCTCCAGGGGCTGAGCTGGACCGAACTGCGGTGACCCGCGCGGTGAGCGGATGGGAGCTACGGGGAGCGTCCGCAGCGCAACGACGTCACATCGGCGGTGGCTCCCTCCGATCGGCTGGGGTGTACACGTACGCGGGTGACTCGTCAGCCGTCTCCTGGTTGACCGACGCCGTGGTGGTGGTCGTCCCCGACGCCTCTGCCGTCTTCACAGCGGACCAACTGGGCGCCTGGTTGTCCACCGGCGATGTGGTCTTCACCTCCGAGTCCGCCGCCGACCGTGCCATCGAGGCCGCTGGTCTCGGCGACGACTTCAGCGCGGTCGTGTCGGTGGGTCAGGCGGCGGCAGATCGCCAGCGACAGGCCGCGACCATCGTCGACATCGGCATCCTCGCCGTCATCAGCGGTCTCGCGGCCGCCGTCACCCTCGCCCTGATCAGCACTGCGGCACAGCACCGGCGGCACGGCCGCAGGCTCTTCGCCGGCATCGCAGCCGGTCACTCGTCGCTGCGGGCCAACGGCGAGCTCATGCTGGTCGAGGGCCTGCTGCTGGGGGCTGGCGGCATCGCCGTCGTGAACCGATGGTGGCAGACACGACCTGACGGGTCCGGAGCCGTGTCGGCGCTCGATCCCGCTGCGCGCGCCGCCGGCCTGGGTGGCATCACCGCAGCCGCCGTGCTCGTGGTGCTCGCGGCGGTCGCCGCCGCCGTGGCCGCAGTCTCGACGCGCACGGTCGTCCGGTCCCGCGGGTGCGGCTCGTGATGATCCAGGTCGACCGTGTGACGAAGCACCGAGGCGGACGCCTGCTCTGGCGGGATCTGTCGTTCACGGTGGCCCGTGGTGAGGTGCTCGCGCTCACCGGGCCGAGCGGCTGCGGCAAGTCGACCCTGCTCGACTGCATCGGGCTCATCGACTCGCTGGATGCCGGGACGATCCACGTCGGTGGCACTGATGCGGGACGGAGCCGTCGACGGGCCAGACGACTCCGGCGTGACCACCTCGGCTACCTCTTCCAGGACTTCGGCCTCGTCCCGGACATGACGGTCGATGCCAACATCCGCATCGGGCGACCCGGTCGATCGCGAGGTGCCCGCCGGATGACGACCGCCGAGGCGTTGGAACGCGTCGGACTCGCGGGGCGCGGGAGTGACCGGGCGCACGACCTCAGCGGTGGTGAGCAGCAGCGTGTCGCACTCGCTCGCCTCGTCGTGAAGCAGCCGGACGTCATCCTGGCGGACGAACCGACGAGTGCACTCGACGACGACAACGCCCGGATGGTGCTCGACGCACTCGGCGACTTCGCATCGGCCGGAGCCGCGGTGATCGTCGCGACCCACGCGGCACCGGTCGCCGAGAGGGCCGCGACCGTCCTGCGGCTCGAGCGCACGTCGTGACACTGAGGCCGAGAACCCGCGTACCGTGCACTTGCTGCGCCGTGATCCCGAGTCACGGCTGCCGGGAGCGCCGCTCCCGGCCCGTCTTCGTTCAGCGTTGAACCCGACGTCGCGGCCCGAGGGCGCCCGCCCTGTCCACCGAACGCGGGGCGGGCGCCCTCACCCGACGATCACAGCGGGGGACCGGCCGGCGGCTGCCAGCCCGTCTCGTCGCGGCACTACGAGCGCAGCGTCAGCCCGTGGTGGTGCGTGGTGAGGGTGGCCGCACGAACGGTGCCGAACGGGTCGCCGTCGAGTTGGATGCGCTCCGGGGTGTCGAGCTCCAGGTGCAGGGTCCGAGCACGCGTGGTGGGGAGCGCTCGTGACGTCGGGAGCACCCGGGCGATGAGCCGTCCGAACCGGGTGCTGGAGAAGAACCGGTTCAGGGAGAGCGTGTAGCCGATCTTGGTCCACCCGAGCCAGCCCACGGGGCGGAACGCGACGGCGTCCAGGATGCCGTCGTCGGGTTCGGCCTGGGGCAGGAGCAGCACGCCGGCGGTGAGCGTGCCGCAGTTGCCGACGATGACCGTGTGCGCGTGCATCGTGCGGGTGGGGCCGGCGTCCAGGGCGTAGTGGACGGGGATCTGTCGGTTCCCGATGACGGATCGTGCGATCGGGTCGGAGTACGCGACCCACCCGAACCGCTTCTTCACCCAGGCGTTGGTGTCCGCGGCCATGCTCGCGTCGAGGCCGATGCCCGCCATCACGAGGAACGCGTTCGTGCTGGTCGCACCGTCCGCGTCGGTGAGTTCGGCGATCCCGACGTCGATCGGCCGGTCGGTTCCGGTGAAGGCTGCCCGCACGGCACCGGCGGTGTCGTTGCGGTGGAGGCCGAGGTTCCGGGCGAAGAGGTTGCCCGTCCCGCTCGGGATCAGCGACACCGGGATCCCGGTCCCGCGCAGTTCCTCGGCGACGACGCGCAGGGTCCCGTCTCCGCCCGCGACGAGGACCACGTCGGGAGCGGCATCGACGGCCGCGCGTGCTGCAGCGCGCCCGTCGTCGTCCGCGGCGGTCTCGAACCAGCCGGTCGGCGCCCAGCCGTTGCGGGCCGCCTCGGCGTCGACGAGCGCCCGGAGACGGCCGGGGTTGCCCTTGACCGGGTTGACGACGACCGCGGCTCGCTGGGGCGCAGGAGCGTTCATCCGCGTGTCGGCGGTCAGTTGGTGCGCTTGGCCTTGTTGCCGGAGCGACGGAGCGCGCCGAAGATCGCGGTCGCCAGGAACAGGACGATGCCGATGATGGCCAGCCAGACCAGCCCCTTCAGTGCGAAGCCGACGATGGACAGGATCAGCCAGATGGCGAGGAGGATGACGACGGTCTTCATGGGGTGTCCTTCGATGGGAGCTGAGTTGGGTGCCGACCTGGAACGAGGGGACCCGTCGGACAGCCCGTCGTGTCCGTCCACGCACCGTGCCGGTGCACCGGGCCAGGGGCTGCTGGGGACAACGCTAGGGCGGCGCGGGCGTGCGCGGCAACTCCGTGTGCCACGAGTCCCGCCGGCTGCTGCACGGTCGCCGGCCCGCGGACCGCGCCGCGTGACGAGTCGTCGGGGGCGAGCAGTCCCTCAGCGCCGACCGGCGCGCCCGTGCTCGGCCGTGCCGCCGCCGCCGCTCGGCAGCGCGAGCGCCCCGCGACGGTGGACCGCCCACACCGTGAGCGCGAACCCGAACAGGACGGCCCCGCCGATCGTGACCGCCGTCCAGCCGCCGAGTCCCCAGAGGACCGACGCCAGCGCGGAACCGACCGCACCTCCGATGAAGTTCCCCGTCACGAACGCCGTGTTGAGCCGACTCCGCGCAGCCGGGTCGATCGCGAAGAGCCGGGTCTGGTTGAGCACGTTCGCGGCCTGCACCCCGATGTCGAGCAGGAGGACCGCGACCAGGACGACCACGATCGACCGTGCTCCGAGCCCGGCGACGACCAGCGACACCAGCCCGAGGGCGAGCGCCGCCCCCGTCACCGGCACCGACAGTCCCCGGTCGTGCAGGCGGCCGACGCGCTGGGCGGCGACGGCACCGGCGAGCCCCACCAGACCGACCAGCCCGATCGCGGCCGGCGAGTACCCGAACGGTGCAGCACTCAGCAGGAACGTCAGCGCCGTCCAGAACATGGTGAAGACCGCGAACGCCGACGCGCCGAGCAGCAGGGTCACCCGCACGGCCCGGTGCTCCGCCACCGCTCGGAACACCGACCCGATGAGCCGCGGGTACGGCACCCGGTCGCGCCGTTCCAGGTGCGGGATCGCCCGGCGCAGCAGGACCGCGAGCACGAGGGCGGCGACCGCGGCGACGACGTAGATCGCGCGCCAGCCGGCCACCTGGGCGACCAGCCCGCTGACCGTCCGCGACACGAGGATGCCGGTGAGCATGCCGGACGCCACGGTGCCGACCACCCGACCTCGGGCGGTCGGGTCCGCCAGGTCACCGGCGAGCGGGGTGAGGAGCTGCCCGGCGACGGTCGTCAGCCCGACCAGGCCGAGGGCACCGAGCAGCACGCCGAACGCGGGTGCGACCGAGGCGAGCAGCAGCGCGACCGCCGACGCGACGAGCACCCCGGGGACGAGACGCCGACGGTCCAGGACGTCGCCGAGGGGGACGACCAGGAGGATCCCCAGCGCGTACCCGACCTGCGTCACGGTGACGAGCAACCCGGCCAGCGACGACGAGGCGTGCAGGTCCGCGGCGATCTCGTCGAGCAACGGCTGCGCCCAGTACAGGTTCCCGACCGCGGCGCCACCCCCGACGGCGAACAGGAGGGTGCGACCGGTCGTCATGCCGTGCGGTCCGGACGGGTTCGGGGTCTGCGCTGTCACCCACACGACGGTATGCGGACGCGACCACCCGTGGGAGGTGACACTCGTACCCCTGTCCGCACGGGCCTCCCGGCCGAGGGCCGCACGCGGGACGGAATGCACACAGCCGACAGGTGTTGTCTCCGGTTCACCGCCCTCCACCGGAAGGACCCGCATGACCGCGACCCCGCACGCCCTCGTCGTCGGCGCCACCGGCATCGCCGGATCGGCGATCGTCGACCACCTCGTCGCCGACGGCTGGACCGTCACCGCACTGTCCCGCCGCCCGGGAGCCGAACGGCCCGGCATCACCTGGCGCTCCGCGGACCTGCGTTCCGCCGAGTCGCTGGCCGCGACGCTGGCGGACGTCCCCGCCACCCACGTGTTCTTCACGGCGTGGTCACGCCAGGCGACCGAGGCCGAGAACATCGCCGTCAACGGGGGCATGGTCCGCGACCTGCTCGCCGCGCTCGCCGGCGCACCGGTGCAGCACGTGGCGCTGATGACCGGGCTGAAGCACTACCTCGGCCCGTTCGAGGCGTACGGGCAGGGCACGATGCCGGACACCCCGTTCCACGAGGACGAGCCGCGGCTGGACGTCGACAACTTCTACTACGCGCAGGAGGACGAGCTCTTCGCCGCCGCCGCGCGTCAGGGCTTCACCTGGTCGGTGCACCGCTCCCACACCGTCCTCGGGTACGCGGTCGGCAACGCCATGAACATGGGCCTGACCATCGCGGTCGCCGCTGCGATCAGCCGGCACACCGGCCGACCGATGGTGTTCCCCGGCAGCGAGACCCAGTGGAACGGCCTGACCGACGTCACCGACGCCGACCTGCTCGCCGCGCAGATGGTGTGGGCGGCCACGGACCCGGCCGGGGCCGACGAGGCGTTCAACACCGCGAACGGCGACGTCTTCCGCTGGCGCTGGATGTGGCCGCGGATCGCCGCGCACCTGGGCGTCGAGGCCGAGGGCTTCGACACCGCACCGCGCCCCTTCGAGGAGCAGATGGCCGACGCCGCACCGGTCTGGGCCGAGATCGTCGCCGAGCACGGCCTGGTCGAGCCCGACCTGGAGCGCCTGGCGTCCTGGTGGCACACCGACGCGGACCTCGGGCGGGACATCGAGGTGATGACCGACATGTCGAAGAGTCGGCTCGCCGGGTTCACCGAGCACCACCGGACGATCGACTCGTTCACCCGGCTGTTCGACCGGTACCGGGCGGAGCGGCTCGTCCCCTGAAGCCCGGCGTCCTGGCGAGGGACGTCAGGAGCCGGTGGTCAGCGGGACCTGCACGATCCGGTCGTCACCCGCGCCCGGGTCGCCGCGCCCGTCGGTGTTGTTCGTGACGAACCACAGGGTGTCGTCCGGCCCGGCCAGGACCGTGCGGATCCGGCCGTACTCCCCGGCGAAGTACTCCTCGGCGCTGCCGGGGTCGTCGACCGGCACACCGCGGAGCACCCGGCCCTGCAGGTTCGCGATGAACACCGTGTCACCGACGACGGCCAGACCGCTCGGACTGGCGTCGTCGGTGGCCCACTGCTGCACCGGGTCGACGAAGCCCTGGTCCTCGCCGCCGGTGCCCTCGACCTCGGGCCAGCCGTAGTTGCTGCCCGGCTCGATGACGTTGAGCTCGTCGCGGCGGTCCTGCCCGAACTCGGAGGCGAACATCGTGCCGTCCGCACTCCACCCGAGGCCCTGCACGTTCCGGTGCCCGAGGCTCCAGACGGGGGAGTCCGGGAACGGGTTGTCGTCCGGCACGTCGCCGTCCGGGGTCAGCCGCAGGATCTTGCCGGCGAGCGAGTCCTGGTCCTGCGCGTCCTCGCTCGCGCCGGCGTCCCCGACGCTGGCGTAGAGCATGCCGTCGGGGCCGAACGCGATCCGGCCGCCGTCGTGGAAGGTGTTCGCGGGCAGGTCGTCGATCAGGGTCGTCGCGTCCCCGAGCGTGTACGAGCCGGTCGAGCCCCGCAGGTCGTAGCGCTCGATCCGGTTGCCGTCCTCGCCGGTCGAGTAGACGAACAGGTCGTCGTCGTGCAGGGCGAGGCCGAGCAGGCCGCCCTCGCCGCCGTGCCGGACGCCGGGGACGGTGCCCACGGTGCGGGTGTCACCGCCGGCCGACAGCTCCAGCACCTTCGCGGAGTCGCGCAGGCTGACGAGCGCGTCGGCACCGTCACCGGTGCGCACGACGGACCAGGGCGCCTCCAGTCCGGTGACCACGTCGGTCGTCGCACCGTCCGGCGCGACCTGTCCCGTCGCCAGGTCCGCCGGGGCGGAGGCCCGGGGTGCGCCCGACGGGTCGCTCCGGTCGTCGCCGGTGCAGGCGGTGAGGGCGAGGGCGACGAGCGCGACGCTCGCGGCCGCGACGGTACGACGGGTCTGCGCCATGGGGTGCCTCCGGGGTGGGTGTCGACCGATTGCACCCCGCGGAGGTGCGGAGGGGCTGGGCGTCTGCGGGTCGCGGACACGACACGGACATGCTCGTCGTGGGGGTGACCGTCCCCGCTCGGTCCGGCGTGTGGATCCCGGCGCGGACGCCGCAGCTCTCGACGCGCTCCCGCCGAGGGGTGTCCGGCCAGGGCCTCCCCGCGCCGACCCGATCGTCCTACCGTCGACGGCATGCAGATCGATCCGAAGCAGCCCACCACGAAGAACCCGCCCGAGATGTTCGCCGGCGACGTCTGGCTCGACCCGATCGCGGCGCCGAGGGAGCCTGGGCAGACGATGACCGTCGCGATGGTCCGGTTCACGCCGGGAGCCCGCACCGCCTGGCACTCGCACGCCAAGGGGCAGACGCTGCACGTCACCGACGGCGTCGCCCTCGTCGGCACGCGGGACGGTCGGGTCGTCGAACTCCACCCCGGCCAGACGCTGTACACGCCCCCGGGTGAGGAGCACTGGCACGGCGCGACCCCCGACGACTTCACGGCGCACCTGGCGATGCTCGACAACGCCCAGGACCCCGCGACGACGACGACCTGGCTCGAGCACGTCGCCGACGACGAGTACCACCGACCCTGACCGACCCGGCCACCGACCCCGGGCTGCCGCACCGGGCCGCCTGGTTCAGTGGACCGACCACCAACCGTCCCCGGAGGACCACATGACCACCATCGCCATCGTCGGCGCCGGCAAGGGCCTCGGGCTCGCCGTCGCGGAACGCTTCGCCCGCGAGGGCTTCGCCGTCGCCCTGATCTCCCGCAACCAGGCACGACTCGACGACCTCGCCGCCTCGCTCCGTGCGGAGGGCCACCAGGCGGCCGGCTTCGCCGCGAACGTCCGCGACGGTGACTCGCTCCGCCACGCGCTGGAGCAGGCCACCGAGCAGCTCGGCCCGATCGAGGTGCTGCAGTACAGCCCGCTGCCCGCCAAGGAGTACATGCGGCCGGTCCTCGAGACGACTGCCGAGGACCTCGTCGGCCCGATCGAGTTCTCCGTCTACGGCTCGGTCACCGCCGTCCGCCAGGTCCTGCCCGGCATGCGCGCACTCGGCCACGGCACGATCCTGTTCGTCAACGGCGGCAGCGCGGTCCGCCCGGGAGCCCGCGTCACCGGCACCTCGGTCGCGTTCGCCGGCGAGACCGCGTACGCGCAGCTGCTGCACGACGCGGTCCGCGACGAGGACGTCCACGTCGGCCAGCTCATCATCCCGTTCGGCATCGACGACGGCCAGGACGACCACTCGGGGCAGTCGATCGCCGAGCGTCTCTGGGCGATCCACACCGAGCGCGGCGACTTCCGCACCTACGCGGAGCCGCTGCCCGAGTGACCCCCCGACGGACGGGAGGCGCGGTGCCGGACCGCCCCGCGCCTCCCGTCCAGCGACGGCCCGCGGCCGGCAGCCCGCTGGCGGCAGCCCGCTGGCGCGGACCGGCGCCGCACAACGGCAACCGGCTCGAACCGCGGCCTCCCGTGGTTCGAGCCGGTTCCCGTTGTGCCCGTCCCGACCGCACCGGGTCACGCACCGCACCGGCCACCAGCCGGCTGCCCCTCACACCGGGGCGAGTTCGCGCCCGTTCGCCTGCTCGATGCGGTGCACGCGCTGTTCCGAGAGGCCGAGGGCTGCTGCCGCTTCCTTGTAGGTCCACTTCTGGTCCCGGAGGGCATGGACGACGGCGCGGCTCTCGGCCGCTGCGGCCAGTTGTTCGGCCGCGGCTCGGGATGCACGCTCCCGTGCCGCACGCCACTTCGCCTCGAGCTCTTCGGGCAGGCCGACGCTGATCTCGACCCGGACCGCGGTGGGGTCGACGTCGAGCACGAGCCCCGCGACCTCCTGCGCCACGTCCTGGACCTCGCCGAGGCTCCGAGCCTGTCCGGTGACGTCGAGCGCGGGGACCTCGACGGTCCACCAGCGCCCGTCCTTCCGCGCGACGGCTGCGTACGTGATGTCGGTCATGGTCTCTCCTATCGCCAGTTGTCGGGTGCGGTCGGGAGCTTGCGCAGGAGCTTGCCGACCACGCCGGCGCTGATCTCGCCACCGGGACCGTGGTTGCTCACGACCTCGTACACGGAGCCGTCCGGCGGACCCCACAACTCGTGCGACCCCTTGCCGGACCGCAGCAGGATCCATCCGTTCGCACGGAGGACCCTCACGACGTCCCGGTACTTCTGTGGCTTCGGCATGCAGCGTAATCTACCGGGGGGTGAGGTGTCCATCAGCCCCCTGTTGACAACTGTGGAACGGCTTCCGGGAGGCGCGGTGCCGGACCGCCCCGCGCCTCCCGTCCGCCGGCCCGCTGGCGCGGACCGGCGCCGCACCTCCCGTCCGCCCCGGCCCGGCCTGCCCCGCGCCTCCCGTCCGGCGTCGGCCCGCTGGCGCGGACCGGCGCCGCACAACAGCAACCGGCTCGAACTGCGGGTTCCCGTGGTTCGAGCCGGTTCCCGTTGTGCCCGTCCCGACCGCGCCGCGGGCGACCGCACCGCGCGCGCACCGCGGCCGCGCCGGCCGCCGCACTGCCCGCCGCCACCGGTGGCCCTCCGGCCACCCGCGGGCTACCGTGGGCGCATGCGACGCAGGGACCGTGCGACGGGCGACACCGCGCTGACGGTCGACGAGGCCACCGCGATCACCGAGCACGCCGAGAACGGCAACCTCGACATGGAGGACCCGGAGGTCCGCCGCCTGGTCGGCGAGGCGAACCGCCTGCTCGTCCGCGCCGGGGTCTGGGGCATCGCGGAGGGTCCGCGGCAGCGGCGCCGGCGCCGCCTCCTGGCGGTCGGCGCCTCCGTGCTCGTGCTCTCCTGGCTGGCCGGGCTGTTCCTGCCGCTGCTCGTCAGGCTCACCGAGTAGCGGGCCGCGACCGCAGACCGGACGGGAGGCGCGGTGCCAGCGGGCACCGCGCCTCCCGTCCGCCGCTTCAGGCCGTCCGCCGCACCGCGACCCGCCGCCGACGCCCGGCCACGGCCCACACCCCGGCGGTGACCAGGAGCGGCAGCCCGATCGCGAGCACGACGAGCGAGGTCGGGTCCGGCGCGAACGGCAGGTGCGAGACCCCGAGCGGCGTCGGCGTGAACCGCAGCGTGAGCGCACGGAGCGGCAGCATCCCGAGCGCGACCCCGATCAGCGAGCCGACCAGCGTGAGCACCGCGGCCTGCCAGGTGGAGACCCGACGACGGACTCCGGGGGAGGCGCCGATCGCGTCGAGGACCTCGTCGTCACGGCGACCGTCGGCCCGGGCCAGGCCGATCGCGACCGTCGTGGCCCCGAGCGTGACGATGCCGGCGAGCAGGACGACGACCAGGGCGATCGGGCGGAACGGGTCCTGCGGTCCGGCCTCGACGGTGAACGACGGGTACCAGGTCTCGGCCTGCTGCCCGGCGGCGGCCTGCCAGGTGGCGGCGAGGGCGTCCGAGCGTTCCGTCGACATGCCGTCGGGGAAGCTGCCGACCAGGTAGTTCCGCGCGGTCTCCAGACCGTGCCGTGCGGCGCCCTGCGGGGTGAGGAACACCGCGATCTGCAGCGGCTGGTCGGTGTGCTCGACCACGGCCGGCACGGTCCTGGTGTGCAGGGGCTCGCCGGTCGGCTGCTGCCCGGACATCGTGAACTCCGAGGCCTTCCGGGTGTCGAACCGGACGACGCCGTCCCGGACGAACTCCGGACGCACGGCGACGGCGTCCCCGCGGTCCAGGGCTGCGCGGGCAGCTCGGGACGGCCGGTGGCCCAGGAGGACGCCGAGGTCGTCGGCGCTGCCGGTCAGGACGTGCGGGCTGCGGCTGTCCGGTCCGGTCAACCACGCCGAACAGGGGCCGCTGCCCACTCCGGCGCAGTCGGGTCGGTGGACGTCGACGGGCAGGGTGACGGGATCGCCGTCCGGACGGTTCTCGATGCTCGCCCCGAGCACGCGGACGTGCGCCTCCGGGACGACCTGGCGCACGACGCGCACCGCCCGCTGGGTGAGGTCGGCGTCCGGCGCGCCGTCGGTGTCGGTGACCGTCGTCGTGCCGACGCCCACCGCGGTCCGGAACGCGTACTGCTCGTTGTTCTGGGTCGACTGCGACGCCGTGAAGGTCAGGACGACGGTGGCGACGAACACGACGCTCATCACGCTCGCGAGCACCGGCACGGTCCGGACCGGGTTGCGGACGGCGTCCCGCACGGCGATCCGGGCGGGCAGGCCGAAGCGTTCGCCGACGCGGGCGACCACGCCGAGCAGCCGGCGGGCGGCCAGGACGACGCCGAGTTGCGCCAGGCAGGGCCCGAGGGCGACACCGGCACCGACGACGAGGGCCAGGTGGTCCTCCTGCACGGGACGGGCGTTGAGCGCGAGGACGACGACGCCGCACACCAGGGTCATCGCGATCCCGACGACGGCGAGCACCGGTCCGGCCGCCGCCGCCCAGCGCCGCCGGGAGACCGGGGCCGGACGGGTGGCTCCGCGGAGGGCACTGTCGACGTCCACGCGGCTGGCGCTCCGGGCGGCGACGAGCGACGCCGCCCACCCGGCCAGGACGCCGAGCGCCAGGACGGCCAGCAGCACCAGCCAGGGCAGGTGCACGCCCGGGTACTGCGACCGATCGCCCGAGTCGAGCAGGTGGAACGCGACGACGCCGCCGACGACGCCGAGTGCGGTCCCGACGGCCGCGCCGACGGCACCGAGCACGAGCCCGGACGAGGACACGACGGTGAACAGGAAGCGCCGGTCCCCGCCCACGCTGGCGAGCACCGCGTGGGTCCGGGTGTCGGCGCGGGAGCTGACCAGGAAGGCCGCTGCGGCGAGCAGTCCGACCTCGAAGAGCGCGAACACCCCGGCGAGCCCCACGTAGCCGTAGTTGACGAGGGACCCGGCCCCGCGCGTGCTCTGGCTCGGGAACGGTGGGTCGAGCACGACGGCACGCGACTCGACCAGGATGCCGTGGTCGTTGTACCGCTGGATCTCCGGCCACGTGATGCTGCGGTCGGGCAGGAACACCTGCGCGGTGCCGTCGTCCGTGAGCCCGAGCGAGCCCCACTCCCCGAAGACCGCGAGGGTCGATGCGGGCTGCCCGAGGTCGCGGAGCGTCCCGACGACGGTGACCTGCCGCTGCACGGGGTCGTCCAGCTCGAGGGTCTGGCCGATGGCGATGTGCAGCCGGTCGAGGGTCGCCGGGGTGACGAGGACCTGGTCCCCGGACTTCGGGACACCGCCGTCGAGGTGCTCCCAGTGCCCCTGCAGTGCGCCCGCCCAGGTCTGCCCCTCGACGGCGTTCACCGTGACCGGGACCTTCGGGCCGCTGACGACGGCGGTGCCCTGCCGGACCGGGATCGACGCCGCACCGTCGGGCACGGAGTCGAGCAGATCGGGTGTCGGGAAGGCGCTGGCGTCGGCGTCGGAGGAGTCCGGACGGTCGTAGTACCGATCGAGCGGACTGTGCTTCCGGATGGTCGACGTGTACCGGTCGACCGGGTCCTGCCGCATGCCGGCGAGGTCGGGGCCGTTCGCCTCGAGCATCGCCGCGGACCGTCCGAGCTCGACGCTCAGGCGGTCCTGGGTGCTCGGGCTGGTCGACGCGACGAGCACTCCGCCCGCGGCCAGGCCGGCGATCGGCAGCCCGATGAGCGCGGCGACGAGCACGGCCCGCCCGGGGCGGGCGAACGCCAGCCGGCGGGCCAGCAGCAGTGCCGGCCGGACGGCGAACGGGGTGCGGCTGCGGATCGTCGGGCGGTGCGTGTCCCGACGGGGCCGCTCGCTCACGGTCGCTCCTGCGCGTCCGTCAGGGCCAGCTCGACGCCGGCGTACGACGACTCGTCGACGATGCGGCCGTCGCGGAGGAACACGATGCGGTCCGCCCACGCGGCGTGCCGGGCGTCGTGCGTGACGAGCAGGGCGCCCGCGCCGGAGTCGACGTGGCGGCGGAGCATGCGGAGCACGACCTCGCCGGTCTGCGAGTCGAGGGCGCCGGTCGGCTCGTCGGCGAGGACGAGCTTGCGGTCCCCGACGACCCCACGGGCGATGGCGACGCGCTGCCGCTGCCCGCCGGAGAGGTCGTCCGGCCAGGCGTCCAGCCGGTGGCCGAGTTCGACGCTCTCGAGCGCGAGCTCCGCCGCCTTCCGCGCACGCCCGGTGCGCCAGCCGTCGAGCTCCAGCGGCAGCGCCACGTTCTCGACCGCGGTCAGCGAGGGGATGAGGTTGAAGTCCTGGAACACGAACCCGAGCACGCGTCGCCGCAGTGCCGCGAGTTCGCGGGCCGGGCGGTCGGACACCCACTCGCCGTCGATGCGGACCTCGCCGCTCGTCGGGGGCATCAGGGTTCCGGCGACCGACAGCAGCGTCGACTTGCCGGAGCCGGAGGTGCCCATCACGGCCACCATCTCGCCCGGACGGATCGTCAGGTCGACACCGGCCAGGGCGGTCACCGCCTGGGCGCCGCTGCCGTACTGCACGGCGACGGCGTCGAGTTCGAGCAGTGCGGTCGTGGTCATCGGACGACCCCGGTGCCGCGGCGGCCGGTCGGCTCGCTGCCGTACACGTCCTCGTCGTCGGGGGTGTCGGCCGTCGCTCGGGGAGCGGGCTGGTAGCGGATGACGCTCGACTCGACGTGGTCGAGCCACCGCACCTCGGACTCCGCCTGGAACACCATCGACTCGAGGACGAGCGACCACGCCAGCTCCGTCGCCGGGTCCGTCGTGCGCTTCAGCCGGGTCAGGTCCTGCAGCGCCCGGAGTGCCGCGGTCCGCTGCACCTGCACGAGGCGCTGGACGTCCACGCCCGGCACGGTCACCGCGATGGCGAACTTGATCGCGAGCTCGTCGCGTCCGCGCTTCGCCGGCACCGGTTCGCTGAACCAGCGGTCGACCGCCTCGCGTCCCGCGTCGGTCGCCGTGTAGACGACGTGTCCGTCGCCGTCGGCGTCGCCGCGGGTCGCGAGGCCGTCGCGCTCCAACCGGTCGAGCGTCGTGTAGACCTGGCCGATGTTCAGCGGCCAGCTGCCCCCGGTCCGGTGCTCGAACTCCCCCCGGAGCTGGTAGCCGTAGCCCGGCTCGGCCACCAGCAGTGCGAGTACGCCCATGCGAACGCTCATCGTTCCCTCTCGACCCCGCGGAGCGCTTCCCCTCGGGCATACCGAGTATGCACATACCCGGTATGGGTGGGCAAGGGAACGACGCGAACATCATCCGGACGACGGACGGGAGGCTCCCCACCGGACCGGTGGGGAGCCTCCCGTCGTGCAGTCGGTGCGTCAGCTGTGCAGCTTCGACAGCTCCTGGAACTCGTCGTCGCTGAGCTCGATCGTCGCGCCCTGCAGGTTGTCCTCGAGGTGGTCGACGCTCGACGTCCCCGGGATCGGCAGCATCACGGGCGACCGCTTGAGCAGCCAGGCCAGCGCGACCTGCGCCGGAGTGGCGTCCTTCTGCTTCGCCAGCTCGGTCAGCGGCGAGTCGGTACCCGTCAGCCCGCCGGTCGCGAGCGGGAACCACGGGATGAACCCGATGCCCTGCTGCTCCGACCAGTCCAGGAGCTCCTCGGCCGAACGGTCGGTCAGGTTGTAGAGGTTCTGCACGGAGACGATCGTGGCGATCTCCTGTGCGGCCTTCACGTCGTCGACGGAGACCTCGGACAGGCCGATGTGGCGGATCTTGCCCTCGTCCTGCAGCTTCTTGAGCTCGCCGATCTGGTCCTCGAGCGGGACCTTCGGGTCGATGCGGTGCAGCTGGAACAGGTCGATGCGCTCCAGGCCCAGGCGGCGGAGGCTCATCTCGGCCTCCTGACGCAGGTACTCCGGGCGGCCGACCGGCGGCCACTCGTTCGGGCCGGTGCGGGTCAGGCCGGCCTTCGTCGCGATGACGACGTCGTCGCCGTAGGGGTGCAGCGCCTCCTTGAGGAGCTCCTCGGCGACGTAGGGGCCGTACGAGTCGGCGGTGTCGAAGAAGTTCACGCCGAGCTCGACGGCACGCTTGAGGACGCGGATCGCCTCGTCGTGGTCCTTCGGCGGTCCCCACACGCCGGGGCCGGTGAGCTGCATGGTGCCGTAGCCGAGGCGGTTGACCTCGAGGTCCCCGCCGATGCGGAAGGTTCCGGATGATGCGGCCGGACGGTTCGTGGTGTCGGTGCCAGTGGTCATGTACCCGGTCTACGCCTGCCCGGCACCACGCTCCTGAGGGTCCACCCGGCGACGGGGGTACGACAGGGGCGGCTCAGCCCCGGTCGTCGCTGCTGATCCGGACGGCCTCCGCCCACGCCGACACCCAGGCCGGCAGGGTCAGGTCGCGAGGCGACCCACCGGTCGCCGCGAGCACCTCGTCGGGCGGCACCGAGCCTCCCGTCTGACGCAGGAACCGGGCCTGCACCACCGCACGCGCCACGACGTCCCCGCGGCGGACGAACGTCTGCTCCAGGTACACGGCACGCTCGTCCACACCGAGCACCCGCGACCGCAGCTCGAAGCGCTGCCCGAGCGTCAGCGACCGCTTGTAGGTGATCGTCTGCGCGGCGACGACCGAGTACCAGCCGCGCTCGCCGTAGACCCGCCACGCACCCGATCGGAGCAGCAGCTCGAGGCGGCCGAGGTCGAGCAGGGACAGGTACTTGCCGTTGTTGACGTGCCGGAGCGGGTCCAGATCGGTCAGTGCCACGCGGAACGGCGTGCGCGACTCGTCCCAGAGCGACAGCCGGCGGCGGGGCGTCAGACGCACCCGCAGGGTCAGCAGCAGGAGCCGGAAGGTCAGGTTCACGGCACGATCCGACCACGCGGAGATCGGACATCAGGGCTTTCGGAGACTACCTTCAGGTTCTACCGGCTCGCCCGAGCCACGAAGGGAACCATCCGATGAGCACCAACTCCGCCACCGGTCGTCCGACCACCGTCACCGTCTCGTTCGTCCTCTGGCTCATCACGGTGGTCCTCGGGATCATCAGCGGCGTCGTCGGGATCATCGGCGCCGGTTCGTCACCGCAGGTCCAGGCGCAGACCGAGGGCCAGGGTGCCGCGGTGGGCGCAGTGGTCGTCGTCGCCGCCGTGTTCGCGATCATCGTCGCGATCGTCGAGCTCATCATCGTCTTCAAGATGCGCGACGGCCGGAACTGGGCACGCATCGTGCTGCTCGTGCTCGCGATCCTGCAGTTCCTGGGCATCTTCGGGGCCTTCTCGGTCCTCGGCACGATCGGCGTCATCGCCGTGGTCGTGGCCACCGTGCTGATGTTCCTCCCCAGCTCGAACGGGTACTTCCGCAAGCACTGATCTCCAGCTCGCACCACCCGACGGACCCGGCACCGCGCACCCGCGCGGACCGGGTCCGTCGTCGTCCGTGGCGGCCTGCACCGGCGACGGTCTCCGGCATTCCCACCAGGCGGGCACGGTCAGTGCCTCCCTCTGACCGGGTCAAGGCGAGTACACCGGGACTGCAGACGAAAGGACCACGCATGCAGACACGCACGCTCGCTGACCTCCAGGTCGGCGCGATCGGCCTCGGCACCATGGGCATGAGCGCCTTCTACTCGGGTGCCGGCTCGGACGACGCCGAGTCCATCCGCACCATCCACCGCGCCATCGACCTCGGTGTCACGCTCTTCGACACCGCCGAGGCGTACGGCCCGTACACGAACGAGGAACTCCTCGCCGAAGCCCTGCAGGGCCGCCGCGACGAGGTCGTCATCGCCACGAAGTTCGGCCTGTACAAGCACGAGGCCGACGAGGAGACGCCGAGCCAGGAGCGCGGACTGACCTCGGCTCCGCACTCCGTGCGCACCGCACTCGAGGGGTCGCTCCGCCGTCTCGGCACCGACCACATCGACCTCTACTACCAGCACCGCGTCGACCCGGCGGTACCGATCGAGGACGTCATCGGGCAGCTCGCCGGCTTCGTGCAGGAGGGCAAGATCCGCCACATCGGTCTGTCCGAGGCGAGTGCCGCGACGATCCGCAAGGCCCACGCCGTGCACCCGATCACCGCGCTGCAGAGCGAGTACTCGCTGTGGACGCGCGACCCCGAGGGCGACGTCCTGGACACCGTGCGTGAGCTCGGGATCGGCCTCGTGCCGTACTCGCCGCTCGGCCGCGGGTTCCTCACCGGCGCCATCACGAAGCCGTCCGACCTGGACGCCGACGACTTCCGCTCCGCGAACCCCCGCTTCCAGGAGGAGGCGTTCGCGGCGAACATGGAGATCGTCCACGCCGTCAAGGGCATCGCGGACGAGGTCGGCGGTACCCCCGCCCAGGTCGCGCTCGCGTGGCTCCTCGCCCAGGGCGACGACATCGTCCCGATCCCGGGCACGAAGCGCGTCTCGCGACTCGAGGAGAACATCGGCGCTGCCGACCTGACCCTCACGCCCGAGCAGGTCGAGCGTCTGTCGGCGCTGCCGCTGCCGACCGGGGACCGCTACCCCGACATGTCGAGCATCGGTCGCTGACCCTCTCGCGGAACGCAAGGTGGGCGGTACCACGCAACGCGATCGCGTTGCGTGGTGCCGCCCACCTTGCGTTCAGCGGGGCTTCGCTCAAACCTCGGTGGCGAACGCCGCGACCCGCAGCTGCAGGTCCTCCATCCGCTGGAGGCGCGCCGCCTCGACGTCGTAGCCCTCGTACGCCGGGGGCGGGGTCTTCCGGACGTTCCGCGAGCACTGGAAGTCCTGGCAGACGAGCGTGCCGACGGTGTCCCCCTTCCGACCGGCCGGGCCGGAGCGCTTGGCTGAGTAGAAGACGACGTCGTTCGGCAGCTTGACGTCCTGGCACCACGAGCACTGGGCACGGGAGCGTGGTGACGCCTCGGCCTGCCGGAACACGATGCCGACCAGGTCGCCGTCCAGGGTCGGGACGACCGCGTACGCACGGCGCGGGGTCTTCGGGTCGCGCCACCCCAGGAAGGTGAGGTCGTCCCAGCGGACGGCGTCGAGGTCGGGGACGGTCATCTCGGTGACCTCACGGCGTGAGGCGTTGACGAAGGAGGCGCGGAGGGCCTCGACGGTGATCGGGAGCATGGTTGGGCCTGTCGTCCTGGCACCGGCGCAGCAGTGTGCGTCACGGGTGCGGTTCGTTCGGAGGGGTCGACGATGCCGTCGTGTCGGACGACACGGCGGGGGCGTCAGGCCCTGATGCCGGCGCAGGCGCCGACGACCTCCTCGGAACGGTTGCTCACACCAGCACCCTACGGCTGACCGACGACGAGCACCAGCGAGCCCTCGTACGACGGCTGCACACGGAGTCGGCCGTACCGGGCGTCCCACGTGCCGTCCTCGAGCGCGGTGCGGAGGGCGGCGACCGACCGGGCTGCGGTCATCTCGTCGACGGCCGCCCAGGCAGGGTCTGCCCGGCGGGCGCCGGCGTCGAGCAGCCGTTCCGGTCGTGCGTAGTACGCCTCGGAGAACCCGTCGACGCACGTGAAGGGGATCGGCACGCGGGTCGTCGTCACCTGGCCGCCCAGGGCATCGGCGACCCGGTCGAGCGCCGGCCAGCGCCGGGCTTCGCGCGCCAGGACCTCGGGGGCGTAGTCGGCGAGCCAGTGGTCCGGGATGCGGGCCGGGTCGCGGGTGAGCAGGGCGACGGGGCCGCGGGTGACCCGTCGCACCTCGGCGAGCCCCCGTTCGAGGTCGGGCCACGCCGGCAGCGAGAAAGCCGACGCGGCGGCGTCGAAGGACCCGTCCGCGAACAGTAGTGTCTCGGCCGGAGGCTCGACGGTCGTGACGTCCCGGTCCCGCGGCTCGTACGAGACGGCTCCGGCGCCGACGTAGAGGACCGTGTCGGCCTGGCCGAGTGCCACCCGGATCGCCCGCTCGAAGACCGGCTCCGGTCGACGGTGCCGGGACGAGCCGTCGGCCGCACCGTCGGCCCTGCCGCGCTCGGCGTCGCCTGCTGGTCCGTCCGCAGTCCTCGTCACGCCGTCAGCCTACGGCGGGCAGGTCGGCGGCAACCGGTCGGTTGCGGGCGGCTTCGGTCGGTCCTGCCGGTCTCAGTCGACCTGGTCGACCGACTCCGGCGACCGCACGGCGGCCCGTTGTTCGGCCAGCTCGGTGGCGGCCCACGTACCGAGGAGCGACAGGGACCGCTCGGACTCCGACCCGGCGTCGGCGCCGTAGGTGAACACCGTCAGCCCGGGGTCGGCGACCAGGTCGAGCGCCTCGAACGTCAGCTCGAGCTCCCCGACGATCGGGTGGTGCAGGTGCTTGCGGCCCGAACGGTGCACGTGCACGTCGTGCTCGGCCCACCAGGTGCGGAACTCCTCGCTCTTCGCCGAGAGCTCGCTCACCAGGGTCATCAGGCCGGGCTCGCACGGGTTCGAGGCCGCCGTGGTGCGGAGGACGGCCACGGCGTCGCGGGCGGTCTGCTCCCAGCGGGGGAAGAAGTCGCGGGCGGCGGGGTCGAGGAACGCGAACCGTGCCGTGTTCACCGGGCGTCCGGCACCGGCGAACACCGGGGCGTAGAGCGCGTGGCCGAGGGTGTTCGCGGCGACGATGTCGAGCCGTTCGTTGCGCACCCACGCCGGGGCGCCGGTGATCGCGTCGAGCAGGCGCTGTACCGCGGGCCGCACCGACGTCGGCACCGGACGGTGGGTGGTCTTCACCCCTGCGTTCGCCAGGTGTGCGAGGTCCGCCAGGTGCGCGCGCTCCGCCTCGTCCAGCTGCAGGGCGTTGGCCAGGCCGTCGAGGACGCCCTCCGAGACGCCCTTGAGGGTGCCGCGTTCGAGTCGCGTGTAGTAGTCGACGCTGACGCCGGCGAGCATCGCGACCTCGTGCCGACGGAGTCCGGGGACGCGCCGGGTACCGCCGCCGAACGACGGCATGCCGGCCTGCTCCGGGGTGAGCCGGGCTCGGCGGCTGGACAGGAAGTCGCGGATCTCGTTGCGGACGTCGATACCCATGCCACCAGGCTACGTGCCCGGCGATGTGCCCGGTGGTGCGCCGAGTGGTGTGCCCGGCTGCGGACCGTCGGACGGGAGGCCCGGCACCGGTCCGGTGGCGCGCCTCCCGTCCGACGTGTGGTCGCGCCGGCACGGCGCTGCTGGACGCGCGCCGACGCGGCCCCGCCGGATGCGCGCCGGCACGGCGCTCGCGGATGCGCTGCGGCTAGAGCGCGCGGCCGGTGTGCGCGGCGAGCCAGGCGGCCGGGTCGATCGGCAGGGTGCCGTCCATGAGGACCTCGAGATGCAGGTGCGCCCCAGTCGAGACCCCGGAGGACCCGACGCTGCCGATGAACTGACCGGGCTCGACGCGGTCGCCGACCTTGAGCGGCGACGACCCGGGGATCATGTGGCCGTACAGGGTCGAGACCTTCCGGCCGTCCACCTGGTGGTCGATGATCACGGTCTCGCCGTACGAGAAGTACGTGCCCGCGACCCGGACGGTGCCCGCGGCGACCGCGCCGATCGGAGCGCCCATGCCCGGGTTGAAGTCGAGCCCCTGGTGCAGGGACGAGCACGCACCGCACGGCGCGGTGCGGTACCCGAAGCCGGAGCTCATCCGGACCGGGCCCGGGAAGGGTGAGCGGACGTCGCCGCCGTAGGTCACGGTCTCGCCGGCGGAGACGGCACCGGTGCCGGTCGACGCGACACCGCCGCCGACCGTGAAGCCGTCGCGCGAGGTGCTCGGCAGTGCCACCTGGGTGACGGCGAAGTCCTGGGTGCTCACGGCGGGCGCCAGGGTCGCGACCGCCGCGGAGGCGCCGGTGCTGGCGTGCGCGGGCATCGCGGCGGCGCCGAACATCGCGAGTGCGGCGGCGGCGCTCGTCAGGGTGAGGCGGCTGGCCCGGGCTCCGCGGACGCGGCGGCGCGCGGCGGGGGTCGCGGTGCCGCCGGTCGTCGTGCCGCCGGTCGTCGTGCCGCCGGTCGTCGTGCTGGCGATCGCGACCGCGCGGCGCGGGACCCGGCGGATGCGGGTGTCGGGGTGGGCGACGGCCGGTGCTGCGACGACTGGTGCTGCGACCGCCCGTGCGACTGTCGCCGGCGGTGCGCCGGCCTCGGCCGTGACGATCGGGGCGGGTGCCGGTCGCGGCGCCCGTGCACGTCGCTTCGTCGCGGCGGCCTGCTCGGCCCGCTCCGCCGCCAGGGCAGCGCGACGCGTCAGGTGCACGACGGGCGTGCTGCTGGGGAGGTCTGCATCTGGGGGAGTCATGGCCGGAGCCCATTCTGCACGAACCTGTCCGGTTGTACAGCCCCGGGTTCCGCGACCACCCGCGGTCGAGGGTGCGCAGATCGACGGGATCCGGGCCTCCCGGCTGGGGATCAGTAGTGTCGAGGCAAGCGACGGAGAGGACCCCTCATGGCCCGATCGCCGCGGGAGCGGCACGAACCCATCGACCTGCGGTCGGCGGAGGTCGTGCTGGCCGGTACCCAGGACCTGCTCCCGATCCTGCGGGCGGCCGCCGTCCGTGCCGGTGTGGACGCGACGCGCATGCGTGTGGTCGGTGTCGACGACGCGCCGGAGCTGCACGAGGCCGCGGACGCCGAGCTCGCCGTCATCGCGATCCGCCGTCCGGGCGAGGACCCCGCGTTCCACCGGGCGCAGGAGGCGGCGGAACTCATCGAACCCCTGCTCCGACCGGGTGCCGTGCGGATCGTCATCACGGTCTCGCGGGCCACACGGCTCGCCCCGAAGCTCGAACGCGCCCTGACCGCCGAGGTCCTGCACCAGCTCGGTGCGGCGACGGCCTGGTCGGGGTTCCGGCGGCCCTTCCGGAACCTCCGCACACGACTCGGGACGGCGGGCCTGCGGGCTGCCGGGCTCCGGGTGTTCCGCCTGGCGGTCTGAGCCCGGCACCGTCGGCGCGGCTGGGCCGTTCCTGCACAGGTCCGGTCGGCACTGGTGCTCGTCCACAGGACCGGTATCTTGATGTCGAGACATCTCACGCCGCGAGTAGCGTGGGGGGCACGGACCGCGCGAACAAGGGAGTACCCGCCAGCATGGCCAAGATCATCTACACGCTCACCGACGAGGCCCCGTTCCTCGCCACCCACTCCTTCCTGCCCGTCATCGCGTCCTTCGCGAAGACCGCGGGGGTCGACGTCGAGACCCGCGACATCTCGCTCTCGGGCCGGATCATCGCCCTGTTCCCGGAGCGGCTCAGTGCTGAGCAGCGCCTGGACGACGCGCTGGCCGAACTCGGCGACCTCGCCGGGACGCCCGAGGCGAACATCATCAAGCTGCCGAACATCTCGGCCTCGATCCCGCAGCTCAAGGTCGCCATCGCCGAGCTGCAGTCGCAGGGCTACGACCTGCCGGACTACCCCGACGAGCCGACGACCGACGACGAGCGCGACGCTCGAGCCCGCTACGACAAGGTCAAGGGCAGCGCCGTCAACCCGGTCCTGCGCGAGGGTAACTCGGACCGTCGCGCACCGCTGTCGGTGAAGAACTACGCCCGTAAGCACCCGCACCGCATGGGCAAGTGGAGCAGCGACTCGAAGACGAACGTCGTCACCATGGGCGTCGACGACTTCCGCTCCAACGAGAAGACCTGGGTCGCACCCGCCGACGACACCCTGACGATCACCTTCGTCGGGCAGGACGGCAGCGAGCAGGTGCTCAAGCAGTCGATCCCCGTCGTCGCCGGCGAGGTCGTGGACGGCACCGTGCTGCACGTCGCCGCGCTCGAGCAGTTCCTCCGTGCGCAGATCCAGCGTGCGGCCGACGAGGACCTGCTGTTCTCGGTCCACCTCAAGGCCACGATGATGAAGGTCTCCGACCCGATCATCTTCGGGCACGTCATCCGAGCGTTCTTCCCCGACGTGTTCGCGCGCTACGGAGCCGACCTCGCCGCCGCCGGGCTCACTCCGAACGACGGCCTCGGCTCGATCTACGCCGGCCTCGACGCGCTGCCGAACGGTGCCGAGATCAAGCAGGCGTTCCAGGACGGCATCGACGCCGGCCCGGACCTCGCCATGGTCGACTCCGACAAGGGCATCACGAACCTGCACGTCCCGAGCGACGTCATCGTCGACGCGTCGATGCCCGCGATGATCCGCACCTCCGGCCACATGTGGGGCCCGGACGGCGACGAGCACGACACCGTCGCGGTCATCCCGGACTCCAGCTACGCCGGCATCTACCAGGCCGTCATCGAGGACTGCCGTGCCCACGGCGCCTTCGACCCGGCGACCATGGGCTCGGTGCCGAACGTCGGACTCATGGCGCTCAAGGCCGAGGAGTACGGCTCGCACGACAAGACCTTCGAGCTGCCGGGCGACGGCGTCGTCCGTGTCACGAACGCCGCCGGCGAGACCGTCCTGCAGCACGACGTCGAGCAGGGTGACATCTGGCGCGCCTGCCAGACGAAGGACATCGCGATCCGCGACTGGGTGAAGCTCGCCGTCACCCGCGCCCGCAACTCCGGCACCCCGGCCGTCTTCTGGCTCGACGAGACCCGTGCCCACGACGCCGTCCTGATCGGCCTGGTCCGCACCTACCTGCAGGAGCACGACACCGACGGGCTGCACATCGAGATCCTGTCGCCGGAAGACGCCATGCGCTTCTCGCTCGACCGCATCCGCCGTGGCGAGGACACCATCTCCGTCACCGGCAACGTCCTCCGCGACTACCTGACCGACCTGTTCCCGATCATGGAGCTCGGCACCTCGGCGAAGATGCTCTCCGTCGTCCCGCTCCTCGGCGGCGGCGGCCTGTTCGAGACCGGTGCCGGCGGCTCCGCGCCGAAGCACGTGCAGCAGCTCGTGCAGCAGAACTACCTGCGCTGGGACAGCCTGGGCGAGTTCCTGGCGCTCGCGGTCAGCCTCGAGCACCTGGCCGGCGTCACCGGCAACACCCGCGCGAAGGTGCTGGCGGACACGCTCGACCGGGCCACCGGGACGTTCCTCGACGAGGACAAGTCCCCGGGCCGCAAGCTCGGCTCGATCGACAACCGTGGCAGCCACTTCTACCTGGCGAAGTACTGGGCCGAAGAACTCGCCGCGCAGACCGAGGACACCGAGCTCGCCGCGGCGTTCCAGGGCCTCGCGACGATCCTCGCCGAGCAGGAGGGCACGATCGTCGACGAACTCGTCGCGGTGCAGGGCCACCCGGCGGACATCGGCGGCTACTACCGGCCCGACGACGCCAAGACCAGTGCGGTCATGCGTCCGTCGGCGACGCTGAACGCGGCGCTCGCGACGCTGTAGGCGCGACCCCACGTCGGACGGGAGGCCCGGTGCCAGCTGGTGCCGGGCCTCCCGTCCGTCTGTGGTGCTGTCTGCGCGACCAGACCGGTCGCGACCCGTCAGCGTGACGGGACCGGCGGGCCGATCGTCAGCAGCACCACGAAGACGAGCGCCACCAGGACCACCCCGACCGCCGCGGCCAGGAACGGGTGCGCCACCACGACGAAGAGCAGCCGGTCGAGCGGACCCGGGCGCTCCCCGGCCTCGGGGCCGCGCCGCCACCCACCGTCGAGCATGCCGCGGCGGGCGACGCCGACCTCGAACGGCAGTGTCGTGTACGGCACGATCGCACTCACCCAGCCGAGCACCGTCGCGCCGAACGACCACCGCTGGTTCACCGCGACGACCGTCGTGACGACGAGGTACGCCAGGAACACGAAGCCGTGCACGCCACCGCCGACCCGGACGGGCCAGTCACCGGCACCGAGGCCGTACTTCAGCAGCATGCCGACAAGCAGCAGGGTCCAGGTCACGAGTTCGGCGATCGCCAGGCCGCGGAACAGGGATCGAGGGGTCATGGCCTCCATCGTGGCGGACGCCCGGTGGAAGACCCCCGAAGACCCCCGAAGCCGCCGACGAACCGGTGACGACCGCTGACGCCCCGTGGGAGCACCCGGACAGCACGACGCTCCGGACCACCGGCCCGGGGCGCCCTGCCGTCAGCGACGGCCGACGACGGTCACGACGCTCAGCGCCGGACGGTCACCACCTGTCCGAGCTCGTTGACCCCGGCCGCGGCGTCCCAGGTGCCGACGTTCGCGGTCTGGATCGCGAAGGCCGGGTCACGGGAGACCGACCGCTCGGCGGCGGGCATCGCGAGGGCGACCTCCCACTTGCCGGCCGGCACCTTCCGGAGTGACGCGGTGAGCGTCGCCGTCGTGCCGGGCTGCCACGAGGACGCGTCGGCACGGACGGGCACCGTCACGTGCCGGTGACCGTTCGTCAGCACGAGCTGGACGGGACGGCGGTTGTACGGCGCCGCCCAGCCGTCGTTCCGCACGGACACCGAGACCGCGGGGTGCTTGCCGGAGGTCACGGTGCTCGAGGTCATCGTGAACCGGTAGCCGAGCTTCTTCGCCGCGTCGGTCATGCCGTCCTGCCCCCAGGTCGACAGGACGTCCTTGTTGTAGTCGAGGTTCAGGTAGCTGTAGTGGTACTTCGCCATCTCGGCCGCGGCGGACGGGTACTCGGACCGCGGCGCGTTCACGGCGCAGGTCTCACCGCCGACCAGGACGTACCGCGAGTCGGCGGCCAGGTAGTCCTGGTCGAGCGACAGCGGGTCGCTCAGGAAGGTGCCGAAGTCGTCGGGCGAGGCGAGGAAGCAGTCGTTGTGGTGGCCGATGCGGGACGCCGCCGACCCGTCGTGCGCCTGCTGCGGCGTGAGCGCCCCGGCGGTGCCCGAGGTGGTGCGGAGGGCGTCCTGCTTCATCTGCATGGTGCGGACCTGGATCGAGCGGCTGGACGGCAGGGCTGCCAGCTCGGCTGCGATCACCTGGCGTCGGGCGTCCTTGTCGGCCTCGGTCAGCACGCCCGGGTTGGCCGGGTCGCTGGCGAAGTGGTCGGTGTAGTACCCCTCGCCCCACAGGCCGATGAAGCCCTCCTGCAGGGTCGGGATCACGTCGGCGTTCCGGCGGAGGACCGGTGTGAGCTGCTTGATGTGCGCGAGCACGGTCGGCAGGTCGGCGTCACCGTACGGAGCCGAGTACGGGTAGCTGCCGCCCTGGACGTAGGCGAAGCGGGTGATCACGCTGACGCCGGCGGCCCGGGCGGTGTCGTAGTCGTGCTGCACCAGCGCGAGCCAGGCCGGGCTGAGGCGCCGCTGGTCGACGAACGCCTCCATGTAGAACACCCGGACGATCTGGGTGACGCCGTCGGCGCGGTAGCCCTCGAGCGTGGCGGCGTCGAGCGGGGTGTACCCGCTGCCGTCGGCACGGTAGTGCGTCTCGGTGGTGTGGTCGAACCCGCGCTGGGGGTTCGGGATGACGGCGTCGCTCGCCGTGTAGGTCACGGTGGAGCTGGTCGGCGCCGGGTGGTGGCCGCTGTGTGACGACGACGCCCAGGCGTTGGTCGGCACGGCGAGTGCGATCACGGCCGCGAGCGCGGCGGTGGTGATGGTGCGGTGCTGCATCGGACGAGCCCCTGTCCTCGGCGCAGGTGTGGATTGACACTCCCTGGTGTCGGAACCTGCGCGAATGTGATCTGAATGTAGGTCAAACGATCAGAAAACACCACCCCTGGTTCCTCGTATCGATTCGACCCGTTTCTCGGTAGCGTGGTCGACATGTCGCAGACGACGGATGCATCGAAGACGCTGCGCGTGGGGGTGGTCGGGCTCGGGTACGCCGGCACGACGCACCTCGACGCCTACACCGCACTCCCCGGCACCGAGGTGGTGGCACTCGCCGGCAAGGAGACCGAACGGCTCCACGAGCTCGCGGACACCCGCCACGTGCCGCACACGTTCCCGGACTGGCAGGACCTGGTTGCCCGGGACGACCTGGACATCGTGTCGATCGGCGTGCCGAACTCCCTGCACGCCCCGATCGCCATCGCCGCACTCGAGAGCGGCAAGCACGTCTTCTGCGAGAAGCCCCTCGCCACCACGGGCGCCGAGGCCCAGGCCATGGTCGACGCCGCCGTCGCGAACGACCGCGTGCTCGAGGTCGCCTACAACCACCGCCGCCGGGCCGACGTGCAGTTCCTGGCCGACCACGTCCGCCCCGTCGACGGGCAGGACGGTCCCCTCGGGCGCGTCTACCACGCCCGTGCGAGCTGGCGTCGACGCGCCGGCATCCCCGGCATCACGTCGTGGTTCACGAACAAGGACGCCGCCGGTGGTGGTCCGCTCATCGACCTCGGCTCGCACGTGCTCGACATCGCGATGTACCTGATGGGCGAGCCCCGGGTCGTGGCCGTCAGCGCGGTCGCGTACAACGAGCTCGGTACCGCCGGACGCGGTGGCAGCGTCGGCGGCGGCCCCGTCTCCGACGCGACCGGCCGCCCCTTCGACGTCGAGGACTTCGCGAACGCCCTGCTCCGCTTCGAGGACGGCTCGAGCCTGCAGCTGCAGGCCTCGTGGGCGTCCTACTCCAAGGACGACGAGGACATCGAGGTCGAGCTCCTCGGCTCGACCGGTGGCGCCCGGCTGTTCGTCCGGAACTACGCCACCGAGGGCACCGTCGAGCTGTACTCCGACATCGACGGCGTGCCCGCGGTCACCCGCCCCGCCGTGCACGTCCCGGCCGGCCACCACCAGCGCGTGATCGAGGAGTTCCTCGCCACCATCCGCTCCGGCTCCCACGACGGCCACCACGGCGAGTTCGCGCTGCACCGCACCCGGGTCGTCGACGCCGTCTACGCCTCCGCGCAGGCCGGTCACGAAGTGCAGGTCGTCCGGTGAACATCGTCGTCTGGAACGAGAACGTCCACGAGACCCGCGGCGACGAGACGGTCCGCGAGCACTACCCCGACGGCATCCACACCGTGGTCGCCGCCGGCCTGGAGGCACGACTCGCCTCCGCCCACACCGTCACGACCGCCACGCTGCAGGAACCGGACCACGGCCTGACCGAGGAGCGCCTGGCCGCGACCGACGTCCTGTTCTGGTGGGGCCACATCGCCCACGACGAGGTCGCCGACGAGGTCGTGGACCGCGTCGTCCGCCACGTGCACGCCGGCATGGGCCTGGTCGTGCTGCACTCCGGGCACTACTCGAAGCCGTTCACGCGGCTGATGGGCACGACCTGCTCGCTGAAGTGGCGCAACGACGGGGAGCGCGAGCTCGTCTGGACGATCGCGCCCGAGCACCCGATCGCGGCCGGGGTCCCGCACCCGATCGTCATCGACCGCCAGGAGATGTACGGCGAGTACTTCGACATCCCCCGCCCCGACGAAGAGGTCTTCCTGTCCACGTTCGCCGGCGGCGAGGTGTTCCGCTCCGGTGTCGCCTACCGCCGTGGGCTCGGCAGGGTGTTCTACTTCTCGCCCGGCGACCAGGAGTACCCCGTCTACCACCACCCCGACATCCAGCGGGTCCTGGCGAACGCCGCCGAGTGGGCCGCACCGACCGGTCCGCGCCGCCAGCTGACCGCCGACCCCCACCCGAGGGACTGGTTCCTGGACGACGCTTCGCGTAGACAGGGGGGATGACCGCACCGCAGGACGCCGACCACCGCACGGCCCTGGTCGAGGCGCTCGACGTCCTCGGTGCCGGCCCCGAGGAGCGCTTCGACCGGATCACCCGGATGACCCACGACGCGTTCGGGGTGCCGCTCACCTTCCTCAACCTCGTGCACCACGACCTCGTCACCACGCAGTCGACGTACGGGTGGAACCAGGGGACGAGCGTGCCGGCGAGCGAGGAGTTCTGCGCCACGACCGTGCTCACCCCGGAGCCGATGGTGATCCCCGACACCACCCTCGATCCCCGCTTCGCGCACACCCCGGCGGTCACCGAGCACGGCATCCGCTTCTACGCCGGGGCACCGCTGTCGATGCTCGACGGCACCCGTGTCGGCACGCTCTGCATCATGGACGCGCAGCCGCGGGCGTTCTCGGCGTCGGACCTGGCGCTGCTGCGCGACCTGGCGCGGTGGGCCGAACGCGAGCTCGGCTACGCGATCGAACGCGACCGGCTCGCCAAGGTACGGGAGGCACTGGTGCCGGATCCCCTCGCCGTCCCCGGACACGACGTCGCGACGCTCACCGTGCAGCGTCCGGACGGCGGTGGCGGGCTCACCGACTGGCGGGTCGCCCCCGACGGCGCCCTGCACGTGACGGTCGGCGCGGTCGTCGCCGGACGTGTGTCGGCCCTCCTGGCCGCCGACGTCCGCGGTGCCCTCGCCGCGCGGACGCGCCTGCCGATCACCGAGGCGATCGCCGGACTGGAGGCCCAGGTCGCCCCCGACCTGCGGGTCGCCGACGCGGTGGCCGAGCTGGTGCACGCGCGCCTCGACCCGACCACGGGTCACGTCGACCTGGTCGACGCCGGGCTCGGCACCGCGGTCGTCGTCGCCGCTGACGGCACCGTGCGTCCGGTGCAGTCCACCGAGCTGCCCGTCGGGCTCGGCACCGCGTCGACGCCCAACGCCCGGTCGACACTGTCGGTGGACCTGGCCGCCGGGGACCGGCTCGTCCTGGCCTCCGACGCGTGGGCGACCGTGCCCGGGGTCGAGGGTCCCGAGGCGATCGCGGCACTCGTCGCCGCGCAGCCGGACGGCGCGGCGGCCGTCGAGCACGTCCGCGCGCTGCTGCCCGAGGGCGACCCGACGACGGACCTGACCCTCGTCGTCGTCACGCGGCGCTGAGGGCTCGAGGTCCCGGAGACCCGGGGGTCCGGAGTCTCAGCGCGTCTGCGTGCCGGGCTTGCCGGCGAACGCCGCGACGAGCAGCGTCGCGAGCATCCCGAAGCCGGCCAGCACGACACCGAGCGCCGCGAGCTGCCAGTACGCGCTGGCGACGTGCTGCGGCTGCGTGACGACGGACGGCCACCACGGGTCGAGGAACGGCACCGAACCCGGGAACGGGTCGAGCCCGAACATCGCCAACCCGCCGAGCAGCAGCACGACCCCGAGGGCCGCCATCGCACCCCGACGTCCACCGAGCATCCGGACCACGAGCGCCGCCCCCATGCCGGCCAGCCCGACGACCGCCAGCGCGAAGGCCGCCACGAACACCGGCTGCGGCACGAGCGAGAACCAGTCGAGCACGGCGATCGGCACGAGCAGCCACCGGCCGGTCCGGGCCCATCGCGCGGGCGTGCGCCATCCATGCATGCCGGGAACGGTACGACACGAACCCGGACGACTGCCCGGCTAGCATCGCCAGGTGCCCACACCCCGAGCGGAGGTCGACGTCGACGTGCCCCTGGTCCGGGCACTGCTCACCGACCAGCACCCGGACCTCGCCGATCGGCCGCTCGCCGTCGTCGCGAACGGCTGGGACAACGTCGTCGTCCGCGTCGGGACCGACCTGGCCGCTCGACTCCCTCGGCGTGCGGCGGCCGCGACGCTCATCGAGCACGAACAGCGCTGGCTGCCGGAACTGGCGGCCCTGGTCGGCGACGTGGTCCCACTGCCGGTCCCGCTCCACACCGGCCGACCGGCGCTCGGCTACCCGTGGTCCTGGAGCGTCGTCCCCTGGTTCCCGGGCGTCCCCGCCGGGTCCCGCGACGACGGCCAGCGCGCCGCCGGCCTGCCGGTCGCCCGGTCGCTCGCCGCGTTCGTCGCCGCCCTGCACGTCCCGGCGCCGGCCGACGCCCCGGTGAACCCGGTCCGCGCCGTCCCGCTGCACACCCGGAGCCAGGCGGTGCTCGAACGGCTCGCCTCCGGGCCGGTCCCGCGTGCGGCGGAGCTGGCGACCGTCTGGCGGACGGCGGCGGACCTGCCGACCGCGGCCGGGCCTCCCGTCTGGGTGCACGGCGACCTGCACCCCTTCAATCTGCTCGTGGACACCGGCCCGCAGGGCGACCACCTGTCGGCGGTCGTCGACTTCGGCGACGTGACGGCGGGGGACTCCGCCGTCGACCTGGCGACCGCCTGGCTGACGCTCGACCAGGAGGCCCGGGCCGACTTCCGCCGTCGGGTCACCGCCGCGGACGCGAGCCTCGACGAGCACTCGTGGGGGCGGGCCCGCGGCTGGGCGGTGTCGATCGCGTCGGCGCTCGCGGTCAGCGACGAGCCGTCCTTCCGTGCGGTCGCGCGGCGGGCGATCGACGCGGTGCTCGACGGCTGAGCGGGCATCCGCGTCCCCGAGATCGGGGCTGGAATCCGGAACTGCAGTACTGGTATGTTCGCTGGATCTGCTCTCGAAGGGATCACCATGAACAAGCGCCTCACCGTCGTCGGCCTGTCACTGGTCGCCGCTCTCTGCCTGCCGGCTCCGGCCCTCGCCGCAGAGGGCGGGTCCGCGGACGCCGACGCGCCTGCCTCCACCCGCACCATCGTCCGCGTCGGCGGCGGCTACTGGGAGTACGGCATCTCGAACGGCTTCGTCCAGTCCTTCTACAGCCACGCCGGCAAGACCCACAAGGCGACCGCCTGTGACGGCAAGAACCGCTGTGCGTACAGCGGATGGAAGCCGAAGGGCGCGTACGCCAGCGCCATCCGGGACAAGACCGCGAGCGGCAACACCGCCTACTGGGGCGTGCAGTAGACCGGCGCCGCACCGCTCCTCGGCACCATGCGTCCTGATCGCTCCTCCCGGTTCGTCCTCGTGGCGATGGTCTTCTCCGCTGCCGTCGCCATCGCGTTCGCCCTGCTGGCGACGCTCGACCGGTCGGAGCAGACCTTCCCCACCGCGCACACGGCGCTCGTCGTCCTCGACGTCCCGGCGGACGTGGACCTCCCGCGGTTGCTCCGGGAACGGGCCGAGCAGGACCGCATCGACTTCTACCGGGTCCAGTCCGACCCCGACCAGGCCGGCCGCCGGATCGTCCACGCGGTCGTCGGGAACCCGGCCGCGTTCGCCCGGGTCTTCCACGACGGCATGTACCGCGGTGGTGTGGCCGAGCAGCCGGTGGCCCTCGGCCAGGGCAACACCTCGACGCGTGGTGTGTACTTCTCGACCGCTTCGTCAGCGCAGGCTTCGGCGTTCGTCTCCGAGCTCCGCAGCGTGGGCGTCGATGCCCGCGTCGAACCGGCCGGCTGGTGGACAGCGGTCGTGTTCACGATCGGCCGACCGGGGATCGGACTCGCCCTCGGCGCCTCGATCGTCGCGGCGGTGATGCTGGGGCGGCTGTGCGGGAGATCGGCAGCCCGTCGCCTCGGCGTCGCCGAAGTCCTCGGCGTGCGCCGGGTGCGATCATCAGAGGCGGCCCGAACACTGCGGTGCCAGATCGTCGTCGCGTCCACGGCGACCGCTGCCGGGTCAGCCGTCGCGCTCGCCCTGGTCGGCTCGCAACTGCCGGCCGTCCTCGCGATCGCTGCGTGCGTCTACTGGGCGCACGCCGTCCTGTTCCTCGGCGCGATGGCAACGGGGTGGCCACGCACCGCGGCAGCGCGGATGCGGGCTGGTCGGAGCGCCTGGCGCCCTCGAGGTCGGACAGCGCTCGCCACGTCGGTCCTCCGGGTCGCGGCGGTCACGAGCGTCGCGCTCGCGGCCGGTCCGCTGGTGGACCGTGTTGCCCTGCTCGACCAGTACCGTCTGGCGGGGGAGACCCGCATCGGCTGTTCGCACTGCACGCAACCGCTCTTGTCGGGGACGCTGCACCCCGACGAGATCGAAGCCGCAGCGCCGGCGTTCGCCCGGCTCTTCCGCGCGGTCGACGACGGCCGGTCGGTCCTCGCGAGTCATCCCGTCGCGCCGGTCGCACACAGCGTCGTGCCGGACGTGGGCAACACCCTCGTCGTCAACCGGGAGTACCTGGACCGCGTGCAGCCCGCACTCCCCGACCCGTGGCCGAGCCGGACCTCGGTGGGGCCGGGGGAGTGGGCCCTCGTCGTGCCGGAGGACGGCCCACCGAGGGCGACGGTCATCGCACAGTGGCGCGAGTGGTTCGCCTTCCAGCGCGAGATCGACCCGACGATCGTCGAACCCCGTGCTCCGGTGGTCGTCGAGTACGCCCCGCGCTCGGTCTTCACCTTCGGCGCGGCGACGGACGAAGCGCCCCTGTTCGCGGACGCACCCGTCATCGCCGTCGTCCCCGCGGCCTCCGAGCTGCTGAGTGGCGACTTCCTGACGGCTGCCGCGTCGAACGGACAGCTGCTCCTCGACGTCGACGATCCGGAGCAGGTCGTGCGATCGGCGGGTCTGACCGACGTCGTCGGATCGATGCATCGCTGGCCGGCCGTGTCGGCTGCCCATCGGAGTGCCCTCGTCCGGACGGCCCTGGCGGAAGCGATCGCTGCGGCCCTCGTGCTGGCGGTGATCGTCATGGCCGCGTCGATCCGAGCGAGCGCACTCCGCTGGACGGACCGGACCAGGGTGCGCGAAGCGACCGGTCTGGGCATCGGGCTGCTCCGGACGCACGCGCGGACCCTCGTCGCCGAAGGGGGCGTCCTCGTCGCCTCCGTCGCTGTCGCAGTGGGAGCCGCCCTGGCACTCGGAGCCCCGTGGGTTCCTGCTCTCGTGGCGGCGTCGGTCATCGCGTGGGCGACGTCGATCGCCGTCGTCCGGTCGGTGACCCGGAGCGCCGGACACGAAGGGGACCCGGATGCGATCTGACCCGACGGTGGAGGTCCGTGCGCATCGTCACGCCCGGAACGGGCGTGTGCTGGTCGACGTCCCCGCGGCGGTGTTCCAGCCGTTCACCCTGACGGTGGTCACCGGCGGGAGCGGTGTCGGCAAGTCGACGTTCCTGCGTCTCGTCGGCGGCGTCGAGCGTCCGGAGCCCCGCGTGGTCCTGGCCGACGGGGTCGACCTCGGCACGCTCTCCGACCGACGGCTGCGGCGGTTCCGGCGGGACCGGGTCGGTTTCGTGTCGCAGGATGCGGGGCTCGTCCCGTCGTGGTCGGTGCGCGAGAACCTGGCGCTCGCCGAGCGGGCGATGCCGAACCGCCCGATCGGCCGTCCCTGTTCGCCACCGGAGGCATGCGCGTCGCTCGGTGTCGACGGCCTCGCGGAGACCCCGGTGCATGCCCTGAGCGGAGGCGAACGACAGCGGGTCGCGCTCGCCCGGGTGCTCGTCCGTCGTCCGGAGCTCGTCCTGCTCGACGAGCCGACCGCTGCGCTCGACGCGGTCACCACGGCGGCCGTCATCGAGACGATCCGTGTCC
Source organism: Curtobacterium herbarum (assembly GCF_016907335.1). Lineage (NCBI taxonomy): Bacteria > Bacillati > Actinomycetota > Actinomycetes > Micrococcales > Microbacteriaceae > Curtobacterium > Curtobacterium herbarum. Next base: position 143,191 of record NZ_JAFBBT010000001.1, read on the forward strand.
TGCGGAGCGAGGGCGCCACCGTCATCGTCGCGACACACGACGGCGACGTCGTCCGAGCAGCGGATCGGACGCTGTCGCTCGACGGGCCCGCACGGGGCCTCCACTTCCCGCAGGAGCGGTGACGGGGGCTACCGCGCGCGGGAACGCGGGGTTACCGTCTCCCCACACCATCCGTGCACGTGAAGATCGGGAGGGGCCTCATGACCCTCGAGTTCCGCGTCCAGCACGACGTCGCCACCGACGCCACCCCCGCCCCCCGGACCGCACCGCGCGGCCGGGTGCGCCGGGTCCTCGACCACCTCGCCGCCCGCCGCACCGCCGCGCAGCTCCGCCGGCTCGACACGGACCGCGCCGAACTCGCCGACCTGCAGCGCGTGCTGTCCGAGGCCCGGGCGGTCGTCGACCGCGGGTGGATCCAGCACGCCTGGTTCGCCTACCTGGACGACCGGGGACGCACCCGGACCGCGTCGAGTGCCGCCGCGATCGAGGTGGCCGGCCGACCCCTCGTCGGCGCGTGCCTGGTCGGGGCCGTGGTCGACGCCGCGGGTGGGCCGCACGCGGTGCACTCGCAGCCGGTGCAGCGCTCCCTGGACCTCGTCTGGCACGCCCTCGCGTCGGCCGAGGGATCGCCCGTCACGTGGTGCCCGGCGCCGGACATCCGGATGGGGCGGGTGCGTGACCTGACCCGCTGGAACGACAGCGCCGGACGGACCGCAGAGCAGGTGTCCGGACTGCTGCTGACGGCGGAACGGGTGGCGTTGCACGAGTCCGAACGGGTCTCGGACCGGGCCGCCGCACTGCGATCCCGTAGCGCAGGAGTTCCCGTCCTCGGCTGAGATCGTTACAGACCTCCCAGGGTCAGCGCGGTGATGTCGCGCTGACCTGGGGTTCTCTTCACACAGGAACGGGCGTGGAGCCGCCGTTCTCCCGGCTGGGATTCGGCTCGGGCTGAGGATCTGCGTAGCTTGGGGGCCGTTCGTGCCCCGATCCGTGGGTCGAACTGCCGACCTGAGGGAGTGCAGAACCGGTGTTCCAGTACATCGCCGAGCGATGGGACCAGATCTGGTTCTCGTCCTGGCAGCACTTCTCGCTGGTGGTCCAGTGCGTCGTGCTCGCGACCGTCATCGCCGTGGTCCTCGCGGCGCTCGTCTACCGGGTGCCCGGGCTGCGCTCCGCGGCGAACGAGATCTCCACGATCGGCCTGACGCTGCCGTCGTTCGCGGTCATCGGTCTGCTGCTCGTGCCGCTCGGCTTCGGCGTCGTGCCGTCCGTCGTCACGGTCACGTTCTTCGCCGCGCTGCCGATCCTCCGCAACGCGGTCGTCGGGCTCAACGAGATCCCGCCCGCGGTCGTCGAGTCGGCGCGGGGCATCGGCATGAGCCGCTTCCGCACCCTCGTGCAGGTCGAACTGCCGATGGCGTGGCCGATCATCCTCACCGGTGTGCGGGTCTCCGCCCAGATGGTGATGGGTGTCGCCGCGGTCGCCGCGTACGCGCTCGGCCCGGGACTCGGCAGCTTCATCTTCTCCGGACTGTCCCGCCTCGGTGGCGCGAACTCCCTCAACTCCGTCGTCGTCGGCACGGTGGGCGTCGTCCTGCTCGCCCTGGTGCTCGACCTCCTGCTCCTCGGCCTCGGCCGCCTGACCACCTCGAGAGGTATCCGTGTCCAGCACTGACTCCCCGACCACCGCGCCCGACTCCGACGTCACCGGCCGGAGCATCCTGCTCGACCAGGTCACCAAGCGGTACCCCGGTCAGACGAAGCCCGCGGTCGACGGCATCACGCTCGAGATCCCGGCCGGCAAGATCGTCATGCTCGTCGGCCCGTCCGGCTGCGGCAAGACCACCACGCTGAAGATGATCAACCGACTGATCGAGCCCACCGAGGGCCGCATCGTGGTCGGCGACGACGACGTGACCAAGATCGACGGCGACGAACTCCGCCGTCGGATGGGCTACGTCATCCAGGCCGGCGGGCTCTTCCCGCACATGACCGTCGCGGCGAACATCGCGGTCGTGCCGAAGATGCTCGGCTGGTCGAAGGACAAGATTGCCGCCCGTGTCGACGAGCTCCTGGACCTGGTCTCGCTCGACCCGGAGACCTACCGCGACCGCTACCCCCGCGAGCTCTCCGGCGGACAGCAGCAGCGTGTCGGCGTCGCCCGTGCCCTGGCCGCAGACCCGCCCGTCCTGCTCATGGACGAGCCGTTCGGCGCGGTCGACCCGATCACCCGCCAGCGCCTGCAGGACGAGCTCATCCGCATCCAGGCGGAGCTGCACAAGACGATCGTCATCGTCACCCACGACTTCGACGAGGCCGTGAAGCTCGGCGACTGGATCGTGGTGTTCTCCGAGGGCGCGCACATCGTGCAGTACGACTCCCCGGAGCGGATCCTCGCCGAACCCGCGAACGAGTTCGTCGAGAACTTCATCGGCTCGGGTGCCGGGCTCAAGCAGCTGACCCTGACCCGCGTGCGGGAGGTCGGGCTCGCCGACGCCGTCACCTGTTCCCCCGGCGAGCAGGCCCAGGCCGTGCTGCAGCGGATGCGCGAGGCCGGCGGCCACGGGCACGCCGTCGTCGTCGACCAGCGCCAGCGTCCGATCGGGTGGCCCTCGCGCCGCCAGCTCGAGCGGCTCGACCGGATCCCGGACGGCACCGAGGCCGGCCTGCCGGTCGTCTCCGAGGCATCGACCCTCAACGACGCGCTCGACACCATGCTCGTCTCGAGCGCCGGCGCCGCCCTGGTGACCGGCCGACGGGACGCGTTCCAGGGTGTCATCACGGTCGAGACGGTGATGGACGCGATCACCCGCACCCGTGCCGCCGCGGCCGAGGAGCAGGCCTACACGCCCGTCGGCACGAACACGAACCCGCTCGAGACGCTGCCGAGCTCGCCCGTCGCCGCCCGGGACGACCAGTGAGCGACGTCGTCACCGCGTCCCCGGCGACCGGCACGCGCACCAGCTGGCGCGGACTGGTCATCCAGCCCGTCGCGATCCTCGTCGTCTTCGGCGCGTTCGCCCTCTGGCTGGCGAACGCCGACCTGAGCGACTCGGAGCGCTCGACGCTCAACCCGTCGGGGCTCCTCGACCTGGCGTGGCAGCACATCCTGCTCACGGTGGTGTCGACGGCCATCGTGCTCGTGATCGCCATCCCGCTCGGCATCGCCCTCACCCGCGGTCCGCTGCGGAAGGCGAGCGGGGCGATCCTGGCCGTCGCGAACTTCGGCCAGGCCGCACCCGCCGTCGGGCTCATCGTGCTGCTGGCGTTCTGGCTCGGCTTCACGTTCTGGGCCGCCGTCGTCGCACTGGTGCTCTACGCGATCCTGCCGGTGCTCCGGAACACGATCATCGGCATCGAGAGCGTCGACGCCCGACTGGTCGAGGCCGGTCGCGGCATGGGCATGAGCGCGGCCGCCGTCCTGCTCAAGGTCGAACTGCCGCTCGCCGTCCCGGTCATGCTCGCCGGCATCCGCACCGCGCTCGTGCTGCTGGTCGGGTCCGCCGCCCTCGCGACGTTCATCGGCGCCGGCGGCCTCGGGCTCCTGATCACCACCGGCGTGAACCTGTTCCTGCCGAAGGTGCTCGTCTCCGGGGCGCTCCTGATCGCCCTCCTCGCCCTCTCCATCGACTGGCTCGGCCGCATCGTCGAGACGTTCGCCCGACCGAAGGGACTCCGATGACCCGCACGCGCACTCCGGGCCGCCGCGCCCGCCGTCTGCTCGCCGCCGTCGTCCTGGCGGGCGCGACCACGAGCCTCCTGGCCGGCTGCGGTCTGCAGCCCGCTGCCGCGTTCGTGCCCGCCGCGGCACCCGGCACGATCAAGCACATCGACGGCCTGCCGAAGGACGCGAAGCTCACGGTCACGTCGAAGAACTTCACCGAGCAGCTGGTCCTCGGCAAGATCTCGGTGCTGGCTGCCTCGGCCGCGGGCTTCGACGTCACCGACGAGACGAACGTCCCGGGCTCGGTGGCCGTCCGCCAGCTGATGACGTCGCACGACGCCGACATGACGTACGAGTACACCGGTACCGCCTGGCTGACCTTCATGGGGCACAAGCAGGGGATCCCGGACAAGACGAAGCAGTGGCAGGCCGTCAAGGACGAGGACGCCGGCAACGGCCTCACCTGGCTGCAGCCCGCACCGATGAACAACACGTACGCGTTCGCGGTGCGGAAGGAAGCCGTCAAGGACCTCGACGGCATCACGAAGCTGTCGCAGATCGCCGACCTGCCCGCCGACCAGCGCACGTTTTGCGTGGAGTCCGAGTTCAACTCGCGTCCCGACGGCTTCAAGCCGATGCTCGCGAAGTACGGGCTGACGCTCGGCGGCTCCGGTGACGGTGCGATCCCGAAGAGCAACGTCGACATCCTCGACACCGGCACCGTGTACACGGCGACCGACCGCGGCACGTGCAACTTCGGTGAGGTGTTCACCACCGACGGCCGCATCAAGTCGCTCGGGCTGCAGGTGCTCGAGGACGACCGCGGGTTCTTCCCGGCGTACAACGTCGCCCCGGTGCTCTCGAGCGCGACCTTGAAGAAGTACCCGCAGCTGCAGGACGTGTACGACCAGATCTCGCCGAAGCTGACCGACGCGGTGCTGCAGGAGCTCAACCGGCAGGTGGACGTCGAGGGCCGCGAGCCGGCGGACGTCGCCTTCGACTGGATGGTGAAGGAGGGCTTCATCACGAAGCCCTAGTCGCGACGCGACCCGATCACGGACGGGAGGCACGGTGCCAGCTGGCACCGTGCCTCCCGTCCGTCTGTCCGTCGTCTCCTCCGTCCGTCCGGGGGACGCGGTCGACGCGCGGATCGTGCCCGTTACGCTGTCCCCGTGTCAGAGCCACGACGGAGTCCGGGCAGCCAAGCTTCACTGCGTGAAGCCAACCGGGGTCGTGTCGTGGCGGCGGTCAAGCGACACGGTGGTCTGACGCAGGTCGAGCTGGCCGGTGCGACCGGCCTGAGCCCCGCGACCGTGTCGAACATCGTCAAGGAGCTCGTCGCCACCGGCGCCCTGCACGCGACCCCGAGCACCTCGAGCGGACGCCGGGCCCTGCGGGTGACGCTGCCGCACGGTCTCGGCCTGGTCGCCGGCGTGCACGTCTCGCCCCGGCACCTGCGGCTGGCCCTGTCCGACCTCAACGGGACCGTCCTGGCGGAGCGGCACATGCCCCTGGCCCGCGACCACCGGGCGGACGCCGAGCTGGACAAGACCGCGCTGCTCGTGATGGACATGGCGGAGTCGGTGGAGTCCTCGATGGACGAGGTGCTGGCCGTCGGGCTGGCGGTCGCCGCGCCGATCGACCGGCGGACGGGCATGACCGCCCGCGGTGGGATCTTCCGCGGCTGGGACGGCCTGCCGATCGGAGAGTCGCTCGAGCGCCGGGTCGGCAAGCCCGTGCAGGTGGACAACTCGGCGAACCTGTCCGCGTTGGCCGAGCACCGGAGCGGGGCGGCGCGCGGGCGCGACTCCGTGATCACCCTCGACGTCGGCAACGGCATCGGCGCGGGCCTGATCCTGGACGGCCGGTTGTTCCGCGGGCACCACGGTGTCGCCGGCGAGTTCGGGCACACCCCCGTCGTCCCGCACGGCCCGATCTGCCGCTGCGGCAACCGGGGTTGCCTGGAGGCCGTCGCCGGCGCGCCCGCCGTGCTCGAGAGCGTCCGCGACGAGGTCGGCACCCTGAAGACGGCGGACCTCATCCTCCGGGCGATGTCCGGCGACCCGGTGTGCATCCGGGCCATCGCCGACGCGGGTCGGGCGATCGGCACCGCGGCGGTGGGGCTCTGCAACGTGCTCGACCCGGAGCGGCTCGTCGTGACGGGGGAGTTCGCGCGCGCCGGGGAACTGCTCCTCGGCCCGATGCGGCACGCGCTCGAGTCGATGCTCATCGTCGACGCCGACGGCACCCCGGACGTGGTGCAGGGGCAGCTCGGCGAGAAGGCCGCGGTGACCGGTGCGCTGGCCGTGGCGATCGAAGCGGTGGACGTCCGCCACTGACGATCGCTCGATAACGATTCCGTCACGGCACCGCACCCTTGCGTTCAACTCTTGCAGCCAAGAACCGCCACTGGCACACTCAGGTCACCGCCAACGTGGGCGGTCCACCTGTTGGAGGACATTTCGATGAAGAAAGCCACCACACGAGCCATGCTGGGCGTCGGCGCCCTGCTGCTCGCGATCACCACCCTGGCGGGCTGTTCGAACGGAGCCGGCGCAGGAACGGGCTCCGGCGGCGGCGGGGGCGACGCCTCCAAGGCCAAGATCGGGCTGCTCCTGCCCGACTCCGTCACCGCCCGCTACGCCAGCGCCGACCGCCCGCTCTTCACCGCCGAGGTCAAGAAGCAGTGCAGCGGCTGTTCCGTCGTCTACGCGAACGCCGACGGCGACGCGTCCAAGCAGCTGCAGCAGGCACAGTCCATGCTCACCCAGGGCGTCAAGGTCCTGGTCCTCGACCCGTTCGACGGTGAGGCAGCGGCCTCGATCGTGCAGCAGGCCAAGGCCAAGAAGGTGCCGGTCATCTCCTACGACCGACTCATCGACAGCCCGGACCTCAGCTACTACATCTCGTTCGACAACGAGAAGGTCGGCGAGCTGCAGGGCGAGGCGCTCGTCAAGGCCCTCAAGGCGAAGAACGTCCCCTCGGGCTCCGGCATCATCATGGTGAACGGCTCCCCGACCGACAACAACGCCACCCAGTTCAAGGCCGGCGCCCACAAGGCGATCGACGACAGCGGCTACAAGGTGCTCGCCGAGTACGACACCCCCGGATGGGACCCCGCCAAGGCACAGGACTGGGCAGCCGGACAGATCAGCAAGCTCGGCGCGGACAAGATCACCGGTGTCTACGCGGCCAACGACGACACCGGCGGCGGCGTCATCGCGGCCCTGAAGTCGGCCGGCGTCTCCGAGCTCCCGCCCGTCACCGGCCAGGACGCGTCCCTCGCCGGCATCCAGCGCATCCTGTCGGGCGAGCAGTACATGACCGTCTACAAGGCGTTCAAGCCCGAGGCGTCCCAGGCGGCCGACCTGGCGATCCAGTTCGCCCAGGGCAAGTCCCCGAAGGGCGACACCACGGCGAAGACCGCGGGCGGCGCGACCGTCCAGGCCACGCTGCTCGACCCGGTCGCCGTGACGACCGACAACGTGCAGGACACCGTCATCAAGGACGGCCTGTACACGGTCAAGCAGGTCTGCACCTCGCAGTACGCCAGCGCCTGCTCGAAGAACGGCATCGAGTAAGGAACACCCCCGGCCGCCCGGTCCGATCCGGACCGGGCGGCCCGCACGCACTTCCGATCGAGGACGACACCGTGAGCATCGAGCCCCCAGCAGCACCCACCACCACCGAACCCGTGATGTCCCTCCGTGGCATCGACAAGCGGTTCGGTGCCGTCCAGGCCCTCAGTGACATCGACTTCGACGTCTACCCGGGTGAAGTCGTCGCCATCGTCGGCGACAACGGCGCCGGCAAGTCGACGTTCGTGAAGATCCTCGCCGGCGTCTACACGCCGGACGGCGGCACGATCACCTTCAACGGCGACGAGGTCACCGTCCCGAACCCGGCAGCGGCCCAGTCGCTCGGCATCGCCACGGTCTTCCAGGACCTCGCCCTCGCCGACAACCTCGACGTCGTGTCGAACCTGTACCTCGGTCGCGAGATCGCCACGCCCTTCCTCGACGAGGAGGAGATGGAACGCCGATCGTGGGAACTCCTGCAGCAGCTCGCCGCGCGGATCCCCTCGGTGCGCATCCCGATCGCGTCGCTGTCCGGTGGGCAGCGGCAGACGGTCGCGATCGCCCGGTCCCTGATCGGCGACCCGCAGGTCGTCATCCTCGACGAACCGACCGCAGCACTCGGCGTCGCGCAGACCGCCGAGGTGCTCAACCTCGTCGAACGCCTCCGTGAGCGCGGCCTCGGCGTCGTCCTCATCAGCCACAACCTCGCCGACGTGCAGGCCGTCGCCGACCGGGTCGCGGTGCTGCGACTCGGTCGGAACAACGGCACCTTCCGCATCGACGACGTCTCCTACGAGGAGATCATCGCGGCCATCACCGGCGCGACCGACAACGCCGTCACCCGTCGTGCCGCGTCCCGGACCGAGCAGGAGACCACCGCATGAGCAAGACCGACGAGACGCTCACCGCGTCGAACCCCACCCCGTCGGCCGCCGACCTGCAGGACGAGCGGCTCCTCCGCGACCAGGGGATCGGCGGCGCCGCGAAGGCCTTCGTCCGCCGGGTCCGTGGCGGCGACATCGGCTCGCTGCCGGTGGTCGTCGGCCTCGTCGTCATCTGGGCGGTGTTCCAGGCCCTCTCGCCCGACTTCCTCTCGCCGGGCAACCTCGTCAACCTCGCCCTGCAGTGCGCGGCGGTCGGCACCATCGCGATCGGCATCGTCCTGGTGCTGCTCCTCGGTGAGATCGACCTGTCCGTCGGCAGCGTCAGCGGTCTGGCGGCCGCGATCCTCGGCCAGGGGCTGACGACGCTCGGTTGGCCGCTCTGGCTCGTCATCGTCGTGGCGCTGGCGGTCGGTGCCGCGGCCGGCCTGCTCTACGGCCTGCTCTTCACCCGCTTCGGCGTCCCGAGCTTCGTCATCACCCTCGCCGGTCTGCTCGGGTTCCTCGGCCTGCAGCTGCTCATCCTCGGCCCGAACGGCTCGATCAACCTGCCGTACTCGTCGCCCGTCGTGCAGTTCGCCTCGGCGTCGTACCTGCCGCCGTGGTTGGCCTACGTGCTCGCCGCGGTCGCCGCCGGCGGGCTGTTCATCACCGAGGTCCGACGTGCCGGCCGTCGCCGCCGTGCCGGGCTGTCCACCGGCGCGATGTCCCTGACGATCGCGAAGTCCGCCGCCCTGTTCATCGGCCTCGCCGTGATGGTCTGGTACCTGTCGCGGGACTTCGGCACGGGCACCTCGTTCGTGTTCTTCATCGTGCTCGTCGTCCTCATGAACTTCCTGCTGAAGCGCACCCGCTGGGGCCGCTCGGTCTTCGCGGTCGGCGGCAACGTCGAGGCCGCACGACGCTCCGGCATCCGGGTGAACCGCATCTACATCTCGGTGTTCGTGCTCACCTCGCTGTTCGCCACGATCGGCGGCATCCTGGCGGCGGCCCGCCTCAACTCGGCCAGCCTGTCCTCGGGCGCCGGCGACACGAACCTCAACGCGATCGCCGCGGCGGTCATCGGCGGGACGAGCCTCTTCGGTGGACGCGGCAGCGCGTGGTCGGCGCTGCTCGGCATCATCGTGATCCAGTCGATCTCGAACGGGCTCACCCTGCTCAGCCTCGACTCCTCGATCCGGTACATGATCACCGGCGCGGTCCTGCTGCTCGCGGTCATCATCGACTCGCTGTCGCGTCGCAGCCGCGCCAGCCACGGGGCGGCCTGAGCCGACGGCCTGAGTCGTCCCCACCCGACGGACGGGAGGCGCGGTGCCAGCTGGCACGGTGCCTCCCGTCCGTCGGTCCCAGCGTCCGTCGGTTCCCGCGTCCGTCGGTTCCACAGTCGGCCGGTCCCTCCGCCCGCTGGCACCTCGACGCCGGTATCGTCGACGCATGGCACTGTTCGGACGACGCAAGCCCGACGTGCGCGATCGGCCCGTCAGCCAGGTCGAGCTGAAGCGTGCGGTCGACGAGGGCTTCCTCATCGCCAGGGCAGCGGTGACCGTCGCCGTGGCGAACCGGATCATCACCAACGCCCTGCGTGACCAGGGCTACTTCGACCACGCCCTGATCGCCGACGCCGCCCGGCAGGAACTGCACCGGATGGCGGAGGAGCAGCGCGGCGACGCCGAGCGGATGCGGGAGATCCGGGTCCGGTCGAGCAAGCAGGGCGGGCGCTCGCAGCACCAGCACGACTACCGGCGCGGCGACGACCTCAAGCTCCGCACGCGCGAGGCGACCTACGAGGAACTCGCGAAGCGCCTCGACGCCCGCCGGGACGACCAGCACTTCGTCGACGGCATCGTCCTGGCCGCCCGGGCCCGCGCCTGGGACGACATCGGCACCACCGTCGTCGGACGTCTCGGCTGGGCCCAGCGTCCCGCCGACGACTACGAGGTCGGACGCGACGACCGCGTGCAGCAGCTCCTCGACGAGGACTTCGCGGCCCTCGTCGCCGAGCACCCGGTCGGCTCCGGCACCCCGGTCGGCGCCGACGAGCCGGACGCCGACGGACCGGACGACGGCACCGACCCGGCCGAGGCGGACACCACCACGAGCTGACGCGCCGCCCGTCGGCGCGCGGGTCCGCCTCGACCCGTGCCCAGCCGTCGCTCCGTAGGCTCGACCGCATGGTTGATGCGGTGGTCGTCGGAGCCGGACCGAACGGGTTGGCGGCAGCGGTCACCCTCGCTCGGGCCGGCCTCAGTGTCGAGGTCGTCGAACGGAACGACACCATCGGCGGCGGTGCGCGTACCACGGAACTCACGCTGCCCGGGTACCTGCACGACGTCTGCTCCGCCGTGCACCCGATGGCGCTGCAGTCGCGGTTCTTCCGGGCCTTCGGCATGGAGCGGCGCATCGAGCTCCGCCTGCCCGAGGTGCAGTACGGCCACCCGCTCGACGGCGGCCGCGCGGGCATCGCGTACCAGGACCTCGACCGCACCGCCGACGCCCTCGGGGTCGACGGCCGCGCCTACCGGCAGCTGATGGCCCCGCTGGTCGAGCAGGCCGACCGGGTCTCCGACTTCGCCACCGACGCCCTGCTGCACGTCCCGCGGCACCCGGTCACGGTCGCCCGGTTCGGTCTCCGCGCGCTCGAGCAGGGCTCCCGCGCGTGGAACCTCCGCTTCCGGGACGACGTCGCCCCCGCCATGATCAGCGGCGTCGCGGCGCACTCGATCCAGCACATGCCCTCGCTCGCCACCGCGGCCGCCGCTTTGTCGCTCGGCGTCTACGCCCACGCCCGCGGCTGGCCGGTGCCGATCGGCGGCAGCCAGGCGATCGTCGACGCGCTCGCCGCCGACCTGGTCGCGCACGGCGGCACGATCGAGACCGGGCGGGAGGTCCACTCCCTCGGCGACCTGACCCCGGCGAAGGCGGTGTTCTTCGACACCAGCGTGCCGTCGATGCTCCGGATCGCCGGCGACCAGCTGCCGGCACCCAGGCGCGGGGCGCTCCGGCACTTCCGGTTCGGCAACGCCGCGGCCAAGGTCGACTTCGCCCTGTCCGAGCCGGTGCCGTGGACCAACCCGGAGCTCCACCGCGCCGGCACCGTGCACATCGGCGGTACCCGCGCCGAGATCGCCGAGGCCGAGGCGCAGGTCGCCCGCGGGCAGGACCCCGACCGTCCCTACGTCCTGGGCTCCGAGCCGACCGTCGTCGACCCGAGCCGGGCACCCGAGGGCGGCCACGTCTTCTGGGCCTACGCCCACGTCCCCGCCGGCTCGACCGTCAACCACCAGGAGACGATCATCCGGCAGATCGAACGGTTCGCCCCCGGCTTCCGCGACACCATCGTCGCGACGAACAGCCGGACCGCCCAGGACATGGAGCAGTACAACCCGAACTACTCCGGCGGGGACATCGCCGCCGGTGCCGCGAGCTTCTGGCAGCTGGTCAAGCGGCCCGTGCTCTCGAGCGACCCGTGGCGGATGGGCGGCGGGATGTACCTGGCGTCCCAGTCCGCGGCGCCCGGGCCCGGGGTGCACGGCATGGCCGGGTGGCACGCGGCGAAGAGCGCCCTCCGGCACACGTACGGGCTGCCGGTGGACGTCGACCTGGCACCGAGGAGCTGACATGGCGAAGAACGTCCGGATCATCCACTGCACCCCGGAGGACGTGTTCGACGTCCTCCGCGACGGCTGGCTCTACCCCACGTGGGTGGTCGGCGCGTCCCGGATGCGCGGCGCGGACCCCGGGTGGCCCGCCGTCGGCACCCGGATCCACCACTCGTTCGGCGTCTGGCCGTTCGTCATCGACGACACCACCACCGTCCTGGAGTGCGACGAGCCCCGGCGCATGGTCATCCAGCCCCGCGGGTGGCCGATGGGCGAGGCACGCGTCGAGGTCGAGGTCGAACCCCACCCGCGCGGCTGCCGGGTCACCCTCCGCGAGAACCCCGTGAAGGGTCCGGGAACGCTCGTGCCCGGGTTCCTCGCGCAGCCCGCCATCTGGCTCCGGAACCACGAGACCGCCCGGCGGCTCGGCTGGGTCGCCGCGGGGCGCGCGCGCAGCCGCTGAGACGCCCCCGTCTGTGCGGGACGCCGCGTTCTGCGCGGGGCGCCGCGGAAAGTGGCGGCGTCTCGCGGACTCGGCGGTGTCTCGTCGTGGTGTCGGTGTGTGGCGGACGGGAGGGTCGGTGCGGGCCCGCCCCGCGCCTCCCGGCCGGGACGCCCCCGTCTGCGCGGGGCGCCGCGTTCTGCGCGGGGCGCCGCGGAAAGTGGCGGCGTCTCACACGTTCGGCGGCGCCCGCCCGCCCGCCGCCGCGCCTACGCCTCGCGGGAGAACGCGCTCGCGCGCGCGACCTGGTCCGCCGTCAGGGCGACGCCCGTGTACCGCTCGAACTGGCGCGCTGCCTGCAACGCGATGACCTCGGCACCCGTGATGACGTGCGCACCGGCGTCGCGGCCGGCATGGACCAGCGGGGTCTCGGACGGGAACGCGACGACGTCGAACACCGTGCCCGCCGCGGTGATGCGGTCCGGGGCGAAGGAGAGCGCCGCCTCCTGGTCGCCGCGCATGCCGAGCGGAGTGACGTTGACCAGGACGTCCGCGTCGCCGGCCTGCTCCTCGGCACCGACCCACGCGTACCCGTACTGGTCGGCCAAGGCGCTGCCGGTCGCCTCGTTGCGGGCGACGACGGTGAGGTGCCGGAACCCGGCCCCACGGAAGGCCGCCGTGACCGCCTTCGCCATGCCGCCCGAGCCCCGGAGCAGCACCCGGGCCTCGCGGTCGACCCCGTGTGAATCGAGGAGTGCGGCGACGGCCTCGTAGTCGGTGTTCGACGCGGTCAGGACCCCGGCGTCGTTGACGATCGTGTTGACGGAGCGGATCGCGGCGGCGGACTCCTCGAGCTCGTCGACCAGGGGGATCACGTCCTCCTTGAAGGGCATCGACACCGAGCAGCCACGGATGCCGAGCGCGCGGATGCCGGCGACCGCCCCGGGCAGGTCCGTCGTGGTGAACGCCTTGTAGACGTAGTCCAGCCCGAGCTCGTCGTAGAGGAAGTTGTGGAACCGGGTGCCGATGTTGCTCGGACGGGCGGCGAGCGAGATGCACAGCTGCATGTCCTTGTGGAGGATGGGCATGCCGTCAGTGTCCCACGAGAGCAACGATGGAGCGGTCCATCTCGCCGCGGGCAGCGTGGAGTGCGACGACCGTCACCCGCCTGGCGTACCGTGACGCGGGATGACTGCTCTCCCTGACACCATGCGCGCCGTCCGCTTCGAGGAGTGGGGCGACCGTTCCGTCCTGCACGTCGCCGACGTCCCCGTTCCCGAGGTCGAGCCCGGCCGCGTGCTCGTGAAGGTCCGCGCCGCCGGCATCAACCCCGGCGAGTCCGCCATCCGGCAGGGCGTCGTCGACGACCACGACCCCGAGAAGCTGCCGTCCGGCCAGGGCACCGACCTCGCCGGCACGGTCGCCGCGATCGGCCTCGACGTCGACGGCTTCGAGGAGGGCGACGAGGTCCTCGGCTGGTCGTGGGAGCGTTCGAGCCAGGCGGAGTACGTCTCCGTCCCCGCCGGCCAGCTCGTCCCGAAGCCCCGCCTGCTCTCGTGGGAGGCCGCCGGTGGCCTCGACGTCGCCGCCACCACCGCCGCTGCCGCCGTCCGTGCCGTCGACCCGCGCGCCGGTGAGACCGTCGTCGTCTCCGGTGCCGCCGGCGGTGTCGGGTCGTTCGTCACCCAGCTGCTGACGAACGAGGGCATCGACGTCATCGCGATCGCCTCCGAGTCGAACCACGAGTGGCTCCGCTCCAAGAACGCCCGCCCGGTCGCGTACGGCGACGGGCTGGAGGACCGCATCCGCGAGCTCGCCACGAACGGCATCGACGCCGTCATCGACACGTTCGGCGCCGAGTACGTGCACCTCGGCATCACGCTCGGGGTGCCGGCCGACCGCATCGAGACCGTCATCGCCTTCGAGGCCGCGGCCGAGGTCGGCGCCAAGGCCTCGGGCAGCGCGGACACCGCCGACCCCGAGATCCTGTCGGCGCTGGCGAACATGGTCGCCGACGGCTCGGTCGAGGTCCCGATCGCCGCCACCTTCCCGCTCGAGCAGGTGCAGGACGCCTACGCCCAGCTCGAGGAACGCCACACCCGCGGCAAGATCGTCCTGCTGCCGTAGGACGGTCCGCGCCGCGTCCCGGCCAGGAGGCCCGACCACCGTCCGGCAGGCACGTCCCGCTCCGGTGGGGTTGTCCCCACCCCGGAGTGGGGGACTGTCCGCCTACCGCGGCGCCGCCGCGCCCCGTAGCGTCGAGGACATGACGAACACACTCCACCGCCCCCGCTCCGGTCGCCTGCTCGCCGGGGTCTGCGCCGGCATCGCCGACCGCTTCGGCTGGTCCCGCACCGGCGTCCGCGTCCTCTGGGTCATCCTCAGCCTGTTCCCCGGCCCGCTCTGGATCGCCTACGTCGTGCTCTGGATCGTGATGCCGACGCAGGGCAAGCGGCGCTGATCCCGCCCGCTCCCGCCCGCTCCCGCGGGGCCGTCCCAGCGTGCGGAAGCGCCGGGAACGACGAACAGGGTCCGGACGCGTTGCAGCCGGACCCTGTTCGTCGTTCAGGCACTCAGCGGCGGCTGCGGCCACCGGCGAAGCGCGTGTAGAGGAGCAGCACGATGATCGCGCCGATGATGGAGCCGATGATGCCGGCCGGCTGGAAGAAGCCGTCCATCGGGTCGTGCTGGAAGATCAGGAAGCCGAGGAAGCCACCGACGAACGAGCCGATGATGCCGAGCACGATGGTCATCACGAGGCTGATGTCCTGCTTGCCGGGGACGATGAGCCGGGCGAGTGCGCCGGCGATGAGGCCGACGATGATGAGGCTGAGGATGAGACCGAGCATGGGCTGACTCCTTGGTGCGTTCTGCACGACCGGTAGAAGGGCCGAGCGCGTCCGTCATCCGATCGGGTGACGTCGACAACCCTTCCACCCCCAGGGGTGTTCCGTCTCACCCCTGGGGGTGGAAAGGTGGCCCCATGCCGGTCGACGCTCCCACCACCCCGCTCCTCGTGACGCTCGTCGACGACTACGACGTCGTCCTCACGGGCCTCGCGCACATGTTCGACGCGCACCGCGACCGGATCGTCGTGGCCGAGATCGACGCCAACGCAGAGCTCGACGACTCGATCGACATCGTGCTCTACGACTCGTTCGCGCAGCCGGAGTCCGACCAGCTCGAGATCGCCGCACTCGTCGCGAACCCACGAGCACGGCACGTCGTCGTCTACACCTGGAACTTCCAACAGGAGCTCGTCGACGCTGCGCTCGCGGAGGGGGTGCACGGGTACCTGTCGAAGACGCTGGGTGCCGCCGACCTGGTGGACGCGCTCGAGCGGATCGCTGCCGGCGAGGTCGTGGTCAGCCGCGCCGGACGTCGCGCCCCGAGCGCCGACGGCCTGGACTGGCCGGGCAAGGGCGTCGGCATCACCGATCGCGAGTCCGAGGTCCTCGCGCTCATCACCCAGGGCAAGAGCAACGCGGAGGTCGCTCAGCTGACCTACCTCAGCCCGAACACCGTGAAGTCACACATCCGTTCCGTCTACCGCAAGATCGGGTCCGACAGCCGCACCCAGGCGGTGCTCTGGGGGGTCGCGAACGGGTTCAGTCCGGACCACCACCGGATCGACCACTGGCTCGGTGGGCCCTGATCGACCGGTGGCCGGCCCGACCAGGCCACCGAGCCTGCCGTCCGGACGGCGTAGGGTGACGGCGTGCCGGTCTCCGTCTTCGATCTGTTCAGCATCGGTGTGGGGCCGTCGAGTTCCCACACGGTGGGTCCGATGCGCGCCGGGGTCGACTTCGCCGAGCGGGTCGCCGACCTGCCGGTCACGAGCATCCGCGTCGACCTGTACGGCTCGCTCGCCTCGACGGGGCACGGGCACGGCACACTCGGCGCGGTCGCGATCGGGCTGATGGGCCACCGGCCGGAGGACGTCGACCCCGACGTGATGGCGGCCGCGCTCGACGCCCTCGAATCCACCGGTCGTCTGACCCTGGCGGACGGTCCGACGGTCGCGTTCCGCCTGACCGACATCGTCCTGCACCCGCTGACGATGCTGCCGCGCCACCCGAACGCCATGCGCCTGCGGAGCTTCGACGCGACCGGCACCGAGACCGCCGTCGAGACGTACTACTCGATCGGCGGCGGGTTCATCGCCCGTGACGGTGACGAGGAGCCGGGCGAGGACGTCGCCGGCACCGCGATCCCGGTCGAGACCGACGCGGTGCCCCACCCGTTCTCCAGCGGGGCCGAGCTGTTGGCGGCCTGCGCGACCACGGGCCTCCCGGTCAGCGGCGTCGCACTCGCCAACGAGACCGCGACCCGCACCGAGGCCGAGGTCCGCGAGCGACTGCTCCGCATCCACGCCGTGATGGTGGACTGCGTCGACCGCAGCGTCCGTCGCACCGGCACCCTGCCCGGCGGCCTCGAGGTCCGACGCCGCGCCGCCGACTGGTTCGCGCAGCTGACCCGGGACGACCCCGGACACGACCCGCTCTTCGCGATGGAGTGGACGAACCTCACCGCGATGGCGGTCAACGAGGAGAACGCCTCCGGCGGCCGCGTCGTCACCGCCCCGACGAACGGCGCCGCGGGCATCATCCCCGCCGTCCTCTTCTACGCGCTCACCTACGTGCCGACGATCACGCCGGACCGCCGGGACGACGCGATCGTCCGGTTCCTGCTCACCGCCGGTGCCGTCGGCTCGATCTACAAGGAACGCGCGTCGATCTCCGGCGCGGAGGTCGGTTGCCAGGGCGAGGTCGGTTCCGCCGCCTCGATGGCCGCCGCCGGGCTCGCCGAACTGCTCGGCGGGACACCCGAGCAGGTCGAGAACGCCGCCGAGATCGCGATGGAGCACAACCTCGGCCTGACCTGCGACCCGATCGGTGGCCTCGTGCAGATCCCGTGCATCGAGCGGAACGCGATCGCGGCGAACAAGGCCGTGAACGCCGCACGGATGGCGCTCCGCGGTGACGGCGTGCACCACGTCTCGCTCGACCAGGTCGTCGAGACGATGCGGCAGACCGGCGCCGACATGTCGCACAAGTACAAGGAGACCGCGATGGGCGGCCTCGCGGTCAACGTCCCGCTCTGCTGACCCGGACGGTGACCGTGCGGACGGCCTCGGCGGCTACCCGGCGAGCAGCGTGAGCAGCCGGGCGGTCTCGGCCGCGACGGCGTCCCGTCCCGCGGACACGTAGCGGCGCGGGTCGACCAGGTCCGGTCGCTCGTCGAGCACGTCCCGGAGCGCCCGGGTGAACAGCCCGTTCAGGTGCGTGGAGATGTTGATCTTCGTCATGCCCGCGCGGACCGCGCCCCGCAGCTCCGCGTCGGACAGCCCGGACGAGCCGTGCAGCACCAGGGGCACCGGCACGGAGGCCCGCAGCCGTTCCACGAGGTCGCGGTCGACCGACGCCTCCCGCGTCTGCATCGCGTGCGACGTCCCGACGGCGACCGCCAGGGCGTCCACCCCGGTCGCGGCGACGAACGCCGCGGCGTCCGACGGGTCGGTGCGGACCCCGGGCGCGTGCACGCCGTCCTTGCCGCCGACCTCGCCGAGCTCCGCCTCGATCGCGATGCCCGCCGCGTGGCAGCGGTCGGCGAGCTCCCGCGTCGCGGCGACGTTGGCGTCGTACTCCAGGTGCGACCCGTCGTACATGATCGAGTCGACACCGAGCTCGATGCCCGCGTGCACGAGCGCGGTGTCCTCGATGTGGTCCAGGTGCACCAGGACCTCGACGTCGGCGGCGCGGGCGACGGCCTGGGTCGCGGTGACGATCGGCGTCAGACCGCCGTGGTACCGGATGCAGTTCTCGCTGACCTGCAGCACCACGGGCAGGCCGGCCCGCTCGGCGCCGCTGACGATCGCCTCGGCGTGCTCGAGCAGGACGACGTTGAACGCGCCGACACCCCGACGGGCGGTGCGTGCGGTGTCGAGGAGGCCGGTGAGGGCGAGGGCGGTGGTCATGTGGGGCTCCCGGTTCGGTCGAGCTGGGTGGTGAAGCGGTCGACGGCGTCCAGGTCGACCTCGCCCGCGACGGGGCGGAGGACCGCGGCGGCGCCGTACGCGGCGGCGGAGACCAGGGAGCGCCGGAGCACGTCCGGCGCGAGGTCGGTGGTCGCGCGGCCGGTCGGGGTCGTCGGGTTCGTCGGGCCGCTCGTGGTCGTCAGGGTCGTCAGTGCAAGGACGAGCCCGGCCGTGGCGGCGTCCCCGGCGCCGGTGGGGTTGCCGTGCACGTCGGGCACCGCGGGGACGGTGACGACCGCGTCGCGGGTGTGCGCGGTGATGCCCGCCGACCCGGCCGAGACGACGACGAGGCCGGCCCCGCGGGCGAGCAGGTCGAGGGCACCGGAGCGTTCGTCCGGGGCGCCCGTGGCGTCGAGGAGTTCCTCGCGGTTCGGCTTGCAGACCGTGGCCCCGGCCGCGGCGGCCTCGAGCAGCGCCGGGCCGGACAGGTCCGCGACGACGAGCAGGCCGGCGTCGACCGCGCCGCGGACCCACGGGCGGACCACGCCGGGGTCGGTGCCGCGGGGGAGCGACCCGGACACCACGAGGGCGCTCGCGTGCCGCTGGGCCGTGCGCACCGCATCCGTCACGGCGGTCCACTCGTCCGCCGAGACCACGGGCCCCGGTTCGCCGTACATCGTCGGGTGCGCGAGATCGTCGACGACGGTGACGGTGGTCCGGGTGTCGCCGGTGACCGGCACGGCCGCGGTCGTCAGGCCGCCCTGCCGGAGGGCCGTGTCGACCCAGGCCCCGGACGTCCCGCCGAGCGGCAGGACCGAGGTCGTCGCTGCTCCCGCGGCGGCGAGCACCCGGGCGACGTTGACGCCCTTCCCGCCCGGGCGGCGGACGACGTCGAGGACGCGCTGGGTGACCCCGACGACCTGTTCGGCGACGCGGTAGGTGACGTCCACGGCGGGGTTCGGGGTGACGACGACGATCACGCGGGGACCTCCAGGACGGTGGTGCGGCCCTCCGGGTCGAGGACGACGAGGTCGGCGGCGGACCCGACCGTGAGGGGTGGACGCAGGCCGAGCCGGGCCGCGGCGCGGACGGACGAGGCGGCCACGGCCTCCCGGACGGCACCGGGGTGCACGGCGGTGGCGAGGACGCGTGCGACGGCGCCGGCGACGGTGATGGTGCTGCCGGCCAGCGAGGAGCCGTCGGCGAGCATCGCGACGCCGCCCTCGACGACGACGTCGGACCCGGCGATCCGGTACGCCCCGTCGGCACAGCCGGTGGCGGCCATCGCGTCCGAGACGAGGACCAGGCGGTCGCCGGCGGCGTGCCGGACCAGGTCGACGGCGACCGGGTCCAGGTGGTGGCCGTCGACGATGCACTCCACGGTCAGTCGCTCGTCGGTCAGGGCGACGCCGACCGGACCGGGTTCGCGGTGGTGCAGCGGTGGCATGCCGTTGAAGAGGTGGGTGACCAGGGTCGCGCCGGCGTCGACCGCGCGCTGCACCTGCTCGGTGTCGGCGTCGGTGTGGCCGATCGCCGCGATGACGCCCGCGTCGGTGAGTCGGCGGATCGCGTCGACCGCGCCGGGGAGTTCCGGGGCGAGCGTCACCACCCGGAGGGCCGCACCGCCGGCGTCGACGAGGAGCTCGACCTCGGCGGCGGTCGGCGGGTGCAGCAGGGCGACGGCGTGCGCACCCCGGCGTGCGGGTGCGAGCCAGGGGCCCTCGAGGTGCAGCCCGGCGAGCGTGCCGTCGGCGACGAGCGGGCGGAGTCGGTGGAGTGCGGCGACCGTGTCCGGCACGGTGCCGGTCGCGATCGAGGCGACCAGGTGCGCGGTCCCGCGGGCGGCGTGGTGCGCGACGGCGGCGCGGGCGTCCGCCGCCGAGCACGAGGCGAAGTCGTGGCCGAGCGCGCCGTGGGCGTGCAGGTCGACGAAGCCCGGCACGACGGTGCCGCGGGCCTCGACCACGGAGTCGTGGCGGGGTGCCGGTCCGGTGCCGACCGCGGCGACGCGACCGTCGCTGACCGCGATCCAGCCGTCGACCAGGTCGGCCTCGGCGGTGACCACGCGGCGGGCGCGGACGAGCGTCGTCACGCGGACACCGCCCGCGGGTGGTCGTGGTCCAGGTGGAGGTCGCGGTGGAGGTCGCGGTCGGTGTCGCGGTCGAGCAGCTCCTGGGCGAGCAGGGCGGCACCGATCGCTCCGGCGGCGTCGCCGTGCCGTGCGCCGACGAGCACCGGGACCCGGACGCCGACCAGCCGGTCGGTCAGCGCCGCGGTGAGCGGGTCGAGCAGGAGCGGGCCGGACTGCGCGAGCCCGCCGCCGACGATCAGGGTGTGGCAGCCCGCGGCGGCCGTCAGCCAGGCGAGCGCGTCGGCGAGCACGTCGACGCAGTCGTCCCACGCCTGGCGGGCGACGAGGTCGCCGCTCCGGACGCGGAGCATCGCGGCGTGTGCGGACGGGGCGCCGCTCCGGCGGGCGACGGCGCCGGCCGACGCGACCTCCTCGACCCGGAGGCCGGCGTGCGGCCCGGCGGCGATGCGGACCTGGCCGATCTCCCCGGCCCAGCCGTCACCACTGACGACGCGACCGTCGACGACCAGGGCGCTCGCGAGCCCGGTGCCGACCGGCACGAACGCGACCGTGCCGTGGTCGAGCCCGCCGGCGTGCACCTCGGCGAGGGCTCCGGCACGCACGTCGTGGCCGAACGCGAGCGGGACGTCGGTGCCGGTCGCCCGCAGTGCGTCGACGACCTGCTGACGCACGGGGACGTCCTGCCAGCCGAGGTTCACGGACAGCACCGAGCGGCCGGCGGTCTCGTCGACGACACCCGGGACGACCAGGCCGACGGCGTCGAGGGTCGTGCCCTGCTGCCGGGCGGCCGAGCGCGCGTGCACGGCGAGCTCGGCCACGACGACGGCGAGTGCCTCGGCGGCGGGGTCGTCACGCGGGGTGGGGACGCGCTGCTCGTCGAGCACCTGTCCCGCCGGGCCGGTCAGTCGGGCCTTGATGCCCGTGCCGCCGACGTCGACCCCGAGCACTGCCCCGCGCACGGTCATCAGGTGAGGATGACCGAACGGGTGAGCGAGCGCGGGTGGTCCGGGTCGAGCCCGCGGCGCTCGGCCAGGGCGACGGCGAAGCGGTGCACGACGACGAGTCCGGCGAGGGGGTCGAGGTCGTGGTGCACCAGACGGGCACCGGTGGCGGCGACCTCGTCGGCCAGACCATCCGGCACCGGGCCGAGCGACCAGACCAGGCGTCCGGGCTGCGCGATCGCGATCGGACCGTGGCGGTAGTCCATCGCCGGGTAGGACTCGGCCCAGAACTGGGCGGCCTCGCGGGTCTTCAGGGCGGCTTCGGACGTCAGGCCCACGGCGGCGCCACGGCCGACGAACGTGACCTGCTCGGCGTCGAGCAGGTCGTCGATCGGCAGGGTCAGCGCGGTCTCGGCCTGCACGGCCAGGGCCTCGACGTCGTCACCGAGCGAGGCACGGAGCAGCGCGAGCGCGGTGGTGGCGAAGCGGGTCTGCACGACGGAGCGCTCGTCCGCGAACGGCAGCGCGACGACGTCGTCGGCGTCCGCGGCGGCCGGGCTGTCCGGGACGGCCGTCAGCAGCACGGTGCGCTGGGTCGGCAGGGCGCGCAGCAGGTCGATGATCTCGGTGGTGGTGCCGGAGCGCGAGATGGTGACGACCCGGTCGTACTGCCGGTCGGCGGGGTACTCGGAGCCGGCGAAGGCGTCGGTCTGCCCGAGGCCCGCGGACTCACGGGCGACGGCGTAGCTCATGGCGATGAACCAGCTCGTGCCGCAGCCGATGACGGCCACGCGCTCGCCGGGCTGGGGCAGGACGTCGATGAACGAGGGCAGCAGTGCCGCCGCGGAGCGCCAGGAGGCCGGCTGCGATGCCAGCTCGTCGCCCACGAAGGTGTCGGACATGGTGTCCTTCCGGTCGGACCGATCCTTGGTGATCGGATATCGGCCAGCATGACGATCGATCGTGCTCGATGCAAGTGCAAAACGTCATTTCCGATCACGCGGCGCGCGCGAACACGCCCGTAGGATGACGCCATGACCCCGCAGCAGAGGCTCAACGCCCTCCTCGAGTTGGTGAGTGACCGCGGCAACGTCTCGATCACCGAGATCGGGGACGCGCTCGGGATCTCCGCCGCCACCGCCCGCCGGGACCTCGCCACCCTGGCCGACCAACGCCTGGTCACCCGGACCCACGGGGGTGCCGCAGCCCTCGGCGCCGGGTACGAGCTGCCCCTGCAGTACAAGATCGCCCGGCAGGCCGAGGCGAAGACCGCGATCGCGCGGGCGACGGCGGCACTCGTGGCCCCGGGCGACACCGTCGGCCTGAACGGCGGGACCACGACGACCGAGGTCGCGCGGGAGCTCG
This sequence comes from Curtobacterium herbarum, assembly GCF_016907335.1. Lineage (NCBI taxonomy): Bacteria > Bacillati > Actinomycetota > Actinomycetes > Micrococcales > Microbacteriaceae > Curtobacterium > Curtobacterium herbarum. The sequence goes on from NZ_JAFBBT010000001.1 coordinate 165,730, forward strand.
GCAAGAGCGAGCGCTTCATCCGCGCGGACGGTGAGTACGGCATCACCATCGTCACGAACGCGCTGAACATCGGGTACGAGCTCTCCGTCCGGGCGAACGTGAAGATCGTCGTCACCGGCGGTGTCGCGCGTCGCCAGTCGTACGAGCTGATCGGGCCGCTGGTCCGGGACACGCTCGACGAGTTCGCCCTCGACGTGGTCGTGCTCGGGGTCGACGGTCTGACCGGGCAGTACGGCGCCACGACCATGCACGAGGGCGAGGCCGAGGTCAGCCGTCACTTCGCGTCGGTCGGGCGCCGGGTGATCGTCGTCGCCGACTCGACGAAGATCGAACGCTCGACCTTCGCCCGGATCTGCCCGCTCGACCGCATCGACGTGCTCGTCACGGACCGCGACGTCCCGGCGCCGTTCGCCGCGGACCTGGCCGCCGCCGGCGTCGAGCTCGTCGTCGCCGACTGACCGCACGACCCGCACGCTGGGCGGGGCGGCACGCGCGCTGCGCGGGGCGGCACCCGCCCTGCGCGGGGCAGTCCGCACGAGGCGTGCGTGCGAGCCACGTCGGGAGCCCAGCCGGCCTGGAGGGCGCACGCCGCGCCTCCCGTCCGGACCCGGGCACGTTACCGGCGTGTTAAACCCTCGCATCTCACTTCCGTGAGCGATCCGTGAGCGCATATTGTGCATTCATGATCGGTTTGGCATCATGGACGTCACAATCACGCAAGGGAGCGAGATGAGCATCACGAGCACGCGCACACTCCGAGTCGGCGTGGTCGGCATCGGCCAGCGGTCGTACATCGCGAACCACGTGGCCGCCGCCGGACTCGACGCCGACGGGGTCGACGCCCGGATCGTGGCCGCCGCCGACGTCACCGCCTCGGGACGCGAACGCGCCGCCGACGCCTGGCCGGACGCCACCGTGGTCGACGGCCACCGCGCACTGATCGGCACCGACGGCGCCCCGAACACGGTCGACGCGGCGATCGTCACCACCCCGGACTGGACCCACGCCGAGATCGCGATCGACCTGCTCCGTGCCGGCATCGCCGTCTACCTCGAGAAGCCCCTCGCCATCACGGTCGAGGACGCCGACGCGGTCCTCAACACCGCCGCCGAGACCGGCACCCCGCTCTACGTCGGCCACAACTTCCGGCACTCCGCCGTCGTGCGTCTGATGCGTGACGTGATCGCCCGCGGCGAGATCGGCGCGGTCAAGGCCGTCTGGGTCCGCCACTTCGTCGGCAACGGCGGCGACTACTACTTCAAGGACTGGCACGCCGACCGCAGCCGGGTGAACTCGCTCCTGCTGCAGAAGGCCAGCCACGACCTCGACGTCGTGCACGCCCTGGCCGGCGCCTACACCAGCCGCGTCGTCGGCATGGGATCGCTCTCCGTCTACGGGGACGTCACCGACCGCCGGGACCGCAGCGACGAGCTGATGACCGACTGGTTCTCGTTCGACAACTGGCCGCCCGCCGAGCAGACCGGCCTGAACCCCGTCGTCGACGTCGAGGACGTGTCGATGGTCATGATGACGCTCGAGAACGGCGTGCAGGCGAGCTACGAGCAGTGCCACTTCACGCCCGACTACTGGCGGAACTACACGGTCATCGGCACCCACGGGCGCCTCGAGAACATCGGCGACACCGGTGGTGGTGTGGTCAAGGTCTGGAACCACCGCCGCAACTGGGACGTCGCCGGGGACGTCGAGTACCCGATCGACGGCGTCGAGGACGGCCACGACGACGCCGACCTGCTCACGATGACCGAGTTCCTGCGGTCCGTCGCGTTCGGCGAACCGACCACCCTGTCCCCGGTCGCGGCACGCGCCGCCGTCGCCGCCGGGGCACTCGCCACCCGCTCGCTCCGCAACGGCTCCGTCCCCATCGACGTACCGCCCCTCCCCGAGGCCACCCTCCGCCACTTCGCGACCACTCCCGACCGCGATGACGTTCCCGAAAGGACCACCCGATGACCGCTCCGACCGCCCGCCCGGGCCACGGCCGCCGCCGCGCACTGCTCGGTCTCGCCGCCGCTGTCAGCGCCGTCGCGCTGCTCGCCGGCTGCAGCACCTCGTCCTCCGGCAGCTCCGGCGGTTCCGGCGACGTCGCGAAGGACACCAAGGCGAACCTGACGTACGCCGTCTGGGACCAGAACCAGGTGAAGGCGATCAAGGCCAACATCAAGGGCTTCAACGAGAAGTACCCCGACATCACGGTCGACGTCGACGTCACGCCGTACGCCAGCTACTTCACGAAGCTGCAGACGCAGGGCTCGAGCAACACGCTGCCCGACCTGTTCTGGATGAACGGCCCGAACTTCCAGCTGTACGCAGCCAACGGCAAGATCGCCCCGATCACGGACGAGGTCGAGTCCGGTGCGATCGACCCGGACAACTACTCGGACGCGCTCAACAAGCTCTACACGTACGACGGCACCCAGTACGGCGTCCCGAAGGACTTCGACACCATCGGCGTCTGGATGAACAAGGCCCTGTTCGAGAAGGCCGGCGTCCCCATGCCGTCGAAGGACTGGACCTGGGACGACTTCCAGAAGACCGGCGCCGAGCTCTCCGAGAAGCTGAAGAGCCAGGGCGCCTACGGGGCCGCCGCGGGCATGGACGGCCAGACCACCTACTACGACACGATCTTCCAGGCTGGCGGGTCCGTCATCGACGGCAAGCAGTCGGAGTACGACTCGAAGGCGACCGAGGAGGGGCTGGCCTACTGGGCCGACCTCATCAAGTCCGGCGCATCGCCCACGATGCAGCAGCTGACCGACACCACCGCCGACCAGTGGTTCACGTCCGGCAAGGTCGCGATGTACCAGGGCGGCAGCTGGTTCCGCTCCGCACTGATCGGCACCGACATCGAGAAGGACGTCGTCGCCTACCCGCTGCCCAAGGGCAAGGAGCAGGCCACGGTCATCCACGGCGTCTCGAACGTCGTCGCCGAGGCCTCGAAGAACAAGGCCGCGGCGCAGGCACTGCAGGCCTACATGGCCTCGAAGCCCGCCCAGCAGCAGCAGGGCGACATGGGTGCGATCATCCCCGCCTACACGGGGACGCAGGACGCCTTCACGAAGACCATGCCGGACGCCGACCTGCAGGTGTTCCTCGACGCTGTGAAGTACGCCAAGCCGCTGCCGGTGTCGAAGAACACCGCCGCGTGGAACACCCTCGAGACGAACCTGCTCCCGAGCGCCTTCGACGGTTCGAAGCCGGTCGACCAGGTCGCGAAGGACCTGGCGAAGAAGATGGACGCGGCACTCGCCAAGGAGTGACGGCGCCGGTCGACCGGTCGGGGCTGCCCTCGGCCGGTCGACCGTCCCGCGTTCCACCCGCCCCCGGTCACGCCGCGGGCGACGATCCAGCTCGCTGTGGCGCCCCACCCGCAGCACCCGATCCGACCGCCCTGGCCGAGGAGCGACCCGATGACGACCACCACCCAGCACCGTGACGCCGCGCAGGCGTCCCCGCCACCGACGACCCCGGACGCCCGCCGCCGCGGTGCGCCCCGCACCGACGGCTTCTGGCCGTGGCTGTTCGTCCTGCCGCTGCTCATCGGCGTCGGCACGTTCTTCATCTGGCCGATCCTGCAGACGTTCTACTACTCGTTCACGAGCTGGGGCGTCTTCGGCGGCTCGAGCCTCACCGGGCTGGCGAACTACACCCGCCTGATCGCCGACCCGCAGCTGTACCAGTCGCTGCTCAACACGATCATCTACACGGTGATCGTCCTGCTCGGCATCCCGATCGCGGTCTGGCTCGCCAGCCTCCTGAACACCCCGGGCCTGCGCTTCGCCCAGTTCTACCGCGTGCTGTTCTTCCTGCCCTACGTGGCGATGCCCGCTGCGATCGCGCTGGTCTGGCGCATCATGTTCAACGGTGACTTCGGCATCGTGAACTCGTTCCTCGGGCTGTTGGGCATCGCCGGCCCGTACTGGATCTCCACCCCGGGGTTCGCCCTCGTCGCGGTCTCGCTCGTCGGCCTGTGGTCGTCCCTCGGCTTCTCGATGATCATCCTCGGCGCCGGGCTCAAGGACATCCCGCCGGAGCTGTACGAAGCAGCCGAGCTCGACGGCGCGAGCCGGTGGCGGCAGTTCCGCTCGCTGACCGTGCCGCTGCTCAGCCCGAGCATCTTCTTCGTGCTCATCGTCACGACGATCTCGAGCTTCCAGCTGTTCGACCTGCTCTACGCGATCCTGGGCCCCCTCAACCCGGTGATCCCGAAGACGATGTCCCTCGTCTTCTACTTCTACAACTCCGGGTTCGTCGACGGTGACAAGGGCTTCGCGGCGGCGATCGCGATGGTGATCTTCCTGCTCATCGGCATCATCACGGTCATCCAGTTCCGGGTCCAGAAGAAGTGGGTGCAGTCATGACCGGCATCATCGAAGCGCACGGCAGCAAGCTGTCCGCTGCGACCACGGCCGCCAGCCGCACCCGTGCCCGTGGCCAGGTCCGGCCCGGTCGTCGCGGCGGCAGCCACTGGTGGATCCACGTGGTGCTCGGCGTCGGCGGGTTCGTGATGGCGTTCCCGTTCATCTGGCAGATCATCATGGCGCTGTCGACCAACGCGCAGGTGACGTCGCCCACGCCGGTGTTCTGGCCGGGCCAGCTGCAGTGGCAGAACTTCGCGCAGGTGTTCGAGCGGCTGCCCTTCCTGAGCCAGCTCGGCACGTCGATCTGGGTGACCCTGATCCGCACGGCCGCGCAGATCGTGCTCTGCACCCTGGCCGGGTACGCGTTCGCGCGGATGCGCTTCCGCGGCCGTGGACTCATCCTGGGGATCGTGCTGTCGATCCTGCTGGTGCCGTCGCAGGTGTACCTGATCTCGCAGTACCAGATCGTGCAGGGCCTCGGCTGGCTCGACACCCTGGCCGGCATCGTCGCACCGGGCCTGTTCAGCGCGTTCGGCACCTTCCTCATGCGGACCGCGTTCCTGAGCATGCCGGCCGAGCTCGAGGAGGCCGCGCGCATGGACGGCGCGAACCCGTTCCAGACGTTCTGGCGGATCATGCTGCCCCTGGCCCGGCCGTCGATGAGCGTGCTCGCGATCACCACGGTGCTCTGGTCGTGGAACGAGCTCCTCTGGCCCCTGGTGGTGTCCACCCGCGCCGGGGCCATGCCGCTGGCCGCCGGGCTCGCGACGCTCTCGAGCGACCGGACCGTGAACTACCCCGTGCTCATGGCCGCGAGCCTGATGGCGATGGCCCCGGTGCTCATCATGTTCATCGTGCTCCAGCGCCGGGTGATCGACGGGCTCGCGTCCTCGGGGCTCAAGTGAGTCCGGCGGACGTCGGCCGGGAGGCACGCCCCGACCCCGTCGCGCTCCTCACCGCCGCCGTCGGGCCTGGCGACGACCCCGCCGGGCTGGCCCCGGCGCTCGAGGCGGCCGTGCAGCACCACGGCCCGGCCTGCCGGGAGGCCGCGTTGCTCGCCGCGCTCCGCGCGGTACTGCCGGTCACCGAGCGGTGGCTCGTCGGCCACGGCTGCAGCCCGGAGGACGCCGCGGCGAGCGTCGCCGACGTGGACCGGAAGGTCGACCGCTACGGGCTCGACGGCACCGGGCTGGACTGGCTGGCGCAGGTGGCGACCGGACGCGTGGTGGCCGTGGGGCGCCTCCAGTTCGAGCGGGCCGCGCACCTGCCGGACGGGACGCCGGCGTGGGGCGTGCACGTGCCCGAGGTCGGGCCGCTCGACCCCGATGCGTGCGACCGCTCGTTCGCGGCCGCGCCCGCGGTGCTCCGACGGCTCGACCCGGACACGACGGTCGACACCTTCGTGTGCTCGTCCTGGTTGCTCGACCCCCAGGTGACCGCCGTCCTCGGGCCGACGTCGAACACGGCGCGGTTCGCGGCACGGTTCACGCTGCTGCCGGAGTCGGACGACCCCGACGAGGTCCACGAAGCGCACCACGAGGGTGACGAGTCGATGGCGAAGTTCGTCTTCGGCACCGACCTGGCCACCGCGCGGCAGGCCGACCCCGTCGGCCGACTGCAGCACGCGGTCCAGGACCGGTGGGCGGCCGGCGGGCACTGGTCCGAGCGCACCGGGACCGCGCCGGTCGGCGTACCGTTCCGGACATGAGCGCACCCGATCGAGACCACCTGGACGACGGCGTCGACATGACCTTCGAGGAGCGTCGACACGACACGTTCCGCCGGATGTCCGGGTCGGACGAGCACGACGAGGCACCCCGCGTCGAGGTCGAGCAGACCGAGTCCGGCGACGTGCGCATCGACGTCGCGGACAGCGCGGCGGTCCGACCGGGCGACTGATCCCGATCCTGCACCGGTACCGCCTGGCCGGCGGTCGTCCACCGCGCGGACCCCGCGTCCGCCGGTGACGGCGGCGCACGGCAGAATCGTCGGCGTGCACCTCGTCCTCGCCCGTGTCGACGGCGGCCTCACCGCGACGCCGCTGACGGACGCGGGCGCGCCGGACGGTCAGCCGACGCGCCTGGCCGAGTCGGCCCTCCGGGCCTTCGTCGCCGCGCACGACGGCCCCGGCGTCCGATGGGTCTGGTCCGACACCGCGCGCTGGTACCCGGCCGTGCTGGCGGCCGGCGGACGCGTGGCCCGCTGCGTCGACCTGCGCCTCGGCCACCGCCTGCTCCGCAGCGCCCTCGCCACCCGTGGGTCCGCGCTCGCCGAGGCCCCCGTCAGCGCGTGGGACGCGGCCGCCGCTCCGGAGGCCCGACCCGCCCCCGCCACGCAGGCCTCGCTCTTCGACGACGACCTGTTCACGGTCGCTGCGGCCGACGACGACCTCGACCCGGTCGCCGAACTGCGGGCGCAGCTCGACGCGGTGGCCGGCGCGACGGAGCCCGGTGCCCTGCGGCTGCTCCTCGCGGCGGAGTCCGCCGGCGCACTCGTCGCCGCCGAGATCAAGCACGCCGGACTGCCCTGGCGGTCGGACGTGCACGAGCAGCTGCTCGCCGACGCCCTCGGCCCACGGGTGCCGTACGGGGTGCGGCCGCGGAAGCTCGAGGAACTCGCCGTCGTCCTCCGCCAGCGACTCGACGACCCCGAGCTCAACCCCGACTCACCCGCCGACGTCCTGCGCTCCCTGCGGCGGGCCGGACTCGTCGTGGACAGCACCCGGAAGTGGGAACTCGAGCGGCTCGAGCACCCGGCGATCGAACCGCTGCTCGAGTACAAGCGCCTGTACCGACTGCTCACCGCCAACGGGTGGACGTGGCTCGACGAGTGGGTGCAGGACGGCCGGTTCCACCCGGAGTACGTCGTCGGCGGGGTCGTCACCGGACGCTGGGCGGCCAACGGCGGCGGCGCGCTGCAGCTGCCGAAGCAGGTGCGCGGCGCCGTGGTCGCCGACCCCGGGTGGGAGCTCGTCGTCGCGGACGCCGCACAGCTCGAGCCGCGGGTCCTCGCCGCGATGTCCGGCGACACCGACATGGCCGCGGCCGGGGACGGGCAGGACCTGTACGACGGGGTCGTGGCCTCGGGCGCGGTGCAGACCCGGCAGCAGGCGAAGATGGCGATGCTCGGCGCGATGTACGGCGCCACCCAGGGCGAGGGCGGTCGGTTCGTGCCACGGCTCGCCCGGGCCTTCCCGCGCGCCCTGGACCTGGTCGAGCAGGCGGCCCGGGCGGGCGAGCGCGGCGAACCCGTGACGACCCGGCTGGGGCGGACGTCGCCGGTGCCGGAGCAGTCCTGGTTCGAGGCCCGGAACCGGGCGTACTCGGTGGACGGCGCCCCGGCGATGCAGCGGGCCGTCGAGTCCCGGGCGCGCAGCTGGGGGCGGTTCACGCGGAACTTCGTGGTGCAGGGGACGGCTGCCGAGTGGGCGCTGTCCTGGATGGGCGGACTGCGCACCCGGCTGGCCGCGCGGACGGACGGACCGGTCACCGCGGGGCCGCACATGGTGTTCTTCGTGCACGACGAACTCGTGGTGCACGCGCCGGCCGCCGATGCCGAGTGGGTGGCCGAGCAGGTCCGGGCAGCGGCGGTCGACGCCGGACGGATCATGTTCGGCGGGTTCCCGGTCACCTTCCCGCTGACGGTCGCGGTGGTCCGGTCGTACGACCAGGCGAAGTAGCCACCCCGGCCGTCCCCGCACAGCCGCGGACGGGCAGGGTGGTCGGATGGATCAGCACCACGCCGACGGCCGCCCACCCACGGTCGGCCGCCCACCCGCGATCGGCGGGGTCGAGCGCGAGCGCGTCGACCGGACCCTCGGCGACGTCGACCTCACCCGCTGGCGCACCCGTGCCGGCCGGACGATCGCCGACTCGTGGGCTGCCCTCGGACGCCGCTTTGGAGCGCTGCCGCTGCTGCTCGTCACCCTGCTCGTCGGGATCGGCATCGCCGCGGTCGCGACCTGGGTGGCGTCCGAGGTCTACGACGCGGTCCGGGAGTCCGACGACGTCGCCGTGCTCGACCGGCCGGTGCTGGACTGGATGATCGCGCACCGCACCCCGGCGCTCGACCAGGGCGTCACGTGGTGGACCGACATCGCCGGCACCATCGGGATGCCGATCGTCGCCGTGCTGTTCCTGGTCGGCCTGACGATCCAGCGTCGGGCGTGGACACCGCTCGTGCTCCTCGTCGCCGCGAGTGCCGGCTCCCTCGCCATGACGATCGCGGGCAAGGACCTCATCGGCCGCGCCCGGCCGCCGCTGTCCGACGCCGTCCCGCCGTTCGAGCACTCGCCGTCGTTCCCGTCCGGGCACACCCTCAACGCGACCGTCGTCGTCGGCACCATCGTGTACCTGCTGCTCCTCCGGCAGAGCCGCGTCGTGACCCGGGTCTGGACGATCGTCGTCGGGACGCTGTTCGTGCTGTCCGTCGGGGCCTCGCGGGTGTTCCTCGGACACCACTGGACCACCGATGTGCTGGCGGCGTGGGCGCTCGGGCTGGCGTGGCTGGCGCTCGTCGTCACGGCGCACCGGCTGTACCTGACGGCGCTGCACCGGGGGGCGGAGCCGACTCCGTCGTGAGGACTTGAACGACACGATCGTGAGTTCAAGTTCCCGGCGATCGACTTGAACCCCGGTGCCTCTGGTTCAAGTAACTCGCTCGAAACTTGAACCGTGGAGGTCGGCATCCTCGACGAAGTCGAGCGGCAGGGTGTGCGGATGTTCCGCGCCACCGACGTGGTCCGTGTGACCACCCGACCGGTACGACGCACGGCGCGCTGACGGCGCTGCACCGGGGGCGGAGCCGACTCCGTCGTGACGCGGCTGCGCACCCTCGTCAGGTCGGCCCGGTAGGTTTCCCCGCATGGAAGAACGGCTGATCGGCGGCAGGTACCGGGTGACCGGGACCCTCGGACACGGCGGGATGGCGTCGGTGTACCGCGCTGTCGACGAGCAACTCGGACGCGAGGTCGCGGTCAAGCTCTTCCGCATCGGACCCGTCGACCACGGGGAGCGTGCGCGTGCCGAGGCCGAGATCCACGTGCTCGCCGGCCTTCGCAGCCCGAACCTCGTGACCCTGTTCGACGCCGCCCTCGACACCGACGACGGCGACTCGTTCCTCGTCATGGAGCTCGTCCCCGGCAGCGACCTCGCCACCCGTCTGCGCGAGGGTCCGCTCGACCCGACGACCACCGCCCGAGTGGGTGCGCAGGTCGCCGAGGGGCTGGCCGCCGTGCACGCGCAGGGCATCGTGCACCGGGACGTGAAGCCCGCGAACGTCCTCCTCGAGCAGGACGGCGAGCACGTCAAGCTCGCCGACTTCGGCATCGCCCTGCTCCGCGACGCCGCCCGGGTCACCGGCACCGGCACCGTCATCGGCACGGCCGCGTACCTGGCACCGGAGCAGGTCCTCGGTCAGGTCGTCACGGGCAAGGCGGACGTGTACGCGCTGGGTCTGATGCTCCTCGAGGCCCTGACCGGCAAGCAGGCGTTCCCGGGCAGCGCGGTCGAGGCCGCCACCGCCCGACTCGCCCGAGCGCCGGAGATCGACCAGCACCTGCCGACGGCATGGCGCACGCTGCTCCACGTCATGACGGCGCAGCACCCGGAGGACCGTCCGTCCGCCGCCGAGGCCGCGGCGCGTCTCCGCGCACTCGGTCGGGACGAGGTCGCGCCCGCCACGCAGCTCCTGCCGGGAGGCCCGGGGGCAGTCACCCGCGCCGCCGCCGGTGCCGGGGTGGCCGGTGCAGCCGCCGCCGCCGCTGGCGCCGACCCCGCGGACGCGGCGACGCGCGCGATGCCGGTGAGTGGGGCCTCCCGTCCGGACGACGCCACCCGGCGCCTGCCCACCCAGTCGCAACCGTCGCGGAGTGCGGACGACGACGTCGCGACCACGATCCTCGGCACACCGGGGGCCGCAGGTCCGGGTGCCGGCGGCGCCGGCGGTGGGCGCTCGGGCGGCACCGCCGCGCCGGCCCGGCCACTCGGTACGGACCCCGATGAGCCCCGGCGGAAGCGCTGGGTGGTGCCGTTGATCGTCCTGGCGGTCCTCGTGGTCGCCGGCATCGTCGTGGCGGCCCTCGCGTTCAACCGCGACGGCAGCAGCACGCCGAGCCCGACCGAGTCGACGCAACAGACCGCGCCGACCGACGACCAGCCGAGCTCGGAGCCGTCCGACGAGGCGAGCGAGCCCGCACAGCAGCCGAGCCAGCCGGCCGAGCAGCAGCCGTCCGAGCCGGCGCAGGAGCAGCCGTCCGAGGCGCCCTCGCAGCCGTCCGACGAGTCGAGCCAGCCCACCGAACAGGTGCCGACGACCGGGCCGGAGCCGGGCAACGACACGACGCTGCCCGTGCAGGACCCGCTCGACACCGGGGTCGACACGACCTCGAAGCAGGGCCCGGGTGCCGGCGGTGCTGGCGGGGGGACCGGTCCCGGCAGGTCCGGCGAAGCTCCGGGGCAGAACAAACCCGCAGGCTGACCTGCTGTTCACCTCGGCGGAGCACACTCGAGCCATGTCGATGAGCGCACCGTTCGATCCTCAGCAGCCGGGCAGCGACGTCCCCGTGGACGGCTCCGACCAGGACGAACTCGAGGTGGAGGAGTCGCGCGGGGCCGCCTCCGGCTCCGAGCCGTCCGGGGCTGACGTCACCGGAGCGGACGCCACCGGCGACCCGGCGGACTCCCCGGTCCGGCACGACGACGAGGACGAAGCCGGCGGCGGCCCGGTGTTCCGGCGCCCGCAGCCAGGCGACCGGTTGCACGCGGACGACCTCGACGGCTAGACAGGCGACGTTGCGGGGACTCCCGGGTCTGCCGTGCATGCTCGTCGGATGTCCATGAGCAGCGCGTTCGACCCGTCGAAGGGTCTCGCCATCCCCGAGGAGCAGATCAGCGACGACGGGCTCGAGCTCGACGAGGACCCGGCAGCGCTCGGGATCCAGTTCGAGGTCGTGTCCGGCGGCACGGCGGACCCTGCGGCGGCTCTGCCACCGCGGGAGCCGGGCGAGGAAGACTCGATTTCCTGAGTCGGCCCCGCGTTCTGTAGCGTCGCGGCATGGCCACGGTGAACAGCGATGCGGGATCTGCAGCCCTCGTGTGGGCGCGAGTCGCGACGGACGCCGGCGGGCGGATCGAGCTCGACGACCTCATCGCCGCTCTGGGTCTGTCCCGCAGCGATCTCGAGCGTGAGCTGGAGGCCGAGTGCCTGGGCGGCCGGTAGTCCGCACTGACACCACCAGCCCGAATTGACCGCAGCCCCGCACCGAACACGATGCAGGGCTGCGAGCCCAGGCAGGGTCGTCCGACCGGGTCGTGACTGACCGTCAGGGGACGGTGTGCCCCGCCGCCGTGAGCACGCGGTACCACTCCTCGCGGGACAGCTCGACGTCGGATCCGGCGGCCGAGTCCCGCACGCGCTGCGGGTTCGTCGTGCCGAGGACGACCTGGAAGTGCGCGGGGTGCCGGGTGATCCACGCCACGGCGATCCCGGTCGGGGTGACGCCGTGGGCGGAGGCGAGCTCCTCGAGGACGTCGTTCAGCTCCGCGTACTGCTCGCGGTCGCCCAGGAAGACGCCGTCGAAGAAGCCCTTCTGGAACGGCGACCAGGCCTGCAGCGTCACGTCGTTCAGCCGCGAGTAGTTCAGGATGTCGTTGTCCCGGTCGACTGCCTGGTCGAGGCCGCCCATGTTCGCCACGAGGCCCTGCGTGATGACGTTCGCGTGCGTGATGCTCAGCTGCACCTGGTTGAACGCGAGCGGCTGCTGCACGGACTTCTTGAGCAGCTCGACCTGCCCCGGGGTGTGGTTCGAGACGCCGAAGTGGTGCACCTTGCCGGCCGCGTGCAGTTCGTCGAAGGCCTTGGCGACCTCCTCCGGCTCCACGAGGGCGTCGGGGCGGTGCAGCAGCAGGACGTCGATGTAGTCGGTGCGGAGCGCGGCGAGCGACTCCTCGACCGAGGACAGGATGTGCTCGTACGAGAAGTCGAAGTACGCGCCGCCCGCCGTCGGCCGGATGCCGACCTTGGTCTGCAGCACGATCTCGGCGCGCTCCGCCGGGGTCAGCGCGACCGCGGCGGCGAACCGCTCCTCGCAGCCGTGCCAGCCGCCGTACACGGCGGCGTGGTCGAACATCGTCACACCGGCGTCGCGGGAGGCGGCGTACAGCGACCGGATGTCCTCGTCGCTCATGTCGTTGATCCGCATCAGGCCGACGACGACGTCGGATGCGGTGAGGTCCGTCTGTGGCAACTCCAGTGTCTTCACCCGACCGATCCTGCCAGTGGGCACCCGTGCGAGCCAGGCACTGGCCGTACCCGCCAGCGCAGGGCGGACTGCCCCGCCAGCGCAGGATGGACTGCCCCGCCAGCGCGCGGTGGACTGCCCGGCGGCAGCCCGTCTACGGCAGCAGTACCGCCACGACCGCCGAGTGCTCGGTGCCCCAGCCGGCCGTCAGGGTCGCCCCGGCGGGGACGTCGCTGCCGAGCACCCGCAGCACGGCGAGCGTCCCGTGGTCGGTCGTGACGGTGGTGACCACGCCGTCGGCGCGGGCTTCGACGCCGGTGACGGTCGGGGACGCCGGGTCGGTGCCGCTGCCGATGGCCCGACCCTCCTTCTCGAGGGTGCCCGGCCCGGAGGCCCGCTCGAGCTCCGCCTCGTGGCCGCCGGTGGCGATCGCCCGCCGCAGGACGTCGGCGTACACCGGGTCGCCGACGGCGTCGTAGATCCAGCGGTGGCCGAGGACCGAGTGCTCCATCTCGGTGACGAGGAACGCCTCGGCGCCGACGAGCGGAGCGCCCCGGTAGGTCAGCGGTACGTGCAGCACCGGGCCGTCGCCGGCGCGGACGAGGTACGTCTCGACGCCGACCTCGCCGTCCGGGTCGTCGAACCGGAAGCGGCCGGCCTGCTCGACCGTGGTTCCGGCGGCGACTCCGCTCCACGGCTGTCCGGGCAGCCAGGCGCTGATCGCGTCGAGCTTGGCGGGGATGAGGGTCGCTTTGTGGATGACGGCCATGACGGCAACCTACCGGCACGCCCGTACCCTGGACCGGTGCGTGACGACCTGCTGCCCGTGCTCGCGTGCCCGGTGTGCGCCGAGCCGCTCGTCCGCACCGCCCCGGGCCAGGCGGGCTGTGGGAACGGACACCGGTACGACGAGGCGAAGCAGGGCCACCTGACGCTCCTGCCCGCCAAGCGTCGGGCACTGACCGCGGACACCCCGGCGATGGTCGACGCGCGACTGCGCTTCCTCGGGCGCGGGCACTACGCGCCGGTCGAGCGGGCGCTCACGCGCGCGGTCGCGGACGCGACCGCACCCGGAGTGGTCCTCGACGTCGGTTCCGGCCCCGGCACCTACCTCGCCCACACCCTCGACGGTGCCGGCGACGACACCGCCGCCGGTCCGGCCGGGAGGCTCGGGGTCGCCCTGGACCTGTCGGCCGTCGCCGTCCGCCGCGCGGCTCGCATCCACGCGCACGTCGGTGCCGTCGTCGGGGACGTGACCGAGCGCCTCCCGGTCGTCGACCGTGCCGCAGCTGTCGTGCTCGACGTCTTCGCACCCCGCAACCAGCACGAGTACGCACGGGTGCTGCACCCGGAGGGTGTGCTCGTCGTCGTCACGCCCCGGGCCGGCCACCTGGCGGAGCTCGCGGCGGCGACGATCAGCGTCGACCCCGAGAAGGAGCGGCGCCTGCACGACAGCCTGACTCCGGCGTTCACGCTGCGCTCGAGCGAGGACCTGACCTGGACGATGGCGTTGACCGCGGAGGACGTGCACGACGTCGTGCACATGGGGCCGAGCCACCACCACGTGGCACCGGACACCGTGTTCGCACCGGAGACGGTGACCGCAGCGGTGACCGTCAGCACCTGGGTGCCCACGGCCTGAGGCATCCGCGGGCGGTCAGGCGGACGAAGTCGATCCTTGCCGCTGCCGGGGGTGGCGTCCGACCCGGGCATCGTACAGCCGGCGCGCGACGAAGCCGAGGCCGGTGCCCGCCATGCCCGCGGTCACGGACACGGGCAGCCCGTGCACGCCGACCGCACCCCAGGCGTTGAACAGGATGCCCCACTGCGCGGCGACGAACGGCGCCCCGCCCACGGCGTACCGGCTCTCCGTCATCCCGCTCCACCATCCGGTCGGCACCGCCCACGCCAGGGCCAGCGTGACGAGCAGCAGCCACGTGGGCAGCGTGCTGGGCGCCCGGAGCACGAAGAACAGCAGGGAGAAGACGAGCAGCCCAACGCTGGCCACCCCCGACGACACGAGTGCCGGCCGTTCCGACCGGGTGATCGGAGCCGGGCGTCGTGGACGGCTCCGGTCGACGAGCTGCTGCTGTGGCCACGGGGGCGCGGACCGACGCCGTCGGCCGACCAGGATCCATCGGACCTGGATGCCGACCATCCACCCCGCGACCATGCCGACGGTGCCTGCGGACAGCGCCCCGGGGACAGCCGGTCCGAACGTCAGCGCGCCGACGAAGTAGCTCACGACGACGACGGGGATCCCGATGAGCGGCGGGGCGGCGGCCACCACCAGGGCACCCCAGGCGACACCGCCGGCGATCCCGGTCAGCGCGACGGGGAGCCCGGCCACACCGAGGTCGCCGGGGTCGGCTGCGCTGCCGTAGAGCAAGCCGGAGGCGACGGCGAGCAGCGCTACCCACCACCCCAGCAGGGGGACGGTCCGCCCGCGCCAGTCCATCTGCAGCCGGAGCACGCGTCGCAGCTCGCGCCGCTTCCGGAGCTTCCGCGCCCGAGCCTTCCGCGCCCGTGCGAGTTCCTGCTCGGGTCCTGGTCCCACCGTGGCTCCCGTTTCCCCCATGTCACCAGCATGCCGGTCCGTGCGCTCTCGGGGTCGTCGGTCAGTACCCCGGCGCGTCAGTACCCCGGCGCGTCAGTACTTCGGCGCGTCCGGCCCCGGAGCCTCGGGCGTGGGCCACGGCTCCGCCGGTCCCCGTCGCGCCGGCCAGCCCTGTGCCGGTGCCGGCGCGCCGGCTGCCGGCCAGTTCGGCGCCGGGGTGGCTGCGCCCGCGTAGGCGATCCACGCCCACGGCGCGCGCTGGGCCAGCCAGGCCTCGAGGTCGGGGTACCCGATCGCGATCGACACCGTGTCGAACAGCACGGCACCGTTCGGGTCCCGCGCCTGGATCCCGCCGTACGGGCCGGTCCAGGGGCGGATCGACGCGATGGTGGTGTGGTGGACCTCGCGTTCGACCCGGAAGCCCTTCCGCACGACCAGACGGTCCGGCAGCGCGTCGATCCGCGTCCGGGCCAGGGCTCCGGCGAGCAGGACGAACGCGACCCCGGCGAGCAGGGCGACGGCGCCCGCGATGCCCATCGGCAGCGCGTCCGTCTCGTCCGAGGTACCGGCCGCACCGAGCAGCAGCACACCGCCGACCACGATCACCAGGATGCCGATCGTGCGCAGGATCACACGCTGCCACCGTCTCGGCCGCACGGTGAACAGTGCGTCCGCTGCTGCTCCGGCGAGCACACGCTGGTGCTTCCGCTTCCGGTCCCCCCGACGGATGGCCGACGTCACGACCACCGGGACGACGGCGGCGAGGACGAAGGCGATGGTCACGGAGGTGATCGTGGTCCCCATGCGGTCAGCGTACGGACCGGCGGCGGTCGCGTCCGCCGCCGGTCGGTCCGCTCAGGCCTGCTGCGCCGGCACGTCGAGCGCCCACACGACGCCGAACCGGTCGCGGAGCTGCCCGGCGAGCGGCGACCACGCCGACGCACCGAGCGGCTGCCGGACCTCCGCACCCTCCTGCAGGCCGGCCCACACCGCGCGGATCTCGTCCTCGTCCGTCCCCAGCAGGTAGACGTACGCGCTGTTCGTGCCCTGGTCGTAGGGCTGCCCGGGCCACACGTCGAACGCCATCACGCGGACGCCGCTCGCCGAGGTCACCTGGCCCCAGACGACCCGGTCCGCCCAGGCCGGGTCCGCGACGGCGCCGCTCTGCCCGTACGTCACGACGACCGGCTCGGTGCCGAGGGCAGCGCCCCAGAACGCCAGCGCCGCAGCGGCCTGTCCGTCGAAGTTCACGTGGGGGATGGTGGTGATGGTCATGTCGACTCCTCGTCCGCGAGGACCGGTCGTCCTCGTCGTGAGGAGCATCGCGGCAGATGCGGTCAGATCCTGTCCGCTCCTGATGACATGCTCGGATGCATGCCCGCCCCGTCCTCCCGACTGCTCTCCCTGCTGTCCCTGCTGCAGGTGCGCCGCGAGTGGTCCGGCCCCGACCTGGCCGGGAGACTCGACGTCAGCCCCCGCACGGTCCGGCGGGACGTCGACCGACTCCGGGAGCTGGGGTACCGGGTCGACGCGCTCCGTGGACCCGCCGGCGGCTACCGGCTGGCCGCAGGGTCGGACCTGCCGCCGCTGCTCTTCGACGACGACCAGGCGATCGCCCTCGCCCTCGCGCTCGCCGTCGCACCGGCCTCGGGCGCGGACATCGCCGAGGCGGCCGCCCGCGCCCTGACGACGGTCCGGCAGGTGTTGCCGTCCCGGTTGCGCCACCGCCTCGACGCCGTCCAGGTGGTCACCACACCCGGTTCGGTCGTCGTCGACCCGGGTGTCCTCGTCGCCGTGAGCGAGGCCGTCCGGACCCGCACGGTCCTCCGGTTCGGGTACGCGTCCGTCTGGCCGCCGGGAGCGGAGGACGACCGCCCACCCCGCCGTGTCGAACCACACGCCCTCCTCGCGCGGGACGGCCGCTGGTACCTGCTCGCCTGGGACACCGACGCGGGGGACTGGCGCACCTACCGGGTGGACCGGATCCTGCCGAAGGTGCCCACGGGCCTCCCGTTCGTCCCACGGGACGTCCCGGGTGGCGACCCGGCAGCGTTCGTCGCGGCCCGCTTCCGGGGCGCCGGGCCGTCCGGCGACGGGCCCGCCTGGCCGTGCGTCGGTACCGCCGTGCTGCAGGTGGACGCGCGCACGATCGCGCCGTACCTCACCGAGGATGCCGTCCTGGAGGCCCTCCACGACGACACCTGTCGTCTCACCACCGGCTCGTGGTCGTGGCCAGCCCTCGCGGCGCTGTTCGCCGGCTTCGACGCCGACTTCGTCGTCACCGGCCCCGATGCCCTGCGGGACGCGGTGCAGCAGGTGGCCGACCGTCTCAACGCCGCTGGTCGACCGTGAATCCGCTCCAGGAGGAGCCTTCGCCGTTGCGACGCGGTCTCGTCCACAGCGGCCCGTCGAGCCAGCCCGGCGCGACGCCGATCGCCGCAACGGTCAGCCCGCCGCTCGCAGGGAACGTCCGCAACAGACCGGCGGTGCGTTCTGGCCAACCATCGCAGCCTCGTAACCCATGGAGCAGGTACGCCATGACCGCCAGCGCGTTGTAGACGCCGAACACCTTCGGCGCCTCGTCGGAGAGGTGTGCCAGGAGTGGTACCGTCGCACCCGGCGGGCGCTTCGGCGCAGCGACGAGTTTCCGGTTGAACAACCGCGCGTGGTGCGCCGCGACGTTCCGGACGTAGTTGACCGACGCGAGCCAACTCTGCATCAGACGTTTGGTCGGGACACCGAACGACGTCGCGATCTCGGTCGCCACGTCGTTCCGGAGACCTGCGTACAGGCGAGTGACATGCCCGAGTTCGAGGATCTCGGTGAGCGCCCAGATCGGCATCCGACCGTCGTACTTCTCCGCGAAGTGGGCGACGAAGGCCTCGTCGGAGTCGGCGCGTCGTTGACCGACCCGGGCTGACCATGCTCGGTGCCGACTCATGCCATGCGCATCCGGAGTCGTGAACGCCGTCGTGAACAATGCGGGGTCTTCGTGCGCGAAGGCCGACCACCGGCCCAGCGTGTGACCCATCCGAGTCCGGACCGCCACCTCGATCCGTTCCACACCCTCGAGGACCAGGAGACGGAGGTCCTGATCGAACTCCATGAGCGCCACGCCGTCAGTGAAGCGGGTACCCGGCCGGTACCGCTCGCCACTCTCCACGTCGCCCTCGCTCGCCGCCGCTGTGGCCTGGCGGAACGGATGGAGGTAGCCCGTGAGCCGGTAGTACCCCACCTCGCCCAGTACCGCAGCCGCCTCGGCGTCGTCGGGAACCTCGAGCCCTCGGGCCCGCAACCGAGCGATCTGCTCGTCCACCGACAGCCACGGTTTCGCGTACTCCACCAACACCTCCAGGCTCCCCGAGCACCTCCGTCGACCCGGCGAAAGGCAAAGAAAATCGGCCCGAGCCGTGAGGCGAGCGGGCCGATCGTGATGGACAAAGGCTAGCAGGACCCGAGTGCCGGGCGGAAGGGATGACGGCAGCCGTTAGTGCGGTGCACGTGTCGCACACGGGGCCGTGAGGGAACCGTTAGGACCGTCGGTCGCGACCCCGACCGGAGACACCATCGGACTGCACCCCAACCGGTGCGGTCCACGGCAGCTGCCGCGGGCACCTCGATCTCCAGGAGTCCCACGTGTTCGACGTCTTCGTCGTCGCCGGTGTCCTCGCCGTGTTCGGCGTGGTGGCACTGATCGCCAAGGGGGTGGAGCGGCTGTGATCGCCATCACCATCGCCGCCGCCGTCCTCGGCCTCGCCGCTGTCGTGTACCTCGTCTGGGCGCTCGTCCGCCCCGAGAAGTTCTGATGGGCACCGCGCAGACCTGGGCCGGCATCGCCCAGGTCGCCCTCCTCGTGCTGCTCCTCGTCGTGGCCCACCGGCCGCTCGGCGACTGGATGGCCCGCGTCTTCACGAGCACCCACCACGGCCGCATCGAGCGTGGCGTCTACCGTCTGATCGGTGTCGACCCCGACGCCGAGCAGTCGTGGGCCGCGTACCTCCGTGGCGTGCTGCTCTTCAGCGTCGCCGGACTGCTCCTCGTCTACCTGCTCCAGCGCATCCAGGTGGTGCTGCCGGGTGACCTCGGCCTGCCCGCCGTCGGTCCCGCGCTCGCGTTCAACACGGCGGCCTCGTTCGTCGCGAACACGAACTGGCAGTCGTACTCGCCCGAGGCCACCGTCGGCTACACCGTGCAGATGGCCGGCCTGGCGGTGCAGAACTTCCTGTCCGCCGCCGTCGGTCTCGCGGTCGCCGTCGCCCTGGTCCGCGGGTTCGCCCGTCGGAAGTCCGGCACGCTCGGCAACGTGTGGGTCGACGTGGTCCGCGGTACCGGGCGTCTGCTCCTGCCGCTGGCGTTCGTCTCCGCACTCGTGCTCGTCGCGGGCGGCATCATCCAGTCGTGGGGCGCCGGCACCGACGTCAGCACGCTGGCCGGTGGCACCCAGCACATCCCGCACGGCTTCGTCGCCTCGCAGGAGGCCATCAAGGAGCTCGGCACGAACGGCGGTGGGTACTTCAACGCCAACTCGGCCCACCCGTTCGAGAACCCGCAGGCGTGGACGAGCCTCTTCGAGGTCTTCCTCATGCTCGTCATCCCGTTCTCGCTGCCCCGCACCTTCGGCAAGATGGTCGGCGACACCCGCCAGGGCACCGCGATCGTCTCCGTGATGAGCGGCATCTTCCTGGTGTCCCTGGCCGCGATGTCGATCGCCGAACTCGCCGGTGGCGGGTCCGCGACGCACGCCGCCGGAGCCGCGATGGAGGGCAAGGAGGTCCGCTTCGGCATCCTCGGCTCGACGCTCTTCGCCACCGCGACGACCTCGACGTCCACCGGCGCCGTGAACGCCATGCACGACAGCTTCACCCCGCTCGGCGGCATGATGGCGCTGATCAACATGATGCTCGGCGAGGTCACCCCGGGCGGTGTCGGGTCCGGCCTGTACGGCATGCTCGTGCTCGCCGTCATCACGGTCTTCATCGGTGGTCTGCTCGTCGGCCGCACGCCGGAGTACCTCGGCAAGAAGATCCGCGCCAAGGAGATGACCTACGCCGCGCTGTACATCCTGGTCACCCCGACCGTGGTGCTCACCGGTACGGCCCTGTCGCTCCTGATCCCCGGCGTCCGCGAGCAGGTGCTCGGCACGTCGCTCTTCAACCCGGGCAATCACGGCCTGTCCGAGCTGCTCTACGCGTTCACCAGCGCCGGCAACAACAACGGCTCGGCCTTCGGTGGCCTGACCGCGAACACGACGTGGATGAACTCCGCGCTCGGCGTCGCGATGCTGCTCGGCCGATTCGTGCCGATGGTGTTCGTCCTGGCGCTCGCCGGGTCGCTGGCCAAGCAGGACAAGGTGCCGGCGACCGTCGGCACGCTGCCCACGCACCGGCCGCTGTTCATCGTGCTCCTGGGCGGCGTCGCCGTCATCGTCACCGCACTCACGTACTTCCCGGTGCTCGCACTGGGCCCGCTCGCAGAAGGACTGTCCTGATGACCACCCTGACTCCCGAGACGGAGCAGCACACCGCTGAGCAACCGGGCCGACGCTCGTCGGCCTTCGGACCCCGGCAACTCGCCGCGGGCCTCCCGGGTGCGTTCCGCAAGCTGGACCCCCGGCTGATGTGGAAGAACCCGGTGATGTTCATCGTCGAGGTGGGAGCCGCCCTGACGACGGTCACCGCCGTCGTCGAGCCCTTCACCCGGTCGGGAGGCTCGGCGGACTCCGCCGCGCCCGTCCCGTCCTCCTTCACCATCGCGATCGCCGTCTGGCTCTGGCTGACGGTCGTGTTCGCGAACCTGGCCGAGTCCGTCGCCGAGGGGCGCGGCAAGGCGCAGGCCGACACCCTCCGCAAGACCCGCTCGACGACCAGCGCCCGCCGCGTCGTCGGCTACTCGGCATCCGACCCGGCCGCACTGTCCGCCGGCACGGAGGACGTCGCCTCGGTCGACCTGGCGAAGGGCGACCTGGTGGTCGTCGTCGCCGGCGAGGTGATCCCCGGCGACGGGGACGTCGTCGACGGCATCGCCTCGGTCGACGAGTCCGCCGTCACGGGTGAGTCCGCTCCGGTGATCCGCGAGTCCGGTGGTGACCGCAGCGCCGTCACCGGTGGCACCCGGGTGCTGTCGGACCGGATCGTGGTGCGCATCACCTCGACCCCGGGCGAGACCTTCATCGACCGGATGATCCGTCTGGTCGAGGGCGCCGCCCGCCAGAAGACGCCGAACGAGATCGCGCTGAACATCCTGCTCGCGTCGCTGTCGATCGTCTTCGTGATCGTCTGCCTCACCATGCAGCCGATCGCGGGGCTCGTCGGCTCGACCGTCAGCATCACGGTGCTCATCGCGCTGCTCGTCTGCCTGATCCCGACCACCATCGGCGCGCTGCTCTCCGCGATCGGCATCGCCGGCATGGACCGGCTCGTGCAGCACAACGTCCTGGCGATGTCCGGGCGTGCGGTCGAGGCCGCCGGTGACATCACCACGCTGCTCCTCGACAAGACCGGCACGATCACGTACGGCAACCGCCGCGCCTCCCGGGTCGTCCCGGTGCCGGGCGTGACCGAGCCGGAGCTGATGGCGGCAGCAGCGCTCTCGAGCGCCGCCGACGGCACGCCCGAGGGCCGCTCGATCGTGGACCTGGCGCTCGCCGCCGGGGTCTCCACGCCCCTCCCGGCCGGCGGGGTCGAGGTGCCGTTCACGGCGCAGACCCGGATGTCCGGCGTCGACCTGCCCGACGGCTCCTCGGTCCGGAAGGGTGCCGCAGCCGCGGTGCTCAGCTGGGCTGACACCAGCGACGCCGGTGTCACCGCCGCGATCGACGCGACCGTCGCGGAGATCTCCGACCAGGGCGGCACACCGCTCGTCGTCGGCCGTCGCGACGCGGCCGGCACCGTGCAGCTGCTCGGTGTCGTCCACCTCAAGGACGTCGTCAAGGACGGTCTGGCCGAGCGGTTCACCGAGCTGCGCAGCATGGGCATCCGCACCGTCATGATCACCGGCGACAACCCGCGCACCGCCAAGGCCATCGCGGCCGAGGCCGGCGTCGACGACTACCTCGCCGAGGCCACCCCGGAGGACAAGCTCGCGCTGATCCGCCGGGAGCAGGAGGGCGGCAACCTCGTCGCCATGACCGGTGACGGTACGAACGACGCACCGGCCCTGGCGCAGGCCGACGTCGGCGTGGCGATGAACACCGGGACGACCGCGGCCAAGGAGGCCGGCAACATGGTCGACCTCGACTCGGACCCGACGAAGCTCATCGACGTCGTCCGGATCGGCAAGCAGCTGCTCATCACCCGCGGTGCCCTGACCACGTTCTCGATCGCCAACGACATCGCCAAGTACTTCGCCATCATCCCGGCGATGTTCCAGGCGACGTTCCCCGGCCTCGGTGCGCTGAACATCATGCACCTGCACTCCCCGGCGTCGGCGATCCTGTCGGCGATCATCTTCAACGCGCTCGTCATCGTGGCGCTCATCCCGCTGTCCCTGCGTGGCGTCAAGTACCGCGCAGCCTCGGCGTCGTCGATCCTCGGCCGCAACCTGCTCGTCTACGGGCTCGGCGGCGTCATCGTCCCCTTCATCGGCATCAAGTTGATCGACCTCGTCGTCGGTCTCATCCCGGGGTTCTAGTCATGGCTTCCTCTTCTCGCTCCTTCCTCCGCTCCACCGGTGTGGCCGTCCGCCTCACCCTCCTGGCCACCGTCGCCCTCGGCGTCGGCTACCCGCTCGCTGTCTGGGGTGTCGGCCAGGCCGCCTTCCACGACCAGGCGAACGGCTCGATGGTCACCGACTCCTCCGGCACCACCGTGGGGTCCTCGTTGATCGGGCAGTCGTTCACCGGCAAGGACGCGGCCCGCTGGTTCCAGTCCCGTCCCTCCGCCGCCGGCGAGCACGGGTACGACGCCAACGCCTCGTCCGGGTCGAACCTCGGCCCGTCCAACCCCGACCTGACCAAGGCGATCGAGGAACGACGTGCCGCGATCGCCAAGGCCGACGGCGTGCCCGCGTCCGAGGTCCCGGCGGACGCGCTGACGGCCTCCGGCTCGGGGCTCGACCCGGACATCAGCCCGGAGTACGCCCGCCTGCAGGTCGCCCGTGTGGCCGCGGCCCGCGGCGTCTCCGAGGCCCGGGTCCGTGCCCTGGTCGCCGAGCACACCGAGTCCCGGCAGCTCGGGTTCCTCGGGGACCCGGCGGTCAACGTCCTCGAGCTGAACCTGGCGCTGGCGAAGCTCGGCTGACCCCCCGCGAAACACCGGTGTTCGTCCGTCAAACACACGCCGTGCGCGGTGTGACGGACAAACACCGGTGTTCCGCAGAAGCACGCACACCCGGTACGACCGCAGACAGGAGAGGATGAGCGCGTGAAGCGAGGGAAGCTGCGGGTGCTGCTCGGTGCGGCCCCCGGCGTGGGCAAGACCTACACGATGCTCGAAGAGGGCCGCCGGATGGCCGACCACGGCCGTGACGTGGTCGTCGCCGTCGTCGAGACCCACGGCCGCGCCGCCACCGCCGCACTCGTCGACGGACTCGAGGTCGTCCCCCGCCGCACGGTCGAACACCGCGGGGTCGCGCTCGACGACATGGACCTCGACGCCGTCCTCGCCCGCCGTCCCGAGGTCGCCCTGGTCGACGAACTCGCCCACACCAACGCCCCCGGCAGCCCGCACGAGAAGCGCTGGCAGGACGTCGAAGCACTGCGGGCCGCAGGCATCGACGTCATCTCGACGGTGAACGTCCAGCACATGCAGTCCCTCGGCGACGTCGTCCGCGAGATCACCGGCACCGTCCAGCGCGAGACCGTCCCCGACGCCGTGGTCCGCGCCGCCGACCAGATCGAGGTCGTCGACCTGTCCCCGCAGGCCCTCCGCGACCGGCTGTCCGACGGGCTCGTGTACCCGGCCGCCCGGATCGACGCGGCCCTGTCGAACTACTTCCGCCTCGGCAACCTCACCGCCCTCCGCGAGATCGCCCTGCTCTGGCTCGCCGACGAGGTCGACGACGCCCTCAAGCGCTACCGCGCCGAACACGGCATCGCGAACCGGTGGGAGACCCGGGAGCGCGTCCTCGTCGCCCTCACCGGCGGCCCCGAGGGCGAGACCCTGCTCCGCCGCGGGGCCCGCATCGCCGCCCGCTCGGCCGGCGGGGAGCTCGCCGCCGTGCACGTCACCACGAACGACGGCCTGCGCGAACGACACCCGGGCGCCCTCGGCAAGCAGCGCGCCCTGCTCGAACAGCTCGGCGGCACCTACCACCAGGTCGTCGGCGACGACGTGCCCACCACCCTGGTCCGCTTCGCCCGCTCCGTCGACGCCACCCAGATCGTCATCGGCATCAGCCGCCGCAGCCGACTCGTCGCCGCCCTCACCGGCCCGGGCATCGGCAGCACCGTCATCCGCGAGTCCGGCGACATCGACGTGCACGTCGTCACCCACGAACGCGCCGGCGGCGGCCTGGCCCTGCCGAAGCTCGGCGGCAGCCTGTCCCGCTCCCGGATCGTGGCGGCGTTCCTGCTCGCCCTGGTCGCCGGCCCCGTCATGACCTGGCTCCTCAGCCTGACCGACGACCCCGACTCGATCACCGTCGACGTGCTCGCCTACCAGCTCCTCGTGCTCGTCGTCGCCCTGATCGGCGGCATGCTGCCCGCCGTGTTCGCCGCCGTCCTGTCCGGACTGAGCCTCGACTTCTTCTTCGTCCGACCCCTGCACCAGGTCACCGTCCAGCAGCCCTGGCACCTGTTCGCCCTGGTCATGTACGTCGTCAGCGCGGTGCTCGTCAGCTTCGTCGTCGACCGGTCCGCCCGACGCTCCCGCACCGCACGCCGGGCCGCCGCCGAGTCGGGGCTCCTCGTCGGCATCGCCGGCAGCGTCCTCCGCGGTGACGACGCCCTCCAGGCCCTCGTCGAGCGCACCCGCGAGGCCTTCGGCTTCGCCGGGGTCCGCGTCCGCCAGGGCGACGAGGTGCCGGCCACGTCGGGGACGTTCGGCGACGAGCCGGACGCGGCCACGACCCTCCCGTCCGGCGCCGTCCTGGAGTTCGCCGGCGCGCCCGACGACCCCACCCAGCGGCGGCTGCTGCGCGTCGTCGAGCAGCAGCTCGACGCCGCCCTGGAACACCGCGCCCTCACCCGCACCGCCGTCGACGCGGAACGCATCGCCGCCGTCGACCGGGTGCGGAGCGCCATCCTGGCCGCCGTCAGCCACGACGTGCGCCGGCCGATCGCCGCCGCCAGCGCCGCCGTCCAGTCACTCCGCGCACGCGACGTCCGGTTGGGCGAGGCCGACCGGGAGGCGCTCCTCGCGACCGCCGACGAGAGCCTCCGTCAGCTGGCGGTCCTGTTGGCCGACCTGCTCGACGTCAGCCGCGTGCAGGCCGGGGTGCTCGCCGCCGCCCCCGTCCCCACGGCACTCGACACGGTCGTCGCGCCCGCACTCGACGAACTCGAGCTCGGCCCGGAGGACGTCGACCTCGACCTGCCCGCCGAACTGCCGCCGGTCCTCGCCGACCCGGTGCTGCTGCAGCGCGTCGTCGTGAACCTGCTCGCCAACGCCGTCCGGTACTCACCCGACGCCGAGCGTGTCCGGATCGCGGCGAGCGCCTTCGCCGGCGGGGTCGAACTCCGCGTCGCCGACCGCGGCCCGGGGATCCCCGAGGACCGCCGCGAAGACGTGTTCCAGCCGTTCCAGCGGCTCGGGGACACGGACAACGAGACCGGACTCGGACTCGGCCTGGCGCTCGCACGCGGGTTCACCGAGGGCATGGGCGGCACGATCGAGGTCGACGACACCCCCGGCGGTGGGCTCACCGTCGTGGTGCGGCTGCCGATCGCGGGACACCTGGGAGTGGTGGGCAGATGAAGGTCCTGATCGCGGACGACGACGTGCAGCTGGTGCGGGCGCTCGCCGTCACGCTCGGTGCCCGGGGGTACGACGTCGTCACCGCCCGTGACGGTCGGGCGGCCATCGACGCCGTCATCACCGAGCGGCCGGACATCGTGCTGCTCGACCTCGGCATGCCCCGGCTGGACGGCATCGGGGTGCTCGAGGGCATCCGCGGGTGGTCGCAGGTGCCGGTGCTGGTGCTGTCCGGGCGGACGGACTCGAGCGACAAGGTCGACGCCCTGGACGCCGGCGCGGACGACTACGTGACGAAGCCGTTCCAGATGGACGAGCTGCTGGCACGGCTGCGGGCGCTGGGCCGACGACGGGCACCGGCGGCCGGGACGGAGGCGACGCCGACCATCCGGATCGGGGACCTCGTCGTGGACCTCGTCGCGAAGCAGGTCACCGCGCCGGACGGTCCCGCGATCCGACTGACCCCGACCGAGTGGCGGCTGCTCGAGGTCCTCGTGACGAACCCCGACCGGCTGTTGACGCGCGAGATGCTGCTCACCGAGGTGTGGGGGCCGACGCACGGCACCGACTCCGGGTACCTGCGGCTGTACATGGCGCAGCTGCGGCGGAAGCTCGAGCCGGAGCCGTCGCACCCCCGGTTCCTGGTCACCGAGGCGGGGATGGGCTACCGGTTCGCGCCGGCCGGCTGATCCGGCGCGGCGGCGCGGATCGACGCCGCCCACGCCAGCATGCGTCCACGCAACGCGTCGACCTCGGCGGACTCGATCCCGTACTCCGCGAAGCGGTCGTCAGCCACACGGGACACGAGGTCGAGTTGCTGCGCGAACATCCGGCTGTCGTACCCGTCGTCACGTTCGGCGACGAGCCGCAGGAGCTCCGTGTCTGACCACCGACCGGAGGTGCGGATCGCGTCGACGTCGATGAAGTCGCGCACCTCGAGCCGACCGTAGAGCGCATCCAGCTTCGAGGCGACGGCATCGTCGGCGGCGAGGACCGGTCCGATGGCGAGCTGTGACGGCGCACTGCCTCGCCAGTCGTAGCCCAGGTCGAGCTCGACCCGGTCGCCGTCGGCCGTCGTGACCAGCAGCTGCGCGAACAACTCTGCCCGGCGCCGCACCTCGACCCCGTGGCCGGCGGCAGTCAGGACGCCGACCGCGTCCTCGACGGCCGTGCGGAAGAGCTCCTGGTCGTACCGGTCCGTGAACAGGTCGACATCGCGGGTCGCGCGGTCGACGAGCCCGTGCTCCCGGATCGCACCCGATCCGGCGAGGACGAACCCGTGTCCTCCCACGGCTCTGAGGACGGTCGCGGCGATCGAGCGTTGCAGCGCCCGGATGTCGGTCACGCGGTCAGCTCCGGGAAGCGTGTCTCCCAGCGAGCGCGGATGCGTGCCGGGAGCAGCAGGTCCGGCCAGGTGCGGATGAGGAGGTCCCTGTCGAGCAGCGACTCCTGCGCCCGGACGCCGCCCTCGCGGAGGACCGCCTGGTAGGCCTTCACGACGTCCGAAGCCGATGCGAGGTCGACGAGCGGATCGGGTCCCCAGTAGACGTCGAGCGGGAGCACGAGTGGCCCGGAACCGGGTCCACGGAGGTCGTCGAGTGACCGGACGACGTCGATCGGCTTGACGTCCTGGAACAGCACGCGCGGGGTCATCGCACCTCCTCGCTCCCGATCGTGCCAGAGCACCGCGGATCGTGCCAGGTCGGTCCGGAACGGCGTGACGCGGCACGGTCGGGAGGCTGTCGGGTCGCCGTCGTGCAGGTGGCGGGTCCCTGTCGTGGCGCCGATCGGACCCGCACAACCCTGTCCCGCTCGCGCCGCGGCATCCCGTGGTTCGAGCGGGATGCTGTTGGGCGGCGACAGCTCAGCCGGGCAGCCCGCCGCTCAGCCGGCGTGCGCGTGCGCCGCGAGCTCCGCCCGGGTCCGGGCGCCGTGCTTCCGGAGCAGGTTCGCCACGTGGTACTTCACCGTGTTCACGGTGATGCCGAGGCCGTCCGCGATCTCCCGGTTGCCGACCCCGGTCGCCACGAGCCGCAGCACGTCGAGTTCGCGGGGCGTCAGGTCGGAGTCCTCGGGGACCGGGGCGGAGGCGACGGGCGGGTCGAGCGGCACCGTCACGTCGATCACGGATCCCCACCCGGGCGTCGAGTCGACCCGCATCTGCCCGGCCAGTGCCGCGACCCGTTCGGCGATCGGCCGCATCGCGTCGTCCTGCACGTCGTGCGTCCCGGCACCGTCGTCACGGAGCTGCATGAGCAGGTTCCGGCCGTCGCAGTCCCACTGGATGCGGACCCGGTTCGCCCGGCCCTCGTCGACCAGGGTGAGCACCGCCGTCCGGACCACCGCGCGGGCAGCGTGGGCGACGTCGCCGGGCAGGGCGCGTCCGTTCGCGGGCGGCTCGACGAACTGCACGTCGAGACCGCCGAACCGGACCAGCGGGCGCAGGTCGGCCCGGAGGCGCGAGAACGCCCCGGCGACCGGCTCCAGCAGGACCTCGCGCTGCCGGTCCGTCGACGTCCGCAGGTCCACGAGCGCCGCCGAGGCGATCTCGACCGCCTCGGCCCGGGCGGCGGCGTCGCCGACCCGGGGGGAGCGGAGCACGGCCAGCACGGACTCGAGCGTCAGCGTGTGCCGGTCGGCCTGGTCGGCGAGCAGGCGAGCGTGCTCGGCGGGGGTGATCCGGGCCTCCCGGCCGGGCTGCGTGTCCATCTGGACGAACCTACCCGCCCCGCCCTTCCGCGGACGGGGAGCCGTCCGAACGGGTGGGGCGCCCGCCGTGTCGGGTAGCGGCGTGCGCAGGTGTGGGGGAGCACTGTTGTTGCATGACCACACACACGCTCGCTGCGGCGCTCGACCTCGTCAGCCACGAACTCGACGACCTCGTCGACGGGGTGGCCGAGGGCGACCAGGCCGCCGCCGACCGGGCACTCGACCTGCTCGACGGTGCCGAGCGTGTGTTCGTGCACGGCGCCGGACGCTCCGGGCTCGCGCTGCGGATGACCGCGATGCGGCTGATGCACCTCGGGCTCGACGTCCACGTCGTCGGCGAGGTCACGACCCCCGCGATCGAGTCCGGCGACGTCCTGCTCACCGCGAGCGGGTCGGGCACCACCGGCAGCATCGTGCAGGCCGCACGGACCGCCGTGGACGTCGGCGCGCAGGTCGTCGCCGTCTCCACGACCACGTCGTCGCCGCTCGCCGAGCTGGCCGAGGTCACCCTCGTGCTGCCGGCCGCGACGAAGACCGACCGCTCCGGAACGGCCTCGGCCCAGTACGCCGGCGGCCTCTTCGAGCAGGGCGTCGTCTTGCTCGGCGACGCACTGTTCCACGCGCTGTGGCAGCGCAGCGGGCACTCCGCCGACGACCTCTGGCCGCGGCACGCCAACCTCGAATGACCCCTTCGGAAGGAACCACCATGCAGCTCCAGTTCGCCATCGACACCCTCTCCACCGAGACCGCCCTCGAACTCGCCGCCCAGGCAGCCCCGCACGTCGACATCCTCGAGCTCGGCACCCCGCTCGTGAAGAGCGCCGGCGTCGCGGCCATCACGGCGATGAAGGAAGCCCACCCGGACAAGATCGTGTTCGCCGACCTCAAGACGATGGACGCCGGTGAGCTCGAGGCCGACATGGCGTTCCAGGCGGGCGCCGACCTCGTCACCGTGCTCGGCGTCGCCGGGGACAGCACCATCGTCGGCGCGGTCGCCGCGGCGAAGAAGCACGGCAAGGGCATCGTCGTCGACCTGATCGGCGTCCCCGACAAGGCCGCCCGTGCCCGCGAGGTCACCGAGCTCGGCGTCGAGTTCGTCGAGGTGCACGCCGGCCTCGACGAGCAGGCCGAAGAGGGCTTCACCTTCGACACGCTGCTCGAGGAGGGCAAGGCCTCGGGCGTGCCGTTCTCGATCGCCGGTGGCGTGAAGGCGTCCTCGGTCGCATCGGTCAAGGCCGCCGGTGCCCGTGTCGCCGTCGCCGGCAGCGCGATCTACAGCGCCTCGGACGTCGGCGCTGCCGCGGCCGAGATCCGCGCCGCGATCGACGCCGCGTAGTCCTTCCGCAACACGCAACGTGGGCGGTTCCACGCAGCGGTACTCCGTTGCGTGGGGCCGCCCACGTTGCGTTTCTCGGGGAGCCCGGCCGGGAGGCCCGTGGCCGGCTCCGTCTTCCGGCTGACCCGGCACCACCGTTCGGCCGATGTCACCGTCCCCCGCGCTGCCTAGCGTGGAGCCATGACTTCGGGGTGGGACGCGTGGGGGCAGGACGACGACTGGGAACGGTGGACGGCCAGGCCGCCACGGGCCGAGCGCGAGCCGATGGAGCGGGTCGAACGCCCGTCCCGGGAGCGGGCACGGACGCTGGCCGTCGTGACGAGCATCGGCGTGCTGCTGTGGTGTGTCGGACTGCTCGCGATCGTCCAGCGCGCCGGGGCCTGGGGTGTCCCGCTCGGTGGCGTGGCACCGAGCAACATCGACGGGGGGTCACCGCACCAGGTGGACCGTATCCGAGCGGTGTGGGGCATGTTCCAGCTGACGACGCTGCCGGTCATGGTGGTCCTGTCCGCCGCGGCCGCGTGGTCGGCCCGCCGACGTCGGATGCGGTGGAGTCCCGCGGTGGCCCTGCTCCTCAGCGGCGTCGGCATGCTGGTCGGCCTCGGGCTCGTCCTGCAGGGCCTCCAGACCTGGGCGCTCAGTCGCTGACGGCCTCCCAAGACGCAACGTGGGCGGTTCCACGCAGCGGTACTCCGTTGCGTGGAGCCTCCCACGTTGCGTTTCGCGGGGGAGCCGGCTTCAGCGCCGGTTCAGGCCGCTCGGCCATGCTCGGACGATGCGCGTGCTGGTGGTCGACGACGAGGTCCGGCTCGCCGAGGGCATCCGGAACGGGCTCCAGGCCGAGGGGTTCGCCGTCGACGTCGCCCACGACGGCGTCGACGGCCTCTGGTACGCCCGCGAGAACCCCTACGACGCCATCGTCCTCGACCTGATGATGCCCGGCATGAGCGGCTGGAAGGTCTGCGAGACCCTCCGCGCCGAGCAGGACTGGACCCCGGTGCTCATGCTCACCGCCAAGGACGGCGAGTGGGACCAGGTCGACGCCCTCGACGCCGGTGCCGACGACTACGTGACGAAGCCGTTCTCGTTCCCGGTGCTGGTCGCGCGTCTCCGTGCGCTCGTCCGGCGGGGGTCCCGGGAACGGCCCACGGTCCTCCAGGCCGGTGACCTGCGCCTGGACCCGGCGGCGCGACGGGTGTGGCGGGGCGAGGTCCTGCTCGACCTGACCAGCCGGGAGTTCACGGTCCTCGAGTACCTCATGCGCCACCCCGGCCAGGTGCTGTCGAAGCGCGACGTCATCGCGAACGTCTGGGACGACGACTTCACCGGCGACCCGAACATCGTCGAGGTGTACGTCGGGCACCTCCGCCGCGCGGTCGACCGCCCGTTCGGCCGGAACGCCATCGAGACCGTCCGCGGGGCCGGGTACCGCCTCGACGCCGACGGTGGCTGAGCGCACGGCAGCCCGGTCGGGCCGGCCGCCTCGGTCGCGCCGGCCCGCGTCGATCCGCGCACGCGCGACGGGAGGCGCGGCCCTCGTCGTCCTCGTCGCCCTGGCCCTCGGGGCGGTCGCCTTCGTCGGGGTCCTCCGCACCTCGCTCTCCGACGGCGTACGGACCGCCGCCGAGCAGACCCTCGACAGCCTGAGTACCCGGGTGGAGGCCGACGGCGCAGCCGCAGTGGAGGCGGAGGACGACGACGTGCTCGCCCAACTGCAGGACGCCGACGGCCGGGTGCTCGCCCGCGCCGACGACAGCCCCGCTCGGCCGCTCGACACCGCGGAGGAGTCCCGCTCCCGGCACGACGGCGAGCGGTGGCTGCTCGTCGCCGACGACGTCGACCTGCCGGACGGCGGCGAGGGCACCCTGGTCGTCGGCGCACCCCTGGAGGACGCCGACGCCGCCGTCCGGACCGTGAGCGTGCTGCTGGCGGGGGCGGTCCCCGTCGTCGTGGCGCTGATGTCGCTCGTGACGTGGTTCGTCGTCGGCCGGGCCCTGCGCCCGGTCGACCGGATGCGCCGCGAGGTCGACGCCGTCGAGGGCACGAACCTCCACGCCCGCGTCGACGAACCGGGCTCGGGTGACGAGGTCGACCGGCTCGCCGCGACCATGAACCGGATGCTCGGGCGGCTCGAGGCGTCGCAGCAGGCGCAGCGGCAGTTCGTCTCTGACGCCTCGCACGAGCTGCGCTCCCCGCTCGCGACGATCCGGCAGCACGCCGAGGTCGCCCGCGCCCACCCGGAGGTCACCGGCACCGCGGACCTCGCCGACGTCGTCCTCGACGAGGGAGCCCGGCTGCAGGAGCTCGTCGAGTCGCTGCTCCTGCTCACCCGTGTCGACGAACGCGGCCGCGACCGGGACCGGGCGGTGGACCTCGACGACCTCGTGTTCACCGAGGCCTCCCGACCACGCTCCGTCCGCGAGACGGACGGAGCGGCCGTGCGTACGGACGGCCGCGCGGCCGTGCGGGTGGACGTCTCCGGTGTGACCCCGGCCCGGGTCCGCGGCGACGACCGGCTGCTCGGCCGGGTGGTGCGGAACCTCGTCGACAACGCCGTCCGGCACGCCGAGCAGACGGTGGTCGTGGGGCTCGGGACCGCCGACGGCAGCGCGGTCCTCACCGTGGACGACGACGGGCACGGGATCCCGGAGGTCGACCGGGCCCGCGTGTTCGAACGGTTCGTCCGGCTCGACGAGGGGCGCGCTCGGGACGCCGGTGGGTCGGGGCTGGGGCTCGCGATCGTCGACGCCGTCGTCCGGGGGCACGGCGGCAGCGTCGTGGTGTCGGCAGCGCCCGGCGGGGGAGCGCGGTTCACGGTGCGGCTGCCGCTCCTGCACGACTGAACGGGCGGGCACGGGCAGAGGCGCAGGCCGGACCGGCGCCCGGCGTCGCCCCAGGTCGCTTCAGGTCTGCTTCAGTGCCCGGTGCCCAGGGTGGTCCCATGCAGACCACGACGAAGACCACCGCCCGCCGCATCGCCCTGATCACCGCGCTCCCGCTCGTCGGGGCCCTGGCGCTCACCGGCTGCTCGTCGGACGACGACGACCGCGACGACGTGGCCGCACCGGCGGCCTCCGCACCGGCAGCCTCCACTCCCGCCGCGTCCGCGCCGTCCGTCGCCTCGGGTGACGGAAGTGCCGCCACCGCCGCCGGGAACGACGCCCTCCCCACCGCCGCCGCGACCGCCCGGAAGGCCGTCGGCTCCGGCACCGTCACCTCGATCGAGCAGGAGGCCGGCGGCACCTCGTGGGAGGTCCTCGTCGTCACCTCCGACGGCACAGAGCAGGAGGTCCACGTCGACGTCGACGGCCGGCGCACCACGGCCGGCCCGACGAAGGAGACCTCCGACGCCGACGACGTCGCCGAGGCGAAGCGGTTCGTCGCGGCCGCCGACCTGTCGGTCGCACAGGCCGCCTCCGCCCTCACGAAGACCGTCTCCGGCACCGTGACCGAGCTCGCCCTCGACGACCACGCCGGCGCGGTCGTCTGGGAGGGCGAGGTCCGCGACGCGTCCGGCACGAAGCACAGCATCCGCATCGACGCCGGCAGCGGCGAGGTCGTCACGAACACGGTCGACACCGACGACTGACCTCGCCGGCCTCGCGGAACGCAACCCGAGCGACACCGCGCAACGACACACCGTTGCGGGGCGTCGCTCGGGTTGCGTCTTGCGGGTCAGGCGGCAGCAGTAGCGTCGGCGGGGTGAGCACCGCACGAACCAGCCCGGCCCGTCGACACCGCGCGCTGCGGATCGGCGGGTGGGTCGTCGCCGTCCTGCTCGTGCTGGTCCTGGTGTTCCTCGTCTGGGCGCACATCGTCATGCAGGGCACCCGCTCCGCCGCCCTCACCGTCTGGCGCGACGACCGGGTGTCCGTCCGCGACGCTGGCGACTCCGTCGTGATGACCCCGACGGGCACCCCGGACGGCGTCGGCCTGGTGTTCGTCCCCGGCGCGAAGGTCGACCCGTACGCCTACATGGCGACCTTCCGGCAGGTCGTCGCGGACGGCACGACGGTCATCATCACGAAGCCGACCCTCAACCTGGCGTTCTTCGACACCCGGGCCCTCTCGGTCTTCCAGGCGCACGCCCCCGACGTCCGCACCTGGGCCGTCGGCGGCCACTCCCTCGGCGGCGTCCGCGCCTGCCAGCTGGCGGACGGTCCCGACGTCGCCGGGCTGCTGCTCCTCGGCAGCTACTGCGCGAACGACCTGTCGGACAGCGACCTCGACGTGCTCAGCGTCTCCGGCTCGCGCGACGGCCTGTCGACGCCGGACAAGGTCGCCGCCGCCCGCGACGAACTCCCGTCCGACGCCACGATGACGCAGGTCACCGGCGCGAACCACGCCGACTTCGGCGCGTACGGCGCGCAGCCGGGCGACCGGACGGCGACGATCAGCCCCGACGAGGCACGGCGGGCGATCACCGCCGCGATCGAGAGCTGGGTGCGCGACCTGCGCTGACGCGCACCAGCCGGAGCCGCATCGCGGGGCGCGCCTCCAGACCGGCCGGGAGGCCCGCCCGCCCCCGTCACGACGCGGACGTCTCCGAGTCGGTGCGGTCGCGACCCCGCGTCGCCCGGGCGACGAAGAACAGGACCACGCCGACCGCGAGCAGGACCGCCGCGTACAGCCAGACCTGCCCGCTCTGCTGCGTGAGCAGCAGGACGCAGGAGGCGACACCGAGCACGGGCACGAACGTCCACACCCGGAAGTGCTCGTGCTCCACCCGGTCCTTCCGCAGCACCAGGACCGCGACGTTCGTGCTGATGAACACGAAGAGCAGCAGCAGCACGACGGTCTCGGCGAGCGTGCCGACGTCGCCGACCAGGGTGAGCAGCATCGCGACCACGGTCGTCGCGACGATCGCCGTCCACGGGGTCTTCCGGTTCGGCAGGACCCGGCCGAGCAGGCGCGGCAGCAGTCGCTGCTCGGCCATGCCGTAGGTAACGCGGCTCGCCATGATCATGGTGAGCAGGGCGCCGTTCGCCACCGCGACCAGGGCGATGATGCTGAACACCCAGTCCGGGATCGGCACGCCGGTCGCAGCGACCACCGCGAGCAGCGGGCCGCTCGAGTCGGACAACTCCGACGCGGGCAGGGCGATCGAGCTGGCGAGCGCGACGAGCACGTAGACGACGCCGGCCGTGGCGAGGGAGCCGAACAGCGCGCGCGGGTAGACCTTCCGGGGTTCGCGGACCTCCTCAGCGACGTTGGCGGACGTCTCGAAGCCGACGAACGAGTAGTAGGCGACGATGGCCGCGCTCAGGGTCGCGAGCGCCGGGTTCGCCTCGGCGGGGAACGCACCGATGCGGGAGACGTCACCGCCACCGCCGCCCACCATCACCGCGACCGTGACGATCACGATGACCAGGCCGGACAGCTCGATGATCGTCATGACGACGTTGCTCCGCAGCGAGTCCGAGATGCCGCGGGCGTTCAAGCAGGCGACGAGGGCCAGGAACACGATCGCGGCCGGCACCGGCGGGACGTCGATGAACGTGCCGAGGTAGTCGCCGGCGAAGGCGAGCGACAGTCCCGCGGCACTCGTGACACCGGCGGCGAGCATCGAGAACCCGACCAGGAACGACACCAGCGGCACCTTGTACGCCCGCTCGGCGAACACCGCGGCGCCACCGGCCTTCGGGTACTTCGTGACGAGTTCGGCGTAGGAGCCCGCGGTCAGCAGGGCCAGCAGCAGGGCGAGCAGGAGCGGTGCCCACAGCGCCCCGCCGACGTCCTTCGACAGGGTGCCCATCAGGGCGTAGATGCCCGCCCCGAGCACGTCGCCCAGGATGAACAGGAACAGCAGGGGGCCGGTGATCGCCTGCTGCAGCTTCGATCCGGTCCCGTCCTGCGGCGGCGCTGCGGTGTCAGAGGTCATGCCCGCGAGCGTCCAGGTGCCGGGCTGGACGCGCCTCCAGATCCGCGCTCCCCGGACGTGCACGGCACGCTCCCCTCTTGGAGCACGGCGCGGCGGAGCGGTCCTAGAGTTGACCCGCAGCAATCGTGTTCGACACCGCTCCCCTGGAAGGTCTGCCCATGACGTCGTCGGAACGGCGAACCCCTGCAGCGCTCGCTGAACAACGAGCCCTCCTCTTCGACCTGGACGGCGTCCTGACGCCCACGGCCGAGGTGCACATGCGTGCCTGGAGCCGGCTCTTCACGCCGTACCTCGCGCACCACGGGGTCGCCCCGTACACGGAGCAGGACTACTTCGCGTACGTCGACGGCAAGCCCCGGTACGACGGGGTCCGCTCGCTGCTGCAGGCCCGCGGCATCGACCTGCCCGAGGGCACCCCGGACGACGACCCGACGCTCGACACCGTCTGCGGGCTCGGCAACCGGAAGAACGCCGAGTTCACCGCGGAGCTGCAGGAGCACGGCGTCTCGCCGTACCCGGGCTCGGTGCGGTTCCTCACCGCGGCGATCGACGCCGGGTACGAGGTCGCCGTCGTCTCCAGCTCCGCGAACGCGAAGCAGGTGCTCCGGACCGCCGGCATCATCGACCGCTTCGCGGTCATCGTCGACGGTGCCGTCGCCCGCGCCGACGGTCTCGCCGGCAAGCCCGCGCCCGACACCTACCTCGACGCCGCGACACGCTTCGGGCTGACCGCAGCCCAGTGCGTCGTCGTCGAGGACGCCACCAGCGGGGTCGAAGCGGGCCGGAACGGGGCGTTCGGTCTGGTCATCGGGGTCGACCGCGGCGCCGGTGCCGATGCCCTCCGCGAGCACGGTGCGGACGTCGTCGTGACCGACCTCGCCGAGCTGCTGCCCGACCTGTCTGCCGCCGACTCCGGGAAGACCGCATGAACCCCATCACCTCCGACCCCCTCGACCGTGTCCGGTACCCGGTCGACGAGTGGGCGCTGATCGAGACCGAGTACGCGGACGAGCAGGGCGTCGACGAGACGAACTTCGCCGTCGGCAACGGGTACCTCGGCCTCCGCGGCAACTTCGACGAGGGCCGCGGCGGCGTGCAGTACGGCACGTACGTCAACGGCTTCCACGAGACCTGGCCGATCCGGCACGCCGAGACCGCGTTCGGGTTCGCGAAGACCGGGCAGACGATCATCAACGTCCCCGACGCCAAGGTGATCCGCCTGTACGTCGACGACGAGCCGCTCGTCCTGTCCGAGGCCGACATCCTGCGCCACAGCCGCCGGCTCGACTTCCGCGGCGGCTACCTGCTGCGCGAGACCGAGTGGTCGACGCCGTCCGGCAAGCGGGTGCTCATCCGCTCCCGACGCCTGGTGTCCTTCGTCGAGCGGCACCTCGCCGTCATCGACTACGAGGTCACCATGCTCGACCACGACGCCTCGGTCCTGCTGTCGAGCCAGGTGCTCAACCGCCAGGACGTCGCCGACGAGTACCACGCCGGCATGAAGGCGGCCGCGGCGGCGTTCGACCCGCGCAAGGCCGAGTCCTTCACCGACCGGGTGCTGCAGCCCCGGTTGAAGCGGAACGCCGGTTCCCGCTCCCTGCTCGGCTACCAGGCGACGAGCTCGGGCATGACGATCTGCGTCGGCGTCGAGCACCGGATCGAGACCGAGAACAGCTGGGACGAGACCTCGAGCATCGAGGACGACCTGGCGAAGCACGTCTACCGGGTGCAGGCGAAGGCCGGGCAGCCGATCCGCCTGGTGAAGAGCGTCGTCTACCACACGTCCCGCGGCGTGCCGGCGCGCGAGCTCGCCGACCGCTGCGACCGCACCCTGGACCGCGCGAAGTACGAGAGCGTGGAGCAGGTCTTCGGTGAGCAGCGCAAGTGGCTCGACGACTACTGGGCCCGCAGCGACGTCGAGATCGCGGGCAAGCCCGAGGTGCAGCAGGCCGTCCGCTGGAACCTGTTCCAGCTGGCGCAGGCCACGGCCCGCACCGACGGCCACGGCATCGCGGCGAAGGGC
Source organism: Curtobacterium herbarum (assembly GCF_016907335.1). NCBI lineage: Bacteria > Bacillati > Actinomycetota > Actinomycetes > Micrococcales > Microbacteriaceae > Curtobacterium > Curtobacterium herbarum. The sequence continues at coordinate 203,704 of NZ_JAFBBT010000001.1, forward strand.
GTCACGGGCTCCGGCTACGGCGGTCACTACTTCTGGGACATGGAGATCTACGTCCTGCCGTTCCTGTCGTACACGGCGCCGATCGTCGCCCGGAACGCCCTCCGGTTCCGCTACAACATGCTCGACGCCGCACGGTCCCGCGCCCGTGAGCTGAACCAGCGCGGTGCCCTGTTCCCGTGGCGCACGATCAACGGCGAGGAGTCCAGCGCCTACTACGCCGCCGGCACCGCGCAGTACCACATCGACGCGGACATCGCCCATGCACTGATGCAGTACGTGCGGGCCTCCGGGGACACCGACTTCTTGAAGCGCGGCGCCATCGACATCCTGGTCGAGACCGCCCGGCTGTGGGAGGACCTGGGCTTCTGGCGCTCGAACGGCGACCAGAAGTTCCACATCGACGGCGTCACCGGCCCGGACGAGTACACGACCGTCGTCGACGACAACATGTACACGAACGTGATGGCCCGGGCGAACCTGTGGTCCGCCGTCAACGCCTGCCGGCACCTCGCCGTGGACGACCCGGACGAGTACGCGCGGATGATCCGTCGGACCGGCCTCGACCAGTCCGAGGTCGAGAGCTGGGAGCGCGCCGCCGAGTCGATGGAGATACCGTTCGACCCGCACCGCGGCATCCACCCGCAGGACGCCCAGTTCCTCGACAAGGAGCTGTGGGACCTCGAGCGCACGCCGGAGTCCAAGCGGCCGCTGCTGCTGCACTACCACCCGCTGGTCATCTACCGGTTCCAGGTGCTCAAGCAGGCCGACGTCGTGCTCGCGCTGTTCCTGCAGGGCCACGAGTTCACGCCCGCCGAGAAGCGCCGCGACTTCGACTACTACGACGCCCTCACCACGGGGGACTCGACGCTGTCGGCGGTCGTGCAGTCGATCATGGCGGCCGAGGTCGGCTACCACGAGCTCGCCGACCAGTACTTCCAGACCGCGCTCTACGTCGACCTCGCCGACCTGCACGGCAACACCACCGACGGCGTGCACATCGCGTCGACCGGTGGCATCTGGGGTGCGCTCGTCAACGGCTTCGGCGGCATGCGCGACCACGGTGGGCGCCTGACGTTCAACCCGCGACTGCCGATCGACTGGGACCGTCTGACCTACCGGATGACGGTCCGCGGCTCCCGCGTGCGCGTCGACCTCGAGCAGCACGCGATGACCTTCACGGTCGAGTCCGGCGACGGCCTCGACGCCTGGGTCCACAACCAGCACATCGAGGTCCGGCCCGGCGACCCGACCGTCGTGCCGTTGCCGCACCAGGGCCCGCGGATGGCCGGGCACGCGCCGACCACCAGTGACATCCAGGGGACGCTCCGCGCTGACGGTTCGGTGATCACCGCCTCCATCCCGACGATCTCGCTGGAACGCGCGACGGAGAACGAGGACACCACCGCCTGACTCGGCCGGGAGGCCCGCCCTCCGTCCGCCGTCGATGCCCGCCTCCGCCTGGACCGCCGTCCAGGGCGGGGCGGGCATCGTGGTCACCCGTGTCCTCCGGGCCGACGGTGTCCCGCCACGGGGACCACCGACGCGAGAGGAACACACCATGAGCAAGCGGTTCGAGGGCAAGGTCGCGATCGTCACCGGCGCGGGGTCCGGCATCGGCGAGGCCACCGCACGCGCGTTCGTCGCGGAGGGCGCCGGCGTCGTCCTGGTCGACAGCGTCGCGGACAAGGTCCGAGCCGTCGCGGATTCACTGCCGACGGCGCAGGCACTGTGGCTGCAGGCCGACGTGGCCGACCCGGACGCCTGGCAGACGGTCGTCGACGCGGCGATCGACCGGTGGGACCGGCTCGACGTGCTCGTCAACAACGCCGGGACGTTCACTTCGGGTGACATCACGGACATCTCGCCCACGGAGTGGCACCGGGTCGTCGAGACGGACCTGTCGAGCGTGTTCTACGGCACCCGGGTGGCGCTGCCGTTCCTCCGCGAGACGAAGGGGTCGATCGTGAACACCTCGTCGGTGTCCGGCGAGGCCGCGGACTGGCGGATGAGCCCCTACAACGCGGCGAAGGGCGGCGTCTCGAACTTCACGAAGGCGGCGGCGCTCGACAACGGCGGGTTCGGCGTGCGGGTGAACGCCGTCGCACCGGGCCTGATCTGGACCGACCTGACCCGGTCGCAGGCGGAGGACGAGGAGCTCAAGCGGGAGTTCTCGGAGCGGATCGCCCTCGGTCGCGGTGGTCGGTCGGAGGAGGTCGCGGCGGCGGTGCTGTTCCTGGCGAGCGACGAGGCGTCGTTCATCACGGGAGCGGTCCTGCCCGTCGACGGCGGCACGATGGCGAGCAACGGGCAGCCGGCGCAGGCCTGACGTCCGCGGGTCTTGCGTTCAGAACGCGTTCTGAATAGCCTCAATCCATGACTCTCCTCGCAGCCCCGCGTCGACGGCGCACCGTCCAGTCCTCCGATCTGTCGCGGCACGCCAAGGACGTCTTCGCGGCGGCCGAGCAGGAACCCCTCGAGGTGACCCGCCGCGACGGCGCGCCGCTCGTCCTGACCACCAAGGAGCGGTCGGACGAGGACGAAGCCGTGCTCGACATCGCCGCGGAGCTCATCGCTGCCGTCACGGTGAACGAGGAACTGCCGCTGCACGAGCGTCTCGCGATCCCGTACCCGTGGATCGGCATGCTCAGTCGCGAGGACCAGCGGCAGTTCGCCCGTGAGATCGTCGAGGTGGCGCGTGGCTCCTTCGCGCTCCGGCAGCCACGCCGTCTGCTCCTCGAGATGCAGGCGTGGCGCAACTCGGCCGAGGCGATCGCCGCCGGCTGGGGTTCGGTCGAGCCGGAGCCCCTCGCACGACCGGTCGTCGTCGAGAAGCCCTGAGCGGTGGTGCCGCGGCGATCGGGGGTCGCTCGCCCCGTCCGGACCCCGATGTCCACACGCGCCACCCGAACCAGACCAAGTGATCTCGGTCGGCACGACGGCGGGCGGCGTGCCGTTCAGAGCAGCTTGCGGAGCGTGTTCGTGTTGCGGGCCGTCGTGGTCCGCTTGAACCGGGCAGCTCCGGCGCGCTTCGCGAAGGCGGTCGACGTGCTCGACCCCTTCGGGCACGACCAGTAGACGACGCCGTCCCCGCGCGCGACCTGCTCGACCGACGGGTCGAGGTCGAGTCCGGCGAGCAGGTCGTCGAGTGCGGCGGGCTCGGATGCGAACACTGCGTAGTCGTGCCGGTCGGCCGTGGACGCGAAGGGGAACCCCGCGACGAGGTCGGCGAGGGCGTCGTGCCGGACGAGGACGATCCAGGCGTCGTACCCGAAGCGCTCCCGGAGGGCCTGCTCCACGGACGACCGCAGCACCGAGGGCTCGACGGGGTCCGCGGCGGTGAACACGACGTTGCCCGAGGCCAGGACCGTCCGGACGTCGGTGTGCCCGAGGGAGCGGAACGGCTCGGCGAGGTCGGCGCTCCGGATCGTGATGCCGTTCACGTTGACCCCGCGCAGCAGGGCGACCCAGGTCGTCATGCCGCGACCGTAGCGCGGCGCCGGGTCGGGGTCCACACCCGCCGCGGGGCCGTCGACGGCGCTCACGTCCAAGACGGGGCCGTCCACGGCGCTCACGTCCAGGTCCGGGCGACGGTCCAGCCGTCGCCGTCCGGCACGATGTCCAGCACCAGGGTCTCGCCGTCCTCTGCGGTCGCCTGGAAACGCCACCCGGCGGTCCGTTCCGGCGCGTGAGTGATGGCGGTGGGCAGGTCGGACGGGGTCGTGGTCAGCCGGGTCGGGACGTCGGTGACGCGCCATCGACGGCCGAGCCAGACCAGTCGGACGGGTGTGCCACCGGTCCACCACACGGTGACCGCGGTGTCGACGATCATCATCAGGAGCCTCCTCGTTCGAACACGTGTTCGAATGCTAGGTCGGCCATCCGACACCCGCAAGCGCTCCGGCGTGCCGTGTTCGCTCTGCGGGGACGCCGACAACAGGGCGAGGAGCAGTCGTGTAGACGAGCATCATGACGAACGACGACAACCAGGGTCCCGACGCCGCACACCAGGTCCCGGACGGGGTCTCGGAAGCGACGGTCGAAGCCCTCGGCAGCCTGTCCGCGGCGCTCGAGGTCATCGAGCACGCCCGCGGTCTCCTGTACGGCTTCCACCGCCTGACCGGCACCGCCGACCTGAACATCGGCGAGGCGGTGGAGCAGCTGCGGAAGGCCGGGCACACCGAGCTCGCGGAGCGCATCGACACCGAGCTCGTCGGCCGGAACGTGATCGCCGGTCGGTGGACGTTCCAGGTCGTCGAGGACTACGACGACGGCTACTACGCGACCGCGAAGGAGCTCGAGCGCACCGCGCGTGAGCAGCTCGTCGGTGGCAAGCGCCACCTGTTCGAGGCGGGCATGAAGGAGGACCGGCGCACGCCGGCCCACCGCCACCACGAGGCCAAGCCCACCGACCTGCCGGACTGAGCCGCGCCTCCCGCCCGTCCCCTCCGCGGAACGCAACGTGGGCGGTTGCTCGCCACGGAACACCGTTGCGAGCAACCGCCCAGGTTGCGTTCAGCGGGGGTCAGCCGACGCCGAGCGCCGCCTCCAGCGGACCGCGGGCGAAGTACAGCAGGAAGCCCGCGGCGACGACGTACAGCAGCCACGACACCTCGCGCCCCTTGCCGGACAGCGCCTTGATGAGCACCCAGCTGATGAAGCCCGCGCCGATGCCGTTCGCGATCGAGTAGGTCAGCGGCATCACGACGATGGTCAGGAACGCCGGCAGCGCCGACCCGAAGTCCGACCAGTCGATGTCCGCGACCTGCGCCACCATGAGCGCGCCGACGACGACGAGTCCGGCGGCGGCGACCTCGAGCGGCACCACCTGGGTCAGCGGCGTCAGGAACATCGACGCCAGGAACAGCAGGCCCGTGACGACCGAGGCCATGCCGGTCCGGGCGCCCTCACCGATGCCGGCGGCGGAGTCGATGAACACCGTGTTCGACGACACCGAGGCGCCACCACCCGCGATGGCACCGGCACCCTCGACGACGAGCGCCGCACGGAGACGGGGGAACGTGCCGTCCTTCTCCGCGACCCCGGCGGCCTTCGCGAGCCCGGTCATCGTGCCCATGGCGTCGAAGAAGTTCGTGAAGACCAGCGTGAAGACGAGCATCGACGCGGCGAGCGGACCGATCCGGGCGAACGCGCCGAAGTCGAACTGGCCGACGAGCGACAGGTCGGGGAAGGCGAACAGCGCGCTCGGCAGACCCGGGGCGTTGAGGTTCCAGCCGGTCTTCGAGTCGACCGAGGTCGGCACGTGGAACACCGCCTGCAGGATGATCGCGATGATCGTCGTCGCGATGATGCCGATGAGCAGCGCGCCCTTGACCTTGCGGGCCATCAGCGTGCCGATGATCACCAGGCCGATCAGGAACACGATCGTCGGCAGGGCCCCGACCGAGCCGTCCTCACCGAGCTGCAGCGGCGGGGACGCCAGGCCCGAGGACCGCACGAAGCCCGAGTCGACCAGGCCGATGAACGCGATGAACAGGCCGATGCCGACCGTGATCGCCGCCTTGAGCTGCGCGGGCACGGCGGTGAAGATCATCGTCCGGATGCCGGTCAGCGCCAGGATCACGATGATCACACCGTTGATGACGACGAGACCCATCGCCTCGGCCCACGTCACCTGGTGCACGACGCTCACGGCGAGGAACGAGTTGATCCCGAGGCCCGCCGCGATGCCGAACGGCAGGTTCGCGACGACACCCATCGCGATGGTCATGAGACCGGCGACCAGGCCGGTGGCCGCGGCCACCTGAGCGTTCTCGAGCCATCCGCCGCTGACGTCCTTGGCGGCCTGGTCGGCGCTGAACCCGCCGAGGATGAGTGGGTTGAGGATGACGATGTAGGCCATCGTCACGAAGGAGACGAGACCACCACGGATCTCTCGGGGGATGGTCGATCCGCGCTTCGTGACCGAGAAGAAGCGGTCGAGGCCGGATGCGACGCTGTTCCGGGGCGGGCTGGATGTCTGCGGGGCGCTCACCGCAGAAGTTTAAAGGAACCTGGGACCGCCGGCACGTCGCGGCCGCAGGGTAGCCGTCCTGGAGGCCCGTCCCCCGTGATCGGGGTACGTCACCGCGTTCCGTGGTCAGTCGCACCCCCGCCGAGCGGTGTTGGATGACCTGGTGACGCAGCGCATGGACCGTGCCCGTGTCGAGGCCGCCGTGCGAGAGCTGCTGGCGGGCATCGGCGAAGACCCCGACCGACCCGGACTGGAGCGGACCCCGCAGCGGGTCGCCGACGCCTACACGGAGTTCTTCCGCGGGCTCGACCAGGACGCGACGCAGATCGCCCGCGACGGCACGGTGCCCGCCGGCGACGGTGAGCGCGGTGACCTGGTGATCGTCCGCGACATCCTGTTCCGCTCGGTGTGCGAACACCACCTGTTGCCGTTCCTCGGCACCGCGCACCTGGCGTACGCGCCGGGCGAGCGGCTCATCGGCCTGGGGACGCTGGCGCGTGTGGTGGAGGCGCTGGCCTCCCGCCCGCAGCTGCAGGAGCGCCTCGGCGAGCAGGTCGTTCAGGCGGTGCAGGACGGCCTCGAGGCGCGCGGCGTCCTGGTCGTCCTCGATGCCCAGCACCAGTGCGTGACGACCCGGGGGGAGCGGCAGACGAGCTCCACGACGGTGACCGTCGCAGCGAGCGGGATCCTCGCCGACGCGGCCGGACGGGCCGAGGCGATCGCGCTCATCAGCAGCGGCAGCGGCAGCGGCGGCACCGGCAGCGGGGCGGACGCCTGATGCGCGTCGGACTCGGCACGGGCCTCCCGTCCGGTGCGGCCGGCGCGACCGGACCCGGGTGGGTCGTCCCCGACCTGCGCGAACCGGTCCGCACCATCGGCCGCCGCACCTTCGACTTCGACCACCGCATCGCGGTGATGGCGATCGTCAACCGCACGCCGGACTCGTTCCACGACAAGGGCCGCACGTTCGCCCTCGACCGCGCGGTCGAGGCCGCCGTCACCGCCGCCGAGCAGGGCGCCGACTGGGTCGACATCGGCGGCGTGAAGTTCGCTCCCGGGCCGGAGCTGTCCGCGGCCGACGAGATCGAGCGCGTCGTCCCCGTCGTCGAGCAGGTCGCGCAGCAGTCCGACGTGACGATCAGCGTCGACACCTTCCGCCCCGAGGTCGCGGCCGCCGCGATCGCCGCCGGCGCCAGCGTCGTCAACGACACCACCGGCCTGGCCGATCTTCGGATGGCCGCCGTCGTGGCGGACTCGGACGCGACGATCGTCATCACGCACTCCCTCGCGGCACCGCGGCAGCAGTACCCGAAGCCGCAGTACGCCGACGTTGCGGGGGAGGTCGCGGCCTTCCTGCGGCTCCGTGTCGACCGGGCGCTCGAGGCAGGCATCCCCGAGGACCGGATCATCATCGACCCCGGCCACGACCTCAACAAGACCACGGTGCACACACTCGAGCTGACCCGGCGCCTGCCGGAGGTCGTCGCCCTCGGCTACCCGGTCCTCGCCGCGGTGTCGAACAAGGACTTCGTGGGGGAGAGCCTCGGCCGGCCCCGCGGTGAACGGCTGTCCGGGACGCTGGCGGCAGCGACGGTCAGCGCCATGCTCGGTGCCCGCATCGTCCGGATGCACGACGTCGTCGAGTCCGTCGACGCGATGCGCATGGTCGAGACCGTCCTCGGCTGGCGCGCACCCCTGGAAGCGAGGCACAACACGTGACGCACCTGCCCGACCCGATCGCCGACCTGTCCGACGACGAAGTCCTCGACGCCTACACCGACGCCGCCGACGGCACGGCCGACGGCGGCTGGCTCCGCGTCAACTTCGTCAGCTCCCTCGACGGCTCCGCCACCGCCGCCGGCAAGTCCGGGTCCCTGGGCGGTGACGACGACCTGCGCGTGTTCGACCTGCTGCGCCGGGTCGCCGACGTCGTCCTGGTCGCCGCGGGCACCGTCCGCGACGAGGGGTACGGGCCGATGGTGCTGCACGACGCCGACGTCGCCTGGCGTCGGGCGCACGGGCTGCCCGACCACCCGGTGTTCGCGATCGTCACGGGGTCGCTCGGTCTCGACCCGGCCTCGCGGGTGTTCACCGAGGCGCCGGTCCGACCGGTCGTCCTCACCTCGGCGTCCGCAGACCCCTCGCGGCGACACGCGCTCGAGGCCGTCGCGGACGTGGTGTCGTGCGGTGAGGACGCCGTCGACCCGGCACAGGTCCGGGCCGCGCTGGTCGACCGGGGCCTCCGCACCATCCACTGTGAAGGTGGGCCGTCCTTCCTCGGCGCACTGGTCGCGGCCGACCTCGTCGACGAGCTGTGCCTGTCGATCGACCCGTCACTCGAGGGCGGCGACGGCGGGCGCATCGTGCACGGGTCGTCCCCGGAACTCCGCTCGATGCGGCTGGCGCACGTGCTGCTCGGGGCCGGGGACGTGCTGTTGACGCGGTACGTGCGGGCGCGCTGACGGGGTGCTCCCTGCTCGTCCACCCGCCTGTCCACCCGCTGGCGGTCCTGCCTGCCGGGGGAGGGGCCCGACACGCCTGCCGGGTAGGGTCGGGCGCGTGATCGATGTCGTGGTGTCCGGGGTCCTGTTCGACATGGACGGGACGCTCGTCGACTCGACCGCCATCGTCGAGGGTGCGTGGGGCCGCTTCGGCGCCGAGCACGACCTCGACCCGCAGACGATCCTCGGCTTCTCGCACGGCCGTCAGACGATCGACACCATCCGGCACTTCCTGCCCGACCTGGCTCCCGACGAACAGCGTCGGGTCGCACTCGAACTGGTCAACGACGAGGTCGAGAACACCGACGGCATCATCGAGGTCCCCGGCGCCGGTGCGTTCGTCCGTCGACTCCTGGCCGCAGGTGTGCCGGTCGCGCTCGTCACCAGCGCGCCGCGGGACCTCGCCGTGAACCGGATGCGCGCCGCCGACGTGCCCGTCCCGGACGCCGTGGTCGCCGCCGACGACGTCGAGCACGGCAAGCCCCACCCGGACGGCTACCTGCGGGGCGCGGCCCTGCTCGGCGTCGCGGCCGAGGACTGCCTGGCCTTCGAGGACGCCCCGGCCGGCCTGGAGGCTGCGCTCGCGTCCGGTGCGACGACCGTCGCCGTCGGGCAGCTCGCCCCCGCCGACCTGCCGGCGGACCTGGTGCGCATCACGGGGTACGACGGCGTCACGGTGACGGCCAAGGGGGACGGGTTCCGCATCCGGGGCTGACGCGGCAGGCCCGGGCCGGCCCGGCAGGCCGGTCCGCGCACTCCGGCTGGACGTCCCCCTGCGCACTGCGAACGCACCCAGCGGCGTCCGACGACCCTGGTCCCTGCAGCCGGAGACCCCGGCCTGCGGAAGGAGTGACCATGGCAGCCCTCGACGGCAAGAAGATCCTCGTCATCGCGACGAACTACGGCGTGGAGCAGGACGAGATCGTCGTGCCCACCGACCAGCTCCGTGAGCGCGGCGCCACCGTGACGGTCGCCGCCAAGGAGTCCGGCTCGATCCAGACCCTGGTCGGCGACAAGGACCCGGGCAAGGACGTCGACGTCGACACCACCCTCGACGGTGTCTCGGCCGGCGACTTCGACGCCCTCGTGGTCCCCGGTGGCACGATCAACGCCGACACCATCCGCCAGGAGGCCGCCGCGATCGACCTCGTGAAGGCGTTCGTCGAGGCCGGCAAGCCGGTCGCGGCGATCTGCCACGGCCCGTGGACCCTCGTCGAGGCCGGTGTCCTGCCGGGTCGCACGATCACGTCGTTCCCCTCGCTGCAGACCGACGTCCGCAACGCCGGTGCCGAGTGGGTCGACCAGGAGGTCCAGGTCGACGAGACCGGCAGCACGATCATCACGTCGCGGAACCCCGGCGACCTGCCGGCGTTCGTCGACGCGATCCAGGCTGCCCTCGCCTGACCCCTCGCAACACGCAACGTGGGCGGCGACGCGCAGCGGTACTCCGCCGCGCGACACCGCCCACGTTGCGTTTCGCGGGGCCGGGGCCGCGTCAGCCGACCGGGACCTCGTGGGCGGTGCGGAGCACGGCACGGCCGAGGGCGAGCACGCCGTCGGACTCCGGGTCGCAGCGCACCCCGCCCCGCCCGCGCATCGCCCGGAACGCCCCGGGTGCCACCTCGGTGTCCATCCACGCGCACGGGTTCGCCGGCCGGTACCCGCGGAACAGGACCGGGCCGTCGCCGGAGTCCAGCGAGAACGGCTCCCCCCGCAGTGCCTCGACGTCGACGCCGCGCAGGAACACGTTCCGCCGTGTCGCCGCCGGGTCGATCGACACCCCGAGTTCCCGTCCCACCGCCTCGAGCCCCGCGACACCGATCAGGGTCACCGACGCGTGCACGTGCGCCCGGGCCGCGAAGTACCGGTCGCCGACGATCCCGAGTCCGGCACGCAGTTCGACGCGGTCGCGGAGCTCCTCCTCCTCGGTCGGTGACGCGCCGTCCGCGGGGCGGCCCTCGTAGCGGTGCCTCCGGGAGACCAGCAGCATCGTCACCTCGACGTCGCGGGCGTGCGGCAGCACGACGGAGGCGACCGGGTCGGGGACGGGAGCCATGCGGTCGACGGTAGCCGTGCCTCCCGGCCGTCCCGTCCACGCGCGGTGCTGCGACGTCCGATTCCCGCCAGTCCGGTGTCGTGGGCCCGTGCCAGGCTGACCGCATGACGACCACCGGAGCCGCCGCGCCGCCCGACGCGCTGTCCGATCCGCTGCCCGATCCGCTGCACGACGAGCGGTACCGGATCGCGGCCTCGCGGGACGCCCGGTTCGACGGCCAGTTCGTCACCGCCGTGCACTCCACCGGTATCTACTGCCGCCCGAGCTGCCCCGCCCGCACACCGCGCTCGACGGGCGTCACCTTCTACCGGACGAGCGCCGCCGCGCACCTCGCCGGCTTCCGCGCATGCCGCCGCTGCCTGCCCGAGGCCACGCCCGGCAGCCCGGAGTGGGACCTCCGCGAGGACGTCGCCGCCCGTGCGATGCGCCTGGTCCTCGACGGCGTCGTCGAACGGGAGGGCGTCCCCGGCCTCGCCGGTCGCGTCGGCTACTCGGAACGGCAGCTGAACCGGATCATGACGGACGAGCTGGGTGCGGGGCCGAAGGCGCTCAGCCGTGCGCACCGGGCGCAGACCGCGCGGACCCTGCTCACCTCGTCCGACCTGCCGATCGCGGACGTCGCCTTCGCCGCCGGGTTCACGAGCATCCGCCAGTTCAACGACACCGTCCGCGAGGTCTTCGCGCTCACCCCCAGCGAGCTGCGAGCCCGACGGCGGGTCGCGCCGGGCGGCGACGGTGCGCTCCGCGTACACCTGCCGGCACGGCCGCCGTTCGACGTGCAGGGGCTGCTCGAGTGGCACGCGCTGCACGCGCTCGCCGGCACGGAGCAGGTCGGCTTCGACGCGGCTGGGCGGGTCGCGTCGTACGGGCGGGTGCTGGACCTGCCGGGAGGCCCGGGCTGGTTCCGCGCGACGGCTGCGGACGCCGACGGGGCTGGTTCCGGCACCGGCGGCTCCGGCGCTCGGGCCGGGCGGGTGCGGACCGGGCTGGACCTGCTCGTCCGGCTCACCGACCTGTCGGACCTGCCCACGCTCGTGGCCCGGGTCCGGTCGTTGTTCGACCTCGACGCCGACCCGGTGGCGGTGGACGCTGCCCTGGCGGCGGTGCCCGAGCTCGCACCGGTCGTCGCACGCGTGCCCGGCATGCGCCTGCCGGGGGCGGTGGACCCGCACGAGGTGGTGTTCCGGACCCTCATCGGACAGCAGGTGTCCGTCGCGGCGGCCCGGACGGCGCAGACACGGCTCGTGGCGGCACTGGGCCTGCCGGTGGCGGCCGGGCTCGTCCCCGGTCCCCCCGATGTCGACGAGGCACTCGTGCGGCTGTTCCCCCGTGCCGCGGTGATCGCCGAGCGCGGGCGGGAGGTCCTCCGCGGCCCCGCAGCCCGCGTCGACACGATCATGCGCGTCGCGGCGGCGCTCGCCGACGGCAGCCTGGTCGTCCACAGCGGTCAGTCGCTCGACGAACTCCGCTCCGGCCTGCTCGCCGTGAAGGGCATCGGCCCGTGGACGGCGGACTACACCGCACTCCGGGTCCGGCACCACCCCGATCTCTTCCTGCACAGCGACCTCGCCGTGCGGAACGGTGCACAGGAACTCGGGCTGCCCGGTTCGGCGCGGGAGCTCTCCCTATGGTCGGAACGGGTGGCCCCCTGGCGGAGCTACCTCACGATGCACTGCTGGCGGCCGATCATCGATCGCGCGATGGACCGGACCGCAGCGACCTCCACGAACCCCGGGAAGGAACCCCGATGACCGACGCCGTCCTCTCCACCCTCTCCACCCCCGACGGGCCCTTCACCGTGCTCGAGGACGACCGCGGGCGGGTCCTCGCCTCGGGGTGGACCGCCGACCCCGACCGGATCCTCGCGCGCCTGGCCGAACGGCACCGGCCGACCCGGGTCCTCGACGGGCAGGTCCGCGCAGCCGACGCGGTGGACGCCTACTACGCGGGGGAGCCCGAGCACGCCGTGCAGGTGCCCGTCCACCAGATCGGCACCGAGCTCTTCGCCGAGGGCTGGCGGCGGCTCCGGGACATCCCCGCGGGGTCGACGCTGACGTACACGGCGTTCGCCAGCGCCATGGGTCGCCCGGACGCCGTCCGCGCTGCCGCCAGCGTCTGCGCCCGGAACGCCCCCGCCCTGTTCGTCCCCTGCCACCGGGTCCTGCGCTCCGACGGTTCCCTGGGCGGTTTCGCCTGGGGACTCGACGTCAAGCGGTCCCTGCTCGAGCGGGAGTCCGTGACCGCCGACGCCCTCGTCTGAGCGCCCCTCGGACAGGGCACGTGTTCACAGGGAGCATCAAGCGCTCCCCCAGGACGTGGGTGGTGACGCCGAGCCCGGGGCCTGTCAGACTCACGACGACGGCGTGGTCCACGGAACACCGTGGACCGAGATCAGCGTCGACCGCGATGCGTGTGGCACCCACCGGTGCCGGACGACCGGAGCGCGCCACCCGCCGTCAGGACCGAACGAGGACGCCATGACGACCACCGCCGACCGATCGGTGCTGTCTGCGGACGGCACGCGGATCGCGGTCTCGTCGAGCGGCGACGGCCCGGCGCTCGTCCTCGTGGGCGGAGCCTTCGACCACCGGGGCACCCCGTTCGTCGACGGGATCGTCGCCGCCTTCTCCGACCGCTACCGGGTCGTCACCTACGACCGCCGTGGACGCGGGGAGAGCGGTGACACCCGGCCGTGGTCGGTCACGCGGGAGGTCGAGGACCTGGCCGCCGTCGTCGCCGACGTCGGCGGACCCGTCGACCTGCTCGGCATCTGCGTCGGCGCCGCGGTCGTCCTGCACGCGGTCGCCACCGGGCTGCCGGTCGGCCGTGCCGTCCTCTACGAACCGCCGTACCGTGCGAGCGTCGACGCGCACGCCGACGACGTGCTCTTCGCCGACCGGCTGGACGAGATGATCGCCGGCGGCCGTCGAGCCGCCGCGGTCCGCGCCTACCTCACCCGGGTGCTCGGCATCCCGATGCTGCAGGTCTCCGCCGTGCCCCTCAAGCCGAAGCTGTGGAAGGCGCTGCTCGCCGACGCCGGGGTCCTCGGCCGTGACGTCCGGGTCCTCAGCGGACTCGTCGTGCCGGAGCGGGCACTCGCCGCCGTGGGCATCCCCGTGCTCGTCGCCGCCGGCACCACCGGCCCGACCTGGACCCGGGCGGCCGCCCGCGCGGTGGTCGAGACCGTGCCCGGGTCGACCTCCGTGGTGCTCGAGGGGCAGGGCCACGTGCCGGACCCGGCGGTGCTGCGGAGCACGGTCGACGGCTTCCTCCAGCCCCAACCCAGCCCCGACGCGCACTGAACCGCGCACGGCCCCGTCGCCGCACCCGCTGACCTGCGCCAGGATGGACGGGTGAACGCACCCCGCCTCGGACTCCTGCTCGACGTCGACGGCCCGATCGCCAGCCCGCTCTCGCGGACCATCGCGATCCCGAGCATCGTCGAGGACCTGGTCGCCCTGGCGGCCGAGGGCATCCCCGTCGTGTTCAACACCGGACGCAGCGACGCCTTCATCCGCGAGCAGGTCGTCGGCCCGCTCCTCGCCGGGGGCCTCGCGGCCGGCGGCCGGGTGCACGCGGTCTGTGAGAAGGGCGCCGTCTGGTGCTCGATCGGCCCGCAGTTCCCCGACGGCATGGGCGACCTGACCGTCGCCGAGGACCTGGCGCTGCCGCGGGACTTCGCCGACGAGATGCGCGAGCTCGTCCGACAGCAGTACGCCGACCTGGTGTTCTTCGACGAGACGAAGCACGCGATGGTGTCGATCGAGCAGCTGGTGGACGTCGACAGCGCGGCGTACCTGGCCCGGCAGCCCGCGTTCGACGCGCAGGCGATGGCCGCACTCGAACGCCGGGGGCTCGGCGTCCGCCGCCTCGACGACGTGCGTCCGGACGAGCACGGCGCGGTGGCATGGCGGGTCGACCCGACGATCATCTCGACCGACGTCGAGTCCGACCGCAGCGGCAAGGACCTCGGTGCCGAGCGGGCCCTCGAACTGCTGGCCGAGGACGGCGACCTGCCCCTCGAGTGGCGCACGGTCGGCGACTCCCGCAGCGACTACGCGATGGCCGACTGGCTGCACGCCAACGGCCACCGGGTCGCCCACGTCGACGTCCGACCGGCCGACGGGGTGCCCGAGACGCCGTACCCCGTGCTCACCGCGCCCGACGGGGTCATCCACGACGAGGCCGGAGCCCGGTTCCTCCGTGCCTGGCGCGAGGGGCGCTCCGACTCGGCGGTCTGACCAGGGCCCGCAACCGGTCTGACCGGGGTCCGCAGCCGGCCCGACCAGCGGCACGCGACCTCCCGGTTGCACCGTCGTGCGGTATACCACTACCCTTCCGGGGTCCGCCTGCTCCGATGACGGGATCGTCCATGGCCCTCCGCACCAAGTCCATCGAGGCGTCGCTCGCCGACGCCGACGAGAAGGGGCGCTCGCTCAAGCGCTCCCTGAAGACGTTCGACATCGCCGCGATGGGGATCGCCGTCGCGGTCGGCGCCGGCATCTTCTCGGTCGGCGCGAACGCCGCCGCGAACTTCGCCGGCCCCGGCGTGATCGTGTCGTTCCTGCTCGCCGCCGTCACGTGCGGTCTGGCGATCATGTGCTACGCCGAGTTCGCCTCGACCATCCCGGTCGCGGGCTCCGCCTACACGTTCACGTACGCCACGATGGGCGAGCTGCTCGCGTGGATCGTCGGCTGGGACCTGATCCTCGAGACCCTGACCGCCAGCGCCGTGATCGCGAAGTACTGGGGGATCTACCTCAGCACCGCGTTCGACGTGTTCGGCGTCACGCTGCCGAGCACCATCGCGATCGGACCGATCGGCTTCACGTGGGGTCCGGTCCTCATCGTCGGCCTGTTCACCGCGCTGCTGGCGTTCGGCACCCGCCTGTCCAGCCGCGTCTCCGCCGTCATCACCGTGATCAAGGTCGCGATCGTCCTCTTCGTCATCGTGGTCGGCGCCTTCTTCGTCAAGGCAGCGAACTTCACGCCGTTCATCCCCGCCGCCGAGCCGACCAAGGGCGCCGAGGGCAGCGTCCTGACGCAGTCGCTCGTGTCCTGGATCACCGGTGCGGCACCGGCGCAGTACGGCGTCTTCGGGCTGCTGGCCGCGGCGTCGCTCGTGTTCTTCGCGTTCATCGGCTTCGACGTCGTCGCCACGAGTGCCGAGGAGACCGAGAACCCGCAGAAGACCCTGCCCCGCGGCATCTTCATCGGGCTCGGCATCGTCACGCTGCTCTACGTGGGTGTCAGCATCGTGATCACCGGCATGGTCTCGTACAAGCAGCTCGCCCAGGAGAAGGCGCCCTCGCTGGCGTCCGCGTTCGACATCGTCGGGCTGCCGTGGGCCGCCGGCATCATCGCGATCGGCTCCCTGATCGGCCTCACCACCGTCGTCATGGTGCTGCTGCTCGGCCTGTCCCGCATCGTGTTCTCGATGAGCCGTGACGGCCTCCTGCCCCGCTGGTTCTCGGTCACGAACCCGAAGACGCAGACCCCGGTCCGCGTGCAGGTCGTCGCGGGCATCGTCGTCGCCTTCCTCGCCGGGTTCACCGCGGTCGACAAGCTCGAGGGCATGATCAACATCGGCACGCTGTCCGCCTTCGTGCTGGTCTCGATCGGCATCATCGTGCTCCGGCGGTCGCGCCCCGACGCACCCCGGTCCTTCCGCGTGCCGTGGTCGCCCGTCGTCCCGATCCTGTCCGCGGTGCTCTGCTTCTGGTTGATGCTCAACCTGGAGGTCGAGACCTGGATCCGCTTCGTCGTCTGGCTCGTCATCGGCTTCGCGATCTACTTCGGCTACAGCCGCCGCAACAGCCGCGTCGGCAAGGCGATGCGCGAGTAGCCCCTCCGCCGACCAGCGCCCGCCGGCGCGCCACCCGGTGCCGTTCGGATCCGCACCACAGAAGACGGCCCGCGCCATGGCATCCCGTGGCGCGAGCCGTCTTCTGTTGGGCGGCGCCCGACGACGCCAGGCGAGCGGCGGGCAGCGCCGGGCCGCCGGGCCGCCGGGGCGCGGGCCGTCGGGGCGCGGGCCGCCGGGCCGCCGGGGCCGCCCGCCGCCCGTCAGGCGCCGAGGAGCAGCGTCACGCCGAAGGCGAGCATCACGACGGCGACCAGCGCGTCGAACACCCGCCACGTCAGCGGCTTCGCGAACAGCGGGCGCAGCAGCCGACCGCCGAAGCCGAGCGCACCGAACCACAGGCAGCTCGCCGCCACCGCCCCCACGGTCCACCACCACCGATCGTCGACCCCCTGCTGGTTCGCGACCGACCCGAGGAACACCAGCGTGTCCAGGTACACGTGCGGGTTCGCCCACGTGAAGACGAGCATGGTCAGGACCGCGGCGCGCATCGTCGGGCCCGCCGGGTCCCCTCCCACACGCCGGTCGCCCAGACCGGCCCGGCCGGGAGGCACCGCCCCACCCCGCAACGCGGGTGCAGCCTCCAGACCGTCACCTCCATGGCCCGCACCGGTCGGGACGGGCACCCCGTCCTCGGCGGCCCGCTCGTCGAGACGGATCGCCTCGCCCGAGGGCCGCAGCGCCCGCCGGGCCGCGAGCACCCCGTAGGTGAGCAGGAACGCCGCGCCGACGAACCGGATGACCAGCAGTGCTGCCGGTACCCGTTCGACGACGACCCCGACGCCGAGCACGCCCGCGATGATGAGTGCCGCGTCGGAGAGTGCGCAGACCGCCACCGCGACGGCGACCACACCGAGGCGCGCGCTGACCGCGAGCCGCAGCAGGTAGGTGTTCTGGACCCCGATCGCGACGATGAGGGCGAGCCCGGTGCCGAGGCCGGACAGGGCGGGGAGCAGGACGGGGAGCAGAGCGTCGAGCGGTGCGGTCACAGGGGAACCGTACGGGTCTGGTCAGGCGCAGGCCAGCTCATGTTCCTGGTGCACCGTAAGCTGGACTGATGGTTCGGTTCCAGCGTGACCACCTCGAGACCCTGCTCGCCGCCGTCGACGCGGGGACGTTCGACGCCGCCGCTCGTGCGCTGTCGATCACGCCCTCGGCGGTGTCGCAGCGGGTCAAGTCGATGGAGCAGCTCGTCGGCCGGGTGCTCCTGCAGCGGACCACCCCGATCGTGCCCACGGCGGACGGCGAGGTCGTCCTCCGGCACGCACGGCAGGTGCGGCTGCTCGACGAGGAGACCTCGCGGGCGCTCGACGTGCCCGGTGCGGACGTCCCGGGTCGGACCCCGTCGATCCCGCTCGCGGTGAACGCCGACTCGCTGGCGACGTGGTTCCTCGACGCCCTCGCGCTCGTCCGGACCGACACCGAGGTGGTGTTCGACCTGCACCGCGAGGACCAGGACCGCACCGCCGAACTGCTGCGGGCCGGGACGGTGATGGCGGCGGTCACGGCCGAGGCGGATCCGGTGCAGGGCTGCTCGTCCGTCCCGCTCGGTGTCGACCGCTACCGGGCCGTCGCCGCCCCCTCGTTCGTGCGCCGGTACCTCGACGGCGCGGACACCGAGCGCCGGATGACGACCCGTCTCGACCGGGTGCCGCTCGTGGACTACGACCGCGACGACGACCTGCAGCAGGGGTTCCTCCGGCGGGTGCTCGGGCACGCTCCCCGGGGTCCGCGGCACTTCGTCCCGAACTCGGCGGACTTCGCCCGGGCGGTGCAGCTCGGCTTCGGGTGGGGGCTGCTGCCCGAAGCGCAGTGCCTCGGGGCGCTCGAGCGGGGTGACCTCGTCGAACTCACGCCCGGGCGCCGGGCGGACGTGGCGCTGTGGTGGCAGCGGTGGAACCTGGCGTCGCCGCTGCTCGAACGCGTGACCGATGCGGTGCGCACGGTAGCGGCGGAGCGGCTGCACCCGCCGGCGTGACGGGTCGGACGGCGCCGCGGAACCCGACGCTCTGGCCCGACCACCGGACCAGGCCCCACCCCCGGACCAGGCCCGACCCCCGGACCAGGCCCGCCCCCCGACCAGGCCTGACCCCCGGGGCCGAGCACCGCACCCCAGCACGCCTGCCGGAGCCACAGGACGCACTCCTGGACCCCGGCACACCGACGTCCGCCTACCGTCCCGACCATGAGCACGCGCACCACGACCACCGCCGCCCTCGTCGGCTTCGCCACCATCGCCATGCTGCTCGGCGGTTGCGCGAACGCCGGCGCCCAGAACGGCAACCCGGTGGCGAAGGTCCCGGGTTCCGAGGAGTCCGCCACCCGCACCGACCCCGGGCAGCGCAACAGCTCGCCCTGCCAGGTCGCCTCGAGTGCCGCCGTCGACGCGGTCGACAAGGCCGTCGGACCGCACGACGGCACCGACGTCGCGAGCGTCACGAAGGGCGAGGCCGGCTGGTACCTCGGCGTCTCCGTGGCCCCGAGCCAGAGCGACGACCCGAACGACGACGAGGTCGCGGTCTTCGGCACCCAGGACGACCCGACCGCCGAGGACTTCGACGGCCGGGTGTTCCCGGTGAACAAGGTCGCCGAGGACGTCGTCGCCGACGAGAGCACGGCGACCGCCGCGCCGTCGGAGTTCTCGGAGACCTCGGACGCGGCGAAGCAGGTCCAGAGCTGCACCGTGGAGACCGTCGACCACTGACGCTGGTTCGCCTGGCCGGGCTGGCTGCGGGCTGGTCAGGTCTGGCAGCGCGGGCACCAGTAGGTGTCCCGCAGCGTGAGCTCCGACTCGCCCAGGTCGCCGGACCGCACCCGCGTCCCGCAGCGCAGGCAGGGCTTGCCGGCCCGGTTGTAGACCCAGAAGCGCTGCCCCGGCCGGTCGACGCCCGTGGTCACCCGGTTGCTCCGGTCGCGGTTCGCGACGATCAGCCGGGAGGCCATGGTCACCATCCGCGCCGGGTCCCGCACGTCGCGCACCGGCCGGGTGGGCAGCACGCCGCGCAGGAAGCAGAGTTCGTTCCGGTAGACGTTGCCGAGGCCCGCCATCACCCGCTGGTCGAGGAGCGCCAGGCCGACGGGCCGGTCCGGGTCCGCGGTGAGGTTCGCGAGGGCCACGTCGGCGTCCCAGTCTGGGCCGAGCAGGTCGGGGCCGAGGTGCCCGACGACGTCGGACTCCCGGTCGCGCGGCACGACCTCCAGGACACCGAGGGTGAAGCCGACCGTCGAGACGTCGGCGGCGTCCAGCACGACGCGCGCCTGGAACGCCGGTCGACGCCAGCGCTCGCCGGGGGCGTAGACGTCCCACCGGCCCTCCATCTTGAGGTGCGAGTGCACGGTCAGGTCGCCGATCCGGTGCAGCAGGTGCTTGCCGCGCGGGACGACCTCGTCGACGGTGCGGCCGACCAGGTCGAGCGTGGCGAACGCGGGCACCCGGAAGTCGCTGCGGGTCAGGACCTTGCCTGCGAGTGCGGCGTGCAACCGGGCCGCAGCGCGGAAGACGGTGTCGCCCTCAGGCACGGGTCTCCTCAGGCACGGAGTCGCAGTCCCTGGGGCGTGGCGGTGAAGCCCGCGGTGCGGAGGGCGTCGCCGAGGGGTGCCTCGAGCACGAAGACCCCGTCGACCCGTTCGACGGACAGCTTGCCGAGTCCGCTCCGGACGGTCGTGGCGATCGACGTGGCTGCCGCGGCCAGGTCGGCCGGGTCCTCCGTGAACGTCAGGACGCTCTTGCCGCCGCGCTCGACGTAGACGGCGAGCCGACCGTCGACGAGCACGACGAGCGCACCGGCCTTGCGGCCCGGACGGTGGCCGCGGGCACCGCCCTTCGCGGGGGCGGTGCCCGCGCCGGCCTGCGCGACCGGACCCGCGGTCGGACCCGCGACCGGACGCGCAGCCGCACCCGCGGCCGGGTCAGCGGCCGGGTCGTCGGGGTCGACCGGTGCGGGTTCGTGCGGCCAGGGCAACGACGCACCGAAGGGGTTCGCGGGGTCGGTGGCGGACAGCGTCAGGGCCTCCCGGGCACGGTCTGGGTCGGCGCGTTCCTCGTCGTCCAGGTCCTTCGCGTACGTACGGAGGCGGTCGACGGTCGGCCCGGTCGCGAACTGCGCGGCGCCGAGCCCCTCGACGAAGTACCCGCGTCGGGCACGGCCGGACTCCTCGAACTTCGCCAGCACGCGGTACACCCCCGCGAACCCGCCGCGGACGCCCTCGACCTGCACAGCCCCGCGGGTGACGACGCCGTAGCGCTCGAGCAGCAGTTCCGCGGTCGCCGCGGCCCGGACGGTGGCGTCGGGTTCGGCGAGCGGCAGGAGGGACCAGCGTCCGCCGACGTTCGGCGGCCCGGACTGGGTCGGCAGTGTCGGGCGCCGGCGGCCGCGGTAGGCGCGGGTGCGCGGCGCGCTCGAGGTCCGGGCCTTGCCGCCGAGCATCGCCCGCAGCGGGGCGAACGTGTCGTTGGTGATCTGCCCGGCCCAGACCAGGTCCCACAGCGCGGTGGTCAGCGCGGAGTCGTCGGTGCTGCCGACGGCCTGTCCGAGCTGCCGGAAGAAGTACGCGCCGCCGCCGGCGAGGGCGCCGAGGACGTCCCGCTGCAGCTCGGTGGTCTCGTCGCCCGCGGCCTCCGCCAGGGTGGTCGCGGCGGTGTCGGCGAGGTGCAGTCGGACCCAGCCGTCGTTGCCGGGCAGGGTGCCGCCGCCGGACCAGAGGACCTCGCCGGTGGCGGTCAGCTCGTCGAGCATGCTCGGGGCGTAGTCGGCGACGCGGGCGGGCAGCACGAGCGACTCCCACGAGCTGGCGGGCAGGGCCACCCCGGACAGCTGGTCGACCACCTGCAGCACGCCGTCGATCCCGCGCAGCCCACCGCGGGCGCCGGCGATGCGGACGTGCTGCCACGCGGGCAGGAAGCGGGCCAGGGCGTCAGGGGCGACCGGTTCGACCTCGTGCCGGAGTGCCGCGAGCGACTTCGTGCGGATGCGGCGGAGCACCTCGGCGTCGCACCACTCGGCACCCTGGCGGTCGGGCCGGAACTCGCCCTCGACCAGGCGTCGGTCGGCGGTCAGGCGGCGCAGGGTGTCCTGCACGACCGCGATCCCGAGTCCCAGGCGGGACGCCGCCTCCTGCGCGCCGAAGGGCCCGTGGCTGCGGGCGTACCGGCCGACCAGGTCACCGAGCGGGTCCGCGACCGGCTCGACGAACGCCGTCGGGACCCCGATCGGCAGCGGTACCCCGAGGGCGTCGCGGAGGCGGGAGGCGTCCTCGATCACGGCCCAGCGGGTGGCGCCGGCGTGCGAGAACGCCAGGACACGGCGGTCGCGTTCGAGCCCGCCGAGCGCGGTGCGGAGGGCCGCGGCGGCCTCGGTGCGGTCGGGGGCCTCGGCGAGCCAGCTCCGGTCGATCAGTTCGTCCAGGTCGAGCGCGCCGACGAGCCGGAGCACGTCGACCATGCCCTCGACGTCCCGTGCCCGGCGGTCGGGGGAGAGCCGTTGCAGGTCGCGCTCGACACCGTCGATGACGGCCGGGTCGAGTAGCTCGCGGAGCTCCGCGCGACCGAGCAGCTCGCTGAGCAGGGTCGAGTCGAGCGACAGTGCAGCGGCCCGGCGTTCGGCGAGCGGGGAGTCGCCCTCGTACATGAACGCCGCGACGTACCCGAACAGCAGGGTCCGCGCGAACGGCGAGGGCTGTTCGGTCTCGCTCTCGACCAGACGGATCCGGCGCCGGGCGATCTCGTCCGCGATGCCGAGCAGGGCGGGCACGTCGTACACGTCCTGCAGCACCTCGCGCACGGTCTCGAGCAGGATCGGGAACGTCGGGTACTTCTGCGCGACCTCGAGCAGCTGCGATGCCCGCTGGCGCTGCTGCCAGAGCGGCGACCGGCGGCCCGGGTCACGGCGGGGCAGCAGGAGCGCACGGGCCGCACACTCGCGGAAGCGTGCGGCGAACAGCGCGGACCCGCCGACCTCGTCGGTGACGATGGTCTCGAGGTCGTCGCGTTCGAAGACGAACAGCTCCGCCCCGGGAGGCTCGGCGTCCGTCTCCGGGATCCGCACGACGATCCCGTCGTCCGCCGCCATGGCGCCACCGTCGATCCCGTGCCGTTCCCGCAGCCGGGCCGCGACCGCGAGGGCCCACGGCGCGTGCACGGTCATGCCGTACGGGGAGTGCAGGATCAGCCGCCAGTCGCCGAGTTCGTCGCGGAAGCGCTCGACGACGAGCGTGGTGTCGCTCGGCACGTGGCCGGTGGCCGCGCGCTGGTCACGCAGGAAGGTGATGAGGTTCGTGACCGCGCGCTCGTCGAGCCCGACGCCGGCGACCCGGGCCCGGGCGTCCTCGTCGGACGCGGACTCGACCTCTCGGACGAAGGCCCCGGTGGCGCGGCCGAGCTCGGCGGGGCGGCCGAGTCCGTCGCCCTTCCAGAACGGCACCCGGCCCGGCTGCCCGAACGCGGGGCTGACCAGGACCCGGTCGTGGGTGATCTCCTCGATCCGCCAGCTGGTGGCACCGAGCGCGAAGACGTCCCCGACGCGCGACTCGTAGACCATCTCCTCGTCGAGCTCGCCGACGCGGGAGGCTCGCTCGCCGACCATGAACACGCCGAACATGCCGCGGTCGGGGATCGTCCCGCCGCTCGTGACGGCCAGGCGCTGCGCTCCCGGACGCCCGGTCAGGGTGCCGTGCACGCGGTCCCAGACCAGGCGCGGCCGCAGCTCGGCGAACTCGTCGCTCGGGTACCGGCCGGTGACCAGGTCGAGCGTCGCGTCGAAGACGGAGCGCGGGAGTCCGCTGAAGGGGGCGCTGCGCCGGACCAGGTCGAACCAGTGCTCGACGTCCACGGTGTCGATGGCGCCGGCGGCGACGGTGTGCTGCGCGAGGACGTCGAGCGGGTTGGCGGGGACCGAGATCGACTCGATCTGCCCGGCGACCATGCGCTCGACGGTCACGGCGCTGTTGACCAGGTCCGCCCGGTGCTTCGGGAACAGGACGCCGCGCGAGATCTCGCCGACCTGGTGTCCGGCTCGCCCGACGCGCTGCAGTCCGCTGGCGACCGACGGTGGCGCTTCGACCTGGATGACGAGGTCGACCTCGCCCATGTCGATGCCGAGTTCGAGCGAGCTGGTGGCGACCACGCAGCGCAGCCGTCCGGACTTCAGGTCGTCCTCGATGATCGCGCGCTGGTCCTTGGACACCGAACCGTGGTGGGCGCGGGCGAGCACCGGGATGCTCCGGTCCGAACCGCCGCCGTCGGTCTGCCCGGACTGGCCGACGATCTGGGCCGGGGGTCGCTTCGGCTGGGCCACCGGCGCGTGCGCGGACGCCCGCCCCGGGGACTGCGCGACCGGCGTCGCACCGACGCCGGCGCCCACGGGTTCGGCCACCTGGGTCGTCGCGAGTGCCCGCTCCTCGTGGATCTCGTTGAGCCGGGCGGTCAGGCGTTCGGCGAGCCGTCGGGAGTTGGCGAAGACGATGGTCGACCGGTGCTGCTCGACGAGGTCCACCACGGACTCTTCGACGTGTGGCCAGATCGACCCGTTCGTCGGCCCGGAGGTCGCATCGGCCCCGACCGGCGGCGCTCCGAGCTCGGTCATGTCGTCGACCGGCACGACGACGCGCAGGTCGAAGGTCTTCTGCGCGGGCGGCGCGATGATCTGCACGGGTGCGCGGCCGCCGAGGAACCGTGCGACCTCTTCCGCCGGGCGCACGGTGGCGGACAGCCCGATGCGCTGGACGGGCTTCTCGAGCAGGTCGTCGAGACGCTCCAGCGAGACGGCGAGGTGGGCGCCACGCTTCGACGAGGCGACCGCGTGCACCTCGTCCACGATCACGGTGTCGACGTTCACCAGGGTCTCGCGCGCCTTCGACGTCAGCATCAGGTACAGCGACTCGGGCGTGGTGATGAGGATGTCCGGCGGCAGGCGGAGCAGCTTCTGCCGGTCGGACGACGGGGTGTCGCCGCTCCGGACCCCGACGGTGACGTCGGGCGGTTCGAGCCCGAGTCGCTTGGCCGTCTGCGTGATCCCGACGAGTGGCGAGCGCAGGTTCCGCTCGACGTCGACACCGAGGGCCTTGAGCGGCGAGACGTAGAGCACGCGCGTGCGCTGCTTGGCGGGCGGGGTGTCCGACGCCGAGATCAGCCGGTCGATCGACCACAGGAACGAGGCCAGGGTCTTGCCGGAGCCGGTCGGGGCGATGACGAGCGCGTGCTGTCCGGTCGAGATGGCGTCCCAGGCGCCGGCCTGCGCGGCCGTCGGTTCACGGAACGCCCCCCGGAACCACTCGGCGGTGGCAGGGGAGAAGCGCTCGAAGACGTCCGTCATGGTCCGCCCCATCCTGCTCCTCACCACCGACAGGAGCCCGCGGCCGACCGGTGCTTGACAACGAGAACACTACCGATCTATCGTTACTGCATCGCGACCGGTTGTGAACGGGTCGCGAACCAACTTCGAGAAAGGAGTCGTCATGCGCCCCATCGACGACGAGAACAGCTCCACGTCCCCCCGCGACCCCTTCGGTCGCGGCCAGCGCGGGCCCCGCTTCGGCAGCGCCCGCCAGCACCACGGTGCTGGGTTCCCCGGCCGTGACCACGGTGACCACGAACACGGCCGCGGTGGCCGCGGTGGTCGGGGCTTCGGCCCCGGCTTCGGCGGCCCCGGCTTCGGCGGCCCGGGGTTCGGCGGTCCGGGCTTCGGCGCCGGCTTCGGCGGCGGGTTCGGTCCGGGCTTCGGCCCCGGCCGCGAGCGCCGCCGCCGCGGTGACGTCCGTCTGGCGATCCTCGGCCTCCTCGCCGAGGGCCCGCAGAACGGTTACGCCGTCATCAAGACGATCGCCGAGCGCACCGGCGGCGCCTGGAAGCCGAGCCCCGGCTCGGTCTACCCGACGCTCCAGCAGCTCGTCGACGAAGAGCTCGTGGTGTCCACCGGCGACGGCCGCAAGACCCTCTTCGAGCTCACCGACGCCGGCCGGGCCGAGGCCGAGTCCAAGGCCGACGAGATCGCCGCCGCGTGGGAGTCCACGCCCGGCATGCCGGACTCGCAGCGCGAGCTGTTCGAGTCCCTGCGCAAGCTCGCGAGCGTCATGCACGTGTTCCGCACGAGTGCGACGGAAGCGCAGACGACGGCGGCCACCGAGAAGATCGACGGCCTGCGGCGCGACCTGCTCCAGGTCCTCAGCGACTGAGCGGTCGGCGTCACGGCGCCGCGCCACCGCGCCACAGACCGGACGGGAGGCCCGTTGCCAGCTGGCAACGGGCCTCCCGTTCCGTCTGTGCCGGTCCGGCGGTGTCAGCCGGCCGAGGGCGGGACCACGTCCCAGTGCTCACGGATCAGCCCGCCGTCGACGCGGAAGAGGTCCGCGGCGAGGAACGGGCTGTCCGCCGATGCGCCGACCGGTCGGGAGAACGTCCACACCAGGTCCCCGTCGGACAGGGAGACCACCGACTCCTGCGCCGGGAAGGACGTGCCGCCGCCGAACAGCTTCTTCAGCGCGGCCGTGCCGTTCGGTGCGACCGGGTTGTGCTGCAGGTACTTCGGGTCGAAGTCCCGGTCGAGCACCGACACGTCGTGGTCGCGGAACAGGGTGTCGTAGGCGCTGACGGCGAAGCGGCGGTTCCGCTCCTCCTGCCGTTCGGACGGGTGACGCTGCGCGGCCGGGGCCCGGTACAGGTCGCTGAACATCGTGTTGGTGTTGCCGCTGGCCGGCTTCCCGGTCGCCACCGGCTGGGCGAGTGACCAGTGCTCGACGACACGACCACCGCTGACCCGGAAGAGGTCGACCGCGGCCTCACCCTGCCGTTCGTCGTGCACGTCGGCGGTGAGCTGCCAGTGCACCGCGACCAGGTCCCCGTCGGCCGCGATGTGCTTCACGACCGCGTGCGCTCCGGCGATCCGTGCGTGGTCCGCGCGGAAGGCCGCGAGGACCCCGGCCGGCCCGGCCGTCCCGCCGTGGGTGACGGCGTCCGGTGCGACGATGCTGCGCGCGGCCCGGACGGCCGCGGCACTGGACGGGTCCGGGAAGACCTGGGTGAACAGCCGCCGGACCAGGCTGGCGTCGGTCCGCTCGGCCGCGGCGTCCAGGCGGTTGCCGGTACCGCCGGACCCGGTCGTGGCAGTGGAGGTGGTGGACGCGGCCGCGGCCGTCGTCGTGGGGGCGGCCGAGGCCGGGCCGGCGGAGCAGCCGGCGAGCAGGGCGGCGCCCGCGGCTGCAGCGGCAGCGCGCGCGAGCAGGAGTGCTGTCGTTCGTGGTGTCGTCATGGCCTCACCCTCTTGGCGGGGGCTGGATCCTCCCGGCGAGAGCGCGGGCCGGTGCGTGAGGACCCGCACATCACGAGCGCTCCTCACCCGCACCCGGTGCACCCGCACCCGGTGCACCCGGACCCGGTGCACCCGGACCCGGTCGTGCGGGGGACCAGGAGCGCACTGCGGCCGGGTCCGTCGCCGAGTTCGCCGCCGGGCCTGGTAGGAACGGTGCATGTCCTCGCTGCGCACCCCCGACCCCGATCCCGACTCCGGCTCCGGCTGGCTGTCGGACGAGGAACTCGCGTCCGTCCGTCGTCACCTGCCGATCTCCTACGTCGAGGCGGTGCCCGTGCGGCTCGACGGCCTCGGCGTCGTGACCGAGGTCGGGATCCTGCTGCGGGTGTCGTCGAGCGGGTCGATCGCCCGCACGCTCGTCTCCGGCCGCGTGATGTACGGCGAGTCGATCCGCACCGCGCTGTTCCGCCACCTCGAGAAGGACCTCGGGCCGATGGCGTTCCCGCAGCTGCCGGCGAGCCCGAACCCGTTCACGGTCGCCGAGTACTTCCCGCTGCCCGGTGCCTCGGTGTACACCGACGAGCGGCAGCACGCGATCTCCCTGGCGTACGTCGTCCCCGTCACGGGCACGTGCGAACCGCGCCAGGACGCCCTCGAGCTCACGTGGATGAGCCCGATGGAGGCGGCGTCCGACGCCGTCGCCGACGAGATGGAGGGCGGCCGCGGCACGCTCCTCCGCGCGGGCCTGGCCTCGGTCGGCGCGCTGCACTGAGTCGCGCCGTCCTGGGCCGTCGGCCCCGGCACACGACGAAGCCCCCGGATCCGATCGGATCCGGGGGCTTCGCAGCGCGGTACGAGACCGGCTTGGTTACTTGTCGTTCTTGAAGCTGTCGGCGACGCCGTGGGCCGCGTCCTTCACGTCCGTGACGCCCTGCTTGGCCGAGGCCTTGCCCTGGTCGGTCTGGCCTTCGGCCTTCAGGCGGTCGTTGTCCGTGGCGTTGCCGAGGGCTTCCTTGGCCTTGCCTGCCGCCTTCTCAGCGGCGTTCTTGATGTCTTCGATCCCAGCCATGTGCGCTCCTCTCGACAACGGAAAAAGTCCCCGACGGCTGCTCGCGCACCCGCCGGTGACCAGAACCGTACGCCCGTCGTCCGTGGACTTCGGAGGAAGCGTTCAGGACCAGGGTCAGCGGCCGGTACCGGCCGGACGGGAGGCGCGGCGCGAGCCACCACGACGGCCTGCGGGAGCAGCGTCGTCACGCGGCGCACGGCCGGCGCTGTAGCCGCCGTCCGAGGACCAGACCGACGCCGAGCCACCGCGGGTGGTGTCGGAACCGGCGCGACGCGGCGCACCGCGACGGTCGTCGCGACCGGCGCTCTCGGAACGGCCGCCACGGCGGGCGCCGGAACCGGCCGAGTCGGAACCGGCGGCGGAGCGACCGGCGGAGGACGAGCCTCCCGAACGGCCACCGGTGCCACCGGCGGGGGCGCCACGACCACGCGAGCGGCCACGGCCCTGGCCGGCGGTGTCACCCGACGACTGGCGGCGCGACGGCTGCTGCTGCTGGGGAGCGGGGGTGGTGTCCTCGCGGTACGGGGCCACCGCGCCGACGAGCTCGGTCACGGCCGCGGAGGTCGCGGTGACGTGCTGCGGGCTGACCTTGATCGCTGCGGCACGCATCATCTGTGCGACGTCGCGACGCTCGGCCGGCATCGTCACGGTGACGACGTCGCCCGACGAACCGGCACGGGCGGTGCGGCCGGAGCGGTGCAGGTACGCCTTGTGCTCGGTGGGCGGGTCGACGTGCACGACGAGCTCGACGGCGTCGACGTGCACACCGCGGGCGGCGACGTCGGTCGCGACGAGCACCAGGGCGTCACCGGAGGAGAACCGGGCGAGGTTCCGCTCGCGGGCACCCTGCGAGAGGTTGCCCTGCAGGTCGACGGCCGGGATGCCCTGGCTGGAGAGCTGCTTGGCGAGGCGCTTCGCGTGGTGCTTCGTGCGCATGAAGAGGATGCGACGGCCGGTGCCGGAGGCCAGGGCCTTGACCAGGTCCTTCTTGGCGTCGGCGTCCGCGACCTCGAAGAGGTGGTGGGTCATCGCCTCGACGGGGCTGTTCTCGTCGTCGACCGAGTGCATCACCGGGTCGTGCAGGAACTTCTTGACGAGCTTGTCCACGCCGTTGTCGAGCGTGGCGGAGAACAGCAGGCGCTGGCCCTTGACCGGGGTGGCCTGCATGATCTTGGTGACGCCGGGCAGGAAGCCCATGTCGGCCATGTGGTCGGCCTCGTCGAGGACGGTGACCTCGATGGCGTCCAGGTGCACGTGGCCCTGCTGCATGAGGTCGGCGAGGCGGCCCGGGCAGGCCACGACGATGTCGACGCCGCGGTTCAGCGCCTCGACCTGACGGCCCTGACCGACACCACCGAAGATGGTCGTCGTGTTCAGGCCCATGGCCTTGGCGAGGGGCGCGAGCGTCGCGTCGATCTGCGTCGCGAGCTCACGGGTCGGGGCGAGCACCAGGGCGCGGGGGCGACCGGCGCGACGGTTGCGGGAGGACGCGGCCAGGCGAGCGGCGAGGGGGATCGCGAAGGCGATCGTCTTGCCGGAGCCGGTGCGGCCGCGGCCGAGCACGTCCTTGCCCTGGAGCGAGTCGGGCAGGGTGTCGACCTGGATCGGGAAGGCGTTCTCCTTGCCCTGGCCGACGAGGACGTCGACCATCGGGGCGGGGACACCGAGGTCGGCGAACCGGACGTCGGTGCTGTCGGCGCTCTGGGTCGTGCTGGTGTTCTGGGTCGTGCTGGAGTTCTGGGTGGTCATGGTGACCTCTCGGGCCCGGGAGGGCCGGAAGGGCGCGCGGTCGAGGCCGGCGCGGGCGGGAGCGCATCCGCGCAGCGGTCCGGGTCCTGGTGGACGTCGGTGCTGGAGTGCGGGTGCTGTCGCCGCAGCAGAGAGCCTGGCACCGGGATCTGCGCCACCGGACGGATTCCGGGGCGAGGGTGGTGCGCGATACACATCGGTGTCGGTTCCGCACGTGATCCGACCAGACACGGGGGTCTGTCCGTCTCGTGCGGGACACCGGGAGTTTCGGGGGCGTCCGTACGACGCACGAGGCGATCGGCGCCTCGAGTGGTACCAGCATAGCGGGCTCGGGCGTCGGAACGGGAGGGGGGTCCTCGTCGGGCGTCCGTCGGGCCGCCCGCCGGGGTCACGGGTCGGCTGTCCTGGACGGCGGCACGGACGGGTCGCAGCAACGTGCGAGGATGCCTCGTGCTCTTCCGCAGGTCCCTCGTCACCATCGCCGTGCTCGCCGTCGCCGTCACCGGCCTGACGGGCTGCGCCGGCGGCACCGGGTCCGCGGGCACCACCCCCGGCACGCACCGCACCGTCGACGACGCCGGGACGGGAGGCGCGACCGCCGGTGTCGACGTCGCCGCACGTGCCCTGCCCACCGGCGGGATCCCCGACTACCAGCTCGGCGGGTCGTACACACCGCCCGCGGGCGTCACGGTCGTCGAACGGGACAGCACGGAGAAGCCCGCCGCCGGCGTGTACGGCATCTGTTACGTCAACGGGTTCCAGACGCAGCCCGAGGACCGGGCCTCGTGGCTGTCCGAGCACCCGGGTGCGATCCTCCGCACGGCCGCCGGCAAGCCCGTCATCGACCCGGGGTGGCCGGACGAACTCATCCTCGACACCCGGACCGCGAGCGCCCGGGCCACGATCACCGCGGTGCTGACCCGGTCGATCGCCCGGTGCGCCGACCGCGGGTTCGACGCCGTCGAGTTCGACAACCTGGACTCGTGGACCCGCTCCGGCGGCCGGATGACCCGCTCGGGGAACCTGGCGCTCGCCGCGTCGCTCGTCCGGGTCGCCCACCAGCACGGCCTCGCCGCCGCGCAGAAGAACACCCCGCAGCTCGGCACCTCCGGTCGGGAGCGCACCGGGTTCGACTTCGTGGTCGCCGAGGAGTGCGTGCAGTACGACGAGTGCGCCGCCTACACGGACGTGTACGGGGCGCGCGTGATCGACGTCGAGTACGCGGACACCCTCAAGGGGAAGTGGTCCGCCGTCTGTGCGATGACCGACCGCCCGCGGATGACGATCCTCCGCGACCGGGACCTCGTGCCGGCCGGCGAGGACGGGTACGTCTTCCGCCACTGCTGAGCGGGGCAGGCGGGCTTCGCGCCCAGCGCGAACCCGGTGAACCCGGCGGACCGACTACGCGGGCCAGGCGTCGTGCAGCGCAGCAGCCGTCTGGTCGGCCGACAGTCCGGCCTCTCGTGCGGCTGCGACGAGGGCGGCGGCGGCGTGCGTCACCGACTCGGGCACGGCGGCCGGCCGCACCACCCGGGTTCCGGCGCCCCGTGCGGTCTGCACGAGCCCGGCCTCCTCGAGCAGCTGGTAGGCCTTCGCGACCGTCCCCGCGGCGAGCCCGAGTTCCGCGGCCAGTCCGCGGACGCTCGGCAGGCGCTCCCCGTCGACCAGGTACCCGGCGGCGATCTGGGCGGCGAGCTGTGAGCGGACCTGCTCGAAGGGCGGCACGCGGCCGCCGGCGTCGATCGCGACGAATCCCGACATGCGGTCCACCCTAGGAGCCGTACCGTTCGCCGACCGGGACCGCCACGGGCAGGGTGTTGCCGGGAGGCGCGAGCGGGCAGGCCCACGCCGGGTCGTAGGCGCACGACGGGTTGTACGCGAAGTTGAAGTCGAGGACGAGCTCGCCGTCACCGCCGCCCAGGTCGGAGCCCTTGATGGTGTCGATCAGGTAGCGCCCGCCGCCGTAGGTCCCGCCCGGCTTGCCGGCGCTCGCGTCCTTCACGGGCACGAACAGGCCGCCCGCGTAGCCGCCGTGCGCCCACACGTCGAGCGACCCGACGCCGGGGACCTGCACGATGCCGAGTCGGTCGAAGTGCACGATGCCGTCCGTGCCGGTCTCGACGTCGAGCACCTTCGGCTCGGCCTCCTCGATCCGGGCGTGGAAGCGCCAGGCCGGGTCGTAGGCCGGGAAGGGCAGGGCGGTGAACCCGGCGGCGTCCTCGGGCAGGAGCGGGCTGGCCGGGTGCGCACGGAACATGGCGTCGCGGGCCTCGCGCCACAGCGTGTGGGCCGCCTCGGGCTCGGGCGTCGCCCGGACCCGGCGGAAGAGGTCGAACGTCTCGCGACGCCAGTCGGCGGTGGCGAGTGCGGTGCGGACGCGGTCGGTGGTCTCCGTCTGGGTCACGTCGACGAGCGTACGCTCACGCCCGCCAGGTGGGGGCCAGGGCGCGCATCCGGAACGCCCGCCACTGCCAGATGACCCACATGCCGGGCCAGAGCGCGAGCCCGAGGAGCGCCGGCCGGGTGCGGTAGGTCAGGCGGTCACGGAACAGGGTCCGGCCGTCGGGCAGCGCGGACACGGCCATCCGGTGGCGCATGTCCATCCGGGCGAACAGGCCGCTCGTGCCGCCGCCACGGTCGACCTGGATCGGGACGCCGTCGGTCTCGTGCAGCTCGATGTCGACGTGGCTCGCGCCGCTCGGCACCAGGCCGAACGTCGACGCGCTGATCGGGTGCGGCTCGTCCGGTGTCCAGTGCTCGGGGAACCCGGCGGGGTCGAGCGAGCGGTAGACGAGGAACGGCTTGGTGACGGCGACCATCACGGACGGCCGGAGGAGGGCGTCCCGGACGGCGTCGACGGGAGCGTCCAGGACGATGCGGAGACCGACGTGCATGGCGCGCACGCTACGCGGACCGGCTGGGGTCCGCCCGCGCCGCCACCGTCACGCGCCAGCGGGTCGGGCGTACCAGCGGATCAGGCGTGCCGGGCGGACCGGCGGCGCGCGCCCTCCGCACGGTCGTGGCTGCGCAGTCGTTCCGCCAACGACAGGCGCACGGTCGGCCACTCCGACTGGATGACCGAGAACACCACGGTGTCGCGCATGCTGCCGTCGGGCCCGACCGAGTGGTTCCGGAGCACGCCGTCCTGCTTCGCACCGATCCCGGCGATCGCCGCGCGGGACCGGGTGTTGTGCCAGTGCGTGCGGAACTCGACGGCGATGCACTGCCACGTCTCGAACGCGTGCGAGAGCAGCAGCAGCTTCGCCTCGGTGTTGATGCCGGTGCGCTGCGACGAGGTGGCGAGGAAGGTCGCCCCGACCTCGACCCGACGGTTCGCCCGGTCGAGGTTCAGGAAGGTGGTGGCCCCGACGACCCGGCCGGTCGGGCGGTCCCGCACGGCGAAGGGCACCATCCGACCCGCGGCCTGCTCGGACAGCCGGCGCTCGATGTCCGCCTCGACCTGCGACGGCGCGGGGACGGACGTGTACCAGGCACGCCAGAGGTCGCCGTCCGCGACCGCTGCCCGGAGGTCGTCCGCGTGCTCGGGCGACAGCGGCTCGAGCGTGACGCGGTCGCCGGTGAGGGTGGGCGCGGGGTCGGTCTCCATGGCATCGGATCGTACCGGCCGGCGCGGACACCCCGGGTCCGGGCGAGTGCGCTCGGCTCGGTATCGTGTCGGCGTGCAGGAGCGAGGCCAGCGGCGGTACCAGGTGCGGTTCGGGTGGGGTGCGGCGGCGGCCGCCCGGCTCGCGACGGACGCGCACCTCCTCGTCTGGGTCGACGTCCTCCCGGCAGCGGGGACGGACGGCCCGCGCGTCCCCCTCGCGCTGCTGCCGGACGGGCCGGAGGTCGTGCTCGGCCACCTGGGGAACGTGACGGCGGTCGCGGAACGGGTGCTGCGCCTCCAGGCCGACCGTGGGGACCGCTGTGTCGTGGCCGTCGTCGCGGCCGGCCAGACCGACGAACCGATCGGCGACGGAGCGGTGGACGACGCCGGCGCGTTCCCGGGCGCGTCCGCGGAGCCCGGGTTCGCCGTCGAGGACCTGCTCGCCGCCGGCGCCGTCGTCGACGCCCTCGTGACGTGCGGGGTCGACCACACCTCACCCGAGGCGGCGGCGGCCTGCGCGGCGTGGACGGGCCTCCGTCGGGCGGCGACGCACCTGGTGACCGCGTCCGAGTCGGCGGGCGCCATCGGCGTCGAGCGGGTGCACGCGGCGCTCGCCGTCGGACCGGAGCTCGTCACGCTGCGACCGTCCACCGAGCGGGCGTAACGTCCCGAGTCGACCGCCGTCCCACCGACGGCGACGAACGAGGAGTGAGCCATGCAGGCACTGATCGGTGACACCGTCATCGCGGAGGCCCCGGAGACGGACCTCATCCAGATCGAGGGCAACTGGTACTTCCCGCCGGCGAGCGTGAAGACCGAGCTCTTCAGCGAGAGCCCCACGCAGTACCACTGCCCGTGGAAGGGCGACACGCAGTACTGGACCGTGACCGTCGACGGGCAGCAGCACGTCGACGCAGCGTGGTCCTACCCGCAGCCGATCCCGACGTCGTTCGACCGCGTCGGCAAGGACTACAGCGGGTACGTCGCGTTCTGGAAGGACGCCAAGGTCTCCGAGTGAGGCCGCGCGGCCGCACCGCCCCGTGCGGTGCGGCCGCCACCCCCCTGGCCCTGGTTGGCCCCGCCGGTGTCCTCAGCCCGTGACGGTGAGCACGATCAGCGCGACGTTCAGCGCGACGATCACCGCCGCGATGAGCCAGGCGAGCACCTTCGTGCCGAGCGCGTTGACGTCGTCACCCATGACGCTCCGCCGTGACGTGTAGGTCACCAGCGGCACGATCGCGAAGGCGATCCCGAAGCTCAGCACCACCTGGCTGATCACCAGCAGCTGTGTCGGGTCGTACCGCAGCGCCAGCAGCACGATCGCCGGCACGAGCGTGACCAGTCGCCGGACGACGAGCGGCACCCGCACGTGCAGCAGGCCGTGCATGATCTCCGCCCCGGCCATGCAGCCGACGGAGGTGGATGCGAGCCCGGACGCCAGCAGCCCGACCGAGAAGAGCACCCCGACCACAGGGCCGACGTTCTCGGCGATGGCGTGCTGCGCTCCCGGGATCGAGTCGGTGCCGGACACCCCCTGCAGCGTGGCCGCGGCGAGGACGAGCATCGCGATGTTCACCCCGCCGGCGAGGACGAGCGCCAGGGCCACGTCCCACCGCGTCGCCACCAGCACGCGCCGGCGCTCGGGGCCGACGGCGGTGTCCCCGTGCCGGTCGCGGGCCAGGGCTGAGTGCAGGTACACCGCGTGCGGCATGACCGTCGCGCCGAGCATCGACGCGGCGAGCAGCACCGAGCCGGAGTCGGCGAACCGCGGGGCGATCCCCGCGACGAGCGCCGCGGGCGAGACCTGCGCGAACAGCAGCCCGGCGCAGAACCCGATCGTCAGCACCGCGAGCATCGCCGTGACGACGGCCTCGAAGGTCCGGGCGCCGCGGTGGTGCTGGAGCAGCAGGATCGCCATCGACACCACGCCGGTGATCAGTCCGCCGACCACGAGCGGGACGCCGAAGAGCAGGTGCAGGGCGAGGGCGCCGCCGATCACCTCTGCGACGTCGGTGGCGGCGGCGACGACCTCGGCCTGCGCCCAGAACAGCAGCCGGGGTGTGCGGCGCATCCGCAGACCGAGCAGTTCGGGCAGGGACCGGCCGGTGACGATGCCGAGCTTCGCGGAGAGGTACTGGACGACGACGGCACTGGCGTTCGCGGCGATCAGCACCCACAGCAGCAGGTAGCCGTAGCGGGCGCCCGCGGTCAGGTTCGCGGCGACGTTGCCGGGGTCGACGTAGGCGATCGCCGCGACGAACGCCGGACCGAGCAGGCCCAGTCCGGTGGCGCGGCGGCCCGGCGGGCGCTGGCCCACGACCGGGGTGGCGGTGTCCGTCATGCCTCCACCATGCCAGAGGTTTCGGCCTGCCGAATCCAG
The DNA here is from genome assembly GCF_016907335.1 of Curtobacterium herbarum. Classification (NCBI taxonomy): domain Bacteria; kingdom Bacillati; phylum Actinomycetota; class Actinomycetes; order Micrococcales; family Microbacteriaceae; genus Curtobacterium; species Curtobacterium herbarum. The sequence goes on from NZ_JAFBBT010000001.1 coordinate 239,141, forward strand.
ACTTTCGGTGCGCCGTCCGATCTGCGCGGGATCGGTCGCTCTCCGCACGCTCGGCTCGCGGTGTGTTCGGCTCGGACGGCCGCGTCGTGCGCTCGGCTCAGACGGCCGCGCGGCGGGCCCGGTGGGCGCGGACCTTCGCCCGGTTGCCGCAGCGCTGCATCGAGCACCAGCGGCGCGTGCCGCCGCGCGAGGAGTCGTAGAACACCAGGCCGCAGTCCGGCGCCGAGCACCGACTCAGGCGGGCCGGGCGCCCCTCCGCCTCGACGTCGTCGAAGCCGACCTCGGTGAGCAGGGCGACGGCGTCGCGCGCGACGCTCGACAGTGCCTGTGCGAGCCGCACCCGGTTCGCCCCGGCACGGCGTCGGCCACCCGGGAGGCTCGGGGGCACGTCCGGCAGGGCGGCGAACAGGTTCACCGTGTCGATGTCGTCCGGCGCCGGCCGGGTCCGTCCGGTGCCGGCGCGGAGGCCGACGGCGACAGCGGTCCGGTCGGCAGCCGAGTCCGCGGGTGCCGGGGCGGCCGCGGTGGCCAGGCGGGCGATCGCGGCCCGGAGTGCGCGGGCGTCCTGCAGCTCGCGCGCGGTCGCACCGAGGTCGATCGGTTCGGTGTGCAACCCGAGCCACTCGTCGAGGTCCGCGGGCGTGGCCAGCAGCTCCCCGAGGTGTCCGCGGGGGCGGCGCCGGTCCGGGTCGTCGGCGAACCCACCGGTGTGTGCGAAGTCCAGGGCGATCCGGCCCGCATCGAAGAACCACGACGACCCGGCATCGGTCCGGATGTCCTGCCCTGTTCGCATCCGCCCAGGCTAACGGGTGAGCGGCGCGCCTCCGGCACGATCTGTCGAATCTAGGATAGTCGCCTCGGTCCGACGGTGCCAGGTGATGACGTTCCGCTCGTCGAACCGCCGCCCACAGCGGGCACACGCCAGCGGCCGGGTGGGCGTCCGGTAGCGGAAGTGCTCGTGTCCCGCAGGACAGCTCCCCACCCACGGGGCGAGTTCACTGGCGATCGGGCCGTCGTGCAGCCGCGAGCCGGTGTAGCCGAGCCCCCGGGCGGTCCGACGCCATGCGGGGCCGTGTCCGGCGCGCGGCCCGCTCAGCGCGTGCGCGATCTCGTGCAGCAGCACCTGCTCGACGTCCTCGGGTGTGAACCGGGTGGCGAGGTGCCGACTCACCGTGATCCGGCGACGGGCGAAGTCGCACTGGCCGGCGCGGGTCTTCGCGTTGTCGAACGCGAACGCCCACGAGCCGTCGGGCAGATGCCGGCCCATCAGCTCCGCGGCGCGGGTCCGGACGTCGTCGAGCAGCGTCACTCGTCCCGGTCCGTGCTGGACGGACGAGCCAGCCGACCCCAGAGCGAGTCGCCCTCGGTCCGAGCGGCGTCCGGGGCACCGAGCACCCGACGCGGGGTCGCCGGGGGCTGCGCCGACGGCTCCGCCGGGCGGACGACGGGGGCGGCGTCGGTGCGCACCGCGAAGTCGCGGGCGGTCCGGGGACGCTCGGCGTCGGGTGCGACCGCGGGCTGCGTCATGGAGGCCCGGAGTGCGGCCTCGACGGCGGTGCGGAGCGCCTCGGTGCGCTCCGACGGGGCGCCGGCAGCGCGGAACGCGTCGTACGACCGGCTGAGGACGGCGCGGGCCTCCTCGAAGCGGGACAGCTCGTACAGGGACCAGCCCTCGAGCTCGGCGGCGGCGCCCTCGAGCTCCGGCCACTCCTCGGTCGCGGCGGTGTCCCGCGCCATCGAGGCCTCGGTCGCCGCACGCTCGTACCGGCCGAGGTCGTGCAGGATGTGGGCGCGGCGGATCCGGGCCGCTTCCTTGTCCTGGCGCTCGCCGGTGAACATCGTCAGCCGGAAGACCTCCTCTGCGACGGTCAGCGCCTCGTCCAGACGCCCGAGCAGCCGGAGCAGCTCGGCACGTTCGGCCAGCGCGTCGGTGCTGCGGCTCTGCCCGAGGTCCCGCAGGCGGTCCTGCACGGCCTGGACGTCGACGGCGGGGCGCAGGCTGATCGGCGCGAAGGTGCTGCCCGGGCTGACCCCGGCGGTCACCGGGGCGGCATGACGGGGCTCCCGGGCCTGGTCGGCGCGGTCGTGGTCTCGGCGTTCGTCGGGCGGGAGGGACATCAGGGTCGAGGGTATCCGCGTCGCGCCGGGAGGTGACCGTGCCACGCGCACGAACGCAGACGGCCCGCCCCGGGAGTCCAGGACGGGCCGTGTGGTGTCGATCTGCTGGTCACATGCCGGAGACGGACCCGGCGATGGCGCTGCCGTACAGGGCGATGGCCACGACGACGGCGACGAGGGCGAGCACGACGGCCAGGACACCCCAGACGCGTCCCCGCTTCGTGGCGATCGCGATGATCCCCTGCACGATCGCCCAGAGGCCGAACAGCGAGCCGATCCCGAAGACGACCACGCCGGTGCCGAGCGACGACATCGCGGCGGGGTCCTGCATGAGCTGGCGCTGGAGTTCCTGCGGGTCGCCCGCGCCACCGTTCGCCGCGTAGTCCTGCAGGGCCTGGCTGTTCCCGAGGCCGTTGCCGAGCAGGACCCCGGCGACGACGCCGAGCACGAGCGCGACGACGCCGACGAAGAAGGCGATGATGCCGACGGTCTTCTTCTTCTTGGCGGGTTCGTCGTGCGCGTTCCAGGCGGGGGCTCCGGCCTGCTGCTGGTCGCCGTACTGCTGCGGCTGCTGGCTGTACTGCTGCTGGCCGTACTGGTCGCCCTGCTGCCCGTACTGCTGCTGCCCGCCCTGCTGCCCGTACTGCTGCTGCTGGTCGTGCTGGCCCCACTGCGGCGCCGACTGCTGCTGGTACTGCTGCGTCGGCTGGTCCTCGTACCGGGGGGCTCCGCCCTGCTCCGGGCTGACGCGCTCGCCGTACCGCGGCTGTTCCTGCTCGCCGTGGCGGGGCTGCTCGTCCTTGCGATCGTCGTTGGTCATCGGCGGTCTCCTCCTGGTGTGCGGTCGCGCGGTGGTGCGCCGTCGCGCGCTGGCGCGGTGTGCTCAGACCATCCTGGCAGCGTCCCCCGCCCGGGGTACGCCCGCGGCGTGATCCGCAGCGACGGCTCAGGCGCCGAAGACCGACTTGTTCGGCTCGGGCGACCCGACGGCCGTGGTGTCGGTGACGATCGGTGCGCCGGCGATGAAGGCCCGCAGCTCGTCGCCGTGCACGACCTTGCTCGGCAGCGGGTCCGACGAGTAGCGCCGGGGCATGTCGGCGATCGGCAGCTCGCCGGGGGAGCCGAGCAGCACGATGTTGCCGAAGCGGCGTCCCTTGAGCATCCCGGTGTCCGCCACCGCCGCCACCGAGGGCAGGACCGACTGCAGCGTCGAGGCCTGCCCGCGGGCGAACGCCAGCCCGGCACCGTCCGCGACGTTCACCGCGATCATCCCGGTCGGGGACAGGAAGGACGCGACGGACCGGTAGAACTCGACACTCGTCACGTGCGCCGGCGTGCGGGCACCGGAGAACACGTCGACGACGGCCAGGTCGACGGTGCCGCGGAGCCCGGCCGGCAGCTTCTCCATGACCTCCCGGGCGTCGCCGTACCGCACCCGGATCGACGCGCCGCGGGGGAACGGCAGGGCGTCCCGGACGTGGTCGACCAGGTCCCGCTCGAGCTCGATCACCTGCTGCCGGGAGCCCGGTCGGGTCACCGCCACGTACCGCGGCAGGGTCAGCGCTCCGGCGCCCAGGTGCAGCGCCGTCACCGGACCCGACGGCAGCAGGTCGATCGCGTGCCCGATCCGCCGGATGTACTCGAACGCCAGGTGCGTCGGGTCCTCGAGGTCGACGTGTGACTGCGGCGTCCCGTCCACCACCAGGGTGAACGACCCCGGCCGGTGCCGGTCGGGCTCGACGACCGCGTACCCCGCACCCACCCGGAACCCGTCGAACGCATCAGCCATGCGTCCATGGAACACCACCCGGCCCCCCGCCCGGTCCCCACCCGTGGGTGGTGGGGCGGCGGACGCGGCCTCGCGACGATGGGACCACCGACCGGGAACACCCCGCCGGCCCACGACCGGGAGGCCCACCCCATGTCCGTCCAGCTCCTCACGAACATCGTCATCGGACTCGCACTCGTCGGGTTCCTCGCCTGGAAGCAGTCCACCTGGCAGTTCCTGGACCCGGCACGGATCTGGCGCGGCCCGGTCGTGATGGCGGCCATCGGCATCGTGGTCCTCGCCCAGAGCGCCGCCACGATCGACCCCCAGGACGTCGTCTTCCTCGGCCTGGAGGCGCTGCTCTCCGTCGGCATCGGCCTGGCGATGGGCAGCCGCACCCGCTTCCGCACCGTCGGTACCCCCGACTCGACGGGCCGCACCCTGCAGTCCCGCACCGGCTGGTCCGGCGCCGCCCTCTGGGTCGCCCTCATCGTCGTCCGCATCGGCCTCGACGTCGTCGGCGCGCACCTCGGTGCGCACCTGCTCACCTCGACCGGTGTCGTCCTCCTCATGCTCGCCGTCAACCGGGCCGCCCGCGCCCTGGTCGTCGACCAGCGCCTCCAGCACGACGCCCGCCGCACCGCCCGCGGCATGATGGTGTGATGACCGAGCTCCGCGGCCCCGAGGGGCGTGCCGCCGGGACCGACCCCGCACGGGGCCGGTCCCGCGCCGGGGTGTCGGTGGGGCTCAACGCGATCGGCATCGTCGTCGTCGCCTTCTGGTTCGTCCGGAACGGCGTCGCCGAGGAACTGCCGCTGTGGGTCTGGCTCGCCGGGGCCGTGGCGCTCGCCGCCTGGGCCGTCCGCGAGTACGGCCCACCCCGCCTCGCCGTGCCCGCCGCCGTGGTGATGGTCGTCGCCGGCGCACTCGCGGTCGTCCACACCGACGGGCTCCTGCTCGTCCCGGTCATCATCGGGCTCGTCGTCCTCGAGGCCGCGCCGACCCTCCCCGTCTGGGTCGCCGTCGTCGCCGCGCTCGTCGCCGTGGCCGTCGTCGCCGCGGTCGCCACGGCCGCCGGCACCTCCGTCGCACTGGTCCTCGGCACCGCCCTCGGCCTGGCGCTCGGCGTCGTGATCGGCGTCAGCCGCCGACAGCTCCGGACGGCCGAGGAGCAGACCCGCGTCCTCGAGGAGCAGGCTCGCCAGGCCGACCGGGACCAGCAGCGGGCGGGCCTGCTCGCCGACCGGGCGCGGGTCGCCCGGGACGTGCACGACGTCCTGGCACACTCGCTCGGCGGACTCGTCCTGCAGCTCGACGCCGTGGAGGCCCTCCTCGAGGCCGGCCGGGTCGACGACGCCCGACAGCGCGCGTCCGACGCCCGCACACTCGCCGCCGACGGACTCACCGAGGCACGCCGGGCGGTCCGCGCGCTCCGCGACGACCAGCCCGGCGACGTGGTCCCCGCGGGTGCCGCCGGACCGGACGCGAGGGACGAGGCGGAGCCGGCACGGGCCTCCCGGCCGACCGGTGACGGCATCGCCGCCCTCGTCGACGCGCACCGTTCCTTCGGCGGCACCGCCGTCGTGCAGGGCGACCTCGACCTGCACGACGTCGACGAGCCCACCCGCGCGGTCGTCGTGGCCGGCGTCCGGGAGGCCCTCAGCAACGCCCGCAGACACGCCCCCGGCCGCCCCGTGTCCCTGTCCGTCATCCGGGACGGCGACGCCGTGGACGTCGTCGTCGCGAACCCGGTCGCCGCCGACGGACACGGTCTGCTCGGCATGCGTGAGCGGTTCGCGGAGCTCGGCGGGGCGGCGACCGTCGAGGCGGAGCGGTCCGACGGCGAGTTCGTCGTCGCGATGCACGTGCCGGTCGCCCGGTCCGCGGGGCGTCCGACGCGCGGCGCCACGACCGGCCGGACCTCGTGACGATCCGGGTGCTGGTCGCCGACGACCAGGCGATCGTCCGGGACGGCCTGGTCACGGTGCTCTCGCTCGTCGACGACCTGGAGGTCGTGGGCGAAGCCGAGGACGGCGCGGCCGCCGTCGCCATGGTCGCGGCGCTGACCCCGGACGTCGTGCTCATGGACCTGCGGATGCCCGTCCTCGACGGCGCTGCGGCGACCGGGCGGATCACCGCGGAGCACCCGGGGGTCGCGGTCCTCGTGCTGACGACCTACGCGGACGACGACTCGATCCTCACCGCGCTCGCCGCGGGCGCCCGGGGGTACCTGACCAAGGACGCCGGCCGCGCGGAGATCGCCACCGCGATCCGGGCGGTGGCCTCGGGGCAGACGACGTTCGACGCGACCGCGGGGGCGGCGGTCCTGGCACGCTTGGCGGCCGGAGCAGCCGGTGCCGGTGCGGCGGCCTCGAGTCCGGCGTCCTCCGGAGCGGCGGGCGGGGTGCCGGACGTGCGGCAGCGGTTCCCGGAACTGACCCCGCGTGAGGCCGACGTGCTGACCCGCATCGCCGAGGGCCGCACGAACCCGGAGATCGCCGCCGAGCTGTTCCTGACCGTGCCGACCGTGAAGTCGTACGTCAACCAGGTCTTCACGAAGCTCGGTGTCCGGACCCGGGCGGAGGCCGTCGCCCGCGTCCTGCGCTGAGGCGGGCCGTCCTCCGCGGCGGCTCGTGTGCTGATCGATGCTCTTGCATCGACGGACAGGAGACGCCAAGCCGGACGCCGTAACGTGGACGGGTCCTCGCGACGACGAGCGACGCGACCGCGGATCCCCACCGACCGGTCGTGCCCGTCGTCCCGGTCCCTCCAGACCGCGTCGTCGGCCGCCGTTCCCCGGCAGCCGCGCGCACGTCCGGCGGGGCCGACCCGGACGCCCGCCCGACGACGAGCCCCGCTCCCGTCGCGGGTCTCGACGCCGTGCGCCGCGTCCACCCGCACCGCTGCGACCGGCACCGCCACGACCGGTACCGCGGCGACCAGCACCGCCACACGACGTCCGGGCCCCCGCGCCCGAAGGAGCACCCCCATGACCGCCGACACCCTGTCCGTCCCCGTCCGACCGAGCCGACCGGGGTGGACCCAGACGCAGACCCAGACCCAGACCCAGACCCAGACGCACGCCCCGGACCGGGTGGGCGGCGGGGCGGGGACGAGCCGGGCCTCCCGTCCGCTCGTCGACGACCACCAGGGTGCGCCGCTCTGGATGCGCGCCGTCGGCGGGATCGTCCTGGCCGCCGGGCTCGCGCTCACCGCAGCCGTCCTCGGCTGGCCGGGGGACGCGCCGGAGTCGGCGCTCGTGATCCCGGGACTCGTCGCGGTCGTCGTCGGGATCCTGGCGCTCGTCGCCCGGGCTGGCCTGACCGTCACCGAGGACGCGGTCGTCCTGCACTTCCGCCCGCTCCCGCCGCGGCGCATCGCCCGCCGGGTCATCACGGCCGTCCGGGTGACCGAGGCGGACGCGCGCACCTACGGCGGCGTCGGGCTGCGGATCGGCCGACGGCGGCGGGCACTCGTGCTGACGCCGGGGCCCGGGGTGGAGATCACCGACGCGTCGGGGCGGACGACGTTCGTGCGGAGCGACCGGCCCGAGGACGCGGTGCGGGCGCTGGTCGGCGCTGCCCGCTCGGAATGAGCCTGCCCGATCGGAATGAGACTGCCCGCTCGGATGAGACTGGCCGTCCGGGGCTTATACACGCCGGACTCGATCTCGGTCAAGCCAGGGACTGGACAGCGCACTGTCGAGCCACCTATGATGACAGTTCGCGCTCCCTGGCATCCGTGTCGTCATATTGCGGTCGACCGAGTTCCACGAAGACGCCTCTCAGCAGGTGCTTCGCTGAACACGCCTGGTGATGCCGGTCCCGTATATGGCGGCGGGACCCGCTCACCGATCATCCCACACGCGGCTCCGGACCCGGAGCACACCGTACTCGTGTCCTGATCACCGGGTTGCGCCGAGCGATCAATCCACTCACCTACACACTGCTTCGTCAGTGTCGGCCCGACGGGGCCTACCGGAGGTCACACCCTTGGCTGCTGCGCCCAACGCATCCACCAACCCCAAGAACGGTCGCAACCACTCGCGACTCTCGTTCGCCAAGATCACGGACACCCTCACGGTTCCTGATCTGCTCGCCCTCCAGACGGAGAGCTTCGACTGGCTCGTCGGCAACGACGCATGGAAGGCCCGCCTCGCCGAAGGGCAGGAGCAGGGTCGTACCGACCTCGCGCTGCACTCCGGCCTCGAGGAGATCTTCGAGGAGATCTCCCCGATCGAGGACCTCGGCGAGACCATGCAGCTCTCGTTCACGTCCCCGGAGCTCGAGGACCCGAAGTACTCGATCGACGACTGCAAGGAGCGCGGCAAGACCTACGCCGCTCCGCTGTACGTCAACGCCGAGTTCATGAACCACATGACGGGTGAGATCAAGACGCAGACGGTCTTCATGGGCGACTTCCCGCTCATGACCGAGCGCGGCACGTTCATCATCAACGGCACCGAGCGTGTCGTCGTCTCGCAGCTCGTCCGCTCGCCGGGCGTGTACTTCGAGCGTGCGCAGGAGAAGACGTCCGACAAGGACATCTACTCGGCGCGCATCATCCCGTCGCGTGGCGCCTGGCTCGAGTTCGAGATCGACAAGCGCGACCAGGTCGGCGTGCGCATCGACCGCAAGCGCAAGCAGTCCGTGACCGTCTTCCTCAAGGCCCTCGGCCTGACGAGCGAAGAGATCATGGAGGAGTTCCAGGGCTTCGCGTCCATGGAGTCGACCCTCGAGAAGGACGCCGTCCTCACGAAGGAAGAGGCGCTCAAGGACATCTACCGCAAGCTGCGCCCGGGCGAGCAGGTCGCTGCCGAGGCCGCGCGTGCGCTCCTCGACAACTTCTACTTCAACTCGAAGCGTTACGACCTGGCGAAGGTCGGTCGCTACAAGCTCGACCGCAAGCTCGGTATCGACGCCCCGCTGTCCGACTCGGTGCTCACCGTGCAGGACATCGTCGCGACGATCAAGTACCTGGTGTCCCTGCACGCCGAGCGCACCACCATGGACGGCGTCCGTGACGGTGAGCCGGTGCAGCTCCGCCTCGACGTGGACGACATCGACCACTTCGGCAACCGTCGCATCCGTGCGGTCGGCGAGCTCATCCAGAACCAGGTCCGCACCGGTCTGTCCCGCATGGAGCGCGTCGTCCGCGAGCGCATGACCACGCAGGACATCGAGGCCATCACGCCGCAGACGCTCATCAACGTGCGTCCCGTCGTCGCTGCGATCAAGGAGTTCTTCGGGACGTCCCAGCTGTCGCAGTTCATGGACCAGAACAACCCGCTCGCGGGTCTGACGCACAAGCGTCGCCTGTCGGCCCTCGGCCCGGGTGGTCTGTCCCGTGAGCGTGCCGGCGTCGAGGTCCGTGACGTCCACCCGTCGCACTACGGCCGCATGTGCCCGATCGAGACCCCGGAAGGCCCGAACATCGGCCTGATCGGCTCGCTCGCGTCCTTCGGTCGGATCAACTCGTTCGGTTTCATCGAGACCCCGTACCGTCGCGTCGTCAACGGCGAGGTCACGAAGACGATCGACTACCTGACCGCCTCGGAAGAGGACGAGTTCGTCGTCGCGCAGGCCAACGCCCCGCTGACCAGCTCGTTCCACTTCGCTGACGACAAGGTGCTCGTCCGCAAGAAGGGCGGCGAGGTCGAGCTCGTCGGCAAGGACGAGGTCGACTACATGGACGTCTCGCCGCGCCAGATGGTGTCGGTCGCGACCTCGCTCATCCCGTTCCTCGAGCACGACGACGCGAACCGCGCCCTCATGGGTGCGAACATGCAGCGCCAGGCCGTGCCGCTCCTCCGCTCCGAGTCGCCGCTCGTCGGCACCGGCATGGAGGGCTACACCGCCATCGACGCCGGCGACGTCATCACCGCCGACAAGGCCGGTGTCGTCTCCGAGGTCTCGGCGGACGCCGTGACCCTGCAGCTCGACGAGGGCGGCACGCAGACCTTCTACCTGCGCAAGTTCGACCGCTCGAACCAGGGCACCAGCTACAACCACCGCGTGATCGTCAGCGCCGGTGAGCGTGTGGAGCAGGGCGAGGTCATCGCCGACGGTCCCGCGACGGAGAACGGCGAGCTCGCGCTCGGCAAGAACCTCCTCGTCGCGTTCATGCCGTGGGAGGGCTACAACTACGAGGACGCGATGATCCTGTCGCAGAACCTCGTGAAGGACGACACGCTCTCCTCGATCCACATCGAGGAGTACGAGGTCGACGCCCGCGACACCAAGCTGGGCAAGGAAGAGATCACCCGCGACCTGCCGAACGTCAGCCCGGACCTCCTGGCCGACCTCGACGAGCGCGGCATCATCCGCATCGGTGCCGAGGTCCGCCCCGGCGACATCCTCGTCGGCAAGGTCACGCCGAAGGGCGAGACCGAGCTCTCCGCGGAGGAGCGCCTGCTCCGTGCCATCTTCAACGAGAAGTCGCGCGAAGTCCGCGACACCTCGCTCAAGGTGCCCCACGGTGAAGAGGGCACGATCATCGGCGTCAAGGTGTTCGACTCGCAGGACGGCGACGACGAGCTCGGCTCGGGCGTCAACCAGCGCGTGGTCGTCTACATCGCCCAGAAGCGCAAGATCACCGCGGGTGACAAGCTCGCCGGCCGCCACGGCAACAAGGGCGTCATCTCGACGATCCTGCCCGTGGAGGACATGCCGTTCCTCGCGGACGGCACCCCGGTCGACATCGTCCTCAACCCGCTCGGCGTCCCCGGCCGCATGAACTTCGGCCAGGTGCTGGAGATCCACCTCGGGTGGCTCGCCAAGCAGGGCTGGCAGGTCGAGGGCATCCAGGAGTGGGCCGAGAACCTGCCGGAAGCCGCGCACAGCGCAGCCCCCGGCACGAAGGTCGCCACCCCGGTGTTCGACGGTGCGTACGAGCGCGAGATCGAGGGTCTCCTCGACTCCACGCTCCCGAACCGTGACGGCGAACGCCTGATCGGTTCCTCGGGCAAGGCACAGCTCTTCGACGGCCGCTCCGGCGAGCCGTTCCCGGAGCCCGTGTCGGTCGGCTACATGTACATCCTGAAGCTGCACCACCTGGTCGACGACAAGATCCACGCCCGTTCGACCGGCCCGTACTCGATGATCACGCAGCAGCCGCTGGGTGGGAAGGCGCAGTTCGGTGGACAGCGCTTCGGCGAGATGGAGGTGTGGGCGCTCGAGGCATACGGTGCCGCGTACGCCCTCCAGGAGCTCCTGACGATCAAGTCCGACGACATCCTCGGCCGCGTGAAGGTCTACGAGGCGATCGTCAAGGGCGAGAACATCCAGGAGCCCGGCATCCCGGAGTCGTTCAAGGTCCTCATGAAGGAGATGCAGTCGCTCTGCCTGAACGTCGAGGTCCTCTCGGCCGACGGTCAGGCGGTCAGCCTCCGCGACACGGACGACGAGGTCTTCCGTGCCGCTGAAGAGCTCGGCATCAACATCTCCTCGCGGTTCGAGTCGTCGTCCGTCGACGACATCTGATCCCGCCCGCCGAACACGTTTCGAACCAGCAAGAGAGAAGAACATTGCTCGAAGCAACTTCCTTTGACGCCATTCGGATCGGCCTCGCTACCGCCGAGGACATCCGCCAGTGGTCGTACGGCGAGGTCAAGAAGCCGGAGACGATCAACTACCGCACCCTGAAGCCCGAGAAGGACGGTCTGTTCGGCGAACAGATCTTCGGTCCGTCCCGCGACTGGGAGTGCGCCTGCGGCAAGTACAAGCGAGTCCGGTTCAAGGGCATCGTCTGCGAGCGCTGCGGCGTCGAGGTCACCAAGTCCTCGGTCCGTCGTGAGCGCATGGGCCACATCGAGCTCGCCGCACCCGTCACCCACATCTGGTACTTCAAGGGCGTCCCGTCGCGCTTGGGCTACCTGCTGGACATGGCCCCGAAGGACCTCGAGAAGGTCATCTACTTCGCGGCGTACATGATCATCAGCATCGACGAGGAGGGCCGTCACGCTGACATGCCCGGCCTCGAGAACGAGATGCGCCTCGAGATCAAGAACCTCGAGAACCAGCGCGACTCGATCATCGCCGACCGCCTCAAGAAGCTCGAGGACGACCTCGCAGCGCTCGAGGAAGAAGGCGCCAAGGCCGACGTGAAGCGCCGGACCAAGGACACCGCCGAGAAGGAGATGTCCCAGGTCCGCAAGTCCTTCGACGAGGACATCACCCGTCTCGAGCGTGTGTGGGAGGACTTCCGCAACCTCAAGGTGGGCGACCTCAAGCCCGAGGACGCCGTCTTCCACGAGCTCCAGGACCGCTTCGGGATCTACTTCGACGCCTACATGGGCGCCGAGGCGATCAAGCTGCGGCTCGAGGCCTTCGACCTGGCCGCCGAGGCCGAGGCACTGCGTCTGCAGATCGCCGAGGGCAAGGGCCAGAAGAAGATCCGTGCGATCAAGCGTCTGCGGGTCGTCAGCTCCTTCCTCGCCACCGGCAACTCGCCGGCAGCGATGGTGCTCGACGTCGTGCCGGTCATCCCGCCGGAACTGCGCCCGATGGTGCAGCTCGACGGTGGCCGCTTCGCCACGTCGGACCTCAACGACCTCTACCGTCGTGTGATCAACCGCAACAACCGTCTCCGCCGCCTGCTCGACCTCGGTGCCCCCGAGATCATCGTGAACAACGAGAAGCGCATGCTGCAGGAAGCGGTCGACGCGCTGTTCGACAACGGTCGTCGTGGCCGCCCCGTCACGGGTACCGGCAACCGCGCCCTGAAGTCCCTGAGCGACATGCTCAAGGGCAAGCAGGGTCGTTTCCGCCAGAACCTGCTCGGCAAGCGCGTCGACTACTCGGGTCGTTCGGTCATCATCGTCGGCCCGCAGCTCAAGCTCCACCAGTGCGGTCTGCCCAAGCAGATGGCGCTCGAGCTGTTCAAGCCGTTCGTCATCAAGCGCCTCATCGACCTGTCGCACGCGCAGAACATCAAGTCGGCCAAGCGCATGGTCGAGCGTTCGCGTGCCCAGGTGTGGGACGTGCTCGAGGAGATCATCCGCGAGCGCCCCGTGCTGCTGAACCGTGCGCCCACGCTGCACCGTCTCGGCATCCAGGCGTTCGAGCCGCAGCTCGTCGAGGGCAAGGCCATCCAGCTCCACCCGCTGGTCTGTGCTGCGTTCAACGCGGACTTCGACGGCGACCAGATGGCCGTGCACCTGCCGCTGTCGGTCGAGGCCCAGGCCGAGGCTCGCATCCTGATGCTCGCCTCGAACAACATCCTGAAGCCGTCCGACGGCCGCCCGGTGACCCTGCCCGCACAGGACATGATCATCGGTCTGCACCACCTGACGACCGTCCGCGAGGGCGCCGTCGGTGAAGGCCGTTCGTTCTCCTCGGTCGCCGAGGCGATCATGGCGAAGGACCAGAACACGCTGCACCTCAACGCGACCGTGAAGATCCGCATGTCGGGTGTCCACTTCGCCGAGGGTGAAGCACCCGAGGGCTACGAGGTCGGTCAGACGATCCTCCTCGAGACCACCCTCGGTCGCGCGCTGTTCAACGAGACCCTCCCGACGGACTACCCGTTCGTCCAGAAGGTCACCGACAAGGGCACGCTCTCCGCGATCGTCAACGACCTCGCCGAGCGGTACTCCAAGACCGAGACGGCCGCTGCACTCGACCGGATCAAGGACGCCGGCTTCTACTGGGGCACCCGCTCCGGTGTGACCGTCGCCCTCTCGGACGTCGTGACGCCTCCTCGCAAGAAGGAGATCATCGCGGGCTACGAGATCCAGGCCGCCAAGGTCCAGGGTGAGTTCGACAAGGGTCTGATCACGGACTCGGAGCGTCGCGCCGACCTGATCAAGATCTGGACCGAGGCCACGAACGAGATCGCGCAGGAGATGCGCGACAACTTCCCGAAGGACAACACCATCAACCGCATGGTGTCCTCCGGTGCTCGTGGTAACTGGCTGCAGGTGCGCAACATCGCCGGTATGCGTGGTCTGGTGAGCAACCCGAAGGGCGACATCATCGCCCGCCCGATCATCAACTCGTACCGCGAGGGCCTGACCGTGGCGGAGTACTTCATCGCCACGCACGGTGCTCGCAAGGGTCTGGCGGACACGGCTCTCCGTACCGCTGACTCGGGCTACCTGACCCGTCGTCTCGTGGACGTGTCGCAGGACGTCATCATCCGTGAGGACGACTGCGGGACGACCCGTGGCCTCGAGCTGCCGATCGCGACGATGGGTGCCGACGGCAAGCTCGTCCGCGACCCGCGTGTCGAGAACACCGTCTACTCGCGCACCCTCGCGACCGAGGCCGTCGACGCCTCGGGCACCGTGGTGGCCGAGGGCGGCGAGGACGTCGGTGACGTCCTCCTCGACAAGCTGCTCGCAGCCGGTGTCGAGAGCATCAAGGTGCGCTCGGTCCTGACCTGCGAGTCGGCCGTCGGTGTCTGCGCGCAGTGCTACGGCCGGTCGCTCGCCACGGGCAACCTGGTCGACATCGGTGAGGCAGTCGGCATCATCGCCGCGCAGTCCATCGGTGAGCCCGGTACCCAGCTGACGATGCGTACCTTCCACACGGGTGGTTCGGCCTCGGCCGACGACATCACGCAGGGTCTGCCCCGCGTGACCGAGCTCTTCGAGGCTCGTACCCCGAAGGGCGCGTCCCCGATCGCCGAGGCCCCCGGCCGCGCCACGATCGAGGACACGGACAAGGGTCGTCGGATCATCCTCACGCCGGACAACGGCGACGAGCCGTTCATCTACCCGGTGCTCAAGCGTGCGACCCTCCTCATCGAGGACGGCCAGCACGTCGAGCTCGGCGAGCAGTTCATCGCCGGCACCGTCGACCCGAAGGAAGTCCTCCGGGTCAAGGGTGTCCGAGAGGTCCAGAAGCACCTGGTCAACGGTGTGCAGGACGTCTACGGCTCGCAGGGTGTGCCGATCCACGACAAGCACATCGAGGTCATCGTCCGTCAGATGCTCCGCAAGGTCACCGTCGTCGACCACGCCGACACCGACCTGCTGCCGGGTGAGCTCGTCGACCGGTCGCGCTACAACGCGATCAACCGTGCGGCGCTGCAGGAGGGTCGCAAGACCGCCTCGGCTCGCCAGGAGGTCATGGGCATCACGAAGGCGTCCCTCGCGACCGAGTCGTGGCTGTCCGCCGCGTCCTTCCAGGAGACCACCCGCGTCCTGACGCAGGCGGCCATGGAGGGCAAGCAGGACCAGCTCGTCGGCCTCAAGGAGAACGTCATCATCGGTAAGCTCATCCCCGCCGGGACGGGCCTCAGCCGGTACCGCGACGTGGACGTGAACGCGACGGAAGAAGCGAAGGCGGAGCGGTACCCGAACCGCATCTTCGCGGACGACTCGTCGTTCTCGGACGCCGACCTGAGCTTCGTCGACTTCGACAGCTTCTCGTCGGACGACTTCACGCCGGGTACGTACAACTGAACCGAGTGAATCCCTGAGGAGGGCCCCGCATCCAGCCGGATGCGGGGCCCTCCTTCGTTCGGTGGTGACAGGCGGTGACGGACGGGAGGCACGGGGCGGGCCCGCCCCGTGCCTCCCGTCCGGAACTGGTCGGGTCCTAGGCGGAGCGACCCGCGTCGCTGTCGCGACCGCCGGTTCCGCGGCCGCTCTCGTCGGCGAGCGAGTACAGGCTGAGGACGTTGCCGTCGGGGTCGCGGGCGTCGAACCAGTCGACGGCTCCGTCGACGCACTCGATCGGGCCGACGTCGATGCCGAGGGCAGCGATGCGGGCGTGCTGTGCGGCGACGTCGTCGACGCCGAAGCGGACGGCCACGGGGTTGTCGTCGGCGTCCGGGTCCTCGACGAGCTGGATCCAGATGCCGCCGACCTCGTACTCGGCGACGCCCTCGGTCGGCTCGAGGTCCGGCTCGACACGTTCGAACACCGCGCCGTACCAGAGGCACGAGGCCTCGAGGTCGGTGACGGGCAACCCCACGGTCACACTCGTGATGTCCATGCCTCATCATGGTCCGTCGATGCCCGGTGCGTCGAGGGGTAGGGCATGCTGTGAGGATGGCGACGCTGCGCGAACGGGTCACGGCTCCGGCTCACCTCGAGGTCCCGTTCCCGGTCGGCGGGTTGACGTTCCGGCCGGCCACGATGGCGGACCTGCCGGAGGTGCACGGTGTCGCCCTCGAGTCGGCCGCGGTCGACGAGCCGCACGCGCATCCCTCCACAGAGGACTTCGTCCACCGTCTGTCCACAGAAGGGCTCGATCCCGAGCGTGACACGGTGGTCGGGATCGATGCTGATGGGCATGTGCACGCGTACGCCATCGTCATCCCCGTCCCGACACGGGACACCGCCGCGCGGGTCCTCCTCGGCGGTGCGGTGCGCCCCACACACCGGGGACAGGGGATCGGCCGGCGCGTCCTCGCCTGGCAGACCGCGCGGGCACGGCAGCACCTCGCCGGCCTGGACCTCGACCTGCCCGGAGCCATCGACCTCACCGCCCCGGCAGGATCGGTCACGCTCGCACTCGCGGCGCGGGCCGGCCTGCACCCGGTGCGCACGTGGGTCGACATGCAGGTCGACCTGGACGGTGACGACCGGGCTGCGGAACGGGAACCCCTGCCGACGCTGTCCGACGGCCTCGTGCTGCGACCGGCGACCCAGGACGACATCGAACCGATGCGGGCGGCCAAGAACGACGCGTTCCGTGACCACTGGGGCTCGCAGCCGATGGTCGAAGCGGACTGGCGCGGGTACCTCACGTCGGACAAGAGCCGGCTCGACCTGTCGCGTGTGGTGGTGGACGAGCGCGGGGACGTCCTGGCGTTCACCGTGGTCGAGTCCGACCCCGGTGCCTTCGCGGCCCGCGGTCGGAGCTTCGGGTACATCCACTGGGTCGGCGTCGTCCGTCGAGCGCGCGGACGGGGTCTCGCACCGCTCGTCGTCCGTGCGACCCTCGACGCCGTCCGCGGTGCCGGGCTCTCGGCTGCATCCCTCGAGGTCGACGCCGAGAACCCGAGCGGTGCCGTCGCGCTCTACGAGCGCCTCGGTTTCATCGCCGGGACTGCTGCGATCACCACGTCGATGGCGCTCTAGCACCCCTCGTCGGAACTCGATACCCGCGGGTACCCCTGTTCTGGGTCCAGTCGGAACCCCTCCGCCCCCTCCTTCTGGGACTGCTCCACGTGCGGACCCCGGCCGTACCGTGGTCGAGCGCCGCACCCCTGGTGGCGCCCATCGATCCACGCCGATCCGTCGCGCGCGCAAGCAAGGAGGTACAGGGCGCATGGCAACCCTGTCCGAGATCCTGATCCTCAACGGCGCCCTCCCGATCGAGTACCTCGACGCGATGACCGGTCACGAAGACGTCGACGAGCAGGCGATCCGTTCACTCGTCGAGCAGGGCGTCGTGAGCGAGGCGCAGTACATCACCGCCCGCGCGGCCTCCCACAACTCCAAGACGGTCCCGCTGACCGACTACCCGGTCGACGGGACAGCGGTCTCGGTGTTGCCCGCTCCGCTGTGCCGTCGGCACGCGGTGCTCGGTATCGGGTTCGAGGGCGAGACCCTCGTGCTCGCCATGGTCAACCCGGCGAACGTCCTGGCCATCGACGACGCCCGCACAGCGTCCGGCCGGCCGATCAAGCCGCTGCAGGTGGACGAACGCGACCTCCTGTCGGCGTTCGACCGGTACCTCCGCGCCGACGACGAGCTGAACGACCTCACCTCCTCGCTCGAAGAAGAAGCGCGGACCACCGAACACCAGGCCGACATCGGTGACGGCTCCCTCGACGACGTCCCGATCGTCCGCTTCGTCAACCTGCTCGTCTCGCAGGCGATCCAGGACCACGCGTCCGACATCCACATCGAGCCCGGCGAACACGAGGTCCGGGTCCGCTACCGCATCGACGGTGTCCTGCACGAGATGTCCCCGGCGCCGAAGAACATCCAGAACGGCGTCATCAGTCGGCTCAAGATCATGAGCGACATCGACATCGCCGAGCGTCGGAAGCCCCAGGACGGCCGGATGTCCGTCCGGCACGGCGGCCGGCAGATCGACCTCCGTGTGGCGACACTGCCGACGGTGTGGGGCGAGAAGGTCGTCATGCGGATCCTCGACAACACGAACACGTCGTTGACCCTCAAGGACCTGAACCTGCTCGACCGGAACGCCGCGGCCTACCAGCGCTCCTACTCGAAGCCGTACGGCATGATCCTGGTCACCGGTCCGACCGGATCCGGTAAGTCGACGACCCTCTACACGACGCTGAACGCCGTCGCGAAGCCCGAGATCAACGTCATCACGGTCGAGGACCCGGTCGAGTACCGGATGGCGGGCGTCAACCAGGTGCAGGTCAACCCGAAGGCGGGGCTGACCTTCGCCTCGGCGCTCCGCAGCATCCTCCGCTCGGACCCCGACGTCGTCCTGCTCGGTGAGATCCGCGACCACGAGACCGCCCAGATCGCCATCGAGGCGTCGTTGACCGGCCACCTCGTGCTCTCCACCCTGCACACCAACGACGCCCCGTCGGCGATCACCCGTCTCACCGAGATGGACATCGAACCGTTCCTGGTCGGGTCCGCGCTCGACTGCGTGGTCGCCCAGCGTCTCGCCCGCAAGCTCTGCGACCGGTGCAAGGCCCCCGCGTTCTACGAAGCCGAGCAGCTGCGCGCACTCGGGTTCCTCGACGGTGCTGCCACCGTGCCGGACTTCTTCGCCCCGATCGGCTGCTCGGTCTGCTCGAACACCGGGTACCGGGGACGCATCGCCCTGCACGAGGTCATGACCGTCACCGAGGAGATCGAGCGCCTCGCCGTCTCCCGCGCCTCGAGCGCCGAGATCAGCCGCGTCGCCCAGGAGCAGGGCATGCTCACCCTGCGCATGGACGGGTGGGAGAAGGTCAAGCTCGGGCTGACGAGCGTCGACGAGATCCTGCGCGTGGTCGCGTAGCCGTGGGAGACGAACACATGACGGACTCCGTGTACGACCTGACCCCCGCCGGCGACGAGCCGGTCGACGGTTGGTACCCGGGTGCCCCCGGCCTCGAGGCCGGTGGTCGCCGTGCGGCCCGCCTCGCACAGGCCGCGCAGCAGCCGGCTGCCCCGGGAGCCCCCGCTGCCCCCACGTCGTCCGCCGCTCCGGCCACGCCGATCTACGACCTCGGTGACGACCTCGCCGGCTGGCCCGCACCGAGCGGAACACCGCTCGGTCACCAGGTGACCGAACGGCTGCCGGTCGTGCCCGCGGTCGCGACCACGAACCTCCAGACCGTCGCCGCTCCGCCGGTGCCGGTGGCCGCCCCGACGGGCAGCGCCGAGATCAACTTCACGCGCCACGCGCGTGAGGACGCCGACGCCGACCTCGTCACCGCCCTCGCCCAGGTCGTCTACCAGGGGGCGTCCGACCTGCACGTCACCGCCGACGCACCGCCCACCGTCCGCGTCGACGGCTCGCTCCGACCCGCCGTGCCGGGAGGCCCGTGGGCGCGCAACAAGGTCATCGCCGCCCTCAAGACGCTCCTGTCCGCCGAGCAGGCTGCGCAGTTCGACCAGGAACAGGAACTCGACTTCGCGTACTCGCTGTCGCCCGAGTTCCGCTTCCGCGTGAACTACTACCAGCAGCGCGGCAACTGGGGCGCCGCCTTCCGCATCATCCCCACCAAGATCAAGACCCTCAAGCAGCTCGGCATCCCCGGGTACGTGGGGGAGTTCGCCAAGCTGCCGCGCGGCCTCGTGCTCGTCACCGGCCCGACCGGTTCCGGCAAGTCGACCACCCTCGCCGCGCTCATCGATCTGGTCAACGAGACCCGTGCCGACCACATCGTCACGGTCGAGGACCCGATCGAGTTCATGCACGAACACAAGAAGGCGATCATCAACCAGCGTGAGGTCGGCGCCGACACGCACTCGTTCGCCCGCGCGCTGAAGCACGTGCTGCGCCAGGACCCCGATGTCATCCTCATCGGTGAGCTCCGCGACCTCGAGACGATCTCCGTCGCCCTCACCGCCGCCGAGACCGGACACCTGGTGTTCGCCACCCTGCACACGCAGAGCGCCCCCGGCACCATCGACCGCGTCATCGACGTGTTCCCACCGCACCAGCAGGGCCAGATCCGCACCCAGCTCGCCGCCACCCTCGAAGGCGTCGTCTGCCAGACCCTCGTCCCCAAGGCCAACGGCACCGGGCGCATCGTGGCCACCGAGATCATGAAGACGACCCCGGCCATCGGCAACCTCATCCGCGAGGGCAAGACCTACCAGATCACCTCGGCGATGCAGGCCGGGCGCGACTCGGGCATGCACACGATGGACCAGGACCTCGCCGAGCTGGTCAACGTCGGCACCATCACCCGCAGGGCGGCGCTCGAGAAGGTCCACGACCTCGAGGGCTTCGACCGGCTCGTGCAGCGCGTCGAGTCACCGTCCGACGCGTCCGCCGACGCCATCGCCGCGAGCGGGATCGACTTCGGCGACAAGTTCTCCGGAGGCTACTGATGTCCCTCGCATTCGACTACCGCGGGCGGGACGGCGCGGGGAAACTCGTCAAGGGGCGCGTCGACGCCGCGTCCGAAGGCGCCGTCGTGCAGCGCCTGCGGGGCATGGGGGTCTCGCCGATCGCCATCACCGAGGCGAAGGCCGGCACCGGCCTGCAGACCGAGATCAAGATCCCCGGCTTCGAGAAGGGCGTCGGGCTGAAGGACCTGGCGATCATGTCGCGGCAGGCGTCGACGATGCTCTCGTCGGGGCTGTCGCTGCTCCGGGCGCTGTCGATCCTGGCGGACCAGACCGAGAACAAGAAGCTCAAGGACATCCTCGGCAAGGTGCGTGACGAGGTCGAGCAGGGCGTGTCGTTCTCGGACGCCGTCGGCAAGCACCCGGTCGACTTCCCGCCGATCATGATCAACATGATCCGCGCGGGGGAGACCGGTGGGTTCCTCGACCAGGCCATGGACTCGATCGCGACGAACTTCGAGAAGGAGCACAAGCTCCGGTCGACGATCAAGTCGGCGATGACCTACCCGGTCGTGGTGCTGTGCATGTCGCTGGCGGCGGTCGTCATCATGCTGGTGTTCATCGTCCCGATCTTCCAGAAGATGTTCTCGTCACTCGGCGGTGAGCTCCCGTTGCCGACGATGGTGCTCGTCTACGCCTCGCACGCGATGGTCTACGTGGGCCCGGTCCTGCTGGTCGTCGTCATCGTCACCTGGTTGTGGTGGCGGGCGAACAAGAACACCGAGCGCGTCCGCGCCGTGATCGACCCGGTCAAGCTGAAGGTGCCGGTCTTCGGCCAGCTCAACCAGAAGATCGTCATCGCACGTTTCTCGCGCAATCTCTCGAACATGATCGGCGCCGGGGTCCCCATTCTCCAGGCATTGCAGATCGCCGGTGAAGTGTCGAACAACCACGTCGTCGAGAAAGCCCTCGGTCGCATTGCGGAATCAGTTCGGAAGGGTGAATCGATCGCCGCTCCGTTGGCGAAGGAAACGGTGTTCCCGGCGATGGTCTCGCAGATGATCGCCGTGGGTGAGGACGCTGGTTCCCTCGAGATCATGCTGCAGAAGATCGCAGAGTTCTACGACAACGAGGTCGAGACGACCACGGACGCATTGACCTCGCTCATCGAGCCGCTGCTCATCGCGTTCTTGGGGGTCGTGGTCGGCGGCATGATCGTCGCGCTCTACCTGCCGATCTTCCAGATCACCACACTGGTCAAATGACCAACTACTGTCCCCTCGCCGGGGGCAGAACGACTTTTTTCTGCCCCCGGTAGTGGGGACATCTCCGCGGAATCTGCCCCCCGTTCTCGGGATTATGCGGCGATCATGCCCCCATTACCTTTGACACCGCGGCGGAGCAGTCCCCGGCGTCACCCCCAATTGCATTCCCCACGAAACGGAAATCACCATGTACTTCGCTCTCATGGGCAAGCTCGACGCTCGCCGCAAGGGTCTCCTCGAGGACAAGGAGAAGGGCTTCACGCTCATCGAACTCCTGGTCGTCGTCATCATCATCGGCATCCTGGCCGCGATCGCCATCCCGGTGTACATCGGCGTGCAGAACAACGCGAAGGACTCGGCTGCGAAGTCGGACCTGACGAACGCCAAGACCGCACTCATCGCGAGCTACACGCAGAACAACACCTTCCCCGCGACCCTCGACGGGCTCGCCGGGTACAGCAAGAGCGACTACTCGGGATCCGGAGTCGCGCCGGCACTCAAGACGGGTGCCACCGCTGCCGCGTTCTGCATCTCGGCCACCAGCAACGCGGCCAACGTCTTCCACATCGACCAGGACGGCGGCGTCAAGAAGGACGGCTGCTAGCCAGCTCCTCTGCCGCAGGCGGACTCGGGGGAACCTCGAGTCCGCCTGTCCCATGTCCGAACCGGTGCCGACAGGAGGTGACCCGTGCTGCGCATCACGACCCTGCTCGACCGAGCCCGTGAGCGCGACGAGGGGCTCTCCATCGTCGAGGTCCTCGTCGCCATGACGGTCTTCGCGATGATCGCCGCGGGCGTGGCGATGGGCATCGCCAGCTCGCTGTACCTCGCGCACAGCTCCCGCTCGCGTGAAGTCGCGATCAACCTCGCGCAGGACGCCGTCGACAGCGCACGGACGAGCACCAACCTCTTCTCCGTCGTCGACGGCACGACGACACCGACGGTCGGCGGCCTCCGGTACACGGTGAAGCAGGTCGCCCGTTGGGTCCCGTCCTCCGGGTCCGCGAACGCCTGCGGTGCCGCGGGGGCCAACGGCGGCCCGCTCGCCTACAAGCGGATCTCGCTGACCGTGTCGTGGTCCTCGGCCAGCACCCAGTCCGTCTCGATGAACTCCCTGGTGGCGCCGACCTCCTCGGTGACGGCTGCGAACCTCGGAACGATCATCGTCTCGGCCAGCCTGGTGAGCGGTTCCGGCAACGCCGGTGCGGCCGTCTCGATCACCCCTGCCGTCACCAGCCCGGGCGGCGCCGGAGCCATCACCGCGACGATCCCGAAGACCGACGCGAACGGCTGCTCCTACGCCCTCAACGTGAAGCCCGGGCGGTACGACGTCCGACTGAGCGAACCCGGCAACATCGACGACGGAACCTCCTCCGGCTCGCTGGGGGCGCAGACCGCGACACCGTCCACCACCGTCACGGTGCAGGCGAACCAGACCTCGGCCGCCAACTTCAACTACGACCAGGCACTCACCGTCGTGCCGCAGTGGTCCGACCCGAACGCCAGCGCGCGGCCGTTCGCGACGCCGACGAGCACGGCGGTCTCGCTCCGGCGGAAGTCCGCCGACTACGGCCCCTACCCGACTGGTGTGGCGACGCAGGTCTTCCCGTACACCGACGGGTACAAGGCGGTCGCCGGGACACCGGCGTCCTGCCTCAGCGTCGACCCGGAGAACTGGACGACGACCAGCGGTACGGCCGTCGCGCCGCGGAACGCTCCGCAGCCGGAAGCGGGGACCAACGCCGTGAAGGCCCCTGTCCAGACGTTCGCCGTCAAGCTCAACGGGAAGCAGGACAACTCGCTCCGCGCTGTGTCGGTGGCCCCCGACGCTGGCAGCGGTGATCCGGGATGTGCGACGACGACCACGTACACCTTCACGAACCTGCCGACCAACGGCAACGCGATCATCGCCCTGCCCTACGGCACCTGGTCCCTGCAGTCCGGCACGGTGGTCTCCGTCCTCTCCGGGCTCGTCACCATCACCTTCTCCAGCACGCCTCCCACCGTCACGACCGCGCCCGGGGTCACCGCGACGGCGAGCAAGGTACTCCTCGATCCGCGGAGAGCACCGTGATGCGGGAACTCGCCCGCCTCCGCCGGGACGAGCGGGGCGTCTCCCTCGCCGAGCTCATCGTGGCGATGAGTGTCAGCATCCTGGTGCTGACGATGGCCGGCGCGTTCTTCGTCTCGGTCTCCCGGGCCTCCAGCACGACCACCGGCGTCGACGGGAACACCCGTGTCGCATCCACTGCGATGCTCGAGCTGCAACGCATGCTCCGGGTCGCGTCGAACAACCCGGTGGCGAGCGGGGTCGACACCCAGTTCGCCTTCCAGTACGCCTCGCCGACGTCGATGCGCTTCTTCGCCTACATCAACCTCAACTCGACCTCCGACGTCCAGCCGGTCGAGGTGCAGTTCACGATGGACCAGGCGAAGCGCACCATCGTCGAGACCAAGTGGAACGGGTCTCCCACGGACCTCTCGCGGACCTACTTCGACTTCCCGCGCGCGACGACCCCGACCCTGTCGAACAGCCCGACGTCGCAGCTCACGCTCGCGTCCTCGGTCGTCCCGGGTTCCCTCTTCACGTACGCCGATGCCGGGGGCAACCCGTTGGTCCCCGGGGCCGCCGGGCTGAGCATGGCGGACCTCCAGTCCGTCCGGTCCGTCAGCATCTCGCTCACCGTCGGCGACCCCGACCCGTCCCGACCCGGCGCCCGGGACAACGTGACGCTCACGAGCACCGTGGCCATGCCGAACCTCCGGATCTGACATGCACCGTCTCCTCGCTCTCCTCCGAC
Source organism: Curtobacterium herbarum (assembly GCF_016907335.1). NCBI lineage: Bacteria > Bacillati > Actinomycetota > Actinomycetes > Micrococcales > Microbacteriaceae > Curtobacterium > Curtobacterium herbarum. The sequence continues at coordinate 263,483 of NZ_JAFBBT010000001.1, forward strand.
GCCACGACGACGACCGTGGCGTCGCCCTCGCCGCGGTGATCGGCATCGGCATGGTCGTCATGATCCTCGCGGCCACCATGGTCGGCATCGCGACGTCCGGTGCCGTGAAGACGACCTCGGACCGGGACTACGCGAACGCCATGGCCGCGGCCTACGCCGGACTGGCCGAGTACCAGTCGCGTGTGAACGGTGACAACACCTACGCGACGAAGTACGGCGACGCCGGACAGGCGTTCAGCACCGGCGACGTGTTCCCGAGCAAGACCGGCGGGAACCCGGCGTTCACCAGCTGGGTCACGGTGCCGGACTCGAGCGGCGCCGGTGGCCCGTCGTCCTACCGCTACGCGGTCGACAACAGCATCTTCGGCCAACAGGGGATCGTCCGTGTGCAGGTGACGGGACGGGCGGGCACGACGACGCGCACCCTCGTCGCGAACGTCAAGCCGGACGGGTTCTCGAACTACCTCTACTGGACGGACTACGAGTCGGGTGACCCGGACATCACCGGCGAGGACTGCCGGAACGTCTACCAGAACGCCACCTTCACCGCCCCGTCGATCGGCGGGAAGCCGGTCTGTTCGCGCATCCAGTTCCAGGACGGCGACACGCTCAACGGACCGATCCGCTCGAACGACGTGATGCTCATCTGCGGCGGGACGTTCAAGAGCACGGTCCAGTCGGCCGTGGGGACCACCGACTCCGGCTGTTCGCCGAAGCGGACACCGTCGTTCCAGTACTACGCGGGCTACCAGCCGGAGGTCGTCGGGTCCTCCACGCCGCCTTCCACCATCAGCGGCGGTCGTGACCGCACGTACTCGGACGACCCCACCGTCGCCGGGTCTGCCCCCGGCACCGGCTGCCTCTACACCGGCCCGACCCAGGTGACGTTCACCGGCGACGGCACCATGAAGGTCCGCTCCCCGCTCACCCTCGCCACCAACCTGCAACAGACCAGCCCGTACGGCTCCAGCCCCCCGAAGTGCGGATCCATCAGCGACCTGCAGGGTGCCGGTGCGACCGTGAGCACGTCCCTGCTCGCGAACAACCTCCTCTACGTGCAGGACGAACCGGCGTCGGCCGGCAGCGGGAGCACGACGAACCCGAACTACTACTGGTCGAAGTACACGACCCGGAACGCGCCGTCCGCGTGCATGCGGAGCTCGTCGGTGACCGACAACGGCCTGGGCTTCCCGTTCACGGGCCAGGCCGCCGGCTACTCGGGGACCTACTCGGAGGCGACCCCGCGCAACGCCCAGGGCGGCTCGGTGCCCTTCAGCACCGCGTACGGGTGCAGCAACGGTGACCTGTTCGTCTCGGGGAAGGTCGACGTCTCGGTGTCCCTCGTGGCGGAGAACTACGTCTACGTCACAGGTGACCTCAAGTACACGACGAACCGTGCGGCGTCGACCGTGCTCGGGCTCGTCGGGCAGGAAGCGGTCATCGTGTGGAACCCCATGTTCGACCGGAGCACCTCGTTCCTCGGGACGACCCCCACCCCGTTCACGGCCGACAACCGGACCGTCTCCGGCGCGATCCTGTCCAACCAGGGGACCTTCACCGTGCAGAACTACGCCCACGGCGGTGACCGGGGCACGTTGACGCTCAACGGCTCCATCGCGCAGCGGTACCGAGGCGCCGTCGGCAAGGGGAGCAACGGCTACCTCAAGGGCTACGGCTACGACACGAGTCTCGGCAGCTACACGCCCCCGTTCTTCCCGCAACCGGTCATCACGACGTACAAGGTGACGTCGCAGATCGAGGTCAGACCGGCCTACGACGCGAACGGCACCCCGCGGTGAGCGTCGTCATCGTCCTGGTCGCGACAGTCCTCGGGCTCGCGGTGGGATCGTTCCTCAACGTCGTCGTGCACCGCGTCCCGAACGGCCGGTCGGTGGTCGCCCCGGCGAGCGCATGCCCCCGGTGTGGACACGAGATCCGGTCGCGGGACAACGTCCCGGTGCTCTCCTGGCTGGTGCTCCGCGGCCGTTGTCGCGACTGCTCCGCGCCGATCTCCGCCCGGTACCCGCTCGTCGAGGCCACGACCGCGGTCCTCTTCGCACTCGTCGCCGGGCTCGTCGTCCCCGCACTCGACACCGCGCCGCCAGGCCCGTCGGTGGCTGTCCCGGTCATCGTCCTCATCGCGCTGCTCTACCTGATGGCGATCTCCATCGCCCTGACGCTCATCGACGTGGACGTCCACCGACTGCCGAACGCCATCGTCCTCCCGGCGTACCCGGTGCTCGCCGTCCTGCTGGTTGCGAGCAGCGCCGTGAGCGGTGACTGGGGCGCGCTCGGTCGCGCCGGCCTCGGCCTCGCCGCGCTCGGGGCGATGTACCTGGCGTTGGCGCTGGCCGTGCCGGGCGGCATGGGGCTCGGCGACGTGAAGCTCGCCGGCGTGCTCGGCATGGTGCTCGCGTACCTCGGATGGGGACCCCTCGCAGTGGGAGCTTTCGGCGCCTTCGTCCTCGGCGGTACCTTCGCCATCGGCCTCATGGTCGCCGGACGTGCTCGACGCCGAACCGGCATCCCCTTCGGCCCCTGGATGCTCGCGGGAGCGTGGCTCGGCGTGTTCGCCGGCCAGCCGCTGCTCGCCGGGTACCTGCGGATCATCGGACTGGCCTGAGGAAGGACCATGCACATGGCGAAGAGCGTCGTCGGGATCGACATCGGTGGTGAATCCATCCGCGGGGTCGAGGTCCTGCACCCCGGCCGACCCGAGCCGGTGATCCAACGGATCGCCGAGGTCCCGTTGCCGGACGGATCCACCAAGCGCGGTGAGGTCCTCGAGCCCAACACGATCGCCGCGGCGCTCCGCGAGCTGTGGCGGGTCGGACGGTTCCGGTCGAAGAACGTCATGCTCGGCGTGGGGAACCAGCGTGTGTTGTCGCGTGACCTCACCGTGCCGAAGGCGTCGCTCGCACAGATCCGGGAATCCCTGCCGTTCCAGGTGCAGGACATGCTGCCGGTCCCGGTCGGTGACGCGATCCTCGACTTCTACCCGGTGTCCGAGAGCGTCGGTCCGGACGGCCCCGTCGTGCACGGTCTGCTCGTCGCTGCCATCAAGGACGCGGTCCTGGCGAACGTCCGCGCCGTGCAGCTCGCCGGGCTCAAGCCCGTCGGGGTCGACCTCATCCCGTTCGCCCTCGCTCGGGTGTACCTCCCCGCGGTCCGGTCCCGCGGCACGCACGCACTGGTCGAGATCGGCGGGAACACCACCACGGTGATCATCGCGACGGACGGCGTCCCGCAGTTCGTCCGGATCATCCCGACGGGCGGCGAGGACGTGACCACGTCGTTGTCGGCGGCCCTGGAGATCCCGGCCGCGCAGGCGGAGACCGTCAAGCGGTGGATCGGCATGGGCTCGAACGTGCAGACACCGGACGACCTGCGTGCCGCGGCGTCGATCCGTGAGCGCACCGGAGAACTGCTGACGAGCCTCCGGAACACCGTCAGCTACTTCGCCAGCACCCGCACCGGAACGTCCGTGTCGAGCATCGTCCTGGCCGGTGGGGGAGCGTTGCTGCCGGGCTTCGCCGAGGCGCTGCAGACACAGACCCGGATCCCGGTGTCCGTCGGCGACGCCTTCGTCGACGCCGCCACCTCACGTGCGCTCCGCCGTGAGGACATCACCTCACGTGGGACGTCGACTGCCGTCGCCTGGGGTCTGGCCGCCGGGAGCGTTGCCGTATGACGAAGACCCTGGACCGACCGAAGCCGAGACTCCGCCGCGGAACCGCGTCGCACGAGGTCAGGATCGCGGCGGAGGTCGCGCAACGCACCAAGCGACAGGGGCGCGGAGCGGGCCAGGCCCTGCTGGTCGGTGGTGTCCCGCGCGCCGACCTCCTCCCCACCGAGGTGCTCGTCGACCGACGACAGCGCGCGGTCGTCCGTCGGGTCTGGCTCGGTGTCGTCCTCCTCGCTGCGGCGACGGCGGGCGTCGTGCTGCTCGCATCTGCGAGTGCGATGCAGCAGGACGCGCACCTCGCTGACGTCCGCCGGGAGACCGACTCCCTCCTCCTGCAGCAACAGCAGTACCGAGAAGTGCGGAGCGTGGAGAGTCAGTCCGATCTGCTCCGCGCCGCGCAGTCGGTCGGCGGGTCCACCGAGATCGACTGGCAGTCGACCCTCCAGGGTGTCCAGGACTCCCTGCCGACCGGTGTGACGATCACCGGGGTGCAGATCGACTCGGCCACACCGCTGGAGGCCTACGCGCAGGCGACCGGACCGCTGCAGGGGCAGCGCGTGGCGACCCTGACGGTCGACGCTGCGAGTCCGACCCTCCCGTCGGTGCCGTCCTGGCTCGACGCGGTGCGGAGTCTCCCGGGCTACGTGGACGCGAACGCGAACTCGGTGACCCTCGACACGTCGACGGGCGTCTACACGGTCGACATGACGATCCACCTCGACAAGGCCGTCTTCGACGGCAAGTACGCAGCGAAGGACAGATCGTGAGCCGGAACCGCCTGATGCTCGTGCTCGCCGGACTCGCGGCGGTCGTCGTGCTCGCCGGCGGCTTCTTCCTCGGAGTCCGGCCCCAGCTCGACCGGGCAGCTGCAGCCCGATCGGACGCGTCCAGCATCGACGCGACGAACGAGGTCACCCGCGCTGAACTGGCCCGGCTTCGGCAGCAGGCGAAGACGCTCCCGCAGCAGCAGTCCGCACTCTCGGCACTCCGGCGGTCGGTGCCGAGCACGGCGAGCGCATCGGCGTTCATCAGCGCCCTGAACGCCACCGCCGACCAGGCCGGGGTCAAGGTGTCGTCCCTGACCGTCGGCGATGCGGTGGCGTACACACCACCCGTCACCGTCGATGCCGGTCCGACCGGGGCGTCCGGCGCCGCGACCGCGACGCCGTCGCCGTCCGCGACTCCTGCTCCGGCAACCGGTGCTGCGCAGATCCCGGCCGCGCTCGCACCGACGACGAGCAGCAGCATCACGGCCCAGAACTTCTCCGTCGTCCCGGTCTCCGTCTCGGTGAACGGGGACTTCGCGCAGGCGCTGGCCTTCGTCAGGGGCGTCCAGGCGGGCGACCGACTGTTCCTGATCACGTCGATCTCGTCGTCGATGTCGGCGTCGTCCGAGTCGGACGGAGCCGAGTCGAGCGCGCCGAGTTGGTCGTTCAGCGGCTCGGTCTACGTGCTGGCGGACGAGGCCGCAGCGGGGGCTTCCGCCACCGCGACGCCGGTGCCGGTCGGCTGACCCGGAGGGCCGAGCCCCCACCCCCGACGCCTGGGGGGACCCGCCACGCCCCCGAGCCCGATCGCGCCGCCGCCCCGGCGCCCCCGCGCCGACCGTCAGCGGGGGAGCGCTACGATCGCCCCATGTCCCGGTGGTTGGTGGCGACGATGACGTCCGTCCTCTTCATCGCGCTCGTCATCGCGGTGGCGGGCTTCGAAGCGCTGCTCGCCGATGCCGAAGCGATCCGTCAGCCCGACGCGACCCCGTACCTCGGTCCGGGCATGGTCGTCGGCGCCGCGATCGTCGTGTTCCTCGCGACCGCGATGGGTGCCCGGGAGGGCAATCCCGGCATCACCGGCCTGGTCGCCGCAGCGACGACCTACCTGGTCATGCTCGGCGTGGGAGCGGTGGGCTACGCCCTGGTCCGCTCGGACGTCGCCGAGCTCCTGGTCTTCCCCGCGGGCTACGCCCTCAGCCCCTTCGTGGTCGGCGCCGTCGTCGTCGCCCTCCTGACAGTCGTCGGCGGCATCTCCGCGGTGCGGTGGCAGGCGAGTCATCCACAGGGGCCGCAGCAGCCGCCGGTCCGCCCACAGGACTGACGGGAGGCGCGCCCCGCCCCCGCCCCGCCCGGTACGATTCCGGGAAAGCGCTGACCGACGCACCTGGGGGACCGATGAACGACCGAGCTGACCGCACGCCGGGCTGGGAGTCGGTGCCCGACGGCACCTCGCTCCACGGCGACCGGGTCCTGCCGCCCGCCATGACCGCAGCGCCCACCGGGCCGCACCGCAGTGGTCGTCGCCGGCTGCGCCGAGGTGCAGTGGTCGGGATCGTGGCCGGTGCCACGGCCCTGGTGCTGCTCGTCGTCGCCGGTGGCGTCGGCTGGTCCGTCGGATCGGACAGCCACTCGGCCGAGCGTCCCGTCGAGTCCTTCCTGGACGACCTCGAGCACGGACACCTCTCGGACGCGATCCGGACGGCCGGCATCGACCGCGACCGCGACGACGTGCTCCTGACCGACACGGTCTACGCGCGCGCCGGCGACAAGGTCACGGCGCACCGGATCACCTCCGTGGAGCAGCAGTCGGACCGCGCGACCGTGCGGACCGTGCTCACCCAGGCGGGTCGAACCGTCCCGGCGACGTTCGAGCTCGAGCGGACCGGCACCGACTGGGGCGTCTTCCCCGTCTGGTCGCTCCGTGCCCCGACGCTCGGCTCGGTGCAGGTCGCCGTGCAGGGCCCGCCGCGCAGCACCGTGCAGGTCGCGGGCGCCGACGTCCGGACCGACGCGTCCGGGACCGCCTCGCTCCGGGCGTTCCCCGGGTCGTACGGGGTGCACCTCGACGGCGGCAAGTGGCTCACCGCCACGGACTCGACCGCGGCCGTCCCGGGGTTCGGCGCGACCGGCACCCCGGTCGTCGTGGCGACGACCCTGACCGACGCCGGGTCGAAGGCAGCGTCCGCCGCGGTGGACGCGTGGGTGGACGCCTGCGTGGCGGAGCCCACCCCGATCCCCGCGGGCTGCAGCTTCTACGCGTACGGCGCGGACCCGGCGAACACGTACACCGACCAGAAGTGGACGCTCGAGTCCCGACCGACCGTCACCGTCGGGGGCTGGGCGGTGAAGGGCTGGGCGGTCTCGACCCGGTCGGCGGGTTCCGCGTCGTTCCGGGCGCAGTTCACGGGTCCGGCAGGGCGGGGCACGGCGACCGCCGGGCCGATCACCGTGCGCGCGGCCGGCTGGATCACGGCGTTCAGCGACGACGGGGCCACGTTCGAGTCGGCGATCGGCAAGGGTCAGGCCGATTCGGGGTCCTGACCCGCGGTCCCGCGGACTACCACGGATTGACCTCGTCTGTCACGACGGCTAGGCTCTTCTGGGTGTGCGCCTTCGGGCGCGCCCAGATCTTGCAGGCCTCAGGCCTCCCGATCACTCCATCCCCCATCTCCCTCCGCCGTCAGGCGTTGGTCCGCGTGGGATGAGGAAGCCGACGGACCGCGTCGGCCAGAGAGCACGAGCGAAGAACCAGGAGAACAGTTGCCTACCATCCAGCAGCTCGTTCGCAAGGGTCGCACGCCGAAGGTCGTCAAGACCAAGGCGCCGGCACTGAAGGCGAACCCCCAGCAGCGTGGCGTGTGCACCCGCGTGTACACCACCACCCCGAAGAAGCCGAACTCCGCCCTGCGCAAGGTCGCTCGTGTGAAGCTCTCGAACGGCACCGAGGTCACGGCCTACATCCCCGGTGAGGGCCACAACCTCCAGGAGCACTCGATGGTGCTCGTCCGCGGCGGTCGTGTGAAGGACCTCCCGGGTGTGCGCTACAAGATCATCCGCGGTGCCCTGGACACCCAGGCCGTCAAGAACCGTAAGCAGGCTCGTAGCCGCTACGGTGCGAAGAAGGGTTGAGTTAGATGCCTCGTAAGGGTCCCGCCCCGAAACGCCCCGTCGTCGCCGATCCGGTCTACGGCGCCCCCGTCGTCAGCCAGCTCGTCAACAAGATCCTCCTCGACGGCAAGAAGGGCCTCGCCGAGCGCATCGTCTACGACGCGCTCGAAGGTGTCTCGTCGAAGAACGGCCAGGACGCCGTCGTCACGCTGAAGAAGGCGCTCGACAACGTCCGTCCGACCCTCGAGGTCCGCAGCCGCCGCGTCGGTGGCTCGACCTACCAGGTGCCCGTCGAGGTCAAGCCGCACCGCGCGAACACCCTCGCGCTCCGCTGGCTCACCTCGTACGCCAAGGGCCGTCGCGAGAAGACGATGACCGAGCGTCTCATGAACGAGATCCTCGACGCGTCGAACGGTCTCGGTGCCGCGGTCAAGCGCCGCGAGGACACCCACAAGATGGCCGAGTCGAACAAGGCCTTCGCGCACTACCGCTGGTAGTCATCAGGCACCGTCCGGGTGTCTCGGCCAAGAGCCGCGGCACCCGGACGGCCGCCACCCTCTCCTACAACTCTCCCGGAGGAACCTGTGGCACAGGACGTGCTCACCGACCTGAACAAGGTCCGCAACATCGGCATCATGGCGCACATCGATGCCGGCAAGACCACGACGACCGAGCGCATCCTGTTCTACACGGGCATCACGCACAAGATCGGTGAGGTCCACGACGGCGCTGCCACGATGGACTGGATGGCGCAGGAGCAGGAACGCGGCATCACGATCACGTCGGCCGCGACGACCTGCTTCTGGGACAACAACCAGATCAACATCATCGACACCCCGGGTCACGTGGACTTCACGGTCGAGGTGGAGCGTTCGCTCCGCGTCCTCGACGGTGCCGTCGCCGTCTTCGACGGCAAGGAGGGCGTCGAGCCCCAGTCCGAGACCGTGTGGCGTCAGGCGGACAAGTACAACGTCCCGCGCATCTGCTTCGTCAACAAGATGGACAAGCTCGGCGCTGACTTCTACTACACCGTCGACACCATCGTGAACCGCCTCGGCGCGGAGCCCCTCGTGCTCCAGCTGCCGATCGGTGCCGAGAGCTCCTTCGAGGGCATCGTCGACCTGGTCGAGATGCGTGCCCTGACGTGGCGCGGCGACGCCAAGGGTGACGTCGAGATGGGTGCGAAGTACACCATCGAGGAGATCCCGGCCGACCTGGCCGACCGTGCCGCCGAGTACCGCGAGAAGCTCATCGAGCGCGTGGCCGAGGCGGACGACGTCCTCATGGAGCGCTACCTCGACGGTGACACCGACTTCTCGGTCGCCGAGATCAAGGCGGCCATCCGTGCCCTCACGGTGAGCAGCACGCTCTACCCGATCCTCTGCGGCTCGGCGTTCAAGAACCGTGGCGTGCAGCCGATGCTCGACGCGGTCATCGACTACCTCCCCTCGCCCCTCGACGTCCCGCCGATGATCGGCCACGACGTCAAGGACGAAGAGGTCGAGATCATCCGCAAGCCGGAGTCCTCCGAGCCCTTCTCGGCGCTCGCGTTCAAGGTCGCGGTGCACCCGTTCTTCGGTCGCCTCACCTACGTCCGCGTGTACTCCGGTCACATCGACTCCGGTGCTCAGGTCATCAACTCGACCAAGGGCAAGAAGGAGCGCATCGGCAAGATCTTCCAGATGCACTCCAACAAGGAGAACCCGGTCGACTCGGTCACCGCCGGTCACATCTACGCGGTCATCGGCCTCAAGGACACGACCACGGGTGACACCCTGTGCGACCCGTCGAACCAGGTCGTCCTCGAGTCGATGACGTTCCCGGAGCCGGTCATCGAGGTCGCCATCGAGCCGAACACGAAGGCCGACCAGGAGAAGCTCTCGGTCGCCATCCAGAAGCTCGCTGAAGAGGACCCGACGTTCCGCGTCGAGCAGAACGCCGAGACCGGTCAGACGACGATCAAGGGCATGGGCGAGCTCCACCTCGACATCCTCGTCGACCGCATGAAGCGCGAGTTCAAGGTCGAGGCGAACGTCGGCAAGCCGCAGGTGGCCTACCGCGAGACCCTGACCAAGGTCGTCGAGCGCTACGACTACACCCACAAGAAGCAGACCGGTGGTTCCGGTCAGTTCGCGAAGGTGCAGATCGCGCTCGAGCCGATGCCCGTCACCGCCGAGAAGGTGTACGAGTTCGTGAACGGCGTGACCGGTGGTCGCGTCCCGCGCGAGTACATCCCCTCGGTCGACGCCGGCATCCAGGACGCGATGCAGGTCGGCGTGCTCGCCGGCTTCCCGACCGTCGGTGTCAAGGCGACCCTCAAGGACGGCGCGGCGCACGACGTCGACTCGTCCGAGATGGCGTTCAAGATCGCCGGCTCGATCGCGTACAAGGAAGCGGCTCGCAAGGCCGGTCCGGTGCTGCTCGAGCCGATCATGGCCGTCGAGGTCCGTACGCCCGAGGAGTACATGGGCGACGTCATCGGTGACCTGAACTCGCGTCGTGGGCAGATCTCCGAGATGACGGATGCGTCCGGCGTCAAGGTGGTCCGCGCAAGCGTCCCGCTGTCCGAGATGTTCGGCTACGTGGGCGACCTGCGCTCCAAGACCTCTGGACGTGCTGTCTTCTCCATGGTGTTCGAGACCTACAACGAGGTCCCGCGCAACGTGGCAGACGAGATCATCCAGAAGAGCACCGGGGCCTGACGCTCCCGCGTCATCCCCAGGCGAGGGTGCCCGGCGACGGGCCCCTCGCCACCAGTTAAAGTAGATACACACAACCGCGCGCCAACAGCGCAGGACCGACCAGGTCCTGCCGGGGGCGACGCATCCGAGTCCTGAGGAGGACCCACAGTGGCCAAGGCCAAGTTCGAGCGGACCAAGCCGCACGTCAACATCGGAACCATCGGTCACGTCGACCACGGCAAGACCACGCTCACGGCGGCGATCACCAAGGTTCTGCACGACCAGTACCCGGACCTCAACGAGGCCCGCGACTTCGCGCAGATCGACAACGCTCCCGAAGAGCGCCAGCGCGGCATCACGATCAACATCTCGCACGTCGAGTACCAGACGGAGAAGCGCCACTACGCGCACGTCGACGCTCCTGGTCACGCCGACTACGTGAAGAACATGATCACCGGTGCGGCCCAGATGGACGGCGCGATCCTCGTGGTCGCCGCCACCGACGGCCCGATGCCCCAGACGCGTGAGCACGTGCTGCTCGCCCGCCAGGTCGGCGTCCCGTACATCGTCGTCGCGCTGAACAAGTCCGACATGGTGGACGACGAGGAGATCCTGGAGCTCGTCGAGCTCGAGGTCCGCGAGCTCCTCGGCTCGCAGGAGTTCGACGAGGACGCCCCCGTCGTGCAGGTCTCGGCGCTCAAGGCGCTCGAGGGCGACGAGAAGTGGGTCAAGTCCGTCCAGGACCTGATGGCCGCCGTCGACGAGAACGTCCCGGACCCGGTGCGCGCCACCGACCAGCCGTTCCTCATGCCGATCGAGGACGTCTTCACGATCACCGGTCGTGGCACCGTCGTCACCGGTCGCGTCGAGCGTGGCGAGCTGGACCTCAACTCCGAGGTCGAGATCGTCGGCATCAAGGCGACCCAGAAGACCACGGTCACGGGCATCGAGATGTTCCGCAAGCTGCTGGACAAGGCAGTCGCCGGTGACAACACCGGTCTGCTCATCCGTGGCCTCAAGCGCGAAGACGTCGAGCGCGGCCAGGTCGTCGTGAAGCCGGGTTCGGTCACGCCGCACACCGAGTTCAAGGCGAACGCGTACATCCTGAACAAGGAAGAGGGCGGTCGTCACAACCCGTTCTACGCGAACTACCGCCCGCAGTTCTACTTCCGCACCACGGACGTCACCGGCGTCATCACGCTGCCCGAGGGCACCGAGATGGTCATGCCCGGTGACACCGTCGCCATGACGGTCGAGCTGATCCAGCCGATCGCCATGGAAGAGGGCCTGCGTTTCGCCATCCGTGAGGGTGGCCGCACGGTCGGTGCCGGCACGGTCGAGACGATCGTCAAGTAACTCCGGTCACCTGCGAGAGCGGGGTCGGGCCTTCGGGCCCGGCCCCGCTTCCGTCTGCCCGGCCCCGCTTCCGTCTGCCCGGCCCGCTTCCGTCTGCCCGACCCCGCTTCCGTCTGCGCGGTCCGAGCCAGCACGCGCACCGGGGGACGTTCCTGCTCCGCCGGACAGCCCCGATGGTGTTGCATCGGCCAGGTGACACGTCTCCGCCGTTCCTCGACCAAGGGTCGTGGGTACCACCGTCTCCGCAGCGGCACGGGTTTCTCGTACAAGGACCCGTACGGCTCGACCGTGTCCGACCCAGCGGTCCGGAAGCGGCTCGAGGACCTCGTGATCCCGCCGGCCTGGGACGAGGTCTGGATATCCCCGTACGAGAACGGGCACATCCTGGCGACCGGGATCGACGGTGCCGGACGCCGCCAGTACATGTACCACCCGTCCTGGCGTGACCGGATGGACAAGATCAAGTACGACCGCGCACTCGGGTTGGCCGAGTCGTTGCCCGGTGCCCGTCGGATGGTGACCCAGGACCTCCGCCGTCCGGAGCCCGACCGTCGCCGAGCGCTGGCCGCCGCGTTCCGGATGCTCGACCAGGGGTCGCTCCGCGTCGGGTCCGAGCGCTACGCCACCGAGCACGGCAGCCACGGCCTGTCCACGCTCCTGTGCACGCACGCCCACGTCTCGGGCGACGACATCGAGCTCGAGTTCCCCGGCAAGAGCCACCAGGCGTGGTCGTCGACGATCCACGACGCCGACCTGGCACGTGTCCTGGTCGGCATGAAGCGTCGGGGTCCGAACGCCCGCCTGCTCTCGTTCCGCGAGCGTCGCGGCGACGACTGGGAGCCGGTGACGGCCGAGGACATCAACGCGTACGTCAAGGAGCGCGCGGGGGAGGACTTCACCGCGAAGGACTTCCGGACACTGCACGGCACGGTCGCGGCTGCCGTGGACCTGGCCGAGACGGGAGTCCTGTCGAGCCAGGCGAAGCGGAAGAAGGCGATCTCCCATGCGGTCAAGGCCGCGAGCGAGGTCCTGGGCAACACACCGACCGTCGCCAGACAGAGTTACATCGACCCCAGGCTGCTCGACGCGTACGAACACGGCGAGACGATCGACCCCGAACGGCTGCACGCGGCCGAGTCCGAAGTCCGGGCGCTGCTCTACCGACAATGACGCGGTGGCGGAGTGAACGGTCGTCGGCGGTGCCGGGATGACGTAGCGTTGGTGGTCGTGCCCGCCCACCCCACGAGGCACGGAAGGACCCATCAGTCGTGACCGACGAGTGCATCCACGGTTTCCCCATCGAACTCTGCGACATCTGCTCCCCACGGCAGCGTGATCCGGAGGACATCATCAAGACCCCGACGCCGCGTCGGAGCCGCGTGACGACGTCGCTGCGGTCCACCCCGTCGACGCCCGGCGGCAAGGTCCCCGCGCAGGTGCTGCCGGCGACCCGCGACTTCGCGGCGCTGCGCGCCCACCACGTCACACACATCGACAACCTCGCCGCGATCGTCGCCGAGGGTGCCGTCCTGGCGTCCGACCAGGTGACGCCGGTCGTCGACGTCAGCTCCGCCGCCACCCGGGAGGCCCGTGGTGCGGCCACCGCACCCGACGGTTCCAGCGTGGCCGGCCACGTGCCGTTCACCCTCTCGCCGGACGCACGCCGCTGGGACGAGCTCCGCTCCGGCGCCGAGGAGGACCGCTGGTCGGACGCAGCCCGGCGCACGCGGGCGACCGAGTTCGTCGTCCTGGTGGTCCCCACGACCGCATTCGGAGCGTCCGTGATCCTGGCGGACACCGACGCGGACGACCCGGACGTGCGGTTCGCCGTCGGCCCGGACGCGGCGACCAACCTGCTCCGTCGTACCGACATCACCGACCCGTCGATGCACGGCGTGGAGCTGCTCGCCGGCCCGCGTGTGCCGCTGTCGTCGGTCGCCCTGGTCGGCGTGCCGAACGACCGGGTCCGCCAGCAGGTGAAGGCGGTGTTCGCCGAACAGGGCGGTCCCGCGCCGCGCGTCGCGGTGTTCCCGCCGTGGTTCGTCCCGCCGCTGCCCGAGGACTGATCCCCGGACGTGCAGAACGCCCCGGACCGCACGTGCGGTCCGGGGCGTTCTGGCGTGCTGGTGCGTGCTGGCGCGTTCTCGCGTAGCGGCGTCAGGCGCTGCGGCGGCTGCGGGCGTAGAGGACGATGCCGGCGACGACCGACACGTTGAGCGACTCGACCCGACTGTCGATGGGGACCGAGACGGTGTCCGCCGCGAGGTCCTGCAGCACGTCGGACGCGCCGGTCTTCTCCGCGCCGAGCAGCAGCGCGACGTCGCCCTCGAGTGCGCCGAGCGACTCGGGCGACAGCGACCCGTCCATGTCCACGTCGACCACCCGCAGTCCGGACTCGCCGAGCCACCGGGCGACCCGCTCCCGGGTCTCGAGCAGCACGGGCAGCGAGAACACGTGGCCCCGGCTCGCCCGGACGACGCGCCGGTCGGCGATGGTCGGCAGGTCGCTGTCGACCAGGACGACCCCGCGTGCGCCGAGACCGACGGCGGTGCGGACGATGGCGCCGATGTTGCCGACGATCTTCACCCCGTCCAGGACCAGCACGTCGCCCGTGCCCTCGGCCAGCGCGGAGAACCGCGCGGGTGCCGGGATGTTCGCGACCCCGAAGACCTTCGGCCGCTTCTCACTGCGGAACACCTTGGTCAGCACGGCCGGCTCGACGAGCCGCACGGTCACGCCGAGCTCGGCGCAGAGGGCAGCCAGGTCGCCCGGGAACTCCCGCGTGGACTCGCCGTAGACCTCGACGAACCGGACACCGGCACGGAGGGCCTGCACAAGCGGTTCCTGGTCCTCGACGATCGCGGTCCGGACCGTGCCGCGCGCGGGCTTGGCGAGGTCGCTGAGCCGCTGGACGGCCGGGTCGGAGGGGTCGGCGAGCACATCGAGATCGGGCATGCGCGAAGGCTAGCAGCGGCGCTCCGCCGGCCCGGCGGCGACCGGTCCGGCGGGCGTGAGCAGCGCCTCCAGGTCGGTTCCGGACCCCTTCCGGAGGCGGGCCGGGAGGCGTGTGGCCAGCCCCGCGACACGCCGCGCAGATCGCGACACGCCCGGGTTGCACGGAAGCGGGGCCTATGGGAGACTTGTCCGGTTCCGAAGTTCCGCGGGTGTTCGCGCCCGTGGGGTCACTGCTCTGACAGTGCACAACCCCCTTGTTCAGCAGGGCTGGGTTGGGCCGCAGGCAGCAGAACACGATCGACATCCGCCAGCACCTCGGTGCGCGGGTGACGACATGCCCACGCGTGTGCCCCGGGTACTCGCGCGGTTGACAGGAGAACAGCGGTCATCCCCTGCGGTGGAGCCGGTGGTTCACGTAAACAGCCGGGCACGCGAGAGCGGAGCCCCGGCGGCGTCAGGCGGCCTGCGGGTGCGCGGCGCAGAGAGGACAGGAAAACACATGGCGGGACAGAAGATCCGCATCCGGCTCAAGTCGTACGACCACGAGGTCATCGACACGTCGGCCCGGAAGATCGTCGACACGGTGACCCGTGCCGGTGCAACTGTGGTCGGCCCGGTGCCGCTCCCCACCGAGAAGAACGTGATCCCCGTGATCCGTTCCCCTCACAAGTACAAGGACTCGCGCGAGCACTTCGAGAAGCGCACGCACAAGCGGGTCATCGACATCGTCGACCCGACGCCGAAGGCCGTCGACTCGCTCATGCGTCTCGACCTCCCGGCCGACGTCAACATCGAGATCAAGCTGTAAGGGGGCTGGAACTCATGGCGAACTCAACCAAGACCGTCAAGGGCCTCCTCGGCAAGAAGCTCGGGATGACCCAGGTGTGGGACGAGAACAACAAGTTCATCCCCGTCACCGTGATCGAGGTCGGCCCGAACGTGGTCACCCAGATCCGCAACATCGAGCGCGACGGCTACGAGGCGATCCAGATCGCCGCGGGCCAGATCGACCCCCGCAAGGTGAACAAGCCGGCCGCTGGCCACTTCGAGGCCGCCGGTGTCACGCCGCGTCGCACCCTCACCGAGATCCGCACGAACGACTCCGCGGAGTACTCGCTCGGTCAGGAGCTGACCGTCGACACGTTCGAGGCCGGCCAGAAGGTCGACGTCGTCGGCACCAGCAAGGGCAAGGGCTTCGCCGGTGTCATGAAGCGTCACAACTTCGCCGGTGTCTCCGCCTCGCACGGTTCGCACCGCAACCACCGCAAGCCCGGTTCGATCGGCGCCTCCTCGACCCCGTCGCGTGTCTTCAAGGGCATGCGCATGGCCGGTCGTATGGGTGGCGACCGCGTGACCGTCCTCAACCTCACGGTCCACGCCGTCGACGCCGAGAAGGGTCTGCTGCTCGTCAAGGGCGCCGTCCCCGGTGCTCGTGGCCGTTCCGTCTTCGTCCGCACCGCCGTGAAGGGTAAGTGATCATGGCCACCACGACCGCAACCACGATCGACGTCCTCGACGCCTCGGGCGTGAAGTCCGGCTCCGTCGAGCTCCCCGCAGCGATCTTCGACGTCGAGACCAACGTCCCGCTCATCCACCAGGTCGTCACCGCGCAGCTCGCCGCCGCGCGTCAGGGCACCCACAAGACCAAGAACCGTGGCGAAGTCCGCGGTTCCGGTCGCAAGCCGTTCAAGCAGAAGGGCACCGGCCGCGCCCGTCAGGGTTCGGTCCGCGCTCCGGAGCACACCGGTGGTGGCGTCGTCCACGGACCGACCCCGCGTGACTACTCGCAGCGCACCCCGAAGAAGATGATCGCCGCAGCTCTGCTCGGCTCGCTCTCGGACCGCGCCCGCGGTGGCCGCATCTCCGCCGTGGAGGGCTTCGTCGAGGCAGAACTGCCGTCGACCAAGACCGCTCGCACGCTGCTGGAGAAGGTCGCACCCGTCAAGCACGTCCTCATCGTGCTCGAGTCGGGCGACGAGCTGACGCTGAAGAGCGTCCGCAACCTGCCGAACGTCCACGCGCTCTCGTACGGCCAGCTGAACGCCTACGACGTCCTCCGTGCGGACGCCGTCGTCTTCAGCAAGAGCGCCCTTGACGCCTTCATCGCGTCGAAGACCGCGAAGGAGATCACCGCATGAGCGGCTTCAACAAGGACCCGCGCGACATCATCATCTCGCCGGTCGTGTCGGAGAAGAGCTACGGCCTCATCGACCAGGGCAAGTACACGTTCCTCGTGGACCCCCGTGCGAACAAGACCGAGATCAAGCTCGCGATCGAGAAGATCTTCGACGTCAAGGTCGCCGGCATCAACACGCTGAACCGTCCGGGCAAGACCCGCCGGACCAAGTTCGGGATCGGCAAGCGCAAGGACACCAAGCGCGCCATCGTGACGCTCAAGTCCGGTTCGATCGACATCTTCACGGCTGTCGGCTGAGGACCAGAGGGATAAATCATGGCTATTCGTAACTACAAGCCCACGACCCCTGGTCGTCGCGGCTCCTCGGTCTCCGACTTCGCCGAGATCACTCGTTCGACCCCGGAGAAGTCCCTGCTCCGTCCGCTGCCGAAGACCGGTGGCCGGAACAGCTCGGGTCGCATCACGACGCGTCACATCGGTGGTGGCCACAAGCGCCAGTACCGCGTGATCGACTTCCGCCGTGCCGACAAGGACGGTGTCGACGCCAAGGTCGCACACATCGAGTACGACCCGAACCGCACGGCGCGCATCGCGCTCCTGCACTTCGTGGACGGCACCAAGCGCTACATCATCGCGCCGAACAAGCTCAAGCAGGGCGACGTCGTCGAGACGGGCCCCGGCGCTGACATCAAGCCCGGCAACAACCTGCCGCTGCGCAACATCCCCGTGGGTACGGTCGTGCACGCGATCGAGCTCCGCCCCGGTGGCGGCGCCAAGCTCGCCCGCTCTGCCGGCGCCTCGGTGCGTCTCGTTGCCAAGGACGGCCCCTACGCGCAGCTCCGCCTGCCGTCGGGTGAAGTCCGCAACGTCGACGCCCGCTGCCGCGCCACGATCGGCGAGGTCGGCAACGCCGAGCAGTCGAACATCAACTGGGGCAAGGCCGGCCGCATGCGCTGGAAGGGCGTCCGCCCGACCGTGCGTGGTGTCGCGATGAACCCGGTCGACCACCCGCACGGTGGTGGTGAAGGCAAGACCTCCGGTGGCCGTCACCCGGTCAGCCCGTGGGGCCAGGCCGAGGGTCGCACGCGCAAGCCGAACAAGCCGAGCGACAAGCTCATCGTCCGTCGCCGTAACGCCGGCAAGAAGCGCAAGTAGGAGTTCCGAAGATGCCACGCAGTCTGAAGAAGGGCCCCTTCGTCGACGAGCACCTGCTCCGCAAGGTCGTCACGCAGAACGAGGCCAACACCAAGAACGTGATCCGCACCTGGTCGCGACGGTCGATGATCGTCCCGAACATGCTCGGTCACACCATCGCGGTGCACGACGGTCGGAAGCACATCCCGGTCTTCGTCACCGAGTCGATGGTCGGTCACAAGCTCGGCGAGTTCGCGCCGACCCGCACCTTCCGCGGCCACGTGAAGGACGACAAGAAGGGCCGTCGCCGCTAAGGCGGCGACGCAGAGGAGGAACGAAATGGTGGAGTCGATCGCACGCGTGCGACACATCCGCGTCACGCCTCAGAAGGCCCGTCGCGTCATCCAGCTGATCCGCGGCAAGCAGGCCCACGAGGCGCTCGCCATCCTGAAGTTCGCCCCCCAGGGCGCTTCGGAGCCCGTGTACAAGCTGGTCGCCTCGGCGATCGCGAACGCACGGGTCAAGGCGGACTCGACGAACAGCTTCCTCGACGAACGCGACCTCTACGTGAGCAGCGTCTTCGTCGACGAGGGCACGACCCTGAAGCGGTTCCAGCCGCGCGCCCAGGGCCGCGCCTTCCGCATCAACAAGCGCACGAGCCACATCACGGTCGTCCTCGCGACGCCGGATGAGGCCGAGGCTGCCGCGACGAGCAAGAAGGCGAGCAAGTAATGGGCCAGAAGGTCAACCCGTACGGCTTCCGTCTCGGGATCACGACGGACCACATCTCCCACTGGTTCGCCGACAGCACGAAGAAGGGTCAGCGTTACGCCGACTTCGTGGCCGAGGACATCAAGATCCGTCAGTTCCTGACGAAGAGCCTCGA
Organism: Curtobacterium herbarum; assembly: GCF_016907335.1. Lineage (NCBI taxonomy): Bacteria > Bacillati > Actinomycetota > Actinomycetes > Micrococcales > Microbacteriaceae > Curtobacterium > Curtobacterium herbarum. The sequence goes on from NZ_JAFBBT010000001.1 coordinate 282,195, forward strand.
CCGCGCGGGCGTTGCCCGCATCGAGCTGGAGCGCACCCGTGACCGCGTCCGCGTGGACATCCACACGGCGCGCCCGGGCATCGTCATCGGTCGCCGCGGCGCCGAGGCCGAGCGCATCCGGAGCGAGCTCGAGAAGCTCACCAAGAAGCAGATCCAGCTCAACATCCTCGAGGTCAAGAACCCCGAGACCGAGGCTCAGCTCGTCGCGCAGGGCATCGCCGAGCAGCTCTCCGCCCGTGTCGCGTTCCGTCGCGCCATGCGCAAGGGCCTGCAGGGTGCACAGCGTGCCGGCGCCAAGGGTGTCCGCATCCAGGTGTCGGGTCGCCTCGGCGGCGCCGAGATGTCCCGTTCGGAGTTCTACCGCGAGGGCCGCGTGCCCCTGCACACCCTCCGTGCGAACATCGACTACGGCTTCTACGAGGCCCGGACCACGTTCGGCCGCATCGGCGTGAAGGTCTGGATCTACAAGGGCGACATCACGAACAAGGAGCTCGCTCGCGAGCAGGCGAACCAGCGTTCGTCCCGCCCGGAGCGTCGTGGTGGCGGCAACGACCGTCGTGGCGGCGGCCCCCGTGGCGACCGCAACGACCGTGGTGGCGACCGTCGCGAGCAGCAGGCCCCGCAGGACGCGCCGGCCGGCGCAGGAGTTGAGGCGTAATCATGCTTATCCCCCGTCGAGTCAAGCACCGCAAGCAGCACCACCCGAAGCGTTCGGGTCAGGCGACCGGTGGCACGAAGGTCTCCTTCGGTGAGTACGGAATCCAGGCGCTCACCCCGGCCTACGTGACCAACCGTCAGATCGAGTCCGCTCGTATCGCCATGACGCGGCACATCAAGCGTGGCGGCAAGGTGTGGATCAACATCTACCCGGACCGCCCGCTGACCAAGAAGCCCGCTGAGACCCGAATGGGTTCCGGTAAGGGTTCGCCCGAGTGGTGGGTCGCCAACGTCAAGCCGGGTCGCGTGCTCTTCGAGCTCGCCGGCGTGAGCGACGAGGTCGCTCGCGAGGCACTGACCCGTGCAATTCACAAGCTGCCCCTCAAGGCACGCATCATCAAGCGCGAGGAGGGCGACGCATAATGGCGATCGGTTCCAAGGAGCTCCGTCCGACGGAGCTCGACACGTTCGAGAACGAGCGTCTCGCTGACGAGCTGAAGAAGGCCAAGGAGGAGCTGTTCAACCTCCGCTTCCAGTCGGCCACCGGCCAGCTGGAGAGCCACGGCCGTCTCCGTGCCGTCAAGCGCGACATCGCGCGCATCTACACCGTGCTCCGTGAGCGCGAGCTCGGCATCCGTGCCACGCCCGCGCCCGTCGAGACCGCCCCGAAGGCCAAGAAGTCGTCGAAGAAGGCCGAGAAGCCGGCTGAGTCGACCGAGGCCGCGACCGCCGAGGAGAACTGATGGCCACCGAAGAGAAGGACTCCGCCGCCGTCACCCGCGGCTACCGCAAGACCCGTCGTGGCTACGTCACGAGCGACAAGATGGACAAGACGATCGTCGTCGAGGTCGAGGACCGCGTGAAGCACGCTCTCTACGGCAAGGTCATCCGTCGCACGTCGAAGGTCAAGGCCCACGACGAGCAGGGTTCCGCCGGTGTCGGCGACCTGGTCGTCATCAGCGAGACCCGTCCCCTCAGCGCCACGAAGCGCTGGCGCCTGGTCGAGATCCTCGAGAAGGCCAAGTAGGCCTCGGCCCGCTTCGGAATAGGAGACAGCAGTGATTCAGCAGGAATCCCGCCTGAAGGTGGCTGACAACACGGGCGCCAAGGAGATCCTCACCATCCGTGTTCTCGGCGGCTCGGGTCGTCGCTACGCCGGCCTCGGTGACGTCATCGTCGCCACGGTGAAGGACGCCATCCCCGGCGGCAACGTGAAGAAGGGTGACGTCGTCAAGGCGGTCATCGTTCGCACCAAGAAGGAGACCCGTCGTGCCGACGGCTCCTACATCAAGTTCGACGAGAACGCGGCAGTGATCCTCAAGGCTGACGGCGACCCGCGCGGAACCCGCATCTTCGGGCCGATCGGTCGCGAGCTCCGTGACAAGAAGTTCATGAAGATCATCTCGCTCGCGCCGGAGGTGCTGTAAGCCATGGCGAACATCAAGAAGGGTGACCTGGTCCAGGTCATCACGGGTGCCACGCAGGAGCGTGGCGGCGACCGCGGCAAGCAGGGCAAGGTCATCGAGGTCCGCGGCGACCGTCTGGTCGTCGAGGGCATCAACTTCGTGACCAAGCACGTCCGCGTCGGTCAGACCCAGCGCGGCTCGAAGACCGGTGGCATCGAGCAGCACGAAGCTCCGATCCACGTGTCGAACGTCGCGATCGTCGACCCGAAGACCAAGAAGCCGACCCGCGTCGGTTTCCGCAACGAAGAGGTGGAGAAGGACGGCGTCACCAAGACCGTCCGCGTCCGCTACGCCAAGAAGTCTGGTGAGAAGCTCTGATGACCGACACGACTGCCGCGACTGCTGAGAAAGTTCAGCCGCGCCTGAAGCAGAAGTACCGCAGCGAGATCAAGGCGGCGCTGACCGAGCAGTTCGGTTACGCGAACGTCAACCAGGTCCCCGGCCTGGTCAAGGTCGTCGTCAACACCGGTGTCGGTGAGGCCGCGCGCGACTCGAAGATCATCGAAGGTGCCATCAAGGACCTCACGGCGATCACCGGTCAGAAGCCGCAGGTCACGCTGGCCCGCAAGTCCATCGCGCAGTTCAAGCTGCGTGAGGGCCAGGCCATCGGCGCACACGTCACCCTCCGCGGTGACCGTGCGTGGGAGTTCCTGGACCGCCTGCTGTCGCTGGCACTGCCGCGCATCCGCGACTTCCGCGGTCTGAGCGACCGCCAGTTCGACGGCAACGGCAACTACACCTTCGGTCTCTCGGAGCAGAGCGTGTTCCACGAGATCGACCAGGACCGCATCGACCGCGTGCGTGGCTTCGACATCACTGTCGTCACCACCGCGAAGACGGACGACGAAGGCCGCGCGCTGCTCCGCCAGCTCGGCTTCCCGTTCCGTTCGGGCGAGCAGACGGTCTAAGCTACTCCGGGCGGCGCGGGCCGGAGGAGTTCATCTCCTCCGGCCCGCACGCACGAAGTCACACCGATCCCGGGGAACCGCCCTGGGATCACATCGATCGTCGAGGTCGGCACTCGTGGAACGGGTGATCGAAACCGGACGAAGAACGGATACGCATCATGACGATGACTGATCCGGTCGCAGACATGCTGACCAGATTGCGGAACGCGAACTCGGCGCACCACGACGCCGTCTCGCTTCCGAGCTCCAAGCTCAAGCAGACCATCGCTGACATCCTCAAGCGCGAGGGTTACATCAGCGAGTGGAAGGTCGAGGACGCCCGCGTCGGGCAGACCCTGACCATCGAACTCAAGTACGGCCCCGAACGCGAGCGTTCGATCGCCGGCATCAAGCGCGTCTCGAAGCCGGGCCTCCGCGTCTACGCGAAGTCGACCGAGCTGCCCCGTGTCCTCGGTGGCCTCGGCGTGGCGATCCTGTCGACCTCCTCGGGGCTCCTGACCGACCGCGAAGCCGAGCAGAAGGGCGTGGGTGGGGAAGTCCTCGCCTACGTTTGGTGATCGATCATGTCTCGTATCGGACGTCTCCCAATCGACATCCCGGCCGGAGCGACCGTCTCGGTCGACGGCCAGAACGTCGCCGTCAAGGGCCCGAAGGGCGAGCTCACGCTCGTCATCGCTGAGCCCATCCAGGCCACCGTCGAGGACAACCAGGTCCTCGTCAGCCGCCCGGACGACGAGCGTTCCTCCCGCGCGCTGCACGGCCTCACCCGGTCGCTCATCGCCAACCAGATCATCGGCGTGACCCAGGGCTACTCCAAGGGCCTCGAGGTCGTCGGTACCGGTTACCGCGTGGCCGCCAAGGGCAGCGACCTCGAGTTCGCGCTCGGGTACTCGCACCCGATCACGGTCAACCCGCCGGCGGGCATCAGCTTCGCCGTCGAGGGCAACAACAAGGTCACCGTGAACGGCATCGACAAGCAGCTCGTCGGTGAGGTCGCGGCCAACATCCGCAAGCTGCGCAAGCCCGAGCCCTACAAGGGCAAGGGTGTCCGCTACGCCGGCGAGATCGTGCGCCGCAAGGCCGGAAAGTCAGGTAAGTGATCATGGCCATCGGAACTCGTACTCGAGGCAAGAGCAAGGCGGCCGCCAAGGCCCGCCGCCACAACCGTCTCCGGAAGAAGATCGCCGGGACCGAGACCCGTCCCCGCCTCGCCGTCACCCGGTCGTCACGTCACGTGTTCGTCCAGGTCATCGACGACGCGAAGGGTCACACCCTCGCCAGCGCATCGACGATGGAGGCCGACCTCCGCTCGTTCGACGGCGACAAGACCGCCAAGGCCCGTCGTGTCGGCGAGCTCGTCGCCGAGCGCGCGAAGTCGGCTGGCGTCGAAGCCGTGGTCTTCGACCGCGGTGGTAGCAAGTACGCCGGTCGCGTCGCCGCGATCGCCGACGGTGCCCGTGAAGGAGGGCTGAACCTGTGAGCGACATCGCGAACACCAACGACGACGCCGAGGTCAAGGCCGAGGCCACGACCGACGCCGAGGTCGAGACGACCACCGACGCTGCGACCGAGGCGGACACCGCCGCGGAGAGCACCGACGCGGCTGAGACGACCGAGACGACCGACGCAGACGCCAAGGCCCCCGCGGCCAAGGAGCCTGAGGTCCCCGTCGTCGAGCGTCCCGTCGAGACCGCTGCGGGTTCGGCTTCGAACAACCGCGACTCCGTCGACAACCGTGGCCGCCGTGGTGGCGGCAGCGGTGCCGGCCGTGACCGCCAGCAGGGTGGACGCGGCGGCAACGACCGGAGCGGGCGAGGTGGCGACAGCCAGTTCCTCGAGCGCGTCGTCACCATCAACCGCGTCTCCAAGGTCGTCAAGGGTGGTCGTCGCTTCAGCTTCACCGCACTCGTCGTCGTCGGTGACGGCAACGGTCTGGTGGGCGTCGGCTACGGCAAGGCCCGCGAGGTCCCGACCGCCATCTCGAAGGGCGTCGAAGAGGCCAAGAAGAACTTCTTCCGCGTCCCCCGCGTCGGCAACACGATCCCGCACCCGGTGCAGGGTGAAGCCGCCGCTGGCGTCGTCCTCCTGCGTCCGGCCGCGGCCGGTACCGGTGTCATCGCCGGTGGTCCGGTCCGCGCCGTGCTCGAGTGCGCCGGCATCCACGACGTCCTGAGCAAGTCGCTCGGCTCGTCGAACACCATCAACATCGTGCACGCCACGGTCGAGGCCCTCAAGCAGCTCGAGGAGCCCCGCGCCGTCGCAGCACGTCGTGGCCTCCCCGTCGACCACGTCGTGCCGGCTCGCCTGCTGAAGGCCGAAGCAGCTGCGCGTGCCGCCGCGAACGAGAAGGCAGGTGCCTGATGGCCATGCTGAAGATCACGCAGACGAAGTCCGTCATCAGCGAGAAGCAGTACCAGCGCGACACGCTCCGCAGCCTGGGTCTCAAGCGCATCGGCCGTACGGTCCTGCGTGAGGACAACGCCCAGAACCGCGGGTACGTCGCAACGGTGGCGCACCTCGTGAAGGTCGAGGAGGTCGACGCATGAGCGACGAGAAGAACGAGCGCGTCCAGATCCTGAAGGTGCACCACCTTCGTCCGGCCGCTGGCTCGAAGAAGGACCGCACCCGTGTGGGTCGCGGTGAGGGCTCGAAGGGCAAGACCGCCGGCCGTGGCACCAAGGGTCAGAAGGCCCGGTACCAGGTCAAGGTCGGCTTCGAGGGTGGGCAGATGCCGCTGCACATGCGCACCCCGAAGCTCCGCGGGTTCAAGAACCCGTTCCGCGTCGAGTACCAGCCCGTGAACCTGGACAAGATCGCGGAGCTCTACCCGAACGGTGGCGACGTCACCGTCGCGGACCTGGTCGCCAAGGGCGCCGTCCGCAAGAACGAGAAGGTCAAGGTTCTCGGTCAGGGTGACATCAGCGTGAAGCTCACGGTCACGGTCGACAAGGTCTCGGCATCCGCCGAGGAGAAGATCGTGGCGGCGGGCGGCACCGTCACCAAGTAAGTCCCCGTCGGCGGCCCGCGCATTGCGCGCGGGCCGCCGTTACGGTTTCCTTGATGGCAGGCCCGACATGACGGCGTCGTTCGACGTGCGTCAACGGGCCACGGGGTCGGCGCTTCCGGCCACGGGCACCTCGCCCGGCTCGACCGGCCAGACCGGTCACAGAAGTTCGGAGTAACTCGTGTTCAGAGCGGTCGCGCGCATCATGCGCACCCCAGATCTTCGCAAGAAGATCGGCTTCACCCTGGCGATCATCGCGCTGTTCCGCCTGGGCTCGTACATCCCCGCACCGTTCGTCGACTACGCCAGCGTCCAGGCCTGCCTGGCGTCCGCGTCGTCCTCCGGTGGTCTCTACGACCTGATCAACCTGTTCTCCGGTGGCGCGCTCCTGAAGCTCTCGGTGTTCGCGCTCGGGATCATGCCGTACATCACGTCGTCGATCATCGTGCAGCTGTTGCGCGTGGTCATCCCGCACTTCGACTCCCTCTACAAGGAGGGCCAGTCCGGTCAGGCCAAGCTGACGCAGTACACGCGCTACCTCACGATCGCGCTGGGCGTGCTGCAGTCGACCACCCTGATCACCGTCGCCCGCTCGGGCGCGCTGTTCGGTACGAGTGCGTCGGCGTCCTGCACGTCGATCATCTCGAACGACAGCTGGTACGCGATCCTGCTCATGGTCATCACCCTGACCGCCGGCACCGGCCTCATCATGTGGATGGGTGAGCTCGTCACCGAACGCGGTATCGGCAACGGCATGTCGCTGCTCATCTTCACCTCGATCGCCGCGCAGTTCCCCTCCGCGCTCTGGGCCATCGAGCAGTCGCAGTCCTTCGAGCTCTTCCTCTTCGTGATCCTGGTCGGCCTGGTGATCATGATGGCCGTCGTGTTCGTCGAGCAGTCGCAACGACGGATCCCGGTGCAGTACGCCAAGCGCATGGTCGGTCGGCGCACCTACGGCGGCAACAACACGTACATCCCGATCAAGGTGAACATGGCCGGCGTCGTGCCCGTCATCTTCGCGTCGTCGCTGCTGTACCTGCCGGCGCTGATCGCCCAGTTCAACCAGCCCTCGGACGGCTCCGCGCCGGCGCCGTGGGTGACCTGGATCCAGAGCAACCTGACCTCGGGTGACAACTGGTTCTACATGGTGCTGTACTTCCTGCTCATCGTCGGCTTCACGTACTTCTACGTCGCGATCACCTTCAACCCCGAAGAAGTCGCGGACAACATGAAGAAGTACGGCGGGTTCATCCCGGGCATCCGTGCCGGTCGTCCGACCGCCGAGTACCTCGACTTCGTCCTGACCCGGGTGACCTTGCCCGGCGCGCTCTACCTCGGTCTCATCGCGCTCATCCCGCTCGCAGCACTGGCGCTGTTCGGGGCGAACCAGAACTTCCCGTTCGGTGGTGCCAGCATCCTGATCATCGTGGGTGTCGGCCTCGAGACGGTGAAGCAGATCGACTCGCAGCTGCAGCAGCGTCACTACGAAGGGCTTCTCCGTTGAGCGCACGTCTCATCATCGTCGGACCTCCCGGAGCCGGGAAGGGCACGCAGGCCGGTCGGATCGCGTCGTCGTTCGGGATCCCCGCGATCTCGACCGGTGACATCTTCCGGAAGAACGTCTCCGAGGGCACGCCCCTCGGCCAGCGCGCCAAGGCGATCATGGACGCGGGCGAGTACGTCCCGGACGACCTGACGAACGAGCTCGTCCGTGACCGTCTGGCCGAGCCCGACGCGTCCGAGGGCTTCCTCCTAGACGGCTACCCGCGGACCCCTGCCCAGGTGGAGTACCTCGACGGTCTCCTCGCCGAGCACGGCACCGGGATCGATGCGGTCGTGCAGCTCGTCGCCGACCAGGACGCGCTCGTCGGTCGGCTGCTGAACCGTGCCGCTGAACAGGGCCGCGCAGACGACAACGAGCAGACCATCCGCCGTCGTCAGCAGGTGTACCAGGAGCAGACCGCTCCGCTGGTCGCCGTCTACCAGCAGCGCGGTCTCGTCGTGGACGTCGACGGTCTCGGTGGCGTCGACGAGGTCGGCGACCGGATCGCGGCGGCACTGTCCGCCCGCGGCCTCGCAGCCTCGGTCTGACCAGGAACGCCGTGTCCCGCCTCCGGAAGCCCTCGATCTACAAGACCCCCGAGGAGCTCCGCGCCATGGTGCGCCCCGGGCTCCTCACGGCCCAGGCCCTCGACGCCGTCCGGGCAGCGATCCGCCCCGGCACGACCACGGGCGAGCTCGACGCCATCGCGGAGCGCACCATCCGCGACGGCGGCGGTGTGCCGAACTTCCAGCTGGTGCCCGGCTACCGGCACACCCTCTGCGTGTCCGTGAACGACGAGATCGTGCACGGGATCCCGGGTGACCGCGTGCTCGAGCCGGGCGACATCGTCTCGGTCGACGCCGGTGCCGAGGTCGACGGCTGGAACGGCGACAGCGCCTTCACCACGGTTGTGCCCGGCGGCGACGCAGACACGACCGCCGCGCGCCAGAAGCTCTGCGACACCACCGAGCGCGCGCTCTGGCACGGTGTGGCTGCAATCGCGCACGCGAAGAACCTGCACGAGGTCGGCGCCGCGGTCGAGGACGCCATCGACGAGACCGGCGAGTGGGGCATCGTCGAGGACTTCACCGGCCACGGCATCGGTCGCTCGATGCACGAGGAGCCGCCGGTCTTCAACTACCGCGTCCGCGGCGCCGGCCCGGCGATCAAGCCCGGTCTGGCCGTCGCGATCGAACCGATGGTGACCGCGGGCACGATCGACAGCTCGACCGACGCCGACGAGTGGACCGTGCGGACGCTCGACGGGTCCGACGCCGCCCACTGGGAACACAGCGTCGCGGTGCACGCCGACGGGATCTGGGTGCTCACCGCCGCCGACGGCGGTGCCTCGGCGCTCGAACCGCTCGGCGTCACGCCCGTCCCGGTGCCGTAGCAGGCCGGAACGGCCTCACGAGCTCGTCGACACGCTCGGCGCCACACCAGGGACGGGCTCGAGAGCTGGCCGGTACGCGCGCGGACGGGTGCGAGCACCAGGCAGTACGGGCGCAGGGCAGGTACGAGCGCGGGGCAGGCACGCGCGCAGGGCAGGCACGCGCGCAGGCGGGTGCGGGACCAGACGTGCTGCCCACGTGACGGGAGGCCCGTCGCCAGCTGGTGGCGGGCCTCCCGTCTTGTCGTGGTCCCGCCCCGTCGCCGTCGCGAGCGAACCGGCCCAGTTCCCGACGGAGCAGGTCTGCTCAGTTCCCGACGGAGCAGGTCTGCTCGGCGGCGCTCTGCCCCGTGATCGAGGACGGGAGTGGCGTCGCGGACGGGCTGCTCGTGGTCGTGGTCTCGGGAGCGGGCGACCCGGTGTCGGAGGTCGGTGCCGGTGTCGCTGTCGGCGTCGCGGTCGCCGGAGTGGACGGCGAGCCCGTGCCCGACGAGTCCCTGGATGCGCGACCCGTCGTGGAGTCGTTCAGCGAGGTCCGCTCGTCCGTCTGCAGCGCCACGTTGAGGGTGTGGGCGTTCGCCTCGTCCACGACGACCCGTGCGGAGTCCGCCGGGTCGTCGACCACGGGGTACTGGACGAACAGCATGCTCGACGTGCTCATGCCGCGGAGCGTGGACGCCAGGCCGACGAGTGTCTTCGTCTGGGCGAGTCCGTCCGACAGCGTCATGTTGGACAGTGCGGCGCCCGCCAGCTTGTAGAGCGTGATCGGGTTCGAGAGCGTGCCGTTGGACGTCACCTGCCGGAGGAGCGCCGACAGGAACACCTGCTGCGAGCTGATCCGCGCCAGGTCGCTGCCGTCGCCCACGCCGTGCCGGGAGCGCAGGTACGCCAGCGCGTCCGAGCCCTGCAGGGAGTGCGCGCCGGCGCTGAGGTGCAGCCCGGTGTAGGTGTCGTCGATCGGGGACGCCACACAGACGTCGACCCCGCCGAGGGCGTTCGACATCTCGATGACGCCGTCGAAGGTGATGAGTCCGGCGTAGGGGACCGTCAGCCCGGTCAGGTTCTCGACGGTGTCGACGACGCACGAGACGCCGCCGTTGCCGAGCGCGGTGTTGAACTGTGCGGAGGCCTCTGCCGGGTAGGTGGTGCCGGTCTCCGGGTTGGTGCAGGCCGGGATCGGGACCATCAGGTCGCGGGGGAAGCTGACGGCGGTGAGTTGCTTGTGGTCCTCGGACACGTGGACGAGCATCGTGACGTCGTTGCGCGCACCCTCGACGTCCTCGTCGGAGTCGAACTGGCCGACCCGGGTGTCGCTGCCGATGAGCAGGATGTTCGCCCCGCCCTTGATGGCGGAGACGTCGGCGGTCTTCGCGGTGCTCTGGTCGTCGGTGCTCAGCGGCACGGTCCGTGTCGAAGTCGCGAGCTGTGCGCCGGCGATGGTCGCGACGCTGGCGCCGCTGACGAGGACCACCGCGGCGGCCGCGGCGACGACGGTGAGCAGGGTCGCCCACCCGCGTCGGCGGGGGAGGCGACCGTGTCGCGCGAGGGGGCGCGTGCGGCCGGGGGCGTCGGGCACGGGTGTTCTCCTTCGGTCACTGCTCCCGACACCGTACGGGCCGAGCCTCGGTGTCGACGACGGGGAGCCCACGAGATCGCTGTGGAACGGCGCACCACCGCACAGTCTCGGACGATCCGGCCCCTGCACCGGGGTGCCCGGCAGGTGCCTGGCGACAGTCCGACGCGCGGAGCGGGGAAGCCGCACTTGGCAATCCGCCGTCTACCACATAAGATCGATCTTTGGTGTGCCATGCCTTCTGGCGTGGCGCCCGAACCCGCAGACCGGCTCGGGGATCACACCGGTAATCCAACCAAGCGACAGTGAGGCTATGGCCAAGAAAGACGGCGTCATCGAGATCGAAGGCTCGGTGCTCGAAGCTCTGCCCAACGCGATGTTCCGCGTTGAGCTGACCAACGGACACAAGGTCCTCGCGCACATCTCCGGGAAGATGCGCCAGCACTACATCCGCATCCTCCCCGAGGACCGCGTGATCGTAGAGCTGAGCCCGTACGACCTGACCCGCGGCCGGATCGTCTACCGCTACAAGTGATCCGCGAGCTGGAAAGGAACGGCAAGGCGAACCCGCCGAGCACGAAGCCAGCGAGCACGAGGAACGAACAATGAAGGTCAACCCCAGCGTCAAGGTCATCTGCGAGCACTGCCGCGTCATCCGCCGCAAGGGCCGCGTCATGGTGATCTGCAAGAGCAACCCGCGTCACAAGCAGCGCCAGGGCTAGTCCCTGACGGACCAGCGCGAGCTGCTCCGGGACGGACTCCGGTCCGGCTGCACGACCGGGGCCGCCAGTTGCGAGACTGCCAGCGGCTCGAGCACGACCCACAACTGAACATCGACAACGCAGTGTCAGATCCCGTCCGCATCAGCGGGTGGGGGACACCTCGGGTCGGAGGCCCGGGCACCGGCACTGTGCCACACCTCCATCGACAACAGGAGCAGCCAGCACAATGGCACGTCTAGCAGGCGTCGACATCCCGCGCGAGAAGCGCGTGGAGATCGCACTCACCTACATCTACGGGGTCGGCCGTACCCGCGCCGTCCAGACGCTCGCGGAGACCGGCATCTCCGGCGACATCCGCGTCAAGGACCTCACCGACGACCAGCTCGTCGCCCTCCGCGACTTCATCGAGGGCACCTTCAAGGTGGAGGGTGACCTCCGCCGTGAGGTCGCCGCCGACATCCGCCGCAAGGTCGAGATCGGTAGCTACGAGGGTCTCCGCCACCGTCGCGGTCTCCCGGTGCGCGGTCAGCGCACCAAGACGAACGCTCGTACCCGCAAGGGTCCGAAGCGCACCGTGGCAGGCAAGAAGAAGGCTCGATAGGAGATCACGATGGCTACCCCCAAGACCGCCGCGCGCAAGCCGCGCCGCAAGGAGAAGAAGAACGTCGCTGTGGGCCAGGCCCACATCAAGAGCACGTTCAACAACACCATCGTCAGCATCACCGACCCGTCGGGTGCCGTCCTCAGCTGGGCGTCCTCCGGGGCCGTCGGCTTCAAGGGCTCGCGCAAGTCGACGCCGTTCGCGGCGCAGCTCGCGGCCGAGTCGGCTGCCCGCCAGGCAGCGGAGCACGGCGTCAAGAAGGTCGACGTCTTCGTCAAGGGGCCGGGTTCCGGTCGTGAGACGGCGATCCGTTCGCTCCAGGCCGCTGGCCTCGAGGTCGGTTCGATCAACGACGTGACGCCGCAGGCGCACAACGGGTGCCGCCCGCCGAAGCGCCGCCGCGTCTGACGCGAGGAGCAACCGGCCGTTCCCCGCTCGTTCCCTGACCGGGACGAGTGGGGGCGGCCATTCCTGGTCGTTCGATCGCGCACTCCTGTGCGCGTGATCACAACTGAAACAGACCCGTCGGGGCCCGGCCGGCCCCGACGTACCGCCAAGTGTCATATAGCGGACACTTCGCCGAAAGGAATTCCACAGTGCTCATTGCACAGCGCCCCACCCTGAACGAGGAGTCCATCTCCGAATTCCGCTCGCGCTTCGTCATCGAACCGCTCGAGCCGGGCTTCGGGTACACCCTCGGCAACTCGCTGCGCCGCACGCTCCTCTCGTCCATCCCCGGTGCTGCAGTCACGAGCATCCGCATCGACGGTGTCCTCCACGAGTTCAGCACCGTTCCCGGTGTCAAGGAAGACGTCACCGAGATCATCCTGAACATCAAGAGCCTGGTCGTCTCCAGCGAGCACGACGAGCCGATCACCGCCTACCTGCGCAAGCAGGGTGCCGGTCAGGTCACCGCTGCGGACATCTCCGCGCCGGCCGGTGTCGAGATCCACAACCCGGACCTCGTCATCGCGACCCTGAACGACGCCGCCCGCTTCGAGCTGGAGCTGACGATCGAGCGTGGCCGCGGCTACGTCTCGGCGACCCAGAACCGCTCGGAGTTCAGCGAAGCCGGTCAGATCCCGATCGACTCGATCTACTCGCCCGTCCTCAAGGTCACCTACCGCGTCGAGGCGACGCGTGCCGGTGAGCGCACGGACTTCGACCGTCTGGTCGTCGACGTCGAGTCGAAGCCCGCGATCACGCCGCGCGACGCCATCGCGTCGGCCGGTCGCACGCTGGTCGAGCTGTTCGGGCTCGCCCGCGAGCTCAACACGGCGGCTGAAGGCATCGAGATCGGCCCCGCGCCGGTCGACGCCGTGCTGTCGAACGAGCTGCAGACGCCGATCGAGGACCTCGACCTGTCGGTCCGTAGCTACAACTGCCTGAAGCGCGAGGGCATCAACACGGTGTCCGAGCTGGTCGCCCTCTCGGAGACGCAGCTCATGAACATCCGCAACTTCGGCCAGAAGTCGGTGGACGAGGTCAAGGACAAGCTCACCGAGCTCGGCCTGTCCCTCAAGGACACCGTCCCCGGATTCGATGGTGCCCACTTCTACAGCGGGTACGACGAGGACGAGTCCAGCAACTGACCTCGCGCTGACGCGCACGCGCTCCTGACACGGGGCGCACCACCATCACCACTGGAGAACTGACATGCCGAAGCCCACCAAGGGCCCCCGCCTCGGTGGCGGTCCCGCCCACGAGCGCCTGCTCCTGAGCAACCTCGCCAACGCCCTGTTCACGCACGGCCGCATCACCACCACCGAGACGAAGGCCAAGCGCCTCCGCCCGGTCGCCGAGCGTCTCATCACGTTCGCGAAGCGTGGCGACCTGCACGCTCGTCGTCGTGTGATCGCAGCCCTGCGCGACAAGACCGTCGTGCACACGCTGTTCACCGAGATCGCGCCGCAGGTGGCCGACCGCCAGGGCGGTTACACCCGCATCACGAAGCTCGGCTTCCGCAAGGGCGACAACGCGCCCCTCGCCTCGATCGAGCTCGTCCTCGAGCCCGTGTCGAGCACGCCGGCTCCGGTCTCGCGCAAGGCTGCTCCGGCCGCCGCCGCGCCGGCCGCGACGGACAGCGACGCCACGGAGGCCCCGGTCGACGAGACCGAGTCCACCGAGGAGTCGACCCCGGTCGCCGAGGAGACCACGACCGACGCTGCCGCTGAGGTCGAGGCCGACGCCGCAGCCAAGTCGGACGACGCTGCGGACTCGTCCAAGTAGTCACACCGCACCACCAGGAGGGCCCTCGCAGCGCAGGCTGCGGGGGCCCTCCTGCTTCCCCCGGCCCTCCGGACCCGGGAACCCTCCGTACCCGGGAACCCTGCCGGCCCCACCCGGAGACCGCACCGGCCCCACCCGGCAACCGGACCGTCCCCACCCGGAGGCCCGACCAGTGGCCGCCGGGTACCGTGACGGCCGACGAGACGAGAGCACCCATGCAGTTCGAGCACATCGCGGGGGTCGGCACCCGCGTCTGGCGGTGGAGCCGGAGTTCCGGCACGCAGCCGCGCCTGCTCCACGCCGCCAAGGCCGCCGTCGCCGCGGCGCTCGCGTGGGTCGTCGCCCGCTACGTGCCCGGGGTGGCGTCCGACTACCCCTACTACGCCCCGCTCGGCGCGGTCGTGGCGATGCAGACGACGGTGTTCGCGGGCCTCCGGAGCGGCATCCAGACCCTGGTCGGCATCGCACTGGGCATCGCGGTGGCCGCGTTCACGATGTGGGTGGGCGACCCCGGTGTCCTGGCGGTCGCGCTGGCGGTCGGCGTCGGCGTGCTCGTCGGCGGCTTCCGGATCCTCGGTGAGGGCAGCTCGTGGGTGTCGACGGCAGCGCTGTTCGTCCTGCTCGTCGGGGGTGCGCACGCCGAGGGGTACTCGCTCGGCTACCTGGTGCAGATGGCCGTCGGCGTGGTCGTCGGGCTGCTGGTGAACTTCCTGGTGTTCCCGCCGCTGCGGTTCTGGGACGCCGAGCGCCGCATCGATCAGGTGAACAGCGTGCTGGCCGAGCACCTCGACGGACTGGCGGACGTCCTGGAGCAGGGGGAACGGGACGAGCGGGCGTGGGACCGGGCGCAGGACCGCCTGGACCGCGCGATCGCCGACGTCCGGAGCCGGGTGTCGATCGCGCAGGAGAGCCGGCGCATCAACCCCCGCGGCGCACTGCGGGGATCGCGGGCGCGGCTGCAGCACGACGGGTCACGCTTCCGCGCCCTGGAACGGGTCGCCTGGTACACGACGGACCTCACCGAGCTCGTGGCCCGGTCGGGTCCGGTGTCGTCGAACCTCGGGCGACCGGACGAGGCCTTCACCGCTCCGCTCACGACGGCGATCCGGCAGGTCGCGGCGATGGTCCGCGGCGACCACCCGCCGGAGGAGGGCGACCGGGCGATCTCGGAGCTCGAGCGGGCCCTCGACGCGTCGCGTGAGCACCCGTCCGACGTGGCGGTGACGTCGTCGGCGCTGGTGTCGCTCCGCGGCATCGTCGAGTCCGAGCGTCGGGCGACCCAGGACGTCGACACCGAGACCGGACCGTCGGCCTGACCGCCTTGCGCTGACCGGCCTGCGCTGCCCGGCGCCGCGCCTAGACTTCGCTGCGTGTCCGCGCCGCGCATCGCCGTCCTGGGTCCGGTGCTCGCCGAGGACCCCACCGGGACGCTCGTGCCGCTGCCCGGGGCGCTGGCACGCACCTTCCTCACGGCGCTCGTGCTGGCCGGCGGCCGTGCCGTCACCACCGGGGCGCTCATCGACGACCTGTGGGGCGACGGACCACCGAAGGGCGCCCGCGCCGCCCTGCAGACCCTCGTCTCGCGCCTGCGCCGTGCCACCGCCGACGGGCTGGTCGTCTCGACGGCCGCCGGCTACGCACTCGGGGTGGACGCCGACGCGACCGACCTGGGCGCCGCCGAACGGACACTCGACGGGTCGCGGGACGCGCCGGCGGACGCTCCGGCGCTCCGTGCCGCGCTCGACCGCTGGCGCGGCGAGCCCGGTGGCGACCTCGACGGCCCGGTCGCCGGGGAGCTCGCCGACCGGGCCGCCATCGTCCGACGGGACCTCCGTCGTCGACTCGCCACGACCCTCCAGTCAGCCGGTGACCCGGCCGCGGCCGCTGCCCTCTGGCGGGACGAAGCGGCGGCCGACCCCTTCGACGAGGCCGCCGTCGCCGGCCTGGTGCGTGCCCTCGCCGCCGCCGGCCAGTCCGCCGAGGCGCTCGCCGTCTTCGCCGCGCACCGCGACCGGCTGTCCGACGAACTCGGTGCCGACCCGTCGGCCGACCTGGTCCGACTGAACGCCGACGTACTCCGCAGCGCCGGACCCGCCAGCGGCTCGACCCGTCGCGTCGGGCTGCGGGCCGCCCCGAACGCGCTCATCGGTCGGGAGGCCGACCTCGCCACCGTGACGCGCCTCCTGTCCCAGGCGCGGCTGGTGACGATCCTCGGGGCCGGTGGCCTCGGCAAGACCCGGCTGGCGCAGGCCGCGGCGGCGACGGTCCCTGCCGGCTGCGGGGTCGTGGTGGTCGAGCTCGCCCCGCTCACCACCGGCGAGGACGTGGTCCCCGCGATCGGTGCGCTGCTCGGGATCGCCGAGGTGCGCAGTGCGCGGAGCCTCCGGGACGCGGTCGTCGCTGACCTCCGCACCCGGGTGGTCCGGGCGCTCGGTGAGGAACCCACCGTGCTCGTGCTCGACAACTGCGAGCACCTCCTGGAGCCGGTCGCCGCGTTCACTGCCGATCTGCTCGCCGAGCTGCCTGGTCTGCGGGTCCTGACGACCTCGCGTGCACCGCTCGTGGTCTCCGGCGAGGTCGTCGCCCCGCTGGCGCCCCTGCCGGTCGAGGCCGACGGGGCGGCCGTCCGCCTGTTCACGGACCGGGCCCGCGCTGCCCGACCGGGTGCGGTGCTGCCGGTCGATGCCGTCCGCCGCATCTGCACCCGCCTGGACGGGTCGCCGCTGGCGATCGAACTCGCGGCCGCCCGGATCCGCGGGATGAGCGTCGACGAGATCGAACGCCGGCTCGACGACCGGTTCGCGCTGCTCCGCGGTGGGGACCGGTCGGCGCCCGAACGGCACCGGACGCTGCTCGCCGTCATCGAGTGGAGCTGGCGACTGCTCGACGACGGCGCCCGCGATCTCCTGACCCGGCTCGCGCTCTTCCCGGACGGGCTGTCCGTCGACGCCGTGGCGGCCGTCGCTGCTCCGGCCCGGGTGCACGACGCCTTCGACGACCTGGCCGAACTGGTCGAGCAGTCCCTCGTGCAACTCGTCGAGCAGGAGGGGGAGCCGGTCCGCTACCGCCTGCTCGAGACCGTCCGCGAGTTCGGTGCCGCACGGCTCGAGGAGTCCGGTGCCACGGCGGACGTCCGCGCGGCGATGACGCGGTGGGCCTGCGCGCTGGCCGCCGAGCACGACCTGTTCACCGTCCGGACCACGGACCAGGTCGCACGGTTCCGGGTCCTCGAGCGCGAGGCGGACAACCTCATCACACTGCTGCGCTGGAACCTCCGGGCCGGGGACGCGCTCGCGGTCGCACCGCTGTTCTCGGCGCTCGCCGGGTACTGGTCGTTCCGCGGGGCGCACGGCGAGGTCGCGGCCATCGCGCCGGACGTCGTCGCTGTCCTCCGCACCCTCCCGCCCGGAGACGACGGCGGGCAGGACGGCGGGCACGACGGCGGGCCCGCCCCGGAGGACGCACCCGCGCGCGCCTCCGGCGTCCGCACCGCCGCGGTCCTCGGACTCGTCATCGCCTGCGCGACCGCCGCGTTCTCCGACCGGCGGACCTCGGTGCGCGCCCGCGCCGCGCTCCGCCGCCTGCGTCGGGCCGGCGTGACCGGCGTCCCGGTGGTCGACGCCCAGGCCGAGCTGCTGCTGACCCTCGGCCGTCGGGACGTGGGCGAGGCGGCCCTGTCCCGATTCCGCGGGGACCCGGACACCGGGGTGGCGTGCCTGGCGCACCTGCTCAGCGCGCCCCTGACCGAGAACGACGGCGAGCTCGAACGCGCCCTGGGCTTCGCGACCCGCGCGCGGGTGCTCGCCGAGCAGGCCGGTGACGTCTGGACGTCGGGTACCGCGGCCGTCTCGGTGACACAGCTCGCCGGGCAGCTCGGTCGGTACGAGCAGGCGCTCGCCGCGGCGGACGTGGCGCGGGAACGGCTGGAGCAGTTCGGCGCCGAGGACGACCTGGTCGAGGTCGGCTGGAGCGTCGGGTTGAGCGCTGCGGCGACCGGCGACGTCGACCGGGCCCGGGCGTTGGCCGCGGAACTCGCCGCACTCCCGGTCGCCCCCGGTACCGGTCCGGTCGGTGGTCCGGGTGGCGGTCCTGGCGGGGAACGGGCACAGATGACGCTGCTCGCGCACGCGGTCCGGGCCGAGGTCGCGCGCGCCGAGGGCGATCCCGCGCGTGCGGTCGGCGAGTACCGGCGTGCGTGGGACCAGGTGCTGCCGCACCGGCGTGAGGCGAGCCAGTGGGTGATGATCGTCGGGGCGGCGCTGCTCGCCGCACAGGACGAGGCGGCGGACGGCGCCGCGCGGGAGGCGGCGGACGCGGGCCGGTCCGCCGGGGCCGGGGCGGGCCTCCAGGACGGCCGGGAGGCACGTGCGGACATCGCACGACAGGTCCGGGTGAGCGCCCTGGTCGCCCTCCGCAAGCCGTCGCTGTGGAACGACCTGCCGGTGGTCGGGACGGCCGTCCTCGCCGCCGCGCTCGACGCGATCGGGCGTCGTGCCGACCCGGCCCTCGTCGCCGCGGCGTGGGGCAGCGCCCTCCGGCTCGGCGCGCGACAGGACTTCGCGGTCCTCGGCCACGGACGGCTCAGGCCGCTCGTCGTCGCCGCCGTCGGCGAGGCGCTGGTGGCGGATGCGGAGACGGCCTCGGCCGGGACGTCCCGGGCCGAGGCCGCCGCTGCCGCGCGTGCGGTGCTCGAGGCGATCAGGCCTTCCGCATGTACGCCCGGACGGTGAGCGGGGCGAACACCGCGACGATGACCGCTGCGCCGAGCAGGCTCAGCCACAGGTCGCCGCCGACCGTGCCGTGGTTGACCAGGTCGCGGACCGCGGTGATGAGGTGCGAGACCGGGTTCACGTCGGAGAACCAGTGCAGCCAGTCCGGCAGGGTGTCCGCGGGGACGAACGCGTTCGACAGGAACGTCAGCGGGAAGAGCACCAGGTTCGAGATGCCCGAGACGCTCGACGCCGTGCGGGCGACGACCCCGAAGTAGGCGAAGACCCAGCTGATCGCCCAGGCCACGACGACCACGAGCAGGCCGGCGAGGAGCACCGCGCCGATGCCGCCCGCGGGACGCAGCCCCATGATGAAGCCGACCGTGAACGTGATCGTCGTGGCGATGGCGTAGCGGACGGTGTCGGCGAGCAGGGCACCGGCGAGCGGGGCGATGCGCGCGATCGGCAGTGACCGGAAGCGGTCGAACACGCCCTTGTCCATGTCCTCGCGGAGCTGCACGCCGGTGACGATCGACGACGTGATGTTCGTCTGCACGAGGATGCCCGGGATGATGATCGGCAGGTAGCTGCTGACGTCGCCGGCGATCGCGCCACCGAAGATGTACGTGAACATCACGGTGAACACGATCGGCATGAGCGTCACGTCGAAGAGCTGCTCCGGGGTGCGCCGGACCTTGATCAGCCCGCGGTACGCCATCGTCAGTGACTGCCGGACGGTCGCGGCGAGGCCGGAACCGCCGACGCCGGGCCGCGGGGTGATGCGCGGTGCGCCGGTAGTGGCCAGGTCGGGTGTGGTGAGCGTGGTCATGCGTTGCTCCCTTCGAGCGTGCGGTCGGCATGTGCGGACGCGTCGGCGCCCACCCCTTCGCCGGTGATGGTGAGGAACACCTCGTCGAGCGTCGGCTTCTGCACGCTCATCTCGGTGAGGGAGATGCCGGCCTCGCGGAAGGACACCAGCAGGTCGGTGACGCGGTCCGGGTCCGCCATCGGCGCGGTGAGCCGGGAGCCCTCGGGGCTGACGACCGCCGCGGTCCCGAGCACCCGGAGCACCAGCTCGGACGCCTCCGCCAGCCGGGCCGGGGCCGAGTCCGCCAGCCGGAGCTGCAGCGACGCGGTCCCGATCGAGGCCTTGAGCTCGTCGCTCGTGCCCTCGGCCACCACCCGGCCGTGGTCGATCACCGCGATCCGGTCCGCGAGCTGGTCGGCCTCGTCCAGGTACTGGGTCGTCAGCAGGACCGTCGACCCGGTCGCGACGAGCTCCCGGATCGTGTCCCACATCTGCGCCCGGGTCCGCGGGTCGAGGCCGGTCGTCGGCTCGTCGAGGAAGATCAGCGGCGGCTGCGCGATGAGGCTCGCCGCCAGGTCCAGCCGACGCCGCATGCCGCCGGAGAACCCGCGGAGCGGCCGTCGCGCGGCCTCGCTCAACCCGAAGCGTTCGAGCAGCTCGGTGGACTTCCGCTTCGCCTCGGCCCCGGACAGCCCGAGCAGCCGACCGAAGACGACGAGGTTCTCGGTGGCGCTCAGGGTCTCGTCGACACTGGCGTACTGGCCGGTCACGCCGATGAGCTGGCGCACCACGTGCGGCTCCCGGCGGACGTCGTGGCCGAACACCCGCGCCTCGCCGCCGTCCAGGCGGAGCAGGGTCGCGAGCATGCTGATGGTGGTGGTCTTGCCGGCGCCGTTCGGCCCGAGCACCCCGTAGACCGTGCCGGCCTCGACGCGGAGGTCGACCCCGTCCACGGCCCGGTTGCTGCCGAACGTCTTCACGAGGCCAGTGGCCTCCACCGCGAGCGGTGTCGTGGTCATCGTCGTGTCCTTCCGTCGACGTCGTGGTCGAGGACGACAGTGCCGAGTACCGCTCACGCGGCACTGACGCGGCGCTGACATCGGTACCGTGGAGGGCGTGAGCGAGACGGCCCGGACACCAGGCGACACCGGCGCAGGCGAGACCGGCGTGCGACTGCGGATCGACCTGTCGTACGACGGCTCCGGCTTCTCCGGGTGGGCACGCCAGCCCGCCCTCCGGACCGTGCAGGGTGTGCTCGAGGACGCGCTCGCCACCGTCTTCACCCGGTGGGGCGAACCACCGCAGCTGACCGTCGCCGGTCGCACCGACGCCGGCGTGCACGCCACCGGACAGGTCGCACACCTCGACCTCAGCCCCGACCAGTGGGCCGCCCTGACCCGGCCGAAGCGCCCGAGCGCCGACGGCACCGTCCGCGACGCCTTCGCCGGCCTCGTCCGACGGCTCAACGGCCTCGCCGGTGCCGACGGGGACATCGTCGTCCGCAGTGTCACCGTCGCCCCCGCCGGCTTCGACGCCCGGTTCTCCCCGCTCTGGCGGCGGTACCGGTACCGGGTCGCCGACGTCGACGCCCTCCGCGACCCGCTCCGCCGCGGGCACACGACCTGGTACCCGGGGCGCCTCGACCCGGCAGCGATGGAGCGGGGTGCGCTGCGGCTGCTCGGACTGCACGACTTCGCGGCGTTCTGCAAGCCGCGCGTCGGCGCGACCACGATCCGGACCCTGCAGGAGTTCCGCTGGGACCGTGAGCCGGACGGCGTGCTGGTGGCGAGCCTCCAGGCCGACGCCTTCTGCCACTCGATGGTGCGTGCGATGGTCGGGGGCACCCTCGCCGTCGGCGAGGGCCGGCTGACGCCGGACGAGCTCGACGAGCTGCGGGTCGCGGCGGCACGCACCAGCGCCTTCACCACCGCGCCGGCCCGCGGACTCACCCTCACCGAGGTCGGGTACCCGGACGACGACGCCCTGGAGGCGCGGGCCGTCCAGACACGCGCCCGTCGCGACGCGGAGGGGCACCGGCCCGGCGACCTGCCGGACGAGGACGGGCGGTAGCGTCGGGGGATGGCTCCTCGTGCTCCACGCTCCGTCGTCTCCGTCGCACCCGGTGTGGTCTTCGTCGAGGGGCCGGTGTCGAACTGGGTCGTCCTGGCCGAGGAGGACGGCGTCGCCCTCATCGACGCGGGCTACCCGGCCGACACCGACCTGGTGCTCGACAGCGTCCTGCTCGCCGGCCACGACCTCGACGAGCTCCGCCGCGTCTACGTCACCCACGGCCACGTCGACCACGTCGGCGGGCTGCCCGGGATCCTCGAGCGCTTCCCGCACGTCGAGGTCCTGGCGCACGCCGACGAACTCGACAACGTCCGTGGACCGTCGCGCCGGCAGGTGACGCCGGCCGAGATCGGCGGACGTCTGGCCGCGCCCCGGGTGCTCCGCTGGCTCGGCCGCGCGATCGCCTCCGACGCCCTCCGCCCGACTACCGTGCCGAGTGCCCGCGCCTTCACCGCCCGAGACTTCGAGGGCCGGGCGATGACGCCGCTGCCCGTCCCCGGGCACACCGACGGCTCCACCGCCTACCTGCTGCCCGCGGCCGACGCGATCGTCACCGGTGACGCCGTCGTCACGCACCACGACACGCAGCCCGGGTCGTGGGCACCGCGGCCGCGGATGATCACGCCGTTCTTCACGGCCGACCAGGCGCTCGCCGTGGAGTCGGCTCGGGCGCTGGCCTACCCGGCGATCGTGCTGCCGGGGCACGGGCCGGCGGTGCACCGGGTGGGGTCGGAGTGGGTGCCGATCCAGGGGTGAGGGCGTCGTTCCGGCATCGGCGACTGGTGCTGGAACAACAGATGTGACATGGTGTTCGACCGGTGACGGAGCCGCGACCTGGAGGGAACCACCATGGACATCGTCCGCAGGGGCAAGACCGACGGGGCCAACGCCGGATCAGGCGGGCACGGCAGGATCCGCCAGTCCGTCGTCGGACTCCTGACGGTCGTCGCGACACTGGGGTGCTGCGTCGTCGGCGTGATGAGCGAAGGTCTGACGATCCGCGGGGTCGCGGCAGTCGTCACAGTAGCTGCGATGGCCGGATCGCTGGCGCTCGCGAGGGGACGCGGGAACCTCGTGGGGTGGTACGTCGCTGCAGCGGGGGTGGCGCTGTTGCGTGTGCTCTCCGGGTCGTGAGGCGGTCGTCGAGCCCATCGTGGTGACGGCGGGTGCGTGGCTGCTCGCGTCGCCCGGGGGAACGGACGGTCGACCCTCGTCCGGGGGCGAGGTTTCACCTCGTCGTAACCTGTGTGACCCCGCAGGCCCGTACGGTTCACGCGATCCCTCCCGACTCCGAACCGAAGGTCCCCATGCCACGAACCGTCGGACGCACCCTGCTGTGCGCCACGGCTGCCGCGACCCTGATCGCCGCACCGCTCGTCATCGTCACCGCAGCCTCCGCGAACCCCGCGGGGACCGGGCTCGTCATCACCGAGGCGTACCTGAAGGGCGGCAGCGCGAACCAGCCGTTCACGAACCGGTTCGTCGAGATCGGCAACCCGACCGCCGCCGCGGTCTCCGTCGACGGGTGGTCGCTGCAGTACCGCTCGGCGACGAGCAGTGGAGCGGCGAGCACCGTCGTACCGCTCACCGGGTCGGTCCCGGCGAACGGCACGTACCTCGTGCAGGGTGCCGCCAACGGCACGGCCGGCGCCGCGCTGCCCACGCCGGACGTCGTCTCGACGTTGAACACCTCCGGTGCGAGCGGCACGCTCGTCCTCTCCGACCAGCGGACGGCGCTCACGCTGCCCGTCGGCGCGATCGCACCCGGCACGCCCGGCGTGGTGGACCTGCTCGGGTACGGCGCCTCGAACACCTCCGAGACCGCTCCGGCCACGAACCCGTCGGGCGCGAACAGCACCCCGGACGCCCTCGTCCGGCAGGGGACGACCGACACCGACGCGAACGCCGCCGACTTCACGCTGACGCGGACGATCACCCCGCGGAACGCCGCCGGCGAGACGGCAGCGGGCGGCACGACGCCGACGCCGGGCGGTGGCGGCACGACCCCGCCGACGACGACCCCCGTCGCCGCGACCATCCCCGAGATCCAGGGCACGACGGACACCTCACCGCTCGCCGGCTCGACCGTCACCACCAGCGGCGTCGTGACCGCGGTCTACGCCACCGGCGGGCTGAACGGGTACACGATCCAGACCCCGGGGACGGGAGGCGAGACCACCCTGGCCACGCGGACCGCCTCCGACGGTCTGTACGTCTACTCCGCCGCCACGGCCGGACTCGTCACGATCGGCGACCACGTCCAGGTCACCGGCGCGGTCTCCGAGTTCAAGGGGCTCACCGAGCTCACCGTCGCGGACACCGCCGGGCTGACGGAGCTCACCACCCCGGCCGCCGCCCCGGTCCCGGCCGCCGTGGCGTTCCCCCGCACGGACGCCGAACGTGAGGCGCTCGAGAGCATGCTCGTCGCACCGCAGGGTGACTACACGGTCGCCGACAACTACACGACGAACCAGTACGGCGTGGTCACGCTCGCCACGGGTCCGGGCCGCCTGCTGCAGCCGACCGAGGTCGCCCGTCCGGGCAGCGCCGAGGCAGCCGCGGTGGTCGCCGACAACGCCGCCCGCGCGGTCACGCTCGACGACGGCGCGAGCACGAACTTCCTGCCGCGCGACGGCCAGGACCAGTCCGCCCGGTCGATCCCGGTGCCGTGGCTGACGAACGCGGGCCCGGTCACGGTCGGCGCCACCACGACGTTCACCGAGCCCGTGGTCCTGGACTACCGGAACGACGTCTGGACGTTCCAGCCGACGGCCCCGATCACCGGCGCGACCCCGAAGGCCGACCTGCCCGCGACGTTCTCGGACGTGCGCACCACGGCGCCCGCCGCGGTCGGCGGCGACCTGAAGCTCGCCGGGTTCAACGTCCTGAACTACTTCCCGACGACGGGCGACCAGCTGACCGGCTGCACCTACTACACGGACCGCACCGGAGACCCGATCACGGTGAACTCCGGTTGTGACGCCCGCGGTGCTGCCGAGCCGGAGGACCTGGCGCGCCAGCAGGTGAAGATCGTGAAGGCCATCAACGGCCTGGGTGCCGACGTGGTCTCGCTCGAGGAGATCGAGAACTCGGCGGCGTTCGGGCAGGACCGGGACGCTGCGGTCGCCACCCTCGTCGACGCACTCAACGCGGCCACCGGGAGCGACACCTGGGCGTACGTCCCGTCGCCGACGAAGCTCGCCGCCGACGAGGACGTCATCCGCCTGGCGCTCATCTACAAGAAGGCCCGCGTCGCGCCGACCGCCGAGTCGACGATCCTCACCGACTCCGACGTCTTCCAGCGCCAGCCGGTCGCCGACGCGTTCCGCCCGGTCGGCGGCACCGCGGACGACGACTTCCTGGTCATCGCGAACCACTTCAAGTCGAAGGGCTCCGGCACCGGCGAGAATGCCGACCAGGGCGACGGCCAGGGTGCCTCGAACGCCGATCGCGTGCGCCAGGCCCGGGCACTCACGACCTTCTCCACCGCGATGCAGGCGCAGTACGGCACCGACAAGACGTTCCTGATCGGGGACTTCAACGCCTACAGCGAGGAGGACCCGATGGTCGTCCTCCGCGACGCCGGGTACACCGACCTGGCCTCGGCCCGCGACCGGAGCGAGTACTCGTACGTGTTCAGCGGTCTGAGCGGGTCCCTCGACCACGTGCTCGCATCACCGGCAGCACTGGCGAGCGTCACGGGCGTGGACATCTGGAACATCAACTCGACCGAGTCGGTGGGCCTGGAGTACAGCCGCTACAACGTGAACGTCTCGGACCTCTACTCCGCCGACGTGTACCGCGCGAGCGACCACGACCCGATCCTGGTCGGCTTCGACCTGACCGCCGCCGCGGTGCCGGGCGACCCGACGCCGGAGCCCACGCCCGAGCCCGGCACGGACGAGCCGGCCGACGACCCCGCGGCCGACCCGACCCCGGCGCCGATCGCCGGTGGTGCGGGCACGACCCCGGGTGCCGGCGTGACGCCGACCACGGGTGGCGGCAGCCTGGCCTTCACCGGTGCCCAGATCGGCGGTGGCCTCGCGGCGGCCCTCGCGCTCCTGGCGGCCGGCGGCGGGCTCCTCGCCCTCCGTCGCCGCCGGACGACGGGTGGCAGCGCCGGGTGACCTCGCGCTGAACGCGACCACCGACGGGAGGCGCGACACGGGTCCGACCCGTGCCGCGCCTCCCGTCCGTGGTGTCGGGGAGCGGCGCTCGGTTGACCGGGAGGATCGGCGTCGGCTAGGCTCATCTCTTGGTCTGCGCGCTCTGTTGCGCCAGACAGTCAGATGGGCCCTCCACCGGGTCGTTCACCGGGCATCTGCCCGCGGGAACGCCCACCGGAGTGGGATTCACGGACTCCTCACCTCGACACGAAAGCAGCACTCCTGTGACTCGTACGTTCTCCCCGAAGCCGGCAGACGTCCAGCACGACTGGATCGTCATCGACGCGACCGACGTCGTGCTCGGCCGCCTCGCTTCGCACGTCGCCGCCCTCCTCCGCGGCAAGCACAAGGCCACCTTCGCCCAGCACATGGACATGGGTGACTACGTCATCATCGTGAACGCCGACAAGGTCGCCCTGACCGGGTCGAAGCTCGCCAAGAAGGTCTACTACCGTCACTCCGGTTACCCGGGCGGCCTCACGGCCACCAGCTACCCGGAGATGCTGGAGAAGCACCCGACCCGCGCCGTCGAGAAGGCGATCCGCGGCATGCTGCCGAAGAACACCCTCGGTCGCGAGCAGCTCAAGAAGCTCAAGGTCTACGCAGGCGCTGAGCACCCCCACGCGGCGCAGCAGCCCAAGCCGTACACCTTCGACCAGGTCTCGCAGTAACAGCGGCCACGACGACTTCCAGGAACGAGAAAACACTCATGGCTCAGATCGCTGACTCCATCGACCAGACCCCGGAGACCTTCACCACCGAGAGCGCACCCGTCGCGTCG
The DNA here is from genome assembly GCF_016907335.1 of Curtobacterium herbarum. NCBI lineage: Bacteria > Bacillati > Actinomycetota > Actinomycetes > Micrococcales > Microbacteriaceae > Curtobacterium > Curtobacterium herbarum. The sequence continues at coordinate 308,822 of NZ_JAFBBT010000001.1, forward strand.
GAGGCGGCTCCCCGTCAGATCCTCAACGTCTCGGGCGGTGCCGTCGGTCGCCGCAAGGAGGCCATCGCCCGCGTGCGACTCGTCCCGGGCTCCGGCACGTTCGTCGTGAACGGCCGCTCGCTCGAGGACTACTTCCCGAACAAGCTGCACCAGCAGCTCATCAACGACCCATTCAAGGTGCTCGAGCTCCTCGGCTCGTACGACGTCACCGCCCGCATCACGGGTGGCGGCCCCTCGGGTCAGGCCGGCGCGCTGCGTCTCGCCATCGCCCGCACCCTGAACGAGATCGACCGCGAGAACAACCGCGCGGCCCTCAAGAAGGCCGGCTTCCTCACCCGTGACGCCCGCGTCATCGAGCGCAAGAAGGCCGGTCTCAAGAAGGCCCGCAAGGCGTCGCAGTTCTCGAAGCGCTGATCGCCTGACGGCGGGAGATCGCATGCCGCGTCTGTTCGGTACCGACGGCGTTCGTGGCCTCGCCAACGGCGAGTTGACGGCCGCGCTCGCACTGGGTCTTGCCCAGGCGAGCGCGGCCGTGCTCACGCACGGACACCACGCGGACGCTCGACGAGCGTCCGGTCGCACGCGCCCCAAGGCCGTGCTGGCGCGCGACCCGCGCGTCTCCGGCGAGTTCCTGGGTGCCGCAGTGGCAGCCGGGCTCGCCTCCGCCGGCGTCGACGTCCTCGACGCCGGGGTCATCCCCACCCCCGCAGCGGCGTACCTCGTCGCGGACATCGACGCCGACTTCGGCGTGATGATCTCCGCGTCGCACAACCCCGCCCCGGACAACGGGATCAAGTTCTTCGCCGCTGGTGGTCGCAAGCTGCCGGACGAGGTCGAGGACCGCATCGAAGCGGCCATGCACGACCAGTCCGCCCCGACCCCGACGGGCGCCGAGGTGGGTCGCATCACGCGGTTCGCCGACGCCGAGGACCGCTACGTCGTGCACCTGCTCGGCACCCTGCCGCACCGGCTCGACGGCATCCACGTGGTGCTCGACTGCGCCAACGGGGCTGCCTCCGGGGTCTCACCCGAGGTGTTCGTCAACTCCGGGGCGAAGGTCACGCTGATCGGTGCCGACCCGAACGGCATCAACATCAACGACGGCGTCGGCTCGACCCACATCGACAACCTGGCCCGCGCGGTCCTCGAGGCCGGAGCCGACGTCGGCATCGCCCACGACGGCGACGCGGACCGGTGCCTGGCGGTGGACGCCGACGGCAACGCGGTGGACGGCGACCAGATCATGGCGATCCTCGCGCTGTCCCTCAAGGAACGCGGCCGGCTGGTCGACGACACCCTCGTCGCGACCGTGATGTCGAACCTCGGCCTGAAGCGCGCGATGGCAGAGGCCGGCATCACCGTGATCGAGGCCGGCGTCGGCGACCGCTACGTGCTCGAGAAGATGAACGAGGGCGGGTACTCGCTCGGTGGCGAGCAGTCCGGCCACATCATCTTCAACGACTTCGCGACGACGGGTGACGGGGTCCTGACGGGCCTCCACCTGGTCGCCGAGATGGCGCGGACCGGCAAGACGCTCGGCGAACTCGCTGCGTGCATGACCGTGTTCCCGCAGGTGCTGCTCGCCGTCAAGGGCGTCGACCGGCACGGGCTGCAGGACCAGGGCGTGCAGGACGCGATCGCTGCGGCGACCCAGGAGCTCGGTGACACCGGCCGGGTGCTGCTGCGTCCGTCCGGCACCGAGCCGGTCGTCCGCGTGATGGTCGAGGCCGCGTCGCAGGAGGACGCCCAGCGCGTCGCCGAGCAGCTCGCCGAGGTCGTCCGCGAGCGCCTGACCCCCGAGGCCGCGTAGCCCGGCGGAGCCCCGGCGCCGGCCGCGCCTGCTGGTGCGCTCCGGCCACGCACAACAGGAACCCGCTCGAACCACGGACGTCTGCGGTTCGAGCGGGTTCCTGTTGTGCGACGCCACTCCGAACCGATCGGGGGAGAACCCAGCCGCGTCAGATCTTGCGGAGCAGGACGCTCGTCACCTTGTGGTCGGCCGCCTTCTTGAGCACGAGCGTTGCCCGGGAGCGCGTCGGCAGCACGTTCTCGAGCAGGTTCGGCTCGTTGATCGCGCGCCACACCCCGGTCGCCGTCGCCACCGCGTCCTCGCGGGACAGTGCGGCGAAGCGGTGGAAGAACGAGTCCGGGCTCGAGAACGCCTGCTCCTGCAACGCCAGGAACCGGTCGACGTACCAGGACTCGATGTCCTTCGTCTTCGCGTCGACGTAGATCGTGAAGTCGAACAGGTCGGACAGTGCCAGCCGCCCGTGCACCGGCGGCGCGAGCACGTTGAGCCCCTCGACGATGAGGATGTCCGGCTGGCGCACGACGATCTCGGCGTCCGGCACGATGTCGTACACCAGGTGCGAGTAGTACGGCGCCCGGACCTCGGCAGCGCCGCTCTTCACCTGGCTGACGAAGCGCAGCAGGGACCGGCGGTCGTAGGACTCCGGGAAGCCCTTCCGGTCCATGATCCCGCGACGCTCGAGCTCCGCGTTCGGGTACAGGAACCCGTCGGTGGTCACCAGCTCGACCCGCGGGGTGTCCGGCCAGCGCTTCGTCAGTTCGCGCAGCAGCCGCGCGACCGTGCTCTTGCCGACGGCGACCGACCCGGCGACACCGATCACGAACGGCGTCCGACCGGCCCGTTCGCCGAGGAACCGCCCGGTCGCCGCGTGCAGATCCCGCGCACCGGCCGCGTACAGCGTCAGCAGCCGGGAGAGCGGCAGGTACACGTCCTGCACCTCGGTGATGTCGAGCCGGTCACCCAGGCCGCGCAGCTGCACGATCTCGGTCTCGGTGAGCGACAGGTGCTCCTTCGGCGCGAGCTGTGACCACTCGTCCCGGGGGATCTCCACGAAGGGGGTCGGGTGCGCGACGGTCGTCTCCGGGATCGGCATGGGGTCGAGCGTACTCAGCCGGGAGGCCCGCCACCGGTCAGCGACGTCGGCTGCGGTGGACGGGCCTCCCGTCCGTGGGCGGGTGCACCCGCCGATCAGGCGGGGAGCGCCGCCTCGATGGCGGCGACGACCTCGGGGGCGTCCGGCTTGACCGTCGGACGGAAGCGGGTGACCGTCCCGTCGGGAGCGACCAGGAACTTCTCGAAGTTCCAGATCACGCGTCCGGCCTTGCCCGACGCGTCCGGGGCCTGCGTGAGCTCGCGGTACAGCGGGTGCGCCGAGCGGCCGTTCACCTTGACCTTCTCGGACATCGGGAAGCTGACGCCCCACGTGGTGGAGCAGTACTCCTCGATGGCCTCGGACGAGCCGAGCTCCTGCAGGAACTGGTTGCTCGGGAAGCCGAGCACGGTGAAGCCCCGTGGGCCGTACGTGCGCTGCAGTTCCTCGAGCTGTTCGTACTGCGGGGCGAGGCCGCAGCGCGAGGCGACGTTCACCACGAGCACCGCCTTGTCACCGAAGCTGCCGAACGTGGTGGTCTCGCCCTTGATGGTGGTGATCTCGATGTCGTCGAAGCGTCCCATGCCCGGAGGCTATCCCCACCCGCCGTGCGCTTCGCAGGGTGCTCCCCGCGCTGCCCGTAGGATCGACCCCATGTGTGGAATCGTCGGATACGTCGGCAGCAACAGCAGCACGGACGTCCTGCTCGGAGGCCTGCGTCGCCTGGAGTACCGCGGCTACGACTCGGCCGGCATCGCCGTCGTCGACCCGTCGGGTGACCTGACCTCGGCGAAGAAGGCCGGCAAGCTCCAGATGCTCGTCGACGAGCTCGACACGAACCCGATCGCGGACGGCGGCACCGGCATCGGGCACACCCGCTGGGCGACCCACGGCGGCCCGACGGACGAGAACGCGCACCCGCACCTGGCCGACGGCGGCAAGCTCGCGCTGATCCACAACGGCATCATCGAGAACTTCGCCCCGCTGAAGGACGAACTGCTCGCCGAGGGCGTCGTCTTCCACAGCGAGACCGACTCCGAGGTCGCCGCACACCTGGTCGCGCGGGAGTTCCGCGACACCCACGACCTGACCGAGGCGATGCGGCGCACGGTCGCCCGACTCGACGGCGCCTTCACGCTCCTCGTCGTGCACGCCGACCAGCCCGGTGTCGTCGTCGGTGCCCGTCGCAACTCGCCGCTCGTGGTGGGCCTCGGCGACGGCGAGAACTTCATGGGCTCCGACGTCGCCGCGTTCGTCGCGTACACGCAGCGCGCCCTGTCGATCGGTCAGGACGAGATCGCCACGATCCGCCCGGACGGCGTCGACGTCATCCACTTCGACGGCACCCCCGCCGACCGCAACGAGTTCGAGGTGAACTGGGACGCGTCGGCCGCCGACAAGGGCGGCTGGTCCTCGTTCATGGCGAAGGAGATCAGCGAGGAGCCGGAGGCGGTCCGCAACACGGTCCTCGGTCGTGTGCACGAGGGCGCGGTCACGCTGACCGACCTCGAGCCGATCGCCGAGCGCCTGCAGGAGGTCGACCGCGTCATCGTCATCGCCTGCGGCACCGCGGCCTACGCCGGCATGCTCGGCAAGTACGCGATCGAGCAGTGGGCCCGCGTGCCCGTCGAGGTCGAGCTCGCCCACGAGTTCCGCTACCGTGACCCGGTGTTGAACGACCGCACGCTCGTCGTCTCGATCAGCCAGTCCGGCGAGACGATGGACACGCTGATGGCCGTCAAGTACGCCAGGGAGCAGGGTGCCCAGGTCCTGTCGATCTGCAACACCCAGGGCGCGACGATCCCGCGTGAGTCCGACGCCGTCATCTACACGCACGCCGGTCCCGAGGTCGCGGTCGCGTCGACGAAGGCGTTCCTGGCGCAGGGCGTCGCGCTCTACCTGCTCGGGCTGCACCTCGCCACGCTCCGCGGCACGCTGACCGCCGAGCAGATCGCCGCGCAGGTCGCCGAGCTCGAGGGTCTGCCGGAGAAGCTGCAGCAGACCATCGAGGACGCCGCCGGGATCGCCGAGCTCGCCAAGTGGATGGCGGACACCCGCAGCGTGCTGTTCCTCGGCCGCCACGTCGGGTACCCGATCGCACTCGAGGGTGCGCTGAAGCTCAAGGAGCTCGCCTACATCCACGCCGAGGGCTTCGCCGCCGGTGAGCTGAAGCACGGTCCGATCGCGCTCATCGAGCCCGGCCAGATCGTCTTCGTCATCGTCCCGTCGCCGCGTGACGCCCGGTCGCTGCACCCGAAGGTCGTCTCGAACATCCAGGAGATCCGCGCCCGCGGTGCCCGGGTGATCGCGATCGCGGAAGAGGGCGACGCCGCCGTGCTGCCGTTCGCCGACGAGGTCCTGCGGATCCCGCTCGCGACGCCGCTGTTCGAGCCGCTGCTCGCCGTGGCGCCGCTGCACATGTTCGGCATGGAGCTCGCCGCGGCCAAGGGCCTCGACGTGGACCAGCCGCGCAACCTCGCGAAGTCGGTCACCGTCGAGTAGTCGGGACGTGATCATCGGCATCGGGGTCGACGTGGTCGACCTGGAACGGTTCGAGCGGGTCCTGACACGGACCCCCGCGATGCGGTCGCGGCTGTTCACCGACGCCGAGCAGCTGCGGGACGGCGAGCCACGCCCGGTGGCGTCGCTCGCTGCCCGGTTCGCGGCGAAGGAGGCCCTGATCAAGGCCTTCGGGTCGAGTGCCGGCCTGAGCTGGCGGGAGCTCGAGGTCGTCTCGGACGACCAACGGAACCCGTCGCTCACCCTGCACGAGGGCGCGCAACGGGTCGCCGACGAGCGCGGCGTCGCGCACGTGCACCTCTCGCTGTCGCACGACGGCGGGATCGCGACGGCGTTCGTCGTCATCGAGGGCCGGGACCGGCCCGCAACGGAAGGACCGATCGCGTGAGCGCGTTCACGGGGGTGACCGTCGACCGGGAGGCCCTCATCGCCAACTACGCCACGGTCGCGGAACAGGTGGCTCCGGCCGGCGTCGTCGCGGTGGTGAAGGCCGACGCGTACGGGCACGGCGCCGTCGAGGTCGCCCGGGCCCTGGTGGACGCGGGTGCGGACTGGCTCGGGGTCGCCGACCTCGACGAGGGCGTGGCGCTCCGCGAGGCCGGCATCGACGAGGGGGTCCGGATCCTGGCGTGGTTGCACGCCCCCGACGAGGACTTCCGCCGTGCGGCCCGCTACGGCATCACGCCGGCGGTCTCGAGCGTCGAGCAGCTCTCCACCGCGGCCGACGCCGACGTCCCCGAGGTGCACCTGGTCGTCGACACGGGTCTGAGCCGCAACGGCGCGGTCGAGTCCGAGTGGCCCGAGCTCTTCGCGACGGCCGCGGCACTGACCCGGAACGGCGACCGGACCCGCATCGAGGGGCTGATGTCGCACCTGTCGAACGCCTCGCGCTCGGACGACCTCGACCAGGACGCGGCACTGCAGCGGGCGATCGACGGCCTGGCCGCGGTCGGCATCCGCCCCGACGTCGTGCACCTGGCCGCGAGCGCGGGCAGTCTGGCGCTGCCGGAGACCCGCCGCGACCTGGCACGGGTCGGCCTGGCGCTGTACGGCCTCAGCCCCTTCCCGGACCGGACCTCGGCGGACCTCGGCCTGCGCCCCGCGATGCGGGTGACCGCCGCGGTGCTGCGGACGGTCGCCGTGCCCGCCGGGGACGGAGTCTCGTACGGGTACACCTGGCGTGCCGAGCGGGACACCCGGCTCGCGGTGATCGGGCTCGGGTACGCCGACGGCTTCGACCGGGCGTACGGCAACCACGTCTCGGTCCGGATCGGGGACCGTCGGTTCCCGGTGGTCGGCCGCGTGGCCATGAACGCGATGCACATCGACATCGGCGACGCGGACGTCGCGATCGGGGACGAGGTCGTGCTCTGGGGCGACCCGGCGAACGGCGACCCCGCGGTGGAGGACTGGGCCGACGCGATCGGCACCATCAACTACGAGGTGGTCGCACGGGTCGGCCGCAGCGTCGAACGGAGGACGACGTGAGCGCTGGACTGCGCCGGGCGGTCATCGACCTGGACGCCTACCGCGCCAACCTCGACCTGGTGCGGTCGTGGATGGACCCGGTCGAGGTGATGGCGATCATGAAGGCCGACGCCTACGGGCACGGTCTGGAACCGATCGCCCTGACCGCGGTCGACGCGGGCATCCGGTGGATCGGCGTGCTGACGGTGCCGGCAGCCTTGCGGTTGCGCGCGATCGGCGTCGGCGAGGACGTCCACCTGTTCACGTGGCAGCACGACCCGGGGCTCGACTTCCGCGACGCGATCGACTCGGCCGTCGACCTGGGCGTCTCGAACACCGCCGAGCTGCGCCGCATCGTCGAGGCGGTCGACCAGCGTCCGGCCCGTGTGCACCTGGGCGTCGACAGCGGTCTGCACCGTGACGGCGCGACCGCCGAGGACTGGACCGCGCTGGTCGAACTGGCGCGCGACGCCCAGCGCGACGGCCGCATCGAGGTCGTCGCCGCGTACACGCACCTGGCGGAGTCCTCGGACGCCGACGACTCCGAGGCCGTGGCGCACTTCGACGCCATGGTCGAGCGGGCCGAGGACCTGGGGCTCGACATCCGGTGGGAGCACGTCGCCGCGTCGCTCGCCGGTCTGGAGCGCAAGGAGTTCCGGAAGGACATGGTCCGGATGGGCGCGAACCTGTTCGGCATCCCCGGTGCCGACGGGGTCTCCGCCGCCGACCTCGGCCTGACGCCCGTGATGACGGTGTCCGCCGCCGTGGCCAAGACGAAGCGGGTACCGGTCGGCACCGGCGTCTCCTACGACTACACGTACCGGACCGACACCGAGACGACCCTGGCGCTCGTGCCGATCGGCTACGCGGACGGTGTGCCGCGGGCAGCGCAGGGACGCATCGAGGTCGCGATCAACGACCGGCGCTACCCGATCGCCGGCCGCGTCGCGATGGACCAGTTCCTGGTCGACGTCGGGGACGACGACGTCCGGGTCGGCGACACCGTGACGCTGTTCGGCACCGGCGAGGACGGCGAGTCCACGGTCCTCGAGTGGGGCCGTGCGCTCGACACCATCGGCGAGGAGATCGTCTGCCGGATCGGCAGCCGGGTCCAGCGGGTCCACGAAGGGCACTCCGGCGAGGGCCGCGTGGGGGAGTACCTGCGGGGCGAACGGTCGTGACGGTCCTGCTCGACACCACGGTCGCCACGACCGAGGAGATGGGTGCGCTCGGTGCCCGGATCGCCGCGGTGCTCCGGGCCGGGGACCTCGTCGTCCTGACCGGGCCGCTCGGCGCCGGCAAGACCACGATGACGCGGGGCCTCGGCTCGGCGCTCGGCGCTCGCGGGCAGGTGTCCAGCCCGACGTTCGTGCTCGCGCGCACCCACCCGACCACGGCCGGCCCGGACCTGGTGCACGTGGACGCCTACCGGCTGTCCGACCCCGTCGAGCTCGACGACCTGGACCTCGACTGGGACGGCTCGATCGTCGTCGTCGAGTGGGGTCGCGGCATGGTCGACGGGGTCAGCGACAGCGTCCTGGACGTCGAGATCGCCCGGCCGACCGGCGGTGGTGCCGAGGGCGCCGTCGACCTGGACGACGTCGACCCGGACGACGTCCCCGACGAGCCGCGCCGGGTGATCGTCACCGGGACCGGTCCGCGGTGGCAGGGCGTCACCCTCTGACCGAGGCCGGCGGGGCGGACGTCGGCGGGCCTCCCGACCGGGTTCCGCGGAGATCGGACAACCGTTTCGGAACGCTTGGGTATCGAGACCCGACGGCGTAGCGTCACCCGCGCTACACCGCGGACCCTGGCCGCGGTCGCCCGTCCCCATTACCGGGTCGGACCTCGTCGTGCGCCAACGTCGTACCCGACGGCGTCGTAGCGCGAGGGCGCCTGTCGCGTGACCCGAACGCGAGACAGGCGCCCTCGACCCCGTCGACCTGCGGGCGGGGTCCGCCGGTCAGCGGCGGGAGCGTCCGAGCAGGAGCACACCGAACAGCACGATGACCGCCACGACGACCACGACGGTGACGAACAGTCCGGTCGCGTCCATGCTGCCGCCGCCGTCGTCGCAGGGCACGTTCTCGTACGCACACGACGCTGCGGCCCACACCGTGGTCATGCGGTCGCTCCTCGGATCGCGTAGCGGGTGAGCGTGACCCCGTTGTGGAACGCCTGCTGCTCGAGCAGGTCGAGCAGCAGGGGAACCGCGACGGGCTCGTCGAAGAGCGGGCGGCCGGTGCCGAGCACGGCGGGGTGCGTGTACAGCAGCAGCTCGTCGAGGAGCCCGGCGGTGAGCAACTGCGTGGCGAGGCTCGCTCCTCCGACGGCGATGTCCCCCTCCGCCTGCTGACGGAGGGCGGCGAGCTGTTCGATCGCGTCGTCACCGCCGATCACACGTGTGTGGTGCTCGGCGCTGGTGCGGGTCCGGGACACCAGGACCTTCGGGATGTCGGTCCAGACCGTGCCGAACTCCCGGAGCCACGCCGGGAGCGACTCGTCGTGCCGGGCATCAGGCCAGAACGGGTCCATCATCTCGCGGACCACACGACCCTCGACGAACATCGACATGGCTCGTGCACGGTCGGTGAACGCACGGTGCAGCGTCTCGTCGATGTGCAGCCAGTCCGGTCCGTCGATCCCACTGTGGTCGTCGCTGTCGCGCTCGATGAGCAGGTCGAGCGACACGTTCATCCAGTACACGAACCGTGCGGGCACCAGGGACTCCTTGGTCGGGTGCTCGACGGTACCGCCGGGGGAGTGACCCGACAAGACCCGGCCGTGGACTCAGCCGCGGCCCGCCCGGGTCCGGAGGCCGCAGCTCCGCCGCTCGAGGTCGGCCAGCGCCGCGACGGTCTGCGGGTCCCGCCCGCGCCACCGGTCCACCACACCGGGCCCGAGGGCGACGACGGCGTCCCGGCCGACCAGGGCGCGGAGCGCGAGGAGCTCTGCCCCGTCCGGCGACCGGTCGACGCGGCTGGTGGCGCTCGCGACCCGGACGAAGCGCCCGCGGGTCCGGACCCACACCAGCAGCAGGAGGGCGATGACCACGACGGTCAGCCCGCCCCCGACCAGGTGCGCCAGGTGCAGGGCGGTGTCGTGCTGCTGGGCCCCGGCGGCCGCGACGGCACCGGCGTGCTCGCTCGCCTTCCGGAGCGGGCTGCTCACCGCGTCCCCGGCGAGCGGGATACCGGACAGCGCCCGTGCGGTGGCGGCGAGCTGCTGCTGGAACGCGGTCCCCTCGGACTGCACCCGCGTGCCGATGGTGGCGAGCCGGGCGATCGAGCCGGCGACGTCGCGGCCGACGACCACCGCCAGGACGATGCCGAGCAGGACGAGCACGTCGCCGACGACCTGCCGGGCACGTCGGATCGGGCGGCTGTCGTACACGACCATCACGGGCCTCCTGTCGGGGGACCGGTGCCGGGGGCGGCGGGACGGTCGACGTCCCAGTCTGCTGCCGTTGCCTGGACGCCGTGCCGTCGTACTAGGCTCGCTCTCCGGCCTCGGACCCGCCGGGCGGCAGTGATGCCGGACCACGACGATCGGAGGCCACGCGCATGCTCGTGACCATCACCACCCGCGGTGACGCCGCCCCGGACCTCTCGCACCTGCTGCACAAGCACCCCGAGCGGGCCCAGTCCTTCGACCTCAGCGTCGGCACGGCGCACGTCTTCTACCCCGCGGACACCCCGGACGAGTGCACCGCCGCCCTGCTGCTCGAGGTCGACGCGATCGCCCTCGCCCGCAGCAAGCGGTACGGCGCCGACGCGCAGGCGCTGTCGCGGTACGTCAACGACCGGCCCTACGCGTCGACCTCGATGCTCGCGCTGGCGATCGGACAGGTGTTCCGCAGCGCGATGGGTGGGCGCAGTGCCTCCCGGCCGGAGCGTGCAGCCGAGCCGCTCGACCTCGAGCTCGCCCTGACCAGCGTGCCGAGCGAGGTCGACGAGCACGGTGTCGGCCTGGCCACCCGGCTCTTCGCGCCGCTCGGCTGGGACGTCGAGGAGACCCGACGGCCGCTCGACGACACCCGGCCGGAGTGGGGCGACGCAGCCACGGTCGGGCTGCGGCTGCGCGGACGGGTCCGGCTCGCCGACGCGCTCCGCCAGCTCACGGTGCTGCTGCCGGTGCTCGACGACGCCAAGCACTACTGGGTCGGCGACGACGAGGTCGGCACGCTGCTCCGTCGGGGCGAGGGCTGGCTCGCCGGCCACCCGCTCCGGGAGCTCATCACGACGCGGTCGCTCGCGCACCAGCGTTCCCTCGTGGACGACGCGACCGGACGGCTGCTCGGGCTCGACGGCGCCGCCGGCGACGGCGGTGCCGTGGTCGGGGGTGCCGGGGACACCGCTGTCGACGAGGTCTCCGCCGACGACGACGGCACGACGGCTCCGCCCGAGACGCCGCTGTACCGCCGCCGCGCCGAGGCCGTCCTGACGGCGCTCGCCGACGTCCAGGCCCACACCGTCGCCGACGTCGGCTGTGGTGAAGGTGCCCTCCTGCGGCACCTGTTCGCCGACCGCTCCTTCACGACGATCATCGGCACCGACGTCGCACCCCGTGAACTCGCACGGGCCGAGCGGCGCCTGCGACTCGACGACGTCAGCGACGAGCAGCGGGCGCGGGTGCGGCTGCTGCAGTCCTCGGTCACGTACTCCGACGACCGGATCGCCGGCCTCGACGCCGTCGTCCTGATGGAGGTCGTCGAGCACGTCGACCCCGAGCGACTGCCGGCACTCGAGGCCTCGGTGTTCCAGGCCGCCCGCCCCGCAGCCGTCGTCGTGACCACCCCGAACGCCGAGCACAACGTCCGCTTCCCCTCGTTGGCGGCCGGTCGGTTCCGGCACCCGGACCACCGGTTCGAGTGGACCCGCGACGAGTTCCGCAGGTGGGCGCAGGCCGTCGGCGACCGGCACGGCTACACCGTCGAACACCGACCCGTGGGCGACGACGACCCCGAGGTCGGCCCGCCCACCCAGCTCGCCCTGTTCCGCCGCCACACGACCGGCAGCCACACGACGACCAGCCCGACGACCACCAGCCCGACGACCGGAGGCACCGCCGCATGACCGCCCTGACCGTCCCCACCATGTCCCTGGTGCTCCTCGTCGGCACGAGCGGTTCCGGCAAGTCCACGTTCGCCGCGCAGCACTTCGGCCGCTTCGAGACCCTGTCGAGCGACTTCTTCCGCGGCCTCGTCTCGAACGACGAGGACGACCAGGCCGCGACCCCCGCCGCGTTCGAGGCGCTGAAGCACGTCGCCGCCCAGCGGCTGCGCGCCGGCCTGCTCACCGTCGTCGACGCGACGAACGTGCAGGCCGAGGCCCGTCGCGACTTCGTGCAGCTCGCCCGCGAGCACGACGTGCTGCCGGTCGCGATCGTCCTCGACGTCCCCGAGTCGGTCTGCATCGCCCGGAACGCCGCCCGCACCGGCCGTGACTTCGGCCCCGAGGTCATCCGCCGCCAGCAGGGGCAGCTCCGCCGCGGGCTCAAGGCCCTGGGCAAGGAGGGCTTCCGCCGCGTCCACGTCCTGCACGGCGAGGACGAGATCGCCGCCGCCACGATCGTCCGCGAACCCCTGCTCAACGACCGCACCGGCGAGCACGGCCCCTTCGACGTCATCGGGGACGTGCACGGCTGCCGCTCCGAGCTCGAGACGCTCCTCGGCCGCCTCGGCTGGACCCTGGTCCGCGACGACCTCGGGCGTCCTGTCGACGCCGTGCACCCCGCGGACCGCCAAGCACTGTTCCTCGGCGACCTGGTCGACCGCGGCCCGGACTCCCCGGGGGTCCTGCGGCTCGTGATGGGCATGGTGCGGAACGGCCACGCCCTCGCCGTCCCGGGCAACCACGAGGACAAGCTCGTCCGCGCGCTCGACGGCCGCAAGGTCCAGACGTCGCACGGGCTCGCCGAGACCCTCGCGCAGCTCGCCGCCGAGCCGGACGCCTTCCGCGACGAGGTCCGCGAGTTCTGCCGGTCCCTCGTCGGCCACCTGGTCCTCGACGACGGCCGGCTCGTCGTCGCGCACGCGGGGCTCAAGGAGCAGTACCAGGGCCGGGCCTCCGGTCGGGTGCGGTCCTTCGCGCTCTACGGCGACACCACGGGCGAGAGCGACGAGTACGGCCTGCCCGTCCGCCTGCCGTGGGCGGACTCGTACCGCGGGAAGGCGACGGTCCTCTACGGCCACACGCCGACGGTCGACACCGAGTGGATCAACGGCACCATGTGCCTCGACACCGGGTGCGTGTTCGGCGGCAAGCTCTCCGCGCTCCGCTACCCCGAGCGTGAGGTCGTCCAGGTCCCCGCCGAGCGGGTCCACCACGAAGCCGCCAAGCCGCTCGAGCCGCTGCGCGGACCGGGCACGTCGACGACGGGTGCCGACGGTGCGGACGTGGGGCGTGCCTCCAGTCCGGCCGGGAGGCCCGTGGCCGGCCCCGCCGCACCGCGTCGCGTCCCCGGGCTGCTCCCGATCGAGGACGTCACCGGCAAGCAGATCGTCGAGACCCGGCACCACGGCCGGATCGGCATCCGTGCCGAGAACGCCGCCGGCGCCCTCGAAGTGATGAGCCGCTTCGCCGTCGACCCGCGCTGGCTGCCGTACCTGCCGCCGACGATGAGCCCGGTCGCGACCTCGGCGCACCCCGACCACCTGGAGCACCCGGACGAGGCGTTCGCGTACTACCGGGGCCAGGGCGTCGAGCACGTGCGGATGGAGGAGAAGCACATGGGCTCCCGTGGGACCGTGCTGCTCGCACGCGACCCCGCCCGCTTCGGTACACCGGCCGACTGGAACGGCGTCGTCACGACCCGCACGGGCCGGGCGTTCTTCGACGCCGTCGACACACGGACGTTCCTCGGGCGACTCGACGCTGCGGTCGAGGCGGCCGGGCTCTGGGACGAACTCGACACCGACTGGCTGCTGCTCGACGGCGAGGTGCTGCCGTGGGCGGTCAAGGCCGAGGGCATGATCCGCGACTGGTACGCCGAGGTCGGGGCCGCTGCCGGCGGGGCCTTCCCGGACGCCCTGGCCGCGCTCGCCGCCGCCCGTGACGGCGGCGTCGACGTCACCGACCTGCTGGCCCGGACCGAGCAGCGGGCGGTCGACGCGGCCGCCTACACCGCGTCCTACCGCCGGTACGCCGACCCCGCGACCGGCCTCGACGACGTGCGGTTCGCGCCGTTCCAGGTCCTGGCAGCCCAGGGACGGACGTTCGCGGACCGGCCGCACGGGTGGCACATGGCGGTCGCCGACCGGCTGGCCGCCGCCGCACCCGACGTGGTGCGGGCGACCCGCTCGCTGCTCGTCGACGTGCGGGACGAGGCGAGCCGTGCGGCCGGGGTCGAGTGGTGGCAGGACCTCACCGGCGCCGGGGGCGAAGGTGCCGTCGTGAAGCCGGAGACGAACCTGACCCGGGGACCGAAGGGACTGGTGCAGCCGGGCGTGAAGGTCCGCGGGCGGGAGTACCTGCGGATCATCTACGGGCCGGAGTGCACGGAGCCGGGCAACCTGGCGCGCCTCAAGGACCGGGACCTCGGCCACAAGCGGTCGATGGCGCTCCGCGAGTACGCCCTCGGGCTGGAGTCACTCGAGCGCTTCGTCGAGGGGGAGCCGCTGTGGCGCGTGCACCAGGCCGTGTTCGGGGTGCTGGCGATGGAGTCGGAGGCGGTCGACCCGCGGTTGTGAGCGGCACGCGGACGGGAGTTCGCGCTGAGCGACAGTCCTCGTGGCCGGCGACCCGAGCGCTGTCGCTCAGCGCGAAATTGGTGTTGCCCGATCGGGGTGGGGGAGTTCCGTCTTCAACGCCGGACGGCGCGAGTGTGCCGGTCAGCGTTCGAGCGTCACGTGCCGATCCGTCGCGATGTGGTCGAGTGCAGCCTGCGCGCGCTCGTCCTCGAGGAGCGCGTCCACAGCATCCCAGCGGCGCGCCCACCGACCGAGCTCAGGACTGACGGCGGTCGTGAGCGTTCTGGCATCCTCGAGGATCAGGGCCGGTGACCGCCGCAGCTGACGCCCCTCCGATCCGACGCCCGGTTGGGGGAACCCGAAGACGATCGGCTCGCAGTGGTTGATGCGGTTCCGTGCCCAATTGAGACGGAGCGCGAGGCGGTGGACTTCGCGGCGGGTCCGGCCCGGGAACGCAACGCCGAGAGCTGGTTCCCAGAAGGACTCGGAGTAGGACGCTTTCGTTCCGTCGGATTTCCGGCCACCGCGACCCAACACCGCCACCCAGGTCCCCAGCATGAGTTGCGCGACGACCTGGCCTGGTTGCGCACCGACGCCGACGCGTGCGATCGCCGTCTCCACCTGCCCGAGGAGGTCTTCATCGAACGCATCCCGCTGGTTCTCGAACCAGCGGGGTCCGAACTTCGCTGCGAGAGACCGGTGCAGGTGCTCGCGCAGCGCGACCTCCACGAGTCGGAGGACTGCATGGAAGTGCGAGGCCAGCGACGCGTCGACGAGGGCCAGCTCGACGGCTGCGCGGTCTGCACCACCGACTGCAGCACGGAAGCGTCGCAGGCGAGCGGGTGCGAGACTCGCGATCAGAGCTCGCTGTTCGTCGTACGTCGGAGGCGGGATCACCCAGGCACGCTACTATCGATGCATAGTCCCGCAGTCGAAAGGCTGCTCGGGTTCTGGAAGCCGTCGTAGTCCCTCGGGTCACGGCGGCTTCACCCGTCTCCGGGCGTGCGGATGTCCGGCTGTCGAACCCGCGAGCGGTACCGGATGTCTGCGGACTCCCGCGGGGCGAAACGCTCGGCGAAGTCGCGGTCGTTCGGGATCCAGACGTCGCGCCACAGGGCCTCGTGCGACCGTCCGAGTTCGCGGTCCCGAGCGATCCCACGCCGAGCCGCCTCGTCGAGGTCGACGTCGCACCAGACCGCCAGGTCCAGCAGCCCCCGGACCTCCGGATGGAAGAGCCCGATCAGGTCGACCACGAGCAGGTCGGTGGTCGGCAACGGCTCCGGTGCTCCGAGCGCGCGGGCGGACCAGTCGAACCGGCGGAACGTGCTCGCACGACCGGCCCGGTGCGGCTCGAGGACCTCCGCAGCGAGCCGCAGGCGTTCGACCCCGTCCCAGTCCGTCGACCGCCGGTGCGAACGGGTCGGGTCGAGGAAGTCGTCACCGCGGATGCGGACCGCCCCGGGCATCGTGTCGACGAGCGCGCGGGCGAACATCGACTTGCCGGACCCGCAGTGGCCGGACACCCCGACGACGAGCGGCGACCGTGCTGATCCGCGGCGCGTCCGGACGTGCTCGAGCAGGGCATCGCGGTCCATCCCGTCAGCGTAGGGCGGGCGCTGGTCCGCGCCTACGATGGATTCGTGCTGCTCGCGATCGACACCTCCGCCGGGACCTCGGTCGCCGTCGTCGACCCGTCGACCCGCCGGGTCCTCGCCGAGCGCGAGACCGAGGACACGCGCCGCCATGCCGAGGTGATCGGCCCGTTCCTCGACGAGACCCTGCGCGCCGCCGGCATCACGCCCGCCGACGTCACGGCCGTGGTCGCCGGCATGGGCCCCGGACCGTTCACCGGTCTGCGCGTCGGCATCGCCGCCGCCCGCACCTTCGCCGCCGCCCGGGGCGTCCCGTTCCTGCCGCTCGTCAGCCACGACGCCGTGGCCGCCGGCGAGCGGGGCCCGCTCGTCGTCCTCACCGACGCCCGCCGCCGCGAGGTCGCGTGGAGCGCGTACGACGCCGACGGCATCCGCGTCGCCGGTCCGGGTCTCGCCAGGCCGGCGGACCTGGACGACGTGCTGCGCGCCTCCCGTCCCGACACCGTCGACTGGCGCCGGCACACCGCCGTCACGATCCCGGCCGGGAGGCTCGGGGTGCTCGCCGCCGACCGGCTCGCCTCCGGCACACCCCTGGCCGCGGACACGCCGGTGTACCTGCGGGAGCCCGACGTCACCGTCCCCGGCGCACCGAAGCGGGTGGCCCGGTGACCCTCGCCCTGCCGGACGGTCTGCGCCTGCGGCCGGCGCACCCGGCGGACCTCGACGACGTCATGTGGCTGGAGCGCGTCTCGTTCCCGACCGACGCCTGGTCGTCGTCGCAGATGTCGGAGGAACTGCACTCGCCCAACGGGTACTACGTCGTCATCGAGACCACGGGCGACGACTCCGCCCCCACGGTCGTCGGCTACGCGGGACTGTCGTCGCTGCCGGGCAACCCGGTGGCCGACGTGCAGACCATCGCGGTCGCCGCCGAGCAGCGTGGGAAGGGGATCGGCCGGGTCCTCTTCACCGAGCTGCTCGACGAAGCCCGACGCCGTGGCGTGTACGAGGTGTTCCTCGAGGTCCGCGCCGACAACCCCGTCGCGCAGACGATGTACGCCGGCTTCGGGTTCGCGCACATCGCCACCCGGCCGCGGTACTACCAGCCCGACGGGGTCGACGCGTGGGTGATGCGTGCCGCGCTCGAGACCGGGAAACCCGCGGCACCCACCGGTCCGGGCTCCGGCCCCGGCCCGATCGGACAGGAGGCCCTCGATGAGCGCGACTGAACCCCTGGTGCTCGGCATCGAGACGAGCTGCGACGAGACCGGCGTCGGCATCGTCCGTGGCACCACCCTGCTCGCGAACGTGATCGCCTCGAGCATGGACGAGCACGCCCGGTACGGCGGCGTCGTCCCCGAGGTCGCCGCCCGCGCGCACCTCGAGGCGATGACCCCGACGCTGCAGCAGGCGCTCGCGCAGGCCGGCGTCACGCTCGACGAACTCGACGCCGTCGCGGTCACCGCCGGCCCCGGGCTCGCCGGTGCCCTGATGGTCGGGGTCGGCGCGGCGAAGGCGCTCGCCGTGGCGACCGGCAAGCCGCTGTACGGCGTGAACCACCTGGTCGGACACGTCGGCGCGGACGTGCTGCGGCCGGACGGGTCCGAGATCGACCTGCCGACGGTGGCGCTGCTCGTCTCCGGCGGGCACACGTCCCTGCTCCTCGTGCGGGACCTGGTCGGGGACGTCGAGCTCCTCGGCGAGACCATCGACGACGCGGCGGGCGAGGCGTTCGACAAGGTCGCCCGGCTCCTGGGCCTGCCCTACCCCGGCGGGCCCCAGATCGACCGGGCCGCAGCGGACGGCGACCCCACCGCGATCCGGTTCCCGCGCGGGCTGACCCTGCCGAAGGACATGGCGGCGCACCGGTACGACTTCTCGTTCTCCGGGCTGAAGACCGCCGTCGCCCGCTGGGTCGAGCGGTGCCGCGACGAGGGCCGCGAGGTCCCGGTCGCCGACGTCGCCGCGAGCTTCCGGGAGGCCGTGGTCGACGTGCTCCTCACCAAGGCCCTCAACGCCTGCCGGGACACCGGTGTCGACCGACTGCTCCTGGGCGGTGGGGTGGTCGCGAACGCCCGACTGCGACAGGTCGCCGAGGAACGCTGCGCCGCGGCCGGTGTGGCCCTGCGGATCCCGCCGTTCGACCTGTGCACGGACAACGGGGCGATGATCGCGGCCGTCGGGGCCCGGCTCGTCGCCGAGGGGCACGCGCCGAGCGACCTCGGCATCGCGGCGGACTCCACCCTGCCGGTGACGACCGTCCAGGTCTGAGCCGGTCTCCCGAACCGCTCAGGGACCCGTGTGGGAGGATCGGCCCCGGTGATCGAGTGGTCGCCAGGAGGGTGCCACGTGTCCGATCTGAACGACCGATCGAAGCCGGACGAGACGTCCCGGCAGGCGCAGCCGGGCCCAGACGGGCAGCAGGGCCAGGGATGGCAGCAGCCGGGGCAGTACGGGCAGCCCCAGCAGTACGGTCAGCCGCAGCAGTACGGCCAGCCCGGGCAGTACGGCGCCGGTCAGCAGAACCCGTACGGCACACCCGACCCCTACGCAAAGCAGAACCCGTACGCCCAGCAGAACCCGTACGCTGCGCCGCAGTACGCCGCCGCCGACCCGTACCGTGCCAGTACCCACAACCCGTACGCCCCGCAGAAGACCAGCACCCTGGCGATCCTGTCGATCATCTTCGCCCTCGGCGGCGTCGTCCTCGGTCCGCTCCTGATCCTGACGAGCCCGGCCGGCGCGATCATGGGTCACGTCGCCCTCGGTCGCATCAAGCAGACCGGGGAACAGGGTCGTGGCCTGGCACTCGCGGGCATCATCGGCGGGTGGATCCTGACCGGGCTCTTCATCCTCCTGGTCGTCGTGATCATCGTCGTCGCGTCGACGATCGACCAGTCTGGGGTCAGCGGCTGGGACGGCACGGGCGGCGGGAGCGCCGCGCTCGTCGGCTGACCGCGCCCGCCTGACCGCGACCGCGCCGCCTGACCGCGGTCGCCGGACCGCGACCGCGCCGCCTGACCCTGGCCGTACCCGGTCGCTCAGCCGGCCACGTCGGTGAGGCGCTCGCACAGGACGGCGGTGTGTCGTCCCTCCAGTCGGGTGAGCACGAGCGTGACGCGACCGCGGCCCCGCAGACGCAACCGCTTGCGGAACTCGGCCGGGTCCACGTCGACCCCGCGCTTCTTGATCTCCACCGTGCCGATGTCGTCCGCGGCCAGGCGTGCGGCCAGCCGCTTGACGTCGAGCGGCATCGTGTCGAGCACGCGGAACCCCTGCGCGAACGGGGTGACGACGGCCCGGTCCGAGCTGACGTACGCGATGCCCTCGGAGAGCATCCGGCCGTCGATCGAACGGGCGAGGTCCCCGACCAGCCGCGCGCGGATCACGGCGCCGTCGGGCTCGTAGAGGTAGCCACTGAGTGGTCCGACCTCGACGTCCTCGGCGTCGGCTGCGCCGGTCAGCTCGGCGATGCCGTGCGGGCCGACGACGGTCGCGGCACGGCGGATCCCGGGGCGGGCGAGCGGGCCGAACCACAGGGCGAGTTCGACGACCTCCCGGTCGACGGAGGTCCACTGCGCCTCGGCGGTGTCCGGGATCAGGTCGCGGTCGATGCCGGGCCCGAGCTTCACGCCGGTCGGGGTCGTCGTGGCCGCCGCGAACACGGTGTCGAGCGACGGCGACCAGTCGTCGGGATCGGCCAGGCGCCGGGTGTCCGAGTGCCCGCTCGTCCGCCGGGCCGGGTCCATCCACACCCCGTCGACGGTGGACAGGTCGAACGAGGCGGCGTCGCCGAGGGCGACCCGGGCGTTCGGCCACGGCGCCAGGTTGTGCGTCGCGACGGCCGCCGTCACCTCGTCGCGGTCGACCGCCGTGACGTCGAGGTCGAGCGCCGCCATCGCGAGGGCGTCCCCGCCGATCCCGCAGCCGAGGTCCGCGACCCGCCCCAGGCCAGCGGCCGCGAACCGCCCGGCGTGCTGCGCGGCGACCTGCAGCCGGGTGGCCTGCTCGAGCCCCGCCTCGGTGAAGAGCATGCGCGCGGCGAAGTCGCCGAACTTGCCGCGGGCCTTCTGTCGCAGCTTCGCCTGGGTGAGGACAGCCGCCACCAGGGCCGGGTCGTGGCCCTCGGCCCGCAGCCGGGACACGACCCGGACGATCTCGCCGCCGTCGGAGACCGAGGGCGTACGGTCGAGCAGGTCCATCCCGGCCGGGGTCAGCAGCTGGGTGAGTTCGGCGGCGTCCATGCCCCGATCCTCCCAGGCGGCGGACACGGCCGCGGCGCACTGGCACTCGGATTGACCGAGTGCCAGTGACGTCCTACAGTTGGGGTTGGCACTCTCCCGAGGGAAGTGCCAACCCGGTTTTCGTCAGTACCGAACACGTACCGAGAAAGAAGAGGTCACCGTGGCCGTCAGCATCAAGCCGCTCGAAGATCGCATCGTCATCCGACAGGTGGAGGCGGAGCAGACCACCGCGTCCGGTCTGGTCATCCCGGACACCGCGAAGGAGAAGCCCCAGGAGGGCGAGGTCGTCGCCGTGGGCCCGGGTCGCATCGACGACAACGGCAACCGCGTGCCGCTCGACGTCGCCGTCGGCGACAAGGTCATCTACTCGAAGTACGGCGGCACCGAGGTCAAGTACTCGGGCGAGGACCTGCTGGTCCTCTCCGCCCGCGACGTCCTCGCGGTCATCGAGCACTGACACCTGCTCCACGAACGCCCCGTCGGCCTGGCCGGCGGGGCGTTCGTCGTCTGCCGGGAGGCCCGCCCCAGCACCCGACGTCGGCTCGCGTTCCTAGGATGGTTCCGTGAGTGAACCGAGTCCCACGCGCCCGGCGCGCAGCGAGGCATCCGTCGGCGTCGTGCAGGCGCTCGTCGCCTACGGACTCTGGGGCCTGATGCCCCTGCTCTTCGCCGCGATGGCCCCCGCCGGCGCGTTCGAGATCGTGTCGTGGCGGATCGTCTTCGGCCTGGTGTTCTGCGCCGTCGCGATCCTCGCCACCCGCTCGTGGCTGCGGACCCGTGCCCTGCTCGTGCAGCCCCGGGTGATGGGGATCATGGGCATCGCCGCCGGACTCATCCTGGTGAACTGGACCGTGTACGTCGCTGCGACGACCACCGGCCACACCGTCGAGGCCGCGCTCGGGTACTTCATCAACCCGCTCGTGACCATCGCCCTGGGCATCGTGGTGCTCCGCGAACGCCTGCGGCCGCTGCAGTGGATCGCGGTCGGCATCAGTGTCGTCGCGGTCGTCGTCATCGCGGTCGGGTACGGGCGGATGCCGTGGATCTCCCTGGCGCTGGCGTTCTCGTTCGGGCTCTACGGTCTGGTGAAGAAGCGCGTCGGCGGGACCGTGGACGCACTGAGCGGGCTGACGATCGAGACCGTGTGGCTGCTGCCGATCGCGGTCGGCGCGCTCGTGGTGCTCGGGGTGACCGGACTCGCGGGCGGGCTGACCTTCGCCGGCGAGGGTGGGGTGCACGTCCTGATCACGGTGCTGACCGGGCCGGCGACCGCGGTGCCGCTGCTGCTGTTCGCGTCCTCGGCCCGTCGGGTCAGCCTGTCGACGCTCGGGTTGACGCAGTACCTCGCACCCGTGATGCAGCTGCTCGTCGGGGTGCTCGTGCAGCACGAGGCGATGTCGCCCTCGCGGTGGGTCGGCTTCGGTGTGGTCTGGTTCGCGCTGGTGCTGCTCACGATCGACTCGTTCACCGCTGCGCGGCGGAGTGCCCGGCGCGACCCCGTGCCGGAGCCGGCCTGAGCTGACGGGGGCGGGGCGGGCCTCCCGTCCGTCGCCTGCTCGTTCGGCCGACCCCGCGGCACGCGAACGGCCCCCGGGAGCTGGTGCTCCCGGGGGCCGTCGTGGTGCTGGTGCGGTTACTTCGAGACCGAGCCCTGGATGGCGCTCT
This sequence comes from Curtobacterium herbarum, assembly GCF_016907335.1. Classification (NCBI taxonomy): domain Bacteria; kingdom Bacillati; phylum Actinomycetota; class Actinomycetes; order Micrococcales; family Microbacteriaceae; genus Curtobacterium; species Curtobacterium herbarum. Next base: position 330,900 of record NZ_JAFBBT010000001.1, read on the forward strand.
GGTAGACCGGCTTGTTGTCCTTGTCGAACTTGTAGATGCCGATGTAGGCGCTCGACGGGTCGTTCTTCTTGTCGAACGGGCCGATGCCGGACGGGCCGGTGTAGTGGATGTCCTTGCCACTGTCCAGCAGGGCCTTGCAGTCCTTGAACGTCGAGCACTCGGTGCCACCGTCGGCGCCGGACACCGCAGCCATGTTGGCCTGGATGGTGCCGGAGTCGGTGCCCTTGCCCTTCACCGCGGCGAGGGCGGCGAGGGTGGTGGCGTCGTAGGACTCAGCGGCGTACGAGAAGTCGGCGAGGTCCTTGCCGGAGGACTTCTTGTAGAACTCGACCAGACGCTGCTTCAGCTCGTCCTTCGGGCTGGCACCGGGGATGGTGCCCTGGGCGCCGTCGAGGGTGCCCTTGTCGAAGTCCTTCGAGTAGTCCGCGGTGTTGCCGTCGGACATGTAGATCTTCGCCTTGTTCCCCTGCGAGACGAGCTCAGGGATGATCGACTTCGTCTCGTCGAAGGCCAGGACGACGATCGCGTCGGGCTTCGTGGCGAGTGCCGCGGTCACCTCGGACGAGAACGTGGTCTGTCCGGGCGGGAACTCCTGGCCCTTGCCCTTGGCGCCGTAGACGACCTGGCCGCCGGCGGCCTCGACGGCCGCCTGCACGGAGTTGCGGAGACCGGTGCCGTACGTGTCGTTGAAGACCAGGAACGCGACCTTGGCGTTGCCGTCACCCGTGATGAGCTGACCGAGGGCCGAGCCCTGCACCGAGTCCGGCGGAGCGGTCCGGTAGTAGTGCGACGAGTAACCGGACAGGTCGGACGCCGTGTTGGCCGGCGAGATCTGGACCATGCAGTTGCTCGTCAGCTGGTCGATCACGTTGAGCGTGACCGAGGACGACTCGGCGCCGATGACGACCGGGACCTTGGCGTTCACGAGCTTCGTCGCCGCTGCACTCGACACGGTCATGTCGTTGCTGTCACCGGAGTCGGTGGCGGGGTCGATCGTGACGTCCTTGTCGAGCACGCCGCCGCCGGAGTTGATGTCCTCGACCGCCAGGCCGACGCCGGACTCGGCGGGCGGGTTCAGGTAGGCGAGCGACCCGGTGAGCGGCAGGATCGTGCCGATCTTCAGGGCGTCGGTGCCGGGCGACGAGGGGGCCTGGCAGCTCGAGGCCGGGTCCTTCTTCGCCCCGCCGGCCGAGGCCGACTCGGAGGAGCCGCCACCGGCGTTGCTCGAGGTGGAACAGGCGGCGAGGAGCACCGCTGCAGCTCCCGCCAGTGCCAGCGCCGTGGTGGCGCGGGTGGTTCTGATCATCCGTGGAACCCTTTCTCTGCGCGGAGGCCCTGCCGCATCGGGTCGAGCGCTGCGTCTCCGCGTGGGATGTGGAGAAAACTAGGGTCGATGTGTTTCGCCCGTGTGACGGGAGTGCACACCTGGGTGTTTCGTTACACAGCCGTGACTCTTCTGAACGGTCTCACCGGAACCCCTGATCAGCAGTCCGTCCGGACGGTCTCCACTGTTCTGAACGGCTGGCCCGGGAGGCCTGAGGTCCACGAGACGCCCCCGTCTGTGTTCGACGCCCGCCTTGCGCCGAGACGCCGCCGAGTTCAGCGGTGTCTCGGCATGTCCGACGCGCGTCGCGCAGACGGGGGCGTCTCGCCGCGCCCGACCGGCCGTTCATCTGCGCTGCGCCCAACCGCGTCCGATCGGCAGCCCGGCGGCGACGAGGACCGCACCCAGGCGCGCCGGGTCTCCGGCCTCCGCCATGCCCCACCGCGCGAACCCGTGGACGCGGCTCGCGCGGCGGAGGGCGTCCTCGCGCCGCTTCTCGTGCCAGAGCGCATCACCGTCGTCGTACTTCACCCGCCCGTCGAACTCACCGATGACACCGGCATCCGGCCACCAGAAGTCGACCCGGAACACGCCACGGTCGGTGTCGAACCGGTGCTGCAGGACGGGGGCAGGGGCTCCGAGGCGATCGACCGTGACCCGGCTGATGGACTCGCCGGGCGACTCGGCGGCCGCATCGGCGAAGTCCAGTGCCGCAGACGCCTGACGGACGCCTCGACGTCCGACGCAGGTGGTGAGCGCATGCTCGAGGGCAGACCGGTCGAGCGCCCCGACGTGGAGGACGTGGTCGAGCACGACGACGGCGTGTTCGAACGTCGACGTCCGCGCGACGTCGACGACGGTCCGGAGCATCGACGTGGTCCGGATCCCGCCGAGCAGCACCACGTCGCCCTCGTCGATCGATCCGACGTGCCGGACGACCCCACGACCCGCGTGCGTCTTCGTCGTCCGCGGGTCGATGACGTGGAGGCGCCAGTCGGTCCTGCCGTGCTCGGGCAGTCCTCACAGCGCTGCGGCGGAACGGTGTGACACGACTCCGTCTGCCTGCAGTCTGGCGGCACGAGCCCGGACCACGAGTTGCCGCCGCTCGAGAGGGTCGAGCGCAGCCCAGTCACCACGTTCCACTGCGACTCCGTGGAACAGCCGGACCGGGTCGTCCAGCGTGGACGGCAGCGCTGTGAGGACCGTTGATCGCATCTCCATGCAGCGACGGTGCCAGCGGCCGCGTCACCCGCGGGATCTGCGAGGCGGAGCTGTGGAGAGCCTCCCGGCGGTCTGCCGGTGTGCAGGACCAGCTGACACGACCCCGTCAACGCGAGACGCCGCCACACGCACGAGACGCCGCCGAAATCGGCGGCGTCTCACGCACATGGCGGCGTCTCGGCGCCCGGAGCCGGCGCCGGCGCCGGCTCCCGGCGCCGAGCCGGCTAGCCGCGGTAGTTCGGGGCCTCGACGACCATCTGGATGTCGTGCGGGTGGGACTCCTTCAGCCCGGCCGCGGTGATGCGGACGAACTTGCCGCGGGCCTTGAGCTCCGGGATCGTCCGACCGCCGACGTAGAACATCGACTGCCGCAGCCCGCCGACGAGCTGGTACACGACGTTGCCGACCGAGCCGCGGTAGGGCACCTGGCCCTCGATGCCCTCGGGGATGAGCTTCTCGTCCGAGGGGACGTCCGCCTGGAAGTAGCGGTCCTTCGAGTACGAGGTCTTCTTGCCGCGGGTCTGCAGGGCACCGAGGGAGCCCATGCCGCGGTACGCCTTGTACTGCTTGCCGCCGACGAACACGAGGTCGCCCGGGGACTCGTCGGACCCCGCCAGCAGCGAACCGAGCATCACGGTGTCGGCACCGGCGACCAGGGCCTTGGCGATGTCGCCCGAGTACTGCAGGCCACCGTCGGCGATGATCGGGACGCCGGCCTCGCGCGCGGCGAGCGACGCCTCGTACACGGCGGTGACCTGGGGCACGCCGACACCGGCGACGACGCGGGTGGTGCAGATCGACCCCGGGCCGACGCCGACCTTGACGGCGTCCACACCGGCGTCGATGAGCGCCTGCGCACCGGAACGGGTCGCGACGTTGCCGCCGATGACGTCGATCGCGTCGAAGGACCGGTCGGCCTTCAGACGGCGGACCATGTCGAGCACGCCTTCGCTCTCGCCGTTCGCGGTGTCGACCACGAGCACGTCCACCCCGGCGTCACGCAGCGCCTCGGCGCGCTGCCAGGCGTCGCCGAAGAACCCGATCGCCGCGCCGACACGCAGGCGGCCCTCGTCGTCCTTCGTGGCGTCCGGGTACTGCTCGCTCTTGTCGAAGTCCTTGACGGTGATGAGCCCGCGGAGCTTGCCCGCCGGGTCGACCAGCGGCAGCTTCTCGATCTTGTGCTGGGCGAAGATCGCGATCGCCTCTTCGGGGTCGATGCCCTCGAGAGCGGTGATGAGCGGCGCCTTCGTCATGACGTCGCGGACGAGCGTCGAGGCCATCTCGAACGGGGCGACGAAGCGCATGTCCCGGTTCGTGATGATGCCGACGAGCGTGCCGTCGTCCTCGATGACCGGCAGACCGGAGACGCGGAACTGCCCGCAGAGCGCGTCGACCTCGGCCACGGTGGCGTCCGGCGTGGTGGTCACCGGGTTGGTGATCATGCCCGACTCGGAGCGCTTGACCTTGTCGACGTAGGCCGCCTGGTCGTCGATGGACAGGTTGCGGTGCAGGATCCCGATGCCGCCCTGGCGCGCCATGGCGATGGCCATGCGCGACTCGGTGACGGTGTCCATCGCGGCGGAGAGCAGCGGCACGTTGACCGAGATCCGCTTGGTGAGCCGGGACGCGGTGGACGCCTCGCTCGGGATGACGTCGGTGTGCCCCGGCAGGAGCATGACGTCGTCGTACGTGAGTCCGATGAATCCGAACGGATCCGGCTGGTCCATGGGTCCCCTTCGTGGGCGAGGTGAAGTCGGCGAGACACCGGCAACGCAGCGGTGGGCTCCGGATAGGACATGGTAACGCGCGGGCTGCGCGCGCCATTCCGGGGGCTGCGCGCGCCGTTCCGGCGGGCTCCGCCGCCTCCCGGCAACCGCTGTACCGGCCGGACGGGAGGCTCGACCCTGGAATGCAAATCGACGCGCCTGTGCAACATCACGGTTCCGGCACGATTTGTGCAGGGAACGTGCTGGAAACACGGGTGACACAAAAAATCCCTATGGTCCTCGACTATCCGAACGAGAGGCTCATCCGTGGGTTCCATCACTCCGCCGGGGTCAGTGCTCGCGCACCGATTCCGCCGCGGGGCACCAGGCCGCCGTCGCCTGGTCCTCGCCGCCGTGCTCTTCCTCGCCTTCCTCGCCACCTTCGCGGTCGACTGGGCCCTCGCTCCCGTCGCCGGAGCAGCGACCAGCAGCCCGACCTCCAGCAGCGCACCCGCGAGCACCGGGCCCTGCGTCGTCAGCACCTCGAACGGCTGCATCCAGGGCACCATCCTCGACTCCGACCGGAAGCCCACCGAGGGCGTCGACGTGGCGGTCACCGGACCCGGCTCGTTCACCGGCTCCTCGACCACGAACGCCGACGGCCGCTGGTCCGTCAGCATCCCCGCCGCCGGCGCCTACACGGTGAAGGTCGACCAGGACTCGCTGCCGAAGGGGCAGTACCTGACCGACGCGAAGGACGCCGCCCGCACGGTCCAGGGCAACGTCAACGCCAACGCCGGCACGATCTTCCAGCTCTCCGACCAGGAGGGCGCGACGACCGACACCGCCGCCACGAGCGTCACGGCCGCCCGGTTCTGGCAGCAGTTCGCCTCCGGCATCCGCCTGGGCCTGCTCATCGCCCTCGCCTCGATCGGGCTCTCGCTGATCTACGGCACGACCGGGCTGTCGAGCTTCTCGCACGGTGAGCAGGTCACCCTCGGCGGGCTCCTGGCCTACGTCTTCGCGAACCAGCTCGGATGGAACATCTGGCTCGCCGGGATCGTGACCGTGCTGCTCTGCGCCGCCTCCGGGTACCTGCAGGACGCCGGCATCTGGAAACCGCTCCGGAAGCGCCGGATCAGCCTCACGCAGCTGATGATCGTGACGATCGGCCTCTCGATCGCCGCCCAGTACGCCTTCCAGTACTTCTTCGGCGCCGCGACCGTCCGCATCCAGCAGGGCAACCCCGAGACGGTGACCTTCGCCGGCATCACCCTCACCGTGCAGTCCTACGTCGCGATGGGCATCGCGCTCGTGGTCCTAATCGGTACCGGACTCTTCCTGGCGAAGACCCGCTTCGGCCGGGCCACCCGCGCGGTGTCCGACAACCCGGCGCTCGCCGCGGCCTCCGGCATCGACGTCGACCGGGTGATCCGCTTCGTGTGGACGCTCGCCGCCGGCCTCGCCGGACTCTCCGGTGTGATGCTCGGCCTCGTGCTCAACGGCGTGAACTGGCAGACCGGTCTGCAGCTCCTGCTCCTGATGTTCGCTTCGGTCACCCTCGGTGGCCTCGGGACGGCCTACGGCGCCCTCGTCGGCTCGATGATCATCGGCATCGTCGTGGAGCTGACCAACCTGGTGCTGCCCGGTGACTTCAAGTACGCCACCGCACTCGTCATCCTCATCCTCATCCTGCTGTTCCGTCCGCAGGGCATCTTCGGCCGTGCCGAGCGGATCGGTTAAGGGAGCACCCGCATGGACTACATCCTCCAACTCCTCAGCTCCCTGACTCAGGAAGCACTCGCCCCGACGACCGCGGCGTTCGCCCTCGCCGCGATCGGCCTCAACGTCCACTTCGGCCTCACCGGCCTGGTCAACATGGGGCAGGCGGCGTTCCTGCTGCTCGGTGCCTACGGCTTCGCGATCTCGATCACGAACGGCCTGCCCTTCGGCCTGGCGGTGCTCGTCGCCCTGGCCATCGCCATCGTGTTCGCGGTGATCCTCGGCATCCCGACCCTGCGGTTGCGGGGGGACTACCTGGCGATCGTGACGATCTCCGGCGCCGAGATCATCCGCATGGTCGGCCGCTCGAGCCTGCTGACGGACACCACCGGTGGCTCGAACGGCATCACCGGCTCGAGCTACCGCGACCCGTTCAACGCGCTGAGCTTCCTGCCCGACGGCACCACGACCATCCTCTGGTTCACCTACTCGAACAACGGCGTCAACGGCTGGTGGATCCGCATCGTCGGCTGGGGTCTCGTCGCCCTGTTCACCCTCGTGCTGTTCCTGCTCATGCGCAGCCCCTGGGGCCGCGTCGTGAAGGCCATCCGCGAGGACGAGGACGCCGTCCGCTCCCTCGGCAAGAACGTCTACTCGTACAAGATGCAGGCGCTCGTCTTCGGCGGTGCCCTCGGCGCCCTCGGCGGCATCATCTACGTCCTGCCGAGTTCGGTGCAGCCGGACGCGATGGGCCGCTCGATGACGTTCTTCATCTGGACGGCGCTCATCCTCGGTGGAGCCGCGACCGTCTTCGGCCCGGTGGTCGGGTCGATCCTGTTCTTCGTCCTCCGGCTGTTCATCCGCACCATCGCGGGTGACTTCATCCCGAACTCGATCATGAACGCCCAGCAGGCCGAGCAGTTCTCCTACGTGCTCGTCGGCGTCGCGCTCATGCTCCTCATCGTCTTCCGCCCACAGGGACTCCTGGGGAACAAGAAGGAGCTGACGTTCAGTGTCTGAACCGACCACCACCCCCGGCGTCCCCACCGCCCTCACCGCGGTGCAGCACGCCCCGGGCTCCCCGAAGCCCGACGCGATCCTGACGGTCGACAACATCACCCGGCGGTTCGGCGGCATGACCGCGGTCGACGTCGGCCACCTCGAGGTGCAGCGCGGCGCCATCACGGCACTGATCGGCCCGAACGGCGCCGGCAAGACCACGTTCTTCAACCTGCTCACCGGCTTCGACAAGCCGTCGAGCGGGAAGGAGGCCCGGTGGCAGTTCAACGGGAAGACGCTCGGCAACACCGGGGCCGCGAAGGTCGCCCGGGCCGGCATGGTCCGCACGTTCCAGCTGACCAAGGCGCTGTCCCGCCTGACCGTGATGCAGAACATGCTGCTCGGCGCGAAGGACCAGCCCGGGGAGAACTTCTTCGCCGCGCTGATCAGCCCGGTCTGGAGGAAGCGCGAGCAGGAGATCACGGCGAAGGCCGAGGACCTGCTCGACCGCTTCAAGCTCCTCGAGAAGAAGGACGACTACGCCGGCTCGCTCTCCGGCGGCCAGCGGAAGCTCCTCGAGATGGCCCGCGCGCTGATGTCCGACCCGACGATGATCATGCTCGACGAGCCGATGGCCGGCGTGAACCCGGCGCTGACCCAGTCGCTGCTCGGGCACATCCAGTCCCTCCGCGACGACGGCATGACCGTGCTGTTCGTCGAGCACGACATGCACATGGTCCGGCACATCTCGGACTGGGTGGTCGTGATGGCCGAGGGCAAGGTCGTCGCCGAGGGCCCGGCCGCCACGGTGATGGACGACCAGGCCGTCATTGACGCCTACCTGGGCGCGCACCACGACGCCGACCTCGGTGACGACTCGCTCCTCAACGAGGAGACCTACGAGGAACTCGCCGACGAGGTCGCAGAAGAGGACGCGGCGGACACCGCCGACGAAGGGAAGGCGACCCGATGACGGACGCGACGAACGGCACCGGCGCGGACCGGGCCTCCAGTCCGGAGCCGGCGGCAACGGCCGCCACACCGACCGCGCGGGCCGCGACCGGTGGCGCGACCGCGGTGCAGGACCGCGAGCCCGTCATGCGGGCCGACAACGTGGTCGCCGGGTACCTGCCGGGTGTGAACATCCTCAACGGCTGCGACCTGGTCTGCTACCCGGGCGAGCTCATCGGCATCATCGGCCCGAACGGTGCGGGCAAGTCGACGCTGCTCAAGGCGCTGTTCGGGCTGGTGAACGTCCGCGAGGGTGCGGTCACGCTGCAGGGCGAGGACATCACGAACCTCAAGGCGAACAAGCTCGTGCAGGCCGGCGTCGGCTTCGTGCCGCAGACGAACAACGTCTTCCCCTCGCTCTCCATCGAGGAGAACCTGCAGATGGGGCTGTACCTGCGGCCGAAGAAGTTCAGCGAGCGGCTCGAGGTCATCTACGACCTGTTCCCCGTCCTCGGACAGCGCAAGGGCCAGCGTGCCGGATCGCTCTCCGGCGGTGAGCGGCAGTCGGTCGCGATGGCCCGCGCGCTGATGATGGACCCGAAGGTGCTGCTGCTCGACGAGCCGAGCGCCGGGTTGTCGCCGGTGCGGCAGGACGAGACGTTCATCCGCACCCGCCGCATCAACAAGGCCGGCGTCTCCGTGATCATGGTCGAGCAGAACGCCCGCCGCTGCCTGCAGATCTGCGACCGCGGCTACGTCCTCGACCAGGGGCGGAACGCGTACTCGGGCACCGGGAAGGAGCTCGCCGACGACCCCAAGGTCATCGAGCTCTACCTCGGGACGCTCGCCAAGGACGTCGACGCCACCAAGTAGGCCGTCGACACCGCGGGTGCCGCTGTGGGGGCAGCATCCGCGACCGGTGGGGCCGTGCAGGCTGCGCATGCGCGCCGCACGGCCCCACTCTCGTTCCCGCCGCGCCGGGCTCGCGCTGAGACGCCGCCGTCTCGCCGAGACGTCGTCGTCTCGCTGAGACGCTGCGGTCGCGCCGAGACGCCGCGGGATCCGGCGGCGTCTCGTGCACTCGGCGGCGCCGCGCGCAGACGGGGGCGTCGTGGGGGACGCGCGCCGGGCCTCCTGTCCGTCCTGTCCCCGCCGTCCGGCCGGGAGGCCCGCCCCACCCCCGCCGGTCGGGTACCGTTCCAGCGTGCAACGCTTCGCGGACCGCGCGATGGACGCCCTGGTATGGGTGGTGTTCGTCGTCCTCTTCATCGGTGCGGCCCTGCTCGTGAAGGTCGCCGCCGCGCTGCTCGTCGTGCTCGTGGTGCTGGCGCTCCTGCTGGGGTTGACCCTCCGGGTGCTCCGCCGAACCCGGACGACCCGTGGCCCTCGGACGGCCCGGAGCCCCCGGACGCCCCGCCGCCGCGGCCCGCGCTGATCCGCTCCGCTGCCCGCACGGACCGTCCAGCCGTGCCACCCGCACAGCCCGCCCGGTAGGCTTGCCCGGTGAGCGAAGTCGAGATCGGTGCAGGCAAGCGCGGACGTCGGGCGTACGCGTTCGACGACATCGCGGTGGTCCCCTCCAGGCGGACGCGTGACCCGCGCGACGTCAGCGTCCAGTGGTCGATCGACGCGTTCACCTTCGAGTCGCCGATCCTGTCGGCGCCGATGGACTCCGTCGCCTCGCCCGCGACCGTCATCGAGATGGGGCGTCTCGGCGTCCTCGGGGTCCTGGACCTCGAAGGCCTCTGGACCCGCTACGAGGACCCGGAGCCGTACCTGGCCGAGATCCGCTCGCTGACCGACGGCAACGTCACGAAGCGCATGCAGGAGATCTACGCCGAGCCGGTCAAGGCCGAGCTGATCACCCGCCGCCTGGCCGAGATCCGCGCCGCCGGGGTCCCGGTCGCCGGCTCGCTCAGCCCGCAGCGCACCGCCGAGTTCTCGCAGACCGTCGTCGACGCCGGTGTCGACCTGTTCGTGATCCGCGGCACCACGGTGAGCGCCGAGCACGTGTCGCAGAACCAGGCGCCCCTCAACCTCAAGAAGTTCATCTACGAGCTCGACGTCCCCGTGATCGTCGGCGGTGCCTCCACCTACACGGCGGCCCTGCACCTGATGCGCACCGGTGCCGCGGGCGTGCTCGTCGGCTTCGGCGGCGGCGCGGCCTCGACGACCCGTGCGGCGCTCGGCATCCACGCCCCGATGGCGACCGCCGTCGCGGACGTCGCCGGTGCCCGCCGCGACTACATGGACGAGTCCGGTGGTCGCTACGTGCACGTCATCGCGGACGGCGGCCTCGACACCGCCGGCGACGTCGTCAAGGCGATCGCGATGGGCGCCGACGCGGTCATGCTCGGCACCGCCCTGGCCCGCGCGCAGGAAGCGCCGGGCGGCGGCTTCCACTGGGGTGCCGAGGCACACCACCCGGAGCTGCCCCGCGGCCGCCGGGTCGACGTCGGCACGATCGGCTCGCTCGAGAGCATCCTGTTCGGTCCGACCCCGTCGTGGGACGGCCGCGCGAACCTCGTCGGCGCCCTCCGCCGCTCGATGGCGACGACCGGGTACTCCGACGTCAAGGAGTTCCAGCGAGTAGAAGTGGTCGTGGCGCCGTACCACCGCTGACGGCGGTGCACCCGCAGAGGTCCTGCGGGTGTCGCTCCGGCGCCGATCGGCGACGGAGGCGAGCATGACAAGCACGGTCACGGGTGCGAAGGCACCCCGCGGAGCATCCACCACGGCGGGGTTCGACCCCGCCACGAAGCTCGGTCCCGATGAACGCGACGCGGCGATCGAGACCCTGAAGTCCACCGAGCTCGACGTCCTGGTGGTCGGCGGCGGCATCGTCGGCGGCGGCGCGGCACTCGACGCCGTCACGCGTGGCCTGTCGGTCGGCATCGTGGAGGCCCGTGACTGGGGATCGGGCACGTCCAGCCGGTCGTCGAAGCTCGTCCACGGCGGCATCCGCTACCTCGAGCAGCTCAACTTCACGCTGGTCCGCGAGGCCCTCATCGAACGCGGTCTGCTGCTGCAGCGCATCGCCCCGCACCTGGTGAAGCCGGTCCGGTTCCTCTACCCGCTCAACCACCGGGTGTGGGAGCGCTTCTACATCGGCATCGGCATGGCGATGTACGACGTGTTCAGCTGGTCCGGCGGCCGCCCGCCCGGGGTGCCCCACCACCGCCACCTCACCCGCACGCAGGTGCTCCGCTCGATGCCGTCCCTGAAGAAGGACGCGTTCGTCGGCGGCATGACCTACTACGACGCCCAGGTCGACGACGCGCGCTACGTCGCCTCGCTCGTCCGCACCGCCGCCTCGTACGGCGCGCACGCGGCCTCCCGGGTCCGGATCGAGGGCTTCATCAAGGTCGGCGAGCGGGTCGTCGGGGCGCACGCGCACGACATCCAGACCGGCGAGCACTTCGACATCAGGGCGAAGCAGGTCGTGAACGCGACGGGCGTCTGGACCGACGACACCCAGGCGATGGTCGGCACCCGCGGGCAGTTCAAGGTCCGCGCCTCGAAGGGTGTGCACCTCGTCGTCCCGCGCGACCGCTTCCAGTCGAACTCGGGCATGATCCTGCGCACCGAGAAGAGCGTCCTGTTCGTGATCCCGTGGGGCCGACACTGGCTTATCGGCACGACCGACACCGACTGGTACCTCGACAAGGCGCACCCGGCGGCGACCGCGGCGGACATCGACTACATCCTCGAGCACGTCAACAAGGTGCTCGCCGTGCCGCTCACCCGCGAGGACGTCGAGGGTGTCTACGCCGGACTCCGGCCGCTGCTGGCGGGGGAGTCCGAGGCGACCTCGAAGCTCAGCCGCGAGCACGTCGTCGCGCACACCGCACCGGGCCTGGTCGTCGTCGCAGGCGGGAAGTGGACGACCTACCGGGTGATGGGCAAGGACGCCATCGACGAGGCCGCCGCGGCCATGGACGGCACGATCCCGGAGTCGACGACGCAGGACATCCCGCTGCTCGGCGCCGAGGGGTACCCCGCCGCCTGGAACAAGCGGGGTCGCACCGCGAAGTCGTCCGGCGTGCACAAGGTCCGCATCGAGCACCTGCTCAACCGTTACGGCACCCTGGCGACCGAGGTCCTGCAGCTCGTCGAGGACGACCCGTCGCTGGCCGACCCGCTGCCCGGGGCCGACGACTACATCGGCGCCGAGGTCGTGTACGCGGCGTCGCACGAGGGCGCCCTGCACCTGGAGGACGTCCTGGCCCGCCGCACCCGCATCTCGATCGAGGCGTGGGACCGCGGCGAGTCGGCAGCCCCCGTCGCCGCCCGACTGATGGCCGGCGTGCTCGGCTGGGACCAGGAAGCGACCGAGAACGAGGTCGCGAACTACCGCAAGCGCGTCGCCGCCGAGCGGGAGTCGCAGCTCCAGCCCGACGACGAGTCCGCGGACCGGGTCCGGCTCGAGGCGCCGGACATCGCCTTCGGGTTCGAGGAGGACGACGTGGTCGTCGGTGGTGGCCGCTCGAGCGGCGCCGAGGGCGCCACGGCGGACGACGAGCAGGTCGTCGGCGAGAAGACCACCGAGCCCAGCTGACCCCTGACGGACGGGAGGCGCGTGGCACCCCGCCCCGCGCCTCCCGTCCGCCACCCGCAAAACGCAACCCGGGCGGCAGGACGCAACGCGATCGCGTGGCGTCACGACGCCGACGTTGCGTTTCGCGGGCCGTCCACCGGCCGGATGACCTGTGGAGAACGGAATGGCGCGGCCCTGCCGGTGGTTAGCATGGGAGTCCTGGGAAAGGGAGCCATCATGGTCGACGTCCATCGCGTCAAACTCCCCGGCGTCGGCGTGCTGCACAGCTTCTACACCGACGACGGTGGCAAGTGCGGTGTCATCACGCACCGGTCGGGTCACTCCGACCTCATCTCGTTCGCGGACGTCGCCGACGGCGCGGACAAGTCCGAGAAGGTCTCGCTCCGCCTCAGTGAAGACGAAGCGCACACCCTGGCCGAACTCCTCGGCGGCACCCGGATCACCGAGGGCCTCGACAAGCTCGACGAGATCCCCGGTCTCTCCATCGACTGGTTCAGCGTCGACTACGACGACGCCATCGCGGGCAAGCCCCTCGGCGACCTGCACGACTCCGGCTTCATCGGTCTGACCGTCGTCGCGGTGGTCCGTGGCGACAGCGCCAACCCGGCCCCCTCGTCGGACTTCGTCGTGTTCCCCGGGGACACGATCGTCGTCGCGGGTGCGCCGGAGAAGGTCGCGAAGGCGTTCTCCTACTACCGCAGCGGTCAGTTGGCAGCGGCCGCTGCCGAGGCGCCGCCCCGGAGCTAGGGCATGCACCTGGGTGGTGAGCTGCTGACCATCGGCGGCCTGTTCCTCATCGCCTACGTCCTCGGGCGGCTCGGCAAGACCATCGGGTTGCCGGCGATCCCGGTCTACATGGTGGTCGGGCTCATCGCGAGCCCGCACACCCCGTGGATCGGTCTGAGCGTGCAGTCGCACACGATCGAGCTGATCGCGACGTTCGGCTTGATCCTGCTGCTGTTCAACCTCGGGCTGGAGTTCGACCAGGAGGAGTTCTACGGCAACGCCGGCAAGCTCCTGGTCTCCGGCGGCACCTACGTCGCGATCAACATGGGCGTCGGCTTCGCCTTCGGGTTCTCGCTGGGCTGGGGGACACGCGAAGCCCTGATCATCGCGGGCATGACGGCGACGTCGTCCAGCGCGATCGTGACGAAGCTGCTCATCGAGCTCCGACGGCTTGCCAACGACGAGACCCCGATGATCCTCGGCGTCACCGTGATCGAGGACGTCTTCATCGCCGTCTACCTGGCGATCGTCTCCGTGGTGCTCTCCGGCGACACGAACCTGTGGGCGGTGATCGGCAAGCTCGCGCTGGCGTTCGGGTTCCTCATCGTCATGTTCAGCCTGGCGCGCTGGGGTGGCAAGCAGGTCTCGAAGATCTTCGCCACTCGTGACGACGAGCTCTTCACGATCCTGTTCTTCGGCCTCGCGGTGATGTTCGGCGGCATCGGCGACCTGCTCGGCGTGACCGACGCGATCGGTGCGTTCGTCATCGGTCTGCTCTGCGGTGCCACCCGCTACCGGGACCGCATCGAGCAGCTGGCGCTGCCGATGCGTGACGTCTTCGCGGCGTTCTTCTTCGTCAACTTCGGGCTCGGCCTCGACGTCTCGACCTTCGGCGAGGTGCTCTGGCCGGTCGCCGGCGCGATCGGCATGACCGTCGTGCTGAACGCCGTCGCCGGGCAGCTCGTCGCGCGGATGAACGGCTTCAGCATCCAGCAGGGCATCAACACCGCCGTCATCCTGGTGAACCGGGGCGAGTTCGCGCTCATCCTCGCGACCCTGTCGGCAGCCGCCGGGCTGGAGGCGCGGATCACCGCGTTCGCGGGCCTCTACGTCCTGGTGATGGCCGTGTTGGGTCCGCTGCTCGCCGTGAACTCCGATCGCATCGGCAAGCTCGTGCTCCGGCCGGGTCGGGTGCGGAAGCTCCGCGGCCGCGAACTCGCCGCTGCCCAGGCGGCCGCCGCACGCAAGGCCGAACGGGAGGCGAAGTTCGCCGAGGAGATCGCCCTCGTGGAGGCTGCGGGCAGGGAAGAGCGCGAGAATGGTGCACCGGAGACGACGCCGTCGCGCGAGGACCCGGCCACCCCGGAACCCGTGAGCGCGAGCACGTCGTCGATCGAGGTCCCCGCCGAGCGTCCCGAACGCCCGGCCCGCGTACGTGATCCGGAGTACTGATTCAGATGTGGGCCGTTGCCCGACGACCGAAGTGGATCGCCCTGCTGCTGCTGGCGATCCTGCTGGCTGGCGTGTTCGCCGCACTCGGCAAGTGGCAGCTCGAGCGCAGCATCGAGAACGGCAAGCCGCTGCCGGCGTCGACCGAGACACGGAAGACCCTCGACGACGTCACGACGCCGGAGAAGCCGGTCGGGTCCTCGCTCGCCGGGCAGAAGGTCACGGTCTCCGGGCGCTTCGTCGCCGGCGACACGACGGTCCTCACCGGACGCAGCGGGGGTGGGAAGTACCAGACCGTCGGGCACCTGGTCGACGACGCGACGGGGGCGAGCCTCCCGGTCGTGATCGGCTGGTCCGACCAGCGGTCGGCCGCCGTCGCCGGTGGTGACCGCCTGGTCGACGACGCGTCGTTGACGATCCGCGGCCGGTACTACCCGGCGGAGTCGCCCGACCAGGACACCTTCGAGCAGCACGAGTACTCGGCCGTGGCCCCGGCCCGGTTCGTGAACACGTGGAAGGCCTTCGACGACCGGATGTACGGCGGCTACGTCGTCGCCGACCGGACCACCGCGGACGCCGCCGACCTCGGCACCATCGCCGACCGGGCCCCCACGCGGGAGGTCCAGTTCGACTGGCTGAACCTCTTCTACGCGGTCGAGTGGGTCGTGTTCGCCGGGTTCGCCGTCTTCCTCTGGTACCGCTTCGTCAAGGACGCGTGGGAGCGCGAGCAGGACGAGGCACGCGAGTCCGCCGAGGCCGCAGCCGCCGATCCTGTGGACGACGACGTCGAGCCTGTGGACGAGCCCGTGGTCCCGGTGGACGACGCCCGGGCCGAGCCGGGTCGCCGGTAGGATCGACCACATGGCTCTGACCGTCCGGACCCGCGACATCCCCAAGATCCCGGGGGCCGTGCGGTTCTACCGCATCTCCGCGTACGTCACCGGCGTGCTCCTGCTCGCCCTGGTCGTCGAGGTCGTCATCAAGTACACCCCGATCCAGCGCGAGATGCAGCTCGGCGGCGGCGCGTTCTTCGTCCCGAACGGCACCGCGGGCGAAGCGCCCGGCACGTTCAACCTGTCGATCGCGATCCTCATCGCGCACGGGTGGCTGTACGTCGTCTACCTGTTCGCGGACTTCCGCCTCTGGAGCATCATGCGCTGGCGGCCGTCGCGCTTCCTGCTCATCGCACTCGGCGGCGTGATCCCGTTCATGTCCTTCGTGGTCGAGCACCGCATGCAGCAGACCGCCATGACCACCTACCACGAGCTGACCGCGCAGCAGTCGCGGGAGAAGGAGAGCGCTCGGTGAGCGAGACCGAACAGCGTCCCGTCCTCGTCGTCGACTTCGGCGCGCAGTACGCGCAGTTGATCGCACGACGTGTCCGCGAGGCAAACGTCTACAGCGAGATCGTCCCCCACTCGGTCACCGCGGCGGAGATCCGCGAGAAGAACCCGGCGGCGATCGTCCTGTCGGGAGGCCCGTCCTCCGTCTACGAGGACGGCGCACCGTCCCTGGACGGCGAGATCCTGGACCTCGGCGTCCCGGTGCTCGGCATCTGCTACGGCTTCCAGGCCATGGCGAAGTCGCTCGGTGGAGAGGTCGCGAACACCGGCCTCCGCGAGTACGGCGCCACCGCGGTCACCGTCAGCGGCACCGACAGCGTCCTGCTCGGCGGCCAGCCCGCGGCGCAGACCACGTGGATGTCGCACGGCGACGCGGTGTCGAAGGCTCCGGCGGGCTTCGAGGTCCTGGCGTCGAGCGAGTCGACCCCGGTCGCCGCCTTCGCCTCCGACGAGCGCAAGCTGTACGGCGTGCAGTGGCACCCCGAGGTCAAGCACTCCGCGTTCGGCCAGGCCGTGCTCGAGAACTTCCTGCACCGTGCCGCCGGACTGCCGGGTGACTGGAACTCCGCGAACGTCATCGAGGAGCAGGTCGAGCGCATCCGCACCCAGGTCGGGTCGTCCCGCGTCATCGCCGGGCTGTCCGGTGGTGTCGACTCCGCCGTCGCCGCAGCCCTGGTGCACAAGGCCGTCGGCGACCAGCTCACCTGTGTCTTCGTCGACCACGGGCTCCTCCGCGCCGACGAGCGCAAGCAGGTCGAAGAGGACTACGTCGCCTCGACCGGTGTGCGTCTGGTCACGGTGGACGCCCGCGAGCAGTTCCTGGACGCCCTCGCCGATGTCAGCGACCCCGAGCAGAAGCGCAAGATCATCGGGCGCGAGTTCATCCGCACGTTCGAGTCGGCGGCCGAAGCGCTCGTCCTCGAAGCCCGCGCGTCGGACGGTGACGCCGAGGTGAAGTTCCTCGTGCAGGGCACCCTGTACCCGGACGTCGTCGAGTCCGGCGGCGGGTCGGGCACGGCGAACATCAAGTCGCACCACAACGTCGGCGGGCTGCCCGACGACATGACGTTCGAACTCGTCGAGCCGCTGCGCACCCTGTTCAAGGACGAGGTCCGTGCGGTCGGCCGCGAGCTCGGGCTGCCCGAGGTCATCGTCGGACGCCAGCCGTTCCCCGGCCCGGGGCTCGGCATCCGCATCGTCGGTGAAGTGACCGCCGAGCGCCTCGAGATCCTGCGTGCTGCCGACGCCATCGCCCGCGCCGAGCTCACCGCGGCCGGCCTCGACGACGAGATCTGGCAGTGCCCGGTCGTCCTGCTCGCCGACGTCCGCTCGGTCGGGGTCCAG
This sequence comes from Curtobacterium herbarum, assembly GCF_016907335.1. Taxonomy (NCBI): domain Bacteria; kingdom Bacillati; phylum Actinomycetota; class Actinomycetes; order Micrococcales; family Microbacteriaceae; genus Curtobacterium; species Curtobacterium herbarum. The sequence continues at coordinate 348,243 of NZ_JAFBBT010000001.1, forward strand.
GGTGACGGTCGCACCTACGGCCACCCGATCGTGCTCCGTCCGGTGTCCTCCGAGGACGCCATGACCGCCGACTGGACGCGTCTGCCGTACGACGTGCTCGCGAAGATCTCGAACCGCATCACGAACGAGGTGCGCGACGTCAACCGGGTCGTGCTGGACGTCACGTCGAAGCCGCCGGGGACGATCGAGTGGGAGTGACACACTCCTGACGCCCGAGGGCCCGGTACGCGACTGCGTGCCGGGCCCTCGCTCGTCCGTGGGGTCCGGGAGGCGCGGGTCGCCGCCGCCTCCGCCGCCGACCCCGGCTACCGCGCGTGCCCGCCACGCGCGCCTGTGTTCCGCCGAGTGGTCACGAATCGTCGTTCTGGCGGGTGTTGAGCGACGATTGGTGACCGCTCGGCGGAGGTGAGCGGGGTGTCGTGACCGGTGGGGGTCCGCCGACCGGCCGGGAGGCGCGGGTCGCCGCCTCCGCCGATCCCGGCTACCGCGCGTGCCCGCCACGCGCGCCTGTGTTCCGCCGAGTGGTCACGAATCGTCGTTCCGGCGGGTGTTGAGCGACGGTTCGTGACCGCTCCGCGGAGGTGAGCGGGGTGTCGTGACCGGTGGGGGTCCGCCAACCGGCCGGGAGGCGCGGGTCGCCGCCGCCTCCGCCGCCGACCCCGGCTACCGCGCGTGCCCGCCACGCGCGGCTGCGTTCCGCCGAGTGGTCACGAATCGTCGTTCTCACGGGTGCTGAGCGACGGTTCGTGACCGCTCGGCGGAGGTGAGCGGGGTGTCGTGACCGGTGGGGGTCCGCCGGCCGGCCGGGAGGCGCGGGTCGCCGCCGCCGCTGACCTCGGTTGCCGCGCGTGCCCGCCACGCGCGCCTGTGTTCCGCCGAGTGGTCGCGAATCGTCGTTCCGGCGGGTGTTGAGCGACGATTGGTGACCGCTCGGCGGAGGTGAGCGGGGTGTCGTGACCGGTCGGGGCCGCCCCGCCGACCGCCCGACCGCCCGCCGCCCGGCGGCCCGCGGCGGGGAACGACGGAGGGCCCCGGCCGAAGCCGGGGCCCTCCGTGTCAGGACGCTAGTTGCGCGAGCTGCTCGCGACGATCGCCAGGATGCGCAGGATCTCGAGGTAGAGCCAGACCAGCGTGACGATGAGCCCGAAGGCCGCCGTCCACGCGTAGACGCGGGGAGCGCCACGCTCGACGCCGGTCTTGATCTGGTCGAAGTCGAGGATCAGCGAGTACGCCGCCATCAGCACCACGAAGATGCCGATCAGGACGCCCAGCGGGATGCCGAACAGCGTGACGCCGAGCAGACCGAATGCGCTCTGGGTCACACCGGTGAGCATGAGCACGATGTTGACGAGCGAGAAGGCCATGTAGCCGACCATCGCGACCAGGAAGAACCGGGTCAGCTTCGGCGTCGCACGGACCTTGCCGGACGAGAACAGCAGCAGCGTGACGGCGAAGACACCGAGGGTGCCGAACACCGCCTGCGTGACGATGCCGTCCCACATCGTGTTGTACATGCGCGAGATGCCACCGACGAACAGGCCCTCGAAGAAGGCGTACGCCAGCACGAGTGCCGGCGACGGCTTCTTCTTGAACGTGTTCACCAGGGCGAGGACGAACCCGACGATCGCACCGACGATCCAGACGACCGGCGGCAGGTTCCAGCCGGCGACCGAACCGACGATGAGCACGCCGAACGCCAGGAGCGTCTTGACGATGGTGTCCTCGTACGACATGCGACCGGTGTCGACCTTGTCGGCCGAGGGGCGGTCGTACATGTCACGGAGCTGGTCCGGCGACATGCCGGGCTGCTGCGGCGCCTGTCCCCAGCCCGTCTGGCCGTACGGGGCCTGCGGGTACCCCTGCTGCGGGTAGGCGCCCTGCGGTGCGTTCGAGCCGGCGCCCCATGCGTTCCGGCCCGCGTCGTTGAAGGCGGGGGACTGGTCGAAACCGGGCTTGAAGGCCATGGTGTCCTCTGATTTCCTCTGGTGTGGAGTCGTGGATCCGGTACCCGGGTGGCATCGGATCGTGGGCTCGTGACGGAGTGCGGCGGTGCCGTTCCTTCGTGTCCTCACAGCCTACGGGCCGTCAGGGTCCGATGGCTGGGGATCCGCGGGAAGCGGAACCGGCGTCCGTGCTCCTGCGCGCGAGCTTATTGACGGTCGCTGTCGGTCCACCGTGGGAACTCCGCACGCTCGCTGAACGTCCGTGACTGCAGCGGGGACGACGGGCGCCGTGTTCACCCGCGCTCCGTATCGTCGCCTGCATGCAGCCGCTCGTCATCGCCCACCGCGGAGCCTCCGGGTACCGCCCCGAGCACTCCCGCAGTGCGTACGAACTCGCGATCGAGCTCGGTGCGGACGCCATCGAACCGGACCTGGTGCCGACGAAGGACGGGGTCCTGGTCCTCCGGCACGAGAACGAGGTCTCCGGCACGACCGACGTCGCCGACCGACCGGAGTTCCGCGACCGTCGCACCACGAAGACGATCGACGGGCACCGGCTCACCGGCTGGTTCACCGAGGACTTCACGTGGGACGAGGTGCGCACCCTGCGGACCCGTGAGCGCCTGCCGGAGCTGCGCCGCGCCTCCCGGCAGCACGACGGCGAGGACGCGGTCCTGCGCCTGGAGGACCTGCTCGCGATCCTGGACGCCGCCCCGCGACCGGTCGGCCTGGTCGCCGAGGTGAAGCACGCCAGTGCGTTCGCCGCGGCCGGGTTCCCGATGGCCTCGCTCCTCGACGGCGCGCTCGGCGCCGCCGGCTGGCGCGGCGACGACCGGCTGACCGTCGAGTCGTTCGAGAAGGGCGTGCTCCGGCAGGTCGCCGAGCAGGGGACCGGCGGTCGGCTGGTGTACCTCCAGGAGGCCCGTGGTGCGGCCGCGGACGAGGTCGCCGCCGCCGGTTCCGCCGCCCCGACCTACGCCGCCGAGCGGACCGACGCCGCGCTCGCGCGGCTCGCGACCGAGTTCCACGGCATCAGCGTCGACCTGCCGACCCTGATGGCGGGCGTCGACACCCGGGCCGTCGACGACCCTGGTCCGGTGCGGAGCGACGTGGTCGACCGCGCGCACGCGGTCGACCTGGCGGTCTACACGTGGACGCTGCGGCCGGAGAACCGGTTCCTGCCCGCTGCCCTCCGCCGCGGCGGGGACCTGGCGGCGCTCGGCGACTGGGAGCGGTGGTTCACATCGGTGCTCCGGACCGGGGTCGACGGGGTGTTCGCGGACCACGCGGACCTGGCCGTCCGGGCCCGGTCGGACGTCGGGGGTCGCGCCTAGACTGTCTCGGACATGACGATCGTGCTCGACCCCTCCGACCCGACGCCCAGCCGCTCCGGTGGCCCGGGTGCGGGTGACCGTGCCTACGAAGACCCGTTCACCGCGGGCCTGAACCCCCAGCAGAAGGAAGCCGTCGAGTACCGCGGTGAGTCCCTGCTCATCGTGGCCGGTGCCGGCTCGGGCAAGACGAGCGTGCTCACCCGCCGCATCGCGCTGCTCCTGGCGAACCGTGAAGCCTGGCCGTCGCAGATCCTCGCGATCACGTTCACGAACAAGGCCGCGGCCGAGATGCGCGAGCGGGTCCAGGCGCTGGTCGGGCAGGCGGCCGAGGGCATGTGGATCTCGACGTTCCACTCGGCGTGCGTGCGGATCCTGCGGCGCGAAGCCGAACGGTTCGGGTTCCCGCAGTCGTTCACGATCTACGACTCCGCGGACTCGCGAGCGCTGCTCAAGCGGATCATCAAGGACCTCGAGGCGGACACGCTCGGGCTGACCGTCGGTGCCGCGGCCTCGAAGATCTCGAAGCTCAAGAACGAGCTGCAGGACATCGACACCTACGCGCGCAACATCAACGCGAGCGACCCGCAAGAAGTCATGTTCACCGAGGTGTTCCGTCGGTACACGAACGACCTGCGCCGGGCGAACGCCTTCGACTTCGACGACCTGATCGGCCAGACGGTCTTCCTGTTCCGGGCCTTCCCCGACGTCGCGGCGCTCTACCAGCGTCGGTTCCGGTACATCCTGGTCGACGAGTACCAGGACACCAACCACGCGCAGTACTCCCTGATCCGCGAGCTCACCCGTCCGGTGCCGGTCGAGCAGGTCGACAAGCTCGAGGACTCCGGCCAGCACGTCGCCCGGATGCGCGAGACCGACGGCACGATCGCCCCGGCGTCGCTGACCGTCGTCGGCGACTCCGACCAGTCGATCTACGCCTTCCGCGGGGCGGACATCCGGAACATCGTCGAGTTCGAGCGGGACTTCCCGAACTCGAAGGTCATCCTGCTCGAGCAGAACTACCGCTCGACGCAGAACATCCTCGACGCCGCGAACGCCGTCATCGCGAACAACTTCGACCGGCAGGCGAAGAGCCTGTTCACGGACGTGGGCGCCGGCGAGAAGATCGTCGGCTTCACCGGGTACACCGGCCACGACGAAGCCCAGTTCGTCGCCGACGAGATCCAGCGCCTGCACGAGGACGGCATGGACTACCGCGACATGGCGGTGTTCTACCGGACGAACTCGCAGACCCGTGCGCTGGAGGAGATCTTCATCCGCGCCGCGATCCCGTACCGGGTGCTCGGCGGCACGAAGTTCTACGAGCGCGCCGAGATCAAGGACGCCATGGCGTACCTGATCACCGTCGCGAACCCCGCCGACCCGCTGTCGCTCCGCCGCATCCTCAACGTGCCGAAGCGCGGCATCGGTGCCGTCACCGAGACCACCCTGCAGCGGTACGCCGACGAGCACGAGGTCTCGTTGCGCGACGCCCTGCGGCACGCGGACGACCTCGGCTTCGGGCCCAAGGTCCGGACGGCGATCACCGGGTTCGCGGCGCTGCTCGACGAGGTCTCCGCCAAGGCGGCCGACCAGCCGGTCGTCGACACGCTGACGCAGCTGCTCGACGGGTCCGGGCTGCTCGAACAGCTCCGGAAGTCGCCGGACGCGCAGGACGCCGCCCGTGCGGACAACATCGACGAGCTCGTGGCCGTGACGCGGGAGTTCCAGAAGAACAACCCCGAGGGCACGCTGTCCGACTTCCTCACCGAGGTCTCGCTGGTGGCCGCGGCCGACGAGCTCGACGACTCGTCCGGCACGGTGTCCCTGATGACCCTGCACACCGCGAAGGGCCTGGAGTACGACGCCGTCTTCCTGACCGGTGTCGAAGAGGACCTGCTGCCGCACCGGATGTCCGCGAACGAGCCGGGTGGGCCCTCGGAAGAGCGCCGCCTGTTCTACGTCGGCATCACCCGCGCGAAGAAGGTCCTGTTCCTGTCGCTCGCGATGACCCGGGCGCAGTTCGGTGACGTCAACGTGGCGATGCCGTCCCGCTTCCTGCAGGAGATCCCCGAGGGGCTCATCGAGTGGAAGCAGTCGCCCGGCATGGCGAACAGCCGCGGTGGCACGCAGCCCCGCGCGATCAACGCCCGACGTGACGGCGGCAGCGCCGGCGGGTTCGGTGGCGCAGGCGGCGGCGGCGGCGGTGGTGGCTACCGCGGCGGTGGTGGCTGGGGCAGTGGGTCCTACGACCGCGCTGCTGCGGCTGCGAAGACCCGCCCGAAGACCGAGTGGGCGAACCGGGTCTCGGGGCAGGTCCGCGACAACGGGGACATGGAGCTCGCTGCGGGCGACCGGATCGCACACGTCGACTTCGGGCAGGGGACCGTCTCGGCGGTGACCGGTCAGGGCGCGAAGCGGATCGCGGAGATCGCGTTCGACACCGCGGGGCGGAAGAAGCTCCTCATCAAGATCGCCCCGATCGAGAAGCTGTAGGGGTCCTCACCGGTCTCCACCGGACTGGCGGGTTCGGCTCGCCTGGCGTTCACCGGGCGGCCCCGAGGTGTTCCCCGCCGGTCACTACCGTCCGGGTCTGTGCAGAACACTCCTCGTGACCCCGCTCGTCCCCCGGTCTCGCGCCGGGGCTTCCTCGTCGGCTCGGGTCTGGCGGGTGCGGCCGGTCTCGCCGCCGCCAACGGACTCGGCAGCGCACCGGCCGTCGCCGACCCGCTGTCCGGCACGGCGGCCGCGGGGCCGGGTGCAGCAGCGCACGCGGCGCAGTCGGTCGCGTCCACGGGGCACACCGGGCGCTGGCGGCCGGACACGACGTCGCCCCGCTTCACCCTCGCGGTGATGCCGGACACGCAGTACATGTTCGACGGCGCGGCGGTGGACGAGGCGCCGATGCGTGCGTCGCTCGAGTACGTCGTCCGTGAGCAGTCCCGGCACAACACGGTGTTCCTCGTGCACCTCGGCGACCTGACGCAGAACGGCGCGGCGTCCGAGATGCAGGCGGCCGGCTCCGTCTTCGACGTGCTCGACCGAGCGGGAGCGCCGTACAGCGTCCTCGCCGGCAACCACGACATCGATTCGTCGACGGACGACCAGCGTGGCCGGACGCCGTACCTGGACGTGTTCGGTCCGCAGCGGTTCCGGCGGTCCCCGAGCTGGATCGGGTCGAGCCCGGACGGCTACAACAGTGCGCACCGGTTCACGGCGGGCGGCCGCGAGTGGATCGTGCTGGCGCTCGACTGGCACACGAGTGCCGGTGGTCTGGCGTGGGCGAGCTCGGTGCTGGCCGCCCGACCGCACACGCCCGTGATCCTCACCACCCACACGCTCGTCGACTCGGACCCGACCGGGGGCGCCGCGTTCGACGCCTACGGGCAGCAGCTCTGGGACGCCTTCATCGCGCAGCACGACCAGGTGTTCCTCACCCTGAACGGGCACTACTGGGGGCCGGGTCGCACCACGAAGCAGAACGCGGCCGGGCACGACGTCGAACTGCACCTGACGAACTACCAGAACCGGTACTACGGCGGTGCGGCGATGATCCGGCTGTACCACGTCGACCTCGAGCGGAACGTCATCGACGTCGAGACGCTGTCGCCGTTCCTGCTCGGCGGCGGGCTCGACGACACGAACGAGCTGGCCGCGCAGGAGCTCCGACTCAGCGGCGACGTCGACCGCTTCACGATGGCCGTGGACTTCGACGCGCGGTTCGCGGGGTTCGCGCCGGTCGCACCACGGGCCTCCCGTCCGGCGGCGAGCATGCTCGTGCCCGGGACGCTCGCGTACTGGCGGTTCGACGGCAACGCCGACGGCGCGGCGCTCGCGTCGTCCACCCGGGTCCGCGACCAGAGCGGCCACGGGAACGACCTGCTGGTGGCGGCCCGCACCGGCGCGGTCGCCGGGGCGCTGCGCTGGTCGAACGCGCACCACCCCGACCAACCGGGGGCGGGCAGCCTCGTGCTGCAGGGTGGTAAACCCGGCGGTCAGCACCTGCAGACCCTCGACGCCGCGCCGATCAACGCGGAGCACTTCCGTGGTGGGTACACGATCGAGGCGTTCTTCTCGCTGCCCACCACGTTCGACCCGAGTGCGAACGGGTTCAGCGCGCTGCTGTCCCAGTACTCGAGTGCGGGGCAGGTCGGCAAGGCCCGGTCGAGCGACGGCGACCCGGACGAACCCGCGGTGACGCTCAGCCTGTCCGGCGACCGGGAGCTGCAGTGGTGCGTCTACCCGGCGAGTCAGGACGGGTCGCTCACGAACTGGGGCCACGAGCTGCCGCTCGGGCAGTGGTGGCACGTCGCGGTGGTGAACGACCGGTCGCACACCGTGATGTACGTCGACGGGTGCCCGGTGGTGCGCAACCCGTCGACGCGGAACCGCGGGCTGAGCACCGTCGGCAAGCCCTGGCTGCTCGGCGGGTACCGCTACGGCGGCGTGCTCGACCAGGTCTTCGTCGGCTCGATCGGGGACGTCCGGATCGTCGGCCGCGCGCTGGAGCCCGGGGAGTTCATGATCGCCTGAGACGGCACCCGAGCGGGGTCGTCCCGCCCGGCCCGGGACGCCCGGCCCGGGCGTCCCGGGCGGCCCGGGCGGCTGAGCCTGTCTGGCGCCTGCGTCAGCGGACCATGCGCGCCGCGACGAGCGGGGTGTCGCCGAGGTGCTCGGTCTTGGTCGCACCGTCGCGCCGGAACCCGTTCCGGGCGTAGAACGCCTGCGCGCGGGGGTTGTCGTCCGCGACCCAGAGGTACGCCGGTACGTCGCCGAGCACGAAGTCGAGGAGCATCTGCCCAGCCCCGGACCCGTAGGCGGCGGCCAGGACGTAGATGCCCTCGAGTTCGCGGCTGCGGACGGGGTGCTCGTCGCGCCCCGGGCCCGCCGTCGCCCATCCCACGAGGACGCCGTCCTGCTCCGCGACCGCGACCGTGACGTCGGGGTCGGCCAGGACGCGCCGCCACCGGGTGGTGCGCCCGACGGGGTCGAGCGAGGCGAGGAAGGCGGCGGGCAGCAGGTGGGCGTAGGCCTCCCGCCAGGCCTGCACGTGCACGTCGGCGATCCGCGGTGCGTCCTGCTCGACGGCGGTCCGGACGGTGGGGCGTGCTGCGGCCGACATGGTCCGACGCTACCGCCAGGTGCTGCTGTCGAGGGCTGCTCGCGTCCGCCACGCCCGGACCCCCGGACGGGTGACAAGAAGCAGAGGTAAGGTTAGCCTCACCTAACGTGACTCCACTCGACATGATCAGTCCCGACTCCGCCCAGCACTACCGGGAGGCCGTCGGCGCGACGGTCGACCGGCTCGCCGCCCGGATCGCCACCGCCGACCTCCCCACGACGAGCACCCCGGCCGCGGAGCTGCACCGCCGCGTGGGCGCGATCGACCTCGACGCCCCGGCGATCGGCACCGACCGTGCACTCGCCGAACTCGACGAGCTGTTCGTCCAGGAAGCGGTGTGGTTCCACACCCCCGGCTACCTCGCGCACCTGAACTGCCCGGTCGCCCTGCCCGCGGTCGCCGCCGAGGCCGTCCTGGCCGCGGTGAACCCGTCGGTCGACACCTGGGACCAGTCCCGCATCGGCACCGACATCGAGCGGCACGTGGTCGACTGGCTCGCGCGGCGGATCGGGTTCGCGGCCGGAGACGGCGTCTTCACCTCGGGCGGTTCCCAGTCGAACCTGCAGGCGCTGCTGCTGGCCCGCGAAGCAGCGACGGACCCGACGGACACCGCGGCGACCGGCACCTCGGCCGCCCTCGACACGCTCGCCCTCTTCTGCACCGCCGAGACCCACTTCAGCGTCAAGAAGTCCGCACGGCTGCTCGGCCTGCCCGACTCCGCGGTGGTCGACGTCCGCACCGACCCCGCAGGTCGCATGGTCCCGGCAGCACTGGCCCGGGCGATCGCCGACGCCCGCACCGCCGGCCGCACCCCGATGGCCGTCGTCGCGACCGCCGGCACGACCGACCGCGGCGTCATCGACCCGCTGGCCCCGATCGCGGACGTCTGCGACCTGGAGGGCGTCTGGCTGCACGTCGACGCCGCCTACGGGTGCGGGCTGCTCGTCTCGCCGACCCGACGGCACCTCCTCGACGGCGTGGAACGGGCCAGGAGCGTCACGGCGGACCTGCACAAGTCCTTCTTCCAGCCGGTGTCGTCGAGCGTGCTCGTCGTGCGGGACCCGGCGGACCTGCGCCGCGCCTCCTGGCATGCCGACTACCTGAACCCGGAGGACGCGGCCGAACCGAACCAGGTCGACAAGTCGCTGCAGACCACCCGCCGGTTCGACGCCCTGAAGCTCTGGGCGACGCTGCGGGCCTCCGGCGCCGACGCGATCGGTACCGCGTTCGACGCCGTCATCGACCTGGCCGAGGCGACCCACGCGCTGGTGCAGGCGCACCCGGACCTGGAGCTCGTCGCCCCGACGCAGCTGAGCACGGTGCTGTTCCGGTGGCAGCCGGCCGGCGTGACCGACGACGAGGCCGATGCGATGGTGGCGCCGCTCCGGGCCGCGCTGCTGGCGGAGGGGCGGGTCCTCATCGCCAAGACCGTGATCGCGGGGCAGCCGTGCAACAAGCTCACGCTGCTCAACCCGGCGACGACCCGCGAGCAGGTGCAGGCGTCGCTCGACCACGTCGTCGCGACCGCCGAGGGCCTCCGCCGAGCCACGACACCGACCACGACGACCGGAGCGAACCGATGAGCGCCAGCGTCAGCCCGACCGCCCCCACGACCGACCACGTGCACGACGTCATCGGGATCGGCATCGGCCCGTTCAACCTGGGCCTGGCGTGCCTCACCGCCCCGCTCGACGACGTCGACGCCGTGTTCCTCGACGCCGCCGACGGCTTCGCCTGGCACCACGGCATGATGCTCGACGGCGCGACGATCCAGGTGCCGTTCCTCGCCGACCTCGTCACGATGGCGGACCCGACCTCGCCGTTCTCGTTCCTGGCGTGGCTCAAGGAGACCGGGCGCCTGTACCCCTTCTACATCCGCGAGGACTTCCACCCCCTGCGCTCCGAGTACGACGCCTACTGCCGGTGGGCCGCGGACCGGCTCGACACCCTCCGCTGGGGTCGCCGGGTGACCGCGGTGGAGCACGACCCCACGACGGACCTGTTCACGGTGCACGCCGAGACCGCCACCGGCACCGAGGTCCGTCGGACGCGCCACGTCGTCGTCGGTGTCGGCACCGAACCGTCCGTGCCCGCGGCCCTCCGCGACCTGGCCGGGCCGGTCGTGCACTCCGCCGACTACCTGCCGAACCGCGACGCGCTCCGGAGCGCCGGGTCGATCGCCGTGGTCGGCAGCGGACAGTCCGCGGCCGAGGTGTACCTGGACCTGCTCGAGGGGCTGCGCGACGGCGGGTACCGGCTCGACTGGGTCACCCGGTCGCCGCGGTTCTTCACGATGGAGGACACCAAGCTCACGCTCGAGATGACGAGCCCCGAGTACACGGACCACTTCCACGCCCTGCCCGAGTCCGTCCGCGACCGCCTGGGTCGCGAGCAGCGGAGCCTGTACAAGGGGATCAGCACGGACCTGGTCAGCGAGGTCTACGACACCCTCTACCGGATCAGCGCCCGCGGCCCGGTGCCGACGACCCTCCGAACCGAGACGAGCGTCACCGACGCGGTCTGGGACGCGGACCGCGACACGTACCGCCTGACTCTCCGGCACGAGCAGCTCGGCGAGACGTACGAGCACGAGGTCGACCGCGTCGTCCTGGCCACCGGGTACACCCCGCGTCCGCCGCGCTTCCTCGACCCGGTCGAGCACCTGGTCCAGCGCGACTCCCGAGGCCGGTTGGCCGTCGCCCGCGACCACCACGTCGACACCCTCGGCGGCCGCATCTGGGTGCAGAACGCCGAGGAGCACACGCACGGGCTGACCGCACCGGACCTCGGCATGGGGGCGTGGCGGAACGCCTCGATCATCCGCTCCGTCACGGGGCGTGAGGTCTACGGCCTGGAGGCCCGGATCGCCTTCCAGGAGTTCGGCCTGCCCGCCTCGGTGCGGGCCGGGCACGAGGCGGCGTCCGCATGAGCGCGGACGCGACCCCGGGCCTCCTGTCCGTCGAACCGGTGCACCCGGACCGGGACGCCGCCCTGGTGCAGTCCTGGCTGGCGCACCTGGCGTCGTCGTGGTGGGGCATGCAGCAGGCCGACGTGGTGGAGGTGCGCCGGTACCTCCAGGCGGTGGCCGCGGACCCGGCGCAGGACGGCTGGCTCGTCGTCCGCGACGGACACCCGTGTGCCTACGTCGAGACGTACGACCCGGCGCTCGTGCTGCTCACGGACGTGTGGCCGGCGCGGTCCGGCGACGTCGGCATGCACCTGCTCGTCGCACCGCCGCCCGTGGACGGCCGGGTGCACGGCCTGACCAGCGCGGTGATGCGGACCGTCGTCGAGCACTGCCGGGACGCCCTCGGTGCCCGACGCGTGGTCGTCGAACCCGACGTCCGGAACACGGCCGTGCAGGCGAAGAACGCCGAGGTGGGGTTCCGGGTGCTGCGGGAGGTCGACGTCGACGGCAAACGGGCGCTGCTCTCGGTCCTGGACACCGAGCGGATCGGGCAGCCGGACGACGACGGCCCCGCCGCACACCTGCGACCCGAGCACCTGGCGGTCGCCGAACGGCACCTCGTCGCGAAGGCCATCGCCGAGTTCACCCACGAACGGCTCGTCACGCCCCGGCCGGACGGGGACGGCTGGCTGCTCGACACCGGCGCCTCGCGGTACCGGTTCCGCGCCCGACGGCACGCGCTCGAGCACTGGTCGATCGACGAGGCATCGCTCACCCGGACCACCGGGTCGGACGGGCAGCCGGTCCCGCTCGACGCGCAGGACCTGGTCCTGGAACTCCGGGACGTCCTCGGGATCCCGGACGCCCTGGTCGGCACCTACCTGGAGGAGGTCGCCTCCACCCTCGCCAGCGCCGCCGCCAAGCACCGCCGCGGGGGTCCGTCCGCCGGACAGCTCGCCCGCGGACGGTCCGACGGGGACGTCGTCGCGGGCTTCCAGGACGTCGAGGCGGCGATGACCGAGGGGCACCCGGCGTTCGTCGCTGCGAACGGCCGCATCGGGTTCGGCCTCGACGAGTACCGCGCCTACGCCCCGGAGTCCGGCGGACGTTTCCTCTACCGGTGGCTCGCCGCCCGTCGTGCGCACACGCACCTGGCGCTCGCCGCGGACCGATCCGAGGCCGAGCACTGGGCGGACGAACTCGACCCGGAGACCGTCGAGCGCTTCCGGCAGACGCTCCGCCGCCGTGGACTCGACCCGGCCGACTTCGTCTGGCTGCCCGTGCACCCGTGGCAGTGGCAGCACCGGATCGCGGTGACCTTCGCGCCGGACCTCGGTCGCCAGGACCTGGTCGACCTCGGCGAGGGGCCGGACACGTACCAGCCGCAGCAGTCGATCCGGACGGCGTTCAACCGGTCCCGGCCCGAGCGCTCGTACGTCAAGACGGCGTTGGCGGTGCAGAACATGGGGTTCCTCCGCGGGATGTCGCCGGCGTACATGCGCTCGACCCCGGCCGTGAACGACTGGGTGGCCGAGCTCGTCGCCGCGGACCCGACCCTGCGGGCGGCCGGCTTCCGGGTGCTCCGGGAACACGCGGCGATCGGGTACACCGGGGACGCGTACCACCGGGTCGACGTGGCGTCGCCGCAGCGGAAGATGCTCGCCGCGCTCTGGCGGGAGAGCCCGGTACCGCGGACCGAGCCGGGGGAGCGCCTGCTGACGATGGCGGCGCTGCTGCACCGGGACGCCGACGGGCACGCGGTGGCGTCGGAGCTCGTCCGTGCCTCCGGTCTCGAGCCCGCCGAGTGGGTCCGCCGGTACCTCGACGCGTACCTCCGGCCGGTGGTGCACTGCCTGACCGTGCACGACCTGGCGTTCATGCCGCACGGCGAGAACCTGGTGCTCGTCGTCCGCGACGCGGTCGTGACGGGCGCGTTCATGAAGGACATCGGGGAGGAGGTCGCGGTCCTCGGCGTGCACGAGGACCGCCCGGTGCCGGAGTCGATCGGGCGGATCGTGCACCCGGTCGACGACGACGAGGCGGCGCTGGCCGTGCACACCGACGTCTTCGACGGGGTGCTGCGGTTCCTGGCCGCGGTGCTCGACGACGACGGGGTGCTGCCGGAGTCGGCGTTCTGGGAGCTCGTCGGCGCGTGCATCGACCGGCACGCGGCGGAGCACCCGGACCGGCGTCGCCCGCTGGACCTCCGCGCGCCGACGTTCGCGCACTCGTGCCTGAACCGGCTGCAGCTGCGGAACACCCTGTCGATGGTCGACCTGGCGGACCAGTCGTCGTCGTTGATCCGGGCGGGGGAGATGCCCAACCCGATCGGGCGCGGCTGACGCGGCGCGGGCGGTCCGGTGTCGGACCGCCCGCCGCGCGGCTACGGCTGCAGCCGCGTCGCCGTCCAGGTGCCGTCCGCGTGCACGTACTGCAGGCGGCGGTGCATCCGGTCGCGGCTGCCGTGCCAGAACTCCACGGTGTCGGGCTCCAGGCGCCACGCGTCCCACTCCGCCGGCCGGGGCACGTCGTCGTCGGAGTCGGCGAGCAGCTCGTTGGCGTCGTCGATGAGGTCCTGCAGCGTCCGCGGTTCGAGCACGGCGGACTGGTCGGCGATCGCGGTGGCGGCGCGGGACTTCGGCGACCGGTCGGCGAACAGGGCGTCGGACTCCTCGGCGGACAGCTGCACGACCCGGCCCTCGAAGCGGAGCTGCTGCATCGTCTCGCGCCAGTACACCTGCAGGGCGGCGTGCGGGTTCTCGGCGAGCTGGCGGCCCTTCGGGCTCTCGGCGGAGGTGCCGAACACCAGCCCGCGGTCCTCGATCCGCTTGACGTCGACGGTCCGGGCGCTGACCCGGCCGTCGGCGCCCGCGGTCGCGAGCGTCATCGACAGCGGCTCGGACACCTCGTGGTCACCGGCCTGGTCGAGCCAGAGCCGCGCGAGGTCGAGCGGTGATGCCGGAGGCGCGTCGAACTCGGGCAGGTGCAGGGAATCGTCCCCGGACAGCGAAGCAGACATGCCCCCACTCAACCGCGCTCAGCCCGTCCACGTCCAGGCTGCCGGGGGACGACCCGCCCGCCCGGCCGCGGACCGGGCGACCGGCCGGGTCGCGGGGTCCAGGCGGGTCAGCGCCGGGTTCGTCCGCAGCGCCCGGTTGAGGTTGCCCGCGTCCGGCGTCACCCCGGTCAGGGCGACGACGAGCCGTGCGGCGTCCGGTGTGGTGAACCGCTCGCCGAGCAGCGCCCTGGTCAGCGGCCCGTCCGACCAGAGCCGGGTCCGGGCGTGGTCGAGCGCCGCCTGGATGATCCGGTCGTGGTCGAACGGCAGTCCGAGCGGCAGGTCCGCCGCGTCGTGCCACCGGACGGCGTCGTCCACCGGGGTCGACCCGGCGGTGACGGCGAGGAACGCGATGCTGATCGCGGCGCTCCGCGGGTCCCGCTCGGGTCCGTCGAACGCGCCGATCTGGGCGAGGTGCCGGACCGCCGCCGCGTCCACCCCGGTCTTGGTCCGCAGGGCGCGTCGCGCACCGTCGGCGAGGAGTTCCGGACCGTCCAGCAGGACGCCGGGCAGGGCCTCCCGTCCGACGAACGGTTCGTACCGCCGCCCGGCGGTGGCGACCCGGAGACCGCCCGGCCCCGCTGCGTTACCCGCGCCGTCGAACGCGACGAGGACGACGTCCACGGCGATGAGCGGCTGGTCGCGGACCGCCGCCGGGGCGGCCCCGGTCACGCGGTCGCCGCCACCGGGTCGGTGCCGGCGGCAGCTGCGCGACGGGCGGCGCGGTCGGCCCGTTCGCGGCGGAGGGTCTCGCGGACGTCGGCGAAGGACTGGAGGACCGTGAACCGCCCGTCGACCCACACCGGCTGGAGCAGGCTGGTCGCCTCGTCCTCCGGCGTGGCCTGGTCGGTCTGCCGGATCTCGCCGGTCGCGTCGCGGTGCAGGGCGATGCGGCCCTTCGCGCTCTTCTTGCCGCTGCCGGTCTTCGGGTCCTTCTGGATGTCGACCGGTTCGCCGTTCACCAGTGCCCAGGTCGCCTTGACCGCGCTGCCGAGGTTGTCGCGGGTCATGAACTGGTACGTGTACGACCCGATGCCGAGCACCACGTTGTCGCTGGCGTACCCCTTCGCGGCGAGACGCTCGTAGATGCGGCGGGCCCGGTCGAGGGTGATGCTGTCGCCGTAGATGACGCCGATGTGCTGGTCGAGGACCTTGTAGCCGCGCTCGTTGACGGTGTGGCCGAACAGCTCGTCGAGCAGTTCCACGACGCCCTTCTGCTCGTCGCTGCGGTCGGCGGCGAAGAGCTCGGCCTCGTCGACGCCGTGCACGGTGCCGGTGACGATGTCGACCGGGTCGCCGGAGTCGGGGCGGATCACGAGCTTGCCGTCGCGGGCGGTGATGCGGTCCTTGAGCTGCGGGAGCACCTCGGTCAGGACCTTGAACAGGTCGAAGCCGTCGCTGACCGCCGACACGACGCCGGTCGGGTACACGTCGAGGATCTGCCGGAAGGTCTCGAGCTCCCCGTCGGCACCGCGGACGCACATCACGCTGTGCTCGGTCGCCGGCACGCTCGCCGCCACCCAGCCGTTGTCGCCGGGGTAGTAGCGGGCGATGTGGTCGAGCGTCGGCATCGAGTCGGTGCCGAGGAACGAGAGCAGGTGTCCGGCGCCGGACGCGGCGGCGGACTCGATGCTGGTCTGCCCGCGGAACGAGAAGTCGTGGGCGGCGAAGTCGATGCTCGCCGGGTCGGCGCCGGTGCGCTCGGCCCACTCCTCCATCAGGTCCCGGTACTCCAGCGCCTTCGTGGCGACGGTGGACGGGTGCCAGATCGACGCCGACAGGGCGGTCTCGATGTAGTTCGGCAGCCAGGAGAACGCGTCGACGGTGTTCTCGACGGTCAGGGTCGCGACGCCGATCGGGGCGAGGGTGCCCTCGGGCAGGGCGCGGATCTCGAGCGGCAGGTAGCCGAGCCGGTGCAGGGCGCGGACGTGGTCGACGCCGATGGAGTTCGGGCCGAAGTAGCCCTCGAGCGCCTGCTGGAAGAGGTCGCAGACCAGGTCCTCGTCGGCGGCGAAGAACGACGCCCACGCTTCGACCAGGTACCGCTGCACGAAGGCCTGCAGCCCGAAGACGACGGCGTGCGTCGAGTCCGGCATGTGGGCGTTCGACCGGTTCGTCCAGTTGATGAGGATCCGCGTGGTGCCCTCGGGGTAGAGCTGGCGGTGCGAGTGCTTGTAGCCGTCGACGGCCAGGAGCGGGGCGATCGGGCTGGCGGTGGTGATGCGCGGCTCGAGGCCGGTGGTGGTGTTCGTGGTGTTCGTCATCGGATCTCCTCGGTGAGGTACGGGGTCAGGGGGACGGTGCGCAGGCCCTCGATGGCGTTCTGCGCGGGGTACGAGTCGGTGGTGACGACCTCGCCGAAGTGGTCGGCGAGCTGTGCGGCCCGGCCGGAGAACACGCCGTGCGAGACCCAGAGGCCCAGGCGCTCCTTCGGCAGTCCGGTGCTGCCCGCGAGGCCCATGAAGGTGCCGCCGCCGTCGCAGATGTCGTCGACGACCAGGAACCGGCCGGTGTCGGGCAGCGGCTCGCAGCTGAAGCCGTCGAGCTTGCCGGTGTCCGGGTTGCGGTGCTTGCCGGCGCGGTAGACCGGCAGGCCGCAGGCGTCGGCGGTCGCGGTGGCCCGGGCGACCGCGCCGGCGTCCGGGGCGATGATGCCCTGGTAGCGCTGCTCGGTGCCGGGTGCGCCGACGACCTCGTCGCGGACGATGCGGTCGCTGGCCACCACGGTGAGGTTCTCGACCAGGCCGACGATGACCGGCGAGTGCGGGTCGAACGCGATCACCTGGTCGATGTGGAACCCGTTGAGGACGTCCGCGTAGACCTTCGCGCCGAACGGCAGGCCCCGGTCCTGGCGGGCACCGGGCAGGTACGGGACCAGGGCGACGGAGCGGGAGCCGCGCTGCCGGACCGCGTCCGCCCACATGCCGAGCATGAGGAGGTCGTCGCCGCTCGTGCCGCGGAGGGTCGCGACCTCGACGAGGTCTGCCGCCGGTGTGTGGGTCGCGGGGGTGTCCGCCGACTCGTCGGGACCGGCGGCGACCTTGACGTGTGCTTCACCGGCGGGGAACCGCATGGTGGTGAACGTCGGGGTGGTCGGCTGGCCGGAGCGGGTCCGGGTGCTGAGTTCGACTGCCATGACCCGACCGTAGCACGGTTTTTGTCGCTGTGACAAGAAAGCCGTCGGACCTGTCTCAGCGCGCCGGGTACCGGCGGGCGGTGCGGTGCATGGCCCGGATGAGCAGCGGCCCCGGCAGCCGCAGCAGCGCACCGGGCAGCACCGCGCGGAGCAGCCGGAGGCCCGCCACGGTCCGGCGGAAGCGTCGGACCTCCCGCGGGCCCCACGGGAAGCCGTACTGCGTCCGGACCGGCGCCGGCAGCATCCCCACCGTGACGACCCGGACCACTGGCATCGCGACGCGTACCCACGCCGGCGCGAACCGCGGGTGCAGCAGGTCGCGGACGACACCGCGGGCGTCGTCGGTGACGCGGAGCTGCGCGAGCGCCGACGCCCAGTACCGCTCGAACGCGGGCATCGAGTCCGGCCAGCGCTCGGCCGGGACCCGCAGTGCGGTCGCGATCGGCATGTACGCCCGGAGCACGTCCTCGGCCCGGGCGTCGTCGACGGGGCTGCCGAGCAGGCGGTGCGTCCGGATCGCGGAGTCCACGAGGGTCGCGGCGACCCACAGCTGCCGGTCCGGGTCGTCGGCGCCGGTCACCGGCCGGTGCGCGTGCGTCACGAACGCGGCCGCGACGGCAGCGTCCGCGGGGGTGCCGACCACGACCGCGTAGACGTACATCAGGGTGTGTGCCAGGCGCTGCTGCGGGCGACGCGCGAAGTCCGAGTGGCGCCGGACACCCGCCGCCACCACCGGGTCGGCGATCTGCAGCAGGATCGCGCGGCCGCCCGCCACGACAGGCGTGCTGTCGGCGAGGAACCGGCGGAGCGCCGGGTCGCGGTCGCCCTGGTCGTGACCAGGGGACGGACGGGAGGCCCGGCGCACGTCGCGCTCCGGGCCTCCCGTCCGTCGTCCGGTCACGGTCGGTGCTCTGATCGGCTCAGTGTCGTCTGATCGGTTCAGGGTCGTCCGATCCGTTCAGAGCGGCTTCATGCCCAGGTCGCCACCGAGGTCGGGACGGTCGTCGCCGTGCTCCCACATGTCCGGGGCGCCCTCGTTCGGCGCGCCGCCGGTGGGCCCGTCGTCGGTGCCGTCACCGAGCTGCGGCTCGACGGTCTCGCCGGCGACGGCGTCGTTCGTCACGGTCTCGAGTGCCTCGTCGGCGTCGTCGGTCTCGAAGCCGCCGACGTACTCGCGGTCGACGTCGTCGGCGCGGCCCGTGTCGTCGGAGTCGCTGACGCCGTCGCTGAACGCGTCGCCTGGGGTGGTTCCGGGGTCGGACATGGTCGCTCCTGTCGGTCGTCGTGGTGGTGCGTGGTGGGCGGCCCCGAGCTGCGCGGTGTGGACCTGCCCACCGGTCCTTGCTACCCCGGTGCCGGTGGGAGTCTCCGTGGCGCCCGGGGGACGCGTCCGGTCGTGGTGGGCGCCGCCGGGGCGTCGTCCGGCGGATCGTGGCCGGTTCGCGCGCCGTTCACCCGGTGGACACCGACGGGTCACCCTCCCGGTGTCTACTGCACGTGCTCGGGGGAGTGGAGCGCGGTCGCCGACGGGTGGTCGAGCGACCGCGCCTTCCCCCGTCGGCCTTCCCCCCCCCCTCGGCCTTCTCCCGTCGGGCTCGCCGGAGCGTCGCCGCGGTGGTTCTCCACAGGTTCCCGGCGGCGGAACCGTCCGTCCACCTGCCGGCGCTAGGCTCGGACGCGGCCGTTGTCTCGACATCGAGCGACCCTCGATGGAGAGTGCTGCGACCCGATGACCGATGCCGATCGCACGAACCGTGCGGGAAGAAGAACAGCGTGGATCTTTTCGAGTACCAGGCCAGGGACCTCTTCGAGTCCTACGGCGTCCCTGTGCTGCAGGGCATCATCGCCGACACCCCAGAGCAGGCGAAGGCCGCAGCCGAGCAGATCGGCGGCGTGGTCGTCGTCAAGGCGCAGGTGAAGGTCGGCGGCCGCGGCAAGGCCGGCGGCGTCAAGGTCGCGAAGACCCCGGACGAGGCCTTCGCGCACGCGCAGGCGATCCTCGGCCTCGACATCAAGGGCCACACCGTGCAGCGTGTGATGGTCGCCCAGGGCGCCGACATCGCCGAGGAGTTCTACTTCTCGGTGCTCCTCGACCGTGCGAACCGTTCGTACCTGTCGCTCGTCAGCGTCGAGGGCGGCATGGAGATCGAGCAGCTCGCGGTCGAGAAGCCCGAGGCGCTCGCCCGGGTCGAGGTGAACCCGCTGACCGGTATCAACCAAGAAGCGGGCGAGGCCATCGCACGCCAGGCCGGCTTCCCCGACGAACTCGTCGAGCGGGTCGCCGGCGTGTTCGTGAAGCTCTACGACGTCTTCGCGGGCGAGGACGCCACCCTGGTCGAGGTCAACCCCCTCGTCCGCACGGGTGACGGCCAGATCGTCGCACTCGACGGCAAGGTCACCCTCGACGAGAACGCCGACTTCCGGCACGAGAACCACAAGGCGCTCGAGGACACCGCCAGCGAGGACCCGCTCGAGGCCAAGGCGAAGGCCCACGGCCTGAACTACGTCAAGCTCGACGGCCAGGTCGGCGTCATCGGCAACGGCGCGGGGCTGGTCATGTCGACCCTCGACGTCGTCGCCTACGCCGGTGAGCGCCACGGCGGCGTGAAGCCCGCCAACTTCCTCGACATCGGCGGCGGCGCCTCGGCAGAGGTGATGGCCAACGGCCTCGACGTCATCCTCGGCGACCCGCAGGTGAAGAGCGTCTTCGTGAACGTCTTCGGCGGCATCACCGCCTGCGACGCCGTCGCGAACGGCATCGTCGCCGCGCTGGGCATCCTCGGCGACGCGGCCACCAAGCCGCTCGTCGTCCGCCTGGACGGCAACAACGTGGAAGAGGGCCGACGGATCCTGGCGGAGGCAGCGCACCCGCTCGTCACCGTCGCCGCGACCATGGACGACGCGGCCGAGAAGGCCGCCGAACTCGCCGCTGCCGCGGCCTGAAGGGACTGACCATGTCGATCTTCCTCAACAAGGACTCCAAGGTCATCGTCCAGGGCATCACGGGCGGTGAGGGCACCAAGCACACCGCCCTCATGCTCAAGGCCGGCACGCAGGTCGTCGGCGGTGTCAACGCCCGCAAGGCCGGCACGACCGTCACCCACGGCGACGTCGAACTGCCGGTCTTCGGCTCGGTGCGCGAAGCCATCGACACCACCGCTGCCGACGTCTCGATCGTGTTCGTGCCGCCGGCGTTCGCGAAGGACGCCGTGATGGAGGCCATCGACGCCGAGATCCCGCTGGTCGTCGTCATCACCGAGGGCATCCCCGTGCAGGACTCCGCCGAGTTCTGGGCGCACGCCAAGGCCCTCGGCGCGAAGACCCGCATCATCGGGCCGAACTGCCCGGGCATCATCACCCCGGGGGAGTCGCTCGTGGGCATCACCCCGGCGACGATCACCGGCAAGGGCCCGATCGGTCTCGTGTCGAAGTCGGGCACCCTGACCTACCAGATGATGTACGAGCTGCGTGACCTGGGCTTCTCGACCGCCATCGGCATCGGCGGCGACCCGGTCGTCGGGACGACGCACATCGACGCGCTCGCCGCGTTCGAGGCCGACCCTGAGACCGAGGCCATCGTCATGATCGGCGAGATCGGCGGCGACGCCGAAGAGCGCGCGGCCGAGTACATCAAGGCGCACGTCACCAAGCCGGTCGTCGGCTACGTCGCGGGCTTCACCGCGCCGGAGGGCAAGACGATGGGCCACGCCGGCGCGATCGTGTCCGGTTCCGCCGGTACCGCCGAGGCGAAGAAGCAGGCGCTCGAGGCCGCCGGCGTCAAGGTCGGCAAGACGCCGTCCGAGACGGCGGCGCTGCTGCGCGAGGTCGTCGCGGCGAAGTAGTCGCAGGATCCCTACGACGGGAGGCGCGGTGCCGGCTGGCATCGCGCCTCCCGTCGTTCCGTTGGCCGCGCCGTGCACGACACCGGTGTTCGTCGATCGCGCCGCGTCCGGACGCGATGCGACCGACGAACACCGGTGTTCCGCCGGAGCCGCGCGGCACCCGCGAGCGCGGAGGTGGCGGCCGTATCCTCGCTGCGATGAACCGCCTGGGAACCGCGCTGCTCGCCGTGATCGAAGCGATCGTGACGGTGGGCGTCGGCGTGGGCATCGCGCTCGTCCCGCTCACCCTGCTGTGGGCGTTCGAGTACGGGCTGCAGGTCGACTGGGACGTGTTCTGGACCGCCGCCGGCAACGTCTGGCTGATCGGGCACGGCGTCGACGTGTCGTTCAGCCTCGGTGCCGCCGCCGCGAAGGCGACCGGGCTGTCCGGGGCCTCCGCGCCGATCGGGGTGAGCGTCGCCGCCCTCGGGTTCGCCGTCGTCACCGCCTGGCTGGGGGCCCGCGCCGGACGTCGGTTCGCCGAGACCGAGCACCGTGTGACCGGCATCCTGGTCGGCACCGCTGCCGTCGCCGTCCTCGGACTCCTGGTGGCACTGAGTTCGACCAGCGCGGCCACACACCCCACCGTCTGGCAGGCCGTCGTCTCCCCGGCGCTCTGGTTCGGGATCCCGGCGATCGTCGCCGCCGAGGTCTGCCGCCGACGCCGAGGCCTCGCCGCCGACCCCGTCACCGCGCAGATCGTCACCCTGGTCGACCGGATCCCCAGCGTGTGGCGGGTCGTCGTCGGCTTCGGCCTCCGCGCGGGCACGGTCGCGACGGCGTGTGTCGTGGCGGTCGCCGCGGTGCTCGTCGGCCTCGTGCTGCTGGTGTCCTTCGCCGAGGTCATCACCCTCTACGAGCGCTCGCACGCCGGACTGGTCGGCGGCTTCGCCCTGACCGTCGGGCAGCTCGCGTTCATCCCCGACTTCGTCGCCTGGGCCACGGCCTGGCTCGTCGGCCCGGGCTTCGCGATCGGCACCGGCTCGGCCGTGTCGCCGATCGGCACCGCACTCGGCCCGGTGCCGGCGATCCCCGTCCTCGGGGCGCTGCCGACCTCCGGGCACACGTTCGGCCTGGCCTGGATCCTGGTCCCCGTCGTCGCGGGCTTCGCGGTCGGCGGGCTGATGCGGCCGCGCCTGGTGCGGTTGCTCGGCACGGCCGACTCGGCGCTGTACCGGGCGCTCGGCGGGGTGGTGACCGGACTCGTCGCCGGGGGCGTCATCGGCGGGCTCGCCTGGCTGTCGTCGGGCTCCGTCGGGCCCGGGCGTCTCGCCGAGGTCGGTCCGCACGTCTGGTCGGTCGGCGCCTTCGCCGCGCTCGAGATCGGCCTGCCCGCCGTCGTCGCGCTCGCGATCGGCAGCGACCTGGTCCGGCTGCCCGAACGCTCGTGGATCGGCGAACGGTGGCACGAGGCCGAGGGCGACCTCGCCGCGGCCGATGCGACCGAGGAGCACGGCTCGTTGATCGCCGCGCTCGACTCCGCCGGAGCCGGGCGGACCACCGACGTCCACCGCTTCTCGGTCGACGAGCAACACGACCCGGTGACGAAGGCGCACGCGGCCGATGCGGACCGCGATCGACGCGAACCGGAATCCGGCACGTCCGGGAAGCTCGGCACGGCCGCGAAGCCCGACGTGCCCGACGTCCCGCAGCCGTCCGAGCCCGAGCCCGACCGCGTCCAGCCCGCCGTCACCGACGTCGACCTCCCCGACTGGGCGCGCGCCGACGCCGTCGCCGCCGAGCGGCTCGACGACCGGGCCGGAACCGCGGCGAGCGACCGCCACGAACACGGACTGGGCGCCCGGGCCGGCGAGGCCGTCGGCAGCGTCCGGGCACGCCTCCGGGCTGCGGCGTCCGGTGCCAGGAACCGGGCCGGAGACCTGCGTGACCGTGCGGACGACCTGCGCCACCGTGCCGGGAGCGCCGGGAGCGCCGGGAGCGCCGGGAGCGCCGCGGACGGCGGCGGCGCCGGCACCGCCGGGCGATCGACGCCGCGGGTGGCGGACCCGGCGTCCGCGGACGTCGCAGCAGGTCCTGCGGAAGGGCGGCAGGGGCCTCCCGTCCCGCGCACGGACGAACAGCCAGCCTTCCCGTGGAGCACCGAGGAGTTCGTCGCCGGTCGCGACGACGTCGATCCGGCACCGCCGGCGCGACCGGCGCCGCGGTCGGCGGCCTGGGACTCGACGGACCAGATCCCCGAGGACGAGCTGCCCTGGTGGCGGAAGCCGAAGGACGACGACGGAGCCTGACCGTCGGACAACATCACATACCGGATGTTGTCAGAGCGGTTCTGGAGGATCGCTACGGCTCGATCAGAGTCGTCACCTCCAGAACAGGACACCGCCATGAACCGCTCTCGTCTCGTCGTCGCCAGTGCCACCGCCCTCGTCGGCGCAGGTCTGGTGCTCGCCCCCGTGGCCGCGCAGGCTGCCCCGGCCGCCAGCGCCGCCAGCGCCTCCTCTTCCGCGTCCGACGCGCGCTCCCCGATCACGGACGTCTCCTACCGCGTCGACCGTGACGCCGTGGTCCTGACCGTCACCGTGGACCGTTTCGCCGACCTCGAGCTCCTCCGCGGGGGCGACGTCGTGGACGGGCAGTTCGCCTCCGGGGCGCGGCCCGTGAACTTCGTGCTCCACGGCACCGGCCTCGACGTGGAGGACCTCGGCATCACCACGCGTGGCGGCGGCCCGGTCGTCCCGGTCCGCGTCGCGTTCGGCACCGCCACCGTCCCGAAGCCGATCGAGCAGTCCACCGAGCGCCAGATCGACCGCTACTCCGCCGACGCACTCGCCGGCCGGTACGACCAGGTCCTCCGGTACCAGGCGCTGCCGGGCGCGACCGTCCAGGTCACGACGAACGGCGTCACGACCTCGGGGGTGGCGGACCGTTTCGGCATCGCGAGTGTCCCGGTCCGCTTCCGTGCCGGTGCGAACCCGCAGTCCGCGGTCCAGACCCTCGACGGCACGACCTCGGTGGCCGACACGACGACCTGGTGGTTCTGACCCGTCCGGGCGCACCCCGCGGGGAGCACAGCCGGGCAGGCTCGAGGCGCACGTGCGTCTCGGGCCTGCCCGGCTTCGCATCGGCTCGTCACCTGCTCGAACCGGTCGTCCAGACCCGGGTCAGCACGTCACCTGCTGATCTTCGTCATCGTGACGGGTGAGCCGAAGTAGTTGATCTGCCCAGCACCGACGGTGAGCGCCCCGCCGCCCCAGGTGAAGCGCGCACTCCGGCCTCGGGCTGCCGCGCTCGTGATGCGCTTCCAGGACCCGGTGCGTGATCCCACGCCGGTGTACGCGGTCGGGGAGTTGCTCGTGTTGATCATGCACAGGCTGTCGGCGCTGCAACCCGGTGCGACGAAGGACAGCGCGCGAGAGCCCGGCTCGAGTTCCACGGCCGCGACGATGGTCGATGAGGTGCCGTCGGTGTAGGTGGCGATCATCCGACCGGTGTCGACGATCTGTTCGATCTCCGCAGCGGATTGCGCTCCTGCCAGCGTCTGCAGCTCCGTGAGGACGGGGTCGGCGGTGGTGGCGCCGGCGGACTGGGGGGCCACGAGGGCCCCGGCGACGAGTGCAGCGGCGGTGAGGCCGACGCTCGTGCGGCGCGTGGTCAGGAAGGGCAAGGTGTCTCCGATCGGTCGGTCGAGGACGCGGTCGTCCCCAGGGATCGCAAACTACACACTCCAGGTTCTGAACAGCAAGAATACGTACATCACATACCGAAATGCCTGCTTCGGGACGGAGGTCTGCCGACCGGACACGAGCCGCAGCGGCCGCCCCGCTAGGCTTGTCACCGTGCTCGAACTGGTCGTCCTGATCTCCGGTACCGGGTCGAACCTCCGAGCCCTGCTCGAGGCGACCCGTGATGCCGAGTACCCCGCCCGCGTCGTCGCGATCGGGGCCGACCGTGACGCCGAGGGCCTCCAGCTCGGCGAGGAGTACTCGATCCCGACCTTCACGGTCCCGTTCACCCGGTACGCCACCCGCGCCGAGTGGGGCGCCGCGCTCGCCGAGCAGATCCGCCCGTGGACGCCGGACCTCCTGGTCCTCTCCGGGCTGATGCGTCTCCTGCCGCCCGCGGTGGTCGCCGAGTTCGGTCCCGCGGTCATCAACACCCACCCCGCCTACCTGCCGGAGTTCCCCGGGGCGCACGGCGTCCGGGACGCCCTGGCCGCCGGCGTCACCGAGACCGGCGCGAGCGTCATCGCGGTCGACGACGGTGTCGACAGCGGTCCGATCCTGGCGCAGGAGCGCATCCCGGTCCTGCCCGGCGACACCGAGTCGACGCTGCACGACCGCATCAAGCCCGTCGAACGCCGGCTGCTCATCCAGACCGTCCTCGACATCGCCAACGGACACATCGACCTGAAGGGCACCACCCCCGCATGAGCGTGCACGCCGCCGACCCCAGCCTGTACCGCGACCGGGACGTCGTGCCCGTGC
This sequence comes from Curtobacterium herbarum, assembly GCF_016907335.1. Lineage (NCBI taxonomy): Bacteria > Bacillati > Actinomycetota > Actinomycetes > Micrococcales > Microbacteriaceae > Curtobacterium > Curtobacterium herbarum. Next base: position 374,067 of record NZ_JAFBBT010000001.1, read on the forward strand.
GCCGAGCCCTCATCTCGGTGAGTGACAAGTCGGGGCTGCTCGAGCTCGCCGGTGCGCTCGCCGACAGCGGTGTCGAACTCGTCTCGACGGGCTCCACCGCCCAGACCATCCGCGACGCCGGGTACGCCGTCACGGACGTCGCGAGCGTCACCGGCTTCCCGGAGTCGCTCGACGGGCGCGTGAAGACCCTGCACCCGGCCGTGCACGCGGGGCTCCTCGCGGACCTGCGGCTCGCGTCGCACGAGCAGCAGCTCGCCGACCTCGGCATCGCCCCGTTCGAGCTCGTCGTCGTCAACCTGTACCCGTTCGTCGAGACGGTCGCCTCGGGCGCGGACACCGCCACCGTGGTCGAGAACGTCGACATCGGCGGCCCGGCGATGGTCCGTGCGTCGGCGAAGAACCACCCGAACGTCGCGATCGTGGTGTCCCCGTCGTCCTACGCCGAGGTTGTCGAGGCCGTCCGCGCCGGCGGCACGACGCTCGAGCTGCGCAAGCGTCTCGCGGCGCAGGCCTTCGGCCACACCGCGGCGTACGACACCGCGGTGGCCAGCTACTTCGCGTCCGAGGTCGTCGTCCCGACCGACACCGCGGCACCGTCCTCCGCGTCCGGTCCGTCCACGGACACCGGCCTGGAGGCCCCGAGCGCGTTCCCGGAGCACCTCACGTTCTCCGCGGACCACGCCACGACCCTCCGCTACGGCGAGAACGCCCACCAGGCCGCCGCGCTCTACACGAGCACGAGCGGCACCGGGATCGCCCAGGCGACGCAGCTGCACGGCAAGGAGATGTCGTACAACAACTACGTCGACGCCGATGCCGCGGTCCGTGCCGCGTACGACTTCACCGAGCCGGCCGTCGCGATCATCAAGCACGCCAACCCCTGCGGCATCGCGGTCGCCGCCCCCGACGCCGGTGACCCGATCGCCTCGGCGCACGCCGCCGCCCACGCGTGCGACCCCCTGTCGGCCTTCGGCGGCGTCATCGCGGCGAACCGGACGGTGACCCGCGGGATGGCCGAGACCATCGCCGACATCTTCACCGAGGTCGTCGTCGCCCCCGCCTTCGACCCGGACGCGCTCGAGGTCCTGTCCCGGAAGAAGAACATCCGCCTGCTCACGCTGCCGGGGGACTTCGCGCTCGCCGCGCAGGAGGTCAAGCAGATCTCCGGCGGGTTCCTGGTGCAGGACGCCGACCGCTTCACGACGTTCGACCAGTCGAGCTGGACGCTGGTCTCCGGCGAGCCCGCCGACGAGCAGACCCTGGCGGACCTGGCGTTCGCGTGGAAGGCCAGCCGCGCGGTGAAGTCGAACGCGATCCTCCTGGCGAACCAGGGCGCGAGCGTCGGCGTCGGCATGGGGCAGGTCAACCGGGTCGACTCGTGCCACCTCGCGGTGAACCGGGCCGGGGACCGTGCCGCCGGTTCGGTCGCGGCCTCGGACGCGTTCTTCCCGTTCGCCGACGGCCTGCAGGTGCTCCTCGACGCGGGCGTCCGCGCGGTCGCCCAGCCCGGTGGCAGCCTCCGCGACGACGAGGTCATCCAGGCGGCGACGGCTGCCGGCGTGACGATGTACCTCACCGGCGAACGCCACTTCTTCCACTGAGTCCAGTCCGACCCCGTGTCGACCGGGGTGCGACCAGCACGCGATCCTGGTTGCGCCCTGGGAGTCCGTGCCGATAGTCTGCAAGGCTCCGCGACCTCATCGCTGACGGCTTCTCGAGTCGGCAGCACCGCGGGCACGACGGTGACGACGACGAGACTGGAGTGACGATGGACACGACGACCGGCACCACCGCAACGGCTGCCCGGACGCGATCGACGTCCATCGGCACGGCCGCTCCCGGCGTCCCGACACCGCCGTCCGCCTAGGCGCACGACCGGCCCCACCCGCCCCACGGGCGACGCCGTACCAGCGGCGTCGGCGCAACCCGAGGGTCATCGCGTCTCCGCGGTGGACCCCGAGCGGGGAACGAGCCGACCAGACCACGCAACGCACCCCGGGCCTCCCGTCCGGTCAGCCGCAACCTGACCGCACCGGCGCCCGTACGAAGCACGAGGACGCACACGCATGTCCCAGGTACCCCACCGGGAACCGGCGCCGACACCGGCGCGCCCATCCACCGCCCGCGCGATCGCGCGCATCTGGCCCTACGTCAAGCCGTACCGATGGCGGCTCTTCGGCGGCATGCTGGCGGCGCTCGGCGCCTCCGTCGTCGCGCTCGTCATCCCCTACGTGCTGCAGGCACTCGTCGACGGACCGCTCGCGTCCGGTGACGGCAGCCGCATCTGGCCCGCCGGACTCGGCGTGCTGGCGCTCGGCATCCTCGAGGCGTTCTTCATCGCCTCCCGCCGGAAGATGGTCATGCGGCCGTCGACCCGGATCGAGGCGAGCATGCGCAACGCGCTGTACGCCAAGCTGCAGGACCTGCCCGTCGCGTTCCACGACCGCTGGGAGTCCGGGCAGCTGCTGTCCCGCTCGGTGTCCGACCTGTCGCTGATCCGCCGCTGGTTGGCCTTCGGCATCGTGCTGCTCGTCGTCAACGTCGTGACGATCGTCATCGGCTTCGGCGTGCTGTTCACCTTCGGGTGGCAGCTCGGCCTGATCTTCCTGGTCGCCTCGATCCCGGTCTGGGTGAACAGCGTCCTGTTCGAGCGGAAGTACTCGATCGTCGCCCGCCGCAGCCAGGACCAGGTCGGCGACCTGGCCACCAGCGTCGAACAGTCGGTGCACGGCATCCGCGTGCTCAAGGCGTTCGGTCGCGGCCGGTACAAGCTCGACGAGTTCGCCGAGCAGGCCGAACAGCTGCGCGGCACCGAGATCGAGAAGGCGAAGGCGATCGCCGCGATCTGGTTCTGGCTGCTGCTCGTGCCGGACGTGGCGTTCGCGCTCTGTCTGCTCGCCGGCATCTGGCTCGCCAGCCAGGGGGAACTGAGCGTCGGCCAGCTGTTCGCGTTCTTCGCGACGGCGACCGTGCTGCGGTTCCCGATCGAGTCGATCGGCTTCTTCCTGTCGATGACGTTCGACACCCGCACCGCCGTCGACCGGTTCTTCGAGGTCATGGACTCCGAGAACACGATCACCGACCCGGCAGCGCCGAAGACCATCGCCGAGCCGCACGGAGCGCTGTCGTTCAACGCGACGCACTTCCGTTACCAGGACTCCCCGCCGCAGTTCCCCGACCTGGTGAACGGCGTCGAGCTGCAGCTGCGGCCGGGCGAGACGATGGCGCTCGTCGGGCTCACCGGGTCCGGCAAGACGACGCTGCTCTCACTCGTCCCGCGGCTGTACGACGTGACCGGGGGATCGGTCACGATCGACGGTGTCGACGTCCGCGACCTCACCCGCGCCGAACTCCGCCGCCACGTCGGGGTCGCGTTCGAGGACGCCACGCTCTTCTCGTCCAGCGTCCGCGACAACGTCCTGCTCGGTCGGCCGGACCTGTCCGGTGCCGAGGCCGACCGCGTGATGCGTGAGGCGCTCGACATCGCGCAGGCGTCCTTCGTCGACGACCTGCCGGACGGCGTCGACACCCGCGTCGGCGAAGAGGGGCTGTCCCTCTCCGGCGGCCAGCGGCAGCGTCTGGCACTCGCCCGGGCGATCGCCGCGCGGCCCAGCGTGCTCGTCCTCGATGACCCGCTGTCCGCGCTCGACGTCGACACCGAGGCGCGCGTCGAGGCCGGGCTCCGCCGGGTCCTCGCCGAGACGACCTCGCTGATCGTCGCCCACCGTCCGTCCACCGTGACCCTCGCCGACCGCGTGGCACTCATGGAGAACGGGCGCGTCACCGCCGTCGGCACCCACTCGGAGCTGATGGCCACCAACGAGCACTACCGCTTCGTCATCTCGTCGCTCGACGACGACGACGCCGAGGACCGAGAGGAGGCGATGGCATGAGCAACGAGACCGACCAGGACCGGCCCGTGACCGTCGATCAGGAGCCGGGGGGTTCGGTGCCGATCGCGCAGGTCGGCACCGGCACGCAGGCGGCCGAGGCAGCAGCCCCGGTCACCGCGTCCATCACCGTGCACGGGACACGCGGCGAGGAGCGCGAGGACTTCACGAAGGCCGAGAGCCGTCGCCTCCGCGGTCGTTCGCTGTCGCTGCTCAGCTCGCTCGCGGCACCGCTCAAGGCCCGGCTGTGGGGCATCGCCGTCGTCGTGGTGCTCTCCACCGGCGGGCAGGTCGCCGGCCCGACGCTGATCGCCTGGGGCATCGACAACGCCCTGCCCGCCGTGCTCGACCGGGACGACTGGATGCCGGCGTTCCTGGTCGTCGGGCTGTACATCACGATCGCGGTCGTCGGTGCGGTCCTCACCGCCTGGTACACGGTGCTGGCGGCGCGGATCAGCCAGGCGATCCTCTTCGACCTCCGCAAGCGGGTGTTCCTGCACACGCAGCGGCTGTCGCTGGAGTTCCACGAGACCTACACGTCCGGGCGGATCATCTCGCGGCAGACGAGCGACCTGGACTCCATCCGCGAACTGCTCGACTCCGGGTTGAACCAGCTCATCCAGGGCGTGCTGTACATGGTGTTCACCGCGGTGGCGCTCGTGTTCCTCGACCCGACCTCGGGCCTGGTGCTCGCGATCGCCCTGGTGCCGCTGTGGTTCCTGACGCGGTGGTTCCAGCAGCGTTCGTCGCAGCTGTTCCGCTCCACCCGGACGACGAGTGCCCGCGTGATCGTGCACTTCGTCGAGACGATGACGGGCATCCGGGCGGTGCAGGCGTTCCGGAAGGAGTCCCGCAACGAGACCGAGTACGGCGAGCAGGTCGAGCTGAACCGGCAGGCCAACGCCCGCGTGTTCAACCTGTTCGGGATCTTCGACCCGGGCCTGGTCCTCATCGGCAACGCGACCCTGGCGGCCGTCGTCGTGGTCGGCGGCTTCCGCGTCGTCAGCGGATCGCTGGAGATCGGTGCGCTGCTCGCGGTCGCGCTGTACGCCAAGCGGTTCTTCGACCCGGCGCAGGAACTCGCGATGTTCTACAACAGCTACCAGTCGGCGTCGGCGGCGATGGAGAAGATCTCCGGCGTCCTCGAGGAGCGGCCGAGCGTGCCGGACCCCGCGAAGCCGACGAAGCTGCCGGACGCCCGGGGCCGGATCGACTTCGACCACGTGGAGTTCGCGTACACGGCCGACCGGGTGGTGCTGCCGGAGTTCGACCTGCACATCCCGTCCGGCCAGACGATCGCGCTCGTCGGGTCCACGGGTGCCGGCAAGTCGACGCTCGCGAAGCTGATGGCCCGGTTCTACGATCCGACCTCGGGCACGGTGACGCTCGACGGCATCGACCTGCGGGACCTCGACCCGAAGGACATGCGCCGCGCCATCGTCATGGTGACGCAGGAGGCGTACCTGTTCTCCGGTTCGGTCGCGGACAACATCGAGCTCGGCCGACCGGGGGCGTCGCGTGCGGAGATCGAGTCGGCGGCGAAGGCCGTCGGCGCGCACGAGTTCATCATGGCGCTGCCGGACGGCTACGACACCGACGTGAACAAACGGGGCGGCCGCGTGTCGGCGGGTCAGCGGCAGCTGCTGTCGTTCGCCCGGGCGTTCCTCGCCGACCCGAAGGTGCTCATCCTCGACGAGGCCACGGCGTCGCTCGACATCCCGTCGGAGCGCCTGGTGCAGGAGGGTCTCGAGACCCTGCTCGCCGACCGCACCGCCGTGATCATCGCGCACCGCCTGTCCACGGTCGCGATCGCCCACCGGGTGCTCGTGATGGAGTACGGCCGGATCGTGGAGGACGGCACGCCCGCCGACCTCATCGCGGGCACCGGCCGGTTCGCCCAGCTGCACGCCGCCTGGCGGGACTCGCTGGTCTAGTCCGTCCTCGCTGCCGTATGCACATCGCGCCCCGTCCCGACGGGGCGCGATGTGTGTTCCGGGGTGCGATGCTTGGGGGATGAGCCACAACGACGGACAGTCGGACGACGTGCAGCCGGGCGGTGTCGCGCTGCGCGACCCGTTCGTCGGGGCACCCTTCACGGAGGCCGTCCGACGGTTCTGGCGGAAGTACACCGTGTTCACCGGGCGGGCGTCGCGCTCCGAGTTCTGGTGGTGGTGGCTGACCTCGTTCGCGATCGGCCTGGTGCTGCAGCTCGTGCCGCAGGCGTTCACCCCGGACGCCCCGCTGCTGGAGAACCCGGTCGGCTCGTACCTGTTCGTGCTGTGGGCGGTCGTCACCCTGATCGGTGGGCTCGCCCTGGGCGCGCGACGACTGCACGACGCGAACCGGTCCGGCTTCTGGCAGTTCCTGCACGTGCTGCCGGGCATCGGGTCGCTCGTGCTGTTCGTGATGTTCCTGCTGCCGTCGAACCCGAAGGGCACCCGGTTCGACCTGCTGCCCGGCGCGGCGGCGACGACCGCGCGGAAGCGCTAGCTGTGGTGTCCAGGCAGGTTGTTGAGTCTGCTGATGGGTGGCGCTCCGATGGCGGAGTGGGTTCTGTGGTGATTGTAGAAGTGGAGCCAGCCGGGGAGTGCCGCTCGGCGTTCGGTCTCTGAGCTGTAGAAGCGGGCGTATGCCCAGCCCTCGCCGAGGGTGCGGTGGAACCGCTCGATCTTCCCGTTCGTCTGCGGCCGGTACGGGCGAGTTTTCTTCGGTGTGATCCCGAGCACGGAGCATGCGTCGGCCCAGGCGTGGGACGTGTAGGCGGATCCGTTGTCGGAGAGCACCCGCTCGACCGTGACGCCGCGATCGGTGAACCAGGCAACAGCTCGTTGCAGGACACCGATCGCGGTGATCGCTTTCTCGTCGGTGTGGATCTCCGCGTAGGCGACGCGGGAGTGGTCGTCGATGACGGTGTGCACGAACGCCCGACCGATCAACGGTCCTCTGGTTGCTGATCGTGGTTTGTCCGGTGTCGCTGCCCGGTTCCGGTCGCCCTGCTGCCGCCCAACGAACCGCCAGCCACCACCGTCAGGGATGTTGCCGAACTTCGTCACGTCCACGTGGATCATCGCACCGGGCTTGTCATGTTCGTAGCGGCGGATCGGCTCACCGGTGATCCGATCGATGTGTGACAGCCGGTTGATGCGGCACCGCACCAGGACCGCATGCACCGTCGACGCCGGCAGGCCCAGCTCACCGCCGATCTGCACCGGCCCGAGGCGGCGCCGCCACCTCGCCTTCACGATCTGCTTGACCAGTTCCGGCGGCGTCTTCGCTGGTATCCGGTGCGGGCGGCTGGATCGATCCGTCATTCCCGCAGCACCCTCGGCTCGATACCGGGCAGCCCATTTCCGGGCTGTGACTGGAGACACCATGAACAGTTTCGCCGCCATGGTCGCGGGCCAACTGCCCTCGACGATCAGCTTCGCGAGGCGAAGACGGGCACGCGGGGTCAGCGCAGCGTTAGCGTGGGACACGAAGGCCTCCTGGTCGGTGAAGCGGTTCCTTAGACAGCTCCACTCCACCACCGGGAGGCCTTCTTCGATCAACGCGTCAACGACCGGCTGACGACACAACGTCCCTGGACATCACAGCTAGCCCGCCGGCAGGCCGTCGTCTGGCCGACCGTCGTCTGGCCGACCGTCTTCTGGCCAGCCGTCCGCGGGCCAGCCGTCCTCGGGTCCTGACCAGCGCGCCCGGGGCATGTCGAGCCTCCAGGACGCACCGTCCCGCGACCACCGCAGCGGCGTCCCCTCGACGCGGTACCGCTCGAGGGCACGCGCCTCGTGGCGCACCGGCGGCAGCCCGCCGGCACGCACGACCCGCCACCACGGCAGGTCGGCGCCCTCGTGCGCCATCACCTTGCCGACCGCGCGGGACGCACGCGAGCCGAGCACCGCGGCGACGTCGCCGTACGTCATGACGTGCGCCGGCGGGATCGCCCGGACGACCGCGGCGACCTCGGCCCCGAAGTCGACCGGTTCCGGCACTACAGCGTCAGCGCTGCGAAGTGGTCGCCGTACTGCGTCTCGCCGACGACCGCGAAGCCGATGGCCTCGAAGAACGCCGCGGGGCTGCCGGTGCCCGGTTCGTAGACGACGGTGAGGCGCTCGAAGCCGCGCTTCCGGGCCTCTTCCGCCAGGCCGTGGACGGCGAAGCGACCGACGCCGCGGCCCTGCGCGTTCGCGGCGACGTTGACGCGCCAGATGCAGCTGCGGAGTTCTTCCTGCGCGTTCTCGGCGTCGAAGCTGCCGATGATGAGGCCGACGACCTCGTCCCCGTCGAGGACGACGCGGGGCCAGGAGGCGCTCGGCTTGACGTCCGACTCGGCCTGCGCGTAGGAGGTCGGCTGGACGAACTGCTCCTGCCCCGGCTTCAGCGTCAGCGAGTTGGCCGCGGCGGCGGTCGCTGCGGAGAGTTCTTCGAGGCGGAGGTCCGTCATGTCGGTCAGGCTAACGGTGCAGGCGGGGGAGAAGCCAGCGGTGGGCTGAGTCAGTGCACACCGCGCCCGTCGCACGGCGCATGTCACCGGCGGTATGGTCGCCAGATGGCGGAGCATCGGCGCGGGGCGAACCTGCCGTCGCTGGGCGGGTTCAACCGCACGGTCGTGCTCGACGCCGTCCGCCGGTCGCGCGACGGTCTGAGCCGCGTCGAGCTCGCCGCCCGGACCGGCCTCAGCCCGCAGACCGTGTCGAACGTCACCCGGTTCCTCATCGACGCCGGCATGATCGTCGAGTCCGGCACCGTCGTGTCCGGTCGCGGCAAGCCGCGCACGATCCTCCGACTGGAGGCGCGCAGCCGGTTCGCGATCGGGGTGCACGTCGACCCCGCGGTCGTCACCTACGTGCTGCTCGACCTGGTTGGCGCGGTCGTCGCCGAGACCACCACCTCCACCCCGAACGCCGAGGACCCGGACCAGGTCGTCCGGACGATGGCGGCCGCCGTCGACGGGCTGGTCCGCCGCTCCGGGGTCGCCCCGGACAGCGTGCTCGGTGTCGGCATCGCGTCGCCGGGGCCGATCGACGCGGCCGCCGGCGTCGTGCTCGACCCGCCGTTCCTGCCGCGGTGGCGGGACGTCGCGCTGCGGGACGCCCTGGGTGACGCGACCGGCTACCCGGTGCTCCTCGAGAAGGACGTCACCGCTGCGGCCGTGGGCGAGGTGTTCCTCGAGCGGGGTGCGGCGGCCCGGGACTTCGCGTTCGTGTACTTCGGCACCGGGTTCGGCGTCGGGCTCGTCGTCGACCACGAGCCCGTCCGCGGCTCGGGCGCCAACGCCGGGGACGCCGGCCACATCATGATCGACCAGGGCTCGCTCGCCGGGACCGCCGACGGGGACGGGACGCGCGGCGAGGTCGGCGCGACGGTGATGCCCGACCGGCTGGTGCGGATCGCGCTCGAGCGGGGGATCGCGCTGGGCGACGGCCTGCCCGACGACGGGGTGTCCGGGGCTGGCCTGCCGGGCGACGGGGCGACCGACGACGGGGCGTCCGGGGCTGGCCTGCCCGACGACAGCATCGCGGTGGACCTGGCGGCCGTCGACCGAGCGTGGGACGCCCTCGGTGCAGCCATCGCGGCGGGGGACCCGGCGGCGCAGGCCCTCGCGGCGGAGATCGGCACGGTGATGGGGCGGGCCGTCGTCGTCATCGTGAACCTGCTCGACCTCGACCGGGTGGTGTTCGGCGGACCGTTCTGGTCGCGGATCAGTGCCACGGCCCTCCCGGCTGCGACGGCTGCGATCTCCGGTTCGCCGATCCTCGTGCCGAAGCACCCGGTGACCGTCGTCGAGAGCCGACGGGGCACCGACGTCGCCGCGGTCGGGGCGGCCTGCCTGGTGCTCGACGCGGCCCTGTCGCCGCGGGCGAGCACGATGCTCATCGCGCACTGAGCGCGGCCGCCGGCCGCCGGCCGCCGGCCGCCGGCCGCCGCCGCCGGCCGGCCGCCGCGGCCGGTCGGGCGCCGCGTCGCCGCCGAGGCTCGCGCTGGCGGACATCCTGCGGCGCTTCGAGCGCGGAAGATGTCCGCGGGGCCGAGGCTCGGCCAGCGCTGCTGCGCTGCTGGCGGCGCTGCCGCCGCGCGCGCCGGCGACCCCGTCCGTTCACCCGGGCGTCACCGGGCGGTTCTGTGGATGCTGAACAGTCGTGCAGGTTCCCCGACACCGAAGGACCTCCATGCGCCCTACCGCCCTGCGTCTCGGCGCCTCGATCGCGACCGGCCTGGTCGTCGCGGCCGGCGTCCTCGCGGTCACACCGGCCTCCGCAGCCCCGACGCCGACCGCCGCCCCGACCACACCCGCCGCGTCGGCCGCACCCGCCGCCAACGGGATCGTCATAAACGAGGTCGAGTCGAACGGCGACGACACCGACTGGGTCGAGCTCCGCAACACCGCGACGGTCGCCGCCGACGTCAGCGGATGGTCGATGCTCGACGACAGCGACGAGCACACCCGGTACGTCCTGCCGGCCGGCAGCGTCGTCGCACCGGGCGGGTACCTCGTGGTGGACGAGAAGTCGACCACCACGGACGGCTTCGGCTTCGGGCTCGGCAGCCCCGACGAGGTCCGCTTCTTCGACACCACCGCCGCCCCGGTCCTGTCGTACGCCTACGAGGCCCACGCCGACGTGACCTACGGCCGCTGCCCGGACGGCACCGGCCCGCTCGTCGACACGACCAGCTCGACGAAGAGCGCGGCGAACGACTGCTCCTCGCCCATCCGGATCAACGAGGTCGAGTCGAAGGACGGCACCCCGGGCGACTGGGTCGAGCTGACCAACACCGGCACGACGGCGGTCGACCTCGGCGGGTACGTGTTCCAGGACGACGACGACACCCACGCGTACGCGATCCCGGCCGGCACGACCATCGCCCCGGGCGGGTTCACGGTCCTCGACGAGGCCGACTTCGGCTTCGGGCTCGGCGGCGCGGACTCCGCACGCCTCTCGACCCCGGCCGGTGTCCTGGTCGACGCGACGAGCTGGACGAAGCACGCCGACGTGACGTACGGCCGCAACCCAGACGGTACCGGTGACTTCGCCCAGACGTCCGCGGCGACGAAGGGCACCGCGAACACCTTCGCCGGAGTCGTCACCGCCGAGCCCTGGCCCGGTGGCCCCGACGAGCGCGTGCTCGACGACGCGGACACCTTCTCGGGTGACCTCAGCGGCCTCGACTGGCAGTCGTCCCGCACGGCCGTCGGCGGCGGCGTGCTGTGGGGCGTGCAGAACGGCGACGGGCTGCTCTACCGCATGGCCTCCGACGGTGCGGGCGGCTGGGCGCCGTCGAACGCGACCGGCACCACGCTGCACTACGCCGACGGTTCCGGCACCCCGGACGCCGAGGGCGTGACCGTCACCGCGGACGACCCCGGCGCGGTCTACGTGTCGACCGAGCGGGACGACGAGATGTCCTCGACCAGCCGTCCCGCGGTCCTGCGCTTCGCCACCGACGACGGCTCGGAGCGCACGCTGAACGCCACCGACGAGTGGAACCTGGCCGGCGACTTCCCGGGGCTCGGCGCGAACGCCGGACTCGAGGGCGTCACCTGGGTGCCGGACTCCTGGCTCACCGAACAGGGCTTCGTCGACGAGAGCACCGGCGCGGCCTACTCGCCGACGCGGTACTCCGGGCACGGCGACGGGCTGTTCTTCGTCGGCGTCGAGGGCACCGCGAGCGTGTACGCCTACGCCCTGATGGACGACGGGTCGTCGAAGCGGATCGCGACGATCGCCACCCCGTTCGCCGTCGTGGCCGAGGTCCAGTTCGACCCGACGCTCGACGCGCTCTGGGTGGTCTGCGACGACGCCTGCGCTGGCCGCACCGCCCTGTTCGACGTGCAGGACGGTGCGTTCACCGCGGCGACCGTGTACGACGCACCGTCCGGTGCGGCGCGTGACCTGGCCAACGAGGGCTTCGCGATCTCGGACGTCTGCACCGACGGGGAGCGAGCCACGTTCTACGCCGACGACAACGACACCGACGGCTCCTCGCTCCGCACCGGGACGTTCCCGTGCACCGAGGACACCGCTCCGACCCCGACCCCCGGCGGCGGCGACGGCGGAGGCGCCCCGACGCCGACCACCCCGGCTCCGTCACCGAACCCGTCGGCCCCGAGCCCGTCGACGCCGAGCCCGTCGGTCCCGACCCCCGGTGCGCCGGACCAGTCGTCCCTGACGTCGGCGAACCGCGGTGGCATCAGCGCCCCGGCCTCGGCCCGCGCGGGCCAGACGATCACGGTCACGATGGGCCGCGGGCACGCCGGTGAACGCGTCGCCGTGTTCCTGTACTCGGCCCCGGTCCTCATCGGCACACCGGTCGTCGCCGCCGACGGTTCGGTCCAGGTCACGATCCCCGCCGATACCACAGCCGGCGCGCACCGGATCGCGGTCGTCGGAGCGGACGGTGTCCTGATCGGGTGGTCGCCGATCACGATCACGACAGCGGGTACCGGGCAGCTGGCGTTCACCGGTGCCGAACTCGCGTCGGGCAGCGCCGCGGCGCTCCTGCTCCTCGCGCTCGGCGCTGGCCTGTTGGTCGCCCGTCGTCGCCGGCGGACCGCCGAGTAGCCGTCCCACCGACGGACGGGAGGCGCCCCACCAGCCGGTGGGGCGCCTCCCGTCCGTCGTGCGCGCGGGCCTCCGCGCACCGAGCCTCGCCCTGGCGGACACGTTGCGGCCTCCTGACCCCGAGTTCTGTCCGCAGCGCCGAGCCTCGCCCTGGCGGACACATCGCGGCCTCCTGGCCCCGAGTTCTGTCCGCAGCGGCGAGGCTCGGCGCGCGCGTCGCCGCCGGGCGCCGCCGGTCCGCCGGTCCGCCGGCCCGCCGGCGGGCCGGTCCGCCGGGCCGGGCGGCCCGCCGAGGCTCGCCCTGGCGGACAGATTGCGGCCTCCGGGCGCCGAGTTCTGTCCGCAGCGCCGAGGCTCGGCGCGGCCCGTTCGCCGCCGCCCGTGGCCGCGTTCGCGCCCAGCGACACGGCTCGCCGGTCGCCGCCCGCGGACTGTCGCCCGGCGCGAAATCGGCCGTCAGCCCGCCCGGCCGGGCGCGGCAGATCACGAACCGGACGCACTTTGCGCCCATGTCTTGACACCGTTTAGTCCATACGGTGGACTAACTGCGCAACGCGGGCAACGGAGTCCGCGACCTTCACCCGTGCAAAGGAGCACCGATGAAACGCACCCGCATCATCGCCGGACTCGCAGCCGTGGCAGTCGCCGCAGTGGGTCTCGCAGGCTGCTCGAGCTCGGGGTCCGCCTCGAGTGACACCATCAAGATCGCGTACCAGAAGTACGGTGCCTTCCAGCAGCTCGACGCCCAGATGAAGGTCGTCAAGAAGGACTACGAGAAGGCCAACCCGGGCAAGACCGTCACGCTCGTCCCGATCCAGGCCCAGGGCAACGACTACTACACGAAGCTCGCGCTGATGAACAAGGCGCCCGCCACCGCACCCGACGTCATGTACGAGGACACCTTCCTCGTCAAGGCCGACGCCCAGGCCGGGTACCTCCTGCCGCTCGACAAGTACACGGCGAAGTGGAAGGACTGGGACCAGTTCTACAACAACGCCAAGCAGGCCGGCGAGGGCGTGGACGGCAAGACCTACGGCGTCCCGATGGGCACCGACACCCGGGCCCTCTGGTACAACAAGGACATCTTCAAGAAGGTCGGCCTGCCCGTTCCGTGGCAGCCCAAGACCTGGGACGACGTGCTCGCCGCCGCGAAGACCATCAAGGACAAGTCACCGGACACCATCCCGTTCAACATGTACTCGGGCAAGGCGCAGGGCGAAGCGTCCACCATGCAGGGCTTCGAGATGCTGCTGTACGGCGCGGACGGCTCCGGCAACACGCTCTACAAGGACAAGAAGTGGGTCACGGGCTCGAAGCAGTTCCAGGACTCGCTGCAGTTCGTGAAGGACGTCTACCAGGGCGACCTCGGCCCGACACCGCAGCAGGCGCTCGACCCCAACGTCGGCACCACCATCGCCCAGACGTGGCTGCCGAAGGGCAAGCTCGCGATCGACCTGGACGGCTCGTGGCAGTCCGGCACGTGGCTGAAGTCCGGGACCGCGCCGTGGGCCGAGTGGAACGACGTGATGGGCCAGGCCGCGATGCCGACCCAGAACGGCCAGGAGCCCGGCTACAACAGCATGTCCGGTGGCTGGACCCTGGCGGTCGGCGCCAAGACGAAGAACCCGCAGGCGGCGTTCGACTTCATCACCACCTTCCTCAACAAGGACGGTTCGCTGAAGTACGACTCCGAGAACAGCCAGATCGCGGTCCGCAAGGACGTCGCCGAGGACCCGGAGTACACCGGCGCCAACCCGACGTTCAAGTTCTTCTCGGGCCTGGTGGAGCACACGAACTTCCGCCCCGCCACGAGTGACTACTCGCAGATCTCGAACGCCATCCAGGTCGCCATGGAGTCGGTGATGACCGGACAGCAGTCGCCGAAGGAAGCGGCCGCCGCCTACGACGACGCCGTGGTCGGCGTGGTCGGCAAGGAGCACACGGTCTCCGCGCGCTGACGCGACCGTGTCCTGACCCGACCACCGTCGGGACGGGAGGCGCGGTGCCAGCCCGCACCGCGCCTCCCGTCCCGACCCCCTCATCACCGTGAGCTGTTCTGGAAGGCACCCAGCATGACCAGCACTCCCCTCGCGCCGGTGGTCCCGGCGCCCGGTGCGCCGAGACGCACCGACCCTCCCGTCCCACGGAAGCGCAAGACGCTCCGCAACGTCGGCCGAGCGGTCCCGCTCCTGCCCGCCCTCGTCCTGCTCGTCATCTTCCTGCTCGGCCCCGTCATCTCGTCGTTCTACGGGTCGTTCACGAACTCGGCCCTGACCGGTGCCGGCGCTGCCGACCAGCAGTTCGTCGGCATGAAGAACTACGTCGAGCTCTTCCAGGACAAGGACTTCCCGAAGTCCGTCATCCTGACCGTGGTGTTCCTGCTGGCCTCGGCGGTGGTCGGGCAGAACGTCCTCGGACTCGGCCTGGCGCTGCTGATGCGTGCGGCGAACAAGGTCGTCCGCTCGATCGTCGGCACCTTCGTCGTCGCGGCCTGGGTCCTGCCCGAGATCGTGGCGTCGTTCGCGGCGTACGCGTTCTTCAACGACGAGGGGACGCTGAACTCGTTCCTGTCGGTGTTCGGCATCACCGGGGCGAACTGGCTCTACACGTTCCCGATGGTCGCGATCATCCTGGCGAACATCTGGCGCGGCACCGCGTTCTCGATGCTCGTGTACTCGGCCGCCGTGCAGGAGGTCCCCGAGGAGATCACCGAGTCGGCCGAGGTCGACGGCGCCACCGGATGGCAGCGACTCGTCTTCATCACGCTGCCCGTGATCCGCCGGAGCATCTCCACGAACCTCATGCTGACGACGCTGCAGACCCTGTCCGTCTTCACCCTCATCTTCGTGATGACCGGTGGCGGGCCGGGCACCAACTCGTCGACCCTGCCGATCCTGGCGTACCAGGAGGCGTTCAAGTTCTCGCAGCTCGGCTTCGGGACGGCGATCGCGACCATCCTGCTCGTGGTGGGGGCGGTCTTCTCGATCATCTACATCCGGGCGCTCAAGCCGGAGGTGGACTGATGGCCATCACAGCACCGTCCCTCGACCAGACCACGACCCGTTCGGTGACCGCGCCGGGCTCGCTGCACATGACCTCGCCGCGCGGCCGGACCATGCGGTGGGTGGCGAACACCGTGCTGCTCGTCATCGCGGTCTGCTTCGCGGTGCCGCTGCTCTGGCTCGTGTTCGCGTCGTTCGACGCCCAGGCCTCGCTGTCGGTGAAGCTGCCGTCGCAGTTCACGTTCGACAACTTCACGAAGGTGCTCACCCCGGAGCTGTCCTTCATCCCGCTCGCCAACAGCCTGCTGCTCTCCGGCGGGACGGCGGTCGTCACGGTCGTCGTCGCGATCCTCGCCGCGTACCCGCTGTCCCGGTACAAGATGCGGGTCAACAAGCCGTTCCTGTACAGCATCCTGTTCGGCACCGGCCTGCCGATCACCGCGATGATGGTGCCGGTCTACGCACTGTTCGTGTCGCTCAACCTCATCGACAACATCTACGGCTGCATCTTCTTCCTCGCCGCGACCAGCCTGCCGATGGCGATCTGGATGGCGAAGAACTTCATGGACGCGGTCCCGATCTCCCTCGAGGAAGCGGCCTGGACCGACGGAGCCTCGATGTTCACGACGCTGTGGCGGATCGTCATCCCGCTGATGCGTCCGGGCATCGCCGTGGTGTTCATCTTCGTGTTCATCCAGGCGTGGGGGAACTTCTTCGTCCCCTTCGTCCTGCTGCTCTCGCCCGACAAGGTGCCCGCCGCGGTGAGCATCTTCAACTTCTTCGGCCAGAACGGGGCGGTGGCCTACGGGCAGCTCGCCGCGTTCTCGATCGTCTACTCGGTGCCCGTCATCGCCCTCTACGTCCTCGTGTCCCGGGGTCTCGGCGGCGGCAACGCCCTGGCCGGCGGCATCAAGGGCTGACGGACCGCACCCCCATCCACGCCACGCACGCGGGCGCAGCGCCGCGCACGCGCTCTGAAAGGAACCGCTCCATGCACCAGGACGAACCCCTCGTCGAGGCCCGGATCGCACGACTCGTGCGGGACCGCGTCGACCCGAACGTCCACCGCCGCGCCTCGCCGGTCACGGTCGAGGCCTGGCAGGTCCCCGACGAACCCGTGCCCTTCGCCGAGGCCGTCACCCAGCAGTACGAACCGTTCACCGTCGGCTCCCCGTGGGGCGGCCGGCCGTGGGGCACCACCTGGTTCAAGGTCACCGGCACCGTCCCCGCCGACTTCGGCACCACCGACGGCACCACCGCCGAACTCCACGTCGACCTCGGGTTCACCAAGCGGCAGGCCGGCTTCCAGGCCGAGGGGCTCGCCTGGCGTCCGGACGGCTCCACGATCAAGGCCATCGAGCCGCTCAACGACAGCGTCCCGCTGCAGGTCGGTCCGGGGGAGTCGTTCGAGCTCTACATCGAGGCCGGCGCGAACCCGGACATCGGCGGCGACTCGTTCCAGGGCGCGACCCCGCTCGGATCGAAGCACACCGCCGGCGACACCCCCATCTACCGGCTCCACGCCCTCGAGGTCGTCGAGCGCGACGACACCGTCTGGGAGCTGCAGCAGGACCTCTGGGTGCTCCGCGGTCTGATGGCGGAACTGCCGACCGACGGCACCCGCGGCGCCGACGTCCTCCGCGTCCTCGAACGGGCCGCGGACGCGCTCGACCCCGACGACGTGGCCGGCACCGCCGCCGACGCCCGGGCCGTGCTGGCCGACGCGCTCGCCGTCCCCGCCAGCGGGTCGGCGCACCGGGCGATCGCGGTCGGGCACGCGCACATCGACTCCGCCTGGCTGTGGCCGGTGCGCGAGACGAAGCGCAAGTGCGCCCGCACCTTCTCGAACGTGCTCGACCTGATGGACCGCGACCCCGACTTCACCTTCGCCTGCTCGTCCGCGCAGCAGTACGCCTGGATCCGCGACGAGTACCCCGAGGTGTTCGCCCGCATCAGGGAGCGCGTCGCCGAGGGCCGGTGGATCCCGGTCGGCGGCATGTGGGTCGAGTCCGACACGAACCTGCCCGGCGGCGAGGCCCTGGCCCGCCAGTTCGTCGCCGGCAAGCGGTTCTTCCTGGAGGAGTTCGGCGTCGACACCCCCGAGGCCTGGCTCCCCGACTCGTTCGGCTACACCGGCGCCCTGCCGCAGATCGTCCGGGCCGCGGGCTCGAAGTGGTTCGTCACGCAGAAGCCGTCGTGGAACGAGACGAACGTCATCCCGCACACCTCGTTCCTGTGGGAGGGCATCGACGGCTCCCGGGTCCTCACCCACCTGCCGCCGGCGGACACGTACAACTCGGACGTCTCGCCCGCCGACCTGCACCGCGGCGAACGGAACAACAAGGAGCGCGGCGTCGCGAACACCTCGATGCTGCTCTACGGCTTCGGGGACGGCGGTGGTGGTCCCACGCGCGAGATGGTCGCCGCCGCCCGCCGGCAGCACGACCTGGACGGCTCACCCCGGGTCGAGCTCGGCACCCCGGCCGAGGTGTTCGCGGAGCTCGAGCGCCAGCTGCCCACCCCCGGCGTGTGGTCCGGCGAGATGTACCTCGAGTTCCACCGCGGCACGTACACGTCGCAGATCCGCACGAAGCAGGGCAACCGCCGCTCCGAGCACCTGCTCCGCGAGGCCGAGCTCTGGGCGACGACCGCGGCCGTCCGGCTCGACCAGGAGTACCCGTACGACGCACTCGAGTCCGCCTGGCACACCGTGCTGCTGCAGCAGTTCCACGACATCCTGCCCGGCTCGTCGATCGCCTGGGTCTACGAGAACGCCGAGGCCGAGTACGCCCGCGTCGCCGGGGTCCTCGAGGAACTGATCGGCACCGCGACGACCGCCCTCGCCACCGGCGGTCCGGCCCCCGACACCGCAGACGAGCCGGGAGGCACGCCCGCCCCCGCCACGCACGTCCGGTTCAACGCGTCCCCGGTCGCCGCCGACGGCGTCCGCGCGCTGGGTGCCGAGCCCGTCGACGCGGCGCGACCCGTGCCTCCCGTCCGGGACGGCGACCGCTTCGTCCTCGACACGGGCGCGGTCGTGGCGACCATCGACGCGGCCGGGCACGTCGTCTCGCTCGTCGACCACGCGACCGGCCGCGACGCCGTCGCGCCGGGCGAGGCCGCCGCCGAGTACACCGTGTTCCGGGACACCCCGAACCAGTGGGAGGCGTGGGACATCGACCGTGCCTACCAGCGGCACGGATCGGTGCTGCAGGCGACGAGCGTCACCGTCGAGGGGGACGAACTCGTCGTGGTCCGCCCGTTCGGCCGCTCCACCGTCACCACCCGGTACACCGCGACCCAGGGGCAGCCGGAGATCGTCGTCGAGACCGAGGCCGACTGGCACGAGCAGCAGAAACTGCTGAAGCTGTCGTTCCCGCTCGACCTCAAGGCCGACCAGGCCTCGAGCGAGATCCAGTTCGGGCACATCGATCGGCCGACACACCAGAACACCTCGTGGGACTTCGCCCGCTTCGAGACGAGCGCGCACCGCTGGGTGCACGTCGCCGAGCCGGGGTTCGGGGTCGCCGTCGCGAACGACTCCACCTACGGGCACGACGTCACACGACGCACGCGCGCGGACGGCGGCACCACGACGCAGGTGCGGGAGTCGCTGGTGCGCGGGCCGAAGTTCCCCGACCCCGAGGCCGACCAGGGCCACCACGTGTTCCGGACCGTCCTGCGGGTCGGCGCCTCGGTGCTCGACGCGGCGGACTCCGGGTACCGGCTCAACCTGCCGGTCCGTGCCGTGCCGGGGGACCGTGCCGTCGAGCCGCTCGTGACGGTGTCCTCGCCGCAGGTGTTCGTCGAGGCCGTGAAGCTCGCCGAGGACCGCTCCGGCGACGTCGTCGTCCGGCTCTACGAGGCGCTCGGCGGCCGGGCGACCGACGTGGGCGTCGACTTCGGGTTCGCCGTCGCCGGGGTGACCCGGGTCGACCTGCTCGAACGCCCGCTGGACGGGGTCGGTCCCTGGGACGACGGCACACCCGTGGTCCTGACCCTGCGGCCCTTCGAGCTCGTCACCCTGCGCATCCGGCGGGCCTAGGGCGGACGCGAGACCGCGGCGTCGGACGGGGCTCTGGGTGCACCCGTCCGGCGCCGCTCGTGCGCCGGGGTACAGCGCCGCCACCGTGGTGTGTCCCCAAGAAGGGGGGCAGTATGCACCCCGATCGGCCGTCTGCGGACCAACAGCCTGGGAATGTGTCCGATCAGCACCGCGCTTTCCGGCTTCTTCCCCGATCAGGGACGAGCGGGCGCATACTTCGGAGACGGAGATCATGCGCGCGTCGTCGACGGTCGCACTGTGCTTCTCCCTCAACCAGTCAGGTTCCACCATGGCCACCTCCCCGTTCGTCCGCAGAGTCATGACGGGCGGTGCCGCGCTCGGCCTCGCAGCGTCGCTCGTCCTCATGGCGTCCTCCGGCGCCTCCGCCGCCACCGAGATCGACGGCCCCGTCAAGCTCGGGACCGCGGCGACCTACGGCGTCCTCGGCGGCAGCGCCGTCACCAACACCGGCCCGACCGTCGTCAACGGCGACCTCGGCGTGTACCCGGGAACCTCGATCACTGGGTTCGGAGCGGCACCGAACGGCGTCGTCAACGGCACCACCCGCACCCGGACCGAGGCGGCGCAGGCGCAGCAGGACGCCCTGGTCGCGTACAACACCGCCGCGGCGCTCCAGCCGAACGGCGTCGACGTCACCGACCTCGACAACCGCGCACCGCTCGTGCCGGGTGTCTACTCCGGTGGCGCGCTGAACCTGTCGGACAACAACACCCTCACCCTGAACGGCAACGCGCAGTCGACCTGGGTGTTCCAGGCGGCCTCGTCGCTGACGATCGGGAGCGGCACCCGCATCCTGATCACCGGTGGCGCGAGCTCGTGCAACGTCTTCTGGCAGGTCGGCAGTTCCGCGACCATCCAGACCACGTCGCAGTTCCAGGGCACCGTCCTCGCGAACACCTCCGTGACCGCTGCCACCGGAGCGACCGTCCAGGGCCGCCTGCTCGCGCTGAACGGCGCCGTGACGCTCGACACGAACACGATCACCCCGGCGCAGAGCTGCCCGCCGCCCACCACCCCCACGCCGACCGTCGCGCCGACGATCACCTCCGGCACGCCGACGGCCGCGACCACGGGTCAGCCGTACAGCTACACCGTGACCGCCACCAGCACCCCGACCCCGACCTTCACCGCCACGGGTCTGCCGGCCGGCCTGACGATCAACAGCACCACCGGCGTCATCTCCGGCACCCCGACCGCCCCGGGTTCCTCGACCGTGACGATCACCGCCTCGAACGGCACCGGACCGGCCGACACCCAGGTGGTCACCGTCCGGGTCGTGACCCCCACGCCGACCCCCACCCCGACGCCGACCACTCCGGCACCGTCGCCGACGCCCACCACGCCGACGCCGACCGCCACCACGCCGGCCGGGACGACCCCGACCGGCAGCCCGACCGCCGGCGCGGGTACCGGCAACGGGCGGACCCCGACCGGGACGCTGGCCTTCACCGGCAGTGACCCGACCGTCCCGCTGAGCATCGCCGGCGTGCTGCTGGCCGCGGGTATCGGCCTGACCGTCGTCGCCCGACGTCGTCGCGCAGCCCGGGTCTGACCCCGAGTCGCACCAGTCGCACAGCACACGGCACCGCTCGTCTCCGGACGGGCGGTGCCGTGCTGTGTGCCCTGGGCCTGTGCTGTTGTCTCTGGGCCGTGGTCGCGCGTGGCGGCGGGCCGCCACCCGCCCGTGAACCGGCCCAGCGCCTCCCGGCTAGCGTCGCGGCCATGGCCGTCACCGAGATCTGGCTCGTCCGTCACGGCGAGTCCACCGCGAACGTCGCAGCAGCCCGCGCCCACGCCGCGGGTGCCGACGTGATCGAGGTGGACCACCGGGACGCCGACGTGCCGCTGAGCCCCCTCGGCGAGGAGCAGTCGCGGGCCCTCGGGACCGAACTCGCCGAGCGCGGGATCGACGACGTCCCCGTCGTGCTCTGGGTGTCGCCGTACCGTCGCGCGCAGCAGACGATCGGCATCGCGCTCGAGGCCGGCGGACTCGCCGAGCCCCCACGGCGCGTCGACGAGCGCCTGCGCGACCGCGAACTCGGCGTCCTCGACCGACTCACCCGCACCGGGTCCGCGAACCTGCACCCCGACGAGGAACAGCGTCGGCAGTGGCTCGGCAAGTACTACCACCGACCGGCGGGCGGCGAGTCCTGGGCCGACGTGAAGCTCCGGCTCCGCACCCTGTTCGCCGACGTCGACCGCATCCAGGACGCCGAGCGTCTCGTCATCGCCGCCCACGACGCCGTCGTCATGCTCGCCCTCGCCGTGTGCCTGGACCTCGACGAGCCCGAGCTGATGGCGTTCGCCGAGGACCACACGGTCGCGAACGCCTCACTCACCCGACTCCGCCGCGACACACTCGGCGGCGCCTGGACGCTCGAGGAGTTCTCCGGCACCGGACACCTCGACGCGGACCCCGCCGCCGTCGTCACCGAACACGACGGCCGGAAGGACGACACCCGTGTCTGAGCCGATCCCCGTCACCCCGAACCTGCTCCGCGAGTGGGCGCTGCCCGAGGTCGGCGGCAGCAAGTACGGCCGCGGCCAGGTGCTCGTCGTCGGTGGCGCCGCCAAGACCCCGGGTGCCGCGATGCTCTCGGCGACCGCAGCCCTGCGCGTCGGCGGTGGGCGTCTGACCCTCGCGGTCGCCGAGAGCGTCGCCCCGCACGTCGCGGTCGCCCTGCCCGAGTCCGGCGTGCAGCCGCTCCCCGAGGACGACGGCGGGCACGTCGCCGTCGGCGCGGTCCAGGGGCTGGCGGACGACCTCGGTGCAGCGGACGCGGTGCTCGTCGGACCCGGGCTCGACGAACCCGAGGGCAGCCGCGACCTCGTCGCCGGACTCGCCTCGGCCGTGGGCGACCAGACGGTCGTCGTGCTCGACGCCTTCGCACTCGGCGTCGCCGCCGACCTGGTCGACGAACTCGCCCCGCTGCGCGGCCGACTCGTGATGACCCCGAACTCCGGCGAGGCTGAACGACTGCTCGGCCGGGACTGCTCCGACGACCACACCGACGCGGCGGAGATCGCCGAGCGCTACGGTGCCATCGTGTCCCTCGGCGGAGTCGTCGCCGCCCCGGACGGCCGGTCGTGGGCGAAGGGCACCGGCGCCGGCGGCCTCGGGACCAGCGGCAGCGGGGACGTCCTCTCCGGCGCCATCACCGGGCTGCTCGCCCGCGGGGCCGACGTCGCGCAGGCCACCGTCTGGGCGACCCAGGTGCACGCCGCCGCGGGGGACCGGCTGGCGGTGCAGGTCGGGCCGATGGGGTACCTGGCGAGCGAGCTGCTCGGTGAGATCCCGCGCGTCCTGGTCGAGTTCGGCGCCTGACCCGCGGGACGATCACACGCGGAGCGCCGCCACTGCCTTCTCGACCCGCCGCGCGCGCGTCTCGGGCGCCTTCGCCTGCGCCACCGGGTCGACGACCGCCCGCTGCCGTGACGCCGACAGCGCGTCGAACGCCGCCCGGACCCCGGCGTCGCCGAGCGCCTGCGCCAGGTCCGCCGGCACGTCGACCGTGCGGGGGAGTGCGTCCACCTCGAGCGACACCGTCACGGTCTGCCCCGCGGTGAGCCCCGAGGCGGTCCGGTGCTCGGCGGAGAGCGGGACGAGGGACTGTCCGCCCACCACGCCGACGGTGGACCGGTAGGTGTAGCCGCCGTCGATCGTGACCACGACGGCCGGCCGCTTGCCGGCGCCGAGCGCCTCGATCACCGCGGGCGGGACGGGCAGGCCGGTGGCGGTGACCCGCGCCTGCAGGACGGTCGTCGTGAACTCCATGCGGGCCTCCCGGCTGCTCGACCATGCGACTGGCCCCGATCACCCGGCTGTGCATGACCTGGCGGAACCGTACAGGCGCACGCGCTGTTCCGCCACCGTTCACCGTCCGAGCACGGGCCGGAAACCGGCCGCGTCCACGATCGTCCCGACCGGCGCTCCCAGCCGGACCGGCCCTCGGGTCGGACCCGAACACGGAAGGCACTCCCCGTGCAGTACAAGCGCACCCTCACCGGACTGGCCCTCGCCGCAGCGGCCGTCGTCACCCTCGCCGGCTGCTCGGCCACGAGCTCCGCCTCGACGAGCAGCAGCGACGCGAGCTGGAAGACCGCCACGAGCGCACAGGGCGCCGGCGGCATGGACGCCCTGGTGAAGGCGGCCAAGGCGGAGGGGCAGCTCAACGTCATCGCGCTGCCGCCGACCTGGGCGAACTACGGCAAGATCATCGACGGCTTCACGAAGAAGTACGGCATCAAGATCACCTCTGCGAACCCGAACGGGTCGAGCGCCGACGAGGTCGCCGCCGTGAAGTCGCAGAAGGGCCAGTCGACGGCTCCGGACGTCCTCGACCTCGGCAACGCGGTGCTGCAGCAGAACCTCGGGCTGCTGACGGACTACAAGGTCGCGAACTGGAGCGACATCCCCACGAACCTGAAGGACAAGGACGGCGCCTGGACCCGCGACTACACGGGCCTGATGTCGATCGGCTACGACTCCACCAAGATCAAGGACGCCCCGAAGGACCTGAGCGACCTGCTCGGCTCCGAGTACAAGGGCAAGGTCTCGATCGCCGGTGACCCCACCCAGGCGAACCAGGCCGCCAGCGCGGTCTACCTCGCCGCGCTCGAGAACGGTGGCTCGGCCGACGACATCACCAAGGGTGTCGACTACTTCGGCAAGCTGAAGCAGGCCGGCAACTTCCAGAACGTGCTGCCGTCGCAGGCCACGGTCGCCTCGGGTGAGACCCCCGTGGTCATCCAGTGGTCCTACAACAACCTGGCGTGGGGCCCCGCAGCCGGTGCGTCGGGCAACAAGAACTGGAAGACCGTCGTTCCCCAGGGGCAGGCGCTCGGCTCGTACTACTCGCAGGCGATCAACAAGGACGCCCCGCACCCCGCGGCCGCCCGCCTGTGGCAGGAGTACATCGCCAGCCCGGCGGCGCAGAACCTGTACCTGCAGGCCGGCGCCTTCCCGTCCACCCTCGCCGCGCTCGAGAAGTCGGGCAAGGTCGACGAGGACGCCCTGCAGGCCGCCGGTGGCGCGCCGAAGGACTACCTCGAGCTGACCGACGACCAGGTGACCGCGGCCGCGAAGGTCCTGGCGGCCAAGTGGTCGTCCACGATGGGCTCCTGAGCAGCATGACCACCGCATCGGCTCCCGGCGCCGCCGGGGTCCCGGCCGCCACGCTCGTCACGAGCGAGCAGGCGACCGCGACCCGCACGGGCGCGCCCGCCGATGCCACCGCCCGCCGCGGTGCCGGACCCCGTGTCCGGCGCCGCGGCGGCGTCGCGTGGCTCGGCCTCACCCCGTTCGCGGCGTACGTGCTGCTCTTCCTCGCCGTCCCGGCGGTCATCGCGGTCGGGTCCGGGTTCTTCGACGCGTCGGGCCACCCGACGCTCGCGAACCTCGCCGCGCTGGGCGACCCCAGTGTGCTGCGGGCCTTCGGCGGCTCGTTCGGGCTGTCCGCGGCCTCCGCGGTGATCGGCGCCGTCGTCGGTGCGCTCGTGTGCTGGGCGCTCGCCGCACTCCGGCCGGACGGCATCGTCCGGTCGATGATCGACTCCGCCGCCAGCGTGCTGGCCCAGTTCGGCGGTGTGATGCTCGCGTTCGCGTTCATCGCCACGATCGGCACGCAGGGACTCGTCACGGCGTGGCTCGTGTCCACGTTCCACTGGGACCTCAACGCGGACGGCGCCTTCCTGTACACGGTGCCCGGCCTGGTGATCCCCTACGTCTACTTCCAGGTGCCGCTGATGGTCCTGACGTTCATGCCCGCACTCGAGGGCGTCAAGACCCAGTGGGGCGAGGCCGCCGCCACGCTCGGGGCCTCGCGCCTCACCTACTGGCGTCGCGTGGCCCTGCCGGTGCTCGCGCCGGCGTTCTGGGGATCGCTGCTGCTGCTGTTCGCGAACGGGTTCTCGTCCTTCGCGACCGCCGCTGCGCTCATCTCGCAGGGCGGGATCGTCCCGCTGACGATCCGCGCGCAGCTCACCAGCGAGACGATCATCGGCCTGCAGAACGTCGCGGGCGTCCTGGCGCTCGGCATGGTCGTCGTGATGGCGGTCGTGATGACGGCGTACTCGCTGCTGCAGCGTCGCGCGGCCCGGTGGCAGCGATGAGCGCGGGAGCGCCGGCCCGTCCGGCGGGCCCGGTCCGTCCGGCCCGTCCGGTCCGTTCCGCTCGGACGGGAGGCCCGTCCCGCGTCCCGCAGTTCGGCACGGCCCCGTCACGGGTCACCGCCGCGATCGTCCTGGTCGTCGTCGGACTCCTCTTCGCCGTGCCGCTGATCGCACTGGCGCAGTTCACGTTCCGTCAGGGCACCGACGGCAGCCTGACGACGGCGCACTACACGGCCCTGGCCGACCCGGCGAACGCGAGCACCTACCAGCCGGTGTTCGACGGTCTCGGCGCCTCACTGGTCATCGCGGTCATCGCGGTCGCGATCGTCCTGCTCGTGCTGCTGCCCGCACAGGTCATCACCGCACTGCACCACCCGCGGCTCCGACGCATCCTGGAGTTCGTCTGCCTGGTGCCGATCACGGTGCCGGTCGTCGTGCTCGTCGTCGGGTTCGTGCCCGTCTACCAGGTCGTCGCCCAGGTGTTCGGGTCCGGTGCGTGGACGCTGTCCTTCGCCATCGGCATCATCGCGCTGCCGTTCGCCTTCCGTCCGATCTCCGCCGCGATCACCGCGATGGACCTCGTCACCCTGACCGAGGCCGCCCGCTCCCTCGGCGCCTCGTGGTGGACGGTGACCTGGCGCGTGCTCCTGCCGAACCTGCGCCGGGGGATCCTCGCCGCCTGCTTCCTCACGATCACGGTCGTCCTGGGCGAGTACACCCTGGCGTCGTTCCTCTCCCGCACCACCTTCCAGACCGCGCTGCTGCTCGTGCAGGGCACCGACCCGTACGTCGCAGCGATCTTCTCGCTCGGCGCACTGCTGTTCGGATTCCTCCTGCTCATCGCCATCGGCCGGATCGGGCAGCGCCGCACGCGCGTCCGTCGTCCCCACCCCAAGGACCCCGCATGACCACCACCGCACCCGTCGCCCCCGCGTCCCTGTCCGGCACCGGCGCCGTCGTCGAGCTCGACGCCGTCGAGAAGCGCTACGGCACCCACCGCGCGCTCGCCGGACTCTCCCTGCGCGTCGAGCCGGGCGAGTTCGTGTCGCTCCTCGGCCCCTCCGGCTGCGGCAAGACCACCGCACTCCGGGCGCTCGCCGGGCTCGAGGCGATCGACGCCGGCGCCATCCGCATCGACGGCGAGGACGTGGCGAACACCCCCGCGAACAAGCGCGACATGGGGATGGTCTTCCAGCAGTACTCGCTGTTCCCGCACATGACCGTGCGGCAGAACGTGGCGTTCGGCCTCGAGATGCGCAAGGTGCCGTCGGCCGAGCGGAAGGCCCGGGTCGTCGACGCGCTCGACATGGTGCACCTCGGCGACTTCGCGGACCGGTTCCCGCACCAGCTCTCCGGCGGCCAGCAGCAGCGCGTCGCCCTGGCCCGTGCCCTCGTCACCCGCCCCCGCGTGCTGCTCCTCGACGAGCCGCTCTCCGCCCTCGACGCGAAGGTCCGGGTCTCGCTGCGTGAGGAGATCCGCCGCATCCAGACCGACCTGGGCATCACGACGGTCTTCGTCACGCACGACCAGGAGGAGGCGCTCGCCGTCTCCGACCGGATCGCGGTCATGAACGCGGGCGACATCGAGCAGATCGGCACGCCCGAGGAGCTCTACCGCTCGCCGTCGTCGGCGTTCACGGCGGACTTCGTCGGGCAGTCGAACCGACTCGGCGGCGACCTGCGCGGCGGCGACGTGTTCGTGTACGGGTTCCGGGTGCCCGCTATCGACCCGAGCGTGGCGGACGGCCCCGTGCTCGCCTACGTCCGACCGGAGGACATCGCGTTCGCCCCCGAGGGTGTCACCGGGACCGTCGTCTCCTCGAGCTTCCTCGGGTCGATCCGGCGCACCACCGTCCGGCTCGACGACGACACCATCGTCACGGTCCAGCACGAGGTCGGCGACCGGCGGGCGTCCGGCGACCCCGTGGCGGTCCGGCTGCTCGGCGCCCCGGTGGCCGTCGCGCCCGTCTCCTGACCCGAACCGCGACGTCGCCTGACCGTCCCGTCCCGTCTCCGGACCGTCCCGTCTCCGGACCGTCCCGTCTCCTGGCCGCAGGGGGCGGGGCGGGGGTGTGACGGGCCTCCCGTCCGGTCAGCGCTCGAAGCGCGCCGCGACCTCGCCCGCCAGGGCCGCGTCGACCCGTCGGCGCATGTTCTCCGGCATGTCCGGGAGGCTCGTGACCGGCGCCCAGAACGCCTCGGTGTTCTCGCCGTCGGCCGGGTACGGGTCCCCGGAGACCCAGCGGCAGGCGAAGACGAGGTCCATGTACTGCGCGCGGTCGCCGTTCGGGTAGGTCATCGGTTCGAGCGTCTGCACCCACGCCAGGCGTTCGGCGACGGCGACGACGTCGGCTTCCTCGAGCACCTCGCGCTCGGCGGCGACGGCGGGTTCCTCGCCCGGGTCGACGATGCCGGTGACCGGGGTCAGCGCGCCGTTGTCGGCACGGCGGACCACGAGGAGCTCGCGGTCGTCGCCCTCGCCGCGGGTGACGACCGCGGTGACGCCGGTGAGCCAGAGCAGGTCGTTCCCGACCTTCTCGCGCAGGGACAGGACGAAGTCGGGGGTGGGCATGCCGCCACGCTACCGGGCTCGCCCGGGGGCCGGGGCCCTGTCGTCGACTGGTCATGACCAGTAGGCTGGTGGCGTGGAGATCATCATCCTGCCCACTCCGGCGGAGGTCGGTCGCGTCGCCGCGGCCAAGATCGCGTCGGTCGTCACCACGAAGCCCACCGCGGTCGTCGGACTCGCCACGGGGTCGAGCCCCGAGGGCATCTACGCCGACCTGCGTCGTCGCGTCGAGGCCGGCGAGCTGTCGTTCGCGCAGGCTCGCGGGTTCGCGCTCGACGAGTACGTCGGCATCCCGCTCGAGCACCCGGAGTCGTACGCCAGCGTCATCGCCCGCGACGTCGTCGGGCCGCTCGGCTTCGACCCCAGCCGGGTCCGCGTGCCGGACGGGCGCGCCGGGGACCTGGCGTTCGCCGCGAAGGAGTACGACGCCGCGATCCGCGCTGCCGGCGGGGTCGACGTGCAGATCCTCGGCATCGGGGCGAACGGGCACATCGGGTTCAACGAGCCGACGTCCTCGTTCGCGTCCCGCACCCGCATCAAGACCCTGGCGCCGTCCACGCGAGAGGCCAACGCCCGCTTCTTCGACTCGCCCGACCAGGTGCCGACGCACTGCATGACGCAGGGGCTCGGCACGATCCTCGAGGCCCGCGAGCTCGTCCTCGTCGCCCAGGGCTCGGCGAAGGCGGACGCGGTCGCCGCCGCGGTCGAGGGGCCGCTGTCGTCCTTCGTCCCGGGCTCCGCGCTGCAGCTGCACGAGCACGCCACCGTCGTCATCGACGAGGAGGCTGCTGCGGGCCTCCGTCTCGCCGACTACTACCGCTACACGTACGCGAACAAGCCGACCTGGCAGCGCTTCGAGTAGCCCCTTCGCAAAACGCAACGTCGGCGGTTCCTCGCAGCGGTACTCCGTTGCGTGCAGCCGTCGACGTTGCGTTTCGCGGGGTCAGACGGCGGCGGCCAGACGGGACAAGCCCTCGCGGAGGGTGTCCTCGGAGCAGCCGAAGTTGAGCCGGGCGTGCCCGATGCCCTGCCGCCCGAAGTCCCGCCCGTTCGACAGCGCCACCCTCGCCTCGTCGACCAGCCGGAGCGCCGGGTCGTCACCCCACGGCAGGGCACGGAGGTCGAGCCACGCCAGGTACGACGCCTGCGGCTGCCGGTACCCCGCCCCCGGCAACGCCGCCCCGAGCTCCTCGGCCAGGATCCGCCGGTTCGCCGCGAGTTCCGCGAGCAGCGACGCCAGCCAGGGACCACCCTCGGAGAACGCGGCCACGCTCGCGGTGTACCCGAGGATCCCGGTGCGTTCGACGACCTCGGTCGGCATCCCGTCGAACCACGCCCGAGCCCGGTCCGAGGCACCGACCATCAGGGCGCACTTCGTCCCGGCCGTGTTCCACGCCTTGCTCGCACTCGTCAGGGCGACCCCGAGTGCGGCGGCCTCCGGGCAGCAGTCGAGGAACGGCGTGAAGGTCGCGTCGGCGTGCACGAGCGGCGCGTGGATCTCGTCCGACACCACGACCGCGTCCCACTCCGCTGCGAGCCGGGCGAGTGCCACCAGCGACTCCCGGTCGTGCACCAGGCCGAGGGGGTTGTGCGGGTTGCAGAGCAGCACCGTGCGGGCACCCTCGGCGAAGGCCTGCCGGACGCCGTCCAGGTCCATCCGCCACCCGGCCGTCGTGTCGTACGGGTCGGCGGTGCCCGCGGGGGCCAGGAGCGGCACCTCGGTCACGGACCCGCCCGCCTCGGTCACGTAGTCCCAGAACGGCGCGTACACGGGCGGCATGACGACGACCTGGTCGCCGGGCTCGATCACCCGGCGGAGCGTCTCGACCGCCGCGACCGAGACGTCCGTCGTGGTCCGCACCAGGTCCGGGTCGACCGCCCAGTCCCACCGGTCGGCGGCGAAGTCGGCGAAGGCTTCGGGCAGCGCTCGGCCGTGTCCGACGTAGCCGGTGTCCCCGTCGGTGACCGCGCGGAGCAGGGCGTCCCGCACGGGTTCGGCGAGGGCGCAGTCCATCTCCGCGACGAACATCGGCAGCACGTCCGCGTCGTACACGGTGTACTTCTCGCTCGTGCGGGTCCGGCGGGCATCGAACAGCGAGACCATGACGCTCATGCGGGTCATCCTCGCAGTCCGGACGGCCGCCGACCAGGGGCAGCGGCACACCCGACTCGCCGCGCTGGCCAGGCGTGCGGGCGACCACCACGTGAACACCACCGGACCGCTCCGTGACACCGCGTGCGTCCCCCGTGCGAGGGGGCTACCGTCGCCCTCGTGAACCGCTCCCGCGTGCACCGTCGCCCGCTCCGCTCGTCCGCCTCCCGGCCCGCCCAGTGGCCGGTCCCGCTCGCCGCAGCGGCCACGATCGCCGCGCTGCTCGGCACCGGGCTGGTCGCGGCCCCCGCGTCCGCAGCCCCTGCGACCGAGGCGACCACGGCCTCCCGGCCGGTCGCCGACCCCGCCGCCGCCGTCGACCCGTTCATCGGCACCAGCCACGACGGCAACACCTGGCCCGGCGCGACCGCGCCCTTCGGGATGATGCAGTGGAGCCCGACCGGCACGACGGGCGACCAGACCTCGACCCCGGTCGCCAACGGCTACTCGTACGACGTCGACCGCCTGCGCGGCTTCAGCCTCACCCACCTCAACGGCGCCGGCTGCGCGCCGGGAGCCGCGGGCGACGTCCCGATCATGCCGGTCACCACGGCCGTGACCACCTCGCCGTCCGCCGACACCACCGACGCGGTCTACGCCGCCGGCTACTCGCACGACCAGGAGTCCGCGAGCCCCGGCCGCTACTCCGTCCAGCTCGACAACGGCGTCCGCACCGACCTGGCGGTCACGACCCGCGCCGGCATCGGCGAGTTCGCCTTCCCGGCCGGGCAGGCCGCGAACCTGCTGTTCCGCACCTCGAACTCGATCAACGGCAGCGAGGCCGCCGACACCCGCGTCGACGCCCGCACCCGCACGGTGAGCGGCAGCGTCCTGACCGGCGGCTTCTGCAGCCGCCGCGCGAACGGCGGCGGCGCCACCAACCCCGACCGCCGCAGCTACTACCGCCTGTACTTCACGGCCACCTTCGACCGCGACTTCACGACGACCGGCACGTGGAAGGACGGGACCGTCCAGCCGGGAGGCACGCGCGCCTCCGGTGGGGAGGGGTACCTCACCGGCGCCGACCGTGCCGGACGCGGCTCCGGCGCATGGGTGGGCTTCGACGCGCGTCACGGTGCCACCGTGCACGCCCGGATCGGCATCTCGTACGTCAGCGCAGCGGGCGCGGTCGCGAACCGCGACGCCGAGGTGCGGAAGCACGCGAGCGTCAGCAGCGTGGCGGCGGCGACCCGGGCCTCCTGGAACCGCGAACTGTCGCGCATCCGGGTCGGAGGCGGCACCACGGACCGGACCACGCAGCTCTACACGTCCGTCTACCACGCGCTCATGCAGCCGAACACGCTGAACGACCGCGACGGCCGGTACCTCGGGCCGGACCTGCGGGTGCACCGCATCGACCGCGGCCACCGGGCCGTCTACGGCACCTACTCCGGCTGGGACCAGTACCGGGCCCAGATCCAGCTGCTCGCCCTGCTGCGGCCGGACGTCGCCGGGGACATGGCCCAGTCGATGCTGCGGTCCGCCCAGCAGAACGGCGGCGTCTGGGACCGGTGGCTGCACCTCGGAGCGCCGACCCACGTGATGACCGGTGACCCCTCCGCGGCGACGCTCGCCACCTGGTACGCCATGGGTGTCCGGAACTTCGACGTCCGTGCCGCGTACCAGTCGCTGCGGCACCAGGCGACCGTGCAGAACGCCGACGCCCTCAGCGACATCGGGTGCCCGGGGCAGTGCCTCGCGCAGCGGCCCGGACTCGACCAGTACCTGCAGCGGCAGTACGCGGCGAACGACGACTGCCACTGCTGGGGCGGCGCCGCGGAGACGCTCGAGGACTCGATCTCCGACAGCGCCCTCGGCTCGTGGGCGTCCTCGCTCGGACTGCGGTCCGACGCCCGGATGTTCGCCGCCCGCGGTACCTACTGGAAGAACACCTTCAACCCGGCCGTCGGGTACCAGGCGGCACGGCAGGCCGACGGCACGTGGACGCCCGGGTGGGCGCCGTCCACCGGCGTCGGCTTCGCGCAGGGGACCAGCGCCCAGTACACCTGGCTCGTGCCGCAGGACGTCAGCGGCCTGTCCGCTGCCCTCGGCGGTGACGCGGCTGCGGTGGCACGCCTGGACGCCTTCTTCCACGACGCGTCCGGCGCCTTCGCGGTCACCGGTGGTGACGCCACGAAGTTCGACCCGACGAACGAGCCCGACATCCACACGCCGTGGATGTACAACGCGCTCGGACAGCCGTGGAAGACGCAGGAGACCGTCCGCCGTGTCGTCGACGACGCCTACGGCACCGGGCCGAGCGGACTGCCCGGCAACGACGACCTGGGCACGATGAGCGCCTGGTACGTCTTCGCCTCGATCGGGCTGTACCCGCAGACGCCGGGGCGGGCCGAGATGCTCATCGGGAGCCCGACCTTCAGCACGGTCGACATCCGGCGGGCGACCGGGCAGCGGATCGTCATCCGGTCCTCCGGCACCGACCAGTACGTGCAGGGTGCGCGGCTCGACGGGCGGACGCTGACCAGGTCGTGGGTGCCCGCGTCCTTCGTGAACCGCGGTGGCACGCTGTCGCTCCGGGTCGGGGCGACGCCGGACACCGCGTGGGCGACCGCGCCGCGGGACCGGCCGCAGGACCGGTAGGCGCCGGGTTCAGCGTTGTCCCACCGGACGCACGACGACCTCGTTCACGTCGACGTCGGGTCGCTCGTCCACCGCGTAGGCGACCGCACGGGCGATCGCGTCGGCCGGGACGGAATCGGCCCGGTACGCCACCATCGCGGCAGCGGCCGATGCGTCGGTGATCGTCGATGCGAGCTCCGAGTCCGTCACACCGGGGGAGACGGTGGTCACACGGACAGAGCGGGGGGACTCCTGGCGGAGCCCCTCCGTGATGGCCCGGGCCGCGTACTTCGTGCCGCAGTAGACGGCGGCCGTCGGCGAGACCTCGAACGCGCCGACGGACGCGATGGTGACGACGTGACCGGTGCCCTGGGCGAGCATGGTGGGCAGGGTGGCGGCGATGCTGTGCAGGAGACCGCGCACGTTGACGTCGATCATGCGGTCCCACTCCTCGACCAAGCCCGCTGCCAGCGGGGACAGGGGCATGACGCCGGCGTTGGCGACCAGGACGTCGATCCGTCCGAACCGCGCGAGTGCGGCCTCGGCGAACTGCCGGGCCGAGGCGGCGTCGGTCACGTCGAGAGGGACTGCGAGCGCCTGCCCTCCGGCCACCTCGATCTCGGCCACGAGGGTGTCGAGGCGATCGGTCCGTCGGGCTCCCAACACGACAGGGTGTCCGGCGGCCGCGAGGCGGAGCGCCGTGGCCCGCCCGATCCCACTCGAGGCCCCGGTGACCAGGACGACCTTGCGGCGGTGCAGCACCATGCCGGCGTGGTGCAGGACGTCGTCTCGGAAGCCGCCGTCCGCGGTGAATCCGGTGTCGTCGACGTACTCGACATGGTCCCCGGACACTTCGTAGCGCCCGACGTACGCCGCTTCGCGGTCGCCGCGTGCCTCGACGTAGCGCCCGTCGGCGCGGAGCTCGTGGCGGATCCGTCCGTCCGGTGTGACCCAGAGCCCGACGTACGGATGTGTGGTGGTGGTCGTGTCCTCGTTCATGTCCACCACCCTGGAGCCGGTGCGGACCCGGACCCAGGCCGCATCGTCCCGGGGTGCGCGAGGGCCAGGGAGGCCCCGCGCTCTGCGCCTACCGTGGACGTGTGTCCACGCCCGATCACGACCGCAGCCTCGCCGCCTACCTCCGCGCCGTCCGTGGGCGCCTCTCCCCGGAGGGGCTCGGGTTGCCCGGCGGCGGCGTCCGCCGTGTCGCGGGTCTCCGGCGTGAAGAGGTGGCCGTGCTGGGCGGCCTCAGCGTCGACTACTACACGCGTCTCGAGCAGGGACGCGAGCTGAGCCCGGGTGCGGCGGTGCTCGAGGGCATCGCGACCGGGCTGGAGCTCGAGGGGGACGAGCGTGACCACCTGTTCACCTTGGCCGGACTGACCGCGCCGTCACGGGTGCACGCTGCGGCGACCTCCGTGACACCGGCGCTTGCGCAACTCCTGGACCTTCGGCGAGCTCGACAACCTCGTCCGGATGACCTTCCTCGAGCCGGCGGCCCGGCGCTTCCACGTCGACTGGGCACGCACCGCCGATTCGACCGTTGCGAGCCTCCGGGCTGCGACGACGGGGTTCGAGGCAGACCCCCGGCTGCTGCGTGTGGTGGAGTCGGTGCGCGAGCGGAGTCCGGAGTTCGAGGAGCGGTGGCGGGCGCAGCGTGTCCAGCGCAAGACGGTCACCGTCAAGCAGTTCCTGCACGACGAGGTCGGACGGTTGGAGTTCGATGCGCACTCCTTCGCCGTCCAGGGCGCGCCGGGCCTGCAGCTCGTCGTCTACGGGGTCGAACCGGGGTCGGCAACCGCACGAGCACTTCTGTTGCTCTCCGTCGGCATGACGGCGAGCACCCCGGCGCGGCGGTAGCGTCCCTGTCCCGAGCGCCGCGGCCGGGATGCTGGTGCGTTCCGCCACGGCCTGCGGGAGGTGACGACCGTCGGCACGTACGTCGCGCCTCCTGCCCCGGCGCCGGCTCCCGCCGCGACCTGTACGAACGGGACGTACGTCAACAGCGCCGGCGCCACCGTCTGCCGGCCGGAGGTCTCGTCGAGCGCGCCGAGCGGCGCGACCGCGAAGTGCGGCGACGGCACATACAGCTCCAGTCAGTCGCGCCGGGGCACGTGCTCACGGCACGGCGGTGTCTCTGTGCGGCTCTGATGGATCGGATCGCCGGCACGTGCAGGGTGCGCGGCTCGACGGCCGGACGCTGACGAAGTCGTGGCTTCCGGGCTCGTTCGGCAACCGGGGTGGCACGCTCCGCTCCGGGCCGGGCCGGGCTGGGCCGGGCCGGGGCGACCCCGACACCGAGTGGGCGACCGCGCCGCGGGACCGGCCGCAGGATCCGTAGGGGGCACCCGGTACCGTGTGCGACCATGCCGCCATGAGGAGCCGCCACGTCAGTCACGTCATCCCGGTGACGCCGGAGGTCGTCTACGAGTACGCGTCGAACGTGGACAACCTGCCGGAGTGGGCGGCCGGCCTCGCCCAGAGCGCTGTCGTCCGAGACGGGGACGAGCTCCTGGTCGACTCCCCGATGGGGTGGGTCGCGGTCCGGTTCGTCGAGCGGAACCACTTCGGCGTCCTCGACCACGACGTGACGCTCCCGTCCGGGACCGTGGTGCGGAACGCCGTCCGCGTCATCGGACATCCCGACGGTGCCGAGGTTGTCTTCACCGTCCGGCAGATCGAACTCGACGACGCCGCGTTCGCGCGGGACCTCGAGGCGGTCGCCGCCGACCTCGAGCGACTCGCACAGTGCGTCAGCCGCAAGCCCGGCAGCTGAAGTGCGGTCCGCGCGCTGGTCCTGCGCCGAGCACTAGTGTTCGTGCCATGCAGCGTCGCCGCCCCACCGCCCTGATCGGGATG
The DNA here is from genome assembly GCF_016907335.1 of Curtobacterium herbarum. Lineage (NCBI taxonomy): Bacteria > Bacillati > Actinomycetota > Actinomycetes > Micrococcales > Microbacteriaceae > Curtobacterium > Curtobacterium herbarum. The sequence continues at coordinate 409,854 of NZ_JAFBBT010000001.1, forward strand.
ATCCTCGTCGCGTGCGGGGTCGTGATGGTCGTCGTCGGCGGCGTCAGCAACGCGAACAGCCCCGCGGGGGACGCGAACATCGGTGCCGGCGCGTGGCTCGTCGGCGGGATGGTCGTCGTGTTGGTCGGCCTCGTCGTCTGGGCGATCCAGGGCGTCCTCGCGCAGCGCCGGGCTGCCCGCAACCAGGAGCACTAGCGGTTCGGCGACCGACCGACCGCGCGCCGTCGCCGACCGCCGGGTCCGAGGCTCCGGAGACTTCCCACAGGAGTGCTCCGCCGGGTCCGAACGCTCCCTAGGCTCCCGCTGTCAGACGACCGTCTGACGAAGGACGACGAGCCGACGAGGACCCGATGAGCGCTGAGACCCCCGTGACCCCCGCGATCCCCACCACGACCACCGAGCACTGGACCGAGGGCGTGCCGCGCACCGCCGTCGACGCGCTGCTCCGTCCGGGCGGCCTGGCGGTCGTCCCGACCAAGGTTGGCTACATCCTGATGACCGCCGACCGCGCCGGCCTCGAGCGCAAGTTCGACGCGAAGCAGCGCAACCGCAACAAGCCGGGCGTCGTGCTCGTGAGCTCGCTCGAGATGCTCCGGTCCATCGCCCAGCTCACCCCGGAGATCGACGCCCTGTACCAGCGGTGCTGGGACGAGGACATCCTGCTCGGGTGCATCCTGCCGTGGAGCGACGCCGGCCGGGCCGCGCTGCCCGAGGACGGGTCGGACGAACTCATGATGGACACCCGGGGCACGTCCTGCTTCGTGATCAAGTTCGGTGTCCCCGGTGAGCTCGCCGCACGGGAGCTCTGGACGCAGCACGGCCGCTTCGCGTTCGCCAGCTCCGCCAACCCGTCCGGGACGGGCAACCGCGGTGTCGTCGCCGGCATCGGCGAGCGCATCGCGACCTCCGCCGACGTCGTCATCGAGGCCGACGACTACGTGGCCTCGATCCAGCCGGACGCGACCGCCGAGACCCGGTACGAGCAGGGCGTGATGGTCTCGATGGTGGACGCGGCCGGCGTGCTCGTGCCGCAGCAGGACGGCCAGCGCTCGGTGACCCCGGCGCCGACGCTGATCCGGAAGGGCCTGGCCGTCGACCGGATCATGGGACTGCTCGCCGACACGTTCACGAGCTGGGACTACCGGCAGGGCGAGTACTACTGATCGAGCGGCTGCCCGGCGCCCCACACCCGGAGCACCTCGAGTGCCGGTGACAGCGCGACCAGGTCCGCCGCGAACCCCGGCGCGAGCCGTCCGAACCGGTCCCCGAGTCCGATCGCCCGGGCCGGCACGCTGGTCAGGGCCGCCACGGCGTCGGGCAGCGACTGCCCGGTGAGCCGTACGGCGTTCCGCAGCGCGACGTCCTGCGTCAGTGTCGAGCCGGCGATCGTGTCCGTCCCGGTGACGTGCGCGACGCTGTCCGTCACGGTGACGTCGAGCGACCCGAGGCGGTAGGGGCCGTCGGCAGCACCGGCGGCGCCCATCGCGTCGGTGATGAGGGCGATCCGACCGGGGGCTGCGCGGAACAGCGTGCGGGCGGCGGCCGGGTGCACGTGCACGCCGTCGAGGATGAGTTCGAGGGTCACCCGCTCGTCCTCGACGGCGGCACCGATCGGCCCGGGGCGTCGGTGGTGCAACCCCGGCATCGCGTTGAACGCGTGCGTCAGGACGGTCGCGCCGGCATCGAACGCCGCGCGCGCCTGCTCGTACGTCCCGACGGTGTGCCCGACAGCGACGGTCACCCCGGCGTCGACGAACCGGCGGACGGCGTCGAGCGCACCGGGCAGCTCGGGCGCGATGGTCACCTGGCGGATCACGCCCGCACCTGCGGCAAGCAACGCGTCGACGGCGGCGGGTGTCGGGGCGACGAGGAAGTCCTCGTTGTGGGCGCCCTTGTTGTCCGGCGACAGGAACGGCCCCTCGAGGTGCGCACCAAGCAACAGCGGGTCGGTCGCCATCACGTCGCGGATCCGGCCGAGCGAACGGACGAGTTCGGGCACCGGGTTCGCCACCAGGCTCACGACCGACCGGGTGGTCCCGTGTGCCCGGTGCGCCGCCAGTGCTGCGCTGAAGTCGTCGTCCTCGTACGCCTGGGTCGCGCCGCCGTGTCCGTGCAGGTCGATGGACCCGGGCACCAGGATCGCGTCGCCGAGGTCGACGACCGCGTCGGCCCCGGGTGCGGCTCCGGTGCCGGCCTGGAGGATCGTGTCCCCTCCGACGAGCACCCACCCGTCCGTCACGGGGCCGGCCCCGTCGACCAGGCGGGCGGCGCGGACCAGGGTGGTGCGCGCCTCCAGGCCGGAGGGGCGACCCGCCTCGGACGGACGCCCGCCGTCGGACGGGAGGCTCGTGTCGCTCATGCGGTCTCCCGTCGGGCTGCGACGATCCCGCTCGCGGCGGCCACGACGACGAAGACGAGTCCGACGGCCGGGTGACCGAGCGAGATCCAGGTGGCGCCGGCCGCGACGACGAGGGCGACCTCGACGATGGTCTTGCCGACCACGTCCGTCTCGATCGGCGAGTGCGGGGAGCGGAAGAAGTACCAGACCACCGCGGCGAACAGCGGGGCGCCGACGATGAAGAACAGCGCCGGGAACGGGTACGGCCAGGTCAGGTAGCCCCAGTACGCCAGGGACAGCAGCCCGAAGGCGCAGACCACGACGCGGACGACGCTCCACACGTCCACCCGTCGCGGTGCGGTCGCGGGCGGCACCGGGACGTGGTCGTCACCGGGGTCGATCGGGCTGCGGGGTGCGTCGCGCATGACCGGCCCTACTTGAAGATGATCGTGCGGGCACCGTCGAGGAGCACACGGTCCTCGGCGATCCAGCGCACGGCCTGGGTCAGGGTGCGGGACTCCTCGTCCTGCCCGATCGACACGAGCTCGGCCGGCTCCTTCGTGTGGTCCACGCGGACGACGTTCTGCTCGATGATCGGGCCCTCGTCCAGGTCGCTCGTGACGAAGTGGGCGGTGGCGCCGATGAGCTTGACGCCGCGGGCGTGCGCCTGCCGGTACGGGTTCGCGCCCTTGAAGCCGGGCAGGAACGAGTGGTGGATGTTCACGGCCCGACCGGCGAGCGCCGCGCAGAGCTCGGGGGAGAGGATCTGCATGTACCGGGCGAGGACGACGAGTTCGATGTCGTGCTCGTCCACCGCCTCGAGGATCCGGCGCTCCATGGCGCCCTTCGACTCGGCGTCGGTGACGGGCCGGTGCTCGAACGGTACCGAGTAGAACGACGCGAGCTCGGCGAGGTCCGGGTGGTTCGCCAGCACCAGGGGCACGTCGATCGGCAGCTGGCCGCCGCGCTGCCGGTAGAGCAGGTCGTTCAGGCAGTGCCCGGCCTTCGACACGAGCACGAGGGTGCGCATCGGACGGCCGACGACGTCGAGCTGGACGCGCATGCCGTAGCGCTCGACGACCGGCGCCAGCGCCTGCTGGAAGGTCTGGCGGTCGACCGGCGCCATCACCTGCAGGCGCATGAAGAACGTGTTCGTGTCGGCGCTCGAGAACTGCTGCGACTCGGTGATGTTGCCCTCGGCCGCGACCACGGCTCCGGACACGGCGTGCACGATCCCCGGCTGGTCGTCGCAGACCAGCGTGAGGGTCCAGTGCGTGGGGTTCTCGGGCAGCGGGTCGGTCACCGGTTCAGGGTACCGGGGCATCGACCGGGTCGCTGGCGTCGCCGAGCAGGGGGCGGAGCGTCGTGACCAGGGCGCTGGTGTCCGCATCGTCGCCGAACCACCGGTTGCTCGCGCGCACGACCGGGTACGCCTGCGCCAGCAGCTCGCGGCCCGCCGGGGTCAGCCGGATCCGCGAGAGCCGGCCGCGTCCCCGCTCCGTCCCCCGGTCGAGCAGCCCGCGCTCGCCGAGTCCGGTGACGAGCGGCGTCATGCTCTGCGGTCGGACGCCCACGGCCCGGGCGAGGTCCGCCTGGCTCAGGCCGTCGGCGGCGGCGAGCTGCACCAGGACACCGAACTCGACCGGGGTCAGGTCGAGCGGGTCCAGCTCCGTCGCCAGGCGTCGGGCGAGTTCGCGCGCGGCCCGGATCACGGTCCACGCGGCGATGGCGTCGACGTCGTCCCGCGTCGCTGAGAACTCCCGGTGCACAGGTCGATCGTACGGCGTACCGTTCAGTATCAGAAAGCTGATACCACGGACCACATGCGCCGACCGCGTGCGCAGACCACGCGTGCCGACCGCACGACCAGGAGGAACCATGAGCGAAACCATCGCAGTCACCGGCGCGACCGGCGACGTCGGCGGCAAGACCATCGAGCTGCTGCACGCCGCCGGCGCCGACGTCCGCGCCGTCGTCCGCCGCCCCGACCAGGTCCGGGCCTTCCGCGACCGCGGCATCGACGCCCGCCTCGCCGACCTGGACGACGGCGAGGCCCTGACCACCGCGCTCCAGGGCGTCGACCAGCTGTTCCTCGTCACCGCCGCCACCGAACGCCAGGCCGAGCACGGCATCACCGCCGTCCACGCCGCCCGGGCCGCCGGGGTCCGCGCGGTCGTCCAGCTCTCCGGCGGCGACGCGGCGGAACACTCGCCGATGCCCTGGGCCAGCGCCATCTGGCGGATCGACCGGGCCGTCCGGGCGAGCGGCCTGGAACGCACGATCCTGCACCCGTCCGGCTTCGCGACGAACCTGGTGCCCTCGGGACCCGCGATCCGCCGCGGCGTCTTCCCGCAGACGATGGGCGACGGGGTCATCGGCTGGATCGACACGCTCGACATCGCCCGTGTCGCCAGCACCGTGCTGCAGGGCGGCGTCCACCACGGCGACGAACCCGTCCTGACCGGACCGGCACTGCTCGACGGCCGCGGTGTCGCCCGAGAGCTCAGCGCCGGACTCGGCCGCCCCGTGCGCTACCTGCACCTGCCGAGCCGGGTCTTCGGCGGCGTGCTCCGGCTGACCGGCATGCCCCGGTGGCAGGCCGAGGGGCTGCGACAGCAGTTCGGCGTGGTCGCCCGGCGCGGCCTCGACGGCGTCGACGTGCTCACCCACGAGGTCGAGCGGATCACCGGCACCCCGGCGACGCCCCTCTCCGGGTGGGCGCGGGCGCACCGGCGGGAGTTGCTGGGGCGGTGACGCGCGGGGTGCGCGCCCGCGCCGCATCGGACGGGAGGCCCGTGGCGGCCGCGCCCCGCGCCTCCCGTCCGGCAGACGCACCGGCGAGCAGCGCCGTCAGCGCGCGGAGATCGTGACGACCAGGTGCTCCTGCACGTACCCGAGCCAGTCGTAGACGTCGCGCAGCCCGACGCCGCCGTCGTCCCCGTCCAGTCCGTTGTCGGCCGTCGCGCGGTCGACGATGCCCAGGCGGTCCGCGATCGTCAGCCGCAGGTCCGTCAGCGACCGGAGCCACGCCTGCTCGTCCGTCCGGGTGAGCGCGCCCTCGCGGGCGCCGGTCAGCCACTCGTGGACGACGGCCGCGTTCGCGGACTTGGCGCTCCGCAGGTCCTCCTGCGTGAAGCGGCGGAACTCGGCGCTGGCCTCGTCGTCCTCGGGGTACGCGTCCGGGAACATCCGGACCGCCACCGGGTCCGTCGCCAGGTCGTGGTCCAGGACCTGGCGCAGCTGCTCGACCAGCGAGGTGAGGACGGCGCGCTCGCCGGCGGCCAGCCCGAGGTGCACGCCGTCGGCACGGCGGACGAAGGGGATCACGCGGCGGGGGCCCGGTCGACGGTCGCCTGCAGGCCGTAGCCGTGCATGGCCTCCACGTGGCGTTCCATCTCCTCGCGGTGCCCGGTCGCGACGACCGCCCGGCCGTCGGAGTCGACCTGGTGCATCAGCCGCTCCGCCTTCGCCCGTGGGAAGCCGAAGTAGGACTCGAAGACGTAGGTGACGTACGACATCAGGTTGACCGGGTCGTCCCACACGACGGTCGTCCACGGGACGTCCGCGCGCACCGAGGTCCGCTCGTCGACGTCCGGACTCAGCATGGTCATGGAGTCAAGGGTGACACGAACCGGTGGCCTCGGTACGATCGAGGGGTCGCGACTGGCGTTGGATGGGTCACCATCGGGGAGCGACACCTGACACGGTGCGCGGCCGTACGCCTGGGCCGCAACCAATCGTCCACCCCGTCGTGCGTCTGCTCGGCGGTGTCGCGCTCCGGCGCGCCAGACAACGAGGAGTCCCGTGTCCATCACCGACCTGTCGCCCGCAGCGACGCAGTCATCCTTCAACGCCCCCCTGTCCGAGGTCGACCCGGAGATCGCCGCCGTCCTGCAGCAGGAGCTCGGGCGTCAGCGTGACTTCCTCGAGATGATCGCGTCCGAGAACTTCGTGCCGCGCGCGATCCTCGAGTCCCAGGGCTCCGTCCTGACGAACAAGTACGCCGAGGGCTACCCCGGCAAGCGCTACTACGGCGGCTGCGAGTACGTCGACGTCGCCGAGCAGCTCGCCATCGACCGTGCCAAGGCGCTCTTCGGTGCCGCGTACGCCAACGTCCAGCCGCACTCCGGCGCGACGGCGAACGCCGCGGTGCTGCACGCGATCGCCTCGGCCGGGGACACCATCCTCGGGCTCGAGCTCGCGCACGGTGGTCACCTCACCCACGGCATGAAGCTCAACTTCTCCGGCCGGATCTACAACGCCGTCTCGTACGGCGTCGACCCGGAGACCTTCGAGGTCGACTACGACGACATCCGCGCCAAGGCCATCGAGCACCAGCCGAAGGTCCTCATCGCCGGTTGGTCGGCGTACCCGCGCCAGCTCGACTTCGCGAAGTTCCGCGAGATCGCGGACGAGGTCGGCGCCAAGCTCTGGGTCGACATGGCCCACTTCGCGGGTCTCGTCGCCGCGGGCCTGCACCCGTCGCCGGTCCCGCACGCGCACGTCGTCTCCTCGACGGTGCACAAGACCCTCGCCGGCCCCCGCTCGGGCATCATCCTGTCCAACGACGAGACGCTGTTCAAGAAGCTGAACTCGGCCGTGTTCCCGGGGCAGCAGGGCGGTCCGCTGATGCACGTCATCGCGGCGAAGGCCACCGCGTTCCTGCTCGCCGGCACCCCGGAGTTCAAGGACCGCCAGGAGCGCACGATCCGCGGCGCCCAGGCCCTCGCGGCCCGTCTGACGCAGCCGGACGCGAAGGCTGCCGGCATCGACGTCCTCACCGGCGGCACCGACGTGCACCTGGTGCTCGTCGACCTGCGCGAGTCCGAGGTGGACGGCAAGCAGGCCGAGGACCTCCTGCACGACGTCGGCATCACCGTGAACCGCAACTCCGTGCCGTTCGACCCGCGTCCGCCGATGGTCACCTCGGGTGTCCGCATCGGCACGTCGGCGCTCGCCACCCGCGGGTTCGGCGACGCCGAGTTCGCCGAGGTCGCGGACATCATCGCGCTGACGCTGATGCCGAACCCCGACGTGGCAGCACTCTCGGCCCGGGTGAAGACCCTGACCGACGCGTTCCCGCTGTACGCGTGAGCCTCGCCGCCCCGCTCCCGACCGAGCGCTGGGCGGGTGAGGGCAGTGCCGTCCGCATCGACGGCACCGCCCTCGCCGCTCGCACGCTCGAGGAGCTCCGACTCCGCGTCGACCGCCTGCACGAGCACGACATCCGACCGGGCCTCGGCACGATCCTGGTCGGCGAGAACGCCGGCTCGCTGTCGTACGTCGCCGGCAAGCACCGGGACTCCGCGCAGATCGGCATCGAGTCGATCCGCCTGGACCTGCCCGCCACCGCGTCGGCCGCCGACATCCGCGCCGCGATCCTGCAGATGAACGACGACCCCCGGGTCACCGCGTTCATCGTGCAGCTGCCGCTGCCGGAGGGCATCGACCCGACCCCGATGCTCGAGCTGATGGACCCGTCGAAGGACGCCGACGGCCTGCACCCGACGAACCTCGGTGAGCTGGTGCTCGCCGTCCCGGGAGGCGCGGGCACGATCGACGCGCCCCTCCCGTGCACCCCGCGCGGCATCGTCGAGATGCTGCGTGCGTACGACATCCCGATCCGGGGCAAGCACGTGACGATCATCGGTCAGGGTCTGACGGTCGGTCGGCCGCTCGGGCTGCTCCTGACCCGACTGGAGGCGACGGCCACGCTGACGCACTCCCTGACCGCCGACGTCGCGGCCGAGTGCCGCCGTGCGGACATCGTGATCGCGGCTGCCGGGGTCGCCGGACTCGTCAAGCCGGACTGGGTGCAGCCCGGTGCGGCCGTGATCGACGTCGGCATCACCCGGGTCGTCAACGAGGAGACCGGCAAGGCGAAGCTCCGCGGCGACGTCGACCCGGCGGTCGCATCGGTCGCGGGCTTCCTGTCGCCGGTCCCCGGCGGCGTCGGCCCGATGACCCGCGCGATGCTCATGAAGAACGTGGTCGAGGCCGCCGAGCGCCGCTTGCACTAGCGGCGGCCGCGGCCGCTGCCGCCGCTGCGGCCGCCGCCGCTGCGCCGAGCCTCGGCCCTGCGGACAGGATGCGGCGCACGCGCGCCGAGTTGCGTCCGCCAGGCCGAGGCTCGGCGTGCGCGGCGCAGCCGCGGGGCGGGGCGGGGCGGGGCGCGGGGCGTAGCCGCTGGGCGCGGGGCGCGGCCGGGAGGCGCGGCGCACGCCGCCGACGGCGCCACCGGCCCGGCCCGTGGTGCCGTCCGCACCCGCACAACGGTAACCGCCTCGCACCACGGTTTCCCGTGGTGCGAGGCGGTTGCTGTTGTGCGCAGGCGCCGCAGGCGCGCGCAGCGGCCGTGGCCGCAGGCCGGCCCGCGCGCTACGCGTCGCGGCGGGCGCCCTGCGCCGCGTGCACGGTGAACACGGTCGGCTCGCGGTACCCGGCCGAGGCGAAGGCTGCGGTGACGGCCGCGGCGATGCGGTCACGGGCCTCCCGGTCGACGAGCGCGATGGCCGCGCCACCGAACCCGCCGCCGGTCATGCGGGCCCCGACGGCACCGTGCTCGACGGCGGTCGACACCGCCAGGTCGAGCTCCGGCACCGAGATCTCGAAGTCGTCGCGCATCGACGCGTGCGACGCCAGCAGCAGTTCGCCGATCGCCCGGGGTCCCTGCTCGCGGAGCGTCCGGACGGTGTCGAGGACGCGCTGGTCCTCGGTCACGATGTGGCGAACCCGGCGGAAGGTCTCGTCGTCCAGCAGCTCCTGGGCGCGGGGCAGGTCGTCGACCGTCACGTCGCGGAGGGCCGGCACACCGAGCACCTCGGCGCCGTGCTCGCACGAGTCCCGTCGGGCCTTGTAGCCGCCGGTCGCGTGGGCGTGCTCGACGCGGGTGTCGACGACGAGGACCTCGAGGCCGTTCGCCTCGAGCGCCAGGTCCACCACGGCGGTGTCGAGGGTGCGGCAGTCGAGGAACACGACGGCGTCCTGCTCGCCGAGGAGCGACGCGGACTGGTCCATGATCCCGGTGGGGGCACCGACGGCGTGGTTCTCGGAGTACTGACCGACCCGGGCCAGGGACTTCCGGTCGAGGCCGAGCTCCCACAGGTCGGAGAAGGCCAGCGCGACACCGCACTCGATCGCGGCACTCGACGACAGTCCGGCGCCGACCGGTACCTGCGAGTCGATGAAGACGTCGAAGCCGGTGCGGTCGGACAGGTCCACGCCCGCCTGCTCGCGGAGTGCCCAGGCGATGCCGAAGACGTACGCCGACCAGCCGTCCATCCGGGCGGGGTCGAGGTCGTCGAGGGACAGCGACACCGGGCCGCCCTCCGGGTCGAACGACGACGCGACGCGGATGACCCGGTCCTCGCGCGGCGCGATGTCCGACGTGGTCCGCCGGTCGATCGCGAAGGGCAGCACGTACCCGTCGTTGTAGTCGGTGTGTTCGCCGATCAGGTTGACGCGGCCGGGAGCGGAGTACCGCACCGTCGGCTCGTACCCGAACACCTGCTGGAACGTCATGCTCGTTCGATCCCTCCTCGGATGAACTCGGCGGCCTTCTCCGGGACGAGGTCCCCGATCCAGGCGCCCATCGCGGCCTCACTGCCGGCCAGGAACTTCAACTTGTCCGCCGACCGACGCGGGGACGTGATCTGCAGCATCAGCCGCACGGTGTCGCGACCCGTGTGCACCGGTGCCTGGTGCCACGCGGCGATGTACGGGGTCGGGTCGCCGTACAGGGCGTCGAGACCACGGGTGAGCCGCAGGTGCATGTGCGCGAGCTCGTCCTTCTCGGCGTCGGTCAGCGCGGCGAAGTCCGGCACGTGCCGGTGCGGCAGCAGGTGGATCTCGATCGGCCAGCGTGCAGCGAACGGCACGAAGGCCGTGAAGTGCTCGCCGTCGAGGACGACCCGCTCGGAGCCGCGCTCGTTCGCCAGGATCTGCTCGAACAGGTCCGGGCCGAAGCGCTCGATCGACGCCAGCAGCCGCTGCGTGCGCGGGGTCACGTACGGGTAGGCGTAGATCTGGCCGTGCGGGTGGTGCAGGGTGACGCCGATCGCCTCGCCCCGGTTCTCGAACGGGAACACCTGCTGGATGCCGGGCATCGCGGACAGCGCGGCGGTGCGGTCGGCCCAGGCCTCGACGACGGTGCGGGCCCGGGACTCCGAGATGGACGCGAACGATCCGCTGGTCTCGGGGGCGAAGCAGACGACCTCGCAGCGGCCGACCGAGCGGAGCTGCCGGTTCAGGCCGACGTCCGACAGCGACTCGAGGGACGACGGTGCGTCGTCGCCGACCAGGTCCGGCCCGAAGGACGGCGAGCGGTTCTCGAACACGGCGACGTCGTAGCGGCTCGGGATCTCGGACGGGTTGGCGGCCGACTGCGGCGCGAGCGGGTCCTGGTCGGCGGGCGGCAGGAACACCCGGTTCTGCCGTGCGCTGGCGATCGACACCCACTCGCCGGTCAGGACGTCCTGGCGCATCCGGGCCGTGACGGGCCGCGGGTCCAGGACGCGCTCGTCGATGCTGCGCTCCGCGGGCAGCGTCGAGTCGGCGTCGTCGAAGTAGAACAGGTCGCGGCCGTCCGCGAGCGTCGTCGCACGTTTCGTGATCACCGCTGCACTCTACCCTCGCGCGAAGGGTTGCGAAAGCAAGTGGAAGCAGACGAAACTCGTGTTGTGACGTCTGACGAGCCTCCCGTCCTGCCGGCGCTGCTGCGCCAGGACCGCATCGTGGCGCTCCTGGACGGCGCACCGGGCATGGTCCGGACCGCCGCGTTGGCCGCCGCGGTCGGGACGAGCGAGGTGACGGTCCGCCAGGACCTGGCCGCCCTCGACCGGGAGGCCCGGATCCGCCGGGTGCACGGTGGTGCCGTCCGCCTCGGGGCCGGGTCGCGCGAGCGGCCGCTCGAGGAGACCGCCGTCGAGAACAGCACCGCCAAGGCGGCGATCGGCCGGGCGGCGGCGGACCTGGTGCGCTCCGGCCAGTGCATCGTCCTCGACGTCGGCACCACCCCGGCCGCCGTCGCCGAGGCGCTGGTCGCGCGGGAGGACCTGGTCGACGTCACCGTCGTCACGAACTCGCTCACCACCGCACTCGCGCTCGAACGAGCCGTCCCGCGGTTCACCGTCGTCGTCACCGGTGGGACGCTCCGGCCGCTGCAGCACTCGCTCGTCGCACCCTTCAACGCGACCGTGCTGCCGATGCTGTCCGCGGACCTGGTGTTCCTGGGCGGGACCGGGCTCGACGTCGCGCACGGCCTGACCAACGTGAACCTGCCCGAGACCGAGGCGAAGCGGGTCCTCGCGGCGGCGGGCAGGCGTACCGTCGTGGTCGCGGACGGCTCGAAGTTCGGCCGGGCCGACATCGGCGTGGTGAGCACGCTGCAGGACATCGACGTCGTCGTCACCGCGGGTGTCAGCGCGGACGCGGTCGACCCGATCCGGGCGGCCGGGGTCCACGTGGTCGTCGCGGATGCACCAGCGGGCACGACCCGCGCACCGGAGAGGAAGCAGACACCATGAGCACAGCGGCCAGCACAGCGGCACCCACCGGCGGTCAGTACCACCTGCGGCACGCCGGACCGGACGGTGTCGTCGAGGCCGTCGTCACCGAGGTTGCCGCCGGCATCCGCGAACTCCGGGTCGCGGGCTTCGACCTCACCGAGCCGTTCCCCGCCAGCCAGGCTCCGGCCGGCGCGAACGGCATCGTGCTCGCACCCTGGCCGAACCGGGTCGCCGGCGGTGCGTGGCAGCTCGACGGGAGGACCCAGCAGCTGGACATCTCGGAGCCGAAGTACGGCAACGCCTCGCACGGGCTGCTCCGGTTCGCGCCGTACCGCGTGGTGGACCAGACCGAGTCGTCGATCGAGCAGCAGGCCACGATCCACCCGCAGCACGGCTGGCCCTTCACGCTCGAGACCCGCGTGCACCACGAACTCGTCGAGGACGGCATCCGGATCACCCACACGGTCACGAACCGCTCGGGTCGCCCGGCACCGTTCGCCATCGGGTCGCACCCGTACCTGCGCGCCGGGGACACCCCCGCCGAGGACCTGGTCATCCGGCTCGACGCGGCGACGGCGTTCACGGTCGACGAGCGGAAGATCCCGAACGGCACGCAGTCCGTCGACGGCACCGACCTGGACCTCCGCGCCGGTCGTCGTGCCGGCGACTCCGACCTGGACACTGCGTACACCGACGTGACGCCCGACGCCGAGGGGATCCGCCGCACCACGCTGCACGGCCCGGAGGGTGACGGCGTCGAACTGTGGCAGGACGCCTCGTTCCCCTACGTGCAGGTCTTCACGTCGCGCGAGTTCCCGCGTGGCGACGGCACGGGCCTGGCGGTCGCCGTCGAGCCGATGACGGCACCCGCCGACGCGCTGAACTCGGGCGAGGGGCTGCGGTGGCTGGCGGCCGACGAGTCCTGGACGGGCTCGTGGGGGATCCGCCGCGTCTGGTCCTGACACCGGTGGGCTCCGGTCCTGGTCGAGCCCGGTCGGGTCAGGCCCGGCGCATCCGCAGGGCTTCGACCGCCAGTGACTCGCTGGGGTAGCGGCCGATCTCCTGCGCCCACGCCGGGTCGTCGCCGCGCAGCGCGAGGAAGTCCTTGCGCTGGCGGACGACGTAGCCGAGCACGGCCGTGGCGGTCGCGACCTCGGTGAAGTCCTTGCGGATGTGCCGGACGGTGACCTCGGCGCTCCGCCGGAGTGCCTCGAGCAGGAGCTCGTCACTCATGGCGGTCCCGGTGGCGGCGGCGAGCTCCACGAGGCGGCGCGCGTCACCGGTGGAGCTGGTCTGCGTGGCGTCGATGGGCTCGATCACGATGTACCCCGTTCGGTGTGGTTCGTTCAGTGCTGGAGTCCCGCGGAGAGCGGAACCAGGAACGACCATATCGAGGTGAATCCACCAGCCCGCTGTGCGCTGCACTCATGTGGACAGAGCGCCGGCCATGGATCGGCTGGGGACGACTTGTACCCCGAGCGGTCAGCTCGCGCGGCCCAGGTCCCACACCGGCGGGACGTACTCGCGGGACCAGCCCTCGCGCAGGCGCGTGACGGCGCGGTCGAACGACTCGAGCAGGTCCATCTCCGGACGGACCATCGACTGCAGCTGCAGCCCCTCGTACGTGGCCAGGAGCTGCTCGGCGCCGCGCGACGGCTCCATCGTGCGCGGCTCCCGACCGGCGGCGATGTCCTGCACCAGGCTCTGCTGCACGAAGCCGTGGAACCTGCGCCAGCGGGCGTGCAGCATCGGCGCGAGCGGGTGCCGGGGCGCTGCGGCGATGTTCAGCGTGGAGGTCAGGAAGCGCATCAGCGACGGGTCGGCGATGTTCGCGGTGACGATCGCGCGGAGGAACCGCATCGTCCCCATCTCGGTGGCGATCGGCATCAGCGGGGTCGTCCGGCGGTCGTTCCACCGGTCGATCGTCGCCAGCAGCAGGCCGTCCCAGCTGGGGAACGACACGTCGAGGGTCGCGGTGGTGGTGTCGGCCTCGGTGGCGACGCGCTCGGGGGTGACTTCGTGCAGGGGCAGTTCGTGGAGGACGCGGATCATCGCGTCGACGATCTGTGTCCGGGTGGAGACGTCGTCGTGCGGTGCGGAGTCCGTGGTGGGGCTGGGCATCTCAGCACCACACCACACGGGGAGCGCGGCGGGGTACCCCCACAACGAGCATCCTGTCCGGGGCGCGCGACGACGCGTCACCCCCACGACAGGCGGCGGGACGAGAGAGGTGGGCCCCGTGGGGCTCGAACCCACGACCCTCGGATGAAAAGTCGGGTGGGCGGTCCGACCGGGGTGGGCCCCGTGGGGCTCGAACCCACGACCCTCGGATTAAAAGTCCGGTGCTCTACCAACTGAGCTAGAGGCCCTCACGCACAAGGGTATCGGCAGAGCAGCGCCTACACTGTCGCGGTGCCGCGCGAACACCACCGTCCCGTCCAGTTCACCGATGCCGAGTTCGCTGCCCTGCAGGGTGGTGAGGACCCGGCCCTGGTGAACCGCGTCGCGCACGACACCGCCAACGCGCTGCTGCACCGGGTGCGCGAGGACCCGGACCCGGCTGTCGTGGAGCGCCTGGTCACCTACACGGACGTGCACGGCATCGAGGCGATCGCGGAGCTCTGGGCCCGCGTGGGTCCGCACACCCTGCCGGGGGCCCTCTGGCGCATCTACCTGGTCCGCACGGTCATCCGGCAGAACCCGGAGGAGGTCGCGTACCTCTTCGAGCGGGGCACGCAGCTGATCGGCACGATCGACCAGGCGGTCGCGGGTGCCGAGGAGCCGACGGGCCCGGCCGAGATCCTGACGCTGTCGGACCGGATCCTGCACGGCCTCTACACGGGCGACTTCGCGGTGGCGCTCGAGCGTGGTGCGGCGTTCGCCCGGCTGACCGCTGCGGGTGCGACCTCGGTGGCGGACGACGCCGACGTCTCGGCCGCGGAACGTGCCTCGGCGTTGACGACGCGCGCCTTCCGACTGGCGGAGCTGGCCGAGGACCTGTCGGCCGCGGCCGCCCTGTGGCGCCGCGAGAGCCTGGACTGACCGCGCAGCCACGCACGACGGTGAGCCGACGGTCGGAGGGCTGACGCGCCTCCCGGCTGTCGTCACGGGGAGCGTCCGCACCCGGACACGAGAAGACCGGGCCGCAGAAGCGCCTCTCGGCGCGAGGCCGCTCGAAGCGGCGAATATTGGAGCCCGGGGCTTGCTGCGGCCCGGCGATCACCAGTGTACGAGACGCTTGCCGCGTCGCACCCAGGTGTTCACTCTCGGTGGACAGATCCGGCGCCGGGCGCGCCGCTCGGCGGACGACCCCGGTCGGGAGGCCCGCCCCACCACCCGACGTCGGCCCGCCTCGGGCCGGAGCGCACCAGACGCATTCGCGCCCTGACCCAATCCGACCGGGCGACGGTACCGAATCATCAGCGTGGGAGTCGCAAGACATCCCACACGAGGTCCCCGGACGACCCGGGCCCGCTCGCGGGTCAATTCCCTGTGGGTCGTCCGGGGCCTCGTCACATGCACCGGAACCACCCGCGCAGCGACCGCTGCCGTGACCCGACCCGAACGGGACCCAGCTGATGACCACCGCGACCGCCGTCGCCGAGCGCTCTGTCCAGAGCGCGCGGTGGACGCCGTACACACGGGAAGGAGGAAAACCTGCAATGCTCACTCTCGTGGAAGGCGACATGGATGGTTGGACTCCCGCCGCGCCGGAGCCGGTGTCAGCGGACGACCTGCTCAGTCGGGTCGCGACCGGCGACCAGGCTGCGTTCGCTGACCTGTACGACGAACTCTCCGGTCGGGTCCTCGGACTCGTGACGCGACTCCTCAAGGACCGCGCCCAGTCGGAAGAGGTCACGCAGGAGGTCTTCCTGGAGGTCTGGCAGCAGGCCACCCGCTTCGACCAGTCCCGCGGCAGCGCCGCCAGCTGGGTCCTCACGATGGCGCACCGCCGAGCGGTCGACCGGGTGCGGGCGTCGCAGTCCTCCCGTGACCGCGACACGAAGATCGGCATCCGCGACTTCGAGACCGACTTCGACTCGGTCTCCGAATCCGTCGAGATCCGACTCGAACACGAACGCGTCAGCCGGGCACTGTCCCGACTCACCGAGTTCCAGCGTCAGGCTGTGCAGCTCGCCTACTACGGCGGGTTCTCGCACAGCGAGATGGCTGAGAAGCTCGGGGTGCCGATCGGCACCGTCAAGACCCGTCTCCGTGACGGGATGATCCGACTCCGCGACGAGATGGGGGTGACGTCATGACCGATCGTCACGACGACCCCGAGCTGATGACCGGCTCGCACGCGCTGGACGCGCTGACCGACGACGAGCGCGCCGCGGTCGAGCGGGCGCTGTCCGACTCCCCGGAGCTGCGACGCGAGTCCGACTCCCTCCGTGAGACCGCACTGGCCCTCGCCTTCGCGGTGTCCCCGATCGAGCCGTCCGCGTCCCTGAGGACGTCGCTGCTGGCGAAGATCCAGACGACCCCGCAGCTGCCCGCCCTCGACGACTCCGGCGCCACGCCGGAACCCGTCCGGGAGGCCCGCCACACGTCCGCCCCGGACGTCACGTCCGACGCCTCGGTCACGGACCTGCAGTCCGGCTCCGGCCGTGCCGCGTCGACCGCCCGGGCCCGCTGGTTCCGACGTCCCGCCGCGATGCTCGGCGTCGCCGCAGCCGGAGCCGTCGTGCTCCTCAGCGTCGGCTTCGGTGTCGGCGGCACGCTGCTGCAGGACGACGGCGGAGCGCCGGCGACCACGCAGGCGGCCTCCGGCCTCGACCAGATCTACGCGGCCCCGGACTTCCAGCGCAGCAGCGCGAAGGTCAAGGGCGGCGGCACGGCCACGGTCGTGTGGTCCGGGCAGCTCCAGCGGTCCGCGGTGATCCTGGACGGCGTCCGCGCGGCGCCGAAGGACAAGACGTACGAGCTCTGGTACATCGGTTCGCCGGAGTCCGGCGGCACCATCAGCGCAGCCGGCCTGATGGACGACGTCGACGGTGGCGTCCGCTCGGCCGTCCTCCGCGGCACCATGGGCGCCGGTGACACGATCGGCATCACGGTCGAGCCCGCCGGCGGTTCCCAGCAGCCCACGTCGAAGCCGGTCGTCGCGGTCCCCACCGCTGAGGCGTGACCGGCTCCTGACGGTTCAGGACGACGCCCCCGTGACCACATCGGTCACGGGGGCGTCGTCGTGTGCGGGGGCGTCGCTGCGTGCGAGGGCGTCGTTGCGCGGGGTCGGGACGCAACGCGGGAGGCCCGGTGCCGTCCGTTGCGGACGTGCACCGGGCCTCCCGGCCGGACCGTCAGCAGACGGTCGTGACGCTGATCACCCGAAGCGACCCGAGACGTAGTCCTCGGTCGACTTGACGGACGGGTTCGAGAAGATCGTCGCGGTGTCGTCGTACTCGATGAGGTGACCCGGCTGCCCGGTGCCGGCGATGTTGAAGAACGCCGTCCGGTCGCTGACGCGCGAGGCCTGCTGCATGTTGTGGGTCACGATGACGATCGTGAACTCCTTCTTGAGCTCGCCGATCAGGTCCTCGATGGCGAGGGTCGAGATCGGGTCGAGCGCGGAGCACGGCTCGTCCATGAGCAGCACGTCCGGCTGCACCGCGATCGCGCGGGCGATGCAGAGCCGCTGCTGCTGGCCGCCGGACAGGCCCATGCCGGGCTTGTCCAGACGGTCCTTGACCTCGTTCCACAGGTTCGCGCCCTGCAGCGACCGCTCGACGATGTCGTCGGCCTCGGACCGCGAGACGCGCTTGTTGTTGAGCTTCACGCCCGCCAGCACGTTGTCCTTGATGGACATCGTCGGGAACGGGTTGGGGCGCTGGAAGACCATGCCGACCTGGCGGCGGACGATGACCGGGTCGACGCCCGGGGCGTACAGGTCGTCGCCGTCGATCTTGACGGACCCTTCGACGTAGGCGCCGGGGATGACCTCGTGCATGCGGTTCAGCGTGCGGAGGAACGTCGACTTGCCGCAGCCGGACGGACCGATGAAGGCGGTGACGGTGCGGGGCTCGATCGTCATGTCGACGCCCTCGACCGCCTTGAACTTCGAGTAGAAGACGTTGAGGCCGTCGACCTCGATGCGCTTGGACACGTGGATCCTTCTGGGTTGGGTGGTCGTCGGGTTGCTGTCGGGCGGGGTGCTGGTCGTCTGCGCTGGGGGGGGGGGGGGGCAGCGCCTGTGGCTAGCGGGACAGCTTCGGTGCGAAGAGTCGGGTGATGAAGCGGGCGAGCAGGTTCAGCAGCATCACGATCAGGATGAGGAGCAGTGCTGCGGTCCAGGCCCGGTCGACGAACGGCACCGGGTTGGCGCCCTGCTGCGAGTACTGCGTGTACGCGAACACCGGCAGCGTCATCATCGGGTCCTTGAACAGGTCGTAGTTCATGCTCGAGGTGAACCCGGCGGTGACCAGCAGCGGGGCGGTCTCACCGATGACGCGGGCGATCGAGAGCATGACGCCCGTCGTGATGCCGGCGAGGCTGGTCGGCAGGACGACCTTCATGATCGTCAGCCACTTCGGCACCCCCAGTGCGTACGAGGCCTCGCGGAGCTCCATCGGCACGATCTTCAGCACCTCTTCGGTGGAGCGCACCACGATCGGGATCATCAGCACCGCGAGGGCGACCGAACCGACCAGGCCGAAGCGGGCACCCGGGCCGAGGAACAGCGCGAAGAGCGAGTAGGCGAACAGACCGGCGACGATCGAGGGGATGCCCGTCATCACGTCGACGAAGAAGGTGATGCCGCGGGCGAGGACACCCGTGCCGTACTCGACCAGGTAGATCGAGGTCAGCAGTCCGATCGGGACGCTGATCAGCGCCGCGAACAGGGTGATCTCGAGCGTGCCGATCAGCGCGTGGACGGCGCCGCCGCCCTCGGAGATGACGCCGCGCATCGAGTACGAGAAGAACTGCGCGTCGAAGCGGGCGAGGCCGTCCGCCAGCACCGTCCAGAGGAGCGACACCAGCGGCAGGACCGCGATCACGAAGGCCGTGATGACCAGGGACGTGATCAGGCGGTCGACGGCCTTGCGGCCACCCTCGACGATGCGCGAGACCACGACGATGAGGACGTCGAACAGGACCGTGCCGAGGAACAGGGCGGCGACGACGTTGAAGTCCTTCGTCGCACCACCCGCGTTCAGCAGGGCGAAGACGAGGGCCAGGGCGACCCAGCTGCCGAGGAGCAGCAGCCACGGGACGGACTTGTGGAGCTTGCCGTTGGCGAAGACGTTGCCGGCGGGCTGACGGACTGCAAGGGACATCGGGTGCGACCTTTCCCGTCAGGAGACTCGCTTGCGGACGATGTACCGCGCGAGCATGTTGATGACCAGGGTGATGACGAAGAGGATCAGGCCCGACGCGATGAGCGCGTTGAGGGCCGTCCCGGAGGCCTCGGCGAACTGCAGGGCGATGTTCGCCGCGATGGTCGACGGGTTCAGCGGGGTGAGGAGCTGGAACGTGACGTTGGTCGAGACCGAGAGCACCAGGGCGATCGCCATGGTCTCGCCGAGCGCACGACCGAGGCCGAGCATGATCGCCGACACGATGCCGGACTTGGCGAACGGCAGGACCGACATCCGGATCATCTCCCAACGCGTGGCGCCGAGGGCCAGGGCCGCTTCCTCGTTGAGCGTCGGCGCCTGCAGGAAGATCTCGCGCATGACCGCGGTCATGATCGGGATGGCCATCACGGCGAGGACGATCGACGCGGTGAGGATCGTGCGCCCCGTGCCGGACAGCGGGCCGGAGAACAGCGGGATCCAGCCGAAGTGCTCGTTGAGGAACGCGTAGAACGGCTTCACCAGGCGGGCAAGGACGACGATGCCCCAGAGGCCGTAGACGACCGACGGCACCGCGGCCAGCAGGTCGATGACGTAGCCCAGGACGGGTGCCAGGCGGCGCGGTGCGTAGTGCGAGATGAAGAGCGCGATGCCGATCGCGAGCGGGACGGCCATGATCAGCGCGAGGAAGGCCGACCAGATCGTTCCGAAGACCAGGGGGCCGACGTAGGTCCAGAAGTTCGCGGCGCTGTTCGGCAGTGTGCCGGCTTCGGCGTTGAATGCCGGGATGCTCTGCCAGACGAGGAACGCCGCGACGAGGACGAGGACGAAGAGGATCAGACTGCCCGCAGCGACGGAGGCGGCGGAGAACACCCGGTCGCCGATGCGGACGACGGCCTTCGGCTTGGACGGGGTGGCGATGTCCTGGTCGCGGACCGGTGCGGTCGTCATGGGGCTCCTGTCGGAGGATCGCGCCGGGTGAGCGCGAGGGGTTCGGGGGAGAGGTGGAGCGTCAGGGTCGTGACGGGCGCGGGCGGCAACCAGGGTCGGCAGCGCGCATCGGCGGCTCGCGTCACGACGGGCGAGAGCCCGGACGCCGGTCAGGTGGGTGGGACCGGCGTCCGGGCGCTTGCGGAACTTACTTGATGGACTTGACCGCCGCGGCGGCCTTCTCGCCCAGGTCGGACGACAGGGCGGCCGACTTGGCCTCCGTCGCTGCGGCCTTCTGCGCGTCCGCCGAGACGACGTACCCGAGGTACGCCTTCACGAGGTCGGCCTTGGCGCTGTCCTTGTACTCCTGGCACGCGATGGCGTAGGAGACGAGCACGAGCGGCCAGGCGTTCTCGGCCGTGTCCTTGCGGTCGATCTCGATGGCGAGGTCGTTGCTCTCGCGGCCCGAGGCGACGTCGGAGTCGGCGACGACCTTCGCAGCACCCTCGGCCGAGATCGTGGTGGCCTTGTCGCCGACCATGAGCTTGGCCTTGTCGAGGTCACCGGCGCCGGAGTCGTCGATGTAGGTGATGGCGTTCGAGGCGCCCTGCATGGCCGAGGCCACACCGGAGGTCTTCGCTGCCGCGTCACCGACCTGGAACGGGAAGGTCTGGCTCGGCTCCTTGCCCCAGGCGTCGCCCGCGTTCTGCGACAGGTACTCGGAGAAGTTCTCGGTCGTGCCGGAGTCGTCGGAGCGGTGCACGACGGTGATGTTCGCGTCCGGCAGCTTCACGCCGTCGTTGAGCGACGCGATCTCGGAGTCGTTCCACTTCGTGATCTTGCCGGAGAAGATGCCCGCGATGGACTTCGCGTCGAGCGTCAGGTCCGAGACGCCGTCGACCTTGTACGCGATCGCGATCGGGGAGATGTAGACCGGGATGTCGATGGCCTTCGAGTCCGCGGCGCACGCGGCGAACTTGCCGCCGAGCTCGTCCTCGGACAGGGCCGCGTCGGAGCCGGCGAAGTCCGCGGCACCCGAGATGAAGTTCTTGCGGCCAGCGCCCGAACCGTCGGGCGAGTAGTTCACGGTGACGCCGGAGGCCTGACCCTGGAAGCCGGAGGCCCAGGTCGCCTCGGCGGTCTGCTGTGCGGAGGAGCCGGAGCCGGTGAGCGTGCCGGAGAGCTTCGAGTAGTCGACACCCGAGGAGGCGGCGGGCGACGATGAGCCGCCGTTGCCAGCATCCTCGTTCGCCGCGCAGGAGGAGAGCACGACGGCGCCGGCGATCGCGATTGCCGCGATCGAGCCGATTCGCTTGATGTTCACAGGGGTCCCTTCGGGAATGTAAGTGCAGTGGGACCGCTGTGTGGTCCCCGGGCCGGTGCTGACCCGGGAGTGACTGTAGGGACGAGAGGTGACCGGGATGACGCTCCCCGGTGAACGGGAGGTGAACGCGGGGTTCATCCGGTGCGGGTCGCCGGACAGCGGCCAGGGCGCGGGAGCAGGATCGGGGCACGCTGCCCACCGTGCGGTGCTGCTCTGGCGGTGCTGGTCTGGCGGTGCTGGTCTGCCGGAGCTTCAGGCGCTGACGGAGTTGCGGTGCGTCTCGACGGCGACGAGCTTGCGCCCGGCGATGTGCAGCACCGAGAACTCACCGACCGAGAGCATCGCGGCGCGGCGCAGGTCGAACTCCGACGCGTCGTCGGCGGTGTCGGTCGCGATCCGCGCCACGATCTCGGGCAGGACCGGGCCGTGCGAGCAGAGCACCGCGCTCTTCGCCTTGTCCAGGCGCTTCCGCACGACACCCCTGACGTCGGCGATCCCACGCTCGTGGGCGTCCTGGCTGATGTCCGCGGTGTCGGACACCCCGACCTTCGTCCGCGCCGACAGGGGTTCCACCGTCGCCAGGCACCGGGCCGCCGTGCTGCTGACGATCTTCTTCGGGCCGAACGCCGCGACCGGGGCCGCGGCGGCCTTCGCCTGCGCGCGGCCGAGGGGGAGGAGCGGCCGCGTTGCGTCGGGCCCGTCCCAGTCGGACCCGGGCACGGTCTTCGCGTGCCGCAGGGCGATCAGGGCGAAGGTGTCGTGCTCGTTCGCGGCGGCACGTTCGGCGAACCGGTCGAGGATCGCGACGTCACGTTCGTAGGTCAGCCGCTTGCGTGCGTCGTCGATGGAGACCCACTCGACGGCGGCGACCTCGTCGTTCGGACGGAACCGGCCGGCGCGTTCGGCTTCCTTGCGGGAGACCCGGGCCGACCAGTAGTGCACGACCTTGTCGCGACCGCTCGGCAGCACGTACTCGGCCCGGCCGAGGGGAGCGCCGAGGTGGACGCGGTACCCGGTCTCCTCGTCGATCTCACGGACGGCAGCCTCGGGCACGCTCTCGCCCGGGTCCACCTTGCCCTTGGGGAAGGAGACGTCCCTGTGGTGCTCGCGGTGGATCAGGAGGACGAGCGGCCCGCCGTCGTGGTCACGCCACACCACTGCGCCGGCCGCGACGACCGGGCCGGTTTGCCCACCGCTCACCGAGTGGAACGCTTCCGTGCCGAGATGGTCCGCATGAGGACGTTCTGCAGGTCGTCGAGCGGGCGCCCGTCGTCGTCGGTCGAGTGACGGCTCCACTCACCGTCGGACTCGAGGTGCCACGAGCTGGTCGTCTCGGCCATCGCCAGGTCGAACATCTCCTGCACCTCGGTGATGTGCGCCGGTGTGGTGAGGCGGACGAGGGCTTCGACGCGGCGGTCCAGGTTGCGGTGCATCATGTCCGCGCTGCCGATGAAGACCGCGGGGTCGCCGTCGTTGTGGAACGCGAACGTGCGGGAGTGCTCGAGGTACCGCCCGACCACACTGCGGACCCGGATCGTCTCGCTGACGCCTTCGAGGCCCGGCTTCAACGAGCAGATGCCGCGGACCCAGATGTCGACCGGCACCCCGGCCTGGCTCGCCAGGTACAGGGCGTCGATGATCTGTTCGTCGACCATCGAGTTGACCTTGATGCGGATGCCCGAGGGCTTGCCGGCACGGGCGTTCTCCGCCTCGGTCTGGATCCGCTTCACCAGGCCCTTGCGGAGGTGCAGCGGCGCCACCAGGAGACGCTTGAACTTCTTCTCGATCGCGTACCCGGAGAGCTCGTTGAACAGGCGCGTCAGGTCCTTGCCGACGATGTCGTCCGAGGTGAACAGCCCCATGTCCTCGTAGATGCGCGAGGTCTTCGGGTTGTAGTTGCCCGTGCCGATGTGGCTGTAGTGCTTGAGCGTCCCGCCCTCCTGCCGGATGACGAGCACCAGCTTCGAGTGCGTCTTCAGCCCGACCAGGCCGTACACGACGTGCACGCCGGCCTTCTCGAGCTTGCGCGCCCAGGTGATGTTGTTCTGCTCGTCGAAGCGCGCCTTGATCTCGACGAGGGCGAGCACCTGCTTGCCGGCGGCGGCCGCGTCGATCAGCGCCTCCACGATGGGGGAGTCACCGGAGGTGCGGTACAGCGTCTGCTTGATCGCCAGCACGTTCGGGTCGGCAGCGGCCTGCTCGAGGAAGGCCTGCACGCTCGTCGCGAAGGACTCGTACGGGTGGTGGACCAGGACGTCCCGAGCGGCGATCGCGCGGAACAGGTCGGGCTTCGTGTTCGGCTCGCCCGGCTGGAACTGCACCGGGGTCGTCGGCACGTGGCGCGGGTAGTGCAGGTCCGGCCGCGGGAGCTTGGCGAGTTCGAACAGCCCGCCGAGGTCGAGCGGCGACGGCAGACGGTAGACCTCCTGCTGGGTGATGTCGAGCTCACGGACCAGCAGGTCGAGCGTCACCGGGTCCATGTCCTCGGTGATCTCGAGACGGATCGGCGGTCCGAAGCGACGGCGGAGGAGCTCACGCTCGAGCGCCTGGATGAGGTTCTCGGCCTCGTCCTCTTCGATCTCGACGTCTTCGTTGCGGGTGATGCGGAACACGTGGTGCTCGAGCACCTCCATCCCCGGGAACAGGTCGGGGAGGTGGTTCGCGATCAGGTCCTCGAGCGGGATGAACCGCAGGCGCCCGGAGTTGTCGTCCGGCAGCTTGATGAAGCGCGGGTAGTTCTGCGGCACCTTGAGGCGCGCGAACTCCTGGCGCTGGGACTTCGGGTTCCGCACCCGGACGGCCAGGTTGAGCGACAGGCCGGAGATGTACGGGAACGGGTGCGCCGGGTCGACCGCCAGGGGCATGAGCACCGGGAAGATCTGCTCCGAGAAGTACTCGCGCATCCGGAGCCGGTCGTCCTCTCCGAGGTCGGACCAGTGCTCCACGTGGATGCCGGCGGCGTCGAGGTCGGGCTTCAGCGATCCGATGAACGCCTTGGCGTGGCGTTCCTGCAGCTCGTGGGCCTTCATCGCGATGTCGCGCAGGACGTCGCTGGGCGCACGGCCGACGTTCGTCGGGACCGCGATGCCGGTGTCGATGCGGCGCTTCAGGCCGGCGACACGCACCATGAAGAACTCGTCGAGGTTCGAGGCGAAGATCGCCAGGAAGTTCGCTCGCTCGAGCAGGGGCTGCGTCCGGTCCTCACCCAGTTCGAGCACGCGCTGGTTGAAGCGGAGCCAGCTCAGCTCGCGGTCGAAGTAGCGATCGGAGGGCAGCGATTCGTGCTCGATCTCCACGACCTCGTCGAAGTCGTCGAGGTCGTTCGCGACGGAGTCGCCGTCGAGCTGCGGTTCGGTGTCCATGGCGACATCCTGCCACCAGCACCATGCGCCGGGGGCTGCTCGGGTAGCGCCTGTGGAGACAGCGGGTGAACGGGCGGTGCTGTGGACGACGGTGTGGGTCTCCACAGGTGGGCGCCGGGTGGGTAGACCAATCGGTATCGTGATGCGCGTCAGAGTCCCCCGGGGGGATCCAACGCGCGGGGCTCACCGACCATCACGACCAGCACCACTTCTCCGGGGGACGATCCAGCATGGCTGACCAGCTGCACGCCAACACCGATCCGATCGAGTTCGACGACGCGACCGCTGACGCACTCGGCAGCGCCATGCGCAGCGCAGCCAGTGCGATCGACGGGCAGGTCGGCAGCCGTCAGTCGTACGTGTCGACGGCATCGCAGGAGTTCCGCGGACACTTCTCCGACCTGTTCACCGAGAACGCCAGCATCGCGAAGAGCGACGGCTCGACCATCTCGGACATGATGCGCACGGTTGCGGGCTGGGTCGACGAGATGAAGACGGCCGCCGCGGAAGAGCGCGAGCGCCGCCGCAAGGCGCGCGAGTGGCAGGAACAGCAGGCCGACCGCAACGGCTTCGAGAAGTGGTGGGACGACACCTTCGGCACCGGGAACCCGCCCGACATCGAGAACAAGCCCGCGCCTCCCTTCGGTCCGGCCGACGTCCAACCGAAGCCGCGGCAGACGCCGTCGCCGGGTGCCGGAGGCGGGGGAGCCGGCACGTCGTCGGCCAAGCCCGAGGACCTCCGGTCGTTCGCGAGCGGTTCGACGACGCTGAACACCGAGCTGGCGGGCAGGCCCGCGCTGCTCCGCGGCAAGCTGGCCGACTTCGCATCCCGGTGCTCGTGGGGCACGATCAACGCCGACGGGCTGGTCGCCGGGTTCGAACGGTGGCTCGCCGCCAACGACCAGGACGTCGCGTGGGCGACGACCATCGCCGACGCCTTCGCCGCTGCCGGAGGCGAGGGCTCGGTCTCCACGCTCTCGGACGCCGCGCTCGGGGCAGCGCTGCAGGCCGCGGGCGTGTCGGCCACCCGGAGCGACCTGCAGATCGATCCGCCCACGGCGTACGGCGCACAGCCGACGACGGGGTACTCGATGGACCCGGTGAACACGACGACCGGCAACTTCCTCGAGCCCGAGCTCGACCTCGCGCACGACGGTGCGTCCGCGTCGCTCCGGTTCACGCGCATGTACAACTCACTCGACCGGCGGGTCGGGCTCTTCGGCCCCGGTTGGGCGTCCGTCCTCGACACCCGCCTGCTCCTCGACGACGAGGGCGCGTCCTTCGTCGGCGCCGACGGTCGACTCGTCCGCTTCCCCCGCGCCGGCAGCGGCTGGGCCCGCGGCGTCGGCGAGAACCGGTGGCTCGCGGCAGAGGACGACCTGCTGGTCGTGCGGGACAACGAGGGCGGCCGCATCGACTTCACCCCGGCCGGACTCTGGCTCGGCGAGAGCACCGGACCGGGTACCGCCGTCCACGTGGAACGGGACGGCGACGACACCGTCCTCCGGCTGCGGCACGAACGCGGACGCTTCGTGGACGTCGAGTACGTCGACGGGCGTGTGGCCGTGCTGCGTGCCTCCGACGGACGCCGGGTCGAGTACGGGTACGACGACCGCGGCCGACTGCTGTCGGCGACGACGGCGCTCGGGACGCGGACGTACGGCTGGGACGACGACGACCTCGTCGTGACGGTCACGAGTGCGGACGGCGTGCTCGAGGTCGACAACACCTACGACGCGCACCGTCGCGTCGTCGAGCAGATCAGCCCCCACGGGCGACGGGTCCGCTTCGCCTACCTGCCCGGTCGGGTCACGGTGGTGTCCGACCACGACGGCACGCGGTCGAACAGCTGGATCGCCGACCCGAAGGGACGCCTGGTCGGGGTCATCGACTCCGACGACCGTCGGCAGACGATGAGCTACGACCCGCACGGCAACCTCGTGTCCGCGACGGAACGCGACGGTTCGGTGACCGTGCACGCCTACGACGGGCGGGGGCGACGCATCCGGACGGTGACGCCGACCGGCGGTGACCTGACCTACGGGTACGACGACGCCGACCGGGTCACCACGGTCGTCGCCGAGAGCGGCAGCGTCGTCACGTACGAGTACGACGGCGACGAGCGCGACCCGGCTGTCATCATCGACCCGATGGGCGGCCGCACCGAGCTGCACTGGCAGCACGGCCTGCTCGTCCGGGCCGTCGACCCCACGGGCGTCACCCTCGACCTCGACCACGACGCGGCCGGCGAGCTCGTCGCGGTCACCAACGCGGTCGGCGACACCGCACGGATCGAGCGGGACAGCGCCGGCCGCGCCGTCGCCTCGATCAGTCCGACCGGCGCCCGCACCGAGTACCGCCACGACGCGGCAGGGCAGGTCGTCGCCCGCCGGGACCCGGACGGTGCGACCTGGACGGCCGAGTACACCGTCGGCGGGCGCGTCAGCGCCGTCACCGACCCGACCGGCGCGCGGACCGCCCTCGCCTGGGGCGCGGACGGCGAACTCGCGGCCACGACCGACGCGCTCGGCCGGACGACGCGCCGGACGTACGACGACCAGGGCAACCCGCTGCAGGTCACCCTGCCGAGCGGCGCGTCCTGGACCTTCGCGCACGACGCCTTGTCGCGCCTCCAGTCCGTCGTCGACCCGACCGGCGCCGTCTGGCGGCGGGAGTACGGGGTCAACGGCGACCTGCGCGCGGTGACCGACCCCACCGGCGTCCGGCGCGAGTTCTCCGACGACCCGGCGACGGGCATCGCCACCCTCGCGGACGCGTTCGCGACGACGACCGTCCGTTCGGACGAGTTCGGACGCCCCGTCGAGGTCACCTCGGACGAGACCGGATCCGAGCTCGTCACCTACGACGCCTGCGGTCGGCCCGTCGAGCTCGTCGACGGCGAGGGCGGGCTCACCCGCCTCGAGCGTGACCTGGCTGGTCGGATCGTCGCGATCGTCACACCGAGCGGTCAGCGGACCACCTACGAGTACGACGCCTGCGGCCGTCCGTCAGCCGCCACCGACGCGCACGGGAACCGCACGACGGTCACCTACGACGCCGAGTCGCGCGTCATCGCACGGACCCTGCCAACGGGCGACGTCGAGCGCACCGAGTACGACGTCGTCGGGCGCGTCGTCGCGCGCACCACGCCGGGCGAGGGCACGTCCCGCTGGCGCTGGGACGCGGCCGGGAGGCTCGTCTCCGTCCACGACACCCGTCACGGCCGACGTCGGTTCCGCTACGACGCAGCCGGTCAGCTCGTCGAGGCCGAGAACGGCCTGGGCGGGGTCACGACCTACACGTACGACGCCGACGGGCACCTGGTCGGCGCGACCGACCCGCTCGGCGCGGTCACCCGGTACGCGTACGACCGGTCCGGCCGGTTGACCGGGATCACCGACCCGCTCGGCCGGAGCACGACCGCGCGGTACGACGCCGCCGGCCGCCGGACCGAGCAGACCGACCCGGACGGCCGCGTGCTCCGGTGGGAGTACGACGCGGCGGGGCGTGAAGAGCAGCTCTCGGTCGACGGGACCGTCATCGCGGACACCACGTACGACAGTGCTCGCCGCGCGGTCGTCGTCACCGACCACACGCGTGGCCCCGGCCGGGACACCGAGCACGAACTCTGCTTCGACCGGCGCGGTCTGCTCGTCCGG
This sequence comes from Curtobacterium herbarum, assembly GCF_016907335.1. Taxonomy (NCBI): domain Bacteria; kingdom Bacillati; phylum Actinomycetota; class Actinomycetes; order Micrococcales; family Microbacteriaceae; genus Curtobacterium; species Curtobacterium herbarum. Next base: position 438,268 of record NZ_JAFBBT010000001.1, read on the forward strand.
CGGAGCCGCGGCGGACGAGCGACGTCGTGGGAGTACGACGCCGACGGCCTACGCACGGCGCGCACGGACCCCGACGGGCGGCGCACGACGTGGCGCTGGGATGCCCTGGGCCGGATCGTCGCCGTGGAGCGGGACGGCCTCACCCCGGCCGTCTTCACCTCCGACGCGCTGGGCCGCATCGTGCAGGCGTCGACCGGGGACGTCATCCAGTCGTGGTCGTACGAGCGCGGCTCGCTCGTCGAGCACACCGTGACCACGCCGGTCGGCAGCACGACGACCCGGGTCGAGCGCGACGAGGACGACCGCATCAGCGCGATCGCCGGTGCGGACGGTCGCGTCGTCTACGGTCACGACGCGGCCGCGCAACTCGTCAGTGCCCTCGACGTCAGTGCCCTCGACGGCAGCGGCTCCGGACGCACCTGGCAGTACGACGCGGCCGGGCGTCTCGTCGCCGAGACCGTCGACGGCGCCGAGCAGCGGCACGAGTACGACGCTGCCGGTCAGCTGCTCGTCACCACCACCGCCGACGGTTCCCGGACCGAGTACGTCCACGACGGGCTGGGGCGGCGCGTCCGGAGGACTGCTCGAGACGGGTCCACCACCGAGTACGCGTGGTCGGACCTCGGCTTCCTGGCCGGCGTCGTCGAGCGGGACGCGTCGTACAGCGAGACCGGCCGGATCGAGGTCTGGACCGACGCCCTGGGCGAGGTCGCCGAGGCGGGCGGGGCCGAGGTCTGGTGGGACACCGCCGCGGGCGTGCCGTCCCTGACCTCCGTCGGAGCGACGCCTGTCCTGGAGTTGCCGGGCGGCGTCGTCGCCCTCGACGGTGACTGGACGGCGTCGGGATGGCGCGGAGAACGGGCCACCGACGCGGCTGATCCGTGGGCGCTCCTGGAGTCGACGGTCGGAGCTGCCGGTCGAGCGGACCTGCCGGCGGGCGTCGGGCTGACCCCCGGTGGGAGCCTCAGCATCGGCGGCATGGAGTGGCTCGGGGCCCGGGTGTACGACCCGGTGGCCAAGGGGTTCCTGTCGACCGACCCGCTGGCGCCGATCGTCGGGGCCGGCTGGTCGGGGAACCCGTACTCGTACGCGGGGAACGACCCGCTGCACGCGATCGACCCGCTGGGGCTGCGGCCGGCGACGGACAAGGACCTGCAGGCGTACCGGGATGCGCACCAGGGGGCGATCGGGACGCTCAAGTCCATCGCAGATGACCACTCCGATCTCATCGCGGGAGTTGCAGTCGCATTGGGCGTGGGGTTGACCGTCGCAACGATGTTCACACCGCTTGGGCCGCTCGCCCTCATCGCCGGGGGTGCCCTCCTGAGTGGAGGAGTGTCCGCTTGGCAGCAGAAGCGGAACGACGGGAAGGTCGACTGGGGGAGGGTTGGCCTGGCTGCGCTCATTGGTGGAGCCACCGGAGCAGTCGGAGGCGGCGTGGCGGGTGTGCTGAAGCAGTTCGCTCCGAAGCTCGAAGGCGTCATCGGGCCACAGGTAGCGCGCGTTGCCTCCCCTCTCCTGAGGAAAGCAGCTGTTCGAGCCATTGGCGGTCAAGGCAGAGCAGCAGTGGCAACCGGAGTGCAGGGCGCGTTTTCCAATGCTCTGGGGTACGTGACGGATCCGGACAACGGCCACAAGAACCTTGGCGGGTTGGTGCAAGCGACCGGCGCGGGTTTCGCCACGGGAGCAGTGGCGAGTTCCGTTTCGACGGTCGTGAGTCCGGCAATGGGTAGACTTTCTGGTGAAGCTCTACCCGGGGCCAGGACAGTCGTCTCTTTGTTGGCCGACCACGCCGTGAGCGGGATACGCGCTGTAGCGAACCAAGGCTTGAAGCCGGACGATAACGGAGGAACATTCGCTCACCCGCTGACCACTTTCGTTGGAGGATTCGTGTCCGGCACCAGGGGCCCCCGGGTTTCGATGCACGCCGCGCCACAAGGATGAACTATGACTCATAGCCTCGACCGACCTGGCGGCAAGAAGATCTCACGTCGCAAAGCCTGGCTGTCTTTCTCCGCATCGATGATCGCCCTTCTCGGGGTGTTCGCGATCTTTGTGTTCGGCCCGCTGGCGCTCCATGCTTACGACCGCGCGCACCCACAAGTCATCAAATGCGACGTGTTGCGGGCGGAAGCAACGTCGGTGAATGTGCAGTCCACGAACTTGTCCAGTACGAGAATCCCGCGGGTAGCGGTCAAGACCAAAGGGTGCGGTGCTCTCGCCGTCCAGCGGGGAGTGACCGTCGAGAACAGGGACCGGATCGCTGAAAAAATCGATGGTCGGACTTGCCAGTTTGTGGTGGGAGCTGGTTCCTTCCAGATGCGTGCTTTCCTGGGTCTGTTTCGAGTTGTGCCAGAGGTGTCGAGTTACAAGATTGTCGATTGATGCATTCCCGCTCATCATCTTACGATTGTTCAGCCAAAGCCGCCTCGTATACTGAGAAGGAAGCTCTCACTACGCTGCAGCCACCTTCGTCGTGGATTTTATCTTGGGGACCAAGGGTCCGCGGGGATCGATGCTTGCCATTCCCCAAAGATGAGTTGCCCTTCTCCAGATCGATATCACGACCAGGAACTATGGGACGATCTCATCTGGAACGTCCGGAGCGGTCTACCTGGGGGCCTCCGTGGCGAAGGGCGAGCAGATCACCGGCCGAGGCCTGGTGGCATCCTCGGTCGGCGGCTTCGTCAGCGGCTCACTCGGAGGGCTCAGCGGTCCGGCTGGCGGTACCATCGCGGAGACGTTGGGGCGTCCGGTTGAGGGGCTGGTGGCGAAGGGAGCGAGCACCTTGATCGGATCGGCGAGCGCCGCAGGCGGATCTGGAATGTCCTCCATGATCGGGGGCCACGACCTCACATGGCAGGACCTGGCGTTCAGCTCTGTATCCGGTGGTGTCGCTGTTCACCTTCCCGCAGTCAATCACCGGTTCGAATCTTCGAACATGGAGGCCCTGAGGAAGATGCCGTACACGCAGCCGCAGACCGGAAGCGGACTGTTCAGCAACCAGCCGAACAGTGTCGCTCTGTGGGGTTCGGCCGCCTCAGATGCTGCTGTCGGCGGTACCGGCGACGCGCTATGGCAGATGTTCCATGGCTGATTCTGTGCCACGGAGGCGTGCGCCCCGGCCGATGACCCGCGCGACGATCATCTGGAACTCAGGGATCGTCGTCGTGCTGCTCACGATTGCCTTGACTTCCGCGATCCAAGGTTCCCAGCCGGTGGTTCTCGTGCTTGCGAGCGTTCTGCTGCCGTTCGTCGTTGGATTCGTACTCGCCTCGTTCGCGCGGGAATGGCTCTTGGGCGTCTTGATGGTCCTGGCGGTCGGGGTCCCTCTGCTGCAGTTGGCCGGTTTGACGGGAGTGCCGCTTGCGCGGGTGGCATGGTTCTTCTCCATCTTCGCCGGTTGGTTCACGGGCGCGATGATCGGACGGCGACGGGGCGAACGGCGAGCGAGGGCCGGAGAGTCCCGGCACTACCTCGACTGGGACCTCAAGGGCAAAACATTCCGCGAGTGGTCTCCGACTGCCGCGCAGGTTGAAGCGAAGGTCCGAGCTCTCGATGGCCAGCAAAGGGCCATGGTCTCCATCGTTCGCGATCATGCTCGTCTGGATGTGTGCAACGGAACGAAAAGTCAGTTTGTCGTCTTCGAAGCGGCGGACGTCCGGGACGACAACTCCTGGCGCATGCCAGCGAGACCTTCCCAGGCCGGTGAGGTCGAGGTCCGACTCGGAGACGTCACTGCTCCGGTGGACCGCGGACTCGTGATCGACCTCGAATCGGCGGTCGCCATCGCAATGGCGTTCGAGCTCGGCCAGACGGTGCAACCTGAACCCGACTGGTGGGAGGGCACGCAGGTGCTGACAGTTCGGCCCTCGTTCATCTGAAACAGATCGCTGCCTGGTCTGGTCACGAGGCTGACTAGCCGAACGTCGCACCTCGGCAGCCCGAGCCCACAGATGAGCAGTGTGAAGAGCATCAGACTCAGGGGTCTTGCTCTCGAGCGGAGGAGCCGACAGCAGATCGGACGTCCGGGTCCTTCACTTTTCTCGTGTCAGTGCTCACGTAGAGCGGGAATCTGTTCGGCGTTGCTGGAACGAAGAGACAGGGAGTGATCGTGGCCTCATCCACGACCGGAGTCATCACTGGACGGAGGCGCTCGAAGCGCCGTGATCGTCTCGTCGCGATCGGGATCCTCGTCCTGGTCGTGTTGGTGCCGGTGCTCGTGATCTTCGTCGGCCCGATCACGCTGAAGGCGTACGACGCATCCCACCGCACCGAGGTGACCTGCGAGGTGCGATCTGCCCACACCGGTGTGGGGACGTCGCGCTCGGTCAACGGTGTGGGTTCGTCCAGTAACCAGGTCGTGATCGTGACGTCGGACTGCGGGACGTTGACGCTGCGCTGGGGCGTGACGTCGGAGAACAAGGAATCCATCGCTGACGGCTTCGCTGCCGGCACGACGTGGAAGTTCGAGGTCGGGGCAGGCTCGTACAAGCTGCATCCCTTCTTGGACACCATTCGGCAGGCGGTCTTCGTCAGGGAGCCTCGACGCGCGTGAGGTCGAGTTGGAAGCGGGATGACGAAACGAGGAAATGTGAACCCCTTGGACCAGAACGGTGACAGCGTGCGAAAGTACTCGAGGCCTGTGCAGTGGGTGGCGTCGCTGCTGGTGTTGGCGCTCTTCGCGATCGTGCTGTTCGTCTTCCTGATCGGGCCCGAGATCCTCACCAGGTACGACAAGGCGCACATGACGACGATCAGTTGCGAGGTGACCGCCGCCTACGCTGGCTCGGCTTCAACTCGGTCGCTGAAGGGGGGAGGTACATCGTTGCCCCAGGTGGAGTACCGGTCGCCGGATTGCGGCAATCTCGTGTTGAGCCGAGGGCTCACTGTGGCGCTCGCGGAAAAGAGAGCTGCTGAGATCGTCCGAGGTGAGCGTTACGACTTCCGGATAGGTGGAGGTTCCGCACGCCTCCGCGGGTTGTTCCAAGCTTTTGGCGTGGCTCCCGATGTGACCGGTGTACGTGCTGACGGCGGGAACTGAACCGATCTGATACCCGCACGAACGCCGCAGACGCGTCGGACGATCGCAAGGGGAGAAGCATGAACAAGCCAGTTGCGGAATCGCTCGGTGGTGCTCTGCGCAGCCGCCGTCGAACACTCTTCGATCGCTTCGTGGCCGTGCTCATGCTGTTCGCCTTCATCGTCCTTCCGGTCGGCTTCTTCGTGGGTGGACCGGCTCTGTTGAAGTCCTACGATGCTGCGCACGTGGTCGAGTTGCGGTGCACCATTCAATCATCGGAGATGAACAAGACATCGTCCCGATCCGCGGGTGGGATTGGTGCATCCGGCGCTGAAGTGCTGCTCGACACCAGCTGTGGAAGATTCGTCTACGTTGACGGGGTCACTCTCGCGAATGGTGACCAGGTCGCGGATTGCTTCCCGAGTGGGTCTGTTCAGACCTTCTCAGTGGGCAAGGGTTCCATCGCTATTCGTGGCCTGCTCGAGTTCTTCCATCTGAGGACGAGGGTGAGGACCGTGGAGCCATCGAAGCCCGATGCCAGTCCGAAACAGGAGGTGGTCGATGAAGTCGACAACTGATCGAGGTACGGATCAGCAACCGATCGCCCTGGTGGTCGCCGTCGCAGGGGTGATCATGGGAGTCGTCTTCCCCGTCGTCTCTGTCGGAGACCGAGTTGCGGGGGTTCTGCCCATCGCTCTCATCGGCACCGCTGGTGGGCTGTTGCTCATCGGCGGAGTCTTCTATTTCTGCCCGGCGAGCGTCGGGTCGCCGGTGCTCGTGATACTGATGCTCGCCGTGATCTTCACCAGTCGTCAGATCGGTGGGACATGGCTCATCCTCATCCCGAGTTTCATCGCGAGCGCCTTCGGAAGTGCGGTGCTCGGCGGTCACTTGCGTTTCCTCCGCTTGCGAGCTGCGCGAGGTCGGTGATCATGATGCCTGTTGCGAAGCGCAAGATGTCGAAGACCACGGCGCGGGTGTTGTTCGTGCTGTGTGCCTTCGTCATCGTCTTCGTGAGTTCGTTCTTCCTCGCCGGGCCCACGGTGCTCCGGTCCTACGACGACGCACACCGCGTGCAATTGGTGTGCGTGGTCTCTTCCGCGGAAGCCAGCACCGGATCTTCGCGCTCGGCGAAGGGCGTCGGCGCATCGACACCGCAGGTCGTCATCGAGTCACGCGAGTGTGGCAAGTTCGTCTTACGTGAGGGAGTCACGACGGACAACAGCCGTGACGTCGCATCGAGTTTCAAGAGCGGAACCACGTACGAACTCGAGGTCGGCGACGGATCCTTGACGACGCGGACTCTGCTGCGAGTGTTCGGCGCATCTCCGGAGCTGCTCGGGTACCGGCCCGCATGAGCTGTCGATGGTCATCACGGAAGGTGTGGAATGGCTGAGCGCCTCATGAGTACCGCAGCCGGATCTGACGCGGAGCCCGGGCGACGGCGAGGCGGCGTCCTCGTCGTCTTGATACTGATCGCGATGGCTCTCATCACGGTGCTGGTCCTCGGCGGGTCGTACGCGTTGCATGCCTACGACCGGTCCCACGTGATCTCCGTCACGTGCACCGTCACAGCCGCTGAGGGAGACGTCGGATCGAGCTCCTCGGGCAAGGGGATCGGATCGTCGTTCGAGCAGGTCGAGATCTCGACGAGGGAGTGCGGACCTCTCGTGCTCCGGCGGGGGGTCACGGCTGAGAACAAGGAAGCGATCGCTGGTCGGCTCGAAGCAGGAGGCCGGACCCGTTTCGAGATCGGCGCGGCTTCGTTCCGTTTCCGCGAACTCCTCGTCAGCGTGCGTGAGCGAGTGGTCGTCTTCGGGTTCAGGCAGCAGCGGTGAACCAGGGTGCCTCCCATCTGGGACGCCGCAGGCAACGCTGAGGGACCCCGGAGCGTGGCTAGCGCCCCACGTGGCCCGAACGGGGGAGTCCCGAGCCTGTGGAGAACGGAACCCGGGAGGTGCGCTACCCGGCTAAGATCGAATCGCTTGTCGGTTCTTGAGGGGGACGGTCGTCAATGTCGTTGCGCATGCTGCATCCAGGGGTACGAACGAAGAGCGGCCGCGCGCTCGCCGTGGTCGCGATGGCGGGTGCTGCTGCTCTGGTGCTCTCGGGGTGCACCTCGTCGGACCAGACGGTCGAGAAGCCGTCGCGCGTGCTGCAGACGGTCGACACGAAGCTGGCGGCGGACGGGTCGATCACCGCGATCTCCGACACCGCGATCTCGGTCGGCAAGGACGGCTCGTCCTCGTCGGTCACCGAGCACGACGCCGCGAAGGCCGCCACCGACCTACCGCTGCGCGTGACGACCCAGTACACGACCGCCAAGAAGAGCGGTACCGACCTCGCAGACCTCGCGGGCTACTCCGGCCGGGTCGAGATCGACCTGACCGTCGAGAACCTGACCGTGCGGTCCCGCAACCTCACGTACGACGTGGCGGGCGCCTCCCGGACGACCCCTGCCCTCGTCGGCGCTCCCTTCAGCATCGCGGCGTCGACCGTCCTGCCCGGGACGAAGCCGAGCAAGATCGTCACCGACACGTCCGACGACGCCACCGCGACGGACGGTGTCGTCAGCGCCAACGGCGACGGTGACGCGGTCGTGCAGTGGGGACGACTGCTCGCCCCGCCGACCTCGGGCGCCAGCACCACCCTGCACCTCGTCGCGAACGTCGACGACTTCGCGGCACCGTCGTTCGACATGGCCGCTCAGCCCGGCATCTCGACGGACCTGTCCTCGACCGGTGTGGTGAACGCGGCCTTCGGGTCCGACACCGACTCCGAGCTGGCACTGCAGCGCCGTACGATCGACCTCATCTCCCAGGTCAACGAGGTCCTGGCGCGCGCCGGCAGCACGATCACCGAGGTCCGGTCGAACCTCGAGACGACCTCCGCCACCCTCGGTGTCCGGACGGCCGAGCGGCTCAAGGAGAGCAGTTCGTCGCTCGCCAGCACGATGCAGTCGCTCTCGGGTCAGCTCAGCTCCCTCAAGGGCGACCTCGGGTCGACGGTGAGCGGGACCCAGTCCACGGTCCTCCAGCAGCTGCAGGAGACGACGACCAGCCTCGATGCGTTGCTCGGTGACACCTCCGCGACTGCTCCGGCCCCGGCCCTCGACGGTCAGGGATGCGCCGCGGAGCCGCAGCCGGCTGCGGGCGGGGCCAGCGTCTACGGCAACCTGCTCCGCGTGTCCGCACAGCTCGCCGGGTACGCCGAAGCCAGCGAAGCCTGCAAGCAGCAGGTCAGCACGCAGCTCGCAGCATCGGTCGGACCGACTGAGCCGACAGCGGAGAAGTGCGCCGCCGATGACGCGAAGTCGTCCCTCACGTGCGCGCTCTTCGCCTCGTCGACGACCATCACGTCCGCGCTCACCAAGCTCGTCTCGACTGGGGACGACCTGGCCGCCAGCCTGCAGCCGGAGCTCGCGCAGCAGGCGATCGACAGCTACGGCACGCTCGACTCGAAGCTCGCCGGGATCGACCAGGTCCTCGCCGATCTCGCGTCCGAATCATCGGGCGGGGTCGACGACCGCGAGGTGGCCCTGACCGCACTCCGTGAGCGCATCCAGGATGCCCTCAAGACCGTCGATCCACTCGTCCAGGCAGTCGGCGCAGTCCATGACCGTGCAGTCGGCGCTCGGGGCGTCATCGGCGAGCTCGATGCCTCCGCAGGCGACCGGTCACTGCAGGGGCAGAACGCCGCTCTTGCCCAGCGCATCTGCCAGATGATCGCGCCCACCGATCCGACCGGCTTGCTGCCCAAGCTGCCCGGGCTCACCGAACAGCAGGCCGACGAACTCCGGTCCTACCTGACGCGGAAGCCGTGCGTCGATGACGGCGACGGGAAGACCTTGAACCCGCCGCTGGGGTACTCGGCCCCGATGGACGAGCGCCTCGATGCGCAGGCGAGTGACTGGGACGCCGTGATCGACAGCACTGATCTCAAGAAGCCGGAGAACGGCATCAGCTCGGTCATCGCCAACCTGCAGGACGCCCTCAACCGTGCAGAGAGCGCTCGCGTGGACGCCGTCGGCAAGATCGACGACAACGACAAGAGCACGAGCGGGACCCTCGACGAACTGCGTGCTGCATCGGCCGCAGCGAACACGGCTGGCGACGACATCAAGGCCAAGCTCGACATGCTCAAGACCGAGCAGGACGCCCTCGCACAGAAGGTCAAGGACGCCTTCGCGAACGCCAACAACGAGACCGCCAAGAAGATCGACGCCCTCATCGACCAGCAGGTCCGCGACGTCTCGAAGCAAGCGGAGAGCAGCAACGCAGCCGTGCTGAAGGCCTTCGACCAGTCGATCGCTGGTCTGCGCTCCACCTCGAAGGACGTCACGAACGGCGCCAAGGGCACGATCGACGAGCAGAAGGGCAAGCTCGAGCAGCAGAACACCGCCCTCGCGGGTGCGGTCGACGCGCAGACGAAGCAGAGCCTCGCCCAGATCGACGCGAGCACCACCGCGTCGACGCGCGACGTCGAGGGCGCGAGCACGCTGCTCACCGGCGACCTCAACCGCGTGATGCTCGACCTCGGCGACCGCAAGGTCAACGGGTCCGGCATCCTCGGTGCGATGGCGACCAGCGCGGCGAAGTCCGACTCCGCCGACTACCAGCTGGCCCTCGCCTCGCAGAACGCCGCCGGGTACGCCAACGTCCGTGCCGAGGACGTCGCGGGCATCCTGCTGCAGCAGGAGCAGTTCCGCGCCTCGCTCGACGCCGCCACGGCACTGCCCGCGTTCCGGATGGACGTGCCGAAGGGCGCGACCTCGACCACGCTGTACGCCTTCACCATCGGAGCCGCACGATGACCCACCAGGCCGTCGAGGAGACGCCGGACGTCCGCGGTCCACGGCAGCCGCTCGTCATCGTGGCGCTGGCCGTCCTGGTCATCGCCGTGGTCCTCGCGGTGGTGGTCTTCGTGATCGACCGGAACACCCCGGCGGCCGAAGCCGTGCCGGCGACGGTCCCGGTGCCGATCCGGGTCGCCCACGTGCCCGACGGCACCAAGATCGGTGTCGTCGTGACGCTCGGCGACGGCGAGGGGTCCGAGTGGGACGAAGCCGCGCAGGGCGCCCTGGTCGCGGCGAAGCGCCTCACCCTCGGTGGCACCGACGTCGAACTCGTCACCCGCAACGACGGCGGCAGCGCGAGCGGGGCGAAGCGCGCCGTGCAGCAGCTCGTCGACAGCGGCGTGGCCGGCATCGTCGTCGCCTCGTCCGGCGCACACGTCTCGGGTGCGCTCGACGCCGCGTCCGACGCCGGTGTCCCGGTGGTGCTCCCGTACGCCGACGGTGGCGACGGGTCCTGGTCGACCGGGCCGTCCCGGACGTCGGTCAGCGCGGCGATGCAGCGTGCGATCCGCGGCGCCGACGCCCCGCTGCTCGTGGACCTGGGTGGCGGTGCGCCGTCCGGCATCCGGTTCGCCCACGTGATGGACGCCGCCGACTCGGCCGACGACGCCGCGCTCGCGACGACCGTGGCCGAGCGGACGGGTGCCACCCCGACGACCGCGACGTCGGACGCCACCGCCGCGCCGACGGACACCGAGACCACGAAGCCCGACTCGGACGCGGTCGTGGTGAGCGGTCCCGCCGCACGACAGGGTGCGTTCGTCGCGGCCCTCCAGTCCGCCGATGTCACCGTCCCGGTCGTGCTCACCCCCGATGCGACGAGCCCGGCGTTCGGCACCGCCCTCGCCGCGGCGAACGGCAGCCTGTCGGGCACCTTCGTCTCGACCGGGGTCGCGACGGACGACGCGCGTGCCCTGACCTCCGACGCGCAGGGACGGGCGATGTCCGCGTTCCTCGGCGGGGTCCGGGTCCTCGCCGACGACGCGGATGCGCAGAACCTCACGGCCGACCAGCCGTTCAGCGCCGTCGCCTGGGCTGCGGACTCCCGGAGCCACGATGCGGTCGTCGCGCTCGTCCGTGCCGTCGGTGCGGCCCGGAGCGACAAGCCGTCCGCGGTCGCGGACTCCCTGTCGACACTGCGCCTGGACGCCGGGGACGGCATCGCCGGTCCCGCGCTGGACTTCCGGCAGCAGCAGGCCCTCCGCTCCGACGCGACCGTGCTCGCGGCCTCCTCGCAGACGCTCGGCCTGCGCCCGGCGACGACCGAGCAGACCGCGTCGCTCGTCTGGTTCCAGGACTCGACGGCGCGCTGACCTCCGGGCCGGCAGCACCCACCACACCACGGACGACGAGGAGCGCGCATGCGTCTGCTGATCGAGCTCGACGACCGGCGTGAAGCGGTGGAGGTCGACGGCTGGGCGAACGCCAGCTCCCTCGGCGAACTGGTCGAGTCGGCGACGGGCCTGGCGCTGGAGCCCGGCACGACCCTCGCGGTCGACGGGCACCGGACGAGCGTCGACACACCCCTCCGTGACCTGGTCCTGCTCGAGGGCTCGCGCATCGCCCGCACGCCGGAGGAGCGCCCGCAGCTGGTCGACGGCTGGACGGTCACCCTGGCGGGTGGCCTCGTCACCGGTTCGGTGGTGTCCGTCCCCCGCTCCAGGAGGCTCGTGGTCGGCCGCGCCCCGCAGGCGGACCTGGTCCTGCCCACCGAGAGCGCCTCGTGGGAGCACTGCACGATCGAGCGCGAGGACGACGGCGTCCGGATCCGCGACGCCGGCTCCACGAACGGCACCGTGGTGGCGGGGGAGCGGCTCGACGAGGACGGCGTGCTCGTCACCGTCGGCACGAGCGTCATCGTCGGCGGAGCGGTCCTGCTCGTCCGCCCGGACCTGCACGAGACGCCGGTGCCTGCGCCCGGGTCCCTGCCGAACCTGACCCCGGCGGCGACGGCGCCCTTCAACCGTCCGCCGCGCCCGGGCCGCAACACCGCGGTCGAGCCGGTGTCCCCGCCGACGAAGCGTGACGTCCCGCCCGCGTCGAAGTTCAGCTGGATCACGGTCGCCGCTCCGCTGGTCCTCGCCGGCGCGATGGTGCTCCTGCTCGGCGACGCCCGGTTCGCGCTCTTCGCCCTCCTCAGCCCGGTGACGGCGATCGGCATGTGGTTCGAGCAGAAGCACCGGCGGGCGCGGAACCTCAAGGAAGAGGACGAGCGCTTCGCCGAGGCGGTCCGTGGCTTCAGCGGTGAGATCACGGCGGCCGCCGCCATCGAGGCCGCTCGACGGCAGGAACTCGTGCCCGATCCGGCGAGTGTCGTCCGTCGTGCGCTCCTGCCGTCCACGACGCTGTGGCAGCGTCGCGCCGACGACGTGGACTTCCTCAGCCTGCACGCCGGCACCGGTGACGCACCGTGGCGGCCGGAACTGGACTCGCGGGCGACGCAGACGAAGCTCGAAGAGGACGCGAAGGTTGCGATCGAGTCGAGCAAGCTCACCGCCGCGCCCGTCGTCGCCGACCTGAGCGACGCCGGTGTGGTCGGCATCGTCGGCGACCGCGAGGGGGCGCTCGCACTGGCCCGCAGCCTCCTGGTCCAGGCGACCGTGCACTGCGGGCCCGCCGACCTGACCGTCGGTGTGTTCTGTGACCGGGGCCGCGAGGACGACTGGTCCTGGGCCTCCTGGCTGCCGCACGCCCGCGTGGCGGGCAGCAGCACCGGCCAGCGGTGGATGTCGGCGCAGCGTGACCAGGGTGCCGCGGTCCTCCGGGGTCTCCGTGAGTCGATCGACGAACTGCCGACGCCGGAACTCCTCGTCCTCATCGACTCCGAGGTCCTGACCGAGGGCCGCGACGCCCCCGCCCGCAGCCTGCTCGGGCACGGCCGGAGCGCCCTCGGGCAGGTGCGTCGGCCGGGCGAACGTCCGCGTCGGGTGAGCGGGATCGTCATCGCGACGAACGAGCAGCAGCTCCCCGCGGCGTGCACCACGATCATCACGGTCAGCGCGGACGCCGCGGCGACCGTCTACCGCCCGGAGGACCGGACCCGCGTCGAGGACGTCGTGCTGGCCGGGCTGTCGCCGGAGACCGCTGAGCTCTGCGCCCGCCACGTCGCCCACTTCGACGACCCGGAACTCCTGGTGCCGGGGGCGTCCCTGCCGGCCCTCGTCCGGCTCCCCGACCTGCTGACGAACGCCGCGACCGCCGCCGGCGGCGCCGCGGCCGGTGCCTCCGCCGGCACGTCCGGCACCGCGGGCGAGCCGTCCGCCGCGTCCGCGATCCGCGCCGCCTGGGAGGCCCGCACCGGCTTCTCGACGCCCATCGGCTCGTCCGAGAGCGGCGTCCTCGAGATCGACCTGGTCCGCGACGGCCCACACGGCCTGGTGGGTGGCACGACCGGCTCCGGCAAGAGCGAGTTCCTGCGGTCCTTCGTCGCCGGGCTCGCCGCCCGCAACGACCCGACGCGCCTCAACTTCCTGCTCGTCGACTTCAAGGGCGGTGCCGCGTTCGCCGCGTGTGAGCGTCTGCCGCACACGATCGGCACGATCAGCAACCTCGACGAGCAGCTCGCCGACCGGGCGATCCGTGCCCTCGAAGCCGAGCTCGGTCGTCGGCAGCGGGTGTTCGCCGCAGCGGGTGCGGACATCGACAACCTCGACGCGTACCTGGCGACGAAGCCGGCGGAGCCGATGCCGCGTCTGCTGTTCGTGGTGGACGAGTTCGCGATGCTGGCGAAGGACTTCCCGGACGTCCTCACCTCGCTCGTGGCGATCGCCGCGGTCGGTCGTACCCTCGGCGTCCACATGCTCCTCGCGACCCAGCGACCGGCCGGTGTCGTCAGCGAGGACATCCTCGCCAACACGAACATGCGCGTGGCACTGCGTGTGCAGAGCCGCGAGGACTCGACGAACGTCATCGGCGTCCCCTCCGCCGCGGGCATCGGGCGCCAGCAGACCGGTCGCGCCTACGTGAAGCTCGGGCAGGACGACATCACGCCCGTGCAGACCGCACTGGTCACCGGCCGTGCGCGGGACCTCCGCGCCGAGCAACCGGTCACCGTGCGTCCGACCGACGTCTTCGGTGTGCCGGCACCGATCGCCTTCAACGCTCCGGCCGCCTCCGACCTGACCGACCTCGACGTCCTCATCGACGCCATCACGGCGGCCAACGACGAGGCCGGCTACGCCCCGCCCCGCCCCATCTGGCCGGAGGCGCTCGGCACCTCCGTCGCACTCGACACGCTGGTCCCCGCCGACCGCCCGGCCGGCGCACCGAGCACGGTCCCGGTCGCACTCGCCGACGACCCGGACAACCAGCGGCAGGTCACGACCGGTTGGGACCGGACCGAGGGCAACCTCATGCTCATGGGCATCCCCGGCAGCGGGACGAGCACGGCGTTGGCGTCGATCGCCCTGCAGCTCGCACGGACCACCAGCCCCGAGGACCTCGACCTCCTGGTGCTCGACATGGGTGCCGGCGACCTGGCCCCGCTCGCCGACCTGCCGCACACCAGCGCGTACGTCGGCTCCGGCGCGGGCGCGGGTGAACTGCAGGCACGCATGCTCCGCTACCTGCGGACCGAACTCGACCGTCGCCGCGCAGCGCCGGGTGGTCGCCGCGCGGTCGTCCTGCTCGACGGCCTCGCGGCACTCCGTGACGAGTACCAGGACTTCGAGGGCCAGCAGCTCCTCGACGCCCTCTACCGCGTCTACGCCGAGGGGCCGGCGCTCGGCATCTCGTTCGCGGTCTCGACCACCCGCGCGAAGGCCGTCCCGTCCGCGATGGACGAGGTGACGACGCAGAAGTGGCTGTTCCGCCTCGCCGACCCGTACGACTACGCGACGATCGGGGTCCGCCCGAAGGACGTCCCGCCGCCGGTCCCGGGCCGCTTCATCGACTCGATCAGCAAGCTGCAGTCGCACGTCGGCACACCGAGCGGGACCCTGACCGAGGCCGTCCGCGCCGTCGCCGAGGCCTGGCCGGGTACCGCGCCGAAGGCCAGCGCCGTCGGTCGTCTGCCGGGAGCCGTGTCGGTCGCGGACCTCAGCGTGCCCGCCCGGTTCGACTCCGAGCCGTGGCAGATGCCCGTCGGCATCGCGGAGGACGACCTCGGCACCGCTCTGCTGGAGGTCTACGACGGCGAGCACGTCCTGGTCGCCGGCCCCGCACGGTCCGGCAAGTCGTCGGTGCTCCTGGCCCTGGCCGAGTCGGCGCGCAACACCGACGGAGTCCGACCCGCGGTGTGGGCGATCTGTGACCGCCGCTCACCGCTGGCGTCCGGCTCGTTCGACCGCATCGCCGTCGGCGCGGACGAGGTCCCGGCGCTCCTCGCGGGCCTCCGACTCGAGCGCGGCCCGGTGCTCCTGCTCATCGACGACGCCGAGCGGTTCGACGACGCCGACCAGAGCATCGCGTCGGTGTTGTCGACCGAACGCCCTGGCCTCTGCGTCGTGGCGTCCGGCCGTTCCGCCGACCTCCGCACGATGTACAGCCACTGGACGCGGGCGGTCCGGAAGTCCCGCTGCGGGGTGCTCCTGCAGCCGGACGTCGACTACGACGGCGAGCTCCTCGGCGTGACCCTGCCCCGCCGCTCGCCGGTGGCGCTGACCGTCGGTCGTGGCTACGCCGCTTCCGGAGGCGCGGTCCGACTCGTGCAGACCGCCTCCGCCGCCAGCTGACCGTTCCCGCCACCGATCGCCGCGGCGCACCGGCCCCGTCCGGGCCAGGAACGCGACCGATCTGCGCCGACCTCGGGCGGCCATCTGTCGCGTTGGGCACCGACCGGCGGCCGGGAGGCGCGTGGCGGCGCCGCCACACGCCTCCCGACCGGCCGTCGCACCGACCGGCCGCCCCACCGACCGACTGTCGCACCGACCAGATCGGACGCGCCGACCCGGCGAACCTGGCGGACCCGCCCGCCGGCCGCCCCCGCGACGGCACCGACCTCAGTCGCGCGTGGTGATCCCGAACGGGTCGCTCTCGAGGTTCGTGAAGTTCCCGACCGTCGCCCGCACCGTGCAGGACGGCGCCACCGACAGTGCGGTCACGACGAGCCCGTCCGACGACACCGCGAGCGCGCCCGAGCAGCCGTCGGCGAAGCGGACCCCGGACTCCCCGCCGGCGACGTCGACGAGCATCTCGGACGGCCGACCGGTGCTCGGGCTGCGGTAGAGCGGGTTGAGCTCGTCCGCACCGCTCGGCCACACCGGCACGAGGGTGACGGGCAGGGTGGTCTGGCTGACGCTGCGGTCCGGGGTGCGCACGTCGATGCCCTGCAGGCGCTGCACCGGGTACGCGGTCCCGCTCACGGACTGGTCGGTCACGGCGGCGGTGGTCGCCGCGCCGACGGCGTCGAGCCACTCCTGCAGCGCCGAACCTCCGGCCCCGGAGCCGCCCCCGGCCGACGAACCCGACCCGGAGCCAGACGAACCGGCTCCTGACCCGATCGTGTCCGCAGGCACCGTCGCCTGGACCGTGACGGAGCCGCCGGCCTCGATGTCGACGCCCGACAGGCTCCACGCGCAGGCGGTGTCCACGCCGGTCAGCGACGGCTGGTTCCGCTTCGCGGTGACGCCCTCACCGCTCCAGGTGGCGACGGGACAGTCGGCACCCTTCGTCGCCGCGGGGAGGACCTCGAGCAGGGGCCCGGTCAGCGGCGCGGTCTGCGCGGCGTAGGTGATCGACAGCTCGATGGTGCCGGCCGAGGCGTTCACCACGGCCTTGCGGGTGGTGGTCAGGCCGGTCGGCAGCGGCCGGTCCTGTTCGTAGGCACTCGCGCTCTGCGCCCCGGTCGCGCCGCCGCCAGGACGTTTCTTCCCGGCGCCGGGCAGCCAGACGACGGCCGCGATGACGAGCACGACGACCAGCACGATCCCGACGACGCCGAGGAGCAGCATCCGGTTCGTCAGCCAGTCGGGCCGGGTGAAGCGCCGTCGGGTGGTCGCGACCTCGGCGGGTGCTGCGGGCAGGACCGGGCGGGCCAGCGGCCGGATGACGGTCTGCGAGCCGGCGGGTCCGAGCTCCGGCCCGGGTTCCACGGGGCCTGGTTCGGCGCCGTCCTCGGCCGACGCGAGCGCAGCACCGTCGGTGCCGATCGTGGCGATAGCGGTCCCGCTGCCTGCCGAGCCGACCCCGCCGCGGACGACCGTGGCGGGCCGCTCGACCTCGTCGAACGCCTCCGGGTCGTCGACCCGCTCCAGCGCAGGGGTGTCCCGCAGCGACCGGGCGAGCCGGCGGAGCGTCGCGGCGGCGTCCACCGCGGAGGGACGGGCAGCGGGGTCCTTCGCCAGCAGGGACGACAGCGCGGCCCAGAGGGCGTCGGGGACGTCGAGCCGCGGCGGCGTGGAGGTCACGTGCCGGTAGGCGACGGCGAAGTCGGTGCCGGGGCCCGCGAACGGCGTCCGTCCGGCGAGCAGTTCGTAGAGCATGACACCGGCGCCGTACACGTCCGAGGCCGGACCGGAGCGCCCCTGGCTGATCGACTCCGGCGCCATGTACTGCGGCGTGCCGAGGAGCCCGGTGGTCTTCCGGTCGCGTTCGGCCACGACCGAGGCGATCCCGAAGTCGGACACCCGGACGTCGCCCGTGCTGCCGGCGGTCCACTCGTGGTCGAGCAGGACGTTGTCGGGCTTGACGTCCCGGTGGCTGACGTCCCGTTCGTGCGCGACGGCGAGTGCGTCGAGCGTCTCGGCGGTGATGGTCAGGGCGTCGCGCGGCGGCAGGGTGCCGACGGCGAGCAGCAGGTCGCGGGCGGAGCCGCCGCCGACCAGGTCCATGACGATGGCGAGCCGGTCGCCCTCGACGACCAGGTCGCGCACGCGGACGATCGAGGGGTGCTGCAGTGCCAGGAGCACCGAGCGCTCCCGGACGAAGCGTTCGACGACGTCGGGCTCGGCGGCGAGTTCGGCGCGCAGCAGCTTCGCGGCGAGCTGCTCACCGGTCGCGGTGTGCTCGGTCCGCCAGACCTCGCCGGACGCGCCGGTCCCCAGGAGCTCCACCAGCCGGTAGGACGCGCCGAGTGGCTCCCCCTTGCCGTACTGCGAGCGCTGCGCGTGCTGCCCGTACTCCGCCACAGATCCCCCGAACCCACCTTCGCCGGTGCGTCACCGACGGTCCATGTTACCGGCCGGTCGGCGCCGCGTACTGGACGTCGACCGTGTGGTCGACGAAGCCCTGGCGGCGGTAGAGCGCCAGCGCGGGTGCGTTGTCGCCCTCGACGTAGAGCGCGACGGCGTGCAGGCCACGGTCGACGAGTCGGGCGGCGCCGGCGCGCATCAACACCCCGCCGAGGCCCCTGCCCTGCAGGTCCGGCCGGACGGCCACGGCGTAGTACTCGCCGACGCCGTCCTCGACCTTGAGCCAGCAGGAGCCGGCCAGTGCACCGTCGGCGTCGCGCAGCAGGACCAGGTCGTCGCCGGAGAACCAGCCGTCGGACTCGCGGGCTCGCAGGTCGTCGAGCGTCATCCGCCCCTGCTCGGGGTGCGACGCGAAGGCTGCGGCGTTCAGCGCGAGCCAGTCGGTCTCGTCCTCGGTCGAACCGGCCCGGAACGCGTCGAGTCGGTAGCCGTCCGGGAGGCGCGGGTCGGCTGGCGCGGTCGGCACCGGTGCGCGCAACTGCAGCAGCGTCCGCTCGGCGGACCAACCCACCCGGGCCGCGAGGGCACGGGCGGCGGGGTGGTCGCCGTGCGCCCAGGCCCGCGACGGCGGGTCCGTGCGGGCGAGCGCCTGCTCGACGAGACGGGTCCCGATGCCCAGGCCACGGGCCTCCCGGCGGACGAAGACCTCGACCTCGCCGTCCCGGACGACCGCGACGCCGGTGTCGTCCCCGAGGACCTGGGCGCGGCCCGCGCGCAGGTCGACGAGGGTCTGGTCGGAGAAGGGGGGCGCCTCGCCGTCCGCGACCGCGGCGTCGGCGAGCTGTTCGACGACGGCGAGCACTACTGACCCGGGAGGCGGTCGTCGTCGTCGTGGACGTTGAAGCGGTAGCCGACGTTGCGGACGGTGCCGATGAGGGACTCGAGGTCCCCGAGCTTGGCGCGCAGCCGTCGGACGTGGACGTCGACCGTGCGGGTGCCGCCGAAGTAGTCGTAGCCCCAGACCTCGCTGAGCAGCTGCTCGCGGGTGAAGACCCGTGCCGGGTGGGTGGCGAAGAAGCGGAGGAGCTCGAACTCCTTGAAGGTGAGGTCGAGCGGCCGGCCGCGGACCTTCGCGGAGTAGCTCGCCTCGTCGATGACGACGCCGGAGGCCTGGATCTTCGAGCCGGTCTGGTTCTTCGAGGCCCGGCCGGCGTTCAGGCGGATGCGGGTGTCGACCTCGGCCGGGCCCGCGGACTCGAGCACGACGTCGTCGATGTTCCACTCGGTCGTCACCGCGGTGAGGCCGCCCTCGGTGACGACGAGCACGACGGGTGTCGTCGATCCGCTCGTGGCGAGGATCTTGCAGAGGGCCTTCGCACTGACCAGGTCGGTGCGGGCGTCCACGAACATCAGGTCGCTCTGCGGTGCGTTGACCAGCTGGGCGGCCTCGGCGGGCACGTGCCGGATCCGGTGGCTCAGCAGGCCGAGGCTCGGCAGGACGTCGCCGGGCGCGGCCGAGGTGAGTACCAGGAGCTGTGCCACAGGACCTCCAGAGGGAGAAGACGTCGTTGCGCCATCCTAGTGAGCCCGGGGCGCCCACCCGGACGGACGGTGCAGCAGGTGGCTGTCATGATGGGGACGTGAGCGAGACGACGCCCCCCGTGGGCCCCGACCCGGAAGTCGTGCCGAGCCAGCGCCGGCTGCGGCTGACGTCGGTCGTGCCGGTGTGGTTGCTCGCGGTCGTCGGGTCGGTGCTCGTGCTGACCCTGACGCAGAAGGACTCGTTCGCCTGGCTGCTGCTCGTCTTCGTCGCGGCGGTGTTCGTCAGCTTCGTCCTGCAGCTCGCCACCCAGACGAAGGACGGCCTGGTCGAGCGGATCAGCATCGCGTCGTCGGGGTCGTTCGTGGTCGTCCTCGTGACGGCGCTCATCCTGCTGGCGCGCTGATCCTGCCGGTGCGCTGAGCCTCCTGGCTTCTCGGTCCGGTCCGCGTAGACTTCCGGCATGG
Source organism: Curtobacterium herbarum (assembly GCF_016907335.1). Classification (NCBI taxonomy): domain Bacteria; kingdom Bacillati; phylum Actinomycetota; class Actinomycetes; order Micrococcales; family Microbacteriaceae; genus Curtobacterium; species Curtobacterium herbarum. Next base: position 458,222 of record NZ_JAFBBT010000001.1, read on the forward strand.
ATTCGCTGCTTGCGCTCGAGCTCTTCTACGTGGGCCTGCTGGGCCTGGCGTCGCTCGCGATCGCCTTCATCTCGGTGACCGTCGTCGTCAAGCTCTTCAAGGGCCAGCGGTGATCGAACTCCCCGAGGGTCTCTCCGCCGAACTCGTCCCGCTGTCGTGGCTCGTCGGTGTCTGGGAAGGCACCGGAGTCGTCGAGTACCCCGTGGGCGAGGACGACGACGTCCGGACGTACGAGTTCGGTCAGCGCATCAGCTTCAGCCACGACGGCCTGCCGTACCTGAACTACTCCTCGACGACGTGGCTGCTCGACGACGACCACACCCCGCTCGCCGCCGAGATGGGCTACTGGCGCCTCGATCGTCCGTCCGAGCCCGGTGACCGCGGTCCGGCGATGCTGCTCGGCGACGGCCCGGTGCCGTTCTCGACCACGCAGAGCGTCGAGACCCTGCGCAACCAGACGAGCGGGTTCGACGTCGAAGCGGCGATCATCCACCCGACCGGCGTCAACGAGCTCTACGTGGGGCGCGTCAAGCAGGGCCGCATCGACCTGGCGACGGACGCCGTGATGCGCTCCGCCAACGCCAAGGAGTACTCGGCCGCCACCCGCATGTACGGCCTGGTCGAGGGCAAGCTCTTCTGGGCGTGGGACATCGCCGCGCTCGGCCGGGAACTCACCTCACACGCCTCGGGGCAGCTCGCGAAGGTCGACTGATGGCCTCGCCGTTCGCCGTCCGTGACGGGTTCGTCGCCGCCGCCACCGGGCCGGCCGCCCACTTCGGCAACCCCCTGGGTGAGCAGCGACTGCTCGCGCGCGGTCGTGCCGTCGTCGAGCTCGGCCTCGGGGTCGTCACCGTGTCCGGACCCGACCGGCTGTCCTGGTTGAACTCGATCACGTCCCAGCTGCTGCTCGGCCTGGCGCCGGGCGTGAGCACCGAGACCCTGGTGCTCGACGCTTCCGGTCGGGTCGAGCACGCCGCACGCGTCGTCGACGACGGCGAGACCGCGTGGCTGCTCACCGAACCCGCGGACGCCGAACCGCTCGCCTCGTGGCTCTCGTCGATGCGCTTCATGCTGCGCGTCGAGGTCACCGACCGATCCGCCGACCTCGCCACCCTCGGCTGGTTCGACGGCGCCGACCCGCTCCACGGTGCCGAACCGCTGGCGACCTGGACCGACCCGTGGGCGTCCGTCACGCCTGGCGGGTGGGGCTACGCCGACCAGGAGGCCCACCCCGGCACCGACTGGACCCTCCGCATCGCCGTGGTCACCCCCGACACCGCTGCCCAGGTGGCCGCGTCGGACGTGCCGACCGCGGGCCTCCTGGCACTCGAGGCCCTGCGGATCGCTGCCTGGCGTCCCTCGCTGTCCGACGTGGACGAGCGGACGATCCCGCACGAGCTCGACTGGCTCCGCTCCGCCGTGCACCTGTCGAAGGGCTGCTACCGCGGGCAGGAGACCGTCGCGAAGGTCCACAACCTCGGGCGTCCGCCGCGGCGCCTGGTGATGCTGCACCTCGACGGCTCGGACGGCGTCGTGCCCTCGGCCGGCAGCCCGGTGACGCTCGACGGCACCGAGGTCGGGCGCCTCGTCGCATCGGGCACGCACCACGAGCTCGGGCCGGTCGGGCTCGCGGTCGTCAAGCGGTCCCTGGACCCGGCGGCGGTGCTGACCATCGCAGCGGACGACGTCGTCGTGACCGCGGCGCAGCAGGTCATCGTCCCGCCGGGTGCCGGTGCGACGGCCGACGTGCCGCGGCTGCCGCGTCTCGGAGCGGTCCGCCGCCCGTAGCCCCGGCGCGCGTCGCTGCCGCGCCGCGTCCGCCGGGCCGAGTCTCGGCACTGCGGACACTTTCGCGCGTTGTCGGCCGCGAATCCGTCCGCCTGGGCGAGCCTCGGCACTGCGGACACTTTCGCGCGGTGTCGGCCGCGAATCCGTCCGCCGGGCCGAGTCTCGGTCAGGCGGGGGCGACCGCGGACCAGGGGACGCTGAGCTCGCCGAGGCGCCAGCGGGCGACCCCGTGCGCGACCGGCCAGCCGCGGTCGCGCATGCCCCGGACGGCCGCGATCCAGCGCTGCCGGGGCCCGTACGTGCCGAGCGGCGCCGCGACGGCCCACGCCAGATCGAGGTCGCGGAGGAACCCGTGCACCCGCTCACCGGGGACGTTGCGGTGGATGAGCGCCTTCGGCAGCCGCTCCGCCACGATGCTCGGGACGTCGAGTCCGGCCAACCGCAGCGCGACCGTGAAGGTGTGCGGGGCCTCCCGGTCGAGCGTGACCCAGGACGCGACCCGCCCGACCTCGTTGCAGGTGCCCTCGACGAGCTGGCCGTCGGGCTGCAGCCGGTCCTGCATGATCCGCCACGAGCCGACGACGGCGGACTCGTCGTACTGCCGCAGCACGTTGAAGGCCCGGATCACCGCCGGTCGTCGGCCGCCCGGCGTCGGGGTCTCGAAACCGCCGAGCTGGAACGTCACCCCGTCGCGCGTTCCGGCGTTCGCGAGGGCGACCCGGGACGGCTCGATCTCGATGCCGGTGACCTCGACGTCCGACCGGACCCGGGCCAACCGGTCACGGAGTTCGAGCGTCGTCGTCGGGCTCGCGCCGTAGCCGACGTCGGCGACCAGCGGATCGTCGGTGCGGCGGAGGACCGGGAGGGTCGCGATCCACCGGTCGACCCGGCGGAGGCGGTTGTGCCCGGTGGTCCCGCGGGTGACGGTGCCGATCGGCGACGGGTTCCCGGGCATGGGACCAGGGTACGGGTGGAGCACTGCTCGGTAGACTCGGGCGCATGACCTCCACGCTCGTCCTGCTCCGTCACGGCAACAGTGACTGGAACCAGAAGAACCTGTTCACCGGTTGGGTCGACGTCCGGCTCTCGGAGCTCGGCGAGAAGGAGGCGAAGCGGGCCGGCAGTCTCATCGCCGAGTCCGGCATCGTCCCCGACGTCCTGTACACGTCCCTGCTGACCCGGGCGATCCAGACCGCCGACATCGCCCTGCTCGAGGCGGACCTTGCCTGGCTGCCGGTCAAGCGCGACTGGCGTCTCAACGAGCGCCACTACGGCGACCTGCAGGGCAAGGACAAGGCGCAGACGCTCGAGCAGTACGGCGAGCAGCAGTTCATGGAGTGGCGCCGCTCGTTCGACGTCCCGCCGCCCCCCATCGCGGACGACGCCGAGTGGTCGCAGGCCCACGACCGTCGGTACGCGGACCTCGGTGACCAGCTGCCCCGGACCGAGTCCCTGAAGCTCGTCATCGACCGACTGCTGCCCTACTGGGAGTCGGACATCACGAAGGACCTCGGTGCGGGTAAGACCGTCCTGGTCACGGCGCACGGCAACTCGCTGCGGGCGCTCGTGAAGCACCTCGACGGCATCTCCGACGACGACATCGCGGGGCTCAACATCCCCACCGGCATCCCGCTCGTCTACGAACTCGACGACGACTTCCGTCCGACGAAGCCGGCGTACTACCTCGACCCGGAGGCTGCTGCCGCCGGTGCCGCGGCGGTCGCCGCCCAGGGCGCCAAGAAGTAGGAGCGCTGCGCGCCGAGGAGTAGGAGCGCTGCGCGCCGAGGAGCAGGAGCGCGCCGTGGGAGCGAGGACGCGTGTGGCGCGGGGTGTCGAGGCACCCCGCGCCACAGCTGTCTGCGGGCCGAACCTGATCAGGCGGATCCGATCAGCCCGACCCGCTCAGGACGCGATGATCGTGAACTCCGGACCCCAGAACGAGTCCTCCAGGGTGTTGAAGGAGATGACGACCGCCGTCGACGTCACGCCGTTCAGGCCCTGCTTCACGGCGGACCGGGTGACGTACTCGTTCGTGACGTCGATCTTCCAGGTGCCGTCCGCGGTCACGGTCGTCAGCCAGGATCCCCGGGAGTTCTTCGCGACCGAGATCCGACCACCCGGCGTCCCGGTCCCGACGAGCCAGGACTTCCCGTCGGCGTGCCGGATGCCCTGGACGACCGGACGCTCGGGGGTCGCGGGCGCCGGCGGGGTCGCACCGGCGGGGACCGGCGCGTCGCCGACGTGCCAGGTGACGGCGGACGAGTGCATGCCGCCGGCGCGCTGCTCGGCCGTGAACGTGGTCACGGTGCGACGGATCTCGGCGCTCCAGCGGCCGTCGGAGTGCACGCGTGCCAGGGCGGACAACGGGGAGACGAGCACGCTGGCGCCGGGGATACCGGTGCCGACGAGGAGCGTGCGGCCGTCACGGACCGCGATGCCGTCGATGCCGGGCGCCGGCGGTGCGGCGACCGACGCCGCGGAGGTGCTGGTGGGCGATCCGCCCGGGGCCGTCGTGGCGGCCGTGGCCGGGGTCGCTGCGCCGAGGGCGAGCAGGCCGGCGACGCCGCAGCTGACGAGGGTCGTGGTGATGCGGCGTGCGCGGATGTCTGACGTGGTCATCGGGGGCTCCTTTGATCGTGGCCGAGGTCGGCCAGGAGCACCCTGTCGCAGCTTCCGGAGAACATGCGGAATGTGATGTGTACATCACGCGTCACCCGAAGTGCGCGGCGATCTCCTGCACGAGGCCGCCGACGTCGTAGGGCCGATCGGTCTGCACGCGGACGACCGGCCCCACGCCGACGGGTCCGGCGGTGGCCTCGTGCTCGTCCCAGAACGCCAGGATGGCGGCGAGGTCACCGTGCACGTCGTGCCGGATCGGCAGCGTGCCCGGTTCGTAGCGCTCCCGCAGCCGAGCCTCGGCGTTCGCCCGGTCGACGTCGCACCACACCTCGACGACGCGCGGCGACCCGGCGGTGGTGAGTCCGGCCTCCAGGAAGTCCCGGTCACGGGACGGCAGCAGGACGGCGTCGACGACGACCCCGTTCTCGACCGCCCCGGCCATCGACCAGACCGTGTCCATGGCGATGCCGCCGAGCACTGCCGACGGGATCGTCGGGCCGGCGATGTCGGCCAGCGGCTCCTTCACCCGGTCCTTCGACAGGAAGGGGCAGCCGAGCACCTCGGCGAGGGCGGCCCCCACCGTGCTCTTGCCGGAACCGGGCATGCCGTTGACGATGATCGCGACCTGGGCCATGCCCCGATCCTCCCAGGTCCCGACCCCGCGAAACGCAAGGTGGGCGGCTGCGCGCAACGGAGTACCGCTGCGAGCAACCGCCCACCGTGCGTCTTGCGGGACCGGCCCGCCGGCCCCAGGCTGGCCTGCCGGTCCGTCGGCCTCAGGCCGGGGACGTCGTGACGTTGGCGGCGCCGGCCCAGTCGCCCGTGGCCAGGTACTCGACCTTCTTCGCGATCGAGACCGCGTGGTCGGCGAACCGCTCGTGGTACCGGGAGGCCAGGGTCGCGTCGACCGTGTCGACCGGCCCGCCCTTCCACGCCTCGCCGAGCACGAAGTCGAAGACGCTGGCGTGCAGCTCGTCGACTGCGTCGTCCTCGTCGCGGATCTCGGCCGCCAAGGAGATGTCCTCGGTGGCGAGCAGACGCGTCAGCTTCTGCGCCATCGCGACGTCGTGGACGCCCATCTCGCGGAAGGTGTGCCGCAGGCCCTTCGGCACCACCTTCTCCGGGAACCGCTGGCGGGTGAGCTGCGCGATGTGCTCGGCCAGGTCGCCCATCCGCTCGAGCGACGAGCTCACGCGGAGCGCGGTGACGACGACCCGGAGGTCGCGGGCCACCGGTGCCTGGCGGGCGAGGATGTCGATGGCGACCTCGTCGAGTGCGGACGCGGCGGCGTCGATCTTCGCGTCGTCGGCGATCACCTCCTCGGCGAGGGTGACGTCCGACTCGCCGAACGCCTCGGTGGCTCGGGTGATCGCGGACTCGACGAGTCCGGAGATCTCGGTCAGACGCTCTTGGACGTCCTGCAGCTCCTGCTGGAACACTTCGCGCATGGGGAGGGCCTCTCTCTGCGTACCGGGCGAGTGTCGTCACCCCGGGTGAACGGTCGGTGTCCTGCGGCTGAACGGTTCGCGATCCGGCCTGCTTCCAGGGGTGAACGGCGTCCGAACCGCATGTGACCACTCCTACACTGGCGGCATGGACAACGCGTGGCTCGTGCCACTGTCGATGCTCCTCGGCGGTGTGTTCGGCGCGGGCGTCGTGGTGCTGATCATCACCGCCGAGCGCACGGCACGTGCAGCCGACGTGGCGGAGCGGAGCCTGCCCGACGGGGTCGCCGCCGTGATCGCCACCATGCACAACCCGGCCGTGGTGGTCGACCCCTCGAACACGGTCGTCGCGGCGTCGCCCCAGGCGCTGGCGGTCGGCCTGGTCGTGCGCCGGAAGCTCGTGCACGACGAACTCGCCGCCCTCGTGGACCGGGTCCGACGCAGCGGCGAGATGGGGTCGGAGGACCTCGAACTCCCGCGTGGTGGGCGGAACGAGGTCATCGGCTACCTGAGCTTCCGGGCCGCGCAGCTCGGCAACCGGTACGTGCTCGTCACCGCCGACGACCTGACCGAGAGCCGCCGCATCGACGAGGTCCGTCGTGACTTCGTCGCCAACATCTCGCACGAACTGAAGACCCCGATCGGCGCGATCGGCCTGCTGTCGGAGACCCTCGTCATCGCTGCCGACGACCCGGCGCACGTCCGGAAGTTCGCCGCGCAGCTCGTCACCGAGTCCGAGCGGCTCGGCGCGCTGACCAAGGACATCATCGAGCTGTCCCGCCTGCAGTCCGTCGACGCGCTCGACGCCACCGAGGAGACCTCGATCGACAAGGTCGTCCAGGCGGCGATCGACGGCAACGAGGTCGTCGCCCGGGCCCGCGGCATCGAGCTCATCCGCGCGAAGAAGTCGAAGCGCCGTGTGATCGGTGACCCGGGCCTGCTCCAGGTCGCGGTGTCGAACCTCATCGCGAACGCCGTGAAGTACTCGCCGGACAACACTCGCGTCGGAGTCGGGGTGCGCGCCGTGAAGGGCTTCGTCGAGATCGCGGTCACCGACCAGGGCGTCGGCATCCCCGAGGCCGACCTGGACCGCGTGTTCGAACGGTTCTACCGCGTCGACCCCGCACGCTCCCGCGCCACCGGCGGCACCGGACTGGGGCTGGCGATCGTCAAGCACATCATCAGCAACCACGGCGGTGACGTCCGCGTCTGGTCGCAGCCCGGCAAGGGCTCGACCTTCACGATCCGCATCCCCGAAGCCGACCCCGAACTGACCGCAGCACTCGAAGAGCAAATGGAAGAGCAGCCATCGTGACCAAGATCCTCATCGTCGATGACGAGCCGGCCCTGAGCGAGCCCCTGGAGTTCCTGCTGCAGCGAGAGGGGTACGAGACCGCCGTCGCTGCCGACGGCGTCACCGCGCTGTCGAAGTTCGACTCCGAGAACCCGGACCTCGTCCTGCTCGACCTCATGCTGCCGGGACTGTCCGGCACCGAGGTCTGCCGGCAGATCCGCACCCGGTCGAACGTGCCGATCATCATGCTCACCGCGAAGGACTCCGAGGTGGACATCGTCGTCGGGCTCGAGCTCGGCGCCGACGACTACGTGACGAAGCCGTACTCGACGCGCGAACTCCTCGCCCGCATCCGTGCGGTGCTCCGCCGCCGCACCGAGGACGACCCGGGCGACATGGGCATCCTGCAGGTCGGCGGGATCCGGATGGACGTCGAACGCCACACCGTGAGCGTCGACGGGTCCGAGACGCCGATGCCGCTCAAGGAGTTCGAGCTCCTCGAGCTGCTGCTCCGCAACGCCGGCCGCGTGCTCACCCGCGGGCAGCTCATCGACCGGGTCTGGGGCTCCGACTACTTCGGGGACACCAAGACGCTGGACGTGCACATCAAGCGCATCCGCTCGAAGATCGAGCGGGTGCCGAGCACGCCGGAGATCCTGGTCACCGTGCGCGGGCTCGGGTACCGCATCGAGGCGTAGCCGACGCCGCGAGGCGCCGCGGGGCGTCGCCGCCGCGGGGGCGTCCCCGGCGGCGACGCCGCAACGGACAGACGGGAGGCCCGGGGCTGGTTCATCGGAACCGGCCCCGGGCCTCCCGTCAGTCGCTGGTGCGCTGTCGCTGGTGCACTGTCGCTGGCACGCCGTGCGGCGCCCTGCGGTCAGTTCGTGCCGTTGTCGCCCTGGGAGGAGTCCGACTGCGAGCCGCTCTGCGTGCCCGGAGCCGTGGCGTCGCCGGTCGGCTCGGTGCCGACGTTCGACGGCGTGGTCGGCGTGGACGTCGGGGTGGGGGTCGGCGCGAGCGTCTCGTACTGCTCCTGCGCGCTGGTGAGGACCGGCACCGTGGCCGAGGCGCCCTCGGCACCGTCGTAGGAGAAGTACATCTTCACGAGCGAGCCGGGCTTCGCGCTGACACCGTCGAAGTCGACCGTGTCGTGCTTGCCGTCGTCCGCCAGGACGGTCGTGTCGTTCGCCGGGACCACCACGGTCTGGTCGACGCCGTCCACCTCGAGCGTGACGGTGCGCTCGTCGTTGCCGGTGTTCACCAGCGTGCCGACGAACCGGGCGTCCTCGCCGCTGTCGGAGATGAGCAGGGCGTTCCGGACGTCGATCGTGCCGGTGGACACATCGACGCCGTCGGTGATCTGACGGATCTCCTGGGTGCGGGACGGCGACAAGAATTCGCAGCCGGTCGCACCGAGGGCGATGGTCGCAGCGACGGCGACGGACACGAGTACCCGAGCTCGCAAGAGGTTCCTCCGGAAGTTCACGATGACGGACCATGCGGCCCTGGTCCTCATCCTACCCAGGCCCCGGTGGGGCCGGACGTCAGCGCGGGGCCCCGGCCCCCTTACCCGAACGCCCCTTGTGGTAAACTGGAGGTCTGGGAACGGAGCCTGATACATGCAATTCGAGGTCGGCGAGACCGTCGTCTACCCCCATCACGGGGCGGCAACCATCTCTGAAGTCAAGACTCGCGTCATCAAGGGCGAGGAAAAGGTCTACCTGAAGCTTCGGGTCACGCAGGGTGACCTGACGATCGAGGTCCCGGCGGACAACGTCGACCTGGTCGGCGTCCGCGACGTGATCGGCAAGGAAGGGCTCGACAAGGTGTTCGAGGTCCTCCGGGCTCCGTTCACCGAGGAGCCCACCAACTGGTCGCGCCGCTACAAGGCGAACCTCGAGAAGCTGGCTTCGGGTGACGTCATCAAGGTGTCCGAGGTCGTCCGCGACCTCTGGCGTCGCGATCAGGACCGCGGCCTCTCCGCGGGTGAGAAGCGGATGCTGGCCAAGGCGCGCCAGATCCTCATCTCCGAGCTGGCCCTGGCCGAGAAGACCGACGAGGACAAGGCATCGACCGTCCTCGACGAGGTCCTCGCGTCCTGACGCCCGCTTGCGCACCACGAACGACACGACGACCGCACCGGCGCAGAGCCCAGCTCTGGCAGCCCGTGCGGTCGTCGTCGTTGCGGCCGGGTCCGGCACGCGGCTCGGCATCGGCACGGCGAAGGCGTTCGTCCCGGTCGCCGGGGAACGCATGCTGGTCCGCGCGCTGCGCACGGTCCTGACGCTCGCCGAGCCGACCCTCGTGGTCGTCGTCGCGCCGGCGGACCGGATGGACGAGTGCCGTGCGCTCGTCCTGGACGTCGCCGGTGCGGCTGCGGAGTACGTCACGGTCGTGCCGGGAGGCGCGGATCGCCATGCGTCGGTCCAGGCCGGCCTGGCCGTGCTGCCGGACTCCGTCGCGACCGTGCTGGTGCACGACGCAGCGCGGTGTCTGACGCCGGCGTCGCAGTTCGAGCGGGTCTTCGTCGCGGTCGCCGAGGCGCTGGCTGCCGGACCGGGTGACGGTGCTGCTGCTGCTGCTGCTGCTGCCGCTGCCGCTGCCGTGTCGCGCGTGCGTGGTGTCGGCGTGGTGCCCGCGCTCCCCGTGACCGACACCGTCAAGCGCGTCGCCGGTGACGTCGTCGTCGAGACCGTCGACCGTTCCGCACTCGTCGGGGTCCAGACGCCCCAGGGCTTCCCGCTCGCCGCACTCCGACAGGCGTACGCGGTGGCAGAGCAGGCCGAGACCGACGACGCCGGGGTGTTCCAGGCGGCGGGCGGTGTCGTCCGCACCGTGCCGGGTGACGCCGACGCGTTCAAGATCACCACGCGGTGGGACCTCGGTCGTGCCGAGGCCGTCGTCGCGGAACGAGCCGGTACCCGCCCGCTCGACACCCGAGCCGATCCCCGGGCCGACCTGCGCGTCGGGCTCGGCGTCGACGTGCACGCGTTCGACCCGGCCGTGCCCTGCCGTGTGGGGACGCTCGACTTCCCCGGCGAGCCCGGGCTGTCGGGCCACAGCGACGGGGACGCCGTCGCCCACGCGGTCTGCGACGCCCTGCTCTCGGCCGGCGGCCTCGGCGACATCGGCGGACGCTTCGGTACGGCGGACCCGCGCTTCGCCGGAGCTGCTGGCGACGTCTTCGTGCGCGGTGCCGTCGAGCTCCTGCGGGACGCCGGTCTCGAGCCCGTCCGGGTCACAGTGCAGGTGATCGGCAACCGCCCGCGCATCGGCGCCCGTCGCGACGAGATGCAGGACGCCCTGGCGGCGGCGGTCGGCGCTCCCGTCGCGGTCTCCGGCACGACGACCGACGGCCTCGGGTTCACCGGACGGGGCGAGGGACTCACGGCGATCGCGACGGCGGTCGTCCGGTCCCGCTGAGGTTGCCCGGCGGTCGTCCACAGGTCGTCCGGCGGTCCTCCACAGGTCCCCGCCGGCCCGTGTCACCGCGGGGGACTCCCTCTAGGCTTGACCCGTGACCGTTCGCCTGTACGACTCCCGCGCCGCCGACGTCGTCGACCTCGTGCCCCTGGTCGACGGACAGGTCAGCATCTACGTCTGCGGTCCGACGGTGCAGTCGTCGCCGCACATCGGGCACCTCCGGTCGGCGCTGGTCTACGACATCTGGCGTCGCTGGCTGCACCACCGCGGGTACCGCGTCACCCTGGTCCGGAACGTCACGGACATCGACGACAAGGTCCTCGACCTGGCCGCCGGCACCGACGAGCCCTGGTGGGCACGGGCGTACCGCGTCGAGCTCGAGTTCACGGCCGCGTACACGGCACTCGGCATCCTGCCCCCCACGTACGAGCCCCGGGCGACCGCGAGCATCCCGCAGATGCAGGACATCATCGCCCGGCTGATCGAGCGCGGGCACGCCTACCCGGCAGCGGACGGCAGCGGGGACGTCTACTTCGACACCGCGAGCTGGCCCGAGTACGGCGCCCTCACCCGGCAACGCCGCGACGACATGGTGGACGCCACCGACGCCGATCCCCGTGGCAAGCGGGACGCCCGCGACTTCGCGCTCTGGAAGGGCAGCAAGCCCGGGGAGCCGACCACCGCCAGCTGGGACTCGCCGTGGGGTGCGGGACGCCCCGGGTGGCACATCGAGTGCTCCGCGATGTCCCGGCGTTACCTCGGGCCGGCGTTCGACATCCACGGCGGCGGGCTGGACCTGCGCTTCCCGCACCACGAGAACGAACTCGCGCAGTCGACCGCTGCCGGGGACGCCTTCGCCTCGTACTGGCTGCACAACGGACTCGTCTCCGTCGGCGGTCAGAAGATGTCGAAGTCGCTCGGCAACTCGATCTTCGCCGCGGACTTCCTCGCCGCTGCACGACCGGTCGTGGTCCGCTACTTCCTCGGCGCCGCCCACTACCGGTCGACGATCGACCACCACGACGGGTCCCTGGCCGAGGCCGAAGCCGCACTCGACCGCATCGAGGGGTTCCTCGCCCGGGCTGCCGAACGCCTCGACGGGGTCCGCCTGCCCGACGCTCCGGCGGTGCCGCAGGGCTTCGCCGACGCGATGGACGACGACCTCGCGGTGCCCCAGGCGCTGGCGGTGCTGCACGAGACCGTCCGCTCCGGCAACGCCGCACTCGACGTCGACGATGCGGAAGCGCTCGGTGTCGCGTACCATCAGGTGGCTGCCATGGTCGAGGTGCTCGGCATCGACCCGCGTGCACCGCACTGGTCGGGTGGGGCGCACGACACGTCCGCAGCACCGCTCGCCGCCCTCGTCGAACGCCTCGTACAGGAGCGCGCCGACGCCAGGGCCGCTCGGGACTTCGCCACGGCCGACCGCGTCCGGGACGATCTCGCAGGCGCGGGCATCACGATCGAGGACACACCGTCCGGAACACGCTGGAGCATCGCCTGAACACGGCAGTGCCGAACAGGAGAACTGCATGAAGAACGTCTCGGGGAGCAAGAAGGGTCGTCCGGGCGCTGTCCGTGCCGGCCGCAAGGGCAACAAGCAGGTCGGCTCCGGCGGCCAGGGTGCCCAGGCGCTCGAGGGTCGCAAGCCGACCCCGAAGGCCGAGGACCGCCCGTACCACCCGGCCGGCAAGCGCAAGGCCGCGAAGGAACGCTTCGAAGCGGCTCGCACCCGTCGCGGTGGCAGCAGTGCCTCGGCGCCACAGACCCGCACCGGCGGTCGTCCGCCGGCACGCAAGACCGACGACAGCGAGCTCGTCACCGGGCGCAACTCCGTGCTCGAGGCGCTCCGCACGAAGACGCCGTCGACGACGCTCTACGTCGCCGCCCGCATCGAGGTGGACGACCGCGTCAAGGAGATCCTGACGCTCGCCAACCACCGCGGCGTGCCGATCATGGAGATCATGCGTCCGGAGCTCGACCGCATCACGGGGCACGACAGCGTGCACCAGGGCGTCGCGCTCAAGGTCCCGGCGTACGAGTACGCCGTGTCCGAGGACCTGGTCGAGCGGGCGTTCTCCCGCGACCAGGTGCCGCTGCTGGTGGCCCTCGACGGCATCACGGACCCGCGCAACCTCGGTGCGATCATCCGTTCGACGGCAGCGTTCGGCGGCCACGGCGTCATCGTGCCGCAGCGTCGGTCGGTCGGCGTGACCGCGTCGGCGTGGAAGACCTCCGCCGGTGCCGCCGCCCGCACGCCCGTCGCGATGGCCCCGAACCTGACGCAGACCCTCAAGTCGCTGAAGTCGATGGGCCTGTTCGTGCTCGGACTCGACGGGGACGGCCACGTCGAGCTCGACGCCCTGGCACTCGCCGACCGGCCGATCGTGATCGTCGTCGGGTCCGAGGGCAAGGGCCTGTCGCGCCTGGTCACCGAGACGTGCGACGCGATCGTGTCGATCCCGATCTCCAGTGCGACGGAGTCCCTCAACGCGGGCATCGCCGCGAGCGTCACCCTGTGGGAGGTCGCTCGCCGCCGTCGCTCGGCGTAGCGCGCACCAGACGACACCCGGGAGGCCCGGTGCCGGTCCACGAGACCGGCACCGGGCCTCCAGTCCGTCTGCCCGACTCCGCGGCTGCGCTGCGCCACGCCCGCTGGCCCCCCGCCGAGCGGTCACCAATCGTCGTTCTGGCGTGTCCAGACCGACGATCGGTGACCACTCGGCGGAGGGGGAGCGGGGTGTCGTGGCCGCTCGCGGGGAGCGCACGGCGCGGCCGGGAGGCCCGGGTCGCGCCCGACGCGCTCCGCACGCCTCCGGGACTCGCCGTCGGCCTCGTGCTGAGCGGTCACAATTCGTCGTTCTGGCGTGTCCGGACCGACGATTGGTGACCGCTCGGCGGAGAGGGGAGCGGGGTGTCGTGACCGCTCGGCGGGAGCGCACGGCGCGGCCGGGAGGCCCGGGTCGCGCCCGACGCGCTCCGTACGCCTCCGGGACGTGCCGTCGGCCTCCCGCCGAGCGGTCACGATTCGTCGTTCTGGTGCGTCTGGACCGACGATCGGTGACCGCTCGGCGGAGGGGGAGCGGGGTGTCGTGACCGCTCGCGGGAGTGTGGGAGCGCGCGGCGCAGCGCCGCCCGCAGCGCGCGCCTCAGACCGAGGCGCGCCAGTCGTCGACGTCCTCGTCGTCGAGGGGCAGCGCGATCGACGACGTCGGCGGGTTGATGAGCGTGCGCTCGTCCCGGCGGTGCCGCAGCACGTCGTTGATGTACGCGGTCGTGGCCTCGGGCAGCGAGACCGAGCGTTCCTCTTGCTGGGACATGAACCAGCGGTGCTCGAGCAGCTCGTGGAACACCTCGGCCGGCTCGAGTCGACCGCGCAGGTCGCGGGGGATCGCGCGGACGACGGGCTCGAACACCCGCGAGACCCACTCGTGGGCGACCATCTCCTCGTCGAGCTCCTCGCGACCGTTGCGCGCCCGGTACGCGTCCAGGTCGTTGAGCAGTCGTCGGGCCTGGTTCTCCTCGGCGTCGAGACCGGTCAGGCGCAGCAGTCGGCGCTGGTGGTGGCCGGCGTCGACGACCTTCGGCTGGATCCGGACCTGCGAGCCGGCGTCGGCCGTGCGGATCGACAGTTCCTCGATGTCGAAGCCGAGGGCGTTGAGCCGCTCCACCCGGTCGTTGATGCGCCACCGCTCGGCTGCGTCGAACTGCTCCGTGCCGGTCAGTTCCGTCCAGAGGGTCCGGTACTGCGCCACGATCCGGTTCGAGACGTCGACGGGGTCGGCGTTCTCGTCGAGGCGTCCGCCGGCCTCGAGGTCCAGGAGCTCGCCGGCGATGTTCACCCGGGCGACCTCGAGGTCGTTCTCGCGCTGCCCGTTCGACAGCCCGCCCGGGTAGAGCTTGCCGGTCTCGGCGTCGACCAGGTAGGCCGCGAACGAGCCCGCGTCACGCCGGAACAGCGTGTTCGACAGCGACACGTCACCCCAGTAGAAACCGATGACGTGCAGTCGGACGAGCAGGAGCGCGAGGGCGTCCACGAGCCGGGTCGCGGTGTCCGGGCGCAGCGTCTGCGAGTACAGCGCGCGGTAGGGGAGTGAGAAGCGCAGGTGGCGGGTGACCAGCACGGGCTGGAGTTCCTCGCCCTCGCGGCCGACGCGGTTGGTGATCACCGCGACCGGGTCGACGCACGGCACGTCCATCCGCTGCAGGGTCCGCAGCATGTCGTACTCCGACCGGGCCAGCTCGGCGCTGGTCTCCTTCACCGCGACGACGTACCCGCTGAGGTGCACGAAGCGAACCAGGTGGCGGGAGATGCCCTTCGGCAGCGCGACGATCGTCTCCTCGGGCCAGGCGTCGAGCGGCAGGTCCCACGGCAGGTCGAGCAGGCCGGGATCGACGGTGGCTGCGGTGATGGTCATGGAGTCGGGCACGGCGGGTTCCTCTGGGTACTGGGACGAGAACGGACGGGAGGCGCGGTGCCAGCTGGCACCGCGCCTCCTGTGAGTGACTTCCAGCGTTACGCGCTGATGACGGCCTTGTCGTCGAGGCGCTCGCCCGACTCCGAGTCGAACATGTGCACGTGGCCCTGCTTCGGGCTCACGACGACGGTGTCGCCGATCGACGGGTGGTTGCGGCCGTCCACGCGGGTGACGATGTCGGTACGGGTACCGTTCACGTCGGCGTGGCCGTAGAGGTAGCCGTCGGCGCCGAGCTCTTCGACGACGTCGACCGTGACCGGCAGGCCCTCGCCCGAGTTCGACACGATGATGTCCTCGGGGCGGACGCCGACCGTGACCTGGGCCGAGCGGGCGTTCGACAGCGTGTCGCGGTCGACCGGGTGGTTCAGCGTGCCGAAGGTGATGCCGCCCTCGACCACGGAGGCCGGGAGCAGGTTCATCGCGGGCGAGCCGATGAAGCCGGCGACGAACACGTTGTTCGGCTTCTCGTACAGGTCGCGGGGGGTGCCGACCTGCTGCAGGATGCCGTCCTTGAGCACCGCGATGCGGTCACCCATGGTCAGCGCCTCGGTCTGGTCGTGCGTGACGTAGACGGTCGTGACGCCGAGACGACGCTGCAGCGACGCGATCTGGGTACGGGTCTGGACGCGGAGCTTGGCGTCGAGGTTCGACAGCGGCTCGTCCATGAGGAACACCTGCGGCTGACGGACGATCGCGCGGCCCATCGCGACGCGCTGACGCTGACCACCGGAGAGCGCCTTCGGCTTGCGGCCGAGGTACTGCTCGAGATCGAGGAGCTTGGCGGCTTCCTGCACGCGGGTGGCGCGCTCTTCCTTGCCGACGCCGGCGATCTTGAGCGCGAAGCCCATGTTCTCGGCGACGGTCATGTGCGGGTACAGCGCGTAGTTCTGGAACACCATCGCGATGTCGCGGTCCTTCGGCGGGACGTCGGTGACGTCGCGGTCGCCGATGCGGATCGCGCCGGAGTTGACCTCTTCGAGGCCGGCCAGCATGCGCAGGGACGTGGACTTGCCACAGCCCGAGGGGCCGACGAGGACGAGGAACTCGCCGTCGGCGACGTCCAGGTCGAGGGAGTCCACCGCGGGGCGGTTGCCTCCGGGGTACAGACGGGTTGCCTTGTCATAGGTGACGGACGCCATGAGCGTTCGGTCCTCTCCACCGGCAGGTACGTGCCGGACGATCCGTAGTGAAGCGACGACCCGCGAGGGCCGGCGGACGGTCGCCATCGACCGTCGCTGCTCATACAACACGAGTTCTCCGACCGGCGCCAGTGCACAGCTGCCGGTACCCGGGACGTTCCCTGCTGGTTGGCTGGTTCCCATCGGCCGCCACTACAATCGGCGGGTCCGTCCGCCGACCGGGGGGAGGCCGAGCGGACACCGACCAGGAGGACAGCCGCACGATGACCAACCGCCCTGAAGGTGACGCCCGCGCCCAGCGCAACGCGCGTCGCGCCGCCGCCCGCGAGCGAGCCCAGCGCACCCGTGCCCAGCAGAAGCGTCGCCAGCGTGGTGCCCGGCTCGGACTGCAGATCGGCCTCGGCGTGGTTCTCGTCGCCGCCGCCACGATCGTGACGCTCGTGCTCGTGAACTCCTCGCGTCCGGCCGGACCCGGCCCCGACACGATGGCGCAGGGCGGCATCACGATCAGCACCGGACTGAAGGCCGTCGACCCGGCCGCTGCGTCGACCGCGCCGTCCCCGAGCGCGACCGACTCGGCCGACCCCGTGCGGATCACCCTGTACGTCGACTACCTCTGCCCGATCTGCGGCGCGTTCGAGTCGACCAACAGCGAGTACATCGAGGGCCTGGTCGACTCCGGTGCCGCCACGCTCGACATCCACCCCATCGCGATCCTGTCGAACCGCTCGCAGGGCACGAAGTACTCGCTCCGTGCGGCGAACGCGGCAGCCTGCGTCGCCCAGGAGTCGCCGGACTCGTTCTTCGCCGTGAACAAGGCCCTGTTCGCGAAGCAGCCGGAAGAGGGCACGCCCGGCCTGACCGACGAGCAGCTCGCCTCGCTCATCACGAGCGTCCCGGGAGTCCGGCACGGTTCCACGATCGAGTCCTGCATCGACGACCAGCGCTACGGCAAGTGGGTCGACGAGCGCACCACCGCGGTGACCGGCGGGGACATCCCCGGCTCGGACCTGACGACGTTCCCGGGCACCCCGCTGGTGCTCGTCAACGGCCAGCAGTACCAGTACACGACCGCGTCGACGAACGACGAGTTCCGCACGTTCGTGGTCTCGTCGGCGGACGACACCGACGCCACGCCGACACCCACCCCGACCCCGACCCCGAGCAGGTCGTCGTCCGGGACCCCGACGCCGTCGGCCACCGCGAACTGACCGGCGGACTCGGGCTGGCCGGCGGACTCGGGCCGACCGGCCGTCTGCCCTAGAGCGACGAGGCGGGGACGCTCAGCGTGTCGCAGCTCGTCGCCCCACGCTCGTACCCGCGCTCGAACCACCGCTGCCGCTGGGCGCTGGACCCGTGCGTGAAGGAGTCCGGGTCGACCTGGCCGGTCGCCTTCTCCTGGATGCTGTCGTCACCGACGGCGCTCGCCGCGGACAGGGCGTCGGCGACCTGGGCACGCGTCACCGGCTCGAAGAACGTGGAGCCGTCCGCCGCCTTCGTCGTGGCCGCATCGCCGACCCACGCGCCCGCGTAGCAGTCCGCCTGCAGCTCGACGCGGACGCTGCCGGACGCGGCGCCGGTGCCGCTCCGGTCGGTGGCCGCGAAGGTGCCCTGCAGCTGCTGCACGTGGTGGCCCCACTCGTGCGCGACGACGTACATCTGCGCGAGCGGCCCGCCCGAGGACCCGTAGGTCGATTGCAGGTCGTCGTAGAACGCGGTGTCCAGGAAGACCGCGCGGTCCGGCGGGCAGTAGAACGGCCCGGTCGCCGCCGACGCGGTGCCGCACCCGGTGTCGGTGGACCCGTCGAACAGGAAGAAGTCGGGCGTCGAGTAGGCCGTCCCGAGCTCCCGCGACTCGGCGCTCCAGTAGGCGTCGAGTGACTCGGCTGCGCCCTCCATCCGGCACTCGACGTCGGCGTTGGCGTCGCGACCGGTCCGGCACTCGGCGATCGGGGTCGCCTCGGCGCCGCCCTGCTGGATCGGGGTGAGGCCTCCGCCGCCACCGACGAGTCCGCCCAGGTCGACGCCGGTGAACTGCGCGATGAGGAACACCACGATCGCGGTGACGCCGACCGCGCCGCCGCCGATGGCCGTGGTGCGCCCGCGGCGCTTGACCTTGCCGCCCTGCAGCCGGGTGTCGTCGTTGAACGTCATGCCCCGAACCTACGGACCGGCGGCCGACCACGCCCGGAACCGGCCCGTGGCGACGCCGGCGGGTCAGGTGCGGACCAGCGGCTCCACCGCCGCCAGGTCCGCACCGATCCCGACGTCGACGAGTTCGATCCGTCCTGCGAGCGTCGCCGCGGGCCCGCGGAGCAGCCCGGCCTTCACCCCGCCGAACGTCACGGTGACGTCGGCGTGCAGCACGTGGTCGTCGGCGATACCGCCGGTGTCGACGTCGATGCCGCTCGGCACGTCGACGGCCACCACGAACGGTGCACGCTGCTCCCGCGCCAGCTCGCGGAGACCGGCCACGACCGCCCGCGCCGGCGACCGCAGCGGTCCGCCACCACCGATCCCGAGGATCCCGTCGAGCACCAGGTCCGCCTCGAGGGCGGCCTCCCGGCCGATCCGCGCCAGTCGCTCACCGACCGGCGGCGTCGCCACGTGCAGGATGTCCGCCGCACCCGCCGCCGGACCGGCCGAGCCGTCGACCACCGGGTCGTCCAGGAGGCGCGCCCCGGCCCCGCGGGCCGCTGCCAGGCCCGCCTCGTGGACACGTGAGCCGACGCGCAGGACCGTGACGTGCCTCCCGGCCGACGCCAACCGCGCACCCGCGAACAGGGCGTCCCCGCCGTTGTCGCCGCTGCCGGCGAGGACCAGCACCGACCCCGGGCCGTCGCCGGGACGGACCGCCGGGTCGTCGAGCAGCTCCCCGACGACCGTCGCCAACCCGTCCGCGGCCCGCTGCATCAGCGGCTCGCCCGCGTCCAGGTGCCCGCGTTCCGCCGCTCGGATCTGATCGCCGCTGTAACCGTCCATGCGAGCCACTGTGCCCCCGGTACCCTGGGCAGGCCATGTCTCTCGTCCCCGAAGCACCCCGCCCCCGGGTGGTCATGTCCCCGGACGGCCTGCCGCTCGCCACCTACGACTTCGGCGACCCGGACGCACCCGCGGTCCTCGCCGTGCACGGGTTCGCCTCCGGAGCGCTGCTCAACTGGCACGCCTCCGGCTGGACCCGCGACCTGGTCCGCGCCGGACGCCGGGTCATCGCGTTCGACCAGCGCGGCCACGGTGCCAGCGGGAAGCCGCACGCACCGCACAGCTACTCGATGGACCTGCTCGTCGACGACGTCACCGCCGTCATCGACACGTACCTGCTCGACGACGTCGCGTTCGTCGGGTACTCGCTCGGCGCTCGCGTCGGGTGGCACACCGCCGAGCGGATGACCGACCGGATCTCGCGGGCCGTCCTGGGCGGCATCCCGGACGCCGACCCGATGCGGCGCGTCCGCGTCGACCAGGCGCGGGCGTACATCACCGACGGCACGCCCGTCGAGGACCGCGTCACCAACGGCTACCTGACGATGGCGGCCGGCGTCGAGGGCAACGACCTCGGCGCGCTCGTCGCCATGGTCGAGGGGATGCGGGACAGCATCGAACCGACGCCGGAGAACGCGCCCACGCAGCCGCTGCTGCTCGCCGCGGGCAGCGAGGACGGCATCAAGGACAGCGCACTGCGGCTCGCCGAGACGGCGTCGCACGCCACGTTCGTCGAGATCCCGGGGCGGAACCACTTCAATGCGCCGACGTCGCGGCACTTCCGGGAGGCGGCGATCGCGTTCCTGGGGGACGGCCTGTCCGGCGACCGCTGACGGGTACTCGTGGGCCCTCCCGCCGCGGAGGACGCGCGGCGTAGCCTCCGCGCCATGGACTACAGACTCCTCGGCAACAGCGGGACAGTGGTGTCTTCGCTGACCCTCGGCACCATGACGTTCGGCAGCGAAGCCGACGAACCCACCTCCCACGCCATCATCGAAGCCTTCGTGGCCGGCGGCGGCACCTTCATCGACACCGCCGACGTGTACTCGGCGAACGAGTCCGAGCGGATCATCGGCCGCTGGCTCCAGGCCCACCCGACCGAGGCCCAGCAGGTCGTCCTCGCCACCAAGGGCCGCTTCCCGCAGGGCGACGGACCGAACGACCTCGGGCTGTCGCGCCGGCACCTCCGCGTCGCGCTCGACGCCTCGCTCGAGCGGCTCGGCGTCGACCACATCGACCTCTACCAGATGCACGCGTGGGACGCCCTGACCCCGATCGAGGAGACCCTGCGCTTCCTCGACGACGCCGTCTCGGCCGGCAAGATCGGCTCGTACGGGTTCTCGAACTACCTCGGCTACCAGGTGACCAAGGCCGTGTACGAGGCGAAGGCGCACGGCTGGGCACCGCCCGTCACCCTGCAGCCGCAGTACAACCTGCTCGTCCGTGACATCGAGCACGAGGTCGTGCCCGCCTGCCTCGACGCCGGCATCGGCCTGCTGCCGTGGTCGCCGCTCGCCGGAGGCTGGCTGTCCGGCAAGTACCAGCGCGACGAGGCCCCGACCGGCTCGACCCGTCTCGGCGAGGACCCGACGCGCGGCATGGAGGCGTGGGAGGCCCGCAACGCGGACGAGCGCACCTGGCAGGTGCTCGACGCGGTGTCGAGCGTCGCCGAGGAACACGGGGCCTCGCGCTCCCAGGTGTCCCTCGCCTGGTTGCTCGCCCGCCCGGCCGTGACGAGCGTCATCCTCGGTGCCCGGACCGTCGAGCAGCTGCAGGACAACCTCGGCGCCGCGGACCTGATGCTCGCGGACGCCGAACTCACCGCGCTCACCGACGCCAGCGCACCGCGGGTCGACGACTACCCGTACGGCACCGCCGGGGTGGCACAGCGCGAGCGGAAGACCACCGGCGGTCGCTGAACCACCGCGACGCACCGGTGGCGCCGGATGATGCGGGAAACCGCTGATGTTGTCCGGGGGCGTGGACCCGGCAGTCGTGCCGGTGTCAGGATCGGTGCACGGCCGGCTGGTTACCGAGCCGAGCGCCCCGGAGCACCCCTGATCCGTGTTCCTGCGCCGGAGCCCCGAGCCCCCCCGCTCGGGGCTCCGCCCTCTCCGGGCAGCGCGGTGTCGCGCCGAGCCCGGCCGCGTGGCTCCGTCCTGTTCAGCCGTTGCGTAGGATCTCGCAGGTGCCGAGTCGCCGTGCCCCTGGGATGCTCGACCGCGCGGGGGTCAGGATCACCGCGTTGGTCCTGCTCGCCGTCGCTGCCGCCTACCAGTGCTTCTGGCGCATCGGCTCCGCCAACATCGGCGGTGACGAGGCGACGTACGTCAAGGCGGGACTCGCGTACGTGCACGGGCAGTTCGACCAGAACCGCGAGCACCCGCCGACCGCGAAGTACCTGTTCGGGCTCGCGCAGCTGATCGGCGGACCAGGAGCCCTGGCGCCCCGCGTGCTCGTCGCGTCGCTCGTGGTGCTCGGCGCCGCGGTCATGTTCGTCTGGCTCCGGGCCGAGGTCGGCTTCTGGTCGGGCTTCGCCGCCGCCACGCTCTGGACGCTGACACCCCGCGGTGGAGCGGGTGAGCGGCTCGACCGAGTCGCACTGCTCGATCCCGTGATGGTCTTCTTCGCGATCACCGCCCTGTTCGCCATCTGGATGTGGATCCGCACCGATCGCTGGTGGTGGGTCCCGCTGTCCGCGGTCCTGATGGCGGCCTCGGTGACGTCGAAGGTCTCCACGCTCGTGCTGTTGCCGGTGTTCGTGCTCGCCCCGGTCCTCTTCGGGCGCTGGCGTGCACTGCTCGTCGCGGCGGTGGTGTGGGGAGCGACGTTCGTCGTCGCCGTCGTGGCGCTGTACGCCCCGATGGGGATGCGCTCGGCCGTGCTGTACATGCTGACGTTCCAGGAGGGGCAGAACGAGAGCGGTCACCTCGTCTCGCTCGCCGGCCACACGTACCAGTTCGCTCCCTGGTGGGCGAACTGGTGGTTCCTGCTCCACGGCGTCGGCACCCCCGTCGTCGTGGTGCTCGCCGTCGGGGTGCTGCTGGCGTTCGTCGTCCGACCGGACCGGTTCGTGGTGTTCCTGGTCGCGCCGCTGCTGCTGCTCGTGGTGTTCTACTCGGTCGTGGCCGAGATCGCACTGCCGACCTACTACGCCGCCTGGATGCCGTTCATCGTGCTGCTCGCGGCCGTCGGCATCGGGCGTCTCGTGCAGCTCCGACCCTGGTGGCTGACGAGCGCCGTCGCGGTGGTCCTCGTCGGGGTGGCCGTGCTCGGCAGCCTGTCCACGGCGTCGACGATCTGGGAGTCACGGGCGACCGGCGTCGCCCGGCTGCTGCCGCTGCTCCGCCACGAGGGTGTCCGGCAGGGGAAGGTGTACTTCGGTGCGATCACGCCGAGCGACTACGACCAGTACGTCGGCGACCGCGGTGTCCGCGACGTCGTCGACGCGCCGTTCGTCGCCATCGTCGTCGGGCACGACCGGCGGTTCCCGCTGCCGGCAGAGGTGCAGGAGCTGCTCGCGCACGAACGGGCGTCGTTCGACCGGGTCAAGCTCGACGGCGTCGTGGCGTGGATCCCCGACGGCGAGATCGTCCGGACGCAGGACGGCGGCCTGACGGTCCGGCGCTGACGATGGTGCAGAGGGCCGGCAGCGGGACTTGAACCCGCAACCCCCGTATTACAAGTACGGTGCGCTACCAATTGCGCCATGCCGGCTGACCCGACCATCGTACCGGCCGGGACACGACGACGGCGCCCGGGCCGCAGCCCGAGCGCCGTCAGCGACCCCTACTTCTCGGCCGAGAAGTTGAGCGAGATCGAGTTCATGCAGTAGCGGTCGCCCGTGGGCGTCCCGAAGCCGTCCGGGAACACGTGGCCGAGGTGGCCGCCGCAGTTCGCGCAGCGGACCTCGGTGCGGGCCATGCCGAGGGACTTGTCCTCGATGAGCTGAACCGCCGCCGGGTCGACCGACTCGTAGAACGACGGCCAGCCGCAGCCGGAGTCGAACTTCGTACCGCTCTTGAACAGCTCCGCGCCGCACGCCGCACACGTGTAGACGCCGGCGCGCTCCTCGTCGAGGAGTTCACCGGTCCACGGGCGCTCCGTGCCGGCCTGGCGGAGCACGGCGTACTGGTCCGGCGAGAGTTCCTCGCGCCACTGGGCGTCGGACTTGTCGACGTTGTATGCCATGTGCGTACCTCCTGGTTCCGACCGGGACGGGTGTCGACCGGTCATCGTGCGTCGCTGGACTAAACTCCGCGGGATGTCCGGTCATTCCGTCCACCGTGCCCGCTGGGAACACCTGACGACCGACGAACTGTACGACATCGTCCGGCTGCGGAACCGGGTGTTCGCCCTCGAACAGCGCGTCACGGCCGAGGACTACGACGGCCGTGACCGGGACCCCGACACCGAGCACTGGTGGTCCGGCGACGCCGACACCCCCGCCGTCGGCTACCTCCGCCTGGTCCGGCCGGCCGCCGACGAACCACACCCCGCCGACAGCGCCGCGCCGACCCGGGTCATCGGCCGGGTCGCCACGCACCCGGACCACCGCGGACAGGGCGTCGCCGGCCGACTCGTGGCCGCCGTGCTCGCCGAACACGGACACGAGGCGTTCGTCCTGCACGCCCAGCAGTACGTCGCCGCGCTCTACGAACGCCACGGCTTCGTCCGCTTCGGCGCCCCCTACGACGAGGCCGGCATCACCCACGTCGGCATGTACCGCCCGGCGTCCTGATGGACACCCGCCAGCGCTACCGCACCTACGCCGACCGGATCGCGCCCGTCTCACCCGCCTACGCGGCCTGGGCCCGCTCCGTCGACGACGACCTGGTCGCGCTCCTCGACGAGCTCCCCGCCACCCAGCGGCAGCCCGAGCTCCTGTTCGCGGTCGCCCGACGACTCGGCGCCGACCCGACGGACGTCGCGTCGCTCCGCACCCTCGGACGGGAGGCCCGCCCCGCCCTGGTCGCGGCCCTCACCACCGCCACGGTGCAGGCCAACGACCCGCGCCGGCTCGCCCCCGTCGTGCCGGTGCTCGCGGCACTCTCCGCCGCGTCGGACCGGCCGATCGGGCTGCTCGACGTCGGTGCGGCCGCCGGGCTCTGCTCGATCCCGGACCGGGTGACGCTCGACCACCGGCAGCCCGACGGTCCGGCCGGGGCACCGGGGTCGCTCGTCCGGGTGCACACCGCGGTCGCGGGTCCCGCCGTGCACCTGGTCGCCGACGTCACCGGGACGCCTCCGGAGCCGGCAGCGTCCCCGATCCGGATCGGCGCGCGGGTGGCCCTCGACCCCGAGCCGATCGATCCCGCGGCACCGGGAGCGCTCGAGCGCCTAGTCGAGGCCGTCCCACCCGAGGCGACGGACCGGACCGCCCTGATGGCGGAGGCGTTGCGGGCGACGCTGGTGGCGCCTCCCGTCCGGATCCGCGGCCGCGTGCCGGAGGACCTGGACCGGGCCCTCGACGCGCTGCCCGACGACTGCGAGCCGGTCGTGCTGACCACCGGCACCCTGGTCTACGTGCCGGGTGCCGGACGGCAGCGATTGGTCGACCGCCTGCGCGAGCGGCGTGTCCGGTGGGTGGCGCTCGAGCGCACCGGGATCCTCGCCGGGGTCGCCGCGACGCTGCCGGCGGACGTCGAGGCCGCCGATCCGGACGCGTTCGCGACGCTGTCCCTCGACGGCCGGGCGCTCGCCGTGTCCGACGCGTTCGGCACCCGGGTCCGGTGGTTCGGCCGCGCGCTGGGCTGAGCGGGTTCCGCGACAGTCCAGCGCCGTGTCAGGGTCGACCTGCCGAGCGCCCCTACGATGTGCGAGACCTGCAACCCGCCCGCGATCGGAACCAGTGTGACCGCCCTCCCCACCGACGAGCTCACCGAGCTCGCCAAGCACGTGCTCGCGTTCGAGCACGAGCGGGCACGGCACGACCGGACGAAGGAAGCGGAGATCCGCGTCGAGTTCGACATGTCGCCGACGCGGTACTACCAGGTGCTGAACCGGGTGATCGACTCGCCGGCGGCCCTGGCGTACGACCCGCAGCTGGTGACCCGGCTGCAGCGTCTCCGCCGGGCCCGGACCAGTGCCCGTGCCGCCCGCAGTTTCGTCGCGCCCCCGGCCGACCACGAAGGACGTGAAGAGGAACGATGACGAGATTCCCGCGAGACCGGTTCGACGACGTCACCGACGGCCCACGCGTCGGCGCGCACCGCGGTGCCGCCCGTCGGGGTGGCGGGTGGGTCGTGTTCGCCTGGGCAGCACTCGCGACGGGTGTCCTGGTCGGCGCCGGTGTGCTCGTGCTCGCGCTCGCCAACGGCAGCGTGCAGTTCACCGAGGGCAGCGGTGGGGCCTCGTCGGCACCGTCCTCCTCGGCGAGCTCGACCCCGACCAGCGGTGCGTCGGCCGGTTCGGAGCCGTCGGACCAGGCCTCCACCGCGGCACCGGCGGCGGGTGGGTCCCCGACCGACCAGGGGTCGACCACCCTCGTCGTGCTGAACGGGACCTCGACGACGGGGCTCGCCGCGAACGCCTCGTCGAAGCTCACCGGCGCCGGGTGGAAGGTGACGTCCACGGGCGACGCCGGTACCACCGGGTCGACGCAGACCATCGTCTACTACCAGCAGGCGTCACAGGCAGCGGTCGCCCAGGGCATCGCGAAGTCGCTCGGGACCTCCGCGGTGCAGCAGTCGTCGGCCTTCCCGAACGCCGACGTCTCGGTCGTCCTCGGCGCTGACTTCACCGGCTGAGCCCGCTGTTCCGGGGTCCTGTGTTTCCGGCAGGTTGCGGATCGTGGCTCGCCGCGTGAAATAGGTGTCACACCCCTTGCCGAAATCGTGACACTCGGTCAGAGTCACCAGTGGTCACCCCGTGATCGCGACATGTCCTCACTTCAGAGGCGGTGCCGCGTGATCGGGAGAGGCGACACGGCCTCGGACCCGACGGATGCCATTTGCGATGGCGCCGTCGTTCGCACCAGCAGTACCGCAGGGAGCAAGGAACATGGCCAACGGAACCGTGAAGTGGTTCAACGCCGAGAAGGGCTTCGGCTTCATCACCGTGGATGGAGGGGGCCAGGACGTGTTCGTGCACTACTCGGCCATCGACATGAACGGCTACAAGGTCCTCGAGGAGGGCCAGGCGGTGACGTTCGACGTCGGGACCGGGTCGAAGGGCCCGCAGGCCGAGTCGGTCCGCCCCGCCTGAGTCGCAGAACCGCTCACGAACGCGTCGTCCCTCCGGGGGCGACGCGTTCGTCGTGTCGGCGCAGCCGTCGTGTCCGGCGGGGCGCTCGGATCGTGGGCCGACCTGGGGAAGCGGGGCGAGCCTCCCGACTGTGTTGCACTCTCGGGTGGCGAGTGCCAGAATCGGGCTTGGCACTCGGTCACACTGAGTGCCAGAACGACCCCGATGACGACGTCCGGGAGGGACGAAGAACTCACATGGCAAAGATCATTGCTTTCAACGAAGAGGCCCGACGCGGCCTCGAGCGCGGCCTCAACCAGCTGGCCGACGCCGTGAAGGTGACGCTCGGCCCGCGCGGCCGCAACGTCGTCCTCGAGAAGAAGTGGGGCGCCCCCACGATCACGAACGACGGTGTCTCCATCGCCAAGGAGATCGAGCTCGACGACCCGTACGAGAAGATCGGTGCGGAGCTCGTCAAGGAGGTCGCCAAGAAGACCGACGACGTCGCCGGTGACGGCACGACCACCGCAACGGTGCTCGCCCAGGCGCTCGTCCGTGAAGGCCTGCGCAACGTCGCAGCCGGCGCCGACCCCATCTCCCTGAAGCGCGGCATCGAGAAGGCCGTCGCGGCCGTCTCCGAGCAGCTGCTCGCCGACGCCAAGGAGATCGAGACCAAGGACCAGATCGCCGCCACCGCGTCGATCTCGGCCGCTGACCCGACCATCGGCGCGCTCATCGCCGAGGCCATCGACAAGGTCGGCAAGGAAGGTGTCGTCACCGTCGAGGAGTCGAACACCTTCGGCACCGAGCTCGAGCTGACCGAGGGCATGCGCTTCGACAAGGGCTACCTGTCGCAGTACTTCGTGACCGATCCCGAGCGTCAGGAAGCCGTCTTCGAAGACGCGTACGTCCTGATCGTCAACTCGAAGATCTCGAACATCAAGGACCTCCTGCCGGTCGTCGACAAGGTGATCCAGGCGGGCAAGCAGCTCCTGATCATCGCCGAGGACGTCGACGGCGAGGCCCTGGCCACGCTCGTCGTGAACAAGATCCGCGGCATCTTCAAGTCCGTCGCCGTCAAGGCCCCGGGCTTCGGCGACCGTCGCAAGGCCATGCTGCAGGACATCGCGATCCTCACCGGTGGCCAGGTCATCTCGGAAGAGGTCGGCCTCAAGCTCGAGAACGCGACGCTCGACCTCCTCGGTCGTGCCCGCAAGGTCGTCATCACCAAGGACGAGACGACCATCGTCGAGGGTGCCGGCGACGCTGAGCAGATCGCCGGCCGCGTCCGTCAGATCCGCTCCGAGATCGAGGCGACCGACTCCGACTACGACCGCGAGAAGCTCCAGGAGCGCCTCGCGAAGCTCGCCGGTGGCGTCGCCGTCATCAAGGCGGGTGCCGCGACCGAGGTCGAGCTCAAGGAGCGCAAGCACCGCATCGAGGACGCCGTCCGCAACGCGAAGGCTGCCGTCGAAGAGGGCATCGTCGCCGGTGGTGGCGTCGCCCTCATCCAGGCCGGCAAGGTCGCGCTCGACGGTCTCTCGCTCGAGGGCGACGAGGCGACCGGCGCGAACATCGTCCGCGTCGCCATCGACGCACCGCTCAAGCAGATCGCGCTCAACGCCGGTCTCGAGCCGGGTGTCGTCGCTGCTCGGGTCCGCGAGCTCGAGTCCGGTTGGGGCCTCAACGCCGCGACCGGTGAGTACGTCGACCTGATCGCCGCGGGCATCATCGACCCCGCCAAGGTCACGCGCTCGGCGCTGCAGAACGCCGCGTCGATCGCCGGTCTGTTCCTCACGACCGAGGCCGTCGTGGCCGACAAGCCGGAGAAGAACCCGGCCATGCCGGCCGGCGACCCCACAGGTGGCATGGACTTCTAGTCCGGACCTGCTCGGCACGGGCCCTCGTACGCTTCGCGTGCGGGGGCCCTTCCGCGTGCGCGGGCCGGGCCGGCGGGCGGGCTGGTGCTCGGCGGCCCGCCGACCGGTCACGACTCCCCGCTCACCTCCGCCGAGCGGTCAGGAAACGTCGTTCTCCACCCGCCAGAGCGACGCTTCGTGACCGGTCGGCGACGTGCGCTCGGGCGCGTACGGGGCTGGCTCGTCCCGCACTGGAGGCGCGGCAACCGTCGTTCTCCACAGATGCGTCAACGACTGCGCGCGCCCCACACGCGTGTCCGAAGCTCGGGGATGCGCACACCACGACCCCTTCCCGATCCGTGGCACGAACGACCGTTCCGGGTGCGGGACGCCGTCGACGCCGGCATCACCGCCGAGCGACTGCGTCGACGGGACCTCGACATCCCAGTCCACGGCGTCCGCGACCGAGCCGGACGACGAGGTTTCTCGGAGTTCGTCGCCGCCGTCGCGCTCGTCATGGCTCCCGACCAGTTCTTCAGCCACACCACTGCGGCCCGGCTCTGGGGTGCACCACTCCCGCGGGCCGCGCAGGACGGCGAGGTGCACGTCTCGACGATCGGGGATGGCGTCCGTATGCGACGGCCCGGCGTGGTCAGCCACCGGATCGCCGAACCGGTCCTGGTCGAACTCGACGGCCGGAGACTGTCGAGTCCAGCGGACACGTGGTTCCAGTGCGCGGGACTGCTCGGGGTCGGAGCCCTCGTGGCGGTGGGGGACCACGTCGTCGGGAGGAGCCAGCTCGCGACCATCGACGATCTGCGGGCGGCCGTCGTGCCGGGTGCTCGACATGTCGTCAGGGCTCGTGCCGCGCTCGAACTCGTCCGGGTGGGCTCCGAATCGGCGATGGAGACCTGGTGGCGGTTGGCGGTCGTCGAGGCGGGGTTCGACGAGCCGGAGCTGAACGTCGACGTCCACGACGACGCGGGGCGGTTCCTCGGCCGCGTCGACATGGCGTGGCCGGACCACCGGATCGCGCTCGAGTACGACGGCGACCACCATCGTGAGCGCGACGTCTTCCGACACGACCAGCAGCGAGACAACGGTTTCGCCGTGAACGACTGGCTCGTGGTGCACGCCACCGCGGCCGATCGTGCCCGGCCGACGGTCCTCTTCCAGCGCCTCCGTCAGGCCTTCGCCCGTCGACTGGTCACAGGTCGTCGGATGGCGGTGTGACGGAGCCGGTGCGGGCCTCCCGTCACGAGTAGCGGGAGGGCTGCGACGCGCCGTCAGCTCTTCGCCGAGTGGTCACGGACTGTCGCTCTCGCCGACGGAGAACGACGTTCTCCGACCGCTCGGCGGAAGTGAGCGGGGAGTCGTGACCGCTCGGCGGGCGGGGCGGGCGGGCGGCCGGAGGGTGGGGGAGAGGCGGGAGGCCCCGCGTCAGGAGAGTGTCGGGCTGGTGGGGGCGCCCTCGCGCGGCAGGAGCGGCAGCCACACCCGGAAGGTGGCGCCACCGCCCGGGGTGTCGAACACCTCGACGGACCCGTGGTGCGCGTGCACGATGCCGGACACGATCGCGAGCCCCAGGCCCGACCCACCGGTGTCCCGCGCGCGGGACGTGTCGGCACGCCAGAAGCGCTGGAAGATCTTCTCGCGCAGCTGGGGTGGGATGCCCTCGCCGTGGTCGATGACGTCGATGTGTGCCATCTCGCGCTCGTCGTCCACGCCGATGCCGATCTCGATCGGGTCGTCGTGCTCGGTGAACCGCATGGCGTTGCCCATCAGGTTCGTGACGATCTGCCGGACCTTGTTCTCCTCTGCCAGGACGATCGGCGGCCGCTTCGGCAGCACGATCGTCGGCAGCGGGGTGGTCTCGTCCGTCGGGTTCTTCGTGTCGAGGCTCATCGCCCGGGTGCGCCGAGCCCGGAGGCGCGCGAGGGTCTGACGCGAGAACGCGATCGGCCCCGTGGTGTTGAGCGGCGGCGAAGCAGGGGCGGACGGGCTCCCGGCGGCCTCGACCGCGGCACCGAAGGAGCTCATCGGCCGGACGGCCTGCGGGACGTTCTCGCCGGTGAGCGAGTCCTCGACCAGGACCTGGATCTCGCGGTCCGGGTTGGAGGCCATCGTGTCGAGCGCCGAGTCCCGGGCGATGGTGACGAGGTCGACCGGGCCGAGTTCGAGCGGCTTCGACTCGTCGATGCGGGCGAGCTGCAGCAGGTCCTGCACCAGGAGACCCATGCGCTTGGCTTCCTTCTCGATGCGGTCCATCGCCTGCGCGACGTCCTCTTCCTTGCGGAGCGCACCCATCCGGTAGAGCTCGGCGTACCCGCGGAGGGACACCAGCGGCGTCCGGAGCTCGTGCGAGGCGTCCCCGACGAAGCGGCGCATCTGGTCGATCGTGCGCTCGCGGTCCTCGAACGCGTCGTCGATCCGCTCGAGCATGGCGTTGAGCGAGCGGTTGAGCCGGCCGACCTCGGTGTTCGGGGTGTCCGCGTCGAGGCGCTGGTTGAAGTCCCCGGCAGCGAAGCGGGCAGCGGTGTCCTCGACGTTCCGCAGCGGGTCGAACGTGGCGGTGACGAGGAGGCGCGTGAGCATCGCGCCGAGCAGGATCACCGAGATGCCGAACAGCAGGAAGATGACGGTGAACTGCGCGATGGTCTGGTCGGTGCCGGCGCTGGAGACCGCGACGAGCACGTAGCCGGTCTCAGTGGCCCCGGTGGAGAGGTTCTGCAGGTTCGCGGGGATGACCTGGGCACGCCACTCGTGGTTGTGCTGCTTGTCGTACAGGCTGAAGGGCGCCGAGGTGGAGGCCGCCGACGAGAAGCGCACGCGGGAGACGTCCGGCTGCGACGGCGACTGCGTGTCGCAGATCTGCTTGCCGCGACCGTCGTACGCGGCGACGTAGGAGCTCTTCTCGAGCACCATCGACAGCTTGCAGTACTGCTCGCCGTCGCTGACGTTCTGGCCCTCGAGCTGCGAGCTGGTGGTCGTCACCTGGGTGTCGAGCTGCCGCATCAGGTACGTGCTCAGCACCGTCATCGTGCCGAGACCGGCGACGAGCAGGCCGAGCGCGACCAGGAGGACGGTGATCCCGGTGATCTTGGTGCGGAGGGAGATCGCGTCCCACCAGTGACTCATTCGCGCGTGCATGCTTCCCCCACACTAAGCGGCGGCCGCCGGGGGGAACCCGACGACCGCCGACAGTCAGCTGTGACTGCTCAGGAGGCCTTGGTCGCCTTGAGCATGTAGCCGAAGCCACGCTTGGTCTGGATGATCGGTTCGGCCGAGTACTGGTCGAGCTTCCGACGGAGGTAGGAGATGTAGGACTCGACGATGCCGGCGTCGCCGTTGAAGTCGTACTCCCACACGTGGTCGAGGATCTGCGCCTTCGAGAGCACGCGGTTCGGGTTGAGCATGAGGTAGCGGAGCAGCTTGAACTCGGTGGGGGAGAGCTCGATCTGCGCGTCGCCGATGGTGACCTCGTGCGTGTCCTGGTCCATCGTGAGTTCGCCGGCGCGGATGATCGCGTCTTCTTCGTCGTTCATCGTGCGGCGGAGGATCGCCTTGATGCGGGCGACGATCTCGTCGAGGGAGAACGGCTTCGTCACGTAGTCGTCGCCGCCGACCGTGAGGCCGGTGATCTTGTCCTCGGTGTCGTCCTTCGCCGTGAGGAAGAGGATCGGCGAGGTGTAGCCCGAGGAACGGAGGCGCTTGGTCACGCCGAACCCGTTCATGTCGGGGAGCATGACGTCGAGGATGATGAGGTCCGGCTCCTCTTCGAGCACAGCGGAGATCGCCTGTGCCCCGTTCCCGACCGCCCGCACCGCGAAACCAGCGAAGCGAAGCGAGGTCGTGAGGAGATCGCGGATGTTCGGCTCGTCGTCGACGATGAGGATCTTGGGTCCGTCGGTCATGTGACCATCATCTGGCTGTTCCCTGGCTACTTCCTGGGAGCCGTTCGTGTGTCGGCTCGGGACCTAGGCGACGGGAGCGGCCAACTGGTCGGCGTCGAGGATCGTGTACGAGTACCCCTGCTCCGCCAGGAAGCGCTGCCGGTTCTGCGCGAAGTCCTGGTCCACCGTGTCGCGGGTGACGAGCGTGTAGAACGACGCCGGGACCCCGTCCTTGTTCGGACGCAGCAGACGCCCGAGCCGCTGGGCTTCTTCCTGGCGGGACCCGAACGAGCCGGACACCTGGATCGCCACGGTCGCGTCGGGCAGGTCGACCGAGAAGTTCGCGACCTTCGACACGACGAGCACGTCGATGGTGCCCTCGCGGAACGCCTGGTACAGCCGTTCCCGCTCGTCGACCGGTGTCGCGCCGGTGATCTCGGCGGCGTCGAGGGACGCGGCGAGTTCGTCGAGCTGGTCGATGTACTGCCCGATCACCAGGATCTGCTCGCCGCGGTGCTTCTCGATGAGGTCGCGGACCACCGGGGTCTTCGCCGGCGAGGTGGCCGCGAGTCGGTAGCGCTCGTCGTCGCTGGACGCCGCGTACTCCAGGCGGTCCTCGTGCGACAGGTCGATCCGGACCTCGTAGCACTCGGCGGGGGAGATGTAGCCCTGCGCCTCGATCTCCTTCCACGGGGCGTCGTAGCGCTTCGGCCCGATCAGGGAGAAGACGTCGCCTTCGCGCCCGTCCTCCCGCACCAGGGTCGCGGTCAGGCCCAGGCGGCGACGGGCCTGGAGGTCCGCCGTCAGTTTGAAGACCGGTGCCGGCAGCAGGTGCACCTCGTCGTAGACCACGAGGCCCCAGTCGAGCGCGTCGAGGAGTGACAGGTGCGTGTACACGCCCTTCCGACGGGCGGTGAGGATCTGGTACGTCGCGATCGTGACGGGCCGGATCTCCTTGACGCTGCCGGAGTACTCGCCGATCTCCGCCTCGGTCAGGGTCGTGCGGCGGAGGAGCTCGGTCCGCCACTGCCGCGCCGAGACGGTGTTCGTGACGAGGATGAGCGTGGTCGCCTTGACGGTCGCCATCGCCCCGGCACCCACGAGCGTCTTGCCGGCGCCACAGGGCAGCACGACGACGCCGGAGCCCTGCTGGAAGAAGCTGTCGACCGCTTCGTGCTGGTACGGCCGCAGGTCCCAGTCTGAGGTGTCGAGGTCGATCTGGTGCGGCTGCCCGGGCGTGTACCCGGCGAGGTCCTCGGCCGGCCACCCGATCTTCACGAGCTCTTGCTTCACCTGGCCGCGGGCCCACGCCTGCAGCTCGACGGCGTGCTCCGAGCGTCGTTCGCCGAGCAGCGG
Source organism: Curtobacterium herbarum (assembly GCF_016907335.1). Classification (NCBI taxonomy): domain Bacteria; kingdom Bacillati; phylum Actinomycetota; class Actinomycetes; order Micrococcales; family Microbacteriaceae; genus Curtobacterium; species Curtobacterium herbarum. The sequence continues at coordinate 491,683 of NZ_JAFBBT010000001.1, forward strand.
CTGGATGCGCTTGGACCGCACGACCTCGGCGAGGACCGCCGGGTCGGACGCGGTCAGCACGAGCGCGGGCTGCTGCTCGAGTTCCTCGCCCGGGGAGTTCGCGATGACGGGTGCGTCCTCGCGCTCCTCACGCCGGATGACGAGCCGCCCGTACCGCGAGACGGTGTCCTCGATGTCCACGGTCACGCTCTGCGGCACCGGGAACTTCGCGAACCGTTCGAGCGTGTCGATCATCGACGCCGCGTCGTGTCCGGCGGCACGCGCGTTCCACAGCCCGAGCCGCGTGATGCGGTAGGTGTGCACGTGTTCCGGGGCACGTTCGAGCTCGGCGAACACCGCCAGCGCGTGTCGGGCGTCCTCTGCCTGAGGGTGCGCGACCTCGAGCAGCACGGTGCGGTCACTCTGCACGATCAGCGGTCCGTTCATGACGGATCAGCCTAGGCGGCGCAGCCGGTGCGTGACCCGGTTGTCCACAGCACGACCGTCAGGCGTCGCTCTCGATGCCGACGACGAGCGACAGCGGCAACGTCCGTTCGACGTCGACCGCGGTGTCCTTGCCGCGGACACGTCCGGCGGCGACCGAGGTCGGCACGATCGAGAACGGCCGCTCCGATCCGTCCGGCATCCGCACGGTGACGCGGATCGGGGTCCGTCCGCGCACCGCCATGTCGATCTGCCGCGCCAGCCACTCCTGCTCCGGTTCCGCGTCGCCGCGTTCCGTCGTCAGGCGCAGGCGCTCCACGAGCGCCCGTGCCGCCTGCTCCGGTGACCGGCTCGGCGCGCGTCGACGGACGGGAGGCCCGGATCGCGTCTCCGGGCGCGCCCCCGCTGCGAGCACGGCCGGGTACCGCTGGTCCTCGAGCGCGCTCGCCACGACGTGCGGCGGGTACTTCGTCACGAGGGTGGTCAGGTCGGGCCGCTCCCACGCCAGCTGCCGGAGCTCGGCATCGACCCCGATGAGGTCGAGCTGCTCGGGTGTGCCGTGCAGCATCGAGCCGAGGTCGCCCTCGCCGCGGTCCACCACGACGCTGCCGTCACGGGTCGCCACCTGGTCGATCAGGTAGGTGAGGGGTTGCGGGACCTCGGTCGCGCCGATCCGGGTGAACAGCGCCACCACGTCGTCGCGGGTCCGGCCGTCGCGGAGTGCACGGCGGATCGAGTCCTCGGACACCCGGTACCGCGCGGCGAGGCCAGGCGCCTCGAGGTCGGCGACGGCCCGCAGGTCGTCGTCGTCAGCGGGTGCGAGGGGGCCCGGGGCGATGACGGTGAGGTCCGGCTGCAGGTACACGCCGTCGACCGTGCGCGGCAGGTCCGCGGTGGCTGCCGAGCGAGCGGCGTCCGGGTCGTCCCCGAGCAGGACCCGACCGGTGGTGGTCAGGCGTCCGTCGACCGCGAGCCCCAGGACCCGCGCCGTGCCCGACGCGTCGAGGAGTGCGGCGTCGAGCCAGCGCGAACCGGCCGGGTAGGCCCAACGGCCGAGCGACACCAGGTCGCCGAGGTCGTCGTCGGCCAGGTCGAGCACCTCGGCCACCGCGGGGTCCAGGGCGGCGCGCCAGTCGTGCACGACCGTGGCCCAGCGCTCCGGCCACGAGGCGCGCAGCCAGGTGTGGCCGGCGTCCGAGACCTTCCACGAGCCGTCTTCGGGATGTGCCGCCCCGACGCGGTCGAGCAGTGCGAGGCGGTCCGGCACCACGGCGGCGTCGGAACCCGTGCGCTCGCCGAGCTGTCGGGCGAGGGGCGCACCGATGCCACCCTTCGCCAGTTCGCGGACGGCACCGGCATCGGCGGCGCGGAGGAGCTCGGCCAACACCGTGAGTGTCTCGAAGGCGTGCTCGGCGCCGGCGGCGCGAGAGCGGTCGTCATCGGCGACCGACTGACGGTCGGAGGTGTCGGGGCGGGCGGGGGTCGGGCCTCCCGGAGCGTCCGTGACGAGTTCCGGGCGTGCGGCGAGTCGTGCGGCGACCGCGTCGTCCACGGCGCCCGAGGCGTCGGCGAGGCCGAGCGTCACGGCCGGGGCGAGGTCGTCCGGCGAGCCGCCGTCACGGAGCGCGACGAGGGCGCGGCGGGGGAGCCGCTCGATCGCGGCGTCCACCGCGTCGTCGGCGCGGAGTGCCTCGGCCAGGTCGAAGAAGTCCGCGATGTGCTGCGGACCGGACTCGCCGAGGGCGGCGGTCGGGAGTGCTCGGGCCAGAACGAGTCGTTCCAGCGCGTCGTCGGGGAGCTCGCGCAGTCGTGCGGCGAGGTCCGTCGTGGTCGTCATCGTCCTGCGCCGGCGTCCGGGGCGGACGTCAACGCACCTCTGCGCGGTGCTGCCGGGCCTTGCGCGTCCAGGTGATGACCAGGAGCGTCAGCATGAGCACGAAGGCGATCGGCGGACCGAAGTAGACGACCCCGAGCGCGACGGGCCAGATGCCGTCGCCGGGGATGTGCTTCATCGTCAACCACCCGATGATCATGACGACGAAGCACGCCAGGATGAGGCAGACGATCCCCCCGACCATGAACGCGAGCGTGCGTTCGGTACGATTGAACGTCGCCGGGGGTTCCGCAGTCGTGCGGGGGTCCCCGGTGGATCGGGTCGGCTTGGCCATCGGCCCAGGATATCCGACGCACCACGGCCGTCCATGTATCGAGGAGTCCCAGCATGCCCACCGGCAAGGTCAAGTTCTACGACGACCAGAAGGGCTTCGGCTTCATCTCCGGAGACGACGGCGACCAGGTCTTCCTGCACGCCTCCTCCCTGCCCGACGGTGTGACCACGGTGAAGGCCGGCACCAAGCTCGAGTACGGGGTCGTGCAGGGCAAGAAGGGGACCCAGGCGTTGACCGTCCGGATCCTCGAGGCCCCGCAGTCCCTCGCCAAGATGACCCGGCGCTCCGCCGACGACATGGCCGTGATCGTCGAGGACCTCGTGAAGGAACTCGACCGGATCAGCGGCGACCTGAAGCGCGGCCGCTACCCGAAGAACGGTGAGCGGATCGCCACCATCCTGCGACACGTCGCCGACCAGTTGGACGCGTGAACATGACCACTGACCTGACCGAGCTCGCCCGCGGCGCACTGCTCGAGATCACCCCCGAAGCGACCGTCGGCAGCGCCGTCGGCACCGTGGACGAGGGCGACGGCGTCGTCTCCGTCCTCTTCGCCAACCGCATGCCCGGGTACCCGGGGTGGCGCTGGACCGTCAGCATCGCCCAGGTCGAGGGCGACGAGCCCACCGTGCTGGAGGTCGAGCTGATGCCCGGCGACGGGTCGCTGCTCGCACCGGAGTGGGTGCCGTGGTCCGAGCGCCTGGCGGACTACCGCGCGGCGCAGGACGACGAGGGCGACGAGGAGTCGGACGACGAGGACGACGAGGACGACGACTTCGACGACGACCAGTCGGACGACGAGGACGACGACGAAGACGACGAGTCGGATGACGAGGATGACGACGACGAGTCGGAGGACGACGACGAGGACGACGTCCCGCCGCCGCCCGCCCGGAGCCGTCGTCGGACCCGCCGCGTCCGCCCGGTCGACCCCGACGACGACCTGGACCTCGACCAGCTCGACGTCGGCGAGGTCGACCCCGGCTTCCACCGTTCCTGACCCCGCCGATCGCGCTGGCTCCGCAGAACGCAACGGGGGCGGCATCTCGCAGCGGTACTCCGTTGCGTGATGCCGCCCCCGTTGCGTTTCGCGGAGGGCCGGCTAGCTCGCGAGGGCGGCGACCACGTGGTCGATCGCCCGCGTCAGCAGTCGGACGTCGTCCGGGTCGATCGCGGTGAAGGTCGCGACGCGGAGCTGGTTGCGGCCGAGCTTCCGGTACGGCTCGGTGTCGACGATGCCGTTCTGCCGGAGCGTGGCGGCCACGGCCTTGGCGTCGACGGCGTCGTCGAGGTCGATCGTGACGACGACCTGGGACCGGTGCGCCGGGTCGGTGACGAACGGCGTCGCGTAGTCGGACGCCTCGGCCCAGTCGTACAGCGTCGCGGACGACGTCTTCGTGCGGAGGTCGGCCCACGCCAGCCCGCCGGACTCGTTCATCCAGCGCACCTGGTCGTCGAGGAGCAGCAGGGTCGTGATCGCCGGGGTGTTCAGCGTCTGGTTCAACCGGCTGTTGTCCACCGCGTTCTGGAGCGACAGGAACTCCGGGATGTACCGACCCGACGCGGCGATCCGCTCGACCCGTTCGATCGCGGCCGGGGAGAACAGGGCGAGCCAGAGTCCACCGTCGGAGGCGAAGTTCTTCTGCGGGGCGAAGTAGTACACGTCGGTCTGGTCCACGTCGAACGCGGCACCGCCGGCAGCGCTCGTGGCGTCGACGACGGTGAGTGCGCCCGGGTCCCCGGCAGCGCGGACGACCGGGGCCATGACGCCGGTCGAGGTCTCGTTGTGCGGGTACGCGTAGACGTCGACGCCGGCGACGATCTCGAGCTCGGCGCGGGAGCCGCCCGGCGCCTCGACGACGTGCGGGGCCTCGAGCCAGGGTGCTGCGGCGGCCTTGGCGAACTTCGACCCGAACTCGCCGAAGGACAGGTTCTCGGCACGGCGCTCGATGAGTCCGAAGGCTGCGGCGTCCCAGAACGCGGTCGAGCCGCCGTTGCCGAGGACGACCTCGTAGCCGTCCGGCACCTGGAAGAGGTCGGCCAGACCCTGGCGGACGGATCCGACCAGGTCCTTGACGGGGTTCTGGCGGTGCGAGGTGCCGAGGACGGTGGCGCCGCGGGTGACGAGGGTCTCGAGCTGCGCTCCGCGGATCTTCGACGGACCACATCCGAAGCGGCCGTCGGTGGGGAGGAGGTCGGCTGGGATGACGATGTCTGCCATGGGCCGATCCTAGCGATCACGGGGGTCCGCCCGACCTGGACCGACCGGACGGGACGGCGGACCGGTGGCTGCGTGGCGGGGCCGTGGCGCGCCTCCCGTCCGCCGTGCGCGCAGAGCGGACGGCGTCGGTGCGGGCTGGTCGGTCCCAGCAAGTAGTGTGGGTCGGGCTGGGCCCGGACCATGAGAGGCGGACCGTGACCGATCTCGTCGACACCACGGAGATGTACCTCCGCACCATCCTCGACCTCGAAGAAGAGGGGATCGTGCCGCTGCGCGCCCGGATCTCGGAGCGCCTCGGCCACTCCGGTCCGACGGTGTCGCAGACGATCGCACGGATGGAGCGCGACGGCCTGGTCGTCGTCTCCGGGGACCGGCACCTGGAGCTCACCGACACCGGTCGTTCCCGTGCCACCCACGTGATGCGCAAGCACCGGCTCGCCGAGCGCCTGCTCGCCGACGTCATCGGACTGGACTGGGCGTTCGTCCACGACGAGGCCTGCCGCTGGGAGCACGTGATGAGCGAGCAGGTGGAAGTGCGTCTGCTCGAGATGCTCGGCAACCCGACGGAGTCGCCGTACGGCAACCCGATCCCGGGTCTGGCGGAGATCGGCGGCCCCACTGCTGCCGGGTTCCTGGACGGTGTGCACAACATCGTGGCCGCGACCGACGACACCGACGCCGTGGCGACCGGGGTCATCCGCCGCCTGGGCGAACCGGTGCAGTTCGAACCGGAGCTCCTGCACCAGCTGCGGTCCGCCGGCGTGATGCCCGGCCGGACCGCCAGCGTGCAGCGTGCCGGGGCGTACGTCTCCGTCCGTGTCGACGGCGAAGAGTCCGGCATCGAGCTGCCGACCGAGGTCGCGCAGCACGTCTACATCAGCGTCGACTGACCTGCAGCATCGACTGATCTGGGCGCGGTCTGACCGCCGTCTGGAACCGAGTCGGACGCCCGCTGGGTGCCTCGAGCAGCGCGAACAATACGGGGTACGAGCCGGGGGTACAAGACCCGATCCGGACCGGATGAACCGTCGCGACGCGCCTGAGGGAATCGATAACCGCCTGTGACCAGGGCTTCTTGACCGAATCGTTACCGGATCACGGTTTCATCTCGACATCATGACAGTGCGCCCGTACACTCGACGAGTCCCCGGGAGCAGCGATCGCGGGGGCCCGTGGCAGGACGTCTCACGACCCGTCTCCTGCCTGAGTCGGAAACGATGACGAACGGATGGGGTCGCACGTGCCGGTCACCCTGCTGGCTCGTGCTGACGAGGCGCCGGAGACTCCCCCTTGACCCACACCGGAACCGCCGCGGACGACTCGACGACCGCGAACCCGACGAACACCGGTGACGCCGCCGCAGCTCCCCTGACCCGCAGGGCAGCGCGCGAAGCAGCAGAGCGTGCGTCCCGCAGCCAGCTCGCCCGCACGGCGTCCACCCCGGCCCGCACGGCATCGGCCCCGGCCCGCACGGCACCCGCCCGCACGGCGTCCGGCCCGGTCCGCGCCGGCAGCGCCCTCGGTGTCGCCCGCACCGCCACGGCGACGACCCCGAAGCCGACCGCTGCCTCGCGCAAGCGCCGGTTCATGGCCCCCGTGGTCCTGGCGGTCGCCGCCGGCATGTTCGGCACGATGGCCGTCCCCGCCGCCTTCGCCAGCACGCAGCCGAACACCACCGCCGAGACGGCCCAGCAGTCGCTCGTGGCCGCCCAGTCGCAGGAGTTCGACGTCTCCGCGGCCGCCGGTGTCGCCGACACCTCGCGCGACGGCTTCGGCGCGACCTCGACCGCCGCGCTCACCGCCCGCGCGGACGCCGAGCACGCGAAGGAGGTCGAGGCCGCCCGTGCCGCGGCCGCCGCCCAGTACGCCTACAAGGGCAAGACGGCGAAGGACTACCTCGCCGACTCCACGACCTCGTCGGCCGCTCCCGCCACCCCGGCCGTGACCCCGGTCGCTGCCGGTACCCCGTTCTCGCTGCCGGCCGTCGTCGCCACCGCGAAGCAGTACATCGGCACGCCCTACGTCTTCGGCGGCGCCACCCCGGCCGGCTTCGACTGCTCCGGCTACGTCATGTACGTGTACGCCCAGTACGGCATCAACCTGGCGCACTCGGTCCCGCTGCAGGACCAGGCCGGCACGACGATCCCCACGTCCGAAGCCCAGCCCGGTGACGTCGTCATCTTCAACAACGAGGCGCACGACGGCTTCTACATGGGCAACGGCATGATCATGGACGCCCCGAAGCCCGGTGGCGCCGTGTCGATCCGACCGATCTGGACGAGCGACTACCACATCGTCCGCTTCGGGATCTGACGACCGGACACCCTCTCCGGCGTCCCGGTCCGACGCGCTGCCGTCGACCATGTGAACACCGTCAGAACCGGCCCCGCACCTCTCGTGCGGGGCCGGTTTCTGGGTTAGCCTGCACGCATCGGTTCGACTCGACCCGAACGGGAGCCCACATGTCGACGTCACGCACGACCCGCACCATGGGTCGGCGCGCGCACGTCCACATACGGACGACCACAGCCTGCATGCCTCGGCACGCGCGCGACTGACCAGAGCACTGCCCTGACGGGTGGTGCTCTTCGTGTTTGCGGACCTCCCCGCCCCGGCGGAGCGGTCCGGCCGACCCCCTGCTCGGGGAGCCGGTGGCCGTGATCACCCGCTCGACGCCGACCGGCCCGGTGCCCGTACCGCCTGGAAGCCGTCCAGGCACGTCGGAAGGGAACCCATGCGCACTCTCGTCCTCAACGCCGGTTACGAGCCCCTCGCGGTGATCTCGTTCCGTCGAGCCCTGGTCCTCGTCATGAACCAGAAGGCCTCCGTCGTGGCCGCCGACACCGTGCACCCGGTCACGGGCGCGGCCGTCAGCTTCGACCGTCCGTCCGTGATCATCCTCACCCGGTACGTGCGGATCCCGCAGTCGCGGCTGATCCCGGTGTCCCGTCGTGGGGTCCTGCGCCGCGACGCCAACCGCTGCGCCTACTGCGGCCGGAACGCGACCACGATCGACCACGTGCAGCCCAAGTCGCGCGGTGGGCGGGACTCGTGGGAGAACCTCGTCGCGTGCTGCCTGGCGTGCAACAACGTCAAGGGTGACCGCACCCCGCGGGAGATGGGCTGGTCGCTGCGCTTCCCGCCGAAGGCCCCGCACGGGTCGGCGTGGGTGGTGCGCGGCATCGAGCGTCCGCAGCCGGACTGGGACGAGTACCTGGTCGCCGCGTAGGCGGCGTCGCTACCGCGGTGCGGACGGGAGGCCCGTGGTGCGGTGACCACGGGCCTCCCGTCCGACGTCGGGTCGCCGCCACGTCGCGGCGCCGGACGCGTCATCGTCCCGGCGGAGTCGGTGTGGCTCGAGACGGGCGCGAGCGGCTCGTGACGAGGACGTCGGCGACGACGAAAGCGAGCAGGGTGACGCCGAGCGCGGGCAGGAACGCGCCGATGCCGATCGCGCCGACCGCCACGAGACCGGAGCCCCACCACGGTGCCCTCGTGAGGGCGCCGGCGGCCGGGGCCCTCCCGACGCGCTTGCCGGTCGGGCGGCGCTGCCACCACATGACGTAGCCGAGGACGACCATCACGGCGATGCCGAGCGCGGTGACGAACAGCAGGATCTGGTTCGGCAGCCCCCACATCGTCCCCATGTGCGTGTCGATGCCCCACCTGGCGAGCTTCGCGGGGAGGGAGTAGGTGTCGAAGTTCGTCTCGGACACGACGCGCATGTCCCGCGGATCGATCGCGACGGAGTTCGCCGCGGTCGGGTAGGACCGCTTGATCTCCGCGACCGTCCACGCCTGGTCCGCCGTGGTCGGTGGGGTGATCTGCACCTCCGAGGAGTGGATGTTCGCGCGCTCCGCCGCTGCCAGGACGTCGTCGAACTCCGCCGGGGTCACCGATGCCGGCCCGGCACCGGCCGCTGCGGCTGCACCGTGGTGGGCGGCGTGCGCATCGCGGGCGGGCGCGGCGCCGGCGTCGGAGAGCGCGGTGTCCAGTGTCGGGGTGCCCCAGCTGAGCGCGGAGCGGAGCTGGTCGACGTTCGCGCCGCCGTACTGGGACCAGGTGATCCCGGTCGCGGACAGGAACAGCGCACCGAGGAGCAGCCACACGCCGGTGGAGGCGTGCCAGGAGAAGGTGCGCCGGTAGCCGCGCACACCGCGCGCCGGGCGCACCATGTCCCGCTTCGCGCGGGCCTTCCGGATCCGGACCACCCACAGGCCGAGCCCGGCGAGGGAGACGACGCCGAGCCAGGAGGCTGCGGTCTCGCTGTAGAGCCGACCGACGTCACCGAGGAACAGGGACCGGTGGAAGGTGTCCACCCAGGTGCGGAACGGCAGCGCTCCGGAGGTGCCGTAGACGAGCAGGTCGCCACGGACCTCGGCGGTGCCGGGGTCGATGAAGACCGCACGGTCCTGGGAGTCCATCAGCCCCGCTTCCGCGTACATCACCCGCGTCGTGGCACCGTGCTCGGGAGCCGGGCGGACCGCGGCGAGGGTGTCGTCGGGGTGGTGTCGGTCGATGTAGGCCTGGGCCGCGTCGATCTGTTCCGCCAACGGCTTCGCCGCAGCGGCCGAGGGTGCGGTGAGCTCGTGCCGGTACAGGCCCTGCTCGATCGTCGGGCCGAGCGCGTACACGGCGCCGGAGAGTGCGGCGATGAGGATGAACGGGCCGACGAAGAGGCCGGCGGAGAAGTGCAGGCGGAGCAGGAGCTGCCCGAACCAGCCGCGCTGCTCGTCCCGCGACGGCCGAGGTGTCGTGGGGGTGGCCTGGGGTGTCGTGGCGGTGGGGCGGTCGTCGGTGGCGGTCATGGCTTCCGTTCCTCAGATCGTGGGGATGAACGAGAGCGCCATGCCGGCACTCATCAGCAGCAGGAGCACGCCGTCCAGGCGCGCCAGGGGGTGTCGCCGGATCCGTGCGGATGCGGTCAGCCGCACCAGCAGCCAGACGGTCGCGGCCGCGAACACGACGACGAGGGCCCAGCGGATCGGTGTCCAGCCCGCCCACGAGGCGTGCATGCCGTCTCCGCCGCCGGTCATGTCCATGTCCGGCATCGACATCGCCGCACCGCCGCCCATCGGCAGCATCATCACGCCCATGACGACCATCGCCGCCATCATCACCACGTGGTAGGCCACCACCAGGCGGCCGGAACCGCCGGGTCCGTGGTGCTCGTGCCCGCCGTACCGGCCGTGGCCGAGCGTCAGGACGAGGTAGAACAGCGTCGCGGCCGCGAACGCGATGACCTGCAGGACCGGCGGCGCGAGGGTCGTGCCCCACGACCAGGGCATCGCGAGCATCGCGATGCTCATCAGCACGTGGAAGACGTCGCTGAGCCGCGAGACCCCGGTGCTGCCGGGGCGGACGGTGAAGCCGAGGTACCCGACTGCCGTCACGATGAACACCACCGTCAGCAGAACGGACAGCGGCAGGCTGTGTGACACGGGGGCAGACCTCTCGTCGCAGGAGTGAGCGGCGCCACTCTACAAGTTGTAGAGATACATTTCTACGTGATGTAGAATCACGGCATGCTCGACGAGCTCCGGGGGTGGTGGTGAGTCCGCGCCGCGCGCACGGTTCGCTCGAGTCGAGCGTGCTGCAGCTGCTCTGGTCGCAGCACGCGTCCCGGACGGGCCGGCAGGTCCGGGACGCGCTCGCCGAGGACGGCGACCCGCTCGCGGCGACGACGGTCCTGACCGTCCTGGCCCGTCTGGAGAAGAAGGGCCTCGTGCACCGTGACCCGGTGACGAAGGCCTACCGCGCAGCCCTCGCTGATCCGGTCGAGTCCGCCGAGTCGATGGCGGAGGTGCTCGGCCGCTCCAGTGACCGCACGGCCGTCCTTCAGCGCTTCACGGGTGCGCTCGGCGCGGCGGACCTCCACGTCCTGCGCGTTGCGCTCGACGGTGCCGGTGACGACCCGGCGGGCGCGTGATGCACGGACCGGTGTCGTGACCGTCGTCCTCGCGCTCGTGGTCCTCGCGACCGTGGTCACCCTGCTCGCGCCGGTCGTGCTGAGCCGTGGCGTCTGGTGGGTGCACCGCCCCCGGCTCGCGCTCCGGTCGTGGCTGGCGGCGCTCACCGTCGCGGCCGGGTCGCTGCTGTCGAGCGTGGTGACCGCCGCGGTCATCGTCGTCACCCATGCCCACGTCGACGGGGTCGGTGCTCCCGTGGCCGGTCTGTTCGCCTGGTGCGGGCTCGGCGTCGCCGGCGGCGTCGGGGCACTCCTCGCCGCGAACGCGGAACCCATCTCCGCCGCGAAGCAACGGAGCGACGTCGCCGTGACGATCCTCGTCGCCCGCGCCACCGTCCGTACCGAACGCATCGGCGGCCAGGAGGTCGCCTACGTCGCCACCGCCGAGCCGATCGCCTGCTCGACCGCGGACGGACGCGTCCTGATCGCGACCGGCGTCGAGGCCGCCATGCCCCGCGCGTGCGTCCGTGCCGTCATCGAGCACGAGCGTGCCCACGTGCTCGGCCGACACGACCTGATCCGCCGGGTCGCGGCGCTCAACGCTGCCGCGTTCCCGCGCCTGCGCACTGCCCGGGAGTTCCGCCGGACGGTCGCCCTGCTGATCGAACTCGTCGCCGACGACGCGGCGGCCCGGGTGTGCGGACCAGCGACGGTCTGCAACGCGTTGGCGCTGATGGACCGCATCGATCCAGACCCGGGTCTCCACCTCCGCGCCGCGCGGCTGGCCGGCGTCAGGGTGGCGACCTGGCCGCACCGCCGACGCCTCGTGCCGGTCCTGCCGAGCCGGTGACGGTGCTCGCGCCGACGTTCTACGTCTTGTAGAATCCCTCTCATGGAGCGCTTCGAGTACCACGTCGTCGGGATGACCTGCGAGCACTGCGAACGTCGCGTCGTCGGCGAACTCGGAGCCGTCGCCGGCGTCGTGTCCGTCACCGCGGACGCCGCGACGGGCCTCGTGGTCGTCAGTGCACCGAGCCGGCCCGACACCGCGGCGGTCGCCGGAGCGGTCGACGAGGCCGGCTACGAGCTCGCCGGTGCCTGACACCCGGGCACCGCTGCACCCGGACGTGTCGACCACCCCGCTCCGCGGCGCTGCCGTGGTCCGCGCGCTGCCCTGGGTGGGAGCGGGGGTCGCCGTGGTCGTCGTCGTGGTGGCGGTCGAGATGCTCGGGTCGTCGTCGTACGTCCGGCTCAGTCGCGGTGATCCCGGCGTGGTGACCGCGATGGCGAGCGCGCTGCTCCGCCTCGTCGCGGACGTCGCCGGTGGCCTGACCGTTGGTGGCCTCGTCGCCGCAGCGTTCCTCACTCCCCGACGGTCCCGGACCGTCGTCGACAACCACCGTGACCTCGCCGTCGTCCGGCCGGCGGCCACCGTGTGGGTGACCGCTGCCGTGCTGCTGATCGCGGTGGACGCCGCTGATTCCAACGGGCAGCCGATCGCGAAGCTGCTCGAACCGGGAGCGATCGGGTACCTGGTGCAGGCCAGCTACCTGCCGGGCGCGTGGATCGTGGTGGCGTGCACCGCGGTCACGATCCTCGCCGCCGCCTTCGTGGTCCGCAGCTGGGTCAGCATCCTGCTCCTGGTCGGCATCGGGACCGTCGGGCTGCTCGCACCCGTCATGGTCACCCAGGTCCTCGTCGGACCGAACCACGACTTCGGGGGTGACGCCGCCGTGTTCGCCGCTCCCGCGCTCGGCATCTGGATCGGCGCGACCGCCAGCCTCACCCGCCGTTGGCGGAGCGGCAGACCCGGCCGGACCACGCTCCGTCGGCACCGCGTCCTCGCGCTCACGGTATGGGGCGTGTGGGTGACCGGGTCCGTCGTCATCGCCGCCGTCGAACTCGCCGGCACCGCGCCGTGGGCCGTGCCGACGGGGATCCTGTTCGCCGTCCAACTCGTCCTCGTCTCGGCAGTCGCCGGCCCGATCCTGCTCAGCACGCGGCGGTTCGACACCCCCGGCGCTCCGGCCGTGCTGTCGGCGGTGCTGTTCGTGGCGGCGGGGATCGGTGTGGTCATGACGCGGATCCCGCCGCCGGTGTACTTCGTCCCCACCGACGCGCAGCAGCTCTTCCTCGGCTACCGGGTCGACACCCCCCTCACCCCGGTCACGCTGTGGACCGCGGGCCGGGCCAACATCCTCTTCCTCGTCGTCTCCGTGGTCGGGATCGTCGCGTACGCCGCTGCCGTCGTCCGGCTCCGGAAGCGGGGCGACCACTGGTCGAACGGCCGGACCAGCGCGTGGATGCTCGGCTGGGTCACGGTCGTCATCACCACGTCGTCCGGAGTCGGCCCGTACTCGTCCGCGTCGTTCGCCGTGCACATGGGGCTCCACATGAGCCTGAACATGCTCGGTCCGCTGCTGCTCGTCCTCGGCGGTCCCGTCACCCTGTTCCTCCGAGCGACGACGGCGCACCGTCGCGACGACTTCGCCGGCCCCCACGAGTGGCTCGTGGCGCTGACGCACTCGAAGCTGCTGCGCGTGACGTACAACCCGGTGTACGTCCTCGCCGTGTTCGTGGGGTCGTACTACGTGATCTACCTCACGCCGTTCTTCGACTGGGCGATGCGGTACCACTGGGCGCACCAGGCGATGACCCTGCACTACCTCGCCATCGGGTACGTCTTCTACGCGCTCATCATCGGCGTCGATGCGCCGCCGCGTCCGTTGCCGCACATCGGCAAGCTCGGGCTGGTGCTCGCAGCGATGCCGTTCCACGCGTTCTTCGGCGTCGTCGTGATGACCAGCACCGACCTCCTCGCCGGCACGTACTTCCAGTACGTCGACGTCCCCTGGATCGGCAGCCTGGCCCACGACCAGTACGTCGCCGGCGGCGTCGCCTGGGCCGCCGGGGAACTGCCGCTCATCGTCGTCGTCATCGCCCTCGTCACCCAGTGGGCGAAGCAGGACGCCCGGCAGGCGACGCGCACCGACCGGCACGCCGACCGGGGCCTCGACGACGACCACGAGCAGTACAACGCCATGCTCGGCAGACTCACCACTCGCGACGCCACGACCGCGGCGCCGAGCGACGTCACACCGTCGGGCGCGTCCACCGATCGTGCACGCGCCGACGGCCTGCCGACGCTGATCGTCACCGACCACCGGGAGCACCCGTGACCACGACCACACCGCCCCTCGTCGGCGAACGCCTCGAGCTCGACATCGGCGGGATGACCTGTTCCGCCTGCGCCAACGCCATCGAACGCAAGCTCGGCAAGCTCGACGGGGTCACCGCCTCCGTCAACTTCGCCACCGAACGTGCGACCGTCAGCGGGCTCGGACCCGGAGACGCGTCGACCGCGATCGCGCAGGTCGAACGCGCCGGCTACACCGCCGCCGTGCACACACCCGGCGACGACGCGTGGAGCGCACGAGCCGCGGAGACCCGGACCACGACGCTCCGCCGACGCCTGACCGTCGCGGCGCTGCTGACCATCCCGCTGTGCGACGTCACGATCATCCTCGCCCTCGTGCCCGCCTGGCGGTTCCCCGGCTGGCAGGCACTCTGCGTCCTCCTCGCGGTCCCGATCGTCACGTGGGCGGCATGGCCGTTCCACCGGGCGACGCTCCGCGGGCTGCGGCACCGCAGCACGAGCATGGACACGCTCGTCTCCCTCGGCGCCGTGGTCTCGTTCGGGTGGGCGCTCTGGACCCTGTTCGTCGACCCGGCCACCACCCCGGGGTACTGGCTCGGCTTCGGCACGACCCCGGCGGGGGCCGACTCGATCTACCTCGACGTCGCCGCCGGCATGGTCACGTTCCAACTCGCCGGCCGCTACTTCGAGAGCCGCAGCCGCCGACGTGCCGCCGACGTCCTCGAAGCCATCGGCGACCTCGGCGTCACCGAGGCACAGGTCCTCGCCGACGGCGAGGAACGCACCACGCCCCTCGGCGCCGTCCGTGTCGGCGACCACGTCGTCGTCCGCCCCGGCGGCCGGGTCCCCGTCGACGGCACGGTGACGGACGGTGCCGCCAGCGTCGACACGTCCGCCATGACCGGTGAGTCCGTCCCGGTCGACACCGCTGCGGGGGACCGGGTCATCGGCGGCACCCTCGTCCAGGGCGGCCGGCTCGTCATCCGTGCCGACGCGGTCGGCACCCGGACCCGGCTGGCGCAGATGGCGGCGGTCGCCGACGACGCGCAACGCCGGAAGGCCGCGGTGCAGCGGACCGTCGACCGCGTCACGAGCGTGTTCGTGCCCGTCGTCATCGGCGTCGCCGTCGTCGTCGCCGCCGGCTGGCTGATCGGCGGCGCACCCGTCGGGACCGCCATCGCGAACGGCGTCGCCGTCCTCATCATCGCCTGCCCCTGCGCGCTCGGCCTCGCCACGCCCACGGCGCTCATGGTCGGCGTCGGCCGCGGCGGCCAGCTCGGTGTCCTGATCAAGGGCCCCGATGCCCTCGAGGCGAGCGGCCGTGTCGACACCGTCGTGTTCGACAAGACCGGCACCCTCACGACGGGTCGGATGACCCTCACCGCCATCGACACGTTCAGCACGGACGCCGACACGGCACTCGCGACCGCCGGTGCCCTCGAAGCGGCGTCGGAACACCCGATCGCGACCGCCGTCACCGCCGCGGCCGGTGGACGGTTCGGCACCCCGGGCCCCGTCGAGGACTTCGTCGCACACGCGGGCCTCGGCGCCTCGGGATCCGTCGGCGGCCGGCGCTGCGTCATCGGCCGGCGTGCGCTCCTGGAGGACACCGGAGTGGTCGTCGCCGCCCGGGTCGCCGCCGTCGTCGCAGAACGGGAAGCGTCCGGCGCGACCGTGGTGCTGCTCGCCGTCGACGGTGCGGTCGCCGCGGTCCTCACCGTGCAGGACACGCTCCGGCCCGGTGCCGTCGAGGCCGTCACGCAACTGCGGGCGCTCGGGCTCCGCACCGTCCTGCTCTCCGGCGACTCGGAGACCACAGCCGCGGCCGTCGGAGCGGAAGTCGGCGTCGACGAGGTGATCGCCCGTGTCCTGCCCGACGAGAAGGCCGGGCACGTCGAACGGATGCAGGCGGACGGACACCACGTCGCGATGGTCGGTGACGGTGTCAACGACTCCGCGGCGCTCGCCACCGCGACCCTCGGCATCGCCGTCGTCCAGGGCACCGACATCGCCATGAAGGCCGCCGACGTCATCATCGTCCGCGAGGACCTCCGCGCGGTCGTCGACGCCGTGCAGCTCTCCCGCAGGACGCTCCGCACCATCCGGGTCAACCTGGTCTGGGCGTTCGGCTACAACATCGCGGCGATCCCACTCGCCGCCGCCGGCTTGCTCAACCCGCTCATCGCGGCGGCAGCGATGGCGCTCTCGTCCACGCTGGTCGTCTCGAACAGCCTCCGACTGCGCTCCTACGGGCGGTCGTGACGCGCGTGCCCCGGGGAACGAGACGACCACCTCGGTCTCTGGACGGCCTTCCTGGCACATCCCGGTCGACCGTCAGCAGGGTCAGTCGTCGACCTGATCCTGCTGCGCCCGAAGCGCGGAACCGGAGGTCCGGGATGACGAACTCGGGAACGGCTCCAGTCGAGCAGGCGCGAACTGTCCCACGATGACGAGTGCCGTGATCACGATGGCGGCGGCGGTCCAGGTACCCGCTCCGAGTGGCCCGGCGAGTACCGGGTCGACCCGATCACCTGCGGAAGAGAACAGCACCACCAGGTTGGCGCTGGCGTTGAGGGCACCGTGAGCGAAGACGGGCGGCCACACCGAACCGCTGCGGAGGCGCAACCAACCGAAGAGGATCCCGACGGACACGGAACCGACGACCATGAGGAAGACTCCGAAGACGTTCGGCTGTTCGAAGTTGTACCCGAGCAGGATGAGCGGGCTGTGCCACAGACCCCAGATCGCCCCGCTCACGACGAGCGAAGGCCACGTCCCGATCCGGGATCGCAGCCGTGGGAGGAGCCAGCCGCGCCACCCGACTTCCTCGCCGAACGTGAGGAGTCCGTTGAACAGGGCGCCGATCGGGATGCTCACCAACTGAACGATCGCGATCAGTTGCAGCGGCGCTGCGTCGGCGGCTCGGCCTGCTGCGGCGCGGAGGGTTTCGCGGAACCCTGACAAGTGCTCTAGGTCGAGACGGACCCACCCGAAACCTGCTGCGATGAACACTCCGATCGCGATCAGCAACGGAGCGCCAGCGACAGCGATGATCGTCAGCCCCAGGACGCGTTTCACGGGGCGCAGCGGCCACATGCCCAACTCGCGAGCGGTTGCGCCAGGTCGCTGCCGTCGCACCGATGCCACCACGAACACTGCAGCCGCCGGCGTGTACATGATCGCCGGCAGGAGAAGCGGAGCCACGGGTGACGCGAGACCGGCGCTGCTCGTCCAGAGCGGAAGCGCGACCAGCCAAGCGCCTCCGGAACTCACCACGAGGAAGGTCGTCAGGAGGACCCAGAAGGGTGTCCGGTGACCTCGCGCGAGTGTCACGTGCTGCTCACCGGACATGTGTTCTCCTCCCGCCGGGGGTTCTCGAGCCTGTACCGACCCGCGCTGGCGTCCTGCTCACCGGCAGCCGTCCACCGCAGATCTGCGCACGAACCACAGTAGACAGGTGGTTCCGCTTCGGTACAAGGAGATGTACCGTGTTCGTGGGGTTGCAATGTCGCGACTGGGGACAGAACCATCGCTGCACCTCATGGATTCGAGGGGAAACCATGAAGATCTCACGCACCATGATCACGTTGTCGACTGCCGCGGCTCTCGTCGCTGCGACGACGATCTCGGCGGCACCAGCCACGGCGGCCGACACCGCACCGGCAGCCCGCACCGTGGCCTCCACCACGACGGGCTCGCTCCACTACTCCGACCGCGACATCGTGGACTTCCTCGTGTTCGGACGTGGAGCCATCGCGACGGAGCAGCCGGAGCTCCTGAAGCAGATGAACATCACCACGGTCGCAGAGGCCCCAGCCTCGGTGACGGATCGTCTGCTCTCCGATCTCGAGTCCGTCGACCCGGCATTCCACAGCCGCGTGACGGCGGAGGCTCAGGCCGGTGACCCGTACAAGGCGGAAGCGTCGATCAGGGCCTTCAGCAAGGACGTGGAAGCAGTCGCGGCGAAGTACCAGGTGTCGCAGAAGACCGTTCGTGCGGCGTCGACCGCGGCAACCGCCAACGGGCAGGTGTACGCCTTCTCGAACTACGTCGTCAGCGTCCAGGTCGCCCTCACGGCGTCTCTCGCTGTCAGCGTCATCGGCGTGGTGGCGGCGCTGGCGGTCTTCGCTTACCAGAAGCCAGGGGACTCCTCCGCGATCGCACGCGAGGGATACGCCAGCTCCTGGGCATCGCTGTAGTCGGCATGCTCCAACGCAACACGACGGGACGCCTCGCCTCGACCGAGACGGGGCGTCCCGCCCGCCGAACGTTCGGCATCGCCATGGCGGTCGTGTGCGGGTTCCTGGCGCTCACGGTTGCGGCTTCCTGGTCCGCGAACGTCTTGGCCGGCGTCGAGAACGGCGGCCCACGGCAGGCGCTGCAAGTGCTCGTCCCGCAAGGCTGGGCCTTCTTCACGAAGAGCCCCGAGGGCGTGACGCTCGTTCCGTACGAGAAGTCCCCGACCGGCGTCTGGGAACGCGCTGACTCGCTCCCGCAGAGCAATGCCGCGAACGGCTTCGGCCTGAGTCGGAACCAACGCGCGCAGAGCACCGAACTGGCGATCATCGCCGCTGCCGTGCCCAGGTTCACCGCCTGCCAGGACTACCTCACCGCATGCCTCGACAAGTCGGGCGGGAAGGTCGTCACGGTGACGAACGAGACCAACACGCACCACTTCTGCGGCTCGTTCCGCATCGTCCAGCAGGAGCCGGTGAAGTGGGCCTACCGAGGCTCGGTACCGGAGTCGGTGCGGGTCGCTCGGTACGCCGACGTGGAAGTCGAGTGCCCGAGATGAAGCCCGTCCAGGATCTGCGGGACG
This sequence comes from Curtobacterium herbarum, assembly GCF_016907335.1. Classification (NCBI taxonomy): domain Bacteria; kingdom Bacillati; phylum Actinomycetota; class Actinomycetes; order Micrococcales; family Microbacteriaceae; genus Curtobacterium; species Curtobacterium herbarum. The sequence goes on from NZ_JAFBBT010000001.1 coordinate 510,379, forward strand.
TCTTCAACACGCTCGCCAGCAATCTCGACCGATTCGACGGCCAGTCCGTCCGGCCCCAAGTGGGCCGCTCCATCATCGCGCTCGCACAGCTGATGACGCTTGCGATGACGAGCTGGCCGAACCTCACTGCCGATGTACTCGGCCGTTCGCCCGAGATGTACTGCGCCGGCCCGAGGGGCATCTCGTTGTTCTGTCTCGGTTCCAGCACCCCCGACGAGACCGGTCGCTGGATCGCGATCGCTGTGTGTGTCCTCGTCATCAGTGGCATCTCGCCCCGGTGGACGAGCATCCTGCACGCGTGGGTAGCCATCTCGATGGCCGTGTCGCTCTCGCTGCCCGACGGCGGCGAGGCGGTCGCGGTCTTCAGCTGCGCGCTCCTGATCGGTGTCCTCGTGCCGAACGGGCGAGTGGTCGCGTGGATCCCCGCGGGGCCGACACCTCGGCCCGTCCTGACCGCGATCGGGTACGCAGCGTCGATCGCGCTCTGCCTCCAACTCGCTGGCATCTACTTCGAGAGCGGACTCGCGAAGCTGGCGGTGCCGGACTGGTCCAACGGATCGGCGATGTACTACATCGTCCGTGACCCGATGTTCGGAGGTGTCGGCCTCATCGGCGCAGTCGTCACCGCGGTCACCGCCCACCCGCTCGGTACGGCTCTCCTCACCTGGGGAACCATCGTCGGGGAGTGCTGCATCGCGGTGGCATTCCTGCTGCCGCATCGTTTCAAGCGGTACGGACTGATCGGTGTGATCGTCCTGCACGCTGGCATCGCGGTCATCATGGGCCTGTGGTCGTTCGCGCTGGTGATGGTCGGGACAGCCGTCGTCGCCTCCTACGGCCTCGTGCCTCCGACTGGACAATCCGATGCCGACCGCCTCGCCGGCGCCGACGTCGCACGTGAAAGGAGCACAGCATGATCATCTGGTCCGTGGTCTCAATCCTCGTACTGGTGATGGTCCTCGTCTGCGCGAAGGGCTGGATCAAACCGAACCACGGGATCGGACTCCGCATCCCAGCGACACAGCGAGGTGAGACCGCCTGGCGTGTCGGGCATCGCGCCGCAGTCCCGGCTGCCCTGACGGGAACCGCGGTCATCGTGGTCGCGTTGATCGTCTCCCTCGCCGACACCAGGACCGGGACCGCGATGATGGTGGTGGCGGCCGTGGCCTTCGTCTGCGAACTCGTCTGGATGATCGTCGCCGCGAACCGTGCAGCGTCTCGTGTGTCCGTCCACCATCCATGACGGCGCCCGATCGCACTGTGCGGCCATCGGCATCGCTCGGCCGTCCGGCGAGGTCGGTGAGCCCGGCCCTGGCCGTCGCCGCGGTGATGTCCTGGGTCCCTCCCGTGGTCCTCACGGTGGTTCGTCTTGCCTGGGCGGACGCGCCGGTGCGCGTGCCGGTGCACTGGAGCGGTGCTGGCGTCGTCGACGGATGGGGTTCGACGGCTTCCGCCTTCTGGTCGATGCTGGTGCCCGGCGTGGCCGGTGCGCTCATCTGCTCCGTCCTGTCGATCACGCTCGCCAGTGACGCGACGATGTTGCAGGCCGCCGCCACCATCGGCATCATCTCGGCCTCGACCGGGAGCATCGCCGCCGTGTGGCTCACGATGGTGCTCAGCGCGGCTGGGTCCACCGGAGCACTCCTGCCGGTGCTCGCTGCCGTCATCTGGGGTGCGCTGGTGTTCGTCGTCTGTCTCCTGCGCCGGCGCCCGACCGGCTGACGCGGCCTCCCGTCCGTGTCGCTACCGCCTGTCGGACGGGAGGCCCGTGGTGCGGTGACCACGGGCCTCCCGTCCGACTCAACGCGAGACGGTCGCCTCGACCGGACCCGGCACGGGCCGGCCGCCGTCGGTGATCCTGCCGTCGACGAGGGTGACCAGGCGGTCGAGTGCACCGCGGTGGACGAGGTCGTGCGTGACGAGCACGGTCGCGGTGCGCCGTTCGTGGGTGAGCTCTGCGACGAGCGCCATGACCGCTGCCCCGCGCTCCTGGTCGAGTGCGCTGGTCGGTTCGTCGACGAGCAGGACGGACGGGTCGTTCACCAGCGCCCGGGCGATGGCGACGCGTTGCCGCTGGCCGCCGGACAGCTGTGCGGGACGTTTCCCACCGTGCTGGGCGAGTCCGACCGCGTCGAGCAGCTCGTCCGCGTGGCGACGGACCGCGGCCCGGCGCCGGTGCCCGCCGCCACCGAGCTCGGCCATCACGAGGAGCTGTTCGCGGGCGGTCAGGGCGGGCACGAGGTTCGACTGTTGGAAGACGATCCCGATGTGGTCCCGACGCAGGGCAGTCGCCGCGTTCCGTGTCAGCGTGGCGGCGTCGACGTCGTCGATCCAGACGTGCCCGGAGTCGGGCCGGATCAGGGTCGCGGCCACGGCGAGCAGGGAGGACTTCCCGGAGCCGGAGGGCCCCGTGACGCCGGTGACGACGCCGGCCGGGGCCTCCAGCGACACGTGGTCGACCGCGGTGATGCGGGCGTCGCCGTCCGGGAAGGTGAGGGTGACGTCGTCGAGTCGGATCATCGGTTGCTCCCGAGGGCGGTGAGGGGGTCGGCGCGGGTGACGGTGCGGAGCGCGACGGCAGCGCCGGCGAGTCCGAGGACGACCATCACGGTCGCCGGGAGGACGGTGGTGAGCGGGCTGAGCAGGAACGGCAGGACCCCGCCGGCGACCGCGCCGAGGACGGACACCAGGCCGATGCCGACACCGATGCCGACGACAAGGACGACGAGTGCCTGACCGAGTGCGTCGCGGACGAGGGATGCGTCGGAGGCCCCGAGCGCCTTGAGGACGGCGATGTCGCCCGAACGCTGCATGGTCCAGACGGTGAAGAACGCGCCCACGACGAGGGCGGAGACGCCGAAGAGCATGACGATCATCAGGCCGAGCGAGCCGACCTCGGACGTGAACGTCTGCAGGGCGGGCAGGCTCATCAGCGGTGATGCGGCCGCCGTGTGGGTGCGGGCCGCCGCGGCGGTCCAGTCCGGCGTGCCCGACACGGCGAGCACGGTGGGAGCGCCGTCGCCGCCCAGTCGGCGGTCGGCCTGCGCCCACGCGTCGGGGGTGAGCGCGACGACGGGGGTGTGGCTGTACCAGGCGTCACCGCCGACGGTCGCGACCCGGTAGGCGGTCCCGGCGATCGTGACGCGGTCCCCGACGGCGACGTGGAGGGCGGCCGCTGCACCCGAGGACAGCCCGACCGTGTCGTCGGTCGTCGGGGCCAGGTCGGTGGTCGTGGACCTCGGGGCGCCGTGCGGGACACCGAAGAGGGCGACGGCGACCGCCGACGAGCCCCGCGCACCCGTCGCGCGTCCCTGGGACGTCGCACGCCCCTGGGCCGTCGCACGCCCCTGGGCCGTCGCACGCCCCTGGGCGATCCCGACCGGGGTGACGTCCTCGACGCCGGCGGTGTCCCGCCACGCGGCCACGGTCGACGTGCCGATCGAGGACTCCGAGAACGACGGCTTGCCGTCCGTCGGCTGCTGGAGCACGAGCCGGTCCCCGGGGAGACCGAGGACGGCGGACACGTCCTGGGTGGCGAGACCACCGGTCAGGCCGGCGAGGAAACCGACCAGCAGGGTGATCAAGGCCACGACGGACCCGATGAGCACGAACCGGCCACGGGCGGACCGGAGGTCACGCCAAGCGACGAACACGATGGTTCCTTCCCGACGTCGAGGGCGTTCCCCGTCGTCCCGACCAGCTTCGCCAGGGCGCGCCACGGTGCCATCGAGGAGAGGTCGACTCCTCGGGTACGACTTCTGGTTGATCCGCTGCGTCCCGGCCGGCCGTACGCTGCAACGGACATGGCTCACAGCACCCTCACGCCCGTGTTCGTCGGGCTGCGCACCGGACTGCACGTCCTGTTCGCCGCGCTCCTCGCACTCGTCGTCGTCCGGGTCGTCGTGGTGCAGGACGACACCGTGTGGGCGGAGTCCGGTCTGGCCGCACTGTTCGCGGTCCTCTACCTGCTCGGCGCCCGGGTCGCCACCGTGCGGGGACCACGCCGAGCACTCGTGGGAGCGCTGTGGATCACGGGGCTGACCGCGGTGTGGGTCGCGCTGCTCGTCCTCGTGCCGGAGGCGGCGTACCTGGTGTTCCCGCTGTTCTTCCTCTACCTGCACGTCCTGCCCCGGATCGTCGGGCCGGCCGCCGTCGTGGTGGCGACGGCGATCGCGGTCGTCGCCCTCGGCGTGCACGGCGGCTTCACGGTCGGCGGGGTGATCGGCCCCCTGGTCGGCGCCGGCGTGGCACTGCTCATCGGCCTCGGCTACCGGGCACTCGCCCGTGAGGCCGTCGAACGGGAGGCGCTCGTGGCGGAACTGCTCGCGACCCGTGACCTGCTCGCCGCGACGGAACGGCAGCAGGGCGTCCTCACCGAACGTGCCCGTCTCGCCCGCGAGATCCACGACACCGTCGCGCAGGGCCTGTCGAGCATCCAGATGCTGCTCCACGCGGCCGAAGCCGCCGACGGCGACCGGCCGGGCATCGACCACATCCGCCTCGCCCGGTCCACCGCGGCCGACGGCCTCGCCGACACCCGCCGGTTCATCCGGGAACTCGCTCCGCCGTCCCTCGACGCCGGCCTCGCCGCAGCGCTCCGGCGGCTCAGCCAGCAGTGGCACCGTGAGGGACTCCGCATCGAGGTCACCGTGCCGGCCGGGAGCGCCGACCTGACGATGGACGTCCAGACGGCCCTGCTCCGCATCGCGCAGGGGGCCGTGGCGAACGTCGCGCAGCACGCCGCGGCCACGACGGTCGACATCGGCCTCACCGTCTCCGCGACGGACGCGACCCTGGTGGTGCACGACGACGGCATCGGGTTCGACCCGGACCTCGTCGGCGTCGACACCGGCACGTCCGACTCGTTCGGCCTCCGCGCGATGGCCGAGCGCGTCGAGCAGCTCGGCGGCGGGCTCACGGTCGACAGCGCACCCAGCCGGGGCACCACCGTCACCGTGGTCGTGGACCGGTGCTCCACGTGATCCGGGTCGTCATCGCCGACGACCACCCGGTCGTCCGCGCCGGACTCCGGGCACTCCTCGACCACGACGACGGCATCGCGGTCGTCGGCGAGGCCGCCACCGCGGACGAGGCCGTCGTCCTCGCCGCGTCCACGGACCCCGACCTGGTGCTGATGGACCTGCAGTTCGGCGGGGGCCGCTCCGGCGCCGACGCCACGCGGGCGATCCGCGCAGCGGACGCGCCGCCGTACGTCCTGGTCCTCACCAACTACGACAGCGACGGGGACATCCTGAGCGCGGTCGAGGCCGGCGCCAGCGGGTACCTCCTCAAGGACGCGCCGCCGGAGGAGCTCCTCGCCGCGGTGCGCGCCGCCGCCGCCGGCGAGAGCGCCCTCGCACCGGCGATCGCCGGTCGGCTGCTGGCGCGGATGCGGGCACCGCGGGTGAGCCTGTCCGCGCGGGAGATCGAGGTGCTGCAACTCGTTGCCGGTGGCGCGTCGAACGGTGACGTCGCGGCACGTCTGCACATCACCGACGCCACCGTGAAGTCGCACCTGGTGCACGTGTTCTCGAAGCTCGGCGTGAGTTCCCGGACCGCCGCGGTGTCCGAGGCCAGGAGCCTGGGCATCCTCCGCTGACCACGGGCGCGTCGGTCGTCGCCGGTAGCGTGCGCGCATGAGCGAGAGCGCACGGTTCGACGACGCCACCATCGAGGACCTCCGAGCACGGCTCCGGGCGACCCGCTGGCCGGACGCGCCCGCCGGGACCGGCTGGTCGCTCGGTGTCGACGTCGACGAACTCCGGGAGCTCGTGACCTGGTGGGCGGACACGTTCGACTTCGGGGTACACCGCGCGGCCCTCGACGCGCTCCCCAGCCGACGGGCCGACGTCGGCGGCATCGACGTGCACCTGCTGCACCAGCGCGCCGACCGCGAGGACGCCCTGCCGCTGCTGCTGGCGCACGGTTGGCCGGACTCCGGCTGGCGCTACCGCCGCGCGCTGCCCGACCTGGTTGCCGCCGGGTTCGACGTCGTCGTGCCGGACATGCCCGGGTACGGGTTCTCGGCGACACCGTCGTCGCTGCTCGACTCCCGTGACGTCGCCGGTCTCTGGGCGGACCTCATGACCCGGCTCGGGTACGACCGGTTCGCCGTCGCCGGTGGGGACATCGGCAGCGGGGTCGCCCGGTGGCTCGCGATCGACCACCCCGACCGGGTCGTCGCAGTGCACCGGATGGACGCCGGCATGCCCGTGTACGAGGGCGACCCCGCCGAGCTGTCGGCAGCCGAACGGGACTTCCTGGCGGCCACCGAGCAGTGGCGGACGGACGAGGGCGCGTACGCCGCGATGCACCGGACGAAGCCCCAGACCGCGGCGGTCGGGCTGACCGACTCACCGGCCGGTCTGGCGGCGTGGATCGTCGAGAAGCTGCGGTCCTGGAGCGACTGCGACGGTGACCTGTGGTCGGTCTGGTCCCGCGACGACGTCTGTGCGCTGCTGACCGAGTACTGGGTCACCGGCACGATCGCGTCGTCGATGCGGATGTACCACGCGAACGCCGCAGTGCCCCGGAGTGAGCAGGCCCGGCGGGTGGAGGTGCCTTCCGGCTTCACGCTGTTCCCGGTCGACCTGGTGCGGCCGCCGCGGGAGTGGCTCGAGCGGACGACGAACCTGGTCTCGCTGTCCGAAGCGTCCCGGGGCGGGCACTTCGCGCCGGTCGAGCAGCCGGAGCGGTACGTCGCCGAGGTGGTCGGGTTCCTCGACCCGTTCCGGCAGGCGGGCGCCTGACCCGACGCGCCCCGGACGGACGGGAGGCCCGTGGCGGTGTCGCCACGGGCCTCCCGTCCGTCGTCTCCCTGCTCCCGCTAGAGTGGTCGGGCCGGCCTCTGTAGCTCAATGGAAGAGCAGTTCCGTCCTAAGGAAAGGGTTGGGGGTTCGAGTCCCTCCAGGGGCACAATCGACGTGGAAGGCCCGCGGGTGCACACTTGCTGCACCCGGACGAGGAGGCCCCCGTGTTCCAGCCCACCAGCGCCTACAGCGGATTCAGCGTGGACGACGTCGACGCCGCCGTGGCCTTCTACGCCGGCGTCCTCGGCATCGACGTCCGGGTCCTCGTCGCCGGCCAGATGATGCAGCTCCGGTTGCCCGGCTCCGACGTCCACGTCCTGGTCTACGGCAAGCCCGACCACACCCCGGCGGCGTTCACGGTGCTGAACTTCGTCGTGGACGACATCGACACGGCCCTCGACGACCTGGCCGCGCTCGGCGTCCACCCGACGGACGGCGGGCAGTGGGCGGACGAGCGGCAGGTCCTCCGCGGCCGGTCGAAGGACATGGGGCCGGACATCGCCTGGTTCACGGACCCGGCCGGCAACGTCTTCTCCGTCCAGCAGCAGTGACCGCGTCCCCGTCGCCGGCGCCCTGATCCGATCCGAGCAGGTGCCGAGAACCCGTGCGCACGACGGCGGTCCGGGCGGATACTGGGGGAGTGCGAGAACTCCAAGCCGCCATCGCCGCGGACCTCAACGTCCAGCCGACCATCGACCCCGAGCAGGAGGTCGCCCGGCGCGTGGGCTTCCTGCGCGACTACCTGCTGACCACCGGCGCGAAGGGGTACGTCCTCGCCGTCAGTGGCGGGCAGGACTCCACCCTTGCCGGTCGGCTCACGCAGCTCGCGATCGAGTCGCTCCGCGCGGACGGTCACGCGGCCGAGTTCACCACGGTCCGGATGCCGTACCGCGTGCAGGCCGACGAGGATGACGCGCAGCTCGCGCTGCAGTTCATCGCCGCCGACCCGGGCATCGTCGTCAACATCGAGCACGGGGTCGACGGGGTCGTCCAGGACACGACGGACGCCGGGGTGCCGCTGAGCGACTTCGTCAAGGGCAACGTCAAGGCCCGGATGCGGATGGTCGCCCAGTACGCCGTGGCCGGGCAGCGCGGCTACCTGGTCGTCGGCACGGACCACGCGGCCGAGGCGGTGACCGGCTTCTTCACGAAGTACGGTGACGGCGGCGTCGACCTCACCCCGCTGACCGGCCTGACGAAGAGCCAGGGCCGCCAGCTCCTCGAACACCTCGGCGCTCCGGCCCGCCTGTACGAGAAGGCCCCGACCGCGGACCTGCTCGACGACCTGCCCGGCCAGACGGACGAGGCGAACCTCGGCCTGACGTACGCCGAGCTCGACGCCTACCTGCAGGGCCACGACGTGCCGGTCGAGGTCGCCGAGGCGATCGAGACCCGCTACCGCGCGACCGAGCACAAGCGCCAGGTGCCGGCGACGCCGTTCGACGAGTGGTGGCGCCCGACGGCGTGACCGTCGGCTGACCGACGGACGGGAGGCTCCCCACCGGACCGGTGGGGAGCCTCCCGTCCGTCGGCGGATCAGCCCTGGTCGCGGTCGCTGCGCCCGTCACGGTCGGGATCCGGGTTGCCGGAGTCCGGGTGCCCGGCGTCCTGACGCCCGTCTTCCTGTCGGCTGCCGTCCTGGCGTTCCAGGCCCTCGCTGGCGAGACGCTCCTGCCAGACGATGCTGCGGGCGGCGCCCTCGAGGACGTCCTCGACCGGGTGCCCGGTCTGGGCCGCCAGCGCGCCGCTGAGGCCGGCCGTCAGGGTGCCGCCGGCCTGCGCGAGCCGCGCGACGACCTCCTCCTGACGCGGGGTGAGCGGCTCGTCGACCAGCTCGTCCACCGCATCACGGATGTTCGCCTCGCTCGCGTTCAGCGCTTCCTCGTCACCGGACTGCAGAGCCGAGGCCTCGCCGACCACGACCAGGCCGAGGCGCGCTGCGTCCTGCTCCGGGCGACGGGTGTCGTTCTCGTCAGTCATGACGTGGACGGTACGCGCCGCGTGCTGCGCAGCATCCGGACGACGGGGGACGCGCTGGTACCGGAACGACGGGAGGCCCGGTACCAGCTGGTACCGGGCCTCCCGTCCGTGGTCGACGCCTCAGGCGCCGACCAGACGTCGCTGGTCAGCGACGGTTCGCACCGCGACCCGCGAAGCGCGTGTAGAGGAACAGCACGATGATGGCGCCGATGACCGAGCCGATGATGCCGGCCGGCTGGAAGAAGCCGTCCGTGACGTCGTGCTGGAAGATGAGGAAGCCGAGCAGGCCGCCCACGAACGAGCCGACGATGCCGAGGACGATGGTCATCAGGACCGACATGCTCTGCTTGCCGGGGACGATCAGTCGGGCGAGTGCACCGGCGATGAGGCCGATGATGATCAGGCTGATGATGAGGCCGAGTACGCCCATGGTGTTCTCCTTGTTCTGCGGCCGGTCCGAGGCAGCGGCGGATCACCGAGCTCAGGGCCGGTGCCCGATTGAACACCGGATCGACTCAGCGTGTCACCAGGAACGTCGGATACCGGTCAGCGCGGTGCGCCCGAACGTGCGGCCCGGTCGTGCGGCCCGGTCGTGCGTCAGAGCGCGCCCGAGGACTCCAGCTCACCCTGCAGTTCGGCGTCGGACGGCTCGACGAAGTGCTTGCCGTTGGGCAGCACGACGACGGGGATGTTCTTGCGGCCGCTGATCGCCTCGGCCCGGTCGGCCGCCGACAGGTCGGCCTCGACGTCGACGTACTCGTAGTCCACGCCCAGGCGGTCGAGCAGCGCCTTGGATCGACGGCAGTCGCGGCACCAGTCCGCGCCGAACATGGTCACCTTGTCGAACGTCTCGTCAGTCATGTCGGTCACTACGTCCGCCGCGCCTCCGCTATTCCCGGTGACCGGGTCGCCGCCGCCGCATCCGCTGCGCCGAGGGCCGCTCAGCGCCGAGTCGCACCGCTTCGAGCGCCCTACGATGGGCGCATGCCGCGCGCCGACCCGACCGCCCGCGCCGACCCGGCCCTGCTGGCCTGGGCCTCAGCCGCCGTCCGGCACACCGCCCGGGTGACGAACATGCTGCTCGCCGCCCGGCGTTTCCGCGTCGTCGGCGGTGACCCCCGCGAGGCCGCTGTCCTGCACGACCTGCTGACGGGCCTCGGCGCCCGGCCGGCCGAGGACGGGACGCACGTCGACCAGCTCTGGTGTCTCGGCACGCCCGACCAGTCCGTCGCCGCCGTCGAGCAGGCCACCGCCGACCGCCCGCGCGGGTCGACGTTGCTCGTGGTCGACGCTGGCCGCCACGTCCCCGCCGTCGACGAGGACGCCTTCGGCCCGACGACGCTCGCCCGACCCGGGGTGCTCGGCGTGCCGACGACCTCCGACGACGTGTTCCTCGTCTCCACCGGCCGGGACGCCGAGGACTACCCCGCCGCCGAGGCCCGGATCCGCTGGGCACGTCGCTCGATGCCGGTCTCGCGAGCGGTCGCCGACGAGCTCCGGCAGGGCAGCCTGCTCCGCGGAACCCGCATCGGCGTCAGCCTGTTCCTCGAACCGAAGACCGCGGTGCTCGCCCTGCTGCTGCAGGACGCCGGCGCCGAGGTCGTCGTCTACGCCCACGCGGACGAGACCGACGACGCCGTCGCGGACGTCCTCCGCCGCACGGGCATCCCGGTGCACGCCGGCAGTACGGCCACCGTGCCGGAACAGCGGGACCTGGCGCTCGCGATGCTCGACACCCGGCCGCACGTGCTCGTCGACGACGGGTCGCACGTCATCCGGCTCGTGCACCAGGACCGCCCGGACCTGCTGCCGACGATGCTCGGGGCCGCCGAGGAGACCACGAGCGGCCTCCGCCCCCTGCGGGTCATGGCCGCGCGCGGGCAGCTCGGGATCCCGGTCGTCGCCGTGAACGACGCCCGCACCAAGACGTTCTTCGACAACCGGTACGGCACCGGGCAGTCGACCGTGTTCGCCGCGCTGGACCTGCTCGACGGCCTCGACGACCCCTCGGCCGCGCCGGTGGGGGGAGGCTCGGCCGTCGTCGCCGGGTTCGGTCACGTCGGCGAAGGGGTCGCCCTGGTGCTCCGCGCCCTCGGCTTCCGCGTCACCGTCGCGGACCCCGACCCGGTCCGGGCGCTGCAGGCCCTGTTCGCCGGGTACGCCGTCGCCCCGCTCACCGAGGCCGTCCGCACCGCCGACCTGGTGATGAGCGCCTCCGGGGTGCCGGACACGATCAGCCTCGCCGTGCTGCGGGCCTGCGCTGCCGGAACGGTGGTCGCGGTCGCCGGTGGGGTGGACCAGGAGGTCGCCGTCGACGACGCGCTCGCCGCCGGAGCCGTCCGCACGACGATCGGGCGCAGGGTCGAACGCGTGACCATCCCGGACGGGCCGGACGTGCTCCTGCTCGACGGCGGGGGCTGCATCAACATCACCGCTGCCGAGGGCAACCCGATCGAGATCATGGACCTGTCCTTCGCGGCGCAGCTCGGGGCGGTGCGGATGCTCGTCGAGCGCGGGGACGAGCTCGAGCGCGCCGTCGTGTCGATCGACCCCGAGGTGGACGCGGTGACTGCCCGCGCGGCGCTCGCCGCGTTCGGGACGGTGGTCGAGCCTCCCGGCCCGCCGGTCGGCACGACCTGGCCAGCCGCGCAGCCCGCGGAGCGGGAACCGGACGTCCGCACGCGACGGTTCGGGGACCCGGCGTGAGCGCGCCGATGCCGACGGGCTCGGCGACGACCGTGCACTCGGCGCGGGTCGTCGTGCCGATGACCGCGCCCCCGATCGCCGACGGTGCCGTGGCCGTGCGCGACGGCCGGATCCTGCACGTCGGCGAACGCTCGTGGGTGGTGGACCAGCTCGACGGCAGCCCGTTCACCGAACGGCGGTGGCGCGGCGCCCTGCTGCCCGGACTCGTCAACGCGCACTCGCACCTCCAGTACACCGGCATGGCCAGGGTCGGGCAGGGGCAGTACGCCGGGTTCGAGGACTGGGCGTCCGCGTTCAACACCGTCTACGCCGAGTCGCACGACTGGCGGGCCGAGGCCGCGGCCGGCGCCGTGCAGTCCATCGCCGCCGGGGTGACGAGCATCGCCGACGTCGTCACCGACCTCGAGGCGGCGACCGCGCTGCAGGACGCCGGCCTCGGCGGCATCGCCTACTGGGAGGTCATGGACTGGGAGAACGCCGCCTGGCAGCAGCACGGGCGCGACCAGGTCCTCGACGAACTCGCCCGCATCCCGACCACCCCCGGCGCCGGACTCTCACCGCACGCGCCCTACTCGCTCGACGTGGCACCGCTGCTCGAGCTGCCCGACATCGTCCGGCAGCGGGGACTGCGGCTGCACCTGCACCTCGGCGAAGCGGCGTTCGAGGGGGAGCGCACCGCCGTCGAGCCGATCCCCGGGCTGGACGGCGTCGCCGGCGTCGGCCACGGCGCGGACTGGCACCTGGCGAACGTGCCGTCCTTCCGGGCCATGCGCGCCCTCGGGTTCGGCGCGAGTGCGACGTCGTTCGTCGACCGGCTCGGCGTCCTCGGCCCGGACTGCCACATCGCACACGGTGTCTACATGACCGCCGCCGACCGGGCACTGCTCCGGGCCCGCGGCACCGCCGTCGCACTCTGCCCACGCTCGAACGCCGTCATCGGTCTCGACCCGCCGCCCGTCGCCGACTACCTGCGGGAGGGCAGCCCGATCGCCGTCGGCACCGACTCGCTGTCGTCATCACCGTCCCTCGACCCGATGGCCGACGTCACCGCACTGCACCGGATCGCCCGCGCCCAGGGCTACACCGGCCGGGACCTGCACGAACGGCTGCTCGCCGCGGCGACCCTCGGCGGGGCGCACGCGATGGGCCTGGCCGTCGGACCCGACCGGATCGGACACCTGGCCGTCGGCGCCCGCGCGGACCTCGCCGTGTTCGACGTCGACTCGCGGACGGTGCCCGACGCGCTCGCCGAACTCGTCGAGGACGGCGGTGGACGTGCCGCGGCGACCGTGATCCGCGGGGTCGTCCGGACCGCCGACGCCGCCCGGGTGATGCCCGGCACCGCGGCACCCACGACCACACCTCTCGTCACCCCCAGCAAGGAGTCCCGATGACCGACACCGCACCCCGACCCGGCATGGCCGCACGACGGACCGTCTCCGGCGAACTCGTCGAGTGGCTCGACGTCCCGTCCCGGGCCCGCGCACTCGGCATGGAGCCGCACCCCGAGGGCGGCTGGTACGTCCGGACCTGGACCTCGCCGGCGACCGTGCAGACGCCGGCGGGGGAGCGTCCCGCCGCGACCCTCATCCACTTCCTGCTGCCCCCGGGCGAGGCCTCGGCCTGGCACCGGGTCACGAGCGACGAGATCTGGATGTGGCACGGACCGGACGCCGTGGAGCTCGAACTCGGCGGGTCGGGCGACCAGCCGGAACCGGGTGCACGGATCACGCTCGGGCCGGACGCCGGTCGCGACCGGGTCAACGACGCGCAGGCGTTCGTCCGCGGTGGTGTCTGGCAGCGGACGATCCCGCACGAGGGCGAGGTGCTCCTCAGCTGCCTGGTGTCGCCCGGGTTCTCGTTCGAGGACTTCACCCTCGCCGACTGAGCCGGCGCGCGGCTGGCACCGGCACCGGCGCGCGGCCGGCACCGGCCGTCGCGCCGCGTCATCCGCTTCGCGTTGGTATCCCACATCGAAGTACACTTCGACCTGCCCTGTTCCCCCTGACGAAGGCCAGACCGTGACCCGTCCCCTCCGCCTGACCATCGCCCTCGCCACGGCCCTCGTCGCCGCGACCGCCCTCGCCGGCTGCTCGTCCGGTGGTGGTGACAGCGCCGCCGGCACCGTGACCGACGGCAAGCTCACGATCGCCACCGGCCAGCCCGCGTACTCGCCCTGGGTCGAGGACGACGAGCCGCAGTCCGGCAAGGGCTTCGAGGCCGCCCTGGCGTACGCCGTCGCGAAGGAGATGGGCTACAGCAAGGGCGACGTGGTCTGGAAGCGCAGCACCTTCGACAGCGCCATCGCGCCGGGTGCGAAGGACTGGGACCTGAACCTGCAGCAGTTCTCGATCAACGCCAAGCGCAAGAAGGCCGTGGACATGTCGTCCGCGTACTACACGACCACGCAGGCGGTCGTGACGAAGAAGTCGTCCGCCGCCGCCGGTGACACCACCGTCGCCGCACTGAAGAAGGACACCATCGGCGTCGCGGCCGGATCGACGAGCATCCAGAGCGTCAAGGACGTGCTCGGCGTCACCCCGCAGGTCTTCAACTCGAACGACGACGCCGTCCTGGCGCTGCAGTCCGGCCAGATCGACGCGATCGTCACGGACCTGCCGACGGCGTTCTTCATCTCCGCCTCGCAGGTGAAGGGCGGCACGGTGTCGGCGCAGTTCCCGGCCGACGGCACCGGCGACCAGTTCGGCATCGTCCTGCCGAAGGACTCGAAGCTGACGCCGAAGGTCGACAAGGCACTCAAGTCGCTCGAGGACGACGGCGCGCTGCGGGACCTGCAGACGAAGTGGCTGTCCTCCGAGACGAACACCCCGGTCCTGAAGTGACGCGGGCATGACCTCCCCCGCAGGAGCCGGCACACCGCTGGTCACACCGGCGCCGAGCCAGGTCGAGCGTGAACGGCAGCTCTACCGCCGGCAGCGCGGCCGCCGATCGGTCGCCGTCTCCGTCGTCTCGACCCTGGTGGTCGTGGCGCTGGTCTGGATCGGCATCGTCAACACCCCCGGGTGGGCGGCCGTCCAACGGTCGTTCTTCGACCCGCAGGTCGCGTGGGAGACGCTGCCGGACATCCTGCTCGGCCTCTGGCTGAACGTCCGGATCCTGTTCTTCGCCAGCATCGGCGTCGCCGTGCTCGGCACCCTGCTGGCCGTCGTCCGGGGCCTCCGCAACCCGGTGTTCTTCCCGCTGCGGATGCTCGCGACCGGCTACACGGACCTGTTCCGCGGCCTGCCGCTCATCATCGTGCTGTACCTGATCGGCTTCGGCCTGCCCGGCCTCGGCGTCTTCCCGCGACTCGCGCCCGAGTTCTGGGGCACCATCGCGATCGTCCTGACGTACTCGTCGTACGTCGCCGAGGTGCTCCGCGCCGGGATGGAGGCCGTGCACCCGTCCCAGCGCCTGGCCGCCCGGTCGCTCGGCCTGTCCCACGCCCAGACGCTGCGGTTGGTCGTGCTGCCGCAGGCGATCCGCAAGGTCACGCCCGCGCTCATGAACGACTTCGTGTCGATGCAGAAGGACGTCGGGCTCGTCTCGATCCTCGGCGCCGTGGACGCGGTCCGCAGCGCCCAGATCGCACAGGCGGAGCAGACGAACTTCACGCCCTACCTGGTCGCCGGCCTGCTCTTCGTCGTCATCAGCCTGCCGCTCATCCGGGTCACCGATGCGATCGCCCGGGGACAGCAGCAGCGTGAACAGATCGGAGGCGCGGTGTGACCGACACGACCGCTCCCGTCCTCGAACTGCGCGGCCTGCGCAAGTCCTTCGGCGACCAGGAGGTCCTGCGCGGCATCGACCTGGCCGTGCACCGCCACGAGGTCATCTGCGTCATCGGGGCCTCCGGCTCCGGCAAGTCGACGCTGCTGAAGACCGTGAACCTGCTCGAGGGGATCGACGACGGCCAGGTGCTGCTCCAGGGCGAGGACATCTCGGACCCTCGCGTCGACGTGGACGCCACCCGCGCCCGGATCGGCGTCGTGTTCCAGCAGTTCAACCTGTTCCCGCACATGAGCGTCCTGGACAACGTGACCCTGGCCTCGCGGAAGGTGCACCGCGCCTCCCGTCCGGAGGCCGAGGCGATCGCCCGTCGTCTGCTCGACCGGATCGGACTCGGCGAGTTCGCCGGGGCGTTCCCCGACCGGCTGTCCGGCGGGCAGCAGCAGCGCGTCGCGATCGTCCGCGCCGTCGCGTCGGACCCGGAGCTGCTCCTGCTCGACGAGGTGACGAGTGCGCTCGACCCGCAGCTCGTGGGCGAGGTCCTCGACCTGGTCACCGAGCTCAAGCAGCAGGGGTCGACGATCCTCATGACGACGCACGAGATGCACTTCGCGCGGAACGTCGCCGACCGGATCGTCTTCCTGCACCGCGGCGAGGTCGTCGAGCAGGGCACTCCCGCCGCGGTCCTCGACACCCCGCAGCACCCCGCGCTCCAGGCGTTCCTGGCCCGCGTCCACGCGTAGCCGCCGCCGCTGCGACTGCGGCTGCGGCTGCCCCGAAGCTGCGGAACACCGGTGTTCGTCCGTCGAACACCCGCAGGACGCGGCGCGACCGACGAACACCGGTGTCTTCCGCCTGGGTCACAGGGCCAGCAGGAGCTTCCCCACCACGTCGCCGGACGCCAGACGGCTGTGCGCGTCGGCCGCGTCGGCGATCGGCAGCACGGCGTCGACGACCGGACGCACCCGGCCGTCCGCGACGAACGGCCAGACGTCCCGTCGCACGGCCGCGACGATCTCGGCCTTCTCGGCTGCGGGACGTGCCCGCAGCGTCGTCCCGCTCACGGTCGCACGCTTCCGCATCAGCTGCCCGATCGGCAGGGTGGCGTCCGGCCCGGCACCCGCGGCGATGATCGCCAGGTGCCCGTTCGGCGCGAGGACCTCGAGGTTCCGGTGCAGGTACGACGGGCCCACGACGTCGAGGACCACGTCGACACCGACGCCGTCCGTGAAGGCCAGCGCACGCTCGACGAAGTCCTCGGCCCGGTGGTCGACGACGAGGTCCGCGCCGAGCTCCCGGGCAGCCCGGACCTTCCGCTCCCCGCCGGAGGTCGCGATCACCCGCGCGCCGAGGGCCTTCGCCCAGAGCACCGCGTGCGACCCCATGCCGCCGGTCCCGCCGTGTACGAGCAGGGTCTGGCCCGGTCGGAGCCCGGCGAGCATGCCGATGTTCGAGTAGACGGTGCAGGCCGCCTCGGGCAGCCCGGCCGCCGACACCAGGTCCAGGTCGTCGGGAACCGGCAGCAGCTGCGCCTGCGGGACCACGGCGAGCGAGGCGTACCCACCGCCGCTGAGCAGCGCGCAGACCCGGTCGCCGACCGCCCAGTCGGTGACGCCCGCGCCGAGGGCACGGACGGTGCCGGACACCTCGAGTCCGAGGACGTCGGAGGCTCCGGGCGGCGGCGGGTAGTTCCCCTGACGCTGCTGCAGGTCGGCGTTGTTCACGCCGGCGGCGGCGACCTCGACGAGGACCTCGCCGTCACCGGGGACCGGGTCGGGCAGCTCGCCGAGGGTCAGGACGTCGACGTCGCCGGGCTGGGAGAAGGTGATGGCACGCATCCCTCGACCGTACGCGCCTGCCGGACCACGCTCCTCCCGGGGCCACCTCCCCGCTCGCCCGGAGCGCGGGGTCGGTACTGTCGACCGCGAACGCGTCCGATCAGGGACGCGTCGCGAACCAACGGGGGATCCCATGTCCACGAAGCACCTCACCGTCCTCGCGACCGCCGCACTCGCCGCGGTCCTGCTCACCGGTTGTTCCACGGGTGGCAGCACGTCGGGGTCGGACGCGGCGTCGCAGGGGGCGACGACGGGCGCGAGCTCGAGCGCGCCGACGAAGGCCGCCGAGGCATCCGGCACGCAGTCGAAGGCCGACGCCTGCCAGGCCTTCGAGAGCAAGGTCCGCTCCGCCGCCGAGGGGCTGCAGTCGCAGGCCGCGAAGCTGCAGTCCGACCCGGCCGCCGCGGTCGCCAAGCTCAAGGAGCTCGACTCGAGCATCGACGACGGCGTCGCCGCGGTGACGAACACCGAGGTCAAGGGCAAGGCCGAGGCGTTCCAGAGCGCCTACGGCGACATGGTGACCCGCCTCGAGGCGATCACGAAGGACCCGAAGTCCGCCGACCTGTCGGCGTTCCAGTCGTCCGCGACCGCGGTCCAGACCGCCGGCAACGACTTCGACACGACCTGCGCGTCCTGAGACGCGACACGCGTCGCTGAACGCACCACGGGCCTCCCGGCTGTCCTGGCCGGGAGGCCCGTGGTGCGTCGTGCGGTCGGCCGACTACGCCGCCTGGTCCGGTCGTGACGCGTCGAGCCGGTCGACCTCCTCGGGCCGCAGCTTGACGGTGGCCGCCGTGACGGAGTCGAGGATCGACTGCGGACGGGACGCTCCCGGGATCGGGACGACGACGTCGCTCTTCGCGAGCTCCCACGCCAGGGCGATGACCTGCGGGGTGACGTCGCGCTCGCGGGCGAGGAAGGCGAACTCCTCGGCCGTGGTGCCGAGGTCCGCCGCGCCACCGATGCCGCCGAGGGGGCTCCACGGCAGGAACGCGATGCCCATCTCGTCACAGAGCTCGAGTTCCGGCTCGCTCGAGCGGAACACCGGCGAGAACCGGTTCTGCACCGAGGCGAGTCGACCGCCGAGGACCTCGTTGGCCTCCCGGATCTGGTCGACCGTGGCGTTCGAGATGCCGGCCATCCGGATTACGCCCTCGTCGAGCAGCTCGGCGAGTGCGCCGACCGAGTCCGCGTACGGCACGGCCGGGTCCGGGCGGTGGAACTGGTAGAGGCCGATCGCGTCGACGCCGAGACGCTTCGCCGAGGCCTTGGCCGCCTCCTTGAGGTACGCCGGGTCGCCGTTCTGCGCCCAGGCGCCGGCCTCGGGGCGGAGGTGCCCGCCCTTGGTCGCGATGAGGACCGCGGAGGTGTCGCCGGAGTACTGCCGGACGGCCTTCGCGATGAGCTCCTCGTTGTGCCCGACCTCGTCGTGCGCGGCCAGGTGGTACGCGTCGGCGGTGTCGATGAGGGTGACGCCGGCCTCGAGGGCGGCGTGGATGGTGGCGACGGAGCGCCGTTCGTCCGGCCGCCCCTCGATGGACATCGGCATGCCGCCGAGTCCGATGGCGCTGACGGACGTGTCTCCGATGACTCGTTGCTTCATCGGCCCAGCATGCGCCCGGGGGTCGGCCCGACGTCCAGGGGAGGACCGGTCAGGTGGTGGGCAGCTGCGCGGTCGCGACACCGGCGTCCCGACCCGCACCCTGCTCGTCGAGGGTGTGCACGAAGAGCACGGTGCCCCAGGTGACGGCCGCGACGGCCAGGACGAAGCCGATGCCGGCGATCCACCACGACGTCCGGCGGCGGATCCAGGCCCGCACCGCGAACACCAGCGTCACGACCCCGACCACGAACGCACCGCCGACGGCCAGGACGGCGCCGCCGACGAACCCACCCGGGCTGCAGGCCGCACCCGTGCCGCAGGACGTCGCCGCGGACGCGACCGCGATGACCGCCGCGACGGCCGCGACCGCGGTGAGGACGGCGCCCGCCACCAGGAGCAGGACGGTGGACACCCGGTCCGCGATCCTGCCCGGCGGGAACAGCGACGTCCCGCCCTGCTCCCACGCGGCGCGCTCGGCGTCGGTGGGGTGCGGCGCCGACGGCCCGTACTGCTGCGGGCGGTGGTGCTCGGGTCCGGATCCGGGGACGTTCGACCAGGTCATGGGTCCGTCCTACCGGGGCTCCACCCCGAACGCCTGGGCGAGGCGCTGGATCTTCTGCGCACGACCGAGGCGCGGCAGGTCCGAACCGTCGCGGATGACGCGCCCGCGGGCTTCGAAGTCGTCCAGGAAGTCCTGCGCCCAGGCGACGTCGGTCGGCGTGGGGGAGATGACCTCGTTGATCACGGGCAGCTGCTCGGTGTCCAGGCAGAGCTTGCCGGTCAGGCCGAGCGACACCGCGACCTGCGACTGCTCGCGGAGGATCGGGTGCGAGGAGCCCACGGTCGGGCCGTCGATCGGGCCGGGCAGGTCACCGACGCGGGACGCCACGACCAGTCGGGAGCGGGGGTACGCCATCGCCAGGGTGTCCGCACTCGTGCCGGTGTCCCGGCGGTAGTCGCCGCTGCCGAACGCCAGGCGGAACGCGCCCTGCGCCTTGGCGATGCTCGTCGCGTCCTCGATGCCGACCGCGGACTCGACCAGGGCGATCACCGGGGTGTGCCCGCCGAGTCGGTGCCAGGTGTCGGTGACCTGGGCGGGGCTCTCGGTCTTCGCGAGCATCACGCCCTGCAGACCCGGCAGGCCGCGGAGTTCCTCGAGATCGTCCTCCCAGAAGTCGGTCGTGACGTCGTTGACACGGACCCAGGCCTCGCCGGAGCCCGCGAGCCAGGCCGCGACGGTCGACCGGGCGGCGGGCTTCGCGGCGGGGTCGACGGCGTCCTCGATGTCCAGGATCACCTGGTCGGCACGGGACCGGGTTGCGCCGTCGAAGCGCTCCTCGGCGGTGCCGGCGACGAGCAGCCAGGAGCGCGAGATCTCGGCGGGGACCGATCGACGCCGGGAGACGGCGGGGGCGGACGGAGCGGTTCGGTCGTCGGTGGCCATGCACCGTTGGTACCACACCCGTGCGTCCTGGCCCGGTGCGGCGGGCGGGGTGGTCGGGCGAAAACCCGGAACCGCGCGGTCATTGCCGGAGTGCTGCGGTGCTTCCGCCTACAGTGGGCGTGTGTGGCGAGTGGACAGGACGACCGGCGATGAGGACGACGTGACGAACGACGACGCCTCGGTCGACGGCGGAACGACGGAGGGCACCGACCTGCCCGACGAGCGGTCTGCGCTGCGCCCGGAACTCCAGGTCACCAGCCCGCACGCGATCAGCCTCGGTGACCCGCGACTGACCGCGGGCAACGCGGCCGAGCCCGCGTGGGACGCCTGGCGCGAGCAGCTCGCCGGCGTCGGCGGCACCAGCCCGCTCGTGCACTTCGCCGACCACCCGCGCGGCCGCATCGAGCTCTCGACGACGCACCCCGGCGGGCTCGCCCAGTTCATCACCGGCAAGACCACGCTGCTGTCCAGCCTGATCCGCGACGAGGTCGCCCTCCGTGCCGCCCGCGTCGCCGCCGGCCACGTCGAGGCGAAGGGCACCGAGCTCGCGACGGTCCGCGGCCTCGACGCCGTGAAGCTCGGCATCGGCATCGCCGACTGGCAGCACGGCGACGAGCACTTCCGCGGACCCGTCCTGCTCCGCCCGCTGGCGATCCGTCGTCACGGTCGGGACTTCGAGGTCCGCCTGCTCGGCGAACCCGTCCTCAACCCGGGTCTGTCCGACGCGCTCCGCGAGCAGTTCGGCGTGACCCTCGACGCGCAGTCCTTCGTCGCCCTCGCGCAGCAGGACGGCTCGTTCACGCCGAACCCGGTGATCGACCGCCTCCGTGGTCTCACCGCGCACATCCCCGGCTTCTCCGTCCACGCCCGACTGGTCGTGTCGACGTTCGCCGAGGTCGCGACCGGGCTCGTCGAGGACACCGACGACCTGGCCCACCCCGTCCTCGACGCCCTCGCCGGCAACCCCAGCGCCAAGTGGCAGGTCGAGCAGTCGTACCACCCGGTCGAGCAGACCCCCTCGGACGAGCGCAGCCCGGAGACCGACACCCTGCTGCTCGACGCCGACGACGAGCAGGAGAACGTGATCGCGCAGATCACGGCCGGCAACTCCATCGTCGTGAAGACCCTGCCCGGCACCGGCGGCACGCAGACGATCGTGAACGCCCTCGGCGGACTGGTCGCGGCGAACAAGCGCGTGCTCGTGGTCAGCCCCCGTCGTGCGACCCTGCGCGGCATCGCGGCCCGCTTCGGCGAGGTGCACCTGCCGGGTGTCGCCGTCACGCCGGGCACCCTCCGCCGGGACGTCGTCCGGGCCATCGCCCGCAACGAGAAGGCCAGCCGTCCGAACCTCCGTGAGGTCGACGACGCCCTGGTCCGGCTCCGCAAGGTCCTCACCGACTACCGCGGTGCCCTGACCCGCACCGACCCCGACTTCGGCGTCAGCGTGCTCGACTGCCTGGTCGAGCTGTCGCGGCTGTCCCTGCTGCCCGTCGCGCCGTCCACCACGGCCCGGCTGTCGAAGCAGTCCGTCGTGTCGATGGTGTCCGGCCGCGCCCGGGTCGCCGAGACCATGGTCAGCGCCGCCAACCTCGGCGAGTTCCGCTACGGCCCGGACGACTCGCCCTGGTACGGCGCGAAGTTCAGCTCGAGCGACGGTGCCCAGCGCGCCCACGCGACCGCGCAGGAACTCGACGGCGGATCGCTGCCGGCCCTCCTGCAGCGTGCACACGACCTGGTCGCGTCGACGCACATGCGCCAGTTCACGACGATCAACGAGCTCGGCATCTACCTGCGCCTGCTCACCGAGATCCGCGACACCCTCGACCGCTTCCTGCCGATCGTCTTCGACCGGTCCGTGTCCGAGCTCGTCGCCGCCACCGCGCCGCGGGGCGAGGGCGCGCCGATGTCCAGCACGAACCGTCGCCGGCTGAAGAAGCTCGCTCGTGAGTACGTCCGTCCGGGCGTCCACGTCTCCGACCTGCACGAGGCACTCACGCGTGTCCAGCAGCAGCGGGTCCTCTGGCAGCGGTACGTCGCCGCCGGTGTGAACCCCGAGGTCCCCACCGGCATCGCCGACGTCCAGGTGCTGTTCTCGAACGTGGTCGAGGACCTCGCGCGCCTCGACGAGCCGCTCGGCCGCAGCAGCCGCGAACAGCAGCTCGCGAACCTGCCGATCGAGCGCCTCGTGCCGACGATCGCCGAGCTCGCGGCCGAGTCCGACGTCCTGCACAACCTGCAGGAGCGCACCGAGCTCATGCAGACGCTCCGCGACCTGCAGCTCGAGCCGCTCCTGACCGACCTGGCGAACCGGCACGTCCCCGACGTGCAGGTGCCCGCCGAGCTCGAACTCGCCTGGTGGCAGTCCGCGCTCGAGACCATGCTCGAGTCCGACCGCGCACTGCTCGGGGCGAACACCGACATGCTCGACCGGGTCGAGGCCGACTTCCGACTCGTCGACGACGCGCACGCGGCCGGGGTGTCCCAGGGTCTCGCGTGGCAGCTCGCCGAGAACTGGAAGGTCGGGCTCGTCGACTGGCCGGAGGAGTCCGCCGCGCTGAAGAGCCAGCTCCGCGACGGCGCGATCACCTCCCGCCTGCTGCACGACTCGGCACCGCACCTGTCCCGCGCGATCGCCCCGGTCTGGCTCGCCTCGCCGTACGAGGTCGCGCAGATCGCCGACACGATGCCGTTCGACACCGTGATCCTCGTCGACGCCGGAGCCGTCACCATCGCCGAGACCGTCGGTGCCGTCCGCCGCGCCCGCCAGACCGTCGTCTTCGGCGACCCGGTCACGCAGACGCCGTCGCCGTTCCGCATCGCCGTCGACCCGGAGCACCGCGCCCTGCAGGTCGACGAGGAGACGCTCGACGCCCTGCACGCCGACTCCGCCCTGGCGAAGCTGTCCACGCTGCTGCCGACGCTGTCGCTCACCCGTTCGTACCGGGCCGGTGGCGAGGACCTGGCGGAGCTCGTCAACCGTCGCTTCTACGGTGGCCGCATCGAGTCGCTGCCCTGGGCCGGCTCGTTCCTCGGCCACGGCTCGATCGCGCTCGACTACGTCAGCGAGGGCAAGGCCGTCCCGGACCCCGAGTCCGGCGCCGTCGAGAGCGTCGACGCCGAGGTGGACCGCGTCGTCCGCCACGTCATCGAGCACGCCCGCACCCGACCGACCGAGTCGCTCATGGTCATCACGGCCTCGGCGAAGCACGCGGTCCGGGTCGAGCAGGCCGTCCTGGCCGCCGCGCAGGGCCACAAGGACCTCACCGAGTTCGTCATCGGCGACCGTCCCGAGCCGTTCATCGTCGCCACCCTCGAGCAGTCCGTGGCGCAGAGCCGTGACCGCGTCGTGTTCTCGATCGGGTACGGCCGCACCCCGCACGGCCGGGTCCTCCGCGACTTCGGTCCGCTCGGCAAGCCCGGTGGGGAGCGCCTGCTCGCCGTCGCGATGACCCGTGCCCGTCGCTCGATGGTGATCGTCACGTGCTTCCAGCCGTCCGACATCGAGGCCGAGCGCATGGGCCACGGCACGGTCGCCCTCGCCGAGATCCTGGCCGAGGTCCGCGCCCGCACCACCGCCGAGTACGTGCCGGACGACTCCGACCCGCTGCTCGTCGACCTGGCTCGCCGACTCGAGATGCGCGGCATCCCGGTCGCGCTCGGCCACCGCGGCAAGCTCGGCCTGGTCGCCGCGCACGGCGGGGTCTGCGTCACGATCGAGACCGACGCGTCGCTGGTGAAGGGGTCGCTGCGCGAGTCGCTGCGGCTCCGGCCCGAGGTGCTCCGCCGTCTCGGCTGGCACTACGTCCGCGTGCACGCGTTCCAGCTGTTCTCCGACCCGGACCGGGTCGCGAACACGGTCGCGCAGGTGCTCGGGGTCGACCGCGGCGCCACGCAGGAGATCTCGATCCCGCCGGTGCCCGCACGACGATGAGCCTCGCTCTCCCGCTCGTGACCGGCGGCGCCTGCCGCGCCTGCCGCTCGTGACCGCTCGGCCCGTCCGTCGAGCGGCCCGCCCGGCCGGCCCGGTCACGTCGACCACGGAGCGGCTCACCGGTGCGTGGACGCCCGAGGCGACCACCCCACGGACGGGAGGCGCGCACCCGACCGCCGCCGAGCCTCCCGTCCCGCAGGGGGTCGCGGACACGGCGCCCGAGCCGTCCGTCGGTGTCGTCCGGTCCGGCCGTCGCGTCACCACCAGGCCGGTCCCGGGCAGCGACCCGACCCCGTCGCCCGAGCCGGCGCGGCACACGTCGGGGGAGAACGACGACCGGCTGCTCCGCGACCGGCCGCCGCACTGGGGCTGACCGGTACGCTGGGGGTCCTGAACCCCGAACGGAAGCGTGTGATGACGGAGCCCTCCCGGCGGACCCGGCCCGACTGGCAGACGTGGCCGAACCTCATCACGATGGTGCGGTTCGTCCTCATCCCGGTCTACGTGGCGCTCGTCGTCGCGGGACACCCCGGCTGGGCGCTGGCCTCGCTGGTCGTCCTCGGTGTCAGCGACTGGGCGGACGGGTTCCTGGCACGTCGCCTGCACCAGGAGTCGGAGCTCGGCAAGGCCCTCGACCCGATCGCCGACCGGTTGGCGATCGTCGCGATCGTGTTGTCGCTCGTGCTCGTCGGGCTGCTGCCGTGGATCGTCGTCGCGATCGTGGTGGTCGTCGACCTGGCGCTCCTCGCCCTGTCGAGTGCGTGGTTCCGTGGCAACCCGGACCTGCGCGTGACGTGGACGGGCAAGATCCGCTCGGCGCTGCTGTTCGTCGGGCTGCCGGTGCTGCTGTTCTCGTCGACCTCGGTCGCGGCGGACCACCACTGGATCCGGAACGTGGCGCTCGTGCTCGTCTGGCTTGGGACGATCGGGCACGTCCTGGCCGGGCTGCAGTACGCGGCCGAGATGTCCCGGAAGCACCGGACGCAGCGCGCCCCGGCGTAGGCACGGGGCTGGGCTGGGCGGGGCGCGGCGGGCTGGCGCCTGGCGCGCCCGCGTCCCGTCGCCGAGCGGTCACAACACCCCGTTCACCTTCTGTCTCGACGGGGTGTCGTGACCGGTCGGCGGAGGGCGGGCGGGGTGTCGTGACCGGTCGGCGAGGGCGGCTGCGGCCTGTCGCGTGGCCCCCGGGAGGTCCGGCTGGCGCCCGCCACGCCCGCACTCCACCCCCGACTGGTCACAACACCCCGTTCACCTTCTGGCTCGACGGGGTGTCGTGACCGGTCGGCGGAGGGCGGGCGGGGTGTCGTGACCGGTCGGCGGGGCGGCTGCGGCCTGTCGCGTGCCTCCCGGGAGGCCCGTTTGACGCCCGCCACGCCCGCGCACCACCCCCGACTGGTCAGGACACCCCGTTCACCTTCCGGCTCAACGGGCTGTCGTGACCGGTCGGCGGGGGGTGGCGGGGGTTGGCGGGGGCGGCTTCGGCCTACAGCTTCGTCTAGCCGGCGATCCCCGGGCCCTCGGGAGCGGTCGACGGTGCGACGTGTGCGCCACCGCCGGTCGGGGCCGTTCCCTCGTCGCTGCCCGGACGGCGGAGCAGATCGCGGATCTCGAGCAGCACCTCGACGTCGGTCGGCGGGACGTCCTGCGGCGTCTGCTCCTCGTTGTTCTTCACCCGGTCGAAGGCCACCTTCTTGAGGTGGTTCACCGGGAGCACGAGGGCGAAGTACACCACGGCCGCGACGATGACGAAGTTGATGACCGCACCGATGATCGCGCCGAAGAGGATGTCCGCGCTGCCGCCGGAGACGGTCGGGATCTTCCAGATCAACGCTCTGTCGAGGCTCGACGCGTTGAACACCGCACCGATGAGCGGGTTGATGAGTGAGTTCACGATGGTCGTGACGATGGCGGTGAACGCGGCACCGATGACGACCGCGACGGCCAGATCGATGACGTTGCCGCGGAGCAGGAACTCCTTGAAGCCCTTCATGCGAGCCCCCTTCTGTCGTGGACGACCACCGTGCGTGGCCCGGTCCAACCTATCCAGGAGGCGCGGGGCAGGTCAGGATCCGGAGGTCGACGATCCCGATCCCGAAGAACCCGAGCCCGACGTGGCGGACCCCGAGGAGCCGGAGCCGGACGACCCGGACGCGCCGGAGCCGGACGAGCCGGAACCAGAGCCGGACCCCGACGAGCCGGAACCGGAGCCGGACGAGCCGGAGCCGGACGACCCGGACCCCGACCCGCTGCCGCCCTCGCTCTTCGGCGCCGGCCGCGAGTCCGTCCGGTAGAAGCCGCCCCCGTTGAAGGTCACGCCGACGGGCGAGAAGACCTTCCGCAGGACCCCGCCGCAGACCGGGCACTCGGTCAGGGCGTCGTCGGAGAAGGACTGCTTGATGTCGAACGCGTTGCCGCACTCGGTGCAGCGGTACGAGTAGGTGGGCACGTCAGCTCCGGAACGTGATGATGCGTGACGGCGTGATGATGCCGTCCACGGGTTCGTCGTGGGCTTCGCGCGGGACCTCGACGAGGTACTCCGCATCGAACACCACAGCATAGACGGGCGGGCGCTTCGCCATGGACCCGAGGGTCTTGTCGTAGTAGCCGCGGCCCCAGCCCATCCGGACACCGTCGTGCCCGACGGCGGCGGCCGGGGTGAGGATCGCGTCGACGTCGTTGATCGCCAGGGGGGAGAGGACCTCGCCGACGACCTCGGGCATGCCGAACAGTCCTTCGCGTTCCGACGTGCCGTCACCGACCGCCCAGTCGAGCAGGCCGTCCTCGCGGGTCACCGGCAGGAGCACGCGGATGCCCTGCTCGAACGCCCAGTTGAGGAAGGGACGGACGTCGGGTTCGTCGGGCGCGGAGAGGTACACGGCGACCGAGGTGATCTGCCGTTCCTCGACGAACCGCTGCAGCGTCGCCGTCAGGGACTGCGCGTCGGCGTCGCGTTCGGTCGAGGTCCGGCTGCGCCGCCGCTGCCGGAGGTCGGCTCGCAGGGCACGCTTCTCGTTCCCGAGATCGGCGGTCATGGCGACGAGTGTAGCGATCGCGGGCGATGCGGCTTCCCGCCGATCTCGATGTCCCCCTATCCGTTGACATGCCCCCGAAAAGGGGATCGGATACGGTCGCTGCATGGGCTTCCAGATTTCGAAGGCCGTGATCCCCGCTGCAGGGCTGGGCACGCGCTTCCTCCCCGCGACCAAGGCGATGCCGAAGGAGATGCTCCCCGTCGTCGACAAGCCGGCCATCCAGTACGTCGTGGAAGAGGCCGTGGACGCGGGCCTCACCGACGTCCTCATGATCACCGGGCGCAACAAGAACGCGCTCGAGAACCACTTCGACCACGTGTCCGAGCTCGAGGAGACCCTCCGCAAGAAGGGCGACCACGAGAAGCTGCAGAAGGTCAACCAGTCGACGGACCTCGCGGACATGCACTACGTCCGGCAGGGTGACCCGCTCGGCCTCGGCCACGCGGTGCTCCGCGCGAAGATGCACGTCGGCCGCGAGCCGTTCGCCGTGCTCCTCGGCGACGACATCATCGACGCCCGCGACCCGCTCCTCAAGCGCATGATCGAGGTCCAGGGTGAGAAGAACGCGACGATCGTGGCGCTCCTGGAGGTCCCGGAGTCGCAGACCCACCTCTACGGCATCGCCACGGTCGAGCCGACCGACACCGACGACGTCGTGAAGATCACCGGCCTGGTCGAGAAGCCGGCGCAGGGCGAGGCTCCCTCGAACCTGGCCATCATCGGCCGCTACGTGATCCGCCCCGAGGTCTTCGACGTCCTCGAGAAGCAGGAGCCGGGCAAGGGCGGCGAGATCCAGCTCACCGACGCGCTCATGAAGATGGCGAGCGCCGAGGAATGGACCGGGGGCGTGTACGGCGTCGTCTTCCGTGGACGCCGCTACGACACCGGTGACAAACTCGACTACATCAAGGCGATCGTGCAGCTCGCCTCGGACCGTGCAGACCTCGGGCCGGACCTCAAGTCCTGGCTCAAGGAGTTCAACGCGGGCGAATGAGTCGACCCATCCCGTACGGGTCCGGTGAACCCGGGCCCGTGCGGGACACCCGTCCCGACGAGATCGGGACCCCGGAGGAACCAGAAGCGATGACGACGATCCCGACCCTCACCCACGGGCGGGTCACCATCCGCCCCCTCCGGGTCCGTGACTCCCGCGATCTCGACCTCGCACTGGCGGGCAACCGCTCCTGGCTCCGCACCTGGGAGGCGACGAACCCGTCCGGCATGGCGTCCTCGGACGTCCGCGGGAGCATCCGCGCACTGCAGGCGAACGCCCGGGCCGGGCTGGGCCTCCCGTTCGCGATGGAGCTGGACGGTCGTTTCGTCGGCCAGCTGAACGTGTCCGGGATCACCTACGGCTCGCTCGCGAGCGCGTCGATCGGGTACTGGGTCGTGCAGGACGCGGCCGGGCACAACGTGACCCCGACCGCGGTCGCGCTGGCGGCGGACCACTGCTTCCGCGTCGTCGGCATCCACCGTCTCGAGATCTGCATCCGTCCGGAGAACGCGCCGAGCCTCCGCGTCGTCGAGAAGCTCGGTTTCCGGTACGAGGGCCTCCGTCGCCGGTACATCCACATCAACGGCGACTGGCGTGACCACTTCTGTTTCGGTCTCGTCGCCGAGGAGGTCCAGGACGGCGTCCTCGACCGCTGGGTCCGCGGGCAGGTCCCGCTCGGCACCGGGCACGTGCCGGACGAGGCCTGGGACGAAGCGTCCGTGCCGCTGCCCCTCTCGCCGCGCGGCTGAGCCCCCTCGCAGCAGCCGACCCGGTCGGCGCGGCCGTCGGCCGGGAGGCCCGTCCCGGGTCCGACGGATCCGTCACGACTCGCTCGACACGCTCCCGGCAATGGGCGTCCCGGCGGTGCGCTCCCCCTACCGTTGCCCCATGGGATTCGGGACCTGGGGCGGCGGCGTGGTGCTGCTCGTGGCGGCGGTGCTCTGGGTCGTGTACCTGATGCCCGCGTGGGCAGCGCGACGTGAGTACCTGGCGACCGAGCGGAACGCGATCCGCCTGCAGCAGACCCTCCGCATCCTGGCGCAGACCGCCGAGCTGCCGGACGAGGTGCGCGTCGAGATGAACGCGAAGTCCCTCGCCGAGGCGCAGCGCGTCGCCCGGTCGGAAGAGGCCAAGCGCGCGGCCATCGTCCGCGCCCACGAAGCCGCCCGGCAGCGTGAGATCACCCGTCGCCTGGCAGCCCAGGCGCCCGTCCTCGAGCAGGTGTCCGCCGTGCCCGCACTCACCGCGATGCGGATGCGTCGCTCGCGCCTCGGCGCCACGATCCTCGGCACGCTCGGGCTCCTCACGGCGCTCGTCGTCCTCGTCGCCGCTCCCGGCGCCTGGGTCCTCGCGGTCGCCGGACTCGTCGCGGCTGCTGGTTCGGCGGCGGTCCTCGCGCAGCTGCACCAGGTCGCGACCGCACGTCGTCGTCGGGCCGCAGCCGGCGCGCCGGAGCAGCGCCGGGCCTCCCGTCCAGCCAGCACGTGGACCGACCCGGCCCCGCCGCTGTCCACCGAGCAGCCCGAGGCCGCGCCGGCCGAACGCACCTGGACGCCCGGGGCCGTCCCGAAGCCGCTGTACGTGCAGGCCCCCGCAGCGCCCGAGCCGTCGCCGGAGTCGTCCGCGGTGCTCGCCGCGCGGCTGCGGGAGCGGGTCGCGCAGGCGAAGGCCGAGGCGGACGCCGAAGCCGCCGCGATCCGGGCGGCCGAGTCCGACCCATCGCTGGCGCGGGTGTCGCGGATGCGTGCCGACGTCGAGGAGGCCGCGGCGGCACTGTCCTCGCACGACCAGGGGCGGCTCGCGGAGCGGCTCGGGCTGCGGGCGCCGGCGTCGGCGTCGTCCGGCTCGGCGTCGTCCGAGTCCGCCGCGGACGAGACCCCGTCCGCGCCCAGCCGCTGGGCCGGCATGGGCGTCATCGGCGACGACGCGTACGGACAGACCGACCTCGACGCGATCATGCGTCGGCGTCGCGCGGTCTGACCCGGACCGGCGCGCCCGGCAACGGCACGCCCGACCGCGGCGGCTCGATTTCGGATCACTGCGACCCGGTGCTATCGTGGTCGAGCACTTGGGGCTATGGCGCAGTTGGTAGCGCGTCTCGTTCGCAATGAGAAGGTCAGGGGTTCGAATCCCCTTAGCTCCACCAAGAAGCAGCACCCCACCAGCACGGTGGGCCACAGGCTCGGAACCACCCGGTTCCGGGCCTGACGTGTTCGTGCCCTCGGCATCCGACTTCCCACAGGTCCGTCCTGGGGCTGTCGGCGCGTCACACCCTGCGCCTAGACTCCTGCTGCGCCCGGACCGGGCAGACACCAGGGGAGTGCCATGCACCGCTTCACACGAGCGCTCGCGACCATCGCGGCCGCTGCCGTCGTCTCTGCCGGACTCGTCGTCGTCCCGGTCGCATCGGCCTCCGCCGCGGTGTCCACCACACCCGCCGCGGCCGGGACGACGGGCACGGCCGCTGCGGCGACGACCGCTCCGGCCTACGGGCGCTACACGCCACTCGCCGCACCGACCGTCTGGACCGGCACCGCCCGCACGACGCCGACCACGGTGACGCTGCCGGGCATCCCCGCGTCGGCGACCGCCGCGACACTCGTCGTGCAGGTCGCCGCCCCCACCGCGGCCGGCGTGGTCTCGGTCGTGCCGGTGGGCAGCACCGCGCGCCCGCCGCTGCAGGACTACGTCCGCGGCCGGACGGTCGCCGGCAGCACGACCGTCGCGGTCTCCGGCGGGCGGGTGCAGGTCGTGCTCTCCGCCGGCACCGCGACCGTCTCGCTGGTCGTGGCCGGCTCGTACGGCAGCAGCGGCTCCACCTACACGCCCGTGACGCCCACGGCGCTCCTCGCCGGCACCGTCGCGGCGACGACGCCCACCACCGTCCAGGTCACCGGTCGTGCCGGTGTCCCGGCCGGGGCGACCGCCGCGGTCCTCGACGTCCGGGTCAGCAACCCCGCAGCGGCCGGCAGTGTCAGCGTCACCCCGCAGGGGGTGGCCGACCGGGCCGCCGTCACCCAGGCGTTCCCGGCGAAGGGGCTGTCGATCACGAACACCGCGACCGTCCGGCTGCCCGCCAGCGGCGCCGTCGACGTGCGCACCTCCGGGGTCGCCTCGGGTGTCACCGTGACCGTCGCCGGCTACTGGTCGACGAGCACGTCCGGACTGGTGTTCGTCCCGGCCGACGGGGCACGGGTCGCCTCGGTCGCCGTGAAGTCGACCCTGCAGCAGGTGCGGGTCGCGGGCGCCGGTGGCATCCCGCTGACCGCGCGGGCCGCGGTCCTCACCGCCCGGACCACGGGGCTCTCCGCCGCCGGCTGGTTCCACGTCGGTTCCGTCGGCGCGGTCGTCGCTTCGACACAGGTGGTCGCCAAGTCGCAGTCGCTCGCCGGGACCGCGACGGTGCCGATCGCCCCGACCGGCACCGTGCAGGCGCGTGCGAAGGCCGGCACCGGCACGGTGAACCTGGACGCGGTCGGCTACTTCGTCGACGGCTCCTCCGGCGTCGGTACCGGGGCGGACGTGTCCTGGCCGCAGTGCGGTTCGGCCCTGCCCACCGACCACGCGTTCGGCATCGTCGGGGTGAACGGCGAGCTCGCGAACACCACGAACCCGTGCCTGAGCAGCCAGCTCTCCTGGGCGGCACTCGCCGCCGGTGGCACCGCCCAGCCCACGGCCCAGCTCTACGTCCTCTTCGCCAACCCCGCCGCCGCTGCCGCCTCGGCCTGGCCGACGTCGAACACCTTCAAGGGGTACGCCCCGAAGAACCCCTACGGGTCGTGCTCGACCCGTGACGGCGGGAAGCCGCAGAACAGCCCGGCGTGCTCGTTCCTCTACGGGTACGCCCTCGGCGGCGACGACACGACGAAGCGCGGGGTC
Organism: Curtobacterium herbarum; assembly: GCF_016907335.1. Taxonomy (NCBI): domain Bacteria; kingdom Bacillati; phylum Actinomycetota; class Actinomycetes; order Micrococcales; family Microbacteriaceae; genus Curtobacterium; species Curtobacterium herbarum. Next base: position 542,324 of record NZ_JAFBBT010000001.1, read on the forward strand.
GCGACCCCCGGCTCGCACCGCTGGTGGATCGACGTCGAGACGCAGTTCTCCCACCAGGCCGACACCAGCCTGAACCGGACCGTGCTCGAGGGCATGATCGCCGGGCTGCAGAGCGGCGGAGCGACGACCATCGGGTTCTACTCGACGTCCAGCCAGTGGGCGACCGTCGCCGGCGTCGTCCCGAAGACCAGCACGGCGTACGGCCGCAGCAGCTGGCTCGCCATCGGTCCGGGCACGCTCGCGGCAGCGCAGAAGGCGTGCTCCGGTGCGGGACTGGCGGGTGGGAAGACCGTGATGACCCAGTACGTCACCGCGTTCGGGTCGACGACGATCGACCGCGACGTCTCCTGCAGCTGATCCGGCCGGACAGTCGAGCGCAGCGGGGTGGTGCTGCGCGCCCGGGAGGGTCCCTTGCGGCCGCCCGGCAGCGCTGACACGATGAGCCCCGGACGAAGGAGCCCACCATGACCTCACGGTTGAACCCGTACCTCGGCTTCCGCGACGACGCCCGGCAGGCGCTGGAGTTCTACCACTCGGTGTTCGGCGGGGACCTCCGCATCGGCACGTTCGCCGAGATGGGCGCCGTGCAGGACCCGGCCGACGCGGACAAGGTCATGCACGGGCAGCTCGAGACGACCCGTGGCTACGTGCTGATGGCGTCGGACACCCCGGCATCGATGAGCCGGTCGGAGACGAACAACATCTCGATGTCCCTGTCGGGTGACGCCGACGACGCGGACGACCTCCGGGGGTACTTCGCGGCGCTCTCCGACGGCGGCCAGGTGCTCGAGCCGCTGACCCGGGCGCCGTGGGGCGACGAGTTCGGCATGGTGACGGACCGGTTCGGCGTGACCTGGCTCGTGAACGTCACCGCGACCCAGCCGGCCCCGTCCGCCTGAGCGTCCGCCGCCCGGGCGAAGCACACGGGTGCCTGCCGCACACCGCGCACCGCACCGCACACCCGCACCGAGGCCGAGTCGGTGGGCCGATCTCCCGACTGCGTCGCCTAGCCTGGGACGCGTCATGACTGCCCCGATCACGCGCCGCACCCTCCTGTCCCTCGCCGGCATCACCGGTGTCGGCTTCGTCGCCGCTGCCTGCTCGTCCGACGGCCCGGACGCCGGGTCGTCGTCCGCGGCGCGCGGGTCCGGCGCTGCGGGCTCCGGCGCGACCGCCGCCCCGACGACGGGAACGGCCGCGAAGCCGACCGCCACGTCGGTGCAGCCCACCGCGATCCCGCTCGCCGGCGGTGTCACCGTGACGGTCACCGGAACCGGGCTGGCCTCGGTCGCGGGGGTCACGGTCGGTGGTGTCGCCGCACGCGACGTGTCCGCCACCGCCTCGACGGTCACCTTCACGGCGCCGCACCAGGCGATGTACACGGCCGGGTCCGCGGACGTCGCACTGTTCACGACCGCGGTCCAGCCGGTGCCCTCGGCGAACCAGACCTCGGACGGCAACGGCAGCGCGGCCAACGACGGCCAGGTCGGTGCGACCCAGGACTCGGCCACGGCGACGCCGGCCCCGACGACGGCTGCCGTGCCGGACGCGGGCTCGGCGGTGGCCACCACGAGGGTGGACTACGTCCCGAAGACCGACGTCGACCGGCAGCTGCAGTACGCCATGCGGCACTGGTCGGAGTACAACACGGCCCAGTACGGCACCATGAACCCGATCGGTGGTGACTGCGCCAACTACGTGAACCAGACACTCCAGGCGCGCGGGTGGCAGCAGCGCAGCGACTGGTACAACCGGGACGGCGGCGTGGAGCACTCCGCCACCTGGACGTACTGCCCGGCGATGGACCCGTGGCTGGACCAGAACGCGTCGACGTTCGGTCTGACCCGGCGCACCTCCGACGAGCGGCAGCACGTCAAGGTCGGCGACATCGTCATGTTCGACTGGAACGCGAACGGGTCACCGGACCACACGACGATCGTGTCCGAGGTGTTCACCGAGTCCGACGGCACGATCCGCATCAAGTCGGCGAGCCACAACCAGGACGGCCCCTACCGGGACCTCGACGAGATGATCACCGTGCAGCACCCGGGCGGCACCGCCTGGTTCCACACCTTCGACGCGTAGCCCGTCAGGGGAACCCGAGGAACCAGAGCAGCACGACCGCGACCGCCTGCAGGCACACCCCCGCGACGAGCCACCCCACGGCCCGGCGTCGGGTCGCCAGGAACACGTCCGACCCGAGCAGCGGTGCGGCGGGCATCAGCAGCCGCGGCAGGCTCTGCTGCGGCAGGAACACCGCCACCAGGTAGGCGACGTAGGCGATGACGAAGCCGAGCACCTCCGGCCCGAGCGCGCGCACGTCGCGCCGGCCGAGGAACCACGCCGTGGCCGCGAGCACCACCACCACGAGCACGAGTCCCGCCGGCCCGAGCCACCGCCCGGCCATCAGGAACCACGGCGTCAGCGGGGTGAAGTCGACCCGGCCGACGAACCCCACCCACCAGGACAGCTCCGTGTCGAGGTACGCCCCGGGTCGCCCGGTGACCGCCGAGGCGACGACCGGCCAGGCGAGCCCGGCTGCGGCCACCACCAGCCCGGCGGCGACGACGGCCGCGCGCTCCCGCCACGGGAACGGGTCACGTCCGCCGACAGCGGGGCCGCCGACAGTGGGGCCGCCGGCAGCGAGCCCGGCGTTCTGGCGGTCCGCGACCTGATCGGCCGAGCCCCGCCGAACCCCGACCCAGCGCACGACGAGGTGGACGGCCAACGCCACGGCCAGGGCCAGCACCCCCGGCCGGGTGAACGCGGCGACCACCCCGAGCACCGCCACCAGCCAGTAGCGCCGTCGGACCAGGGCGAGCAGCGCCCCGAAGAGCAGCAGCAGGAACATGCTCTCGGCGTAGGCGACCTGCAGCAGGTACCCGGTCGCCCCGAACGCAAAGAGCGCGGTGGCCCACCGGGCCCGGCGGGCGTCGACGACGGCGAGCACGAGCCGGAACAGCACCACGCAGGCACCGGCACCGCAGACGGTCGCCACGAGCACCCCGGCCACCCAGAACGAGGCGCCGGTCAGCGTCATCACCGCGCGCACCACCCCGGGGAACACCGGCAGGAACGCCCACGGGTTCGGCACGACGTGCCCGGACGCATCGGTCGGCAGGGCGTGCGGGTACCCGTGCTCGGCGATGGTCCGGTAGAAGGACGCGTCCCACGATCCGGAGAACGTGGCGAACGACGGATCGCGCCGGTACGAGGCGAAGTGCCAGCCGTTCGCGGTCGCCAGCACGTAGACGGTCCCGAGCAGCAGCGTGCTGACCACCCGGGAGGCCAGCCACAGCAGCAGGGGAGTGGTCCATCTGCTGGAGCGTGCCTCCAGGACGGCCGTGACCGTCCGGCGGAGGCGGGTCGGCTCGGAGGCCCGGGTCGTCTCCAGCAGGTCCGTCACGCGCCCGATCCTCCCAGACCGTCGGTGTCCACTCGCCGCACGACGGCCAGGCCGCGTCCAGCGGCCGGGCGTTGCATCGCGGACGTTCCTGGACACCAACCACCTGGAGGCACCATGCCGTTCATCACCGTCGGAGCCGAGAACGGGCACGACATCGACCTGCACTACGACGACTTCGGCACCGGGTCCCCGGTCGTCCTGATCCACGGGTGGCCGCTGTCCGGCCGGTCGTGGGAGGGCCAGGTCCCCGCGCTCGTCGCGGCCGGCCACCGGGTCATCGCCTACGACCGTCGCGGGTTCGGGCAGTCCTCGCAGCCGTGGAACGGCTACGACTACGACACCTTCGCCGCGGACCTCGACAAGCTGATCACCGAGCTCGGGTTGACCGACGTCACCCTGATCGGGTTCTCGATGGGCGGCGGCGAGCTCGCCCGCTACGTCTCCACCTACGGCACCGGCAAGGTCGCGGGGCTCGTCTTCGCCAGCGCGGTCCCGCCGTACCTGTGGAAGTCGGACGAGAACCCGGACGGCGGCGTCGACCAGGGCCTGGCGGACTGGTTCGCGAACGGCATCACCGGCGACCGTCCGGCCTTCCTGCGCGAGTTCGTCGACATGTTCTACACGGCCGGCGGCCAGGTGTCGCTGACCCACAAGCCGCTCGTCAGCGACGACCAGCGCGCCTACGACCTGTCGATCGCGGAGCTCGCGTCGCCGAAGGGCACGCTCGACTGCACGGTCGCGTTCGCGACGACGGACTTCCGTGACGACCTGACGAAGGTCGACGTCCCGACGCTCGTCATCCACGGCGACGCCGACGGGATCGTCCCGTTCGAGGTCTCCGGCAAGCGGACCGCCGAGGCGATCCCGAACGCGCAGGTCCACGTCATCGAGGGCGGGCCGCACGGCGTCCTCGCGTCGCACCGCGACGAGTGGAACGAGGCGGTCCTGCGCTTCCTCGCGCAGTAGCCGGATCGCCGCACGGCGGCACCTGACGGAACGGGAGGCCCGTGACCAGCTGGTCACGGGCCTCCCGTTCCGTCGTCGGTGCGCTGGTGCGCCCGTGCGCCCGTGCGCCCGTGCGCCGGTCCGCTGGTGCGCCCGTCAGCGCCCGAGGACGGCGCGTCGGATCCGCTCGATCGGCTCCTTCGGCGTGCGGTCGGCGTTGAGGAGCCCGTTCGTCTCCTGCATCGTGTCGGTGAGCTGCGTCCAGCAGCTGCCGGCCAGGAACGAGCTCGCGCGCACGGCGTCGTACAGGGCGGTGACGCGGGCGATCCAGTCGTCGCCGTCCGCGGCCGTGGTGTAGCCCCACGCGTCGTCGCGAGGCGCCCCCGGCTGGTGGTTCACGCCGCCGAACTCGGTCAGCATCACCGGCTGCCCACGGTCCACCGCGCCGCCGACCAGGACCAGCCGGTCCGCCGGTCCGAGACCCGCGAGCAGACGGGTCCGCGCCGTATCGTCGGCGTAGGTCCGGGCCAGCCGTTCGCCGTCGCCCTCGTAGTCGTGCACCGAGAGGATGTCCGAGTCCGGGTGCTCCCACCCGTCGTTCGAGATCACCGGGCGGGTCGCGTCGAGCGCCCGGGTGACGTCGGCCAGCGCCCGCGCGTAGGCCTGCTGCGCCGGGTCGGTGGCGATGTGCTGCACGCCCCAGCTCTCGTTCGCCGGCACCCAGGTCACGATCGACGGGTGTGCGGCGTCGCGCTCCACGGCGTCCATCCACTCGCGCATCAGCCGCTGCACGGCGGTGGGCGAGAACGCGTAGGCGCCCGGGGCCTCGCCCCAGACCATCAGGCCGAGCCGGTCCGCCCAGTACAGGAAACGCGGGTCCTCGATCTTCTGGTGGTTCCGGGCCGCGTTGAAGCCGAGTTCCTTGATGAGCTCGACCTCGCGGCGGAGGGCCTGCCGCGTCGGCGCGGTCAGGTGCGAGTCCGGCCAGTAGCCCTGGTTGAGGACACTGCGGACGTCGATGCTGCGGTCGTTGAGCAGGAACCGGCCGCCGCCGGTGCGCGTGGTGCGGATGCCGAAGTAGGAGCTCACCGCGTCGACCGTGGCACCCGCCGGGGCCACCAGCGTGACGACCGCGTCGACGAGGTGCGGTGCGTCCGGGCTCCACTGCAGCTCCTGCTCCGCCTGGCCGTTCGCCTGCCGGGCGATCGGCACGACGAGCTCGCACTCGCGGGCGGTCGGGCCGACGGTGGTCTCGACGGTCGCGAGGTGCTCGTCGTGCTCGGTCCACGTCGCCTCGACCCGGAGGCGCGTGCCGGCCGGGTGCTCGCCCGTCAGCCGGACGGTGAGGCGCATCGTCTCGTGGTCGACGTTCGTCCAGCGCAGGGCACGGATCGCGGTGGTCGGGACGGCCTCGAGCCAGACGGTCTGCCAGATCCCGGTGGTGCGGCGGTACCAGATGTCGTGGGCCTGCTCGTGCCAGTCCTGCTTGCCGCGGGGCTGGGTGAGGTCGTGCGGGTCGTCCTCGGCGCGGACCACCAGGGTGTGCGTGCCGGTGCTCGGGTCCGTTCCGAGCGCCTCGGTCACGTCGAGGGTGAAGGGGGTGTGGCCGCCCTCGTGCTCGCCGATGAACTGCCCGTCGATCCAGACCCGGGCCCGGTGGTCGACCGCGCCGAAGTGCAGCAGCACGCGGGGCGCGTCCGTGCCGTGCCCGGCCGCCGTCAGGTCCGCCGCCGTGATCGGCCGCGAGTACCAGAGGACCGGGTGGAACCCCGGCTCGTCGATGCCCGAGGCGACGGACTCCGGCGCGAACGGCACGGTGATGGCACGGGCGTCCGGGAAGCCGTTCCGCCACGCGGGGTCGTCGCCGGTGTTGCGGAAGGACCAGGTGCCGTCGAGGTCCGCCCACCGGGACCGCATCATCTGCGGGCGGGGGTACTCGCCGTCCTGACGGCTGGCGAGCGGGAGGATGGGGGCGGCGTCGTTGCCGATGAGCGCGGTCATGACCCCATGCTGGCCGACACGGTCCACCGCTGTACAGGTTCCGCGCCGTGCGACTCCCGCACTCCCGCAGGGCCTTGCGCGAACGCGCAAGAGTGCCCCGCAGCCCCTTGTCGCGTGGTCGACGCTCCGCCTAGCGTCCTCAGCACGACGCCGTACCGACCGTCGGGTGAGCCACCCACTCATCGACCGTCCGCGCCCGGCCACCCACCGAGCGACCCGGATCATCCACCCTGCCAGTCCGAAGGACCCGAACCCATGGACACCCTGGCCGCGCTCGCCGCATCCCAGACATCGACCCAGGTCGTCATCGACCAGCTCGTCGCCTTCGGCCACGAAGCCCTCAAGTACGTGCCCGTCGGCATCGCCGGTGTGATCGTGTGGGCCCTGTGGCTCTACCGCGTCGTGCTGTCGGCGCGGGCCAAGCCGGTCGTCAACGGCTTCCGCACCACGACCTCCGTCGTCGTGCCGAGCTACCACGAGGACCCCGACATCCTGCTCCGCTGCCTCGACTCCTGGCGCTCGCAGGAGCCCGACGAGATCATCATCGTGCTCGACATCGCCGACACCGAGGCGTACCGGCGCATCGTGGCCGTGGGTGACCCGACCGTGAAGCCGATCCTGTTCCACCACGTCGGCAAGCGGAGCGCCCTCGGCCAGGGCATCCGGCTCGCGCGGTACGACGTCGTCGTCCTCGTCGACTCCGACACCAGCTGGGAGCCGGGACTGCTCGAGAACGTGCAGATGCCCTTCATCGACCCCACCGTCGGCGGGGTCGGCACGCAGCAGAACGTCTACCAGCGGAACTCGAGCATCTGGCGGATCATCGCCGACTGGCTCGTCAACCTGCGGTACTTCAACTACGTGCCCGCGATGGGTGCCGCCGGTGCCGTGCCGTGCCTGTCCGGCCGCACCGCCGCCTACCGTCGCTCGGCCGTCCTGCCCGTGCTCGACAACCTCGAGAACGAGTTCTTCCTCGGCCGCCGCTGCGTCGCCGGCGACGACGGTCGGCTCACCTGGCTCGTGCTCGCCTCGGGCTTCAGGACCGTGCACCAGGAGAGCGCCAAGGCCCTCTCGATGTTCCCGGCCACCGGCAAGGCGTTCTTCAAGCAGCGCATCCGCTGGAGCCGCAACTCGTACCGGACCTACCTGACGGCGATCGCCAAGGGCTGGATCTGGCGTGTGCCCTTCGTCACGAAGATCACCGTGCTCCAGATCATCCTGACGCCCGTCACCATGGGCATCACCATGTGGTACCTGCTGTTCAGCCGCCTGGAACTCAGCGTCATCGGCGCGGCGTTCACCCTCGCCTGGCTGCTCGCCGGCCGTGCCGTCCGCGGGTTCTCGAACCTGCGCCGGCACCCGCTCGACCTCTTCGTCCTGCCGTTCCTGGCCGTCGTGGTGATCGTCATCGCCCTGCCGATCAAGGTGTTCTCGTTCATCACGATGAACAAGCAGGGCTGGCTGACGCGGCACGCCGACCAGATGGGTGGCGACGGACAGACCGCGGCGACCCTCGACGGTCCCGCGTCGCGCCCGGCGGCCCAGACCACACCGGTCCCGACGACCACACCGGTCCAGACGCCGGCACCGGTCCCGGCTCCGGCCTTCGCCATGGCGGGAGCGCCCGAGATGGCCATGTCCACGGCGGGAGCACCCGAGACGGCGGCGGTCGCCACCTCGGCCACGGCCGCGACGACCTCCAGCTCGGACGCCTCGGCTCCGGGCACCGCGTCCCACCCGGAACCTGCGATCCCGACCACGTCGGGGACGCAACGCGCGTCGCAGCCGGCAGCGGGCCTCCAGGCCGGAGAGGTGGCGGCAGCATGAGCACCGACCCGATCCGCAGCACGTCCACGCGTCGTCGTCGCCTGGCGACCGCGTCTGCGCTCGTCCTGACGCTCGCCGGCGTCGGCGCCCTCTCCCTGCCCACCGCGGCACAGGCCGCGGCCCCCGGGTCGACCACGGCCGTGGGTGCGCCCGCCGCCGTGACGGGCAAGGCCTACCCGGGCAGCCCGAACAAGGAGGCCAAGCTCGTCGCCGCCGAGAACGAACGCATCTACAACGTGCGCGCGCTCGCCTCGGCCGCGCGGTGGAGCGGCCTCGTGACCACCAAGCCGTACCGACTGGCCACGGGCAGCTCGTACACCCTGGTGCTCGTCGCCCGCGGTTCGGCGTACACCGTCGACGACCTCAAGCAGCTCGCCCCCTCGACGTTCGTGAAGCAGCCCGACGGGTCGTACCTGCTCAGCGAGAACATCGTCGTGGAGAACGGCGCGACCCTGCAGCTCGCCAGCCCGGACGGCCTGCACATCCACATGGAGAGCGACGACCGCGGCTTCGTGTCGATCGTCACGCAGGCCGGAGCGCTGCAGATCGCCGGTTCGGCCAAGGCCCCCGTCACGATCGACTCGTGGGACCCGCAGGCCGGCAAGGTCGACACCGACACCACCGACGGCCGCGCGTACGTCCGCGTGCAGGGCGGGACCGCGACCCTGAGCTACGCCCAGTTCCACGACCTCGGCTTCTGGAGCGGCACGACCGGCGGGGTCTCGCTCACCGGCACCGACCTGTCGACGCTCGACACCGCCTCCGGCACCCAGACGGCGAAGACGCTCCGCACCACGAAGGACGTCTTCGGCACCACGCTGCTGCCGACCGGTGCCGTCGACGGGGCCACCCCCGGCGAGAGCACCGCGGCCGGGTCCTACAGCTTCGTCTCGGCGAAGATCCAGCACACCGAGTTCGACGGCAACGCGTACGGCCTGTTCCTCACCAGCGCGGACGGCGTCGTGATGTCCGACTCCACGATCCAGCACTCGCTCATCGACGGCCTCGTGCTGCACCGGTACGTGACGAACAGCACGCTGTCCTCGGTCGACTCGCGTGACAACGGGGTGGACGGGATCAAGATGACCCGCGCCTCCACCGGCATCGTGCTCAGCCAGGTCACCGCGAACGGGAACGGCCGCAACGGCATCACGCTGAACGGCGGGGCGCTCGCCGACGGTCCGAACGCGGTCGGCATGCCGACCGGCGACTACGGCAACAACTCCCTCACCGACAGCACCGCGTCCGACAACGGGCGGTACGGTGTCGAGGTGCTCGGAGGCGAGAACGTCAAGGTGAGCGGTTCCACGATGGATCGCAACCGGATGGGCATCGTCATCGGGCAGGACGCCGTGAAGACGACCGTGCGGAACAACGTCATCAAGGGCTCGACCCAGAACGGCATCTCGGTGCTGGACGGCGTCCGATCCTCGGAGGTCAGCGACAACACGATCGCGGGCGCCGACATCGGGATCTACAGCCGGGCGTCGGACGCCGACGTCGACGGCAACGAGATCTCCGGCGCACGCACCCACGGTGTGACGGTCGTCGGGGCGTCGAAGGGCACGACCGTGACCGACAACTCGGTCTCCGGTCGTGGGCCGAGCGCCATCGACCTGGCGCGGTCCGACGACGCCGTGCAGCACGGCAACACCACGACCGGCTGGCACTCCACCAAGCCGCTGCTCGTGACGCTGCGCGGGATCTTCCAGCCCCTCACCGTGCTGTGGCTGCTCCTGCTGCTCGTCGTCGTGGTCGCCGCGATCGGTGGTGTCCTCCGGGGGCGTCGCGGTGAGGCCCGCGAGCACCCGTACGCCAAGCTCGCGCCGCTGTCGTCCTTCACCCGCGGTGTCGTCGACCCGACCACGCTGGGCCTGCCCGCGTCGCCGATCTCGGCGCCGACGGCCGAGGCCGGCCAGCCCCAGACGACGCAGCACCAGGCCGGCCAACCCCAGACGGCGCAGCACCAGACCGGGGTCGACCCGAGCAGCACTGACCAGGACGGCGGGCGGCGTGCCGCACACGCCGCCCGGTCCGACGGTGCCGGCGTGGACGCGGCGCTCGCCGCGACGGGCCGGTGACGCGGATGACGAACCTGTTCGGACGACATCGTGTCCAGGTCCTGACCGGCGTCGTCGGGCTCGTGACCGGAGCCGTGCTGGTCGGCGGGATCTGGGGCGTCAGCGCTGCGGTCCGCGGTCCGGAGTCCGTCGCGGCACCCGCCCCCGGCTCCTCGGCGACGCGCGACCCCGGCCGCGCCCCGAGTGCCAGCCGCACCCCGCAGCTCGGCGTCCTGGGCGCCGACGGGGGATCGAGCACGAGCAACGACAAGAGCAAAAGCAAAAGCAAGAGCAAGAGCAAGAGCAAGGGCAGCGGCTCCGGCGGTGCGGCGAGCGGCTCCGGCGGGACGGCCACGGCCGCCCCGGCCGCCGCGTGCACGTCGCCGACGGTCCGGGTCAGCACCGCGGACGCCCTCACCGCCGCGTTGCAGGACGCGAAGGCCGGTGACGTCATCGCACTCGCGAACGGCACCTACGACGGCACCTTCGAGGGCACGGCCAGGGGCACGGCGAGTCGGCCCATCGCCCTGTGCGGCGGGAGCGGTGCCGTCCTCGACGGCGGCGACCCGTCCGACGGGTACGTCATGCACCTCGACGGCGGCGCCTACTGGACCCTGTCCGGGTTCGCGGTGCAGAACGGGCAGAAGGGCGTGATGCTCGACGACACCCAGCACTCGGTCCTGCAGGGGTTGACGGTCCGGAAGACCGGCGACGAGGCGGTGCACGTCCGTGGCAACAGCAGCGACAACACGGTGCGCGGCAACCACGTCTCGGAGACCGGGCTGCGGAAGCCGAAGTTCGGCGAGGGCATCTACATCGGCTCGTCGAAGAACAACTGGTGCGACGTGTCCGACTGCAAGCCCGACCGCAGCGACCGCAACGTCGTGACCGGGAACACGATCACCGACACCGCGGCCGAGAACGTGGACATCAAGGAGGGGACCACCGGCGGCGTGCTCTCGGACAACTCCTTCGACGGCGCGGGCATGCAGGGGCAGAACCACGCGGACTCCTGGGTCGACGTGAAGGGCAACGGCTGGAGCATCACCGGGAACCACGGGGTGCACTCGATCCTCGACGGGTTCCAGACGCACGAACTGCTGGACGGCTGGGGCACGGACAACACGTTCTCCGGCAACACCGTGGACCTCGGCAACAGCGACGGCGTGGCCTTCGCCTTCCGCCCGGTCCTCGGCAACACGGTGTCGTGCGACAACGACGTGGTCGGCTCGAACGAGTTCTCGACCACGAAGTGCACGTCCTGACCGGGCACGGGTGAGCAGTTCCCACCCGCGTCCGGACCGACGGTCGGCCCACCGGCGGCCGACCGTCGGCAGCACCCGACGGCATCGTTCCCGCGACCCGGCGCAGCACCCGACGGCATCGTTCCCGCTACCCGGCGCAGCAGCGACGGGTAGCGTCCCCGACATGACCGACGCTGCGCACGCCGACCCCTTCGAGACCGCCGTCGCCGGCTGGATGGCCGACCAACGGTGGTACGCCGCCAAGGGCGGGACCCCCAGCATCCGGGTCGTCGCCGAACAGACCGACACCACCGCGGACGCGACGATCCGCACCCTCTTCGTCCTCGACGACGCCCCCACCGGCCCCGTCCTCTACCAGGTGCCGCTCACCGTCCGACCCGCAGCGGTCCCCGAGCTCGCCGCCGCCCTGGTCACCGAACTCGACGGCGCAGCGGTCTACGACGCCCCGCACGACGTCGCCTACGCGCGCTGGCTGCTCGGCCGGATCGAGGCCGACGGCGAACACATCGGGCCGGTCACCGACGCCCGCGTCCTCAGCGGCGAGCAGTCGAACACGTCCGTCATCTGCGGCACCGCCGAGAACGGCCAGGTCATCACCAAGGTCTTCCGGGTCCTGCACGACGGCGAGAACCCCGACGTCACCACGCAGCGGGCACTGTCCACCGCGGGCTCGGTCCGCGTACCCCGCACCTTCGGCGCGCTGACGGGGGAGTGGCCGGACGCCGGTCAGGCGAGCGGCACCGCGCACGGCCACCTCGCCTTCGCGCAGGAGTTCCTGCCCGGGCTCGAGGACGCCTGGCGCGTCGCCCTCACCGCGGCCCGGGACGGCGAGTCCTTCGCCAGCGCCGCCGACCGGCTCGGTGCCGCACTCGCCGAGGTGCACACGGTCCTGGCGGGCGCGATGCCCACGGCGACGTCCGGACCGGACCAGGTGGACGAGGCGATCGCGACGATGCGCCGCCGCCTGGACACCGCCGCTGCCGAGGTGCCGCAGGTCGCCGAGCACGCCGCCGCCGTCGGCCGGGTCTACGACCGGGCGGCGACCGTGCCGTGGCCGACCATGCAGCGCATCCACGGTGACCTGCACCTCGGCCAGGTGCTCTCGGCGCCCGAGCCCCGCGGCTGGGTCTTCCTCGACTTCGAGGGCGAACCGCTCCGCCCGATGCCGGAACGATCGCGGCCGGACGTCGCGCTGCGGGACGTCGCCGGCATGCTCCGGTCCTTCGACTACGTCGCCGGGGCACTCGCGCACGAGGACGAGCCGGTCACGACCGGCGACTGGGCCCACGAGGCGCGCAACGCCTTCCTCGACGGGTACGAGCGGGGCAGCGGGTCGGACCTCCGCGCGCACCGCGCCCTGCTCGACGCCTTCGAGCTCGACAAGGCGGTCTACGAGGTCGTCTACGAAGCGCGGAACCGACCGACCTGGGTGGGCATCCCGGTCGCGGCGGTCGACCGCCTGGTCGCGCGCTCGGCGGGCTGAGACCGGCCGGCCGCGCCGGCAGCGCGACCCGACGACGGACGGGAGGCCCGTGGCGACACCGCCACGGGCCTCCCGTCCGTCCCGGGGGAGCGTCTAGTTGACGGGCCCGGTGTACTTCTCGCCCGGACCCTTGCCCGGCGCGTCCGGGATCGCCGAGGCCTCGCGGAACGCCAGCTGCACCGACCGCAGCCCGTCACGCAGGGGACGCGCGTGCTGGTCGCCGATCTCGGTCGCGGCGGCGGTGACGAGCCCGGCGAGCGAGGTGATGAGCTTCCGCGCCTCGTCCAGGTCGGTCTGCTGCTCGGGGTCGTCGGCCAGGCCGACCTTCACGGCGGCGGCGCTGAGCAGGTGCACGGCCACGGTGTTGATGAGTTCGATCGCGGGGACCTCGGCGATGTCGCGCGCGGCCTCGTCGGATCCCGATCCGTCGACGCCCAGGTCGTCGAACGTGGGGGCCGGGTTGCTCGGGGTGTCGGTCACGGTGCTCCTCTGCTAGACTCGCCGACGGCAGACACTGTCCGCGCGCCCGGATCGTTCCGGTCGTGCCAGATCATCCCGGTTGTACCCAGGACGGTCCGGATCAGGACAGCGTCACGAAAGAGGAGTTCCTCCCACCCGCGGCTGCACCAAGGCTACCGGGTCACCACCGCTCCGCCGGGGTCCACCACGTGGGCACCGGCAGGCCGGACCACGAAGATCGGCGCGAGCCGGTCCGAGCGGGTCGGCGTCGGGCGGCTGCCGAACGGGTCTCGATCCGTGCGTCAGATCTCCTCTCTCGTGCCGTCGTCCCGGGCAAACGCCCCGGACGGCCACCACCTGATTGAAGGAGCTCCGCATCACCGATCCCCGTACCAACGACCGAATCCGCGTCCCCGAGGTCCGACTGGTCGGACCCCAGGGCGAGCAGGTCGGCGTTGTCCCCATCGCCGTCGCACTGCGCCTCGCGCAGGAAGCCGAGCTGGATCTGGTCGAGGTCGCGCCGAACTCGAAGCCGCCCGTGGCCAAGATCATGGACTACGGCAAGTTCAAGTACGAAGCCGCTCAGAAGGCCAAGGAAGCCCGCCGCAACCAGGTCAACACCGACCTGAAAGAGGTCCGTTTCCGCCTGAAGATCGACGTGCACGACTACGAGACGAAGCGCAAGCGCGCCGAGGGGTTCCTCCTCGGTGGCGACAAGGTGAAGGCGATGATCCTCTTCCGCGGTCGCGAGCAGTCGCGTCCCGAGCAGGGTGTCCGACTCCTCCAGAAGTTCGCGGAGGAGATCGCCGAGTTCGGTGTCGTCGAGTCGCGTCCGACCCAGGACGGCCGCAACATGACGATGATCATCGCGCCGCTGAAGAACAAGTCGGACGTCAAGGGCGAGCAGAACGCCAAGCGTGCCGCTGAGAAGGCCGAGCGGAAGGCCACCGAGCACTCCGCGAAGGCCAAGCCGGAGGACGAGCCCGCGTCGGGCCCCGCCGCAGCAGCAGCCCCGGCCGACTCGTCGGCCGAATAGGTCCTCCCAGGCCGATCCGCGCTCGACGCGGTCCCCATCCACCCCACGGAAAGGCACCACGATGCCCAAGCAGAAGACCCACTCCGGGTCGAAGAAGCGCTTCAAGATCACCGGCAGCGGCAAGATCATGAAGCAGCAGGCCGGTATGCGCCACAACCTCGAGGTGAAGTCCTCCAAGCGCAAGGCCCGCCTCAACGAGGACCAGGTCCTCGCGAAGGCCGACGTCAAGGCCGTCAAGAAGCTCCTCGGCCACTGAGTCGACCCGGATCGTAAAGGAACAGATCAATGGCAAGAGTCAAGAGAGCGGTCAACGCCGCCAAGAAGCGTCGCGTCATCCTCGAGCGCGCAGAGGGCTACCGCGGCCAGCGGTCGCGCCTCTACCGCAAGGCGAAGGAGCAGGTCACCCACTCCCTCGTCTACGCGTACCGTGACCGTCACGCGAAGAAGGGCGAGTTCCGTCGCCTCTGGATCCAGCGCATCAACGCTGCGTCGCGTGCGAACGGCCTGACCTACAACCGCCTCATCCAGGGTCTCGCCCTGGCCGGCGTCGAGGTCGACCGTCGCATCCTCGCGGACCTCGCGGTCAACAACGCCGAGACGTTCGCCGCGCTCGTCGAGACCGCCAAGAAGGCCCTGCCGGCCGACACCTCGGCGCCGAAGGCAGCCTGAGCCACGTCACCCGTGCACCGGAACCCCCACTCCATCGGGAGTGGGGGTTCCGTCGTTCCCGGAGCCGCCCGGAGCCGGCCCGAGCCGCCCGGCGGTGCTCCGGTCGGCCCGGGCTGCCGGTGGTTCCTAGACTGGGCCCGTGAGTGAACTCCTCGAGAACCCCCGTGCCGGCCGAGTGAAGGCCGTGGCCGCCCTGGCCAAGAAGGACGTCCGTGCCGAGACCGGGCTGTTCCTGCTCGAGGGGCCGCAGGCGGTGCGCGAGGCGATCGAGTACCGACCGGAGCTCCTCCGTGAGCTCTACGTCACCCCGACCGCGGCGGCCCGACACGGCCTGGACGACGCTCCGGTCGACACCTGGTTCGTCACCGAGCAGGTGCTCGACGCGATGGCCGACACGGTGACCCCGCAGGGCGTGGTCGCGGTGTGCCAGCAGTTCCCGACGTCGGTCAAGGACGTCTTCCCGGACGCCCGCCCGGAGGCGCGCGCCGACGTCGCCGAGACCGGTGCCCTCCCCGGACTGGTCGCCATCCTCGAAGAGGTCCGTGACCCGGGCAACGCCGGCACGATCATCCGGGCCGCGGACGCCGCCGGCGCCGACGCCGTCGTGCTCACCGGACGCAGTGTCGACCCGTACAACCCGAAGGTCGTCCGCTCCACCACCGGCTCGCTGTTCCACGTGCCGGTCTCGGTCGGCGTGACCCTGGTCGACGCCGTCGAGCGCGCACGGGGTCTCGGCTACACGATCCTCGCCGCGGACGTGTCGGGCGACGACCTGCCGGACGTCCGCGCCGACGGCATGCTCGACGGCCCGACCGTCTGGGTGTTCGGCAACGAGGCCCGCGGGCTGACGGCCGAGGACCTGGCCCTGGTCGACCGCGCCGTGAAGGTCCCGATCTACGGTCGTGCCGAGTCGATGAACCTCGCGACCGCGGCGTCGGTGTGCCTCTACGAGAGCGCGTTCGCCCAGCGGACCCGTTCCTCCACAGCCACCGACTGACGGGGCACTGCCCACAGTCCGACCGGTGCAGGGCGGCGGTATCCCGTCGGCCGGTAGGCTTGGCTCTCGTGTCAGAACCTCTCGAGATCAGCGAATCGGCGGTCGCCGGCGCCGTGGAAGCGGCCCTCGCCGCCGTCCGCGCCACGACGACCGTCGCCGAGCTGAAGCAGGCCCGTGCCGAGCACACCGGCGAGCAGTCGACGCTCGCCCGGATGAACGCGTCGATGCGCAGCGTCCCGCCGGAGCAGAAGGCCGCCGCGGGCAAGCTCGTGGGGCAGGCGCGCGGCCAGGTGAACCAGGCGATCGCCGCGCAGGAATCGGTCCTCGCCGAATCGGAAGAGCGCGCGCGTCTCGACGCCGAGCGCGTGGACGTCACCGCGCTGCCGTCGCGTCGCACGCCCGGTTCCCGGCACCCGCTGTCGGTGCTCAACGAGACCGTCGCGGACATCTTCGTCGGCATGGGGTGGGAAGTCGCGGAAGGCCCCGAGCTCGAGCACGAGTGGTTCAACTTCGACGCGCTGAACTTCGACCAGGACCACCCGGCGCGGGCCATGGCGGACACGGTGTTCGTCGAGCCCGTGGACCGGCACCTGCTCATGCGCACGCACACCTCACCCGTCCAGGTGCGGTCGCTGCTGTCCCGCGACCTGCCCCTCTACGTCATCGCCCCGGGCCGCGTCTACCGCGCCGACGAGCTCGACGCCACGCACCTGCCGGTCTTCACCCAGGTCGAGGGCATCGCGATCGACAAGGGTCTGACGATGGCGCACCTCCGGGGCACGCTGGAGCACTTCGCCCGCCAGGTCTTCGGTGCCGAAGCGCAGATCCGGCTGCGTCCGAACTACTTCCCGTTCACCGAGCCGAGCGCCGAGATGGACGTCTGGCAGCCGAACGCCAAGGGCGGCGCGCGCTGGGTCGAGTGGGGTGGCTGCGGCATGGTCAACCCGAACGTCCTGCGTGCCGCCGGCATCGACCCGGACGAGTACCAGGGCTTCGCCTTCGGCATGGGCATCGAGCGGACGCTGCAGTTCCGCAACGGCCTGAACGACATGCGTGACTTCCTCGAGGGCGATCTCCGCTTCTCGCAGCAGTTCGGAACGGTGGTCTGATGCGCGTCCCACTCCGCTGGCTCGGCGAATCCGTCGACCTGCCCGACGACGTCTCGCTCGAGCACGTCCACGCCGCCCTGGTGTCGGTCGGGTTCGAAGAAGAAGCCGTGCACGCTGCCGAGCTGACCGGACCCGTCGTGGTCGGCCGGGTGCTCGAGCGTGTCCCGGAGCCGCAGAAGAACGGCAAGACGATCAACTGGTGCCAGGTGGACGTCGGCGACGCCGAACCCCGCGGCATCGTCTGCGGTGCGCACAACTTCGACGTCGGCGACCTCGTCGTGGTGACGCTCCCCGGCGCCGTGCTGCCCGGACCGTTCCCGATCGCCGCCCGGAAGACCTACGGCCACGTCTCGGACGGCATGATCGCGTCCGCGCGTGAACTCGGGCTCGGCGACGAGCACGACGGCATCCTGCGCTTCGCCGACCTCGGCATGGAGCCCCCGGTCGGCGCGGACGCCATCGCGCTGCTCGGCCTGGACGACGCCGCGGTCGAGATCAACGTGACGCCGGACCGCGGCTACGCGATGAGCATGCGCGGCGTCGCTCGTGAGTACGCGCACGCCACCGGGGCGACCTTCTCGGACCCGGTCGACCGCGTCCTGCCGCGCACCGGTGACGGCTTCCCGGTCACGATCGACGACACCGCACCGATCCGTGGCCGTGTCGGCGCGAGCACCTTCGTGACGCGGGTCGTCCGCGGTATCGACGCCAGCCGTCCCACCCCGGCCTGGATGGTCGCGCGCCTGTCGCTCGCCGGCGTCCGGTCGATCTCGCTGCCCGTCGACATCACCAACTACGTGATGTTCGAGCTCGGTCAGCCGCTGCACGGGTACGACCTCGGCACCCTCCAGGGCGGCCTCACCGTCCGACGGGCCACCGCGGGGGAGCACCTCACCACCCTCGACGGCGTGGAGCGCACGCTCGACGCCGAGGACCTGGTGATCGCCGACGACGCCGGGGCCGTCGGCCTCGCGGGCGTCATGGGTGGCGCACGCACCGAGATCACCGCGGCGACGACCGACGTCCTGATCGAGGCCGCCGGCTTCGACCAGGTGTCGATCGCCCGCACCGCCCGGCGGCACAAGCTGCCGAGCGAGGCGTCGCGTCGCTTCGAGCGCGGTGTCGACCCGCTCGTCGCCCAGGCTGCCGCGAACCGCGCCGTCGAGCTCCTCGTCGACCTCGCCGGTGGCGCGCCGGACGCACTCGGTTCGACGCTGGTCGACGAGTCGCCGCGCCCCACCGTGACCATGCGCGTCGACCGGGCCGCCGCGCTGATCGGTGTCGACTACACCGACGCCGAGGTGCTCGACACCCTCCGTGCGATCGGGGCGACCGTGGACGTCGACGGTGCCCTGCTCGCCGTGACCCCGCCGACCTGGCGTCCCGACCTGGTGGACGACGTGTCCCTGGTCGAGGAGATCGCCCGCGTCGTCGGGTACGACCGCATCCCCAGCGTGCTGCCGGTCGCACCGCCCGGACGTGGGCTGACGCGGCACCAGCAGGCCCGGCGCCGGGTGTCCGCCGCCCTCGCCGCAGCCGGTCTCACCGAGGTCGTCACGGCCCCGTTCGTCTCCGCCACCACCGCTGCCGCCTATCCGGGCATCGACCCCGCGGGCGGCCCGAGCGTCGTCCTGGCGAACGCCCTCGACAGCGCGCAGGACCGCCTGCGCCGGAGCGGGCTGCCGGCCCTCGTCGACGTCGCCCGTCGCAACGTGTCGCGCGGGCTGGTCGACGTCGCCGTGTACGAGACCTCCCGGGTGTTCCTGCCCGCGCCCGGTGTCGAGCTCGGGACGGTCGACGTCCCCGTCGGCGCGCAGCGTCCGACGCCCGAGACCCTCGCGGCCCTCGACGCCGCGCTGCCGTCGCAGCCGTTCCATGTCAGTGCGCTGCTCGTCGGCAACGCCGTGCTCAAGCAGCCCGGCACCGCGGCCGAGCCGTTCGGCATCGCCGACGCCCTCGACGTCGCCCGCATCGTGGCCTGGGCCGTGGGTGCCGAGCTCACCGTCGCGCAGACGAGTCACCCGTCGCTGCACCCCGGTCGCGCTGCGTCGCTGCTCGTCGGGGACACGGTCGTCGGCGTCGCGGGCGAGCTCCTGCCGGAGCGCACGGCGGACGCCGACCTGCCCCGCGTCGTCGCCGTCGTCGAGCTGGACCTCGACGCACTGGTCGCCGCGGCCCCCGAGCTCGTGGACGTCTCGGCGATCGTGTCCTACCCGGCTGCGACGCAGGACCTGTCGCTGGTGGTGGACGTGTCGGTGCCCGCCGGTGACGTCCTGACCGAGGTGCGCGCTGGTGCGGGAGACCTGTTGGAGTATGCTCGGCTCGTGGATGACTACCGGGGTGCCGGCGTGGACGAGGGACAGAAGTCCCTGACGTTCGCCCTGCGCTTCCGTGCCACGGACCGCACGCTGACCGCTGCCGAGGCCTCCCAGGCCCGCGACGGCGCTGTCCGACGTGCCGGCGAGCGATTCGGGGCGACCCTGCGCGACTGATCCACGACGGATCACCGCCCGGGGTCGCCGCCTCCGAACCTCTCGACGACCAGTCCGACCAAAGGTGGAACCCATGTCCGTATCCGTCGCCGTGGCGGGAGCCAGCGGCTACGCGGGTGGCGAGTTGTTGCGCATCCTCTCCGCTCACCCCGAGTTCGACGTCAGGACGGTGACGGCGTTCTCGAACGCCGGACAGCCGCTCATCGCGACGCAGCCGCACCTGCGCTCGCTCGCACACCTGACGCTGGTGGCGACGACAGCCGAGAACCTCCGCGGGCACGACGTGGTGTTCCTCGCGCTGCCGCACGGGCAGTCCGGCGCCATCACCGCCGAGCTCGACGCGGACACCCTCGTGGTGGACTGCGGCGCGGACCACCGCCTGACCGACGAGAACGCCTGGGCGACCTTCTACGGCGGCGAGTTCTACGGCGCCTGGACCTACGGTCTGCCGGAACTCCTGCACGCGCCGCCCACACCCGGTGCGGCGGACGAGTGGCGGGACGTCGACGACATCGTCGCCCAGGGCCGACAGCGCACCGAGCTGGCGGCGACGAAGCGCATCGCCGTCCCCGGCTGCAACGTCACCGCGGTCACGCTCGGCATCCAGCCCGGTGTCCAGGCGGGCCTCGTCGAGTCCGACGACATCGTCGCCGTGCTGAGCGTCGGCCCGAGCGGTGCCGGCAAGAAGCTCGAGTCGACCTACCTGGCTGCCGAGATCATGGGCTCCGCCAGCGCGTACGCCGTCGGTGGCTCGCACCGGCACGTGCCGGAGATCCAGCAGAACCTCCGCGCTGCCGGGGCATCGGACGTGCGCATCTCCTTCACCCCCGTACTCGTGCCGATGTCCCGCGGCATCCTCGCGACGACCACCGCGCGTTTGGCGCCCGGGGTCACCGCCCACGACGTCCGCTTCGCGTGGGAGCAGGCGTACGCCGACGAACCGTTCGTGCACCTGCTGCCCGAGGGTGTCTTCCCGCGGGTCGCCGACACGATCGGCGCCAACACCGCCCTGGTCGGCATCGCGGTCGACGAAGCGGCCGGTCGGGTCGTCGCCGTGACCGCGCTCGACAACCTCGCCAAGGGGACCGGCGGCGCAGCCGTGCAGTCCGCGAACATCGCGCTCGGGTTCCCCGAGACCCTCGGCCTCAGCGTGGACGGAGTCGCCCCGTGACCGACAGCATCGACGGCACCGGCGCGGACGACGCGACCACGGGCCTCCCGTCCGCCCAGGGGGCGCTGCAGGGCGTCACCGCCGCTCGGGGCTTCCGCGCCGCCGGCGTCACCGCCGGCCTCAAGACCAGCGGCAAGCCGGACGTGGCGCTGGTCGTCAACGACGGTCCGTCCGACGCGGTGGCCGCCGTCTTCACCTCGAACCGCGCGCAGGCGCACCCGGTGATCTGGTCCCGCCAGGTCGTGGGGGACGGGGTGGCGCGGGCCGTCCTGCTCAACTCGGGAGGCGCGAACTGCTTCACGGGAGCGTTCGGCTTCCAGACCACGCACCTCACCGCCGAAGCGGTCGGCGACGCCCTCGGGATCGGCGCCGGCGACGTGGTCGTCTGCTCCACCGGCCTGATCGGGCGGGGCGACCAGACCTTCCGCGACGGTGTGCTCCGCGGGGTGACGCTCGCCGCCGACGCCCTCACCGACGACGGGGGAGCGGCCGCAGCGACCGCGATCATGACGACCGACACGAAGCCGAAGCAGTCCGTCGTGACCGTCGACGGCTGGACGGTCGGCGGCATGGCGAAGGGCGCGGGCATGCTCGCACCGGGGCTGGCGACGATGCTCGTCGTCATCACGACCGACGCGGCGCTGACCTCGGACGAACTCGACCAGGCACTGCGCGCCGCGACCCGGGTCACCTTCGACCGTGTCGACTCGGACGGCTGCATGTCGACGAACGACACCGTCGTGCTGATGTCCTCCGGCGCGTCCGACACGACGCCCGAGGTCGGTGACTTCCAGGAGGCCCTGACCGCCGTCTGTGCCGACCTCGCCCGCCAGCTCCAGCAGGACGCCGAGGGTGCCGCGCACGACATCGCGATCGAGGTGATCGGCGCCGTGAGCGAGGACGACGCGGTCACGGTCGGCCGGAGCGTCGCGCGGAACAACCTCTTCAAGGCCGCCGTCTTCGGCAACGACCCCAACTGGGGCCGCGTCCTCGCCGCGATCGGGACGACCGACGCGGAGTTCGACCCGTACGCGGTCGACGTCTCGATGAACGGGATCCGCGTCTGCCACGCCGGCGCCCCGGACCAGCCGAGCGACAGCGTCGACCTCACCCCCAGGGACACCCACGTGCTCATCGACCTCGGTGTCGGACCGTACGCGGCCACGATCCTGACGAACGACCTGACGCACGACTACGTCCACGAGAACAGCGCGTACTCCAGCTGATGAGCGATCCGGACCTCTCGAAGGAAGAAGAGCACGAGCTCGCGACCGTCAAGGCCGCGACCCTCATCGAGTCCCTGCCGTGGCTGAAGCGGTTCTCGGGCAAGATCGTCGTCGTCAAGTTCGGCGGCAACGCGATGGTGAACGACGACCTCAAGCGGGCGTTCGCCGAGGACATGGTCTACCTCCGGTACGCCGGTCTGCACCCCGTCGTCGTGCACGGCGGCGGACCGCAGATCTCGGCGGCACTGAAGGAACAGGGCATCGAGTCCGAGTTCCGCGGCGGCTACCGCGTGACGACCACCGAGGCGATCACGGTCGTCCGTGACGTGCTGGCCGGTGAGGTGAACCGCGAGATCGTGGACCTCATCGACGAGCACGGGCCGGGCCTGGGCGTCGGCGTGTTCGGTGACGGCGGGTCGCTGTTCACCGGCGAGAAGAAGGGCGTCGTCGTGGACGGCGAGCACTTCGACCTCGGCCACGTCGGCGACATCACGCACGTCGACCCGTCCGGGGTCCTCGCAGCGATCCGTGCCGACCGCATCCCGGTGGTGTCGAGCATCGCGATCGACGACGCGCACCCGGACCAGGCGCTCAACGTGAACGCCGACGCCGCTGCGGCCGCACTGGCGATCGCCCTGAACGCGTCCAAGCTGATGATGCTGACCGACGTCCCCGGGCTGTACCGCAACTGGCCCGACCGCGACTCGATCATCGACCTCATCGCGGTCGAGGAACTGCGGCAGCTGCTGCCCTCGCTCGAGTCGGGGATGATCCCGAAGATGACCGCGTGCCTGGACGCCGTGGTCGGCGGGGTCGGCGGCGCGACCATCATCGACGGTCGCATCCCGCACTCGATCCTGCTCGAGGTCTTCACCCTGCGGGGTGCGGGCACGGAGGTGATCCCGGACCCCAGCCGTCGGACCGAGAACCAGAACACGCACGCCGAGATCGGCCGTCGCGCCGCCGGCGAGCACGCGACCCCGCACCACACCATCCCGCACCACGACGAGAAGGGCACACCACGGTGAGCACCGAGACGCAGACCGAGACCTGGAACGACCGGTTCGGGGCGTCGCTCATGCGATCCCTGACCCCGCCGAAGATCATGCTCGAGCGAGGCCAGGGCTGCCGCGTCTGGGACGTCGACGGCAACGAGTACCTCGACTTCCTGGCCGGCATCGCCGTGAACTCGCTCGGCCACGCCCACCCGGCGCTGGTCGAGGCGATCAGCGACCAGGCCGCGAAGCTCGTGCACGTGTCGAACTACTTCGCCACCCCGCCGCAGCTCGAGCTCGCCGAGCGCCTCAAGCGCATCTCCGGTGCGGGGGAGGCCGGCCGCGTGTACTTCGGCAACTCCGGAGCCGAGGCGAACGAGGCCGCCTTCAAGCTCGCGCGCCTGAACCGCGGGGCCGACGGTCGCAAGACCCGCATCCTCGCGCTGCAGCAGGCGTTCCACGGCCGGACGATGGGCGCGCTCGCCCTCACCGGCAAGCCCGCCCTGCAGGAGGACTTCCTGCCGATGATCCCGGGCGTCGAGCACATCGAGACCTCGATCGAGGCCCTCGAGCGCTCGATCGACGACACCGTCGCGGCGCTCATCCTCGAGCCGATCAAGGGCGAGGCCGGCGTGGTCGACCTGCCCGAGGGCTTCCTGCAGGCCGCTCGGACCCTGACCGAGCAACACGGCGCCCTGCTGATCCTCGACGAGATCCAGACCGGCATCGGCCGGACCGGGTCGTGGTTCGCGTTCCAGAACACCGGCGTGACCCCGGACGCCATCACGGTGGCGAAGGGCATCGCCGGCGGGTTCCCGATCGGCGCGCTCGTGACCTTCGGTGCGGCGTCCGACCTGTTCTCGGCCGGACAGCACGGTTCGACCTTCGGCGGCAACCCGCTCGGCACCCGGGTCGCGAACGCGGTCCTGGCCGAGATCGAACGGGCCGGGCTCGTCGAGAACGCCGTCGTCAAGGGGCAGCGGATCCGTGCGGGCATCGCCGCGCTCGGCTCCGACCTGGTGGAAGAGGTGCGCGGCAGCGGCCTGCTCGTCGGCGTCGGACTCCGTCTGCCCGTCGCGGCAGCCGTGTCCGCCGCCGCACTCGACCGCGGCCTCATCATCAACGCCCCGAACGAGTCGAGCCTGCGCATCGCGCCGCCGCTCATCGTGTCCGACGACGAGATCGACGAGTTCCTCGCGATCCTCGCCCAGAGCATGGCGGCCGTCGCGGGCGCCGACCAGGAGACCACCGCATGACCCGCCACTTCCTCCGGGACGACGACCTGACCCAGGCGGAGCAGTCCGCCGTCCTCGACCTCGCGGTCGAGATGAAGCGCGACCGCTGGGGTGCCAAGCCGCTCGCCGGTCCGCAGAGCGTCGCCGTGATCTTCGACAAGTCGTCGACCCGCACGCGGGTGTCCTTCCACGTCGGCATCAGCGACCTCGGCGGCAGCCCGCTGATCATCTCCACCGCCAACAGCCAGCTCGGCGGCAAGGAGACCCCGACCGACACCGCCCGCGTGCTCGAGCGCATGGTGTCGGCGATCGTCTGGCGCACCTACGGCCAGGCCGGGCTCGAGGAGATGGCGGCGAGCACCACGGTGCCCGTGGTCAACGCGCTGTCCGACGACTTCCACCCGTGCCAGCTGCTCGCCGACCTGCTCACCATCCGTGAGCACCGTGGCGCACTCGCCGGCCAGACCATCGCCTTCGTGGGCGACGGCGCCAGCAACATGGCGCACTCGTACCTGCTCGCCTGCGCCACGGCCGGCATGCACGTCCGCGTCGCAGCTCCCGCCGAGTTCGCGCCGGCCGCCCAGGTCGTCACCGACGCCGAGGTCCGCGCGGCCGAGACCGGCGGTTCGGTACTCGTCGTGACCGACCCGGTGGCCGCGGTCGCCGGGGCCGACGTCGTCGTGACCGACACCTGGGTCTCGATGGGCAAGGAAGAGGAGAAGCAGCAGCGTCTCGAGGTCTTCCACGGCTACCGCGTCGACGACGAGCTGCTCGCGCACGCCGCCGACGACGCGGTGTTCATGCACTGCCTGCCCGCCGATCGCGGCTACGAGGTCACGGCCGAGGTCATCGACGGCCCCCGCAGCATCATCTGGGACGAGGCGGAGAACCGCCTGCACGCCCAGAAGGCCCTGCTCGCCTGGCTCCTCGCCGCGAACAACTGATCCCAACACCCCTAGGAGACATCACATGGCAGACCGCGTCGTACTGGCCTACTCAGGTGGCCTCGACACCTCCGTCGGCATCGGCTGGCTCAAGGACGCCACCGGGAAAGAGGTCGTCGCCCTCGCGGTGGACGTCGGGCAGGGCGGCGAGGACATGGACGCCATCCGCCAGCGCGCGCTCGACTGCGGTGCGGTGGAGTCCGTCGTCATCGACGCCAAGGACGAGTTCGCGGACGACTACCTCGTCCCCGCCCTCAAGGCGAACGCGCTGTACCAGAAGCGGTACCCGCTCGTCTCCGCGCTGAGCCGTCCGCTCATCGCGAAGCACCTCGCCCTGACGGCGAAGCAGCTCGGCGCCGACAGCGTCGCGCACGGCTGCACCGGCAAGGGCAACGACCAGGTCCGCTTCGAGGCCGCCGTCGCCGCGATCGCCCCGGACCTGACGAGCGTCGCACCGGTCCGTGACCTCGCGCTCACCCGCGACAAGGCGATCATCTACGCGCAGGAGCACGACCTGCCGATCCTGCAGAGCAAGAAGTCGCCGTACTCGATCGACCAGAACGTCTGGGGTCGTGCGGTGGAGACCGGCTTCCTCGAGGACCCGTGGAACCCGCCGATCGAGGACCTGTACGCCTACACGCAGGACCCCTCGATCGACCGCGAGGCCGACGAGGTCACCATCACCTTCGAGCAGGGTGTGCCGGTCGCGATCGACGGCCAGCGCTTCAGCGTCCTGCGCATCGTGCAGGAGCTCAACGCCCTCGCCGGCAAGCACGGCGTCGGCCGCATCGACGTCGTGGAGGACCGTCTCGTCGGCATCAAGTCGCGCGAGGTCTACGAGGCCCCGGCCGCGATGGCGCTCATCGCCGCGCACGAGGAGCTCGAGAGCCTGACCCTCGAGCGTGACGTGAACCGGTACAAGCGCGGTGTCGAGTCGGAGTGGGCTGACCTGGTCTACGACGGGCTCTGGTTCGGTGGGCTCAAGCGCAGCCTCGACGCCTTCATCGACTCCACGCAGGAGTACGTCTCCGGCGACATCCGCATGCAGCTGCACGGTGGTCGTGCCACGGTGACGGGCCGTCGTTCGGAGCAGAGCCTCTACGACTTCGACCTCGCCACGTACGACACCGGCGACACGTTCGACCAGTCGCTGTCCAAGGGCTTCATCGAGCTGTGGTCGCTGCCGAGCAAGATCTCGGCACGCCGCGACCTCGCGAACTAGCCGAAGCGCAGCACCAGCACCAGCACCACCCGGTCGGACGGGCCGGGGCGCATCGCCCCGGTCCGTCCGGCACCACCCAGCCACCT
Organism: Curtobacterium herbarum; assembly: GCF_016907335.1. NCBI lineage: Bacteria > Bacillati > Actinomycetota > Actinomycetes > Micrococcales > Microbacteriaceae > Curtobacterium > Curtobacterium herbarum. The sequence continues at coordinate 568,952 of NZ_JAFBBT010000001.1, forward strand.
CTGACGACGCAGGACGACATGACGGACGTGCCCCGGGCCTCCCGGCCGGAAGAAGCCAGCAGCAAGACCGACGCGACGAACACGGGTGCCCTCTGGGGTGGCCGTTTCGCCGACGGTCCGAGCGCCGAGCTCGCCGCGCTGTCGAAGTCGACCCACTTCGACTGGCAGCTGGCGCCGTACGACCTCGCCGGGTCCCGCGCGCACGCCCGCGCACTGCAGACGGCTGGCTACCTGACGGCCGACGAACTCGACCGGATGCTCGCCGGGCTGGACCGCCTCGAGGAGTCGTTCCTCGACGGCTCCCTGCAGCCGGCCGACTCCGACGAGGACGTGCACGGAGCCCTGGAGCGGCTGCTCATCGCCGACGTCGGGCCGGAACTCGGTGGGAAGCTCCGCGCCGGCCGCAGCCGCAACGACCAGATCGCGACCCTCGGCCGCATGCACATGCTCGACCACGGCCGCCGGATCGGGCGGATGGTGATCGACCTCGTCGACGCGATCAGCCAGCAGGCGTCCGAGCACGAGGGCGCGATCATGCCGGGGCGGACGCACCTGCAGCACGCGCAGCCGGTCCTGCTCGCGCACCACCTGCTCGCGCACGCGTGGCCCCTCGTCCGCGACCTCGAGCGCCTCCGCGACTGGGCCGGCCGCGCGAGCGTGAGCCCCTACGGAGCCGGCGCGCTCGCGGGGAGCTCCCTGGGCCTCGACCCGACGGCGATCGCGCACGAGCTGGGCTTCGCCCGGCCGGCCGACAACTCGATCGACGCGACGGCCGCCCGCGACGTCGTGGCGGAGTTCGCCTTCGTCCTGGCGCAGATCGGCATCGACCTCTCGCGTCTGGCCGAGGAGATCATCCTCTGGAACACGAAGGAGTTCGGTTTCGTCCGGCTCCACGATGCCTTCTCGACCGGGTCGAGCATCATGCCGCAGAAGAAGAACCCGGACATCGCCGAACTGGCGCGCGGCAAGTCGGGCCGGCTGATCGGCAACCTCACGGGCCTGCTCGCGACGCTGAAGGGGCTGCCGCTCGCGTACAACCGCGACCTGCAGGAGGACAAGGAGCCGGTGTTCGACTCGGTCGCCCAGCTCGAGGTCCTGCTGCCCGCCGTCACCGGCATGGTCGCGACGCTGTCGTTCGACACGGCTCGCATGGCGGAGCTGGCCCCGCAGGGCTTCTCGCTCGCGACGGACGTCGCCGAGTGGCTGGTCCGGCAGGGTGTCCCGTTCCGTGACGCGCACGAGGTGTCCGGTGCGCTGGTCCGGTTCTGCGAAGAGCGCGGGATCGACCTCGATGACCCGACGGACGAGCAGTACGCGTCCGTCTCCCCGCACCTGACGCCGGACGTCCGCGCCGTGCTCACCATCGAGGGCAGCGTCGCGTCGCGTCGTGGCGTGGGCGGCACGGCTCCGGAGCGGGTCGCCGAGCAGCTCGCCGCCGTGACGCGGTCCGTGGCCGAGATCGCCGCGGGGACGCCCTTCGCCTGATGAGCCGGACGGTGGCCGGATGAGCCAGGCGGCGGCCCGATGAGCCGGGCGGTGGCCCGATGAGCCGGGCGGTGTCCCGATGAGTCGCGCGGCGGCTGCCGCGCTGCTCGCCCTGCTGGCGGAGCCGGCCTCGGTCTCCGCGCCGGCCCTGCTCGGTGCGACGCTCACCGGCAAGGACGTCACGCTCCGCATCACCGAGGTCGAGGCCTACTCCGGATCCACCGACCCGGGATCGCACGGACACCGCGGGATGACGCCGCGGAACCGGCACCTGTTCGGCGCACCCGGCACCCTGTACGCGTACCGCTCGTACGGCATCCACACCTGCGTCAACGTCGTGAGCGGACCCGAGGGTGCCTCGTCGGGGTCCCTGCTCCGCGGGGCCGAGGTCGTCGACGGCATCGAGACGGCACGGCGACGGCGTGGTCCGTCCGTCGCCGACGTCGCCCTCGCGCGCGGACCGGGCAACCTCGGTGTCGCGCTCGGCGCGGTCCTCGGCGAGGACGACGGCTCCTCGCTCCTCGACGGTTCCGGTCCGTACCGGCTCACCCTGGCGCCCGGACTGGAGGCCCGACTCGCCTCCGCGACACCGGCTGCGGTCGTCGACGGCCTGCTGGCCGACGGCTCGATCGCGCGCGGACCCCGGACGGGAGTCGGCGGGATCGCCGGTGGCGCCTCCTTCCCGTGGCGGTTCTGGCTGCGCGGCGACCCGACCGTCTCCCCGTACCGCCGGCACAAGGGTGCCGTGGGCTGAAGCGTGCGCCGCCGCGCCGCTACGATGGCCGGGTGTCCAGTGATACCGCTCCCGATGTCCTGACGCGCCAGCAGAACGACCCCACCTTCGCCTCGGTGTGGGACGAACTGCGCTGGCGTGGTCTGGTGCACGTCTCGACCGACGAGACCGCACTCAAAGAGGCCCTCGACGCCGGCCCGGTCACCTACTACTGCGGCTTCGACCCGACGGCTCCGTCGCTGCACTGCGGCAACCTGCTGCAGCTCCTCACCATGCGCCGGTTGCAGCTCGCCGGCCACAAGCCGCTCGCGCTCGTCGGCGGGTCGACCGGGCTGATCGGCGACCCGCGCCCGACGGCCGAGCGGACCTTGAACACCCCGGAGACCGTCACCGAGTGGGTCGGCCGTCTGCAGACCCAGGTGTCCCGTTTCCTCAGCCCGGACGGCGAGAACGGGGTCCGGCTGGTGAACAACCTCGACTGGACGGCGCCGCTCTCCGCGATCGACTTCCTGCGCGACATCGGCAAGTACTTCCGCGTCAACTCGATGCTCAAGAAGGACGCCGTCGCCGCACGCCTGAACTCGGATGCCGGCATCAGCTACACGGAGTTCAGCTACCAGATCCTGCAGGGACTGGACTTCCGTGAGCTGTACCGCCAGTACGGGTGCACGCTGCAGACCGGTGGTTCGGACCAGTGGGGGAACCTGACCTCGGGGACGGAGCTGATCCGGCGCACCGAGGGTGTGGCCGCCCACGCGGTCGGGACGCCCCTCATCACGAACTCCGACGGCACGAAGTTCGGCAAGAGCGAGGGCAACGCGGTGTGGCTCGACGCCACGATGACGTCGCCGTACGCGTTCTTCCAGTTCTGGCTCAACACCTCGGACGCCGACGTCATCGCACGCCTGCGCGAGTTCACGTTCCTGTCCCGTGCCGAGATCGAGCGGCTCGAGCAGGCGGTGGCCGACGAACCGTTCCGCCGGGAGGCCCAGCGCACCCTGGCGACGGAGGTCACCACCCTGGTCCACGGCTCCGACGCGACACAGGCGACGATCGACGCGTCGGCAGCCTTGTTCGGCAACGGTGACCTCGGCGCACTGGACGACGAGACCCTGCGGTCGGCGATCGCCGAGCTGCCCGGCTCCGTCACCATCGAGGGGACGGCGGACCTGGCGCGTGCCCTCGTCGAGACGGAACTCGTGAAGTCCCTCGGTGAAGCGCGGCGCGCGATCACCCAGGGTGGGGTCTACGTGAACAACGAGCGAGCCGAGGACCCGGCGACGACGGTGGCGTCCCTCGCACTGCCGGCCGGGGTGCTCGTGCTCCGTCGGGGCAAGAAGACCCTCGCCGGAGTGACGGTGTCCTGACGCACCCATCCGCATCCCGGGCTGTTGCCACGCTGTTGCAGTGTGCGACACGCCCGGGATGTGGGGTGGGTTGGTGGTCGGGGTGGGGGCTGCGTAAAGTAATCCCTCGTCACCCCAAAGGTGCGGCGGAGCGGCTGGAGCGAAAGCCCAGAGCACGTCGGCCCTCAAGTGGGACCATCCTCCACTGGAGTTCGGATCTGGCCTTGTGCTGGTTCGCTTCGACGCTTAGGATGACTACTCCACCGGTTCTCTCCTTCGGGATGAGCCACTGGATCTGGTTGCACTGTTGTGTGGCTGGGTTCGACGACATCGGTGGGTTCGAGAACGACAGCCTCTCTGGCGGATCATCTTCGTGGTGTGATGTGGGGAGTGCGTCTGGTCCTTGAGAACTCAACAGCGTGCACATTGTCAATGCCAATTTTATTGACCTCGTGCCCGGTCGGCTTTGGTTGATTGGGTCATGAAGCAATTCCTTTTGGATTGAAGATTGTCAGTAGACAGTCAACAGTCAAGATCAACTCGCTGACACTTCGGTGTTGGTTGTAATTTTTTACGGAGAGTTTGATCCTGGCTCAGGACGAACGCTGGCGGCGTGCTTAACACATGCAAGTCGAACGATGATCAGGAGCTTGCTCCTGTGATTAGTGGCGAACGGGTGAGTAACACGTGAGTAACCTGCCCCTGACTCTGGGATAAGCGTTGGAAACGACGTCTAATACTGGATATGATCACTGGTCGCATGGCCTGGTGGTGGAAAGATTTTTTGGTTGGGGATGGACTCGCGGCCTATCAGCTTGTTGGTGAGGTAATGGCTCACCAAGGCGACGACGGGTAGCCGGCCTGAGAGGGTGACCGGCCACACTGGGACTGAGACACGGCCCAGACTCCTACGGGAGGCAGCAGTGGGGAATATTGCACAATGGGCGAAAGCCTGATGCAGCAACGCCGCGTGAGGGATGACGGCCTTCGGGTTGTAAACCTCTTTTAGTAGGGAAGAAGGGGGCTTCGGTTCTTGACGGTACCTGCAGAAAAAGCACCGGCTAACTACGTGCCAGCAGCCGCGGTAATACGTAGGGTGCAAGCGTTGTCCGGAATTATTGGGCGTAAAGAGCTCGTAGGCGGTTTGTCGCGTCTGCTGTGAAATCCCGAGGCTCAACCTCGGGCTTGCAGTGGGTACGGGCAGACTAGAGTGCGGTAGGGGAGATTGGAATTCCTGGTGTAGCGGTGGAATGCGCAGATATCAGGAGGAACACCGATGGCGAAGGCAGATCTCTGGGCCGTAACTGACGCTGAGGAGCGAAAGCATGGGGAGCGAACAGGATTAGATACCCTGGTAGTCCATGCCGTAAACGTTGGGCGCTAGATGTAGGGACCTTTCCACGGTTTCTGTGTCGTAGCTAACGCATTAAGCGCCCCGCCTGGGGAGTACGGCCGCAAGGCTAAAACTCAAAGGAATTGACGGGGGCCCGCACAAGCGGCGGAGCATGCGGATTAATTCGATGCAACGCGAAGAACCTTACCAAGGCTTGACATACACCGGAAACGGCCAGAGATGGTCGCCCCCTTGTGGTCGGTGTACAGGTGGTGCATGGTTGTCGTCAGCTCGTGTCGTGAGATGTTGGGTTAAGTCCCGCAACGAGCGCAACCCTCGTTCTATGTTGCCAGCGGGTTATGCCGGGGACTCATAGGAGACTGCCGGGGTCAACTCGGAGGAAGGTGGGGATGACGTCAAATCATCATGCCCCTTATGTCTTGGGCTTCACGCATGCTACAATGGCCGGTACAAAGGGCTGCGATACCGTAAGGTGGAGCGAATCCCAAAAAGCCGGTCTCAGTTCGGATTGAGGTCTGCAACTCGACCTCATGAAGTCGGAGTCGCTAGTAATCGCAGATCAGCAACGCTGCGGTGAATACGTTCCCGGGCCTTGTACACACCGCCCGTCAAGTCATGAAAGTCGGTAACACCCGAAGCCGGTGGCCTAACCCTTGTGGGAGGAGCCGTCGAAGGTGGGATCGGTGATTAGGACTAAGTCGTAACAAGGTAGCCGTACCGGAAGGTGCGGCTGGATCACCTCCTTTCTAAGGAGCATCTGGTCAGTGCTGTTCACCGTGATGGTGGGTCAGTGGCTGGTCCAGGCGCCCGATTCGGACCGAACGTGTCCGACGGGTAGCTCATGGGTGGAACATTGACAGTGCAGTCGGGAGCGCGTCTTCCGGTCTCAGTACGTTCCTCGTCGTCGGTCTTGTGCCGGTGTTGGGGGGTTGGAACGGGTCGGTGGGGAGCGGGTTGGCTGGTGCACGTTGTTGGGTCCTGAGGGACCAGGCTTCCTGCTGTGGGTGGTGTCCGTGTTGGATGCCCACCTGTGGTGGGGGTTGGGCCGTATGGGTCCTTCGTTGGGCCACATGAAGCCGCACCGTTGGGTGTGGGGGAGTGTGGTGCCGATCGTATGTTGAGAACTACACAGTGGACGCGAGCATCTTTAGATTCGCGTCATCGATGATCGTCAGCTTTCGGGTTGGCGTGGTTCGTGGCGTTGGATCGCAATTTTAATCTTTGTGGTCAAGTTTCTAAGAGCAAACGGTGGATGCCTTGGCATCTGGAGCCGAAGAAGGACGTAGAAATCTGCGATAAGCCTCGGGGAGCTGATAATCGAGCTGTGAGCCGAGGATTTCCGAATGGGGAAACCCCGCTAGGCGCTTTTGTGACCTGGTGACTCCCGCCTGAATATATAGGGCGGGTAGAGGGAACGTGGGGAAGTGAAACATCTCAGTACCCACAGGAAGAGAAAACAACATGTGATTCCGTGAGTAGTGGCGAGCGAAAACGGATGAGGCTAAACCGATCATGTGTGATAGCCGGCGGGCGTTGCATGGTCGGGGTTGTGGGACACGTCACTCAGTTCTGCCGGACTGGGGCGGTTACAGCGCATCATAGTCGAACCGGTTTGAAAGCCGGGCCGTAGTGGGTGCCAGCCCCGTAGACGAAATGGTGTTATGGCCGGATGTGTATCCCAAGTAGCACGGGGCCCGAGAAATCCCGTGTGAATCTGTCAGGACCACCTGATAAGCCTAAATACTCCCAGATGACCGATAGCGGACAAGTACCGTGAGGGAAAGGTGAAAAGTACCCCGGGAGGGGAGTGAAATAGTACCTGAAACCGTTTGCTTACAAACCGTCGGAGCCTCCTTTGTAGGGGTGACGGCGTGCCTTTTGAAGAATGAGCCTGCGAGTTAGCGATATGTGGCGAGGTTAACCCGTGTGGGGTAGCCGTAGCGAAAGCGAGTCTGAATAGGGCGATTCAGTCGCATGTCCTAGACCCGAAGCGAAGTGATCTATCCATGGCCAGGTTGAAGCGACGGTAAGACGTCGTGGAGGACCGAACCCACTTCAGTTGAAAATGGAGGGGATGAGCTGTGGATAGGGGTGAAAGGCCAATCAAACTTCGTGATAGCTGGTTCTCTCCGAAATGCATTTAGGTGCAGCGTTGCGTGTTTCTCGCCGGAGGTAGAGCTACTGGATGGCCGATGGGCCTCAACAGGTTACTGACGTCAGCCAAACTCCGAATGCCGGTGAGTGAGAGCGCAGCAGTGAGACGGTGGGGGATAAGCTTCATCGTCGAGAGGGAAACAACCCAGACTACCAACTAAGGTCCCTAAGCGTGTGCTAAGTGGGAAAGGATGTGGAGTTGCACAGACAACCAGGAGGTTGGCTTAGAAGCAGCCACCCTTGAAAGAGTGCGTAATAGCTCACTGGTCAAGTGATTCCGCGCCGACAATGTAACGGGGCTCAAGCACACCACCGAAGTTGTAGATTTCGCACACTAGACAAGCCTTCGTGGTTCAGTCGTGCGGAGTGGTAGGAGAGCGTCGTGTGGCGAGTGAAGCGGCGGAGTGATCCAGCCGTGGACGCCACACGAGTGAGAATGCAGGCATGAGTAGCGAAAGACGGGTGAGAAACCCGTCCTCCGAAAGACCAAGGGTTCCAGGGCCAGGTTAATCCGCCCTGGGTAAGTCGGGACCTAAGGCGAGGCCGACAGGCGTAGTCGATGGACAACGGGTTGATATTCCCGTACCGGCGAACAACCGCCCAAGCTAATCCAGTGGTGCTAAGAGTCCTAACCCGGCACTTGTTGATCCCTTCGGGGTGAGACGGGCCGGTCTAACGCTCGACCCCATGCTGGTGCGGTTAGCGTATGAACAGGTGTGACGCAGGAAGGTAGCTGAGCCAGGCGATGGTATCCGTAAGGTGAACCTGGTGTAAGGATGTAGGGCTGACGATAGGCAAATCCGTCGTCTGTATGCCTGAGACCCGACGCGTACCCGTAAGGGGAATTCAGTGATCCTATGCTGCCGAGAAAAGCATCGACGCGAGGTTGCAGCCGCCCGTACCCGAAACCGACTCAGGTGGTCAGGTAGAGAATACCAAGGAGATCGAGATAATCGTGGTTAAGGAACTCGGCAAAATGCCCCCGTAACTTCGGGAGAAGGGGGGCCGGATACGTGACCGGACTTTGCTCCGTGAGCGTTGAAGGCCGCAGAGACCAGTGGGAAGCGACTGTTTACTAAAAACACAGGTCCGTGCGAAGTCGCAAGACGATGTATACGGACTGACGCCTGCCCGGTGCTGGAAGGTTAAGAGGAAGGGTCAGCCTCACGGCGAAGCTCTGAATTTAAGCCCCAGTAAACGGCGGTGGTAACTATAACCATCCTAAGGTAGCGAAATTCCTTGTCGGGTAAGTTCCGACCTGCACGAATGGCGTAACGACTTCCCAGCTGTCTCAACCGCGAACTCGGCGAAATTGCACTACGAGTAAAGATGCTCGTTACGCGCAGCAGGACGGAAAGACCCCGTGACCTTTACTACAGTTTGGTATTGGTGTTCGGAGTGGCTTGTGTAGGATAGGTGGGAGACTGTGAAGCGGGCACGCTAGTGTTCGTGGAGTCATTGTTGAAATACCACTCTGGTCACTTTGGATGTCTAACGTAGGACCCTGATCGGGTTCATGGACAGTGCCTGATGGGTAGTTTAACTGGGGCGGTTGCCTCCCAAAGAGTAACGGAGGCGCCCAAAGGTTCCCTCAACCTGGTTGGCAATCAGGTGGCGAGTGTAAGTGCACAAGGGAGCTTGACTGTGAGACTGACAGGTCGAGCAGGGACGAAAGTCGGGACTAGTGATCCGGCAGTGGCTTGTGGAAGCGCTGTCGCTCAACGGATAAAAGGTACCTCGGGGATAACAGGCTGATCTTGCCCAAGAGTCCATATCGACGGCATGGTTTGGCACCTCGATGTCGGCTCGTCGCATCCTGGGGCTGGAGTAGGTCCCAAGGGTTGGGCTGTTCGCCCATTAAAGCGGTACGCGAGCTGGGTTTAGAACGTCGTGAGACAGTTCGGTCCCTATCCGCTGCGCGCGTTGGAAATTTGAGAAGATCTATCCCTAGTACGAGAGGACCGGGATGGACGAACCTCTGGTGTGTCAGTTGTTCTGCCAAGGGCACCGCTGATTAGCTACGTTCGGACCGGATAACCGCTGAAAGCATCTAAGCGGGAAGCCGTCTTCGAGATGAGATTTCCATGCACCTTGAGTGTGAGAGGCTCCCAGCAGACTACTGGGTTGATAGGCCGGATGTGGAAGCGGGGACTAACGACCCGTGGAGCTGACCGGTACTAATAAGCCGAAGACTTGACACACACTTTTTTCCTGACCCCTTGTGGTCAGGGGCTCGCGTCCACTTTGTGGTTCCCGACAGACGATCGGGAATCAAACTGAATAGTTCAGCTACCCCACCTGTGTGGGGTGTCATCGAACCCGTTTCATGCGGGGTTGGTGGCACCGGACCGTTGGTGGGGGATGGCTGGAACCTGTTTGATCCGGATTCGGGTCGATGGTGTTCCGGTGGTCTTAGCGAGAGGGAAACGCCCGGTCACATTCCGAACCCGGAAGCTAAGCCTCTCAGCGCCGATGGTACTGCAAGGGGGACCTTGTGGGAGAGTAGGACGCCGCCGGACTTCTTTTCATACGGAAAGCCCCTGACGGGTGGAGCATCACGCTCCACCAGTCAGGGGCTTTTCGCATTCCCACGGCAGTTCTGCGTCGTGCAGCCGTGTGTGGGGTGCCGACCGCCGGGACTACGCCAGCTTGTTCGTCACGTACCTCGTCGTCGCCCGTTGAGGAAGGCGACGCAGCGCGCACCACAGGAGCTTGTTGGCGAGATCCGCAGTGTCTCGCGGGGTGGACGCCCGCACATTTGCCGTCTCGAGGACGACAGCGGGACAGGCGGGGGCGAGCCGGGACCGTGCGACGTGGAAGTCCGCCGGCGTTCGCGAGGTATGCGCGCGTTGTTGCCGTCAGTCGAGCGCGACGTCAGGGGTTGCAACTCGTGGAGCTCAGATCGGGGGGCTTGTCGTCGCCGAGCTCGATGACGAGCTCGGGCTGGCCACGTTCCGTTGCGGGTCGCCCGATAGCGCTGCAGTGGGCTTCGCGGACATGGGTGTCGTCGAGGGTGTCGGCGGACGCGCCAAACGGCGTCGTGTGCCGAGGCCGGTCTGATGCTGTTCCGGAAGTGGAGGCGCCTCCGTTGGTGGAAGCGTTCGTCAGGAGTCGCTGTCAACGTGGGGTCACATGCCGGATCTTGTGGCCTCGAAAGGACTGGGTGACGCATGACTGCCTCCGACTGCGTGACCGCGAGTGCGTGGGAGGCGTTCGAGGCGGCCGGACCGCCCAGCCAGTCCTCGCGGCCATCGATGCGGCGCCTAGGGGTGCTGCTTTTCTTGCAACGCGGACGTCGGTGTGCCGTCTGGTACCGGCGCAGTCTTGCCTGCGGGGGTGTCCCTTGTGGTCACCGGACCGGGGGCCTGGAATGTTGGCGGGCCGACGGGCTGTCGCCCCGAGCTTCTTGGCCGCTCGAGCGGTCTCCGGCTTCAGCGAATACCGACGCGCGTCGCGGTCCAGAAGGTTCGTGAGGCGGAAGCAAACATGTGGGCGCCGCACCACCTCGGTGGGTGGAAGGAGATGTGGTTCCACTCGGTCGGTGAGAGGGGGATGATTGGCCCAGAGCCCAGAGCCCAGAGCCCAGAGCCCAGAGCCCAGAGCCCAGAGCCCAGAGCCCAGAGCCCAGAGCCCAGAGCCCAGAGCCCAGAGCCCAGAGCCCAGAGCCCAGAGCCCAGAGCCCAGAGCCCAGAGCCCAGAGCCCAGAGCCCAGAGCCCAGAGCCCAGAGCCCAGAGCCCAGAGCCCAGAGCCCAGAGCCCAGAGCCCAGAGCCCAGAGCCCAGAGCCCAGAGCCCAGAGCCCAGAGCCCAGAGCCCAGAGCCGGTCTGATGCTGTCGGACTGGGGAGCGGCCGCGGGCTGTTGCAGTGTGCGACACGCCCGGGATGTGTGGTGGGTTGGTGGTCGGGGGTGGGGGCTGCGTAAAGTAATCCCTCGTCACCCCAAAGGTGCGGCGGAGCGGCTGGAGCGAAAGCCCAGAGCACGTCGGCCCTCAAGTGGGACCATCCTCAACTGGAGTTCGGATCTGGCCTTGTGCTGGTTCGCTTCGACGCTTAGGATGACTACTCCACCGGTTCTCTCCTTCGGGATGAGCCACTGGATCTGGTTGCACTGTTGTGTGGCTGGGTTCGACGACATCGGTGGGTTCGAGAACGACAGCCTCTCTGGCGGATCATCTTCGTGGTGTGATGTGGGGAGTGCGTCTGGTCCTTGAGAACTCAACAGCGTGCACATTGTCAATGCCAATTTTATTGACCTCGTGCCCGGTCGGCTTTGGTTGATTGGGTCATGAAGCAATTCCTTTTGGATTGAAGATTGTCAGTAGACAGTCAACAGTCAAGATCAACTCGCTGACACTTCGGTGTTGGTTGTAATTTTTTACGGAGAGTTTGATCCTGGCTCAGGACGAACGCTGGCGGCGTGCTTAACACATGCAAGTCGAACGATGATCAGGAGCTTGCTCCTGTGATTAGTGGCGAACGGGTGAGTAACACGTGAGTAACCTGCCCCTGACTCTGGGATAAGCGTTGGAAACGACGTCTAATACTGGATATGATCACTGGTCGCATGGCCTGGTGGTGGAAAGATTTTTTGGTTGGGGATGGACTCGCGGCCTATCAGCTTGTTGGTGAGGTAATGGCTCACCAAGGCGACGACGGGTAGCCGGCCTGAGAGGGTGACCGGCCACACTGGGACTGAGACACGGCCCAGACTCCTACGGGAGGCAGCAGTGGGGAATATTGCACAATGGGCGAAAGCCTGATGCAGCAACGCCGCGTGAGGGATGACGGCCTTCGGGTTGTAAACCTCTTTTAGTAGGGAAGAAGGGGGCTTCGGTTCTTGACGGTACCTGCAGAAAAAGCACCGGCTAACTACGTGCCAGCAGCCGCGGTAATACGTAGGGTGCAAGCGTTGTCCGGAATTATTGGGCGTAAAGAGCTCGTAGGCGGTTTGTCGCGTCTGCTGTGAAATCCCGAGGCTCAACCTCGGGCTTGCAGTGGGTACGGGCAGACTAGAGTGCGGTAGGGGAGATTGGAATTCCTGGTGTAGCGGTGGAATGCGCAGATATCAGGAGGAACACCGATGGCGAAGGCAGATCTCTGGGCCGTAACTGACGCTGAGGAGCGAAAGCATGGGGAGCGAACAGGATTAGATACCCTGGTAGTCCATGCCGTAAACGTTGGGCGCTAGATGTAGGGACCTTTCCACGGTTTCTGTGTCGTAGCTAACGCATTAAGCGCCCCGCCTGGGGAGTACGGCCGCAAGGCTAAAACTCAAAGGAATTGACGGGGGCCCGCACAAGCGGCGGAGCATGCGGATTAATTCGATGCAACGCGAAGAACCTTACCAAGGCTTGACATACACCGGAAACGGCCAGAGATGGTCGCCCCCTTGTGGTCGGTGTACAGGTGGTGCATGGTTGTCGTCAGCTCGTGTCGTGAGATGTTGGGTTAAGTCCCGCAACGAGCGCAACCCTCGTTCTATGTTGCCAGCGGGTTATGCCGGGGACTCATAGGAGACTGCCGGGGTCAACTCGGAGGAAGGTGGGGATGACGTCAAATCATCATGCCCCTTATGTCTTGGGCTTCACGCATGCTACAATGGCCGGTACAAAGGGCTGCGATACCGTAAGGTGGAGCGAATCCCAAAAAGCCGGTCTCAGTTCGGATTGAGGTCTGCAACTCGACCTCATGAAGTCGGAGTCGCTAGTAATCGCAGATCAGCAACGCTGCGGTGAATACGTTCCCGGGCCTTGTACACACCGCCCGTCAAGTCATGAAAGTCGGTAACACCCGAAGCCGGTGGCCTAACCCTTGTGGGAGGAGCCGTCGAAGGTGGGATCGGTGATTAGGACTAAGTCGTAACAAGGTAGCCGTACCGGAAGGTGCGGCTGGATCACCTCCTTTCTAAGGAGCATCTGGTCAGTGCTGTTCACCGTGATGGTGGGTCAGTGGCTGGTCCAGGCGCCCGATTCGGACCGAACGTGTCCGACGGGTAGCTCATGGGTGGAACATTGACAGTGCAGTCGGGAGCGCGTCTTCCGGTCTCAGTACGTTCCTCGTCGTCGGTCTTGTGCCGGTGTTGGGGGGTTGGAACGGGTCGGTGGGGAGCGGGTTGGCTGGTGCACGTTGTTGGGTCCTGAGGGACCAGGCTTCCTGCTGTGGGTGGTGTCCGTGTTGGATGCCCACCTGTGGTGGGGGTTGGGCCGTATGGGTCCTTCGTTGGGCCACATGAAGCCGCACCGTTGGGTGTGGGGGAGTGTGGTGCCGATCGTATGTTGAGAACTACACAGTGGACGCGAGCATCTTTAGATTCGCGTCATCGATGATCGTCAGCTTTCGGGTTGGCGTGGTTCGTGGCGTTGGATCGCAATTTTAATCTTTGTGGTCAAGTTTCTAAGAGCAAACGGTGGATGCCTTGGCATCTGGAGCCGAAGAAGGACGTAGAAATCTGCGATAAGCCTCGGGGAGCTGATAATCGAGCTGTGAGCCGAGGATTTCCGAATGGGGAAACCCCGCTAGGCGCTTTTGTGACCTGGTGACTCCCGCCTGAATATATAGGGCGGGTAGAGGGAACGTGGGGAAGTGAAACATCTCAGTACCCACAGGAAGAGAAAACAACATGTGATTCCGTGAGTAGTGGCGAGCGAAAACGGATGAGGCTAAACCGATCATGTGTGATAGCCGGCGGGCGTTGCATGGTCGGGGTTGTGGGACACGTCACTCAGTTCTGCCGGACTGGGGCGGTTACAGCGCATCATAGTCGAACCGGTTTGAAAGCCGGGCCGTAGTGGGTGCCAGCCCCGTAGACGAAATGGTGTTATGGCCGGATGTGTATCCCAAGTAGCACGGGGCCCGAGAAATCCCGTGTGAATCTGTCAGGACCACCTGATAAGCCTAAATACTCCCAGATGACCGATAGCGGACAAGTACCGTGAGGGAAAGGTGAAAAGTACCCCGGGAGGGGAGTGAAATAGTACCTGAAACCGTTTGCTTACAAACCGTCGGAGCCTCCTTTGTAGGGGTGACGGCGTGCCTTTTGAAGAATGAGCCTGCGAGTTAGCGATATGTGGCGAGGTTAACCCGTGTGGGGTAGCCGTAGCGAAAGCGAGTCTGAATAGGGCGATTCAGTCGCATGTCCTAGACCCGAAGCGAAGTGATCTATCCATGGCCAGGTTGAAGCGACGGTAAGACGTCGTGGAGGACCGAACCCACTTCAGTTGAAAATGGAGGGGATGAGCTGTGGATAGGGGTGAAAGGCCAATCAAACTTCGTGATAGCTGGTTCTCTCCGAAATGCATTTAGGTGCAGCGTTGCGTGTTTCTCGCCGGAGGTAGAGCTACTGGATGGCCGATGGGCCTCAACAGGTTACTGACGTCAGCCAAACTCCGAATGCCGGTGAGTGAGAGCGCAGCAGTGAGACGGTGGGGGATAAGCTTCATCGTCGAGAGGGAAACAACCCAGACTACCAACTAAGGTCCCTAAGCGTGTGCTAAGTGGGAAAGGATGTGGAGTTGCACAGACAACCAGGAGGTTGGCTTAGAAGCAGCCACCCTTGAAAGAGTGCGTAATAGCTCACTGGTCAAGTGATTCCGCGCCGACAATGTAACGGGGCTCAAGCACACCACCGAAGTTGTAGATTTCGCACATTAGACAAGCCTTCGTGGTTCAGTCGTGCGGAGTGGTAGGAGAGCGTCGTGTGGCGAGTGAAGCGGCGGAGTGATCCAGCCGTGGACGCCACACGAGTGAGAATGCAGGCATGAGTAGCGAAAGACGGGTGAGAAACCCGTCCTCCGAAAGACCAAGGGTTCCAGGGCCAGGTTAATCCGCCCTGGGTAAGTCGGGACCTAAGGCGAGGCCGACAGGCGTAGTCGATGGACAACGGGTTGATATTCCCGTACCGGCGAACAACCGCCCAAGCTAATCCAGTGGTGCTAAGAGTCCTAACCCGGCACTTGTTGATCCCTTCGGGGTGAGACGGGCCGGTCTAACGCTCGACCCCATGCTGGTGCGGTTAGCGTATGAACAGGTGTGACGCAGGAAGGTAGCTGAGCCAGGCGATGGTATCCGTAAGGTGAACCTGGTGTAAGGATGTAGGGCTGACGATAGGCAAATCCGTCGTCTGTATGCCTGAGATCCGACGCGTACCCGTAAGGGGAATTCAGTGATCCTATGCTGCCGAGAAAAGCATCGACGCGAGGTTGCAGCCGCCCGTACCCGAAACCGACTCAGGTGGTCAGGTAGAGAATACCAAGGAGATCGAGATAATCGTGGTTAAGGAACTCGGCAAAATGCCCCCGTAACTTCGGGAGAAGGGGGGCCGGATACGTGACCGGACTTTGCTCCGTGAGCGTTGAAGGCCGCAGAGACCAGTGGGAAGCGACTGTTTACTAAAAACACAGGTCCGTGCGAAGTCGCAAGACGATGTATACGGACTGACGCCTGCCCGGTGCTGGAAGGTTAAGAGGAAGGGTCAGCCTCACGGCGAAGCTCTGAATTTAAGCCCCAGTAAACGGCGGTGGTAACTATAACCATCCTAAGGTAGCGAAATTCCTTGTCGGGTAAGTTCCGACCTGCACGAATGGCGTAACGACTTCCCAGCTGTCTCAACCGCGAACTCGGCGAAATTGCACTACGAGTAAAGATGCTCGTTACGCGCAGCAGGACGGAAAGACCCCGTGACCTTTACTACAGTTTGGTATTGGTGTTCGGAGTGGCTTGTGTAGGATAGGTGGGAGACTGTGAAGCGGGCACGCTAGTGTTCGTGGAGTCATTGTTGAAATACCACTCTGGTCACTTTGGATGTCTAACGTAGGACCCTGATCGGGTTCATGGACAGTGCCTGATGGGTAGTTTAACTGGGGCGGTTGCCTCCCAAAGAGTAACGGAGGCGCCCAAAGGTTCCCTCAACCTGGTTGGCAATCAGGTGGCGAGTGTAAGTGCACAAGGGAGCTTGACTGTGAGACTGACAGGTCGAGCAGGGACGAAAGTCGGGACTAGTGATCCGGCAGTGGCTTGTGGAAGCGCTGTCGCTCAACGGATAAAAGGTACCTCGGGGATAACAGGCTGATCTTGCCCAAGAGTCCATATCGACGGCATGGTTTGGCACCTCGATGTCGGCTCGTCGCATCCTGGGGCTGGAGTAGGTCCCAAGGGTTGGGCTGTTCGCCCATTAAAGCGGTACGCGAGCTGGGTTTAGAACGTCGTGAGACAGTTCGGTCCCTATCCGCTGCGCGCGTTGGAAATTTGAGAAGATCTATCCCTAGTACGAGAGGACCGGGATGGACGAACCTCTGGTGTGTCAGTTGTTCTGCCAAGGGCACCGCTGATTAGCTACGTTCGGACCGGATAACCGCTGAAAGCATCTAAGCGGGAAGCCGTCTTCGAGATGAGATTTCCATGCACCTTGAGTGTGAGAGGCTCCCAGCAGACTACTGGGTTGATAGGCCGGATGTGGAAGCGGGGACTAACGACCCGTGGAGCTGACCGGTACTAATAAGCCGAAGACTTGACACACACTTTTTTCCTGACCCCTTGTGGGTCGGGGCTCGCGTCCACTTTGTGGTTCCCGACAGACGATCGGGAATCAAACTGAATAGTTCAGCTACCCCACCGGTGTGGGGTGTCATCGAACCCGTTTCATGCGGGGTTGGTGGCACCGGACCGTTGGTGGGGGATGGCTGGAACCTGTTTGATCCGGATTCGGGTCGATGGTGTTCCGGTGGTCATAGCGAGAGGGAAACGCCCGGTCACATTCCGAACCCGGAAGCTAAGCCTCTCAGCGCCGATGGTACTGCAAGGGGGACCTTGTGGGAGAGTAGGACGCCGCCGGACTTCTTTTCATGATGTGGCCATCGGCCCTCCATCGAGAGCGACAGCTCTCGTGAGGGCCGGTGGCCATTTTCTGTTTCATCGGAGCGGCTCGAGGTCGACTCTGCGCCCCGTTCGTGATGGACTGGACGCAAGGGTGCAGCCCGAGCGGCTCCATCCACACAACGACACAGCGGACGATCGCCGAGACCAGGGTCTTCGGCACGCAACGAGGAGCTACGGTGGCGAACGACGACGAACAGCGACGAGACGGGCGTGACGGAGACCGTCCGGATCGGTCGCGACGTGAAGGCGACAGTGGGCGTTGGTCCTCTGGCCCTCGTGACTTCGAGCGTCGAGAAGGCGATCGGTCCGGGCGCGATGCTCCGCGTGGCGACGGCCCCCGCCGCGAGAGCTCTGATCGTCGGCCGGCTGGCCGCGACTTCCGCGACGGCGGTGCCAGGAACGACCGACCCTCGTGGCGCTCAGACCGTCCCGCGTCGGACCGTCCGCGTCGTGATGGTGACCGTCCGTTCCGTGGAAGTGACGATCGGCCTCGTCGTGATGGCGACCGTCCGGCTCGTGGAAGCGACGACCGTCCGCGTCGTGACGGTGACCGTCCGGCCCGCAGCGGAGCCGGTGACCGTCCGTTCCGTGGGAACGACGATCGGCCCCGTCGCGATGGGGACCGTCCGTTCCGTGGAAGCGACGACCGTCCGCGTCGTGACGGTGACCGTCCGGCCCGCAGTGGAGCCGGTGACCGTCCGTTCCGTGGGAACGACGATCGGCCCCGTCGTGATGGGGACCGTCCGTTCCGTGGAAGCGACGACCGTCCTCGTCGTGACGGTGACCGTCCGGCCCGCAGTGGAGCCGGTGACCGTCCGTTCCGTGGGAACGACGATCGGCCCCGTCGTGATGGGGACCGTCCGTTCCGTGGGAACGACGACCGTCCGCGTCGTGATGGTGACCGTCCGTTCCGTGGGAGTGATGACCGTCCGCGTCGTGATGGTGACCGTCCGTTCCGCAGCGGTGGCAACGACCGTCCGTTCCGTGGCGGCGACGACCGTCCCCGTCGCGACGGCGAACGTCCCGTGCGCAACTCCGGCGGAGATCGTCCGTTCCGTGGCGGGGATGACCGTCCCCGTCGTGATGGTGACCGCCCGGTCCGCGGTGGAGGCGGAGACCGTCCGTTCCGTGGGAACGACGATCGACCGCGTCGTGATGGTGACCGTCCGTTCCGCAGTGGCGGCAACGACCGTCCGTTCCGTGGCAACGACGACCGTCCCTCGCGGGATGGTGGAGCCGAGCGCAAACGATTCGGCGACGGCAACCGCTCGGCCGGTGCACGGTTCGGCGAGGCTGCGCGTGACGACTGGGAAGACCGCGACCCGTACGGCACCCGGTCGATCCGCCCGCGTCACGACGACCCGGAGATCCCGGACGAGATCGACGCTCGCGACCTCCACCCCGC
Source organism: Curtobacterium herbarum (assembly GCF_016907335.1). Taxonomy (NCBI): domain Bacteria; kingdom Bacillati; phylum Actinomycetota; class Actinomycetes; order Micrococcales; family Microbacteriaceae; genus Curtobacterium; species Curtobacterium herbarum. The sequence continues at coordinate 587,302 of NZ_JAFBBT010000001.1, forward strand.
TGCTCGTGCTGAGCTCAAGACCCTCAGCAAGGACAACGCGGACTGGGTCGCGCGTCACCTCATCACCGCGGCGCTCCTCGTCGACTCGGACCCGGAAGAAGCGAACCAGCACGCACTGAGCGCCGCTCGTCGTGCCGGTCGTGTGGCTGTCGTACGTGAGACCGCGGCGATCACGGCGTACCGGCTCGGTGACTTCGCGACGGCTCTCCGGGAGCTCCGCACGTACCGGCGGATCTCCGGCCGGAACGACCAGCTCCCGATGATGGTGGACTGCGAGCGCGGTCTCGGCCGTCCGGAGCGTGCCCTCGAGCTCGGGCGGTCCGTTGATCGCGCCGCACTCGAGACGCCGGTGCAGGTCGAACTCGCGATCGCGATGTCCGGCGCGCGTCTGGACCTCGGGAATCCCACAGCCGCGCTGGGCGAGCTGGAGATTCCACAGCTCGATCCCTCGACCGCCTACACGTGGTCGCCGGCGCTCTACAGTGCTTACGCGGCCACGCTCGAGGAGCTCGGCCGCCAAGACGAGGCCGACGAGTGGTGGGCCCGCGTCGACCGCGCGGCCGAAGCCCTCGCGGAAGCCGCTGAAGACGATGCTTGGGAGACAGTGGATGTGGTCGAGGAAGCGATCGAAGTCGACGAGTTCGACGAGCCCGGAGACGACGAGCCCGGAGACGACGAACACGGGAACGATGAACCCGTCGACGACGAGTCCGTCGAGCTCGACGACGCAGAACTCGGGGACGCCGAGCCGGGCAACGGGTACGTCAGCACCCTCGGGGACGACGACCTCGAGGACTCCAACGACCTCGACGACGACGCCGACGACGCCGGCGACCAGCCCGGAGAGGTCGACGAGGACAACCCCCGCGACATCGACGGCTCCGCAGCCGGCTGAGTCGCCGCGCACCCCGGTCGACGGCATCGACGTGGTCCTGACGGACCTCGACGGCGTCGTCTACCGGGGACGCAACGCCATCCCGCACGCGGTGGAGGCCCTCACCCAGGCCGCCACGTCGGCACGGGTCGGCTACATCACCAACAACGCCTCGCGGCGTCCGGTGGACGTCGCGGAGCACCTCGAGCAGTACGGGCTCGAGGTCACCGCCGACGACGTCGTGACGTCCTCGCAGGCGGGGGCCCGGCTCCTGGCCACGCTCGTTCCGGAAGGGGCGACCGTGCTGGTCATCGGCGGGCTCGGACTGACGACGATCGTCGAGCAGGCCGGCTTCGTGGTGACCGACAGTGCGGACGACAGTCCGGCAGCGGTCATCCAGGGGTTCTCGCCGGACCTCGGGTGGGCGCAGCTGGCCGAGGCGTCCTTCGCGCTGGCTGATGCATCCGTGCCGTGGGTGGCCACCAACATGGACTGGTCGATCCCGGTCGAACGTGGGATCGCCCCCGGCAACGGCACCCTCGTGGCGGCCGTGCACCAGGCGGTGAGCCGGATGCCGGTGGTGGCGGGGAAGCCCGAGCGGCCGATCTTCGACGCAGCCCTCGCACGGTTCGGCGGCGAACGTCCGCTGTTCATCGGTGACCGTCTGGACACCGACATCAAGGGCGCGAACGACGCCGGCATCCCGAGCGTGCTCGTACTGACCGGGATCGATCAGCCGAAGCAGGTCCTCGCGGCCGACCAGCGTTCGCGGCCGACGTACGTGCTCAAGGACCTCCGCGGCCTGCACGAGCCGTACCCGGCCACCATCCGCAGCGAGGACCCGGACGGCACGCGTCGGGTCACGGTCGGGGAGTCGACCGTCTCGATGCGTGGACACGTCGTCCGCGCCGAGCAGGTCGGCTCGGACGAGATGGACCTGCTGCGCGCCGGTGCCACGGCGATCTGGGACTCCGGCCTGGCGATCTACGGCCTCGACGTCGACCCGGCGCTGTACGGCGGCGAGTAGCGTGACGGGAGTGGAACCTGCCCCGATGGACGACGTGACGGGCTCTGCCGTCCCGTCGTCATCGGCCGATGTGCCGGCGGTGCCGCGGGCTGTTCCGGGGCCGCCGCGACCGACGCCGGCAGGGCCTCGCGTGCCTGGTAGCGGAGCGGGAGACGCTGCCGTTCCCGCAGCGGACAGTCCTGATGGGCGACCGGCGACGGTTCCGAGCGATGACGGCGGTCCGGGCTCCGAGCGCAGCGCCGACGACGGACACGCATCCGCCACCACGCAGCCCGACACGGACGATGGCACCGGCACCGGCACCGGCACCGGCACCGGCACCGGTACCGGCACCGGGGCCGGGGCCGGCGCTGGTTCGATGGACCTCCGAGCTGCAGCGGTCGAGCAGCTGCCGTTGCCCGACCGCGCTGACGCGTTCGCGGCGCTGCACGACGAACTCCGAACCCGGCTGGAACAGGGCGAGGCCACCCGTGGGTGACCGCGCAGCCGCTGACCAGACGGATCAGCCCGCCCGGCTCGCCCAGACGGACCAGCCCGCCCAGCCCGACCAGACAGCACCCACCCCGGTGGACGGAACCGTCCCGGCGGACAGCACCACTCCGGTGGACGGAACAGCAGCGGTTGGCGGGCCAGCGGGAGCGAGCGACCCGGCCCCCGCGTCCACCGCAACGACGCGCCTCGACGCCGCGATCCCGGCGCGCGGCCTCGCCCGTTCCCGGACAGCAGCGGCCGCCCTGATCCAGGCCGGTCGGGTGACGATCGACGGGGTGCCGGTCACGAAGGCCTCGACCCCGGTCACCGCCGCCACCGTCATCGTGGTGGACGCCGAGGACGAGTGGGTCTCCCGCGCTGCACTGAAGCTCGTCGGCGCGCTCGATGCGTTCGGCGTCGACCCGCGGGGCCGGACGGTTCTTGATGTCGGTGCCTCGACGGGCGGGTTCACGCAGGTGCTCCTCGCACGCGGTGCCGCGCGGGTGATCGCCCTGGACGTGGGCCACGGCCAGATGGCACCGATGATCGCCATCGACGACCGCGTCGCCGTGGTCGAGGGGGTCAACGCCCGGAACCTCACGCGCGCCGACTACCTGGCCCTCGACGCAGCGGCTGCGCGCACCAGCCTGGTGGTGGCGGACCTGTCCTTCATCAGCCTCCGCATGGTGTTGCCCGCGCTGGTCGAGGCGGTGCCGGCCGACGAGTTCGTCCTGCTGGTCAAGCCGCAGTTCGAGGTCGGTCGGACCGGTATCCGCGAGGGGATCGTCCGCGATGCGTCGTTGCGGCAGGACGCGCTGATGAACGTCCTCTGGGCGGCTTGGGACCTGGGCCTCGGAACGGCGGGGGTCGCAGCGTCTCCGATCGTCGGGACGCACGGCAACCACGAGTACCTCGTGCGTTTCCAGCGAGGTGCCGGGGAGAACCCGACAGAATGGATCCTCCGGGCGACGGAACTGGCAGAGGGAGCTCCATGAGCGACGAACGACACATCCTGCTCGTCTCGCACACCGGACGGCGCGACTCGATCGACGCCGCGGTCGAGGTCTGCGACATCCTGCACGACGCCGGCCTGACCCCGGTCATGCCGTTCGACGAGTACGCCGACATCCGGCGTGCCGAAGCGTCGGTCGGCCAGGTCGACATCCTGGGCGTCGACGTCCGTCCCGACGAGATCGAGATCGTCATCGTCCTCGGTGGCGACGGCACGATCCTGCGCGCCGCTGAACTGGCACGGGGCACCACGGCCCCGATCGTCGGCGTCAACCTCGGGCACGTCGGCTTCCTGGCCGAGAGCGAGCGCGACGGTCTGGCCGAGACGGTCGAGCGGGCACTGACCGGCGAGTACAAGGTCGAGGAGCGCGTCGCGCTGCAGGTCGACGTCGTCGTCGGCAACGAGATCGTCTACTCCAGCTGGGCGCTCAACGAGGCGACGGTCGAGAAGGCTTCCCGCGAGCGGATGCTCGAGGTCGTCACCGAGGTCGACGGACGTCCGCTGTCCTCCTTCGGGTGCGACGGCGTCGTCTTCTCGACCCCGACCGGCTCGACGGCGTACTCGTTCTCCGGCGGCGGCCCCGTGGTGTGGCCCGACGTCGACGCGATCCTGATGGTGCCGCTGAGCGCCCACGCGCTGTTCTCCAGGCCGATCGTGGTCGGGCCGGACCGGGTCCTCGCGGTCGAGGTCCTGCGCCGGACGAGCGGGGTGGGCGTGCTGTGGTGCGACGGACGGCGGACGCACGACCTGCCTCCGGGCGCCCGGGTCGAGGTGCGCCGTTCCCCGGAGCCGGTGCGGGTCGCCCGGATCAAGGACGCCGCGTTCGCGGACCGTCTGGTGGCGAAGTTCCGCCTGCCGGTCGCCGGGTGGCGCGGTCCGCAGCGGGACGACGAGGACGTGTGACGCGGACGCTCGCGAACGCTGAGTCGCCCCACAACACCGACCAGCACCAGCACGCGCGCGACCGCACCGACGAGCACGAGCACGAGCACCGGCACCACGACGTGAACCAGCAGCAGGAGCACATCCAGTGATCGAGGAAATCCGCATCTCCGACCTCGGCGTGATCGGCGACGCCACACTCGAGCTCGGCCCCGGCTTCACCGTCGTCACGGGCGAGACCGGCGCCGGCAAGACGATGATCGTCACGGCACTCGGTCTGCTCCTGGGTGCCCGTGCCGATGCCGGTTCGGTCCGCCGTGGCGCACCAAACGCCGTCGTCGAGGGACGCTGGGACCTCCCCGACCACGCCGCGGTCGCGGAACGGGTCGAGGACGCCGGCGGCACGGTCGAGGACGGCGAACTCATCCTCACCCGCACGGTCTCCGCCGAAGGGCGCAGCCGGGCGACCGTGGGTGGCCGGACCGCTCCGGTCGCGGTGCTCGGTGAACTCGCCGACCAGCTCGTCACCGTCCACGGGCAGTCCGACCAGATCCGGCTGACCTCGGCGGCCGCGCAACGGGCAGCCCTCGACGGCTTCGGCGGCGCAGCGGTCGAGAAGGCCCTGGCGAAGTACGTCGCCGTGTACGACGCGTGGCAGCAGCACACCGGCGACCTCGAGACGCTGACCCGTGACCGCGACGAGCGGCTCGCCGAGGCCGCGCGCCTCCGTGAAGCATCCGCCGAGATCGAGGCCGCCGACCCGCAGCCGGGCGAGGACACCGAGCTCGCCGAACGCGCGGAGCGGTTGGGGAACCTCGAGGACCTCCGGCTGTCCGCGGGCCTGGCGCACGAGGCCGTGTCGAGCGAGTCGCTCGACGGCCCGGACGTGATCGGCCTGGTCGAGTCGGCCCGGCGCGCGATCGAACGGGTGGCGAGCGTCGACCCGGCGCTGCAGCCCGTGCTGGAGCAGCTGACCGAGCTGGGCATCCAGGCGAGCGAGGCCTCGGCGTCGCTGTCGAGCTACATCGGCTCCCTCGAACCCGAGGCCGGCCACGACCTCGAGCTGATCAACGAACGTCGGGCACTGCTCGCCGGCCTGACCCGGAAGTACGGCGAGAGCGTCGAGGACGTCATCGCCGCCGGACAGCGTGCCTCCGACCGGCTCCTCGAGCTGGACGGCGACGACGACCGCATCGTGCAGCTGCAGCAGGCGGTCGAATCCGACCGGGCAGCGCTCGAGGCTGCCGGCACCGTGCTGACGAAGGTGCGGGCGAAGGCGGCGACGGAACTGGCCAAGCGGGTCACCGCCGAGCTGAAGAGCCTGGCGATGGCCGGCGCGACCCTGGTGGTCGAGGTCACCGACGCCGGTGAGTTCCGCCGCCACGGCCGCGACCAGGTCGCGATCCTGCTGCAGCCGCACTCGGGCACCGACCCGCGGCCGATCGGCAAGGGCGCGTCCGGCGGGGAGCTCTCGCGCGTGATGCTCGCGATCGAGGTCGTGATGGCGGGCAGCACCACCGTCCCGACCTTCGTCTTCGACGAGGTCGACGCGGGCGTCGGTGGCGCGGCAGCGATCGAGATCGGTCGGCGTCTCGCGGCGCTCGCCGAACGGACCCAGGTCATCGTGGTCACGCACCTGGCGCAGGTGGCCGCGTTCGCGAACAACCACCTCAACGTCGTCAAGGACGCCAGCGGCGCGGTGACGTCGTCGAGCGTCCGCCGCCTCGAGGGCGACGACCGCCTGCAGGAGATGGCACGGCTGCTCTCCGGCCTCGGGGACAGCGCGAGCGGCATGGAGCACGCACGCGAACTCCTCCAGGTCGCCGGCCGCTCCGCCTGACCGGTCCGGGTACCGGTCCGAGCGCCAGCCGGGAGGCGCGCCCCGCCTCCCGAGACACCCCGGGACCTCCGAGACGCCGCCGAATCCGCGAGACGCCCCGGACCTCCGACACGCCCCGGACCCTCAAGACGCCCCCGAATGCCCGCGACGCCGCCGAAGTCGGCGGCGTCTCGCGACCTTCGCGGCGTCCCGCGCGCACGAGGGCGCCCTGCGGACAGCCCCTGCGCTCCGCGGCCCCCGCCCCCTGCGGACCGCCCCCGCGCTCCGCGGCCCCCCCGCCCCTGCGGACCGCCCCCGCACCCCCGGGACCGCAACGCGCCCAGCGAACGCGGGTCGCGCCTCCCGGCACTTCTGACGTACGATGGAATCCCGTGGCGGACACTCTCAGCGGCGGAACCAATTCTTCGAACGCGACCCCGAAGGTGACGAAGCAGATCTTCGTGACCGGCGGGGTCGTCTCGTCTCTCGGCAAGGGCCTGACGGCGGCCAGCCTCGGCAACCTGCTCACGGCACGCGGCCTCAAGGTCGTCATGCAGAAGCTCGACCCGTACCTCAACGTGGACCCGGGCACGATGAACCCGTTCCAGCACGGCGAGGTCTTCGTGACCGACGACGGCGCCGAGACGGACCTGGACATCGGGCACTACGAGCGCTTCCTCGACATCGACCTGGCGCAGTCGGCGAACGTCACGACCGGGCAGGTCTACTCGACGGTCATCGCCAAGGAGCGTCGTGGCGAGTACCTCGGCGACACCGTGCAGGTCATCCCGCACATCACCGACGAGATCAAGCGTCGGATGCGGGAGCAGTCCGAGAACGACCCGCAGCCCGACGTGATCATCACCGAGGTCGGCGGCACGGTCGGTGACATCGAGTCGCAGCCGTTCATCGAGGCGGCACGGCAGGTGCGCCACGAGCTCGGCCGGAACAACGTGTTCTTCGTGCACGTCTCCCTGGTGCCGTTCATGGCGGCCTCGGGTGAGCAGAAGACGAAGCCGACGCAGCACTCGGTCGCGCAGCTCCGGTCGATCGGCATCCAGCCGGACGCCCTCGTGCTCCGCAGCGACCGCCCGGTGTCGGACGCGAACAAGCGCAAGATCGCCCTGATGTGCGACGTCGACGAGGACGCCGTGGTGAACGCCGTGGACGTCCCGTCGATCTACGACATCCCGACGATGCTGCACGACCAGGGTCTCGACCAGGTCATCATCGAGGCCCTCCGCCTCGAGGCGCACGACGTCGACTGGTCGCGCTGGAACGGCGTGCTGACCGCGGTGCACGAGCCGAAGAAGGCCGTCACGATCGCCCTGGTCGGCAAGTACATCGACCTGCCCGACGCATACCTGTCGGTGACCGAGGCGCTGCGCGCGGGTGGCTTCGCACACACCGCGAAGGTGACGCTGAAGTGGGTCGCCTCGGACGAGTGCACCACCCCCGAGGGTGCGGCGAAGAACCTCGGTGACGTGGACGGTATCTGCATCCCGGGTGGGTTCGGGATCCGCGGCATCGAGGGCAAGCTCGGTGCGCTGAAGTTCGCCCGCGAGCAGGCCATCCCGACGCTCGGCCTGTGCCTCGGCCTGCAGTGCATGGTCATCGAGTACGCCCGCCACGAGGCCGGCCTGTTCGACGCGTCGAGCACCGAGTTCGACCCGGAGACCTCCACCCCGGTCATCGCGACGATGGCGGAGCAGGTGGACATCATCGCGGGCGGCGACATGGGTGGCACGATGCGCCTCGGCATGTACCCGGCGACGTTCCTCGAGGGCTCCCTGGCCGCCGAGCTGTACGGCGCGGACCAGGCCTCGGAGCGCCACCGTCACCGCTACGAGGTCAACAACCACTACCGCCAGCAGATCGCGGACGCCGGCATGGTCTTCTCCGGCACCTCGCCCGACGGCACCCTCGTCGAGTACGTCGAGCTGGACCGCGCGGAGCACCCGTTCTACATCGGCACGCAGGCGCACCCGGAGCTCCGGTCGCGTCCGAACCGCGCGCACCCGCTCTTCGCGGGCCTCGTCGGCGCGGCGATCGAGCGCAACGAGTCGACGCGCCTGTTCGACCCGGAGGCCGAAGCGGTCGCCTGAGCCGGCAGGTCGCGGTCGCGACCACGTCACGGACGGGAGGCTCCCCACCAGCTGGTGGGGAGCCTCCCGTCCGTCGTGGGGCAGGATGGCGAGGTGACTGACGCACCGATCGCCGACGAACCCGCCTCGTTCCCCGTGACCGCCTCCGAGCGGGTGTTCGCGGGCGCGGTCTGGGACATCAGGCGCGACACCGTCGACTACAACGGCGCCGACATGGTCCGCGAGTACATCGACCACACGGGCGCCGTCGCGGTGTTCGCGGAGGACGAGGACGGCCGTGTCCTGGTCATCCAGCAGTACCGCCACCCGGTGCAGGTGCGCGACTGGGAGCTGCCGGCCGGGCTGCTCGACCACGCGGGCGAGGACCACCTGACGGCCGCGAAGCGCGAGCTGGCCGAGGAGGCCGACGTCGAGGCCGACGAGTGGCAGCACCTGGTCCGGTACAACACGTCCTCGGGCGGCAGCAACGAGTTCATCGAGATCTTCCGGGCGACCGGTGTTCGGGCGACCTCGTCGGCGTTCGCGCGCGAGGCCGAGGAGGCCGACATCGCGATCCGTTGGGTACCGCGTGCCGAACTCGTGGCCGGGATCCTCGCGGGGCGGCTGCAGAACTCGGCGCTCATCGTGGCGACGCTCGCGGTGGAGGCCGCCGAACGCCGCCAGGACGGTTCCCCGCTCGGGCCCCGCTAGCCTCGTCGGGTGATGCCGTTCGAGCGTGCCGTGCAGGACTACCTGCGGCACATCGCCGTCGAGCGGGGGCTGTCGCAGCACACCCTGTCGGCGTACCGGCGGGACCTAACGACGTTCGGGGAGTGGATCGGCACGCAGCCCGTCGTGGACTCCACCGGGGCCGACCGCGCCGGCGGGGCAGGGGTCCTGGCGGACGTCGGACGGCTGGCTCGCGCGGACCTCGCCGGCTTCGTGCAGCACCTGACCACCCGTCCCGAGGGGCCGTTGGCACCCCGGTCGGTCGCACGGATGCTCAGTTCGGTGCGCTCGTTCTCGGCGTTCGCGGCTGCGGAGGGGTGGCTGCCCCTCGACCCCGGCGCCTCGGTCCACCCACCGAAGGCACCGATGCGGCTGCCGAAGGCGATCTCGGTGCTCGACATGGAGCGGCTGATCGGGTCCGTGGTCGGCGACGACCCCGTGCAGCTGCGGGACCGGGCCCTCCTCGAACTGCTCTACGCGACCGGCGCCCGCATCTCGGAGGCGGTGGGGCTGTCGGTCGACGACGTGACCACCCTCGCCGACGTGGACGGGGTGTCGGACGAGGACACCGACGTCTCCGTGGTGCGCGTCACCGGCAAGGGGAACAAGCAGCGGATCGTGCCGCTCGGCAGCTACGCGCGGGCCGCGGTGGACGCGTACCTGGTGCGGGCACGGCCGGTGTTCGCCGTCCGGGGGACCGCGACGCCGGCGCTGTTCCTCGGGGCCCGTGGTGCCCGGCTCTCGCGGCAGAGCGCCTGGCTCGTCATCCAGGCGGCGGCGGAGCGGGCCGAGCTGGCGGCGCACGTGTCACCGCACACCTTCCGGCACTCGTTCGCGACGCACCTGCTCGAGGGCGGTGCCGACGTCCGGGTCGTGCAGGAGCTGCTCGGGCACGCGAGTGTCGCGACGACGCAGATCTACACGATGGTCACGGCGGACATGCTGCGGGACGTGTACCAGACGGCGCACCCGCGGGCGCGGCGAGAGACGGAGCGTGGGGCAGGGACGGCGTGACCGGGGGAGCTGTGTCCGGGGGAGCTGTGACCGTGGGAGCCGTGACCATGGGACCGGTCACCGTGGGACCCTGGTCGCATGGACCTCGAGGTGGGGCCGGGGCTGACGATCCCCGAGTCCGAACTGCAGTGGCGGTTCTCGCGGTCGTCCGGCCCCGGGGGTCAGCACGTCAACACCGCTGACAGTCGTGTCCAGCTGACGTGGGACGTCACGGGGTCGTCGGCGCTCACCGAGGAGCAGCGGACGCGGATCCTCGAGCGGACCGCCCGGCGCACCGCCGCGGGAGCGATCACCGTGACGGTGTCGGCGCGCCGGTCCCAGCTGCGCAACCGCGAGGCAGCACTCGACACGCTCGGTGAGCTCGTGCGGGAGGCGCTCGCTCCGCCCGGTCCGCCACGGCGCGCGACCCGGCCGACGCGGGGGTCCGAGCGACGACGCCTCGCGAGCAAGCAGCAGCGGTCCGCGACCAAGCAGCAGCGTCGGCGGCCGTCGGACGACTGACGGGATCGGCCGCTCGGCCCCCGCCTCAGACTGCTGCGGGAGTGGCGTCGACCTCGGTGAAGACGTCCCGTACGGCGGCGAGCAGCCGGGCGTTGAAGTCCACCCCGAGCTGGTTCGGCACGGTCACGAGCACGGTGTCGGCCTCGCGCACCGCCTGGTCCGCCGCGAGTTCCGCGACGAGCTGTTCCGGTTCGCCGATGTACGACCGACCGAACCGGGCGAGACCGCCGTCGAGGTGTCCGACCTGGTCCTGCCCCTCGACCTGGGCGCGGACGCCGAAGTAGTGGCGCGACTCGTCGTCGATGATCGGGATGATGCTGCGGCTCACGCTGACGCGGGGCTCGCGCTCCCAGCCCATCTCGCGCCAGGTGGTGCGGAAGCGGTCGATCTGCTCCGCCTGCAGCTGGTCGAAGGGCACGCCGGTGTCCTCGGTGAGCAGGGTCGACGACATCAGGTTCATGCCCTGCTCGGCCGTCCACTCCGCGGTGGCCCGGGTGCCGGCGCCCCACCAGATGCGCTCGGACAGGGTGTCGGACTGCGGCGTGATCGCCAGCGAGCCGACCGCGCCGGTCATCTGCGGGTTCGCGTTCGCCATCGGCTCGCCGGCGATAGCGCGACGGAAGACCGAGGTGTGGTCGCGGGCCAGGTCGGCGCCGTTCTCGTCGTCGGACTCGGGCACGTAGCCGAACGAGCGGTAGCCGGCGAGGGCGGTCTCGGGTGATCCCCGGCTCACGCCGAGCTGCAGCCGGCCGCCGGAGATGAGGTCGGTGGCCGCCGCTTCCTCTGCCATGTACAGCGGGTTCTCGTAGCGCATGTCGATCACGCCGGTGCCGATCTCGATGCGGCTGGTCCGGGCAGCGATCGCGGACAGCAGCGGGAAGGGCGCGGCCTGCTGCGGTGCGAAGTGGTGCACACGGAAGTAGGCACCGTCGACGCCGACCTCCTCGGCCGCGAGGGCGAGGTCGATCGCCTGCACGAGGGACTCGCGCGCGCTGCGCACCCGGGAGCCGGGGACGTCGCGCCAGTGCCCGAAGGAGAGGAACCCGATCTTCGTCATGTGCATGCGAACGCATCCGGGTCGGGGTCCATTCCGAGGACTACGGTCGGGCTGATGGACCTGGACCCGCGGACCGCCCTGCAGACCGAACGTGCGCGGGCGATGAAGCTGCTGGCCGATGTCGAGCGCAGCATGCTCGACGTCAGCGACGCCCGGGACGGCGCGAACACCGACGACGAACACGACCCCGAGGGCGCGACCCTGGCCTGGGAACGCGGGTCCCTCGGGGCAGTGCGGGACGACGCACGCCGCCGCGTCGAGCAGGTCGACGCGTCCCTCGCTCGCCTCGACGCCGGGACCTACGGTCGCTGCGCGGTGGGTGGGGAGCCGATCCCGGAGGCGCGCCTGGCCGCCGTCCCGTGGGCGGCGACGTGCGTCGCGCACGCGTGACGGGCCTCCCGGCCGGACGGGAGGCGCGGCAGACACCGCCACGCCCGTCGCGGTGCGCCGTACCCACCGCACACGGACCCGTTGCGCCGCGGTTTCCCAGCCGCGCGTCCTAGCGTTCGGGCATGCACGGCGACCCGACTGAGCCTCCCCGGAGTGCCGCTGCCGACGCCTCATCCGGCCGGCAGCGCTTCCAGTGGTTCCGCGACATGCGCACCTGGATCCACGCCCGTCCGCACGTGCACCTCTTCTACAAGGTCCTGGTCGGGATCGTCGGCGGGCTCATCGTCGTCATCGGCCTGATCCTGGTGCCGCTGCCCGGTCCGGGCTGGCTGGTCGTCTTCGTCGGCCTGACCGTCCTGGCGAGCGAGTTCCACTTCTTCCACCGGATCATCACGTGGCTCCGCGCGAAGCTGCACCGGTTCTGGGACTGGGCGAAGCACCACGCGCCGTCCAAGCGGATGCGAGACGCGGCGGACAAGGGCAAGGCGGACGTCGACGCCGCACATGCCGAGGCGCACCGGAACGTCGGGGTGCAGCGGCCGCGTGGGCAGACCGCGCGGACCGGGCACTGACCGGCGCTCGGGGTCGCCCGCAGTCTGCTCCGACGCTCGCTGCGCGTCAGACCGTGCTGACCGAGCCCGTCGCCGTGCGCTCGACGGCTTCGGCAGCCGCTTCCTCGACCTCGGCCGCGTCCTTCGACGTGACCTGCAGCACGAGGGCGACGAGCGCCGCCAGGACGATGAACGCGCCGTACCCGACGAGCACCGGCACCAGGCCGAGCGACGGCTCGAGGAACCCGCCGATGACGCTCGGCACCCCGAAGGCCAGGTAGCTGACCACGTAGATGGTCGAGAGCAGGCCGGCGCGGTGGGTGGGCGCCGCGGTCGCGAGCAGCATCCGGAGCGGCGCCTGGAACCCCGCGCCGAAGCCGACACCGGCGATCGCGCTGCCGACGACCAGTCCGGGCAGTGACGGCACGACGACGAAGGTGACGGTGACGACCGGACCGAGGACGAGTGCGACGAGGCCGAGCAGGACGGCCCTGCGGGTGTCGACCCGCTGGATCGCCAGGCCGGTCAGCGCGCCGACACCGGTGACGACGGCGATCAGGGCACCGGCGGCGAAGTGGTTGCGGATGTCGAAGACCGCGCCGAGGGTGGACGGCACGAGGGACAGGAACAGTCCGCCGAGCGCCCAGCTTGACACGAGCGACCCGGCGACGCTGCGGAACAGCCGACGGGAGGCCCGTGGCACCGAGACCGTCGGACGGAGCGACCGCAGGGCCCCGGGTCGCCGGACGACCTGCTCGGGGACGACCGCGAGGGCGATCACGAGGAGCACGAGGAGCGTGCCGAACAGCAGGTAGACGAGCTGCTGGGGTGCGGGACCCCACTCGACGAGGGCACCGCTCGACAGGGCGCCGGTGGCGAGGGCGATCGGCGGGATGACCCCGTTCAGGACGCCCGCGAGCGAGGGGTGCCGCTCGAGCGAGTTGTCGATGAGTGCCGCGCCGAGGGCACCGATGAGCAGCCCGACCGACACTCCCTGCACGATGCGGTCGAGGATGAGCGCGCCGAGTCCGTCCGCGACGGCGAACAGTCCGAGCGAGACGGCGACGCCGAGGCCGCCGACCACCAGGACGGGCTTCCGGCCGACGTGGTCCGACAGCCGACCCGCGATGAGCAGGCTGAGCAGGAGCCCGGCGACGTAGATGGCGAACACCGCGGTGAGCATGAGCGGGGTGAGGTGCCACTCGGCCGCGTAGACCGGGTAGATCGGGGAGGGCACGGCCGACGAGGCGACCGAGACGAGGAGCATCGTCGCGAGGATCCAGAACCCTGCGACGGAACGTGGTGACTGCATGGCCGTCCCTTTCGTTGTACGACTGCATTCGTACCGCACTCGCGCTGTACGACGCAAGTCGTACTACTCGGTGTCGAGTGGTACCGTCCGTGCATGCCCGAGCGCACCGACGGAGCCGCACCACTCCCGCAGCACACCCCGCTTCCGCAGCCGACACCGGCCGAGATGGACCTGCCCGCCGTCCTGGACGCCCTGTCCGACCCGATCCGGCTGTCGATCCTGCACCGGTACCTGGTCGACGGCGGGGGTGCGGAGCGCTCCTGCGGCTGGGTCGGCATCGACCGGCCGAAGTCCACGCTGACGCACCACTTCCGGGTCCTCCGCGAAGCCGGGCTGCTCGAGCAGCACCTCGAGGGACTGACCCGCGTCAGCCGCGTCCGGACCGAGGAGGTCCAGCAGCGGTTCCCGGGCCTGCTCGACCTGGTCCTCGACTGGCAGGTGCCCGCCGGCCTGGTCCGCGCCGAGGCTTCGGCATGACCGCAGACCGCTCGGTCGTCGGCACCGACACCACGCCGGCCCGACTGCCCGACGTCGTCGCCGAGCCCGCCGTCACGTCGGCGCTCGCCGCGGACCTGACCGCCGCCGGCTACACGGTCGAGGGCGTCGACGCACTCTGGGGCACCGAGGCCGCCGCCGCCCTGCACCGCGGGGTCCGGGTCGCCGCCCGGCGGGCCCTCGCCAGCCGGCCGACGACCCCACTGTCCACCGTCGCGACGCTCTTCGTGCTCGGCCTGCCCGTCCCGCGGGCCGAGGCCGACGCAGCCTTCCCGACCGTCGGAGTCGACGCCCTCGGTGCGGCCGGGGTCCTGCGGGCCGACGGGGACACCGTCGCCGCCGCCGTGGACCTCCGCCCGTACGCGTTCGTCGACGACCTGGGTGCCGGCAGCTGGTGGATCGTCTCCGACCTCGGCGAACTCGCCCTCGGGCACGCCATCAGCGAGGAGCACGTCCTCGGCATCGGCGGGGCCACCACCACCCTGAGCGGGCTGCAGCTGCCCGTGCCGGTCCGTCGAGTGCTCGACCTCGGCACCGGGTGCGGCATCCAGGCCATGCACGCCCGGCGCTTCGCCGAGCAGGTCGTCGCCACCGACATCTCCCGACGGGCACTCGACATCGCCCGGTTCAACGCGCAGCTCAACGGCATCGACGGCATCGACTTCCGCCTCGGCTCACTGTTCGAACCGGTGGCGGGGGAGCGGTTCGACCGCATCGTCTCGAACCCGCCGTTCGTCATCACGCCCCGCCGGCAGGGTGTCCCCGCCTACGAGTACCGCGACGGCGGGATGGTCGGCGACGCGCTCGTCGAGACCGTCCTGCGCGGTCTGGCCGAGCACCTGGAGCCCGGCGGCACCGCGCAGCTGCTCGGCAACTGGGAACACCGGTGGGGGGACGACGGCCTGGAGCGCGTCCGCTCCTGGTTCGCCGACACCGACCTGGACGTGTGGGTGGTCGAGCGGGAACGCGAGGACCCGCCCGCCTACGCCGAGACCTGGATCCGCGACGGCGGCACGAAGCCCGGCACGGCCGTCTTCGACGACCTGGTCGACGCCTGGCTCGACGACTTCCGCGACCGCCACGTCACCGGGGTCGGCTTCGGCTACGTGGTGGTCCGGTCGGGAGGCGCGCCCGACCTCCGCCGCTTCGAGCGGCTCCCGCAGGTGCTCGGCGCCAACCCCGCCGGCCTCGGCGCGACCATCGCCCGCACGCTCGACGCCGTCTCGTGGCTCGCCGGACGCGACGACGACGCGTTCGCGGCCGCGCACCTCCGTGTCGCCGGCGACGTCACCGAGGAGCGGCACTACTGGCCGGGCAACGACGACCCGACGGTGATGACGCTCGTGCAGGGCGGCGGGTTCGGCCGACGGGTCGACGCCGACACCGCGCTCGCCGCGTTCGTGGGCGCGGCCGACGGTGAGCTCGCGGTCGGCCAGATCATCGGCGCGATCGCCCAGCTCACCGGCGTCGACGACCGGGCGCTGACCGCGGACCTGCTGCCGCGCCTCCGCGACCTGGTCCTCGACGGCCTGCTCCTCCCCGCGTAGGGGGCCCGCAAAACGCAACGTTGGCGGCAACGCGCAGGGGTATCCCGTTGCGTGCAGCCGCCGAGGTTGCGTTTTGCGAGGGGGGTCAGGGGCGCCAGGTGTGCTCGGGGGCGTAACCGAGCAGCTCGCGGGCCTTCTCCGAGGACAGCAGCGAGCTCGTGCCGTCGATCTCGGCACGGCGCTCGACGTCCGGCAGGAACTGCTCGACGAGCTGCAGCGTCGGGGTCGCCATCACGGTGTCGGGGCTCGCGATGATGAACGCCTCGAACCCGGTCAGCTCGCTCTCGACGGCCTTGCGGACCGCCTGG
Source organism: Curtobacterium herbarum (assembly GCF_016907335.1). Taxonomy (NCBI): domain Bacteria; kingdom Bacillati; phylum Actinomycetota; class Actinomycetes; order Micrococcales; family Microbacteriaceae; genus Curtobacterium; species Curtobacterium herbarum. The sequence goes on from NZ_JAFBBT010000001.1 coordinate 603,375, forward strand.
GCGCCGTCACGCGAGTCGATGTACGACCACAGGTTGAACGTCTTCGCCTCGGGTGACGCGTCCCACGGGAACGCCGGGTAGTCGGTCTCGTCCATCACGTTCGAGAAGCGCAGCCCGATCATCTTCAGCTGCGGGTCCCAGCGGGTGAAGTGGCGTGCCATCTCCTCCTCCACCGCCTTGCCGAGCGAGTACGACGACTGCGGACGGACCGCGAACTCCTCGTCCACGGGCAGGTAGGGCGGGTGGTGCTCGCCCATCGGGATCCCCAGGAGCGTCTCACTGGAGGCCCACACCACGTTCCGGATGCGGGCCGCGCGGGCAGCGTGGAACACGTTGATCGACGCGGTCACGTTGTTCGTGATGAGTGCGACGTCCGGCACCTGGCCGGGCGCGGGCACGGCGGCGAGGTGCACGACCGCGTCGACCGAGTCGTAGCGGTCGTCGACGCCCAGGAACGTGTTGAGCACCTGCCCGTAGTCCGTCAGGTCGGTGCGGACGAACTGCACCCGGTCGGGCTTGTCCGGGGAGGGCACCCGGTCGAGGAGCACGACCTCGTAGCCGTGCTCGTCCAGGTCACGGACGACCGCCCGTCCGAGCTTGCCGCTGCCACCGGTCACCACTACACGCGTCATCGCGTCACTCCACCTCGTCGTCGAGACCCCGGGTCGGGTCACGCCCATCCTGCCCTGCGGGTGGTGGACGCCACCAGGTACGGGCGGTACCTGCCGCGGCGGAGGTGGGGCGGGCCTCCCGGCCGGGTCAGGTGCGAGCCGTGACCTCGGCCATCGCGAGCCGGGTGACGAGCTCGACGTGCTCGGCCATGTCGCGGGTCGGGTCGTAGAGCCACTGGATCTGCAGCCCGTCCGCGACAGCGAGGAGTGCGCTGGCGAGTTCCTCCGGTTCGAGGTCGCTCCGGAGCCGCCCGTCCGCCTGCATCGCCTGGAAGTCGGCCGTCATGCGGGCACGGCTCGACTCGTAGCGCTCGCGGAAGTACCCGTGCGCCGGGTGCTCCGGGTCGGTCGCGGCCGCGGCCGACAGGTTCACGAACAGCTGGACCAGCCCCGGCACCTCGGCGTTGTGCCGGACGACCGCCGCCAGCAGCGACGCCAGGTCCGGGGCGTCCCACTGCGCGGCCCGGTCCGCGTCGTCGCGGCGCCGGAGGACCGCGACCCAGAGCTCGTCCTTCGAGTCGAAGTAGTGCAGCAGCCCCGCCTGGGTGAGGCCGACCGCAGCCGCGATGTCCCGGATGCTCGTCCGCCGGAAGCCCTGCGTGGCGACGCGTTCGAGCGCGACAGCGAGGATCTCCTCGCGCTTGGCGATGCCCTTCGCGTACGAACCCCGTCGTGCCATGGCGTGACTGTACCGTCCGCTGCCGGAGCGGCCGTCCGGCATCGCGGGTGCTGACGTCGGGGCGTGTGGCCCTCGGACTGGAGTGCGCCCGGAGGCTGTGATTCCGTCCACTTTCCGCACGCGCTGCCGTGGCGTCGGTACCATCGTCGATGCGCCAGTCGGCTGGTTACCGGCGGCGCACGCATCGAAGAAGGGCTGCCGAGCGAGTGTCGCGGCCTCCTGATCCGGCCGATGACGCCCCGGTGGTCCTGATGCGTTCCGATGCGCCCCCGCACCTGATGCGGGGGCGCATCCTTGTTCCCGCCGCTGCGTACTGGGCATCTCCCGGCCCGCCTGATGCGCACTGCGGCAGCCGGTATCGGGCTTTCTCCATGTGTGACAAAAAGGTGCGCAGGTGGAACGATGAGGGCACCATCGCGTTCGGATCAGGAGCGCTGATGGTGGTCCGGCGGGGGAGCCCACGGGACTCACCGACCAGTGGGCCCCGCCGGATTTCTTCGTGCGGCCGCGCCTGCGCCCGTGGTGGGGTCCGTGGTGGGGTCTGTGGCTGTCAGACGGCGCGGAGCCGTGGCCGTCAGGCGGCGCGGACGACCGGTGCGATCTCCTCGGCGATGATGCGCAGGATCCGCTCGTGGGAGGCGCTGTCCCCGTTGGCGGGCAGCGTCACGACCAACTCGTCGGTCGCCGTCACCGCCGGGTCGGCGCGCAGGGCGTCGATGATCGCGGCCGGCTCACCGGAGAGCACCCGGCTGAAGCGGAACGGCGGGCCCGAGAGCGGGCGCCCCTCGTCGTCCATGCCGGCGGCGTAGCCGGTGAGGAACTCGTCGTGGACGGCGCGGTCGTGGTCGTCGAGCAGGGGCACGATGATCCGGCCGACGGCGACCTTGGACTGCCGGTTCGGGTGCAGCTCGGCGAACCGGGTGCGGTACGCGGCGATCTGGTCGGCCTGCGCCTCGGCGAACGGGGCGCCGGTGTCCTCGGTGTTGAGCGTCGAGCAGTGCAGCAGCAGGCCCTTCTCGGCGGTGCGGACCGCGGTGCCCGTGCTGCCGCCGCCCCACCAGACGCGGTCGAGCAGTTCGGGGCTCCGGGGCTGCAGGGTGAGTTCCGCGCCGGCGGGGATGCTCTCGTAGCCCTTGCCCGCCGAGCCGAGTGCGTCGCCGTGCAGGACCTCGAGCAGTCGGGACGCGCGGGCCTCGGCCTCGTCGCGGAAGGAGCGCTCGGAGCCGCCGAACACCGGGTCCAGGATCGGGCCGTACCCGGCGATGCCCGTGCTGATGCCGAGCTGCACGCGCCCGCCGCTGAGCAGGTCGACGGTGCTGGCGTCCTCGGCCAGGCGGACCGGGTCCTCGTAGCGCATGCCGAGCACCGCGGTGCCGAAGCCGATCGTGCTCGTCCGCTGGGCCGCGGCGGCGAAGAACGTCATCGGGCTGGTGAGGAACGGCTCGAAGTGCCGACCACGGACCCACCCGGTGCCGTACCCGAGCCGTTCGGCGGTCTCGAAGAGGCGGAGGCCGTCCTCCAGGGCGGCGGCCGCGCCAGCGGTGCCTCCGTGGTTGGGGACGAAGGAGAGGAAGCCGAGTTCACGCACGACCCGAGTCTATGCGGCCGTATGGATCTGTGGAAGGTGCGGTGTCTGTCCACGGATGTCGAGCCTCCCGACCGTCGGTGGTGGTGGGGCTGGGAGGATGGGCACATGACCGACGTCACCACTGCTGCCCCGCTCGTCGCCGCGATGCCGGCGGCCCCCGGCGGTGTCGTCGACCCCGACGCCGTCTACCAGGCCTTCGCCGACTGGGCAGAGTCCAGCGGACGGCCGCTCTACCCGGCGCAGGACGAAGCCCTCATCGAGCTGGTGTCCGGCGCCAACGTCGTCCTCAGCACGCCGACCGGTACCGGCAAGTCGCTCGTCGCCGCCGGCGCCCACTTCGCTGCGCTCGCCGAAGGCAAGCGCAGCTACTACACGGCACCGATCAAGGCCCTGGTGTCCGAGAAGTTCTTCCAGCTCGTCGACCTGTTCGGCGCCCAGAACGTCGGCATGGTCACGGGTGACTCGGCCGTCAACGCCGACGCCCCGATCGTCTGCTGCACGGCCGAGATCCTGGCAAACCTGGCGCTCCGGCAGGGACCCGACGCCGACGTCGACCTCGTGGTGATGGACGAGTTCCACTTCTACGGCGACCCCGACCGCGGGTGGGCGTGGCAGGTGCCGCTGCTCGTGCTCGAGCGCGCGCAGTTCCTGCTCATGTCCGCCACCCTGGGCGACGTCACGACGATCGCGGACGACCTGTCCCGGCGGACCGGGCGGCCGACCGCGCGGGTCACCGGTGTCTCGCGCCCGGTGCCGCTCGCGTACGAGTACGTGATGACCCCCGTGCAGGAGACCGTCGAACGGCTGCTCGACGAGGGCAAGGCACCGGTCTACATCGTGCACTTCGCCCAGGCCGCAGCGCTCGAACGGGCCCAGGCGCTCATGTCGGCCAAGGTCGCCACGCGCGAACGCCGCGACCAGATCGCCGAGGCCATCGCCACCTTCCGCTTCAGCGCCGGGTTCGGGCAGACCCTGTCGCGCCTGATCCGCGCGGGCATCGGCGTCCACCACGCGGGCATGCTGCCGAAGTACCGGCGCCTGGTCGAACAGCTCGCCCAGCGCGGTCTGCTGCCCGTGATCTGCGGCACCGACACCCTGGGCGTCGGCATCAACGTCCCGATCCGCTCGGTCCTGTTCACCGGCCTGACGAAGTTCGACGGCACGAAGATGCGCCAGCTCTCCGCCCGCGAGTTCCACCAGATCGCCGGCCGTGCCGGACGTGCCGGGTACGACACCGAGGGTGACGTCGTCGCCGAGGCACCCGAGCACGACATCGAGAACGCCCGCGCCGTCGCCAAGGCCGGCGACGACCCCAAGAAGAAGAACAAGATCAAGCGGAAGAAGGCGCCCGAGGGCTTCGTCTCCTGGGGGCAGGCGTCCTTCGAGCGGCTGATCGGTGCCGAGCCCGAGCCGATGGCGTCGCGGATGCGGATCACCCACGCGATGGTCCTGTCCGTCGTCGCCCGTGGCGGAGACGCCTTCGAGGACGTCCGGTCCCTGGTCTCCGACAACCACGAACCCCGCGTCCGGCAGCTCGCGATGGCCCGCCGAGCCCTGACCATCGCACGAACCCTCATCAACGCGCGCGTCATCGAGAAGGTCGACGGCGCCTACCGGCTCACCGTCGACCTGCAGGCGAACTTCGCGCTCAACCAGCCGCTGTCGCCGTTCGCACTCGCCGCGTTCGAACTGCTCGACCCCGAGTCGCCGACCTTCGCCCTCGACATGGTGTCCATCGTCGAAGCCACCCTCGACGACCCGCGCGCGATCCTGTCGCAGCAGCAGTTCAAGGAACGCGGCGAAGCGGTCGCCCGGATGAAGCAGGAGGGCATCGAGTACGACGAGCGCATGGAGTTGCTCGAAGCGGTCACCTGGCCGAAGCCCCTCGACGAACTGCTCACCGCCGCGTACGAGAGCTACGCCGACGAACAGCCGTGGGTGCTCGACTTCTCGCTGTCCCCGAAGTCCGTCGTCCGCGACATGTACGAGCGGGCGATGACCTTCGGCGACTACGTGCGCTTCTACCAGCTCACCCGCTCCGAAGGGCTCGTGCTGCGGTACCTGTCCGACGCGTACCGCACCATGCGACAGACCATCTCGGACGAGCACCGCACCCAGGAGCTCGACGACATCATCGAGTGGCTCGGGGAACTCGTGCGCCAGGTCGACTCCTCGCTCGTCGACGAGTGGGAAGCGCTGATGAACGGGGACATCGCGCTCGCCGAGGCCGAACACGAAGAGATCGCGCCGCCGCAGCCCGCCCGACTCACCGGCAACGTCCGCGCCTTCCGGGTCCTGGTCCGCAACGCCCTGTTCCAGCGCGTGCTGCTGGCCGCCCGGGACGACATCGAGGGCCTCGGCGAACTCGACGCCTCCGCCGGGTTCGACCAGGACGCGTGGGACGCCGTGCTCGAGGAGTACTACGACGAGCACGACACGATCGGCATCGACGCCGAGGCCCGGTCGATGCAGTACCTGGTGCTCTCCGAGCAGGGTCGGACCTGGCGTGCGCGGCAGATCTTCGCCGACCCGGCCGGCGACAAGGACTTCGGGTTCTCGGCGACCATCGACCTCGACGCCTCGGACGATGCGGGGGAGGCCGTGGTCCGCGTCACCGAGATCGGACGCTTCGACGGGTGGGCCGAGGTCGACGTCGACTGAGTGCGGGTGGTCCGGCCCGCTCCGGGGAACGCACGGTTCGCCTGGCTGGAACACCCGGGCAGCCGACCGGGTACGGTCAGCCGCAGCCCACGGAAGGAACCCCATGCGAATCGGCTCCAGCATCGCCTTGATCGTGATCGGCGCCATCGTCGCGTTCGCGGTCGACTACCAGATCGCCGGCGTCGACCTGCGCCTCATCGGGTACATCCTGATGGCCGCCGGCGTCGTCCTGCTCATCATCAGCCTGGCGGTGGGCTTCGGCGGACGTCGGACGACCACCACCACGCGTTCCGGGGTCGACCCGGCCTCGGGCGAGCAGATCACCCAGCAGGACCGCCGCGACGGCACCTACTGAGTCCGGTACGACAGACGGCGAGGGCGGGACCGATCGGTCCCGCCCTCGCCGTCTGTCGTCTGTCGTCTGTCGTCTGTCGCGCGGTCTAGAAGAGCGTCGCGGGCGGAGCGACCTCGGGGATCGCCGCCGGCTCCGGCACGTCGACGCCCGGCCACCCCGGACCCGTCGGGACCTCGGTGCGGTTCTGGTACGCCGTCGCCGCACCACGGGCACGGACGTCGGCGGCCTCGTTCATCTCGTGGCCCATGTGCCCACGGACCCACTCGAACGTCACCTTGCGGCCCTGCAGCTCGGCGTCGAGCTCCTGGATGATCTCGACGTTGAGGACCGGCTTGCCGTCGGCCTTCCGCCACCCCTTGCGCTTCCAACCCGCGAGCCACTCGGTGCACGCCTTGATGGCGTACTGGCTGTCGCACAGGATGTGCAGCGGCTCGCCCGTGTCCTTCGTCGCCTTGAGGAGCTGCAGGACGGCGGTCAGCTCGCCCTGGTTGTTGGTGCCGCGGGGCCAGCCGCCGGCAGCCCAGCGGTCGTCGTCCACGTACCAGGCCCAGCCGGCGGGGCCGGGGTTGCCGAGGGCTGAGCCGTCAGCGGCGGCGACGATCGTCACGGTGGGACCTCCTGGTGGTGGCGAGTGCCCGACGAGCGTAACGGACCTGCGGGGGTGGGGCGTGCCTCCTGGCCGTGGTCAGCGACCGGAAGTCCGGCGGAGTGCGGCGACCAGCCCGTGGTCAGCGTCGGGCCGCGTCATCGAGCGCCTGGACCAGGGCCGCGCCGTCGGCGACGTCGTAGAACGCCATCGGACGTGGACCGAAGAACCCGTCCAGGCCGGTGTTGGCGTAGATGTGCTGGAGGTTGGGGCCGCCGAACCCGCCGCCGCCGAAGACTCCGCGTCCGGAGCTCTCGCCCCACTCGACCGAGCAGTGGGTCCGATCGCGGGTCCAGGCGATGTTCCGGTCGGTCCGGCTGACATCGGTCTCGCGGCTGCTGCGTCCGTTCGTGATGAACGCCCGCCGGTCGGTCACGGCGAAGGCCTCCGTCCGCTTCCGGTGGCGCTTCACGAAGAACCGGCCGATGATCAGCTGCAGCCCGATGAGCGCGAAGACGCTGCCGAAGAGGGCGAAGAACCACGGCGCTCCGGTGGTCAGGGCGCCGACCTCCCAGGAGATCGCGAAGCCGCCCCACAAGAGGCTGAAGGGCACGAGGAAGCCGTCTCGTCCGGTGAAGAGCCGCGCGGGGTCGCTCTGCCCCACCCACAGCAGGCGCTCCCCGGGTCGGAGTTCATCGTTGGCCAGGGCACGAGGATCGATCACTCCTCGACGGTACTGGAGCACGGAGCGGGTGGTTGTGCCCCGATCGGACCGACGGCCTGGGAGTCCGGGGCGCTCTGCCGCCTAGCGTTCGGGGAAACGGGAGGAACCACCATGAGCAACGACATCGCAGGCCCCGAGCACTCCGACGACCGGGACCGTTCCGACGCCCTGGCCTCGGCAGCGCACAGCGACGACGTCGACGGGGTGAGCGGCAGCGAGCAGCGGGCCGCCGACACGTCGTACAGCCCCTCGAGCGAGCGCGAGATGGAGGCGTCACAGACCGAGCAGCGCGACGATGACGACCTGCGCGCGGACGGCATCGACCCCTCGCGCATCGTCGCCGCCCCGGGGACCGGTGGCGCGGACGACGCCGGTGACGTCGAGCCCGAGCCGGGCGACCTGCACCTGCCGTGGCAGTCCGAGGAGGACCGCCAGGGCTGAGCTGGCCTTCTCGAAACACCGGTGTTCGTCGGAGACACCGCGCGATTGCGCGGCGAGACTGACGAACACCGGTGTTTTGCGTGCCGCGCGGCGCCCGTGCAGCGCGGCGGCGGTCAGGCGACGGAGTCGGGGTGGGAGCCCGTTCGCTGGCCGGACTCCAGGCCGGCGATCGCGGCGAGCTCGTCGTCCGTCAGCACGAAGCCGTCGACGTCGAGGTTCGAGCGGATCCGGGACGGCGTCACCGACTTCGGCAGCACGACGACCCCCTGCTGCACGTTCCACCGGACGAGCACCTGGGCGACGCTGACGTCGTGTGCGGCCGCGATGCCGACGAGCACCGGGTCCTCGATCAGACGTCCGCGACCGAGGGGCGACCACGCCGCGGTCACGATGTCGTGCTGCTCGTGGAACGCCATCAGCTCGCGCTGCGGCAACCACGGGTGCCGCTCGACCTGGTTGACCGCGGGGACTTCACCGGTTTCGTCGATGATCCGTTCGAGGTGCGGCACCTGGAAGTTCGAGACCCCGACACTGCGTGCCCGCCCGGACCGCCGGAGTTCGACGAGCGTCCGCCAGGTCTCGACGTAGCGGTCGTTCGCCGCCGCCGGCCAGTGGATCAGGTACAGGTCGACCGCGTCGAGCCCCAGCCGCTCGAGACTGGCGTCGAACGCCCGGAGCGTGCCGTCACGGCCCTGGTGGTCGTTCCACACCTTCGTGGTCACGAACACGTCGTCGCGCTCGAGCCCGGAGGCGCGGATCGCCTGCCCGACGCCCCGCTCGTTGCCGTACATCTCGGCCGTGTCCACGTGGCGGTACCCGGCGTCCAGCGCGAGCCCGACGGCCGTCGCCGCTTCGGCATCGTCGACCTTGTAGACGCCGAAGCCGACGGTGGGGATGCTCCGGCCGGCGCGGAGGGGGATCGAGGTGACCATGCACCCATCCTGCCCGGCGTGACGGGGGTGGGGCGGGCCTCCAGTCCGACCTGTGGAGAACGCGGGGCGACGGATCAGGTGGGGAGGTGGACCGGCTCGGTGTCGGGCAGCGGGCTGGCGTCGCGACCGCGGAGGTCGGGCAGCCAGCGGCGCATGACCAGGGGGAAGACCACGCCGGCCGCCGCCATGACGGCGCCGACCGTCAGACCGCCGCTCGGGCCGCTGCTGTCGATGAGGAAGCCCGCGACCGCGGAGCCGCCTGCGGCACCGATGAGCTGACCGGTGCCCATCCAGCCGTACGCCTCGGCCGTGTCGGAGAACTTGACCGTGGCGGAGACCGAGCCGAACATCACGGTCAGCGCGGGGGCGATGCCGGCGCCGGCGATGACGAGCGAGATGCAGAGCCACCAGAACGTCGGGTTGCCGACCGCGAGCACGAGTCCGACGAACACGATCGTCATGCGGAGCCAGAGGGCGTTCTGCGAGATCGGACGGTGGCCGAGCGCCAACCCGCCCGCGAGCGAGCCGACCGCGAAGACGGCGAGGACGATGCCGGCGTTCGGACTGCCCTCGCCGAAGACGCTGGTGACGCTGGCCTCCACCGCGGAGCACGCGCCGATGAGCAGCAGACCGGTGACGGTGGCGACGACGACCGACGGCCGCTTCATGACGACACCGAACGCGCGCTTCGAGCGGGGGATGCGGACGCGGCCGAGCTCGGGGGAGGCGATGAACCAGGTGCAGCCGATGAGCAGGAACACCATCGCGACGACGATCGCCTCGACCGTGCCGATCTGCGTCGCGACGAACGTGGTGATGACCGGGCCGGCGACCCAGATGAGTTCCTGCGCGCTGGCGTCGAGGGAGAACAGCGGGGTGAGCTGCGAGGACGTGACCATCTTCGGGTAGATGGTGCGGACCGCGGGCTGCACGGGCGGGACCGCCAGGCCGCCGACGAAGCCGATCACGACGTACGCCCAGAGCGGCATCACGAAGAAGGCGATGATGCCCATGGTCACGAACGCGACGATGCTCGTCAGGATCAGCACCGGGCGCATGCCCCAGCGGCCCATCCACCGGCTGGTCAGCGGACCGGCGAGGGCCTGGCCGATGCTCGTCGTCGCGAGGACGAGTCCGGCGGCGCCGTACGAGTCGAAGATGTGCTCGACGTGCAGCAGGTAGGCCAGCGACAGCATGCCGAACGGGAAGCGCGCGGTGAGTTGCGCGGCGATGACCCGGCCGACCCCGGGAGTCTTCAGCAGGGACCCGTACGCGCTCACGAGACGAGTGTACGGACCGGACGGACCGCGTTGCGGCGGCTGTGGAGAGCGGTGTCCCCCGTGCGGGGGAGCGGCCCTCGGAGGTGTGTGCGCGACACGCCGATGTGCTGATTCCACACGTGTGGAATCGAGCTGTCCACCGGTGTGGGGAAGTGTCGGAGGTGCCCGTCAGACTGGCGGAAAACCGGGCCACCCGGGAATCCACAGGCTGTGCAGAGCGTTGTGGAGAACTACACGGCTGTAACACTCCCTCTTGTGGTCGGTCACGCGGCGGGCCACTAGATGTAGTGTGAAGTCATCGCAGCGGCTCCTCTCGGATGCGGCTGCGCACAGACCTCAGCACCACCTCCAGACCACGCACCACACCAGCAAGAACCAGGGGTAAACATGGCCGTCACCGTCTACACCAAGCCGTCCTGCGTCCAGTGCACTGCGACGTACCGCGCCCTCGACAACAAGGGCATCGAGTACGAAGTGCACGACGTCTCCACGGACGAAGCGGCGCTCGAGCACGTCAAGAGCCTCGGCTACATGCAGGCCCCCGTCGTCGTGACCGACGACGACCACTGGTCGGGCTTCCGCCCCGACAAGATCGCCACCCTCAGCGCCGAACTGGCCTGATCCGGGCGCAGGCCACATCGGCCTGCACCCACCGTGGTGGGTGACAGCCGGGAGGCTCGTCACACGCCCGCCACACCCCTCCGGTCCGCAGTCCGCACCTCGTCAGGGAGCGCACCATGAGCCGCCTCGTCTACTTCTCGAGTGTCTCGGGCAACACCGCCCGGTTCGTGGAGAAGCTCGGCCAGGACGCCGACCGGATCCCGCTCTACCCGAGCGAACCGTTCCTCCACGCGGACGGCCCCTACGTCCTCGTCCTCCCGACCTACGGTGGCGGCAACGGGCACGGAGCGGTCCCCAAGCAGGTCATCAAGTTCCTCAACGACGAACACAACCGGGCACTGATCCGGGGTGTGATCGCCGCCGGCAACACGAACTTCGGTGCGGCCTACGGCCGGGCGGGCGACGTCGTCTCCCAGAAGTGCCACGTGCCCGTGCTCTACAGATTCGAACTCTTCGGAACGCCTGACGACGTGCAGGCGGTCAACTCAGGATTGGAAGCATTTTGGACGCAGCAGTTGCAGACGTCGATCTGACGTCGCCGCAGACGGGGATGGACTACCACTCCCTCAACGCGATGCTCAACCTCTACGACGCGGACGGCAAGATCCAGTTCGACAAGGATCGTGAGGCGGCCAAGCAGTTCTTCCTGCAGCACGTCAACCAGAACACCGTCTTCTTCCACAACCTGAAGGAGCGGCTGGACTACCTGGTCGAGAACGAGTACTACGAGCAGGCGACGATCGACCTGTACTCGATGGACTTCATCCAGCGGCTCAACGACCTGGCGTACTCGAAGAAGTTCCGGTTCCAGACGTTCCTCGGTGCGTTCAAGTACTACACGAGCTACACGCTCAAGACGTTCGACGGCAAGCGCTACCTGGAGCGCTTCGAGGACCGCGTCGTCATGACCGCCCTCGGCCTGGCCCAGGGCAACGAGCAGCTCGCGATCGACCTCGTCGAAGAGATCGTCGCCGGCCGCTTCCAGCCCGCCACCCCGACGTTCCTCAACACCGCGAAGGCCCAGCGCGGCGAGCTCGTCTCCTGCTTCCTCCTGCGCATCGAGGACAACATGGAGTCGATCTCCCGCGGGATCAACTCGTCGCTGCAGCTCTCGAAGCGCGGCGGCGGCGTGGCCCTGCTGCTCTCGAACATCCGCGAGGCCGGCGCACCGATCAAGCAGATCGAGAACCAGTCCTCGGGCATCATCCCCGTGATGAAGCTGCTGGAAGACTCCTTCTCCTACGCGAACCAGCTCGGTGCGCGTCAGGGTGCCGGCGCGGTCTACCTCAGCGCCCACCACCCGGACATCATGAAGTTCCTCGACACCAAGCGCGAGAACGCCGACGAGAAGATCCGCATCAAGACGCTGTCCCTCGGCGTCGTCGTGCCGGACATCACGTTCGAGCTCGCGAAGAACAACGAGGACATGTACCTGTTCTCGCCGTACGACGTCGAGAAGGTCTACGGCGTCCCCTTCGGTGACGTCCCTATCTCCGAGAACTACCGCGCGATGGTCGACGACTCGCGCATCAAGAAGACGAAGATCAAGGCACGCGAGTTCTTCCAGACCATCGCGGAGATCCAGTTCGAGTCGGGCTACCCGTACATCGTGTTCGAGGACACGGTGAACAAGGCCAACCCGATCAAGGGCCGGATCAACATGTCGAACCTGTGCTCGGAGATCCTGCAGGTCAACACCCCGACCACCTTCAACGAGGACCTCTCGTACAAGGAGATCGGCAAGGACATCTCCTGCAACCTCGGCTCGCTGAACATCGCGCTGACGATGGACTCGCCGGACTTCGGCAAGACCATCGAGACCGCCATCCGCGGCCTGACCTCGGTCTCGCAGATGTCGCACATCACCTCGGTCCGCAGTGTCGAGGACGGCAACGACAAGTCGCACGCCATCGGCCTCGGCCAGATGAACCTGCACGGCTACCTGGCTCGTGAGCGCGTCTACTACGGCTCCGAAGAGGGCATCGACTTCACGAACATCTACTTCTACACGGTGCTGTTCCACGCCCTGCGCGCCTCGAACAACATCGCGATCGAGACCGGCGAGACCTTCGACGGCTTCCGCGACTCGAAGTACGCGTCGGGTGAGTTCTTCGACAAGTACACCGACCAGGTCTGGACGCCGGCCACCGCCCGCGTCGCGTCGCTGTTCGACAACGCGAACATCACCATCCCGACGCAGGACGACTGGAAGGCGCTGAAGGCGTCCATCCAGGAGCACGGCATCTACAACCAGAACCTGCAGGCCGTCCCGCCGACCGGTTCGATCTCGTACATCAACCACTCGACGTCGTCGATCCACCCGATCGCGTCGAAGATCGAGATCCGCAAGGAAGGCAAGCTCGGCCGCGTCTACTACCCGGCGCCGTTCATGACGAACGACAACCTGGACTACTACCAGGACGCGTACGAGATCGGTGCCGAGAAGATCATCGACACGTACGCCGCGGCGACGCAGCACGTAGACCAGGGCCTGTCCCTGACGCTGTTCTTCAAGGACACCGCTACCACGCGCGACATCAACAAGGCCCAGATCTACGCATGGCGCAAGGGCATCAAGACGATCTACTACATCCGTCTGCGCCAGCTCGCACTCGAGGGCACCGAGGTCGAGGGCTGCGTTTCGTGCATGTTGTGACCTCCGGTCGCTGACGCGACCACCCCCGGCCTGGAGGCGCGGTGCCAGCCCGCACCGCGCCTCCAGTCCGAATCCCGTTCCGATCACTGACTTCCGGAAGAACGCAATGACTCTCACCGACCCGGTCCACGCCACTGGTAAAGCCGTCCCGCTGATCCGTTCGGTCAGCGCGATCAACTGGAACCGCATCCAGGACGAGAAGGACGTCGAGGTCTGGAACCGCCTCGTCAACAACTTCTGGCTGCCCGAGAAGGTGCCGCTGTCGAACGACGTGCAGTCGTGGAACACCCTCACGCCGGAGGAGCAGCAGCTCACCATGCGCGTGTTCACCGGTCTGACGCTCCTCGACACCATCCAGGGCACCGTCGGCGCGATCAGCCTGATCCCCGACGCGATCACCCCGCACGAGGAGTCCGTCTACACGAACATCGCGTTCATGGAGTCGGTGCACGCCAAGAGCTACTCGTCGATCTTCTCGACCCTGGCGTCGACGCCCGAGATCGACGACGCTTTCCGCTGGTCCACCGAGAACGTGAACCTGCAGAAGAAGGCACAGATCGTCCTCGACTACTACACCGGTGACGACCCCCTGAAGCGCAAGGTCGCGTCGACGCTGCTCGAGTCGTTCCTGTTCTACTCCGGCTTCTACCTGCCGATGTACTGGTCCTCGCGCGCGAAGCTCACGAACACCGCTGACCTGATCCGCCTGATCATCCGCGACGAAGCCGTCCACGGGTACTACATCGGGTACAAGTTCCAGAAGGGGCTCGAGGGCGCCTCGGAAGAGCGCAAGCAGGAGATCAAGGACTACACGTTCAGCCTGCTGTTCGAGCTGTACGAGAACGAGATCCAGTACACGCAGGACCTCTACGACCAGGTCGGGCTGACCGAGGACGTCAAGAAGTTCCTGCACTACAACGCCAACAAGGCGCTGATGAACCTGGGCTACGAGCCGATGTTCCCGAAGGAGACGACGGACGTGAACCCGGCGATCCTGTCGGCGCTGTCGCCCAACGCGGACGAGAACCACGACTTCTTCTCGGGGTCCGGCTCGTCGTACGTCATCGGCAAGGCGGAGAGCACTGAGGACGAGGACTGGGACTTCTGAGTCCATCCAAATTCAGCTGTTGAGAACAATACCGTACCTCGGCGGTAAGAGCCGATATATAGAAGCAATTAACGCTGGCCTGCGTTCATTAGATCCTACGAATAAACGACCACTACTAGACCTTTTTACAGGTAGCGGTAGCGTCGCCCTGAGTGTTGCCACGGAGCGGGACGTCGTGGCTAATGATATTCAAAACTATTCGCGCATACTCGTGAACGGGTATTCGCGACGTCTGGCCATTTCACCAGAAGATTACTGGGAAGCGGTTCAAAACGAAGCGGCAAAATACATTGCTGACGGACGCATATCACGGCTTATCGAGTGGGAGCGAGCAGTCTTTAAGCAAGGCGATATCAGTAACATTGTCGCAATGCTTTCGCGTGGATCTAAAATGGCTCATGATTCGAGCAGCGTGTGGGCCGAGTTGGGCGTCAACGTCGGCGATGACGATGGCTTGCGCGACCTTGTCATGACTCGCTATTACGGGGGTATTTATTTTTCCTATGAACAGGCAGCATGGTTGGACGCTGCAATAGCCATCGCTCGGCGGATGCCCAGGGGTCAAGCTGACGTTGGCTTGACTTTAGCAATGCAATTCGCCTCAAGCTTGGTTACATCGGTGGGGGGGCACTACGCCCAGCCAGTGCAGGTCCTGAGTAAGGCGGGGGTTCCAAAGGACCGAGTCGCACTCAAAATCGCTCAGCAGCGAGCCGGGTTCAACCCGATCGGGCTCCTGTTGATGGCGAGAAAACATGTCTCGGGTGTGTCGACGGATCTTCCAATCTTAGGAGAGACCGCCGATTTCAGGGAAGCGATCATAAGGCACGGCGAGGATTCTCTTATCTATGCAGACCCGCCTTACACGAGAGAGCATTACTCTCGCTTTTACCACGTGTTGGAGACCATTGCAGTCGGAGACGAGCCAGGTTTGAGTTATTCAAATCTCGGTGGTGGTTCAATGCCGAGCAAGGGTTTATACCGCGTTCAAAGGCACCAATCTGAATTCTCGATTGTAAGCCAGGCGCAGGCCGCGTTCGATGATATGTTCGAAATGGCGAGCCGACGCAACGCCAAAATGCTATTGTCGTACTCTCCGACCGCGGGTGGCGAGACTGCAAGGCCGAGGAGTGTCGTCCTACCAGCAGTTCTCGGGTTGGCTGAGAAGCACTATCGAAAAGTTGACCTTCTTGTGATCGACGGAGCTCGGCATGCCCGATTGAATCGTCGTGATGTCAGCCAAGTTGCACCGGACGGAGCCGAGGTTCTGGTCTTCTGCGCTCCTTGATTTAGGCTTGATCTAGAGCCATGATTGGGTTGCTGGGCCACCGATTCGCAACCTCCGTATCGGAGAAGTAGGCTCGATGCATGTGACCAGCGCCGCCGCCGTCGACGCTTGGTTTTGAGTGGCACAGCGTGAATGCGTCATCGAAGCCGTCTTCGCCTGGCAACAGGACCACGTATAGGAATCTGTCTGCCGCGATGCGGCGGAAAGCGGCAATCGGACGGCCAGTGGCGGGGTAGTCTATTCCGCGATATGCATTGAGTTCAAAGTAGTAATTTGTGCTTGCCTTGAAACGAATGGCGGTCGTCTGCTCGTGATTGATGAAGCCTTCGTCATCTACAGGATAGATAGATATCACCGTCGCGGGGGTTTCTTCGTAACCGAAGTAGTTGGTCGCGACGTTCCCGGAGAAAGATGCCTGGCTAAACATCGGCAATTGAGTCGCAGGATTTTTGCGGTTCTTGGTTAGCTCAGTCAAGAGCCAAGGCGCGTGAGGGGTCCCACTCATTTGGAGGTCAGAGTCTGGCTTCAGGTCGGTTGGCTGGAGTTGAGAGAAAGCTGCTCGTTCCACCGGACGATTCAGCACGGCGCGCTCCAGCACTGTTGGATCGTCAGCAGCTCGGAGCTGAGCGGCGTGCTCAGCTTCCCACGAACTAAATCTCGAGACAACTTGCGCCGCTTCGATTTGGGCGAGCGTTGTTCCGATCGCTGCTTCCCAGTTGTGAGAAAGCCCCCATTTCGTCAAGTTCCCCGAGCCAGTCACAACGGTGACTTCCCCAGTCGCCGAAATGAACCATGCCGTTTTAGGGTGGAAGAACCACCGTTCGTCGTGTAAGAAGAATCGGATTGAAAGTGTGGGATGCTGCGATACGAGTGCCCGGGCGTATTTCACGGTTGCCTCGTTGGTCACGGCGTCGAGGCCGATGATCAGGTCCAGCGACCCAGTATGAAGAAGATTCTGGATCTCTGGTGAGTCGAGTAGAGCCTTCAGGCCTGGGACGGTTGCCCACGCGAAGAGTGCCTGGCCTCGTTCCGAGCCCGCCGCTGCAGAGCGGAGCTCAGTTAAGGTGTTTTCCTCAGATGTGTTGCTCTGAAGCATGAAGTTGAAAGCCACGCGTTCCCCCTGGCGCTCGTGTCGGTCGGTGCGCCTAGGCTGACACCGTGAGTACGATCTTCGAGGCTACGGCACATGAGTTCGCTGACGCAGTCCCTCGGACTGGGGTCTTGGCGAGTCTCCATGACAGCGCAGGGGATGTCCGACCAGGCCACTCGCCGTCAGCGCGAGGAAGCCTTCTTGTCGGAGACAACTTGGCGAACCTGAGTGCTTACGGACCTGACGAAGGCTCCGTGAGGCTTGCGTACTTGGACCCCCCGTTCAACACTGGTGAGCAATTTCATCATTATGATGACCGCCGTTCTTCGGATGAGTGGGCTCAGGTTCTCCGTGACCGTCTAAAGGTGATCAAACCGCTTCTTGCGTCAGATGGCAGTCTGTGGCTCCACCTGGATGACCGCGAACAACATCACGGTCGCTTAGTTCTTGACGAAGTGTTTGGGCGCGGTGCCTTCGTGTCGACAATAATTTGGCAAAAGCGCACCTCGCGCGATAACCGGCGAGCTTTCAGTCCGTCGCATGATTACATCCACGTGTATTCACCTATGGGTGAGAGCTGGAAGCACGTACGTAACGGGCTACCTAACGAGGGCGCGCTCTCCAATCCAGATAACGACCCTCGAGGTGGATGGAGGTCTGTCCCATTGAGCGTTCAGGCCGGACATGGAGTATCATCGCAATTCTACGAGATTGAAAGCCCGACTGGTCGCCTAGTCTCACCTCCGAGGGGGCGGTGCTGGGCTTATTCGTCGCAGCGCATGGCTCAGTTGGAGCGGGAGGGGCGTATTTATTGGACGCGAGGAGGGGATGGCACTCCTCGCCTAAAGCGCTTTGTCGAAGAGCTTAAGCCGTTGGCGCCGTCCACAATCTGGGCAAGCGACGATGTTGGAGATAATGCCTCCGCCAAGCGCGAATTGATGGCGGATGTCGGTGTCGGTGAGATTTTTGCGACGCCAAAGCCGGTTAAGTTGTTGCGGCGTATTATTGAAATAGCTACCGATGTCGATGATCTGGTTTTAGACCCATACTTGGGTTCGGGAAGTACGGCCATAGCGGCAAGCGAACTTGATCGTCGGTGGTTCGGGATCGAAGCATCAGCTGTGACTGTTTCGGAGGTCACAGTGCCGCGTCTTCTCGCGAATGGTGTGGCATTCTCGTCGCCCTGAGCACATGACTGGGAATCAAGAGCTGTGGAAACAAGTTGGACCTATGTAGTACTGAAGGCATAGGTAGTATTTAGTGCCTCATCCGGCGGGGGATCAGTTGGGGTCGCCGTGGGGTTTGCTGTTCGGCCTCGCCGGACTCTGACACCACGACTTCTCGAGGCGGGAGGCGGCCCGAGTGGCGGCGTCACCTGGCGGTCGGACCGAGGCCGCGTTCGGGGCGCGACGTCGATGGTGTCGTGTGCCCGGTTGCACGGGGGCCGGATCGAGATTACCTCTGTCGCCCACGAGCTCTTGGAGTAACTTGCGATGATCATCATGAAGACCAACGGGGCTGTCAGCAGCGTCCTGAACGACACGTTCCGCCCGCTCCCCGATCAGGTCCGCCGCTGCCTCGGCCTGCTCGACAACGATGACCACTTCGCGTGGCTCATCTTCTCTGCACTGATCGACGACGAGACCTGGCGCTCCGGCCCGCAGTCGGTCATCGACGAGTACGGCAACTCGTACCTCCAAGCCGGCGGCACGGCGGAGAAGATGAGCGTCGAGCTCCGCCGACGTGAGGACGACGGCGAGTACCGCTTCTACATCGTCGGCCGTGACCACGACCTCGCGGAACCGCTCACGGAGACCATCGACGTGCAGGCTGCTCACGAGCCGCGCCACCCGGAGGAACTCTTCACGGCCGCCCAGGCGGCGCCGGTGTTCATGCACTACGTCGAACACCAGACGGTCCCAGACGGGCACACGCTCCGGGTTATCGCTGACATGTGAGCGGTGGTGGCGCCGCCGTCGCGTGCCCGCGACCGTGTTCCGGACAAGAGGGGCGGTGGCAGCTGGCACCGCGCCTCCAGTCGGATGAGTTCGCGGCATCGTCAGCTGCCTCCGGCTAGTTCGTTCCTGACGATGTCCGCGGCAGCCGCGAGGGTGGGAGCGTGTCCAACGCCGCCCTTCGGGGGGCGTCGAACGACCATCCCGCCAACGCCACCCCGAAGGGCGACGCATCAAGATCACCTCGGTCAAATACCAACGAGTGGAACAGCGCATGATCATCACAAAGAGCAACGGCAGCGTCAGCAGCATCCTGCAGGACACCTTCCGGCCGATACCTGATCAGGTACGCCGAATGCTGGGGTTGCTCGACAACGATGAGCAGTTCGCGTGGCTGATCTGGTGGTGTCCGGACGACGCCGATTGGATGTTCAACCCTGGACCCGCCGAGGAGCAGTACGGAGACTCGTACCTCCAGGCCGGGGGTACTGCGGAGAAGATGAGTGTCGAGCTTCGCCGCCTTGAGGACGACGGCGAGTGCCGCTTCTACATCGTTGGCCGTGATCACGACCTCGGGGAACCGCTCACGGAGACCATCGATGTGCAGGCTGCGCACGAGCCGCGGCACCCGTCAGAGCTCTTCACGGCCGACCAGGCAGCGCCGGTCTTCATGTACTACGTCGAACACCAGACCGTCCCCGACGGCTACACGCTCCGGCTCATCGCTGACATGTGAGCGGTGGCGGCACCGCCGTCGCGTGTCTGCAGCCGTGTTCCAGACGGGAGGCGCGGTGCCAGCTGGCACCGCGCCTCCAGGCCGACCAGACAGAGCAGTACCGCCAGTTCCGTCCCGACGGGTCGGGTCACTCGCCGGCGCTGCTCACGCCGGCGGCGTCGTGCCCGCGCCCTCGGTGTCGTCTGCGCCCGCAGGACCGGTACCAGCCTGGTCGAGGTTCTCGTGCGGGTCGCCCATGTCTCCGGTGGCCTTGCCGCTGGGGGACAACCCGAAGTGCTTGCGGGCGGCGTTCGCCTCGCTGGCAGACAGAGCGTTTCCGACTCCGGGGGAGGGAGCGCCCTTGATCGCGCTCTTCGCGTACCCGACGTGCAGGTCCGTGCCGTCGAACGTGGCGTCCTCGACCGGGACGAGCGCGGTGTGACCCCCGAAGAGTCCTGTCGCGACGCTGACGAACGCAGCACTGCCGTCCTCGGCGGGGAAGACCTGCGCGACCTTGCCGACCGAGGCACCGTCGCGGTCTCGGACGGTCGCGTTCTCGACCTCGTGGATCATGCTCTTGGTGATCATGGGCGTAGTCAACGCTCCTGGCCTGACCCGCTTGTGTCAGTGACCGCGCGGCGAGCCCGAGTGCTTCACGAGATGATCGTCGAACCGTTGCTGAAGCGCAGCGGTCTGGAAGGAGCTCTCGCATGAAGGCCAATCGGCGGAACGCCGTGATCGTCCTCCGGGCGACGGGAGCAGCGCTGTTCGTCGTCGTCGTCCTCACCGGCTGCAGCGCAGGGCTCGGGAAGAGCCCAGAGCAGGCGAAGCAGTCCATCGTCACGTTCGTCGAGGGGGCCACCGGCGTCGTTGGTCACGACTGGGAGGTCCGAGACGGTCCGCGGCTCGGGAAGTGCGGCCTCGGCCCCGGGGTAGGGGGCGTCCAGTACGTCTACGCGATGGTCCGTTCTGCGAGCGCCGACCCGAAGGCCGATGTCGTTGCGGTGGAGCGCCACTGGAAGGGGCTCGGGGTCACGACCGAGCGGTACCAGACCGGCGGTGAGGACCCCATCCTCGGAGTCCGGGGCAGGGGCGGTCCGGTGAGTTCTTCCGACTTCCGAGCGGATCCTCGGGGGTACACGATCGACGGCAGCTCGCAGTGCGTTGCGGGCGACTTCGACAGGATGAGCCGCGACAGTCAAGAGTGACCGGACTGAGCTGGCCGACGGTGACGACCGTGACCCGGAGCGGTCTGCCGACGCGACTTGCCCGGCGGAGCCGAGCCGCGCCTCCAGTTCGCACCGAGAGCGAGGCGCCCGGCGGACGCGAGGTGCAGGTCGGCTCGCTCCGTTGTCGAGGCGATCCGTCCTGCATCGCCGGGGGTCAGTGTGCTGCCGACGCGGCGGTGCCGACGAGCTCGTTGCGGACGATGTCCGCACCTGCGGACAACGCACCGAGCTTGTCGAGTGCCGCACCCCGCGCCAGCGGAGCCATCCCGCAGTTGGAGCTCGGGATGAGCTTGTCGGCGTCGACGAACTCGAGCGCCCGACGCAGCACCTCAGCCACTTCCTCCGGGGTCTCCACCGTCTCGGTGGCGACGTCGATCGCCCCGAGCATGACCTTCTTCCCACGGATCAGCTCGACGAGCTCGAGCGGCACGTGCGAGTGGATGCACTCCAGCGAGACGATGTCGATCGACGACTGCTGCAGCAGCGGGAACGACCGCTCGTACTGCCGCCACTCGGCCCCGAGCGTCTCCTTCCACCTGTTGTTCGCCTCGATGCCGTAGCCGTAACAGATGTGCACGGCCGTCTCCACGCGGAGGCCCTCGGCAGCACGCTCGAGCGCGGCCACGCCCCAGTCCTGCACCTCGTCGTGGAAGACGGTGAAGGCGGGCTCGTCGAACTGGATGATGTCGACGCCGGCGTCCTGCAGCTCGCGTGCCTCCTGGTTGAGGATCGTGGCGAACTCCCACGCCAGCTTCTCGCGGCTCTTGTAGTGCTGGTCGGAGAGGGTGTCGATCATCGTCATCGGGCCAGGGAGTGCCCACTTGATCGGGCGGTCGGTCTGGGCGCGGAGGAACGCTGCGTCGTCCACGAACACGGGTGCCCGGCGGCTGACGGCACCGACGACGGTCGGGACGGCCGCGTCGTACCGGTCACGGATCCGGACGGTCTCCTTGCGCTCGAGGTCGACGCCGTCCAGGTGCTCGATGAACGTCGTGACGAAGTGCTGGCGGGTCTGCTCGCCGTCGCTGACGATGTCGATGCCGCGGCGCTCCTGCTCGTGGACGGCGGACCGGAGTGCGTCCTGCTTGCCCTCGGTCAGAGTTGCGCCCTCGAGCTCCCACGGGGACCAGAGCCGTTCGGGCTCGGCGAGCCAGGAGGGTTTCGGCAGGCTGCCGACGATCGAGGTGGGGAGGAGAGAGCTCATGGAGGTGATGGTCCAGTCGGTCAGCGGGCGGGTACGGAGTCGGCAGCGAAACGCGAGAGGAGCACGTGGTGCGGCTTGACGAGGTGCTCCTCGGTCCACCGACCCTGGGTGATCCCGAGGCGGCTGCGCTCCTCACGGTCGTAGGTGACCGGTGTGGGCGTGAAGTCGGTGTGGTCGAGGGTCGGCTTGTAGACGCTGCCCGCCGGGGTGTTCGCGGCGTAGATCTCCGGCCGGTAGATCTTCTGGAACGTCTCCATGGTGGCGATCGTGCCGACGAGCTGCAGGTCCGTGTAGTCGCCGGTCAGGTCGCCGCGCGTGTAGAAGGCGAGCGGGGCCGACGCTCCGGCGGGCTGGAAGTACCGGACCCGCATGCCCATCCGGCCGAAGTAGTCGTCGGTGAGCGAGGAGTGCTCGTGCTCGTACTCGGCGCCGAGGACCGGGTGGACGTACCCGGTGCGGCGGTAGGTCTGGCTCGTCGAGACGCTGATGCAGACGACGGGCTCGCCACTGAAGTTCGAGTGGAACGCGGACGACTCCAGGAAGCGCTGGAAGAGCGCCCCGTGCAGCGCCCCGAAGTCAGACGGCAAGCCCGGCGATGACGGCAGCAGCACCGAGAAGTCGTAGTCGCGCAGGTACGACGAGAAGTTGTTGCCGAGGATGCCGTGGTGGCGCTCGCCGGTGTGCTGGTCGACGATCGTGACGTCGAGCATCTCGAGCAGCGGGAACTCGGCGTCCGAGCCACCGTCGGAGAACCCCAGTGCGGCCGAGACGATGTCGAGTTCCAGGCGGTAGCGGTCATGGACCCCGGCGAGGTCGTTCGCGCGCCCGTCGATCATCGCCAGCGCAGCACGCAGGTTCTCCTGACGGTGCTCGCCGCGCGCCAGGTTGGCGAAGTTCGTGGTCAGCCGGGAGCTGTCGGCGGGGGAGTAGTCCTCGTCGAACCGGGTCCTGGTGATGCTGAAGGTGAGGTCGTTCGCCATGGTCGGCAGTCCGTACGTCGAGCGCCCGAAGGTGCTGGGGAAGGTGTCCCACGATCATGACGGGAGGCTCGGGTCATCAGGTAATACCGAGACGCTATGCGCCGGTATAGCCTGCGCCTATGGCCCGGGTCTCGAACGACATCACCCTGCAGCAGCTCCGGTACTTCATCGAGGTCGCGACCGAGGGGTCGATCAGCGCCGCGGCCGACCTGCTCTACGTCTCGCAGCCGACCCTGTCCGCGGCGATGAAGGACCTGGAGACCCGGATCGGACGGCCCCTGTTCACCCGCTCGGCCCGCGGTGTCGTGCTCACCGTGGACGGGGTCGAGTTCCTCGGCTACGCCCGGCAGGTCGTCGAGCAGGTCTCCCTGCTCGAACAGCGGTACGTCGGTGGGCAGCCGTCGCGTCGGCTGCTCGGGGTGTCCGCGCAGCACTACTCCTTCGCCGTGGAGGCCTTCGTCCGCATGGTCGAAGCGGCGGCTGCGGACGAGTACGAGTTCTCGCTCCGTGAGACGCGCACGTGGGACATCATCGAGGACGTCCGCACGCTCCGGAGCGAGGTCGGCATCCTGTACCGCAACGACTTCAACCGACAGGTCCTCGGCAAGCTGATGCGTGACGCCGGCGTCGTGTTCACCCCGCTGTTCGTCGCCCAGCCGCACATCTTCGTCGCCCGGCGGAACCCGCTCGCGTCGCGCAAGCGCGCGGCCCTCGCCGACCTGGCGGACCTGCCCCGGCTGACGTTCGACCAGGGCGCGAACAACTCCTTCTACCTGGCGGAGGAGATCCTGTCGACGATGTCGAGCAAGCGCGAGATCCGCGTCTCGGACCGGGCGACGATCTTCAACCTCATGATCGGCCTGGGCGGGTACACGATCTCGACCGGCCTCATCAGCGACGACCTCGACCCGGAGATCGTCGCCATCCCGCTCGACGTCGACGAACGCATCGAGATCGGGTGGATCGCCCACGCCTCGGTGCCCCTGACCGTGCAGGCGCAGACGTACCTGGACGAGCTGCGAGCGGTGGTCACCAGCTACGGCGTCGAGCCGCTCGGGTAGACGGGCGGCAGTCGACGCCGGTTGCGGTGGCCGCTCGTGCGGTGACCGGTCTGGAGGCGCGACATGCGTCCGCCAGGCCGCGGAGTGCCCCGCTGTCCGCGGGCAGTGGGGCACTCAGGCCTCGGCACGCGGCGGATCAGCGCCGGTGGCGGTGGCGGTGGCGGATCGCTGTACCCATGTAGACGATCGCTGCGAACAAACTCACCGCGGCGGTGGCGTTGCTGGCCCAGAGGCCGGCCTTCGCGGGGGCCGTCGTGAGGATCGCCCCGAACACCACGAGTGCGACGCTGATGGCTGTTGCGAGCGGGACGTTCATCAACTTCTTCTGCACTTCGATCACCGTAGAGCAGTGAACGGTGACCGTGTAAAACGGACAATGTGACATACCGTTGTCATCGGCAGTGAAGACCTCCGCGCCATCCGGCCCTGGCTCGAGGCATGGGAGCGCGCCCTGCACTGACACGTGGCCTCAGCGCCCGACAGGTGATCGGTGGATCTGCGAAGCTCGGGCCATGTCGTGGCCCCGAGTGGTAACCCTGCGGACGGATCGCCTCTCCCTGGAACCGCTGACCGAGCGCCACGCGAACCAGATGGTGCTCGTCCTGGCGCCAACGGAGCTGTACCGGTTCACCGGTGGCGAGCCGCCCACGCTCGAACAACTCGAGGCGCGCTACCGCCGTCAGGCCCTGGGCCAGTCACCGGACGGACGTGCCGCGTGGATGAACTGGATCCTCCGACCTGGAGCCGGCGGGCCACCTGCGGGGTTCGTCCAGGCGACGCTCACCCACGAGGCCGTCGGCCTCGTCGCGGACCTGGCGTGGCTGGTGACCGCGTCGGAACAGGGGCGCGGACTCGCAGGGGAAGCGACGTCCGCCGTCGCGACGTGGCTGACGTCGATCGGGGTCGGGCGGCTGCAGGCCTGCGTCCGTCCGGGCCACGTCGCGTCGGAGCGTGTGGCCCAGCGGCTCGGGCTCGCGCCCACGTCGACCGTCGTGGACGGCGAGATCCTCTGGCGCGCTGTGACCGCTCCGCCGACAGAAGAAGGAGCGGGTGTTCGGCTGGAGACTCACTGACGTCGAGCGGTCAGCGGTCCTCGTCGCCGTCTTCCAGCTGCGGTAAGCAAGCGTCCGATGATCGATCCTGGCCCGGTGGCGGCCGTCGCCTTGCTCGCACCGATCACCGCGATGGCCAGGCCATCACGGGCAGCTCGGAGTCGCGTCGATCAAACCGCCTGGATTGGCCGCTTTGCATGGTTGCGTGAGGGTCGGTGAGGGGCAGTGAGGGATCTCGAGTTCGTGCGACACACTTCGCCCACTGTTGAGAGGCACGCCGGACAGGGATGCGACAAGTCCTGCGTTGCGAGCAGGTCGCGCTCCAAGCCTGCGTAGAACTCCTCATCGGACGCGGTTCCCGCTTCGATGATCGCCTGCTCGACCAGTTCGCGATGCTTCAAGAGGCCGGAGTGGAACCGCTTCGGGTCGCCTGCAGCGAGCATCACTTCGGGTGCAAACTGCCGCAGCGCACGCTGCATCACCTCGGACGGTCGCGGGCCGCCGAAGTCTCCGTTGAGGAGTTGATCACCGTCGCGGCGAGCTTCGGCGATGGACAACATCTCGAGGTAGTGCAGTTCGAGTTGATCGGTTGCCGTCGCCAGGATGCGCTTGGTGAGTCCGCTTGATCCTTCTCGTTCGAGAACCTGACGTATGAAGTCACCGCTACCGAAGTAGTGCGAAACGTGGGCTCGGTCCAATCGGGTGCTCTGGCCGATATACGACCAGCCGCCGTCGACGGAATCCGTGCGGAACACGTAGCCCATCGCATCGGTCGGAATCTGCATGCTCGGGTCCATCGTGTCCCCCAGTGCTCGAATGTCATCGCAGCCTAATGCGAGATCGGCTCATTGTGACCGGAGGCTGCGCGAGGGTGCACCCGTAGATCTCGTTCACCGAGGCGTGGACCGATACACCTCCCTCGACTCGCTGAGCACCCCTAGGCTGCGTCCCATGGGGGAAAGGGCGGGAACACGGCAGTCCAACAGCATGCTGCGGTTCCTCCGGGACCTGCTGGTCATCGTGTTGGCAGCGATCCTGGTCTCGTTCCTCGTGAAGACCTTCCTCGTCCGCTCGTTCTGGATCCCGTCCGGGTCGATGAAGAACACGCTCCAGATCGACGACCACGTCATCGTGAACGAGCGCGCGACGATCCATCGCGGTGATGTGGTCGTGTTCAGCGACCCGGGCGGCTGGCTCGACTCGGCTGGATCGGTGGAAGGGCGGTCGGCGCCGCCACGATCCTTCGTGTCCGACGCGCTCAGCCTGGTCGGACTCGGCTCGGACGGGGACGACCACCTCGTCAAGCGTGTGATCGGCCTGCCTGGTGACCACGTGCAGTGCTGCAACGCGCTCGGGCAGATGGAGGTCAACGGTGTCCCGCTCAGCGAGCCGTACGTCCGCAAGCACGCGGGCGAAGCGTCCTCTGGCACGCCCTTCGACGTGACCGTTCCGGCGGGCAAACTGTGGGTGATGGGGGACAACCGGTACGAATCCGCCGACTCCCGCGCGCACCAGGACCTCCCCTCGAAGGGGTTCGTTCCGGAGAAGGCCGTCGTCGGACGGGCCGTCGTCATCTCCTGGCCCGTGCAGCGATGGGCCGCGGTGAACGACTACCCATCAGTGTTCGCGGGTACCGAACGAGACCAGCACTGAGTCGT
The DNA here is from genome assembly GCF_016907335.1 of Curtobacterium herbarum. Taxonomy (NCBI): domain Bacteria; kingdom Bacillati; phylum Actinomycetota; class Actinomycetes; order Micrococcales; family Microbacteriaceae; genus Curtobacterium; species Curtobacterium herbarum. The sequence continues at coordinate 629,906 of NZ_JAFBBT010000001.1, forward strand.
GTCCAGTCGCTGGCGCCTGTCGCAGCAGGGCACGGCTCCTCGGAGGGAAGTAAGGGCCTGATGGAACTGTCGAAAACTGGGGAAGCAGCCCCGCCGAAGCAACGGCATGCGCCGCTCGCGCTGTTGATCGTTGCGATGTTGCTCATCGGTCCACTGCTGGTCACGATCGGCAGTGTGCTCGTCGCCGGCAACAACCACCTGCTCGCGACGGGCACTCGGGTCGCCGGAACGGTCATCGACGTGCATGACGGCCCCGAGTCGTCGGACCGACGCTTCGGGGCGGAGTACTTCGCCGCCGATTCGTCGCGTCACGTGATCTGGGCGGATTGGGTCTCTCATGCCAAGCCCAAGCTCCGTGACACCGTCACCGTCGTCTACCGCCAGGACGATCCTGGCTCAGCGGTCATCGCGGGGTACGGGACGCCGGGCGAATTCGTCCAAGGTTTGGGGATCGTCCTGACCGTCATCGTGGGTGGCACCGGTGTCGTCATGCTCGTGTCCGGCCGCAGGGGGAACCGGAAGAGGAGCAGGGAGCGGCTCTGAGGACGTCGTCCCGTACCGTCGTCTTGTGGAGCGTGACGTGCTGATGGTCGAACGTGCCGACGCCGCGGACGTCCCTGCCGCACAAACGCTCATCGACGAGGCAAGGGGCTGGCTCCGGTCACGGGGGATCGACCAGTGGCAGGATGCCGTGCCGGACGCGGTGCTGCTCGCGGACGTTCGACAGGGACGCCTCTTCGTGGTGCGGGACGACCGTGCGGTGGTGGCCATGGTGACCGTTTCCGACGCAGACGTCGAGACGTGGGGTACGGACAGCAGCCCTGCTCTCTACGTGCATCGATTAGCCGTTGCTCGGAGGTGCCGAGGCAGCCACATCGGGCAACGATTGCTGTCGTGGGTGGAGGCCCGGGCCGAGGGGTCGGGCGCGGCCTTCGTGCGGCTTGACTGCGCAGCGGACAACCCGGGCCTCCGACGCTTCTACGAGCAGCAGGGGTTCCAGCACGTGCGCGACGTCATCGTCACCTCCCTCGACGGTCGGAGGCAACTCGCCTCGAGTCTCTACGAACGACAGATCCTGCGGGAGATGATCGCCGAGACGGGTCGGGGGATGGTCTGACGACGACGACGACGACGACGCCGACGCCGCCGATGCCGATCGAACGGCGCTGGGGGCGATGACGGCCGGCACGAGATCGGGCGCGTCTGGGGGAGAAGTCATGCACCTGTCATCCGGCTCGGTCCCGCATCGATCGTCGGGAACGGCCAGTCGTCGCGGTACGAGTGGGGCACGGCCACGATCTGGACGGCGTCGCGGTAGACGATCCGACCCGGGCTTCGAGTGGTGAGCTGCACCCAGGGGACGTCGTACCGGTCCAGGAGGCGGAGGTACGCGGTCACCATGACGAGGAGGTCGACGGCATCAACGGAGAACCATGCCCGCGCCCCGGGGTTGCGCTTCTGGTCGTAGCAGTCGGGGTCGACCGCCATCGGATCGACGTACGCCGCGGTGGCAACCCGGTTCGCTTCCTGATGCCATGCCGAGTCGTCCGCTGTCAACAGGCCGATGTGCCGCAGCCCGTTGGCGAGTGCGAACACTCCCGGGTACCGGCCGTTCCGGTTGGGAACGGCGCTCTGGTACCGCACGAACTCCGACATGGAGGCGAGCGTACGACGCAGGCGAACCATCGTGCACGCGGGCGATCTCGAAGTCGAGCCGCGGAGAAGGTCGCCCGGCGGCGGTTCGGCAGTGCACTCCAGAGGAGGGACCTCTGGGCCGGGCACTCGCTCCGCCCGGCGCGTTTCCGCCGACGGCTGGAGGCCGACCTCGGCCGCGTCTTCGCCCTCCTGGCCGACGGCACGCGCCGCGCGGTTCCCCCTGACCGAGGCCGCCGCGGCCCTCGCACTCGCCGAGTCGCGGACCCTCAACGGCAAGGTCGTCCTGCTGCCCTGACCGCGGTGCCGCCTCCGCACCAGCGCGACCAGGGGACGGACGGGAGGCGCGGTGCCAGCCGGCACCGCGCCTCCCGTCCGTCACACCGACCGCTGGGCGTCGACGCGCTCCGGCTCGTCGTCCAAGCTGTCGCCAGTGGCGACCACCACGACGGCAGGCGCCGGCCGGAGCTGCCGCCAGGTGGCGATCGCCGCAGCGGCTCCCGCGGCGACCGCGATCAGAATCGAGAGCGGCGGCACGGCTGTGTGCAGCCACATCGCCGCGGCGAGCGACGCGGCTCCTGCTGCGAGCAGACCGGCGAGGACCGAGTGCGCCGCGCTGTGGACCGCACGTGCGGGAACCCGCCGCAGTGCCCGGCCGAGCAGGTACGTGAAGGGGACGGAGAGCACGGCGCCGGCCAGCGCCAGGAAGAGGGTGGCGACGAGGAACAGGCCGGAGAACCACACGAACGACATGAGGTCGGGCATGGTGCCGCTCATGATCGCGACGAACGCCGTGATCACCACACCACTGACGGGGGTGGTGACGCCGACCATCCACAGGTAGCTGTTCGCGATCAACCGTCCGGTGTCGCCCATGCCCCAGGTGTCCATGCGTCCCACTCTGGGGTGTGGCGCCGGGAGTTCCGGGCTCGTGGGCGTGAACGAGACCGAACGGAGACCTCCGTCGCGAGGCCGGACCGCCGAGACGTCAGCGCCGCGTGTACCGGTGCTCCGGCCTCCCCGCCGCGCCGTACCGCAGCTGCATGGTCGCCGACCCGTCGGCCGCGAGCTGCGCCAGGTAGCGCTGCGCCGTCGCCCGCGAGACCCCGATCGCCGCAGCCACCTCGGCCGCCGACCGCTCCTCGGACCCCGACAGCTGCTCGAGCACCAGCGCCGCCGTGGCCGCGCGCGACGGGGAAGCGCCACCGCTGTCGCCGGCGTGCAGGATCCGGAACGCCCGCTCGACGGCCTCCTGGTCGAGCGTCGCCCGTTCGTCCAGGACGTTCCGGGAGCGTGCGTAGGCCCGCAGCCGCTCGGCGAGCACCTCCGAGTCGAACGGTTTGATCAGGTACGCCAGGGCGCCGTGCCGCATCGCCCGCCGCACGGTCCCCGAGTCGGAGGCAGCGCTCAGCACGAACGCGTCGGTGTCGCTCGAGCGGAGCAGGTCGAGGCCGCTGCCGTCCGGCAGGTAGACGTCGACGAGCACCAGGTCGACCGGGGCCGTCGCCAGCACCTGACGGGCGAGCGCGACGGTGCCGACGGGGTCGAGGGCCCGGAACCCGGGCACCTGGTCGACCTGCCGTCGGTGCAGGTCCGCGACGTGGAAGTCGTCGTCGACCACCAGCACGATCAGGTCCGTCATCCCACCGCTCCTTCGAGTCGTGCGCAGAACACCGCGCCGTGCGTCGTGTCGTCACCGCGACCGTCGCCGGGCCCGCCGGGCCCACCGGGGTCGGCGAGCCACACGTCCCCACCGTTCCGCCGGGCGATCTCCCGCGACAGCGGCAGGCCGATCCCGAGTCCGTGCACCTGCCCGGGGTCTGCGGAACCGCCGTCGTCGGCTCCGGCAGCACGCGGCCCGGGGGAGCGGCGGGCGAACAGGTCCAGCTCCCCGGGGACGCCCGGCCCGGAGTCCACCACCGACAGGTGCAGCGTCGTGCCGTCGTCGAGCACCTCGACCTCCACCCACGGCTGCTGCTGGTCCGGCGACGCCCCGGCCCCGGACAGCGCCGCCGTCACCGCGTTGTCCACCAGGTTCCCGAGCACGGTCGTCACGTCCCCGGGCTCGGTGATCGTCCCCTGCACCAGCGTCTCCGGCCCGATCCGCAGCAGGACTCCGCGCTCGGCCGCCTCGACGCCCTTCGCCCCGAGGAACGCCTGCAGGAACGGCTCGGTCAGGCGGTCGGCGTGCTGCACCGGGTACCGCAGCGGCCCCCGCTCCTGCACGTCCGCCAGGTACGCGCGGGCCCGGGCGGTCTCCCCGACGTCGAGCAGCCCGGCGATCGCGTGCAACCGGTTGGCGAACTCGTGCCGCTGCGCCCGGAGCGCCTGGGTCAGCGAACCGACGGCGTCGAGTCGTCGGCTGAGGGCCTCCACGTCGGTCCGGTCCCGCAGCACGGCGACGCGGCCCAGGTCGAGGCCGTCGCGGAACACGCTCCGCACGTCGACGAGCAGCACCTGGGGACCGGCGACGACGGTGGCGCTCGCCGGGGTCGACGCTGCGCGGTCGAGCATCGCGGCGAGGGCGTCGGGCAGGTCCAGGTCGGTGACCGCCCGTCCGACCGGTCGGGTCAGCGCGAGGAGCCGCGCGGCCTCGGCGTTGCAGACGGTCACCGTGCCGGAGGGGCTGACCGCGATGACGCCTTCGCCGACGCCCCCGAGGACGGCCCGCTGGTTCTGCACGAGCGTCACGAGCTCCTCCGGCTGCACGCCGAGCGTCAGCCGCACGAGACGCCGGCGGATGAGCACCGAGGCGATCACCGCCAGCAGCACCGCCACGAGCCCGGCTCCGACGACCGGCACGCTGTCCTCGACCAGGGTGTCGTAGACGCGGTCGCGCGCGAACCCGACGCTGACCTCGCCGACGACGGGCCGGGAGGCACGCCCCGCGCCCGCCCCACCGGCGCCGGTCCCGTAGACGGGCACCTTCGCCCGCGCGGACTCGCCGAGGGTGCCCCGCGCCCACGACACGCTCTCGCGTCCGCTGAGTGCGGCGTCGGGGGAGGTGCTCACCATCGCTCCGATGCGGTCCGCGTCCGGGTGCGCCAGGCGGATGCCGCGGTCGTCGGTCACCACCACGAACAGCGCGCCGGTCCGCCGTCGGGCGTCGAGTGCGGCCTGCTGGACGGGGCCGTCGGCGAGGTCCGTCGGGTCGAGGTCGGTCCCGTCGACGCTGAGGCGCGTCACCTGGGTGCGGAGGTCGTCCTGCGCGGCGACGCTCTGCGCGATCGCCAGGGCGGTCCCCTCGGCAGCGCGTTCCAGCCGGGTGACCTCGATCCGGACGAACACGGCGCTGGTGAGGATGACCACGGCGACGACCACGACGAGCTGCAGCACCAGTACCTCGGTGGCGAAGCGGAGCCTGCGGCGCCGTGAACGGTCGTCGGTCACGGCACCAGCGTACGGAGCGCGGAGCGCTCGTCGTGCGCAGAATGCGCACAACACGGTCAATGCGCGATGGTGCGCCAACGAGCAGAAGCGCGCCGCGCCTCCCGGCCGGGTCGTAACGTGCCCGGACTGCCAGACACGGACGAAGGAGTCCTGATGCTCGTCATCCTCGGGTACGCGATGGTCGTGGTCTTCATGGTGATGATCATGACCAAGCGGATGTCACCGATGCTCGCCCTGATCATCGTGCCGACGGTCTTCGGGCTCTTCGCCGGTGCCGGCCTGGGCCTCGGCGACATGGTGATGAAGGCGATCGGGACGCTCGCGCCGACGGCCGCGCTGCTGATGTTCGCGATCATGTACTTCGGTCTGATGATCGACGTCGGCCTGTTCGACCCGCTCGTCCGGTTCATCCTGCGGGTGACCGGCAACGACCCGGCGAAGATCGTCCTCGGGACCGCCCTGCTGGCGGGTGCGGTGTCGCTCGACGGTGACGGGTCGACGACGTTCATCGTGGTGACCGCGGCGATGCTGCCGATCTACCTCAAGCTCGGGATGAGCCCGGTCGTGCTGACGTGCGTCGCCGGTCTGACGAACGGGACGCTCAACATCGTGCCCTGGGGAGGCCCGACCGCCCGTGCCGCTGCGGCGCTGAAGATCGACCCGACGGACGTCTTCGTGCCGCTCGTGCCGTCGCTGATCGTCGGCCTGCTGCTGTGCTTCGGGTTCGCGTGGACGATGGGGCTGGCGGAGCGGAAGCGCCTCGGGCTCATCGAGTTCACGTCGGCGACCCGGGCGTCCCGAGCACCGAGCCGGGCTCCGAGCCGGGCTCGGAGCCAGGCGAAGGCCGGTGCCGGGGTCGGTGCCGGTTCGCGGATGCTCGCGGCGGTCGGCGGGACCGGCGGCGGGATGTTCACCAGCCCGACCGTCGCGCTCGGGCTGCGTGGCGGCAAGGCCGACGGCCGGCGGGCGGACGGCGACGGCGTCGACGGAGCTGACGAGACCGGTGCTGACGAGACCGGCGCAGGCGGAGCCGGAGCCGGCGGGGCGTCCAGCGCCGGCGCGACGATGGCGTCGACGATGCTCGACCCGGACCGTCCGACGCTCCGGCCGAAGCGCATCTGGTTCAACCTCGTGCTCACCGTCGCGGTCATGGTCGTCCTGGTGCTCGGGGTGCTGCCGCTGGCGTACGTGTTCATGGTCGGCACGGCCATCGCGCTGCTCGTGAACTTCCCGCAGCTCAAGCAGCAGAGCGCGCAGATCGTGGCCCACGCCCCGAGCATCGTCGGCGTCGTGTCGATGGTGTTCGCCGCCGGGGTCCTCATCGGCGTGCTCGACGGCACCGGGATGGTCGCGGCGATGGCCGACTGGCTGGTCGCGGTGATCCCCGACTCGATGGGCCCCTACCTCGCCGGCATCACGGGCGTGCTGAGCATGCCGCTGACGTTCTTCATGAGCAACGACGCCTTCTACTTCGGCATCCTGCCCGTGCTGTCGGAGAGCGCCTCGGCCTTCGGCATCACGCCCGCCGAGATGGCACGCGCCTCGGTGGTCGGGCAGCCGGTGCACATGCAGAGCCCGCTCGTGCCGGCGATCCTGCTGCTCGTGTCCCTGGCGAACGTGAACCTCGGCGACCACCACCGGAAGGTGCTGTGGCGTGCGGCGGTGGTGGCGCTCGCGATGCTCGTCGTCGGGATCCTGGTCCGGGTGATCCCGTTCGGCTGACCGGAGCGACCCGATGACGGACGGGAGGCGCGGTGCCAGCGGGCACCGCGCCTCCCGTCCGTCGCTCACACCGCGCGGTCCGGGCGGGTCACCATGCCGACCGCTCGGTCCAGTCGCGGTGTCGCGATGCCCAGTGCGCGGGCGGTGCGCGAGAGGTCGCGGAGCACCGCGCAGGGTTCGGCGGCCTGCGGGTCGTCGTGCGCGGCGAGGCTCGCCCGGGCGATCGGCACGACCACGGTGGCGAGTGCCAACGCGGTCCCGGTCGCTCCCGGGAACCTGGCCGGCACGGTCGCCGTGCGGTGCCGGGCGAGGTCGACGCCACGCGCCTCGAGGACCGGGAGCAGTTCTCGGCTCGTTCGGAACGCCCCACCGAGGGCACGCCGGTCGCCGATCATGGCGGCGAGCCCGCCGCTCTCCAGCGCCTGCGAGAACATGCCGGCGTCGAGGACGACGTGCAGGAAGAGCCAGCCGCGGATGTCCGGCTCGTCGCGGACGGTGAAGCCGGCCTGGCGGAACACGGCCCGGGCCTCCTGTCCGCGCCGGTTCGGTGCGGATCCCGACCTACCGAGGGTGACCGATCGGAGGACTGCGCCGTGCAGGCTGCCGTCGGTCCGGAACCCGCCGCCCGCGCCGGGGAAGCCGAAGACCACCTGGTCCGCGGGGATCGGTGCCACGGCGGCGTCGAGCTCGTCCCAGACGTTGCCCAGGACCACGACCGTCGCGTCGCCGATGTGCGGCGCCAGCGCGGCCGAGGCCTCCTGGAGTTGGTGGTGACCGACACTGATGACGACGAGGTCGAAGCGGTCGTCCGGCTCCGTCGAGCTCTGGAGCTGCGCCGCGTAGCGGACGTGGGTGCGTCGACCGAGCGGTCCGAGGCGTCCGTCGATGAGGTCCATCGGGACGGGCTCGCGGTACTCGGCGAGGCGCCGCGGTCGGACGTGGTGGACGACGTCGTGGCCAGCGTGCGCGAACGCCTGGCCGTAGACCGTCGCGATGACGCCCCGCCCGAGCATCAGGATCCGCATCGCGTTCCCCCTCAGTAATGTGGAGGCTGTCTCCGCTTCCGAAGATACGGAGACGGTCTCCGTTTGTCAACGACCGCCGTCCGATCCGAGGAGGACCAGTGCGTGCAGACGCCCGCCGGAACCGGGACGCGATCATCGCTGCCGCCCGCTCCGTGTTCGAGAACGACGAGCACCTCCGGTTCGACGACTTCGCGTCCCGAGCAGGAGTGGGGGTCGGCACGCTCTACCGGCACTTCCCGACGCGCGAGTCGCTGGCGGCAGCGGTGTACCAGGGTGAGGTCGAGGCGCTCTGCGGGCAGGCCCGGGACTCCACCCGACCGGCGGGCGAGACCCTCGACCGCTTCGTCCACGCGTTCGTCGACCACGTCGTCGAGAACACCGCACTCGCACGGACCCTGGCGGCCGTCGTCGACGCGGACACCCGGGCTGCGGGCGGCGGCGAACTGGAACGGACGCTCGGGGAGCTGATGGCCCGCGGGGTCGCCGAGGGCACCGTCCGCGACGACGTCACCCCGGGCGCCGTGTTGGTCGCGCTGCACGGCGTCGGGTCGGCGACCGAACGGCCCGGGTGGGCCGCCGAAGCGCAGGTGCTCGCCGACGTCGTCGTACGGGGCCTCACGGCGGACTGACCGCGCAGCAGCGGGCGGTCACGGCCGGGGCCGGCGCGCACTGCCCGGGCCTGTGTTCACTGTCCGGGGATGGCCACCACCCGCTCGTGGTCCCACGGCTCGGTCCACCCGACCAGGTCGAACAGCCCGTCGAGCAGCGTCGCGGTGAAGCCCCACACGACGAACGACCCGGAATCGGCCCGGACGGTGAACGCCGGCCCGCGCCACGTCTGGCCCTCACGACGGAACTCCGTGATGCCGCGGTTCGCCGGGTCGAGCAGGTCGGCGACCGGGGCGCGGAAGACCGCTGCCGACTCGGCGACGTCCACCACCCGGACCGGCGACGGCGCACGCCACCAGCCGAGGACCGGCGTCACCAGGTGCCGCGAGTGGGCGAGCGGCACCGGCGGCGCAGAGCCGAGCACGTCGACGCCCGTCAGGTCCAGGCCGGTCTCCTCACGGGCCTCCCGGAGTGCCGCGGCGACCACGTCCGCGTCACCGGGGTCGACACGTCCACCGGGGAACGCGACCTCGCCGGCGTGGGAGCGCAGGGTGCTGGCGCGGGCGAGCAGGAGCACGTCCAGGTCCCGCGGGACGTCGGCAGATCGTGCCGGACGGTCGCTCGGCACGTCGTCGAGCGGGCCGAACAGCATGAGGACCGCCGCCTGCCGTGGCGTCGGAGCGGACGGCATCCCGGTCACGAGTGGTGCGGCTCCCGGGGCGACGGCGGCCGCGAGCTGATCGCGGGCGGTCACCACGGGTGCCGGTCGGGGCGGACGGACGACGTGCAGGGCGGGACCACCCCGCCAGCCTAGGCATCTCGACCGTTGCCGACAGCGGGGTCGGTGCACGAGACTCGCGTCATGGGGAACCAGGGAACAGGCCGATCCGAGGTCGTGGCCGTCAGCCGCGACCGTGACCACCACTTCAGCAAGCCGGTCGTCGACGAGGTCACGCTCGTCGAGGGCTGGGGCGTCGAGGGTGACGCGCACGCCGGCACCACCGTGCAGCACCGCTCCCGCGTCGCCCGGGACCCGTCGCAGCCGAACCTGCGGCAGGTGCACCTGATCCACGCCGAGCTCTTCGACGAGCTCGAGGCCGCCGGCCACTCCGTCCGGCCCGGGCTGCTCGGCGAGAACGTCACCACGCGCGGGGTCGACCTGCTCGGGCTGCCGACCGGGGCGCTGCTCCACCTGGGGGAGGGCGCCTGCGTGCGGCTCACGGGCCTCCGGAACCCGTGCCAGCAGATCAACGACTTCGAGCCGGGGCTGCTCCGCGAGGTGCTCGGCCGCGCCGCGGACGGGTCGGTCTCGCGGAAGGGCGGCGTGATGGGTGTCGTCGTGGCCGGCGGCGTCGTGCGCCCGGGCGACGCGGTGCGCGTCGAGCTGCCCGCGGGCGAGCTGGAGCCGCTCAGCCCGGTGTGAGCCTCGGCGCGCGGAGGCTGTGCGTTCCCTCACACTGCCGTGCGGGGACGGGAGGATCGTGACCGGCCCCGGGGGTCGGCGAGCCTAGCGTGAAGTGGCCATGACAGCTGAACACCGCAGACCCGTCGAGCCCGATGCGGCTCCCACCGTCGCGCACCACCCGGCCCACCACGCTGAGGCCGCCGACGGATCGAGCCAGCACGACCCCGCCACGAAGCCGGAACAGGCAGTGAAGCCGGACCCCGCAGCCCAGTCCGACCGGGCAGCGCAGCCGGACGGCGACCAGCCGGATCCGAACCGGTGGAAGGCGCTCGTCATCTGCCTGCTCGGCGGTGGCATCGTGCTGCTCGACGTGTCGATCGTCAACGTCGCCCTGCAGTCGATCTCGACCGGCCTGCCGGGCACGACGCCCGAGGCGGTCCAGTGGATCCTCTCCGGGTACGCCCTGTCGTTCGGCCTGCTCCTCGTCCCCGGCGGGCGCCTCGGTGACGCGACCGGACGGCGGCGGATGTTCGTCATCGGCGTCGGCCTGTTCACCCTCGCCAGCGCCCTCTGCGGCTTCGCCCCGAACGGCATCGTCCTGGTGATCGCCCGCCTGGTGCAGGGTCTGGCGGGCGGTCTGCTCACCCCGCAGGTGACCGCGCTCATCCAGCAGCTCTTCCGCGGCCGCGAGCGTGGGAAGGCGTTCGGCCTGTTCGGCGCCACCGTCGGCATCGCGACCGCCATCGGCCCGCTGATCGGCGGCCTGCTCATCACGGCCTTCGGCACCGAGAACGGGTGGCGGTTCGTCTTCTTCGTGAACCTGCCCGTGGGACTCGTCACGATCCTCCTGGCCTTCCGCTACCTGCCGGCGCCCTCGGGTGCCGAGCAGGGGAAGAAGCACGACTTCGACCCGGTCGGGATCGTCCTGCTGGGTGCCGCGGTCGTCGCCCTGCTGCTGCCGTTCGTGCAGTCGCAGGTGTGGAAGGGCAGCACGAAGTGGTGGCTGATCGTCGTCGCCGTCGTGTTCGCCGTCCTGTTCGTGCTGTGGGAGCGTCGGTACCAGCGGACGAAGGAGCCCGTGGTCGACCTGCGACTGTTCCGCCGCCGGTCGTTCTCGCTCGGTGTCGGCCTGGCGACGGTGTACTTCGCCGGCTTCACCCCGCTGTTCTTCGTCCTGACCCTCGCCCTGCAGTCCGGGCTGCACTACTCGGCGCTGACCGCGGGCCTGGCGACCGTGCCGTTCGCGATCGGGTCCGGTGTCGCCTCGACACTGGGTGGCCGGATCGTGCACCGCTTCGGCCGGCAGCTGATCGTCATCGGCACGATCCTGGTGCTCATCGGCCTGGGCGTCGTCGTCTGGGTCGTCGCGAACCACTTCGAGCGGGACCTGGGCTGGTGGCTCGTCCTGCCGTTGCTCGTCAGCGGCATCGGCTCCGGTCTGACGATCTCGCCGAACCAGACCCTCACCCTGTCCGAGGTGCCCGTCGAACAGGGCGGCTCGGCCGGAGGGCTCATCCAGGTCGGCGCGCGCGTCGGCTCGGCGGTCGGGATCGCCGCGGTCGGCAGTGTCTTCTACTCGACGCTCGCCAGCTCGCGCGGCGACTACGCACAGGGCCTGCCGCTCGGGTTGGGCGTGTCCCTCGCGTTCGTCGGCGCCGCGCTGCTCGCCGCGATCGTCGACGTCGTCGTCGGCAAGGTGCGGCACACCGAAGCCTCGGTCTGACACCTCGCCCACCGCGAACATCCGTCCCCGCGGACCGGCCACGGCGTTGGCTGGGACGCGGCAACCACAGGAGGACACATGAGCAAGACCTGGTTCATCACCGGAGCATCCAAGGGCTTCGGCCGCGAGTGGGCGGAAGCCGCACTCGAACGCGGTGACTCCGTCGCCGGCACCGCCCGCAACACCGACGACGTCCAGGACCTCGTCGAGCAGTACCCGGACAGGTTCCTCGGGCTCCGGCTCGACGTCACCGACCGGGCCGCCGACTTCGCCGCGGTGCAGCAGGCTGCCGAGCACTTCGGCTCGCTCGACGTCGTCGTCAACAACGCCGGGTTCGGACACTTCGGCATGGTCGAGGAGCTCACCGAGGACGAACTCCGCGCGCAGCTCGAGACCAACCTGTTCGGCGCGGTCTGGGTCACCCAGGCGGCCCTGCCGATCATGCGCGAGCAGGGCTCGGGGCACGTCATCCAGGTGTCGAGCATCGGCGGCATCAGCGCGTTCCCGACCGTCGGCGCCTACCACGCGTCGAAGTGGGCGCTCGAGGGGCTGTCGCAGTCGCTGTCGCAGGAGGTCGCCGGCTTCGGCATCCACGTCACCCTGATCGAGCCCGGCGGGTTCTCCACCGACTGGTCCGGCCCGTCCTCGAAGCACAGCGAGCAGCTGCCGGCCTACGCCGACGTCCGCGAGGCAGCGTCCAAGCGTCCCTCCGCAGCCGACCCCGGCAAGCCCGAGGCGACCCGGAGCGCGATCCTCCGGGTCGTCGACGCCGACCAGCCGCCGCTGCGCGTCTTCTTCGGCAAGGCGCCGCTCGGCATCGCGGAGAAGGACTACGAGTCCCGCCTCGCGACCTGGCGCGAGTGGCAGCCGGTCGCCGAGGAGGCGCACGGCGCGTAGTCAGCGCCGGGGCAGACGGACCGGAGCAGACGGACCCGGGGCATACGGACGGGAGGCGCGGTGCCAGCTGGCACCGCGCCTCCCGTCCGTCCGTGCGCGGCCGTCAGAACCGGGTCGTGCCCCGCAGCCCCCGCGGCCGCCCGTCGGGGTCGACGGCGAGCTTCGCCGCCGGTGCCGCCCACAGCCGTTGCAGCGCCGACACCGGTTCCGGCTCGTGCCGGCGGATCCGACCCGGCGGCCGGGGTCCGGGCTGGCCGTCCTCGTGCCAGTGGTCGAGCGCTCGGGCGTGCGTGCGCCACAGGGCGAGGAGTTCGGCACCGGTGCCGTCGAGCCGCGGGTCGTCGGGCGTCGTCGCCAGGTGTTCCGCCCACAGTTCGTGCCGCAGGTCGCGGGCGAGCGAGCCGTCGGTGGTGTCGACGACCGCGGCGGTCAGCTCGCTGTCGGTCGTCCACGATCGGCGGTTGAAGTTGTCGGACCCGATCGTGAACCACTCGTCGTCGACGATGCAGACCTTCGCGTGGATGTAGATCGGCCGGCCGGACTCGTGCTCCAGGTCGAAGACGCCGACGCGGTCCGGGGCCGTCCGACGGAGGGTCGTCACCGCGTCGATCTGCCCCAGGCGACTCGGGGGACCGCTCAGCACGCCGTCGGAGTTCGGGTACCGCGGCACCAGGACGATCACCCGCAGCTCGGGGTTCCGTTCCAGGGCCTCGGCGATGCCGGTCGCGACCTGGCGGGACCACAGGTACTGGTCCTCGATGCAGATCAGGGACCGTGCCGTCCGGAACGCCTTGCCGTACGCCCGCGCGATGCTCCGCTCACCCGCCGGCGCGAACGGGAACGGCGGGTGCTTCACTCCGTACGTGCGGAGGAGCTGGACCGCGTGCCCGCCCGCGACCGGCGGGGCGGGGGTCCGCTCCGGCAGCGGCTCGGGGTGGCGGGGCATCCGGACCAGGCGCTGCAGCAGCATCCGGTACGGCAGGCTGCGGTCCAGCGGGTGCGGGTCGTCCCACCGCTCGGCGAACACGGCGAGGACGTCGGCGACGACCGGGCCGCGGAGCTCCATCGACGCGTCGTGCCACGCGGGGCGCTCGCCGTACCGGGAGTCCATCGAGATCGCCTGCGGGTCGCCCTCGTGCCGGGCGTCGTCACGGCGGCTGTGGCACAGGTCGATGCCGCCGACGTAGGCGACGTCCCGCGACGGGTCGTCACGGTGCTGGATGACGAAGAACTTCTGGTGGTGCGAGCCGAAGAGCCGGACGCGCTGGTCGAGCAGGACCTCGCCACCTGCGTCGTTGATCTTGCGTCCGAGCAGCTCGTTCGCCTTCGCGCTGAGGGACGCCGAGATCCGCTCGCCGTGGGAGCGCCAGATGAGGCCGCGGACCTCCACCCCGGCACGTGCCCGGTCGGCCAGCAGGTCGCCGACCGTCGGCCCGTCGGGCGACAGCCGCTCGTCGGCGTCGCCGCGCCAGTCGGTGAACCAGACCCGGTCGCCGGGCCGCAGTGCCGACAGCTCCGCCTCGATGCGGGCGAAGTACGACGCCCCGTGCACCAGCGGACGGACGAGGTTGCCCTCCGACCACGCCGGCCCGTCCCCACCGCCGGCGTGCACCTCGGTCGCGGTGTTGCCGCGTTCGTCGCGGGCGAGGAACCAGTGACGCGCATCGGTGGGCACGGTCGAAGGATACGGGCCGCGCCCGTCCGCGGGACGGCCCGCCCCGCCAGGACTGTGCGGGTCCTCACGCGGCCGGACGGGAGGCCCGTGGCGGGCCCGCACCGCGCCTCCCGTCCGGCGGCGACGCCGCTGGCACCGGCCGTCTCGCGGTTCGCGGACCATCTGAGCAGCCCGTCGGCGGTCCGGGCCAGGATGGCGAGTGCGAGAGGAGCAACCCTGATGAAGACCATCCGGTACGACAACACCGCGATCCTGACCAGCGACGACGTCGCCGACGCCGTCATCGAGTACGCGGCGGCGCTCTCCGGCGGCGACCGGGCCGACACCGTGGCCGTGCCCGCCGTCGCCGAGGACGGGACCATGACGACCACGAAGATCCTCATCGGGCCGACGAGCGAGGTCGTCGTCGAGGACGCCGACGAGGACGCACTCGAGCTCGAGAACGACGAGTTCGTCGCCCGGCTCCGTGCCGCTGCCCGGACGTTCGGGCACGACACCGTCATCCACGCGGACACCCGGTCGGACCTGACCGAGGGCGACGGCGAGACGGGGCCGCCGGCGGCGGAGTGAGCTCGCCGCGTCAGCGGCGGGTGGTGGCGGCCACCGCCTCGGTGATCGTGGCACCCGGGTGCTCTTCCCGGTACTGACGGACGGCGCGGACGTCGACGCCGGCGGCGGCCTCGGGTGGGACCGGGGTGTCGCCGATGACCGGCCTCCGATCCGCCAGCCACAGTGCGGCGAGGGCCGCCACGGCTGCGGGCAGCGGCTCGTCGAGTGCGAGCAGCAGTCCGGCAGTCGCGAGGCCGAGGACGATCAGCGATGGCTTCCGCATGGCTCCCCTCCGGTCGGTGACGACCATCGTGCCGGTGCACGGGCACTGCCGCAAGCGAGCGGGGCGGGCGGGCCGGGCGGGGCGGGCGTTGGCCGGGCCTCCTGGCCGTCGGGCGTCGGCCGTCGGGCGTCCGGCGTCGTCGTCCGTCAGGTGGCGGCTGCCGCCGCTGCGCGCAGGGTCCGCTCCGCGTCGTCGAGGTAGTCGGCCAGCAGGGCCGAGGCGCCGTCCTGGTCCCCGGACCGCAGCGCCGCGACGATCGCCTCGTTGCGCTCGACGAACGCGCCGTGGAACGCTCCCGGGTCCTCCGTGGTGAGGAAGGCGAGTCGCATCTCGGCGAGCAGGGAGTCCATCAGGCCGTGCAGCCGGGTGCTCGGGACGGCGCGGACGAGCTCGGCGTGGAAGCGGATGTCCGCCGTGCCCACCGCCCGCCAGTCGTGCGCTGCCGCGGCGACCCGGGCCTCCGTGACCGCGGCCGAGGCGGCGGCGAGGGCGGGGGAGTCCGGTGTGCAGGCTCGGACGCCGGCCGCTTCGAGCACCCGTCGGGCGGCGTAGAGGTCCGTGACGTCCTCCGCCGAGAGCCGCCGCACGAAGACGCCGCGGTTGAAGACGTGCTCGACGAGCCGGTCGCGCGCGAGCAGCCGGAAGGCCTCGCGCAGGGTGTTCCGCGAGACGCCGAGCTGGTCGCTGAGACGCTCCTCGGACAGCTGCGTCCCCGGCATGAACCCGCCGTCCGCGATCGAGGACCGCAGACGTGCCGCGGTGGACTCTGCGCCGCTGACGGTTCGGGTCATGCCCCGATCCTGGCAGAGGCGACGACCACGGCCCCGTGTGACCGCCGTGTTACAGATCGGGCCGGGGTGTTGAGATTGTTGAACAATGCGGGCCAGACTGTCCCGCATGTTCGTCCTCATCGGCGTCGCCGTCGTGATCATCGGGTTCGCGTTGCGCATCAACGCGCTGCTCGTCGTCACCGTCGCAGGCATCGTCACCGCGGCCATCGGCGGGATCGACCCCGTCGGCATCCTCACCGCGTTCGGCAGTGGCTTCGCGTCCAGCCGCAGCGTCACGACCTTCGCGCTCGTGCTGCCGGTCATCGGGCTCATCGAGCGCTACGGGCTGCAGGACCAGGCGAAGCGCCTCATCGCGAAGCTCGACAAGCTCACGACGGGCCGCATCCTCGCCGGGTACCTGGCCGTGCGGCAGGTCACCGCCGCCGTCGGCCTGACGAGCATCGGCGGTCCCGCGCAGACCGTCCGCCCGCTCGTGCACCCGATGGCCGAGGGCGCGGCGATCAAGAAGTACGGCCGGATCGACGAGCGGATGCGCGAGCAGATCAAGGGCTTCTCGGCGTCGTCCGACACCGTCGGGGTGTTCTTCGGCGAGGACGTCTTCGTCGCGGTCGGGTCGATCCTGCTCATCACGTCCTTCGTGGACGAGACGTACAAGCTGACACTCGAGCCGATCGACCTGGCGCTGTGGGCGATCCCCACCGGCATCGCCGCCCTGCTCGTGCACGGCACCCGGCTGCTGCTGCTCGACCGCAAGCTCGACAAGATGGCGGCCGACGTCCGCCGGACCGAGGGGGTCGTAGCATGATCACCAGCGAGTGGCTCTACTGGCTCATCGGCGCGTTCTTCATCGCCGTCGCCGTGTTCATCATCACCGACCGCACGCACGCCAAGCGCGTCGGCAACGCGGCGTTCTGGGGCATCCTCGGGCTCTCCTTCTTCGCCGGCACCTTCGTCGTCTCCGGTGCGATCCCCGCCTGGGCGCTCGGCATCGCCGTCCTGGTGATGGTGGCGCTCGCCGGACTCGGGTTCACCGGCACCACGAGCCGCACCCGCGTCGCCAGCGTCCCGGGTGCCGGCGTCGGATCGGCGACCGGTCCGGCCGAGCCCACCGCGGTGACCACCCGACCGAGCTCCAGCACGAGCGTCCTCGCGACCACCAGCCCGGACGAGCGCGCGGGCTTCGCGAAGCGGTTCGGCAACCGGCTGTTCATCCCTGCGCTGGTGATCCCCGTCGTCGCGGTGCTCGTCGCCACCCTCGGCCCCCTCGTCCACGTCGGCGGGAAGCCGCTGCTCGCCGAGGGCAGCGCGACCCTGACCGGGCTCGGCATCGGGTCGGTGCTCGCCGTCGTCGTCGCCGTCCTCGTGCTCCGCCCGCCGCGTCTCGACACCCCCGTGCGCGAGGGCGCCCGCCTGCTGCAGGCGATCGGCTGGGCCGCGCTGCTGCCGCAGATGCTCTCGACGCTCGGCATCGTCTTCACCCAGGCCGGGGTCGGGTCCGCCGTCGGCACGATCATCAAGGCCGTCCTGCCCGACGGCTCACTGCTCGCCGCGGTCGTCGTCTACTGCCTCGGCATGGCGCTGTTCACGGTGATCATGGGCAACGCGTTCGCCGCGTTCCCGATCATGACGGCCGCGATCGGTTGGCCGGTGCTGGTGCAGGGCTTCGACGGCAACCCGGCCGCGATCTTCGCGATCGGCATGCTGGCCGGCTTCTGCGGCACCCTGGTCACCCCGATGGCCGCGAACTTCAACCTCGTGCCCGCCGCCCTGCTCGAGATGCGGGACAAGTACGGACCGATCAAGGCACAGATCCCGACCGCCGGGATCCTGCTCGTCGTCAACATGGGAGTGATGTACCTTGTCGCATTCTGACCCCGCCCCCGTCGGGTCGCCGTCGTCGCCGTCGTCGCCGTCGTCGCCAGCGCCAGCGCCGTCGTCGCCGGACCTCGGCCGTGCCGCCTGGGCGCCGGGCTTCGCGGCCGTCGCGCTCGACAACGTCACCCGCGAGTACCCGTACGCCGCGCACCACGCCACCGCGGGTCCGGACGACCGCGCGCTGCCCGTCGAGCTGCACCCCGCCTTCGCGACGTCCTACGACTGGCACTCGTCCGTGCACATGCACTGGCTCGCCACCCGCCTGCTGGCGTTCGGGGTACCGGCCGACCTGGAGGCCCGGATCACCGCGGTCCTGCAGGCTCACCTGACGACGGAGCACCTGGCCATCGAGGCCGCGTACCTCCGCGCGACCCCGCACTACGAGCGCCCGTACGGCTGGGCGTGGCTGATGCGGCTCGCCGCCGAGGTGTCCGCGTCGGAGGTCCCCGCGATCCGCGCACTCGCACCCGGGTTCGTGCCGGTCGTCGACGTGCTCGAGGACCTGGTCACCCGCTGGGTCGACGGCGCCGCGCACCCGGTCCGGCACGGGGCGCACGCGAACTCGGCGTTCGGACTGCTGCTCGTGCTCGACGGTGCCCGGTCACTCGGGCGCGACGACCTGGTGGCGACGGTGTCCCGTGCTGCGCGGGAGTGGTTCGGTGACGACGCCGGATGGCCGTTCGCGTGGGAGCGCAGCGGGCACGACTTCCTGTCCGCCGGGCTCGCCGAGGCCGACCTGATGCGCGCGGTGCTGCCCGCCGCCGAGTTCGGCCCGTGGGCTCGGGCGTTCTTCGCCGAGGTCGCCGCCGGTGACGCGGTCCTCACCCCGACGACGGTCCGCGACGAGAACGACCCGCAGCAGGTGCACCTCTTCGGGCTCGACCTGTCGCGGGCCGGTTCGGCGCGGCGCATCGCGGACGCCCTGCGTGCGGCCGACCCCGAGGACACCGCACTCGCGGACCTGCTGGACGGCGCGGCCGACCGGCTGCTCGCCTCGGGCCTCGAGGCCAGTGTCGGCGAGGAGTACTACTCCACCCACTGGCTGGCGAGCTTTGCCTGGGACGCCATGGAGGCACGCGAGCACGCCTGAACGCCCCGCAAAACGCAACGTCGGCGGTTCCTCGCAGCGGTATTCCGCTGCGCAGCGCCGCCGACGTTGCGTTTTGCGAGGGCTACAGGGAGATCGTGCGGCCGAAGGTCTTCGTGACGGGCGGGGCGGCGAGGACGGCGCCGAGCGCTTCCGCGGCGCCCTCGGGGGTGGCGCGCCAGGCGACGTACGCGTCGTGGTCCTCGGCGGTGGTCCAGCGCTCGAGGACGACCATGCGCGTCGGGTCCTCGTCGTCGACCAGGACCTCGAGTGACTCGTTCCCCTGCCGGGCTGCGGTCTGGGCCAGGGTCTCGCGGATCGCGGCCTCGACCGTGTCGGCTGCGACGTCGTCACGGATCTGGACCTCGAGGAAGACGGTCATCGTCATGGTGTGCACCTTTCGTCGTCGGGCCCCGTCCGCTGACGGTGTCCGGTGACGCCAACCACCGCCGCCGGGTCGTTGTTCCGGCGCCGTGCCCAGCGCGTTCAGCGGACGGTGCGGAAGCGCAGCGTGTCGCCCGGGCGGAGCTGCGCGGCACGGTCGACCGACTCCGGCGTCAGGACGGCCACGACCGGGTACCCGCCGGTGACCGGGTGGTCCGCCAGGAACAGCACCGGGGACCCGGCCGGCGGCACCTGCAGCGACCCGGTCTCGACGCCCTCGCTGGGGAGCTCGCCGGCGACCGCGCGGACCAGGGGAGTGGTGGCGGTGGTGCGGACCCCGACGCGGTCGCTGTCCGGGCTGACGTGGAAATCCTGCCCGGTCAGGGTCGTCCGCCACTCCGGGGTGAACCAGTCGTCACGGGGGCCGGGCACCACGTCGAGCAGCACCGGGTCTCCGGGCCACGGCAGGAGCGGCGGCGGCACCGCATCGACGACCGGCCACAGACCGGCGTCGGGCCCATGCCCGGGCGACCCGATCGGCAGCACGTCCCCGGCGGACAGCGGCTCGGGGCCGAGCTGCGCGAGCGAGTCCCACGACCGGCTGCCGAGCACCGGGTCGACGGCGATGCCGCCACGGACGGCGACGTAGGCGCGGAGCCGGTCCTCGGGCAGCCCGACGTGGAGGGTGTCGCCGGGCTCGAGCAGGAGCACCTCGTACGCGGCGGCCCCGCGCACCCGCCCGTCCGCCCGTTCGATCGACACCGGGCACGGTGCACCGGTGACGGCGGCGACCGTGTGTGCGTCGGTGCGGAGCGTGACGGAGCCGAGGAGGGCCTCCAGGACGGCCGCGTCGGGACGGTTGCCGACCATCCGGTTCGCCAGCGCGGCCGAGCCCCGGTCCGCCGCCCCGGCGGCACCGAGCCCCATGTCGCTGAGGCCGGGACGGCCGAGGTCCTGCGTCGTCACGCCGTACCCGACCTGCACGACGGTCAGGGTGCTCACGACGGGGCCTCGGCGTCGACGAAGCGCAGGCGGACCCCGGCCGGGGCGAGGGCCGGCGGGGTGCGGTCGAGCGACCACATCGGCACGTCGGTCCGCCCGATCAGCTGCCAGCCGCCGGGCGAGGTCCGCGGGTACACCGCGCTGAACTCGCCGGCCAGGGCGACCGCGCCGCTCGGCACCGCGGTGCGCGAGGTGTCGCGGCGCGGCAGGTCGAGCGACGGCGCGGTGCCCGTCAGGTAGCTGAAGCCGGGGGCGAAGCCGCAGAACGCGCTCGTCCACACCTGCCCGGTGTGCCACCCGACGAGGTCGTCGCGGCTCATGCCGGTCAGGGCGCCGACGGCGTCGAGGTCCGCGCCGTCGTAGGTGACCGGGACGACGACGGGGGCGCGCTGCTGGCCGTCGTCGTCGGCGGGACGGGAGGGACGGACCTCGGACAGCAGGGAGCGGACCCGTCCGGCGTCGGTCACGTCGGGGTCGAAGCGGAACAGCAGTGTGCGGGCGCCGGAGACGACCTCGGTCACGCCGGCACCGGTCGCGGCGTCGGTTCCCGTGCCGGCCAGCCCGGCGCGGAACGCCACGACCTCGGCCAGGGAGTCGAAGGTCGCGAGCACCGCCGAGGTGCCGGCCGACCGGAGGTCGAGGCTCACGACGAGGACGCCGCCGAGGACGCGGCCGACGCCGCGGCCGAGGGCGACGCCGGCGCGAACGCCGTGACGTCGATGCCGTGCTCGGTCAGCAGTGCGCGGATCGCCCGGGCCATCGCGACCGCGTCGGGGGAGTCGCCGTGCACGCAGACCGAGTCGGCGCGGACGCTGATGTCGGTGCCGTCGATCGCGGTGGCGACGCCCTGGGTCACCATCCGGAGCACACGGGCCGCGACCTCGTCCGGGTCGTGCAGCACCGAACCCGGCCGGCTGCGCGACACCAGGGAGCCGTCGGGTTCGTAGGCGCGGTCGGCGAACGACTCGCTCACCGCGCGCAGCCCGTGCCGTTCCGCGGCGAGGAGCAGCTCCGACCCGGGCAGGGCCAGGACCGCCAGCGACGGGTCGACGTCCGCCACCGCACGGACGACCGCCTCGGCCGGCACCGGGTCCGCGCAGGCAGTGTTGTAGAGGGCGCCGTGCGGCTTGGCGTAGGTGACGCGTGAGCCGGCGACGTGCGCGGCAGCGGTCAGGGCCCCGAGCTGGTGGACGACGTCGGCGTGGAGCTCGTCCGGGGTGACGTGCACGGGCCGGCGGCCGAAGCCGGCGAGGTCCCGGTAGGCCACGTGCGCCCCGATCGCGACACCCCGCTCGACGGCGGCACGGCAGGTGTCGAGCATGATCGTCGGGTCGCCGGCATGGGCACCGCACGCGATGTTCGCGCTGGACACCACGTCGAGCATCGCGCGGTCGTCGCCCGCGGTCCAGGCACCGAAGCCCTCGCCGAGGTCGCTGTTCAGGTCGATCGTGGGCATGCGGACCTCCTGTCGGGATTGTTCAACAACCTAGCGCGCGCCGCCGACCGTGTCACCGCCGGGCCCCGGCTTCGCCGTAGGGTCGGGAGATGGACGAGCTGACGATCCGGACCACGACCGAGGACGACTGGCAGGAGGTCCGCGCCCTCCGCCTGGCGATGCTCGCGGACACCCCCATCGCGTACGGCGAGCACCGCGCGGACGCCGAGCAGCACGACGAGGCCGAGTGGCGCTCGCGGGGTCGTCGCGGTCAGACCCCGGGCAGCACCTCGCTCGTCGCGATCGATGCCTCGGGCGAGTGGGTCGGGATGATGAACGGCTACGTGCCCGACGCGGCGACCGGCCCGCTGCTGGTCGGCGTGTACGTCGCACCGGGGCACCGCGGTCGGGATGCGGGCGTGGCCGACGCGCTCCTGGACGCCGTGGAACGCTGGGCTGCCGGACACGGGACGACGCTCCGGCTGCACGTGCACGAGGACAATGCTCGAGCCCTCGCCTTCTACGAGCGCCGCGGCTTCGTGCGCACCGGGCACACCGAGCCCTACGCGCTCGACCCGACGCGGGCCGAGATCGAGATGGTCGAGCAGCTCGACGGGGCGACGCCGGCCTGAGCGCCGGAACGACGCGCCGCCCGAGCGACCCGCCTGTCGCCCGAGCGACCCGCCTGCCGGCCGGGAGGCCCGTGGCCAGGCCGCCACGCGCCTCCCGTCCGGCGGCTCCAGCGCGTCGAGCCGGCTCCAGCGTGTGCCGCGCACCCACCAGCCGAGCGCTTCGTCGGTGCCGGTGAGGGTCGGCTTCGTGGTCTCGACCGGCTCGCCCTGCATCGAGAACAACGCCGAGCTGTCCGCCCGAGGCTACCCGGCGACCGAGCCGGACGGCAGCGTGAGCACCTCGGCCCCGTCCTCGGTGATCGCGATGGTGTGCTCGCTGTGCGCGGTCCGGCAGCCGGTCGCGCTGCGGAGTGTCCACCCGTCCGGGTCGGTGACGAGCTCGTCGGTGTCGACCATCACCCACGGCTCGAGCGCCAGGAGGAGCCCCGGCCGCAGGGCGTACCCGCGGCCCGGGCGTCCGTCGTTCGCCACGTGCGGGTCCTGGTGCATCGTCGACCCGATGCCGTGGCCGCCGAACTCCAGGTTGATCGGGTAGCCCGCCTCGCTGAGTACCGTGCCGATCGCGTGCGACAGGTCGCCGAGCCGTGCTCCCGGCCGGGCTGCTGCGATGCCGGCGGCGAGGGCACGTTCGGTCGTCTCGATGAGCGCGACGCTCTCGGCCGGCCGGCTCGGCCCGACGATGAAGCTGATCGCCGAGTCCGCCGCGTACCCGTGGTGCACGACGGCCAGGTCGAGGGTGAGCAGGTCCCCGTCGGCCAGCACGCGGTCATGCGGCAGGCCGTGCAGGACGGCGTCGTTCACCGCGGTGCAGATGTGGTGGCCGAACGGGCCGCGTCCGAACGAGGGCGCGTAGTCGACGTAGCAGGAGGTCGCCCCGGCGGCGCGGATCATCTCGGCTGCCCAGCGGTCGAGGTCGAGCAGGTTCGTGCCGGCCGTCGCCCGCCCGCGCAGGGTGTGCAGGATGTCGGCGACGAGGGTGCCGGCGGCGCGTGCCCGGGGCAGCTCGGTCGCGGTGAGGATCTCGATCATGCGGGCGCTTCTTCCGTCGGGATAGTTGTACCGGTATTACTATCAGACCATGGTCCGTCTCCCGCTCACGCCGCTCGACCTCGAACGCGGACTCCGCCTCGGGCGCGCGCTGCGCTCGGCGCGGGGTGACCGGTCGATGCTCGACGTCGCGCTCACCGCCGGGCTGTCGCCCGAGACGCTTCGGAAGATCGAGACGGGCCGCATCGCCACGCCGGCGTTCTCGACGGTGGCGGCGCTCGCCGGGGTCCTCGGCCTGTCGCTCGACGCACTGTGGGTCGAGATCGACCCGGCATCCGACGCCGGGATCGGCGACACGTCTGGTATCGTTATGGATTCAGAACCAAGGGGGCTGCCCGTCGCGTGAGGTCGACGGACGGCTCGTGTACCACTTGCCGAGTCGGTGCCACCCCCGCGTCCTTCGGTTCGCACCCCTCGTGCCCCTCGCCGCACGGCCCTGTCCGTCGGAGCACGATCCGTGTCGTCCGAAGGAGCTCCCCGTGGGCACAGCCATGCCTCGACCCCGCCGCACCCTGCGCGGCAACCCGATCGCCACCCTCGTCGCCGTGTGCTTCGGCCTGTTCATGGTCGGCCTCGACGCCACCGTGGTCTCGATCGCGAACCCCGCGATCGCCGCCGACCTCGGCACCACCTTCACGCAGCTGCAGTGGATCACCAACGCGTACCTGCTGGCACTGGCCGTCTTCCTGATCCTCGGCGGCAAGCTCGGGGACCGCTTCGGCCGACGCCGGATGTACCTGATCGGGGTCGTCGCGTTCGCGCTGTCCTCGGTCGCCATCGGCCTGGTCGGCAGTGCCACCGGCGTGATCGTGTTCCGCGCCGTGCAGGGCCTCAGCGCCGCGCTGCTCATGCCGCAGACCCTGGCGCTGCTCCGTGCGACCTTCCCGAAGGAGAAGTTCGGCGTCGCCGTCGGTGTCTGGGGCGGGGCGTCCTCGGTCGCCATCGCCGCCGGACCGATCGTCGCCGGGGTCCTCGTCGCGTCGCTCGGCTGGGAGTCGGTGTTCTTCGTGAACGCCCCGATCGCCGTCATCGGCCTGGTGATCGGCGGCCTGGTCCTCCGCGAGTCGACCGCCCCGCACCGCGGACGCTTCGACGTCCCCGGCGTGGTGTTGCTCGCTCTCGGCCTGTTCGGCATCGTCCTCGCCGTCGTGCAGTCCGAGTCGTGGGGCTGGACGAGCCCGCTGACCCTCGGTGTGCTGCTCGCCGGTGTGGTGCTCCTGGTGGTGTTCGTCGTCGTCGAACTGCGGGTCATCGATCCGCTGCTGCCGATGTCGCTGTTCCGGTCCTCGTCGCTGTCGATCGGCGGTCTGGCGGTCGGTGCGAACTTCTTCGCCATGCTCGGCGTGACGTTCTTCCTCTCCCTCTACATGCTCAACCTCCGCGGGGTGACCGGGCTGCAGGCGGGCCTCATGCAGCTGCCGCTGAGCGGTGTCTCGATCATCGCGTCACCGATCGGCGCCGCCCTGGTCGGCAAGCTCGGCATCCGGCGCACCCTGACCATCGGCCTGCTCATGGTCGGCGTCGCCCTGTTCCTGCTCACCGGCACCACCCAGGACTCGCCCTACATCGGCATGGCCATCCCGTTCGTCGTCTTCGCCCTGGGCGCGGGCTTCACGATGACCGCCGGGGCGGAGGCCGTCGTCGGCGGCGCCCCGGTCCAGCTCGCGGGTGTCGCCGGAGGGTTCCAGGCGACCGCACTCCAGCTCGGCGGGGCGCTCGGCACGTCGGTGCTCTCCGCCGTCGTCAGCGCCGGGGTGCTCTCCGGCACGGCGGGCCTCGGGCTGGGCACGGCTGCACGGCAGGGCCTGGTGCAGGGGATCGTGCCGGACGGCCTCGGTGCCGCGGCGTCGGCTGCCGCCCGGGACGCCTTCCTCGGCGGCCTGCACACCGCGTTCGTCGTGGCCGGTGTGGTCGCGGTGGTCGTCGCCGTGCTCGCCGCCGTGTTCGTCCGGACCCGGTCGACGCACGCGCCGGCCGAGGTGCTCGAGGAGACCGTCGAGGCGTCGGCAGGGCACGCCTGAACGAGACGCCGGTCCGGGTGGTGACCGGCTGACGGACGGGAGGCCCGTGGCGGATCCGCCACGGGCCTCCCGTCCGTCCGGGGCAGGCTCCCGCCTGCGAGCCCTGGCCGTTCGACGCGGCGTGCCCGGACGGGGGCTGGTGGGGTGGGCCGAGCACGGGTGAGGCTTGTCCCTTGCGTGCGGAGTGACCGCGCGCGTTGGAGGAACCGTGCCGCAGGACGACCAGCAGCAGACCGACCACCCGGACGACGGGGCCGTCGGGATCGACCGCCGTCGCCTGCTGACCCTGGGACTCGGCGCTGCTGCTGCCCTCGGAGCAGGCAGCGTGGCGGGCCTCCGACCGGCGGCGGCGCACGCGGCGACCGGTCCCACCCTGCTGGCGGCCGACGAGTTCGACGGCCCGGCCGGCAGCGCCCCGAACCCCGCCGTCTGGCGACACGAACTGGGCGGTGGCGGCTGGGGCAACGGCGAGCTCGAGGTCTACACGGACTCGCGGCGGAACTCGGCCCTCGACGGCGACGGGAACCTCGTCATCACCGCGCGGCGAGAAGCCGACGGCTCGTACACCTCGGCGCGGCTCACCTCGCAGGGCACCTACACCGCGCAGTACGGCCGCATCGAGGCGCGCATCAGGATCCCGCGCGGGCAGGGCATCTGGCCGGCCTTCTGGATGCTCGGCGCGGACCTGCCGCAGGTCGGCTGGCCGGCGAGCGGCGAGATCGACGTGATGGAGAACATCGGGCGTGAGCCCGGGGTCGTCCACGGCACCGTCCACGGGCCGGGGTACTCCGGGGCGTCGGGCATCAGCGCCGCGGCGACGCTGCCGAGCGGTGCCTTCGCCGACGAATTCCACGTGTACGGCGTCGACTGGCGGCCGGGTTCGATCAGCTGGACGGTCGACGGCGCGACCTACCGGACCGTCACACCGGCGGACCTGGGCGGCGACCGGTGGGTGTTCGACGGGCCGTTCTTCGTCATCCTGAACGTCGCGGTCGGCGGGGGATGGCCGGGCTCGCCGGACTCGTCGACCCGGTTCCCGCAGGAGATGACCGTGGACTGGCTGCGGGTCTGGCAGAACGCCTGAGCTGACACCGACGCCGCCGCCGACGTCTGGACCCGGGAACAGGTGCGGGCCCCGCAGCCGAAGCCGCGGGGCCCGCACTCGTTCCGCTGGTGGGTCAGCGCACCCGGACCGAGATGGTCGGGCTGGTGCTGCCGGCGACGGTCGAGTTGCCGGCGAAGACGACCTTCAGCTTGTGGGTCCCCTTCTTCAGCGTGAACTTCGTGCTGACGCTGTTGCGCAGGACCTTGACGTTCGCGACGACCTTCTTGCCGTCGTAGATCTTCGCCTTGCCGGTCACGGTGTTGCCGGGTGCGGTGACCCGGACGACGGCCTTGCCCTTGGCGTAGGTCATGGTCGACTTCGAGGTGGCCTTCACGACCGTGACGACGAGCGCGCGGGTGGTCGTCGCGTCCGTGCCGGAGTAGGCCGAGGTGCTGGTGAAGGACGCGGTGACGCTGTGCTTGCCGACGGTGGTGGTGTTCGGCAGCGTGACGGTCGCCGTGTTCCCCGTCACCGGGACGGTGGCGAGCTCCTTGCCCGCCTCCGTGAAGGTGACCGTGCCGCTCTTGTCACCGAGGCCGCCGCCGATCGTGGCGGTGACGGTGACCGGCTTGCTCGTGCCGTACGCCTGCGTCGCGGCCGAGGCCGTGAGCGTCGTGGTGGTCGCCGGCAGGGCCGCGTCGAGTCGGAACTGGTCGACGGTCGAGCCGATCGCCGCCGGGTCGGCCGAAGCCGTCGGCTGGAGGGTGACACCGCAGCTGTCGACCTTGCCGTGCTGGACGGCCGAGTTCAGCGTGGTGCAGTCACCGGCGCGGACGGTCGTGACGGCGAGGTTGTCGTCCGTGACGCCGACCTTGACGTAGGTGCGGACGTGCTCCTGGTTCTCGACCGAGTTGGCGAAGTGACGCTGGCCGGTCGGGTCGAGCGGGTCGGCTCCGTAGCTGCCCTGCGTCGCGTCCGGCGTGGTCAGGTCGTAGTACTTCGAGCCCGACGCGGAGTTGGCGGTCAGGTAGATGACGCCACCGGGGCCGGCGAAGACCTCGTCAGCGCCCGGCTGCTCGGCCGGGTTGGCCTTCTGGCCGTTCTTGATCGCGTAGCTGCGCGAGTAGGAGTGGTCGTGGCCCTGCAGGACGATGTCGACGCCCATGTCGGAGAACGCACGCGTGAAGTCGAACCGGCGCTGCTGGTTGTCCTTGTCGTTCGCGTGGTCGGCCGGCGAGTAGATCGAGTGGTGGTAGACCAGCGCGGTCCACTTCGCGTCGTCACCGTGGCGGGTGATCACGTCGCGGACGTAGTTGACGTGCGCTGCGTCCGAGCCGCCCGCGTAGGCGTTCGAGTTGATGTCGATGAACAGGACGCCCTTGTACATGTACCAGTAGTCGCCACCCGAGTTCGTGGCGGTGTTGCCACCCGGGTAGAAGTCCGGCACCTTGAGCGAGTTCGGCAGCTGGTTGTGCTGCTCGTACGACTTGCCACCGACGTCGTGGTTGCCGATCGTGGAGGCCCACGGGTAGCGCTTCAGCACGTCGCTGCTGTCGGCGAACGCGCCCCACTGGTACTCGTTGTTGGCGTTCTCGACCTGGTCGCCGCCGGACACGAGGAGCTCGGCGTTCTTCTCCTTGGTCGTGGCGTACTGCAGGGTGTCGGCCCAGCCGGCACCGTCGTCGTCGACGAAGCCCGACGACCCGATCTGCGGGTCACCGAAGAACAGGAAGTCGAAGTCGCCGCTGAAGCTCTTCGTGGTGAAGGTGTACGCCGTCGACCAGGCCGAACCGTCCGCTGCACCCACGTGGTACGTGTACGTGGTGTTCGGCTCGAGGCCGTCGATGACCGCGTGCGCGTTGGCGTAGCCGGCTTCGTTGGTGATGCCCGGGATCGCCTTGGTGCTGCTGTCGGTGGTGCTCGTGTCGGCAGCGGTGTTGGCGGTCGCGGATGCGGCGATGGTCTTCTTCGCGTCGGTGAAGACGCCGCCGGTCATCGAGTCGGTCTTCTGGATCTCGACCGACTGGGCGACGTTCGCGGGGAAGTACCACGAGGCGATGCGCTGGCTCTCGGTCGCGCCGACGCCGAGCAGGATGTGGATCGGGCCACCGGTCGAGATGTTCGTCGTCGGCGTGGTGGTCGCCGCGTTCGCGGAGCCGGTGCCGACGAGGCAGGCACCCGCGATGAGCGCGGCGCCGATGACGGCCCCGCTGACGCGGAGGGTGGTGGTTCTGCGCCGGGAGGGGGCGCCGGACAGGAGACTCATGTGGTTCCGTTCTCAGGGAGAGGGATGGTGCAGCAGACAGACTCTGCATCCCCTCGGTAGATCGTGAGTAAACGCTGAGTGTCCATACGGATTGGGGTCGGCGGGCGGTATAGCCCGCCGGCTCGTCAGCCCGCGGCCAAGCGCTGCACGAACCAGATCATCCCCATCACGAACACCCCGGCCGTCACGATGCCGGTCACCCAGAGCGACACCCGGTGGGCCTTCCGGCGCAGCAGGGACAGCGGCGGGAACACGATCACGATGATCGCCAGCTGCACGGCCTCGATGCCGACGTTGAAGATGAGCAGCGAGACGAGCAGCTGCCACGAGAACGCCTCGTGGATCCCGAGGGCCCCGGCGAACCCGAGCCCGTGGATGAGCCCGAACGCGAACACCACGGCCAGGCGGGACCACCCGGACCGGTCCAGCGCGAACCGGCCGTGGTCGGTCAGGACCAGCTCGTCCGCCCGCGACCGTCGGGTCGCCAGGCGCCACAGGTACCAGCCGGCGACCGCGGCGATGGACAGGGCGATGAGCGGCTCGACCACGATCGACGGCGGGCTGACGACCCCGAGCGCCGCCAGGATGAACGTGATCGAGTGCGCGATCGTGAACGCCGACGCCGTGTACACGACCTCGCGCAGCCGTCGGGACCCCGCGATCAACGCGATGAGGAACAGGATGTGGTCGATCCCGGTCAGCAGGTGCTCCGCCCCGAGGGCGAAGAACTCCCAGAACCGCTGCCCCGCCGACTGCTCGGTCGAGAAGGTCGGCTGGGACGCGTCGAGGGTCGCCGTGCCGTCCTTGCCGTCGACGTCGTAGGTGACGATCGTCTTCGTGTCCTTCACGAACGTCTCGCTGTCCGGGAAGAGCCGCGACTCCACCACGTGGCCCGGGTCGGTCCGCCCGGGCGCCGGGCACGCGAAGTCCGCGACGACCTCGGCGTAGGGGACCTCGTCCTGCACGTCGACCCGCAGGGAGTCCCGCAGGGTGCCGGTGCACTCCTTCCCGCCCGACGTCACCGAGAACCGGTCGAACAGGTACTTGCTGATCGAGTCGTGGTGCGCTTCGGCCGCCGTGACCATGCCCGGGTAGTCGCCGGCGTCCCACGCCGCCTGGCCCTGCCGGTACAGCCGGTCGTCGTGCTCGCTCGTCCCCACCGACACGAGCATCAGGTCGTACTCCAGGCCGAGCCGGGCCTGCACCACGGTCGATCCCTTCCCGCTGACGTCCGCGTAGACGACGGAGCTGAACCCGTGGGCGCTCGCCGCGGACACCCCGGTCAGCAGGCTCACGACGACCGTGCCGACGAGCACCAGCAGGGCGACCAGTCGCGTGGCGACCCGGCAGAGCATGGGAGGAGCGAGGAGGGCGGACCCGCTGCGAGCGGGACGGGTGGTTCGGTGCATCACCGGGCTGACCATCCCGGCCGAGAGCGACGCGCAGGCGAACAGCAGGTGTCGAACAGCTGGACGGGCTCTGGACAGCGGGCCGCAGTGGACCGGCGCGCCCGCGGGCTGTGCTTGCATGGCGTCTCGTGATCCGTCTGACCCGTCGCGCCACCACCGTCCTCGCTACCGCCGCCCTGGTGGCGGCCGGTACGGTCCTCGTCGCCGGGTGCTCGACCGGGTCGGGACAGACGGGGCAGACGGGCCG
The DNA here is from genome assembly GCF_016907335.1 of Curtobacterium herbarum. Lineage (NCBI taxonomy): Bacteria > Bacillati > Actinomycetota > Actinomycetes > Micrococcales > Microbacteriaceae > Curtobacterium > Curtobacterium herbarum. The sequence goes on from NZ_JAFBBT010000001.1 coordinate 660,078, forward strand.
GACGGCCGAGGCCGAGCAGGCCACGGGCCTCCAGACCGGTCCCGCGGACACGGCCGTGCCGACCGACGCGCCCACCCCGCTGCGTGGCAGGGGCTCGCTCGGCACCGGGTTCGTCGACGCCGACTCGCCGCCCGCACCCGAGGCCACCGTCAGCCCGGCACCGCACTCGTGGGACGACGTCGCGCCGCCGTCCGGGTACCGCGTCGTGCTGCTCTCGCCGGGGAAGCCGAGCGCGCAGACCGAGACCCTCGTCGACGCCGTCGACGCATGGGCACAGGCCGAGGACGTCACCGTCGTCCCGATCGTCGCGGACAGCGCCGACGACCGCCTGCCGTCGGTCGCCGCCGCGATCGGCAAGCGTGCCGACCTGGTGATCAGCGTCGGCGACGAGATGGTCGACCCGATCGCCGCGATCTCACCCTCCGCGCTGCACCAGCAGTTCCTCGTGCTCGGCGCCGAGATCGCCGAACCGACCGCCAACGTCACCGCGGCGGACTGGACCGGCGCGGGCTTCCGCGGCGAGGGGCTCGGCACCGCGGACCACCACGACCCGTCCACGTTCACCGACGAGCGGGCCGGCCGGGCCCTGCGTGCCGGGGTCGCCGCGCTGCTGAACGGGTACAACGGCATCGTCGTCTGGGTTGCCTGACCCCCGTTCACGGGCACGCAATCGGGATCGTCCGTGCGCCGTCCCGCCGGGCACGACGTATCCTCGATGACGGAAGCAACGTCGGTTCCGGCCAAGCCCCGAGCGTCTCACCCACGCCGAGGCAGACACTCGCGACCCTGAGCTCCTCGTGACTGAACACATCATCGAATTCGTCGCTCGTGACCGCACGGGCATCACCACCGTGGTGACCGCCAACGGCGTGACCGACGCGGACACCGTCATCCAGGCGATCACGGCCGGCCACTCCGGCTACGCGGTCGCCGCCTCCGGCACGCGCCCGGCACCGGTCCGCAGCCTCATGGCGCTCGGCACGCCCTACCTGTTCGCGAACTGGGACGGGTCGAAGCGCAACAACCTGCACGACCTCGCGTTCACGGCGCCGATCCGGACCCTGCCGCCGACTCCGCCCGCGGGCGTGCGGCTCCGGATGGCGATCGTCGCGACACTCACGTCGCTCTTCGGCCGGGACCACCACCGGGTCTGAGCCGCGGTGCGGCTGGCCGGCCCGCCGGCGGCGGACGCCGGCGTCGGTCGGAGACGCCGCCGAGCCCGTTCAGCGTCTCGGCGCCGCGGCGGCCGTGTCTGCGCGCGCGACCGCGCTGACGGACGGGAGGCCCGGACCCGGTGAGCGGTCTGCTCACGTGGTCCGGGCCTCCCGTCTGGTGCGGCCGCGCCGGCGCACGACGCCGGCGTCAGTGCGAGACGCCGCCGAACCCGTGAGACGCCGCCGAACCTGGCGGCGTCTCGCGCGGCGCGCGGCGTCTCGGCGAGATGGGCGCGTTCAGCGGGTCAGCGCGTGACCTGGTCGGGGTCGTCGACACCCGCCGACGACGCTGGCGTCAGTCCGAGACGCCGCCGAGCCCGCGCGACGCCGCCGAACCTGGCGGCGTCTCGCGCGGCGCGCGGCGTCTCGGCGAGACGGACCCGTCAGCAGGTCAGCGCGTGACCTGGTCGAAGTCGTCGACACCCGCCGCGAGGGCGGCCGCGCGGCGTGCGCGCATCGACGGCGCCGCGAGGGCCGCGACCACCGCGAGGACCGCCACCCCCGTGCACGCCCAGAAGCCGATCGCGAACGCGTCGTCGGTCGGCAGGCCCTGCGGGGTGCTGTGCGAGGTGATGAGTGCGGCGATCACGGCGGTGCCGACGCTCGAGCCGATGGTCCGGACGACGGTGTTCGCGCTGATCGCCTCGCCGGTCTGGTTCGCCGGAACGCTCTCGATGATGGCGTTCGAGCAGGCGGCCAGCGCCATGCCGATCCCGATGCCGGTGAGGATCCCGGACACCACGATCTCGGCGATCGCAGCGTGCGAGACCGCTGGGATCACGAACGCGGCGACGATGGCCACACCACCGATGAGCATCGGCGGCTTCGGTCCGACCGTGCGGACCAGGATGCCGGCGATCGGGCCCGCGATGACCATCATCACGACGGTCGGCAGCAGGAAGAGTCCGGCCTGGGTGACGTCCTTGCCGAAGCCGTACCCGGTCGCGGCGGGCAGCTGCAGGATCGTCGGGACGAGGACGAACGTGCCGAACATCGCGAAGCCGAAGACGAGGGCGACGACGTGGGCGGTCCAGACACCGCGGACGGCGAAGAGCCGCACGTCGATGAGGGGCTCGGCGACGCGGAGTTCGACGAACACGAAGGCGACGAGCGCGACGGCGCCGAGGACGAGCAGGCCGACGGTCTTCACGTCGCCCCAGCCCCAGGTCTGGCCCTCGCTGACGGCGAGCAGGATCGCGACGAGCGACACGGCGAGGACGGCGGTGCCGGCGACGTCGAGGCGCCCGGGCTTTCGCACCGGTGACTCCGGCATGCCGAAGACGGCGCCGAGTAGGGCGACCACGACCAGGCCGGCGGGCAGCCAGAACAGCCAGTGCCAGGACAGGTGCTCGACGATCGGACCGGCGGCGACGATGCCGACACCCGCGCCGATGCCGAAGATGGCGGAGAGCAGCCCGATGGTGACGCTCACCTTCTCCTTCGGCAGTTCGTCGCGGACGATGCCGATGGAGAGCGGCATCACCGCGCCCGCGGCGCCCTGCAGGGCGCGCGCCACGATGAGGACGCCGAGGTTCGGGGCCAGGGCGGCGAGGACCGCGCCGGCCAGGAGGATGGTGAGGACCACGATGAGCACCTTGCGCTTGCCGACCATGTCACCCAGGCGACCGAGGATCGGGGTGAGCACCGACGCCGAGAGCAGGTAGGCCGTGAGGACCCAGCTGGCGGCGCTGGTCGAGGCCCCGAGGTCCTGGCCGATCGTGGCGAGCGCGGGGGCGACGAGGGACTGCAGGACCGCGAACGACAGGCCACCCAGGGACAGGTAGACGATGATCGCGGTGCTGTTCGGGCGGCGGCCGTGCTCGGCGGTCGGGGTGGAGCCCGTGCGGGGGCTCGCGGTGGCGGTGGACATCGTGCTCCGTCTGGTCGGATCGGGTGTGTTCGGGGTGGGGGACCGACGACGCTGTCGATGTCAACAACTGCTGACTTGACGAGGGTACGCGTTCTGGAAGTGATGTCAACACCTGATTACATCGACCTCGGGCGATCGGGTGCGCCCGCTACGCTCGGGCCATGAGCAAGGACGCCGCCGCCACCCGCCTGGCCCTCGTGCAGGCCGCTCGGCGTCGCTTCGCCTTCGACGGCTACCGGGCCACGACGGTGCGGGACATCGCCGCCGACGCCGGGGTGAACGTCGCGCTCATCAACCGGTACTTCGGGTCGAAGGAGGGGCTGTTCCGCGCGTGCCTCGACCGCGCCACACCCGAGCAGGAGGTCGCACCGTCGGGATCGGACCTCGAGCGCGTGCTCGGCGGGCTCATCCGGCACATCATCCGGTCGCCGACGGACGAGGACTCGATGCAGCTGCTCCTGCTGCTCCGGGGCTCCGGGGACGAGGCCGTGGACCGCATCCGCCGGGACACCCTCCGCGGGTACGCCGAACGGCTCGCCGGTGCCGCGCGTGCCGGCCGTACCGGCGGCTCGTCCCAGGATGACGACGACCTGCTCGTCCGCGCCGAAATCGCCCTGTCCGTGGTGCTCGGCATGACGATGCTCCGGACCTCGACGAGGGTGGAACCGCTGGCGTCCGCCGACGTCGAGGCGGTGGCCGCGCCGCTCGAGGACGCGCTCCGGGCACTGCTCGGCGGCGGGCGGGGCTGACGCAGGCCGATCGGGGTCGCCCTGCGCTGCGCCGGTCGGAGCCGGATCGGCGTTGGATGGCGGCACGGGCGACCACGTGGTCGGCCACGACCGGAGGTCACCGATGGAAGTCGTCTTCGTCCACGGCGCACTCGTGCGCGACGGACAGTGGTGGTGGCAGCCGACCGCGGCCCTGCTCGAGGAGCGGACCGGTGTGCGCAGCCGATCGGTCGCGCTGCCGTCCTGCGGTGAGACCGGGGAGCGCGGTGGGCTCGAGGCCGACGCCGCAGCACTCCGGGCGGTCCTCGACGAGCTCGACGACGCCGTCCTGGTCGGACACTCCTACGGCGGCACGGTGATCGCCCAGGCCGGACGGCACGACGCGGTCCGACACCTGGTGCTCGTCTCGTCGTACCTGCCGGACGTCGGGCTGGCGCAGGCGCAGATCATGGCCGGTGAGCCGGACCCGGTCGCGGTGGCCGACGTGGGGGACAGCCTCGTCGCGGTCGACGGGTACGACGCCGCAACGTTCGGGGCGCGCTTCCTGCAGGACGCCGACGACGTCGTGCAGCGCGGAGCCTGGGAGCGGGTGACGGCGCAGTCCGTCGCCGCCCTCGGCACCCCGACGACGGCGGCGGGTTGGCACGGCGTCGACTCCACCTACCTGGTGTGCACGGCGGACCGGAGCACCTCGATCGGTCTGCAGCGGGACCACGCGGGGCGGGCCTCCCGGTCGGTCGACCTGCCGACCGGACACCACCCGTTCATCACCCGACCCGACCTGGTGGTCGACGTGCTGGCGCCGCTCGTCGCCTGACGGGCTGGCGTCCGGGTCAGTGGTCCGTGGGGCTGCTCTCGATCGACGCCGAGTCGGGCTCCTCCGGCAGCAGGTAGCGGCCGACGTCGCCCTCGTCCTGCTCGTCGACGTCGCGCTCGGTGATGATCGCCACCGGGGTCGCGGGGGAGACGAGGAGCACGGCGGGGGTCACCCGGCCGTCGCCGTGGTTGACGTGCAGCCACATGAACGGCTGGTCGCGGAGGCCCGCGTCGATGCGTGCCTGGACGGTCTCGGTGTCCTCGTTCGCGATCGTGTACTGCGTGCCGCCGTAGGTCAGGACCGTGCGCTTCACAGGGTGTCTCCGGAGTCGGTCGGTTCGGGAACGATGCGGAGGCCCGCGGACGAGCCGGCGGTCAGGCCGAGTGCTTCGACCCAGGCGCGGTTCACGGCGGGGATCCGGCTGCCGGAGTAGCGGAAGACCAGCGGCAGCGAGCGGTCCAGCCAGATCGCCGTCCGGCCGTCGCCGAGCTCGACGTCGTCCTTCCACGAGAACATGAAGGACTCACCGCGGCGGAGCTTCATCCCGATGACGATCTGCAGGTGCGTGAGCAGGCGGTCGTCGAACTCGGCGGTGAACGTGGAGTCGTAGACGAGTTTGCCCATGGTGGTGTCCTTCCGCGCCGACTGTCCGGCTCCGGGAAAGCCTAGAGGCCGCGGGACGCTCCGTCGGACCCGGGTCGGCGGAACACACGAGACGCCGCCGAACGCGCGAGACACCGCCGGATCCGGCGGCGTCTCGGGCACTCGGCGGCGTCTCGCGCAGGCGGGAGCGCCAGGGCTCAGTCGCGGACGAACTGCTCGATCGCGACGTCGCCGGTGTTCACGCGGAAGGTCTTGCCGACCGACGCGTCGTCGTGCAGGGCCGCGGCGACCAGCGCGGCGACGTCCCCGCGGGCGATGCTCGAGGACGGGTCGGCGCTCTCGACGGATCCGGTCGGCTCGTCGTCGGTCAGGGTGCTCGGGGCGACGATCGTCCAGTCGAGGGCCGAGTCGCGGAGGACGGCGTCGGCGACGGTCTTCGCCTCGGCGTACGCGAAGAAGTCGTCGTCCTCGGGGACGCCGTGGCCGAGGCCCGCGTCCGACCAGGAGACGAGGACGAAGCGCTGCACGTCGGCTTCGAGGGCGGCGTGCATGGAGCGGATCGCGGCGTCACGATCGACGGCCCAGGTGCGCTCGGCCGAACCTCCGCCGGCGCCGGCGGCCCAGACGATCGCGTCGTGGCCACGGACCAGGTCGGTGAGTCCGGCGATGTCGAGCTGCTCGATGTCGGCGACGACGGGCTCCGCACCGGTGGCGCGGACGTCGTCCTGCTGCTCGGCCTTCCGGATGACCGACGAGACGGTGTCACCGCGGCCGGTCAGGAGCTGTGCGGTGAGGAGGGCGACGCGGCCGTGGCCGCCGAGGATGATGACGTTGCTCATGACCTGGACGGTACGCGCGGGGCCTGACGACGAGGTGGCCGGTGGTCGGCCGGGAGGGTCGCCCCGCGCAGCAGGGCACCGCACTCGGGCAGGATGGCCGGCATGGGCAGCGACGAGGGGACCGCACGGACCGAGGTCGCGTCCGCCGTCTGGGGACGCACGGCTCCGACGCACCGGCGGTACGAGCGACGGTCTGCGGTCGGGACGGGCGAGGCGGTGTGGGAGCGGGCCTCCAGGTCGGTGCTCCGGTGGGGCGTGAAGACCCGCAGCGGCTTCGCGGTGCCGGACGACGCCGCCGTGCGGGCGGGCCAGCGGCTGGACCTGCGCTTCCGGATCGGCCCCGTCGTCGTGCGGGAGCCGGTCGAGGTCGTCGCGGTCGTGCGCACCGACGACCGGGTCGGGTTCGCCTACCGGACGCTGCCCGGCCACCCGGTCGACGGCGAAGAGGCGTTCGTCGTCACCCGCGAGGGCGACACCGTCTGGATGACCCTGCGGTCCCTGACCCGGCCGTCGACCACCCGGGGCTGGGCGCTCGTGTTCCCGCTGCTCCGGGCCGCACAGGTCGTGGTCCGCTGGCGCTACCGGCGCGCGCTGCGCTGACCCTGTGCCGCGCTGACCCCCGGTCGGGATGCGCGGCCCCGATCCGTCGCGATTCGCGGATCCGCGAACGCGTTCGTGTCCGGTCGGAGCCGTGCCGTAGCGTCGCAGACACCAGGACGGACACCATCCCGCAAGTCCCGACATCCCCCGCGATCCGCGGTGGCCGGGCCGCAACGGTCGTCCTGGTCGACGTGGGACCGAACGAGGTCCCTGCAGAGGAGGCGACGCTCATGCCCGCCACCATCACCGCCATCCCGACCCCCCTCACCGGCAGCGCCGCCGACCTCCGGCCGTCGCGCACCGGGACCTTCTCCGAGGTCCGCGAGAGCACCCGACTCCGGGTGCTGATCGCCAGCGCGCTGGTCGTCGCCCTCGCAGCCGTCACCGCATGCACGCTCGCCGTGATCGCCCTCGCGGTCGCCGCGTGATCGCCGCAGCACCAGCGCCGTACGACGTCGTCGCGCTGACCGAACCCATCGACATGACCGCGCTGATGCGCGAACAGGAGGCCCCCCGTGCGTGATTCCACCGTGATGCAGGAACTCCGCTCCGACCCCCTGGAGTGGCACCGTCGAGGCATGTCCTCGCCCCTCGAGATCGACCGGATCGTGATCAGCCGGCTCGGCATCGGCGTCAGTGCCGACCCGACGTACGCCGACTTCTTCCAGGCCGCTGCGTGAACGCCCTCGAGCAGGAGACCGTCCGGATGACGGCCGACGCGACCGGGCTGAGCGCCGATCACCGCGTCGTCTGGGCACGCCTCGGGCGCCTCGAGGCCCTGTGCGCCGAGGCTCTGTGCGCCGGGGCGCTGTCCGCCGGGCGCGCGTCCCTCCGCACCACGACCACGACCATCTGACGTGGGTGTCGCCGTCGCGCAGGAACCGCACCGCTGGGACCGTGCGCGTGTCGTCGACGCCGCCGACCGGGTCTTCACCGCCGGGGGCGCTGCCGGCCTCGACCACGCCGCCGTCGCCACGCTCGCCGGAGCGGACCCGGACGCGGTCCGGGCACACTTCCCGGAACGGATCGACGTCGTCGTCGCTGTGCTGGAACACCGGCACGAGCAGTGGAACGCCGGGCTCGCCGAGGCCGCCGTCGGTGCCGCCGACGCCCGGGACGAGATCCTCACCGTCTTCGCGCACCTCGAGGACTGCTTCCGCGACGAGTCCTGGACCGGCTGCGCCTTCATCAACGGCTACGGCGAGCTCGGACGATCCGAGGCCCGCGTCGCCGCCCTGGCCCACGACCACCTGCGCGGCATCGAGGCGCACCTGCACGTCCTCGCCGGACGCGCCGGCCTGCCCGTGCACGTCGCGGACGCGCTCTCCCTGCTGGTCGAGGGCGCCAAGGTCGAGTCGGCGATCCACCGCACCACCCGTCCGGCGCGCTCCGCCCGGCTCGCGGCGGCGACGCTCATGACGGCGTACGCGCCGACGGCGCACACCGACTTCATCTGAGTCCGCTGCGGCTGCGGCTGCGGCTGCGGCTGCTGCTGCCGCCTCCGGCGACGGACCGTCGGCCGGGAGGCACGGCCTCCTGCCGACGACCCGTCACGTCCGCGGCCGGTCGGCCTGGTGGGTCGGCCGGGTCGGTCGGCCTGGTCAGTCCGCGGTGCGGTCGAGCGTGGTCCGCGGGGTCTCGCCGAACTCGGCCGCGTACTGCTGCGCGAACCGTCCGAGGTGCGCGAACCCCCATGCCGCGGCGACCTCACGCACGGTGACGGCGGTCGGGTCGGACACGAGCAGCTCCTGCCGGACCCGGTCCAGGCGCACCTGCCGGATGTAGGCGTTCGGCGTGGTCTGCAGGTCCCGCTGGAACGCCTCCTGCAGGGCACGCAGGCTGACGTCGAGGTGTCGCGCCAGGGAGCTCGTCGTGATCGGCATCCGGGCGTGGTCGTTGACGTACTCCACGGCCGCGCGGACGTGGATCGACAGCGCCGTGCCCTCGGGGTCCCGGCGCACCGGACGCTGCTGCGGGTACATCTCGAGCAGCGACGCCGCCGCCAGCCGCGCCATCTCGGCGTGCAGCAGGCGACCGGGCGTCCCGTCGCGCAGGGTGTGCGAGATCAGCGACACCGTGTTGTGCCAGGTGCGGACGGACTGCTCCGACGGCGCCGCGGTGTGGTCGAAGCGCAGGCCCGCGGACAGGTCAGCGCCCTGTTCGGTCGCGACGCGTTCGACGACCTCCCGGGACAGGTGCACGAGCCGCTGCTCGTAGTCGTCCATCGCGAACGAGAAGGTCCGGTCGGGCAGCAGGGGCACCGGGACGCCGGGCTCCATCTCGAGCACCGTGCCCCCGGTGTCGAGCCGCGAGGACCCGGACTGCAACCACTGCACGATGACGGCGTCGGACGGCGGCAGGTCCCCGTGCACGTGTCCCGCGAACTGCGAGGTGTGCAGCGACATCGTGCTGTCACCCATGGCCGCGTACCGGAACGAGAACGGGTTCGACACGGGGCCGACGTGCAGGTCGGCGCCGTAGAGGTCCGCGATGAAGGTCGCGGCCTCTCCGAGGTCCGTCCCCGTCACGTCGAGACGCACCGGCATCGCGTCGTCGATCGGCATCAGGCGAAGCATCCCACGACGGCCGTCCCCGGTGGCAGCCCGGTGTCCGGGAACCGCCACGGGGGACCGGCCAGCCGCGTCCTGCGGAGCATCAGCTCGGGTCGTCGTCGCTCGGGTCGGCGTTGCTCGGGTCAGCCGCGGATCGCCTCGCCCAGCTTCACCCGGCCACCCGTCCGGAGCAGCGCGTTCTCGTAGACGCGGGCGCCGAGGAGCACGACGACCAGGGCAGACACCGCGACGACGACGAGCGACAGCAGGGGCTCCCACCACTCGGCCGTGCCCAGGAAGATCCGGACCGGCATGCCGATCGGGGCACTGAACGGCACGTACGACATGATGCCGAGGATCGTCGGGTCGTCCGCGGCGAACACGATGAGGAAGTACGGGATCATCAGCAGCATCATCACCGGGGTGGTCACGCTGCCGACGTCCTCCTGACGGGACACCAGCGCCGCCGACGCCGCGAACAGCGCCGCGATGAGGACGAACCCGACCGCGAAGAACCCGACGAACCACAGTGCGCTCGGACCGAGCAGCGTGAAGAGGTTGTTCTGCCCCGTCACCGCCAGGGCGATCGCGGCCGCGATGGCGATGGCGACGATCTGCCCGAGCGCCATCGCGCTGTTGCCGATCACCTTGCCCGCCAGCAGCGCCCGCGCCGGGATCGCCGCCATCAGGATCTCGACGACCCGGGTGGACTTCTCCTCGACGACGCTCTGCGCGATCGACTGCCCGAACGTCACGGCCGAGGCGAAGAACACCACGCCGAACGCGATGCCCACCAGGGACACCAGGCCCGACGGCAGCGCGCCGGGGTCGAGCAGGTCGACCTCGGGCGAGACGCTGAGCGCCTGCACGACGTCGGTCGGGGCGCTGTCGAGCCCGACGACCCGGAAGCCGAGCTGCCCGCCGTCGGGGACGATCGCAGCGTCCACCTCGCCGTCACGCACGAGCTGCTCGGCGGCAGCCCGGTCGGCGGCCCGCGTCACGTCGAGCCCGTCGGAGCTCGGCAGGGCCACGCCGCTGACCACGGCGACCGGGGTCGTCGCGTTCGCCGTCGACTTCCCGACGATGCCCGCGACGACGATGCCGGCCACGACCATCACGAGCAGGATCACCGCGGAGACCACGAAGGCCTTGCTCCGCAGCCGGGCCTGGATCTCCCGCACGGTGACGAGCCGGACGGCCTCGACGGTGCTGCGCTGGACGATGCTCATCGGACGACCTCCGTGAAGACCTCGCTGAGCCGGGGGACCCGCGGGCCGAACGACGCCACCGCGCCGCGGCCGACCGCACGCTGCAGCACCGCCTGGGCGACGGACTCGTCGGCCTCGAACAGGGCGTAGCCGCCGTCGAAGGCCCGGATGCGGACACCCGGTTCGTCGCGGAGCCAGGCGACGTCGTCCGCCACCAGGATCTCCCACGCCGCGGGACCGGCGTTCCGCCGCAGTTCGTCCTGCGGCCCGGCCGCCCGGATCCGCCCGTCGGCGATCACGACGACGTCGTCGCAGAGCCGCTCGACGACGTCGAGCTGGTGGCTGGAGAACAGCACCGGTACCCCTTCGGCGGCGGTCTCACGGAGGACACCGAGGACCGTGTCGACGGCCATCGGGTCCAGTCCGGAGAACGGTTCGTCGAGCACCAGGACCTCGGGCCGGTGGGCCAGGGCCGCGGCGACCTGGACACGCTGCTGGTTGCCGAGCGAGAGCTTCTCCACCGGGTCGGTGGCGTGCGCGCCGAGCTCGAGCCGCTCGAGCAGCTCCGTCGTCCGGGCCGTCGCACTCCGGCGGTCGACGCCGTGCAGCCGCGCCAGGTAGGTGACCTGCTCGGCGACCGGCATCTTCGGGTACAGCCCGCGTTCCTCCGGCATGTACCCGAACCGACGACGGTCGGCGGGGCCGATCGGGACGCCGTCGATGGCGACCGTCCCGCGGTCGGCGTCGAGCACGCCGAGCATGATGCGCATGGTGGTGGTCTTGCCGGCGCCGTTGCCGCCGACGAACCCGGTCAACCGACCGCGACCGACCGTGAAGCCGACGTCGTCGAGCACCTGGCGCTCGCCGAAGTGCTTGGTCACTCCCTCGATGCTGAGCATGACGGGTCCCTTCCGCAGCGACCGTCGCTGCGCCTCCGACGCTACGAGCGCGGGCGCGTCTCCGCCTCCGGCACGAGACGGGGATCGTGCCGGCGCCGTCTCCGCCGCGCGGGGGAGCGCAGGCCCTCCCGCGAAACGCAACGACGACGACGACGCGCAACGGTGTTCCCTGGCGCGGTGCCGCCCACGTTGCGTTTCGCGGGGGTCAGTCGCCGGAGCGGACCACGCCGTTCTCGTACGCCCACACCACGGCCTGGATCCGGTCGCGCACGCCGAGCTTCTGCAGGACGTTCGACACGTGGGTCTTCACGGTGGCGTCCCCGACGAAGAGCAGCCGGGCGATCTCGGCGTTGCTGAGGCCCCGTCCGAGCAGCCGCAGCACCTCGGTCTCACGCTCGGTCAGGCCGGGCACCGCCACAGGGCCGTGGCCGCGGCCGGGTCCGGGGTCGGGCTCGGGCCGCTCGGCCGCCGTTGCCACGACCGGCACGCTCGCCGTCGTCGCGCGGCTGATCACCCGCCGCGTCACGTCGGGGGAGAGCAGCGCGTCCCCGGCGGCCACGGTCCGCACGGCCTCGATGAGCTTCTCGGGCGAGGCGTTCTTCAGCAGGAAGCCGCTCGCGCCGGCAGCGAGCGCGTCGAACAGGTACTCGTCGGTGTCGAACGTCGTCAGCACGAGCACCGCCGGCGGGTCGTCCGTGGCGGTGATGCGGCGGGCGGCCTCGAGCCCGTCGACCCCGGGCATCTGGACGTCCAAGCAGACGACGTCGGGGCGGTGGGCGGCGACGGCGGCCACCGCTGCGGCACCGTCGCGGGCCTCGGCCACGACCTGCACGCCGGGTTCGGACTCGAGGATCACCCGGAAGCCCGCCCGGACCAGGTCCTGGTCGTCGGCCAGGACCACCCGGATCACACCGTCGGCAGCCATGCCCGCACCAGGTAGCCGCCGCGGGCTCGGGGCCCGATCTCGATCCGTCCGCCGACCGCGGCGACCCGCTCGCGCATGCCGACGTGGCCGAGCCCGCTGCCCGCGGTCGACCGGGAGGCCCGTGCCCCGGCACCCGTGTCCGTCACCTCGAGCTCCAGGGCGTCCGGCAGGTACCGCAACCGCAGGTCGGCGCGGGCGTCGTGACCGGCGTGCTTGAGGACGTTCGTCACGGCCTCTTGCGCGATCCGGTAGGTGACCGAGGCGACGGTCGGCGGCACCGGACGTGCATCGCCGACGACGCTGAAGCCGGTGGCGTGACCGGCGGTCGTGGCGGCGGCGGCCAGTTCCGGCAGTCGCGCGAGCCCCTCGGTGCTCGGTGCGTCCGCGGGCAGCGTGTGCCCGTCGGCGTCGGTCTGGCGGAGGGTGCCGAGCATCCGCCGCAGTTCCTCCACCGCGGTCCGGGCGCTGTCCTCGACGACCCCGAGGGACGCGGCAGCCTGCTCCGGGTCGCGCTCGAGCACCCGTCGGGCGGCGCCCGCCTGGACGCCCATCAGCGAGACGTGGTGGGCGACGACGTCGTGGAGTTCCCGGGCGATCCGGACCCGTTCGAGCGCGACCGCCTGCGCGGCGGAGCGTTCCCGTTCGGCCGCGAGTTCGACCGTGCGCTCGTCGAGCTCGTGCTTGGCGACCGCAGCCGTCCAGGCACGGTTGCCCGAGTACCAGGCGGCGCCGAAGTACACGAGGTTGATGACGATCGCCAGCAGCGAGTTCGCCACGTACGGCGGGATCGCCGAGTCACCGTCGTCCGGCAGCGCGCTCGGCACCGACCACCGGAACACGATCGCCAGGAACACCCACGCGAACATGCCGAGGATCAGGACCCAGCGCACCGCTTCGGCGCGGACCCGGTCGGAGCACCAGGCGCCGACCGTGTACAGGGCGATGAACAGCGTGAAGTTGAGGAACAGCCCCTCCGGCACGTGCAGGAGCTGGGTTGCGGCGAAGGCCAGTGCCGAGACGACGGCGACCGACATCGGGAAGCGTCGTCGGAACGCGAGGGGTCCGGCGTTCGCGACCACCATGAGCGCCGACACCCACCAGGGCGCGGGGTCGTCGTACAGCCCCATCGCACCGTAGAGGACCGTCGACACCGTGAGCGCAGCGGCGAGCACGAGCGCCAGGACCGCGTCCTGTCGGTGCTCCCGCCGCCCCACCGGCAGCCGCGTCCACCCCTCACCCCGAGCCGGGTCGTGCCCGGCGGTCACCCCCGTGCCCGTCATGGGGACCACGGTAGCGGCTCACAACGGCGGGGCCGTCGGCGTGCGTCCGCCTGTGGACGGTGGTCGGGACCCGGCCACCTGTGGAGGGCGACGGACGGGAGGCGGTGGTGCGGGCCTCCCGTCCGTCACCCGGAGCGCGTCAGCGGTAGGCGCGCTCGTACGGTGCCGGCTTGTACGGCAGGTCCACCCGGAGCGCCTGCGCGGCCCGGATCGGGAAGTTCGGGTCGCGGAGCGCGCCCCGCCCGACGAGGACCACGTCGGCCTGCCCGAGGGCGACGATCTGCTCGGCCTGGAACGGGTCGTCGATCATCCCGACGGCCGCGACCGGCACGCCCGTGGCCTGCCGGATCGCCGTCGCGAACGGCAGCTGGTAGCCGGGGCCGACCGGGATCGGGGCGTTCTGGACGTTGCCGCCGGTCGACACCGAGACGAGGTCCACGTCGTGCTCGCCGAGCCAGGCGGACAGCTGCTCGGTCTCGGGGAGGTCCCAGCCGCCCTCGACCCAGTCGGTCGCGGACAGGCGGACCACCAGCGGGACGTCCTCGCCGACCTCGGCCCGGACGGCGTCGACCGTCTCGAGCAGTGCGCGGGCGCGGTTCTCGAGCGAGCCGCCGTACTGGTCGGTCCGTTCGTTCGACAGCGGCGACAGGAACTCGTGCAGCAGGTACCCGTGGGCCCCGTGCAGTTCCAGCAGGTCGAAGCCGGCGTCGACGGCGCGGCGGGCGGCGACCGCGAAGGCCCGGACCACGTCGGCGATGCCCTCGACGGTCAGCTCGGTGGGGACGTGCAGGCCGGGGAATGCGACCGGCGACGGGCCGACCGGCTGCCACCCGCCCTGCTCCGGCGCGACGTTCCCGCCACCCGCCGTCGGACCCCACTCGCGGCTGGTGGAGGCCTTGCGGCCGGCGTGCGCGAGCTGGATGCCGGCGACGGCGCCCTGACTGTGGATGAAGTCGGTGATCGGGCGGAACGCGTCGCGCTGCTCGTCGTTCCAGAGGCCGAGGTCCTGGGGGCTGATGCGGCCCTCGGGGACGACGCCGGTGGCCTCGACGACCACCGCGCCGGCACCGCCGCGGGCCAGGCCGCCCAGGTGCACGAGGTGCCAGGGCGTGGGGACGCCGTCCTGTGCCTCGACCATGTACTGGCACATCGGCGGGATCCAGACGCGGTTCCGGATCTCGAGTCCGCGGAGGGTGATGGGGTCGAAGAGTGCGTGGGTCACGCGGGTCCTTCCCGGTTGTTCGGTTCGTGGGTCTGTCCACAGTACGACTGTCGTCGTACCGATTGCCCGGGAAGGTGCCGCACCAGACCGCCGCGGGTCCTCAGCCGCAGTACTCGTAGGGCGGTCGCGGGTCGTCGCCGACCCAGACGCCGGTCACGAGGTCCCCGCCCTCGTCCATCTCGAAGGTCACCGACCGGTCGCCGTCGCGGACGCTCCAGTAGGCGAACGCGGGGGACGAGTCGTCGCCGTAGCCCGGGGTCCGGGTGAGGCCCGGGTACGCCGCCCGGAGCTGGTCGAGGGTGTTCCCCCGGCCCATCCCCGCCGCGGTGGTCATCGCGCTCGCCTCGACTCCGGTGACCTTGCCGTCTGCCTGCTGGACGACGAGGGACACGTCCCCGGAGCCGAAGATCCCGACGTTCGGGTTGGGGCAGCTGCCGGTCGTCTCCGGAACCACCGCCCTGACCTCGTCCGCGACGTCCTGGTAGGCGCTGCCGATGGTGATCGGCCCGACCCCGGCGCCGCTCACGACCCAGGAGCCCGGTCCGACCCGGTCGGACGAGAGCCCGGCGATGGTGGCCGACAGCAGGCCCGAGGTCGGCGAGTTGACCTGGGTGATCGTGATCCATCGACCGTCGCCGTCCCACCACGAGGTCTCGGTGCCGTCGGCGAGTGGCGGATCGGGCCGGTACGTGCGGGTGCACACCGTGCCGCCGTCGCCCGGTGCGCAGTCGGCACCGGCCGCGCGCAACCCGTCCTCGCGCCCCGAGAGCTCCGCGGCCGAGGCGCTGCCGATGATCACGCGGATGCCGCTGATGTCGGCGCGGGGATCCGCCCAGGCACAGTCGAGCCACTCGGAAGCGGTCCAGGTGCCGCCGCCGTACCGCATCGTCGACGGTGCGGGCACGGTCGTCCCGTCCGGGTGCGCGGGCGTCTGGGTCAGGGGCGCCCTGCCGAAGAACCGCTCCCGGTCCGCGTCGGAGTACAGCGCACGGCAGTCGGTCGGGTACCGCGACGGCGCCGCCGCGCTCGATGCGGACGGCTTCGGAGCCGGGGTGTCGACGACCGGGGCGGACGCCGGGGTGCTCGCGGGCACCGAGGGTTCGGTGGTCGGGCTCGGCGCCGGCGCGGCCTGCTGGACCTGGGGGACGACGGCGAGCGCGACGGCGCCACCGGCCGTGCCGAGGGCGAGGAGGGCGACGGTGGCGATGACGATGCGGCTGCGGTGACGCCGGGGCTTCGGGTGCCGTTCCTCGGCGTGCTCGAGGACGTTCTGCTTCATCGAGACGAGCATCCGCTGCAGGTCGTCTCCGGTGGGGGGCTCAGTGTTCATCGTGCGTCACCGCCTTCTTCAGTCGTGCTCGGGAGCGGGACACCCGCTGGGTCACGGCACCGACGCTCAGCCCGAGCATCGTGGCCGCCTCGGTGTACGAGTGGCCCTCGATCAGGCACAGCTCGCAGATCCGCCGGTCGAGCGGCGGGAGGGCGTCGATCTCGTCGCGGACCCACCGGAGGCGCGCACGGGCCTCCTGGTCGGCTTCCGGAGCCACCAGGTCCGCCGGCAGTTCGTCGGCCGCCCGTCCCGCCACGGCCCGGGCCTGGTTGCGCGCGTGGTTCCGGCACACCACCAGCAGCCAGGGGAGGAGGGCTCGCGTCGACAGCTGCAGGGTGTCGGCCTTCTGCCAGAGCGTCAGGAACGTGTCCTGCACGAGCTCCTCGACGTCCTGCCTGCTGCCGGCCAGCGCCCACGCGTACCGGGTGAGCGTCGGCGCGAACCGGTCGAACGCGTCCGCCAGCGCGGCGCGGTCCCCGCCCGCCAGCCGGCGGGTCAGGGCGACGTCTGCGTCGGTGTCGGTGTCTGTGTCCACGGTGCCTCCTTCACTACAGCAATGTCGGGAGATCGGGGATCCTGACGAAGTCGTGCCCGGCGTGTCCGTGTTCTCCACGGGCGATGCGGTCCTGTGCGCGAGGTCGACGGAACGGCACTACGCTCGGACGCGGCCCGCGACGCGATGCTGCGCCAGGTCTGCGGGCCGTCCAGCTCTGGCGTCCAGGAGGACCGAAGTGACCGATTCCGCACCCGTCGACCCCACATCGACCGCAGGATGGAAGCAGCTCGACGGCATCGCCGCCGGCTTCTCCCCGGACCTCCGGGGGTGGTTCGACGCCGACCCCGGTCGTGCCGAGAAGTACACCTTCCAGGCCGCGGACCTGACCGTCGACCTGTCGAAGGGCCTGGTGACCGACGAGATCCTGCAGGCACTGCTGCAGGTCGCGAAGGACACCGGCGTCGCCGAGCGCTACCAGGCGATGATCTCCGGTGAGCGCATCAACGTCACCGAGGACCGTGCCGTCCTGCACACCGCGCTCCGCCGTCCGAAGGCGACCGAGGGCCTGGTCCCCGCCGCACCCCTGACCGTCGACGGCCAGGACGTCGACGCCGACGTGCACGCCACGCTCGACAAGGTCTACGGCTTCGCCGAGCAGGTCCGCTCCGGCGCCTGGACCGGTGTCACCGGCAAGCGCATCGAGACCGTCGTCAACATCGGCATCGGTGGCTCGGACCTCGGCCCGGTCATGGTCTACGAAGCCCTCAAGCCGTACGTGCAGCCGGGGCTCGAAGCCCGGTTCGTCTCGAACATCGACCCGGCCGACATCCACGAGAAGACCGCGGACCTCGACCCCGAGACCACGCTCTTCATCGTCGCGTCGAAGACGTTCGGCACCCTCGAGACCCTGACGAACGCCCGCCTGGCACGGCAGTGGCTGTGGGAGCGGCTCGGGCTCACCGACGCCGGTGACGACGAGAAGAAGGACGCCGTCGCGAAGCACTTCGTCGCCGTCTCCACCGCGCTCGACAAGGTCGCCGCGTTCGGCATCGACCCCGAGAACGCCTTCGGCTTCTGGGACTGGGTCGGCGGCCGCTACTCGGTCGACTCGGCCATCGGCACCAGCGTCGTCATCGCGATCGGCAAGGAGAACTGGGAGCAGTTCCTCGCCGGCTTCCACGCGATCGACGAGCACATGCGCACCGCCCCGCTCGAGCAGAACGTCCCCGTCCTGATGGGCCTGCTCAACGTCTGGTACACAAACTTCCTCGGAGCCCAGAGCCACGCGGTCCTGCCGTACACGCAGTACCTGCACCGCTTCCCCGCGTACCTGCAGCAGCTCACCATGGAGTCGAACGGCAAGCGCGTCCGCTGGGACGGCTCGGACGTCGTCACCGACACCGGCGAGGTCTTCTGGGGCGAGCCCGGCACGAACGGCCAGCACGCGTTCTACCAGCTCATCCACCAGGGCACCCGTCTGATCCCCGCCGACTTCATCACGGTCGCGAAGCCGGCGCACGCGCTGGCCGACCAGACCGGCGACGGCAAGGCCGTGCAGCCCGGCCAGGACGTGCACTCCCTGTTCCTGGCGAACTTCTTCGCCCAGTCCAAGGCGCTGGCGTTCGGCAAGACCGCGGACGAGGTCCGTGCCGAGGGCACCACCGACGAGATGATCGTCGCGGCCCGCACCTTCACCGGTAACAAGCCGAGCACGTCGATCCTGGCGCCGGAGCTCACCCCGAGCGTCCTCGGCCAGCTGATCGCCCTCTACGAGCACATCGTGTTCACCGAGGGCACGATCTGGGGCATCGACTCGTTCGACCAGTGGGGCGTCGAGCTCGGCAAGCAGCTCGCGCTGCAGGTCGCCCCGGCGGTCGACGGCGACCAGGACGCCCTGGACGCGCAGGACTCCTCGACGAAGGCGCTGATCGCCAAGTACCTCGAGCTGCGCGGCTGATCCGACGCACCTGACACGAGAGGCCCGTCGCTCCGGCGACGGGCCTCTCGTCTGTCACGGCCCGGCGTCAGTGCCGCCGGACCAGCACCACCGACTCCTCGAGCGTCGCCGGCTCGCCGTCCGGCACGGTGACCTGCCGGGTGCGGAGCTCCGCGACCTCGACGCTCCACCCGTCGTCGAGCCCGAGCTGCTCCACCTGCTCGGCCGGCCCGACCAGGGGTTCGGCGTGCGCGTGCTCGCCGTGCGAGGCCCAGGACGGCGAGCCGGCGTGCCCGACGACCGCCAGGTGCCCGCCGGGCGCCACGAACGTCGTCGCCCGTCGGAGCACCGCGGCCCGCGGGAACGACACCGACGAGTGCAGGAACGACGCGGTGACGAGGTCGAACCGGTCCTCGGTGTCCCAGGTCGCCAGGTCTGCCGGCACCCAGGTGAGCCGGTCGCCGAGTCCGACGCGCTCGGCCTCGGCCCGGCCGCGGGCGAGGGCGTTGGCGGCGATGTCGACCGCGGTGACCTGCCACCCCTGCGCGGCGAGCCAGAGCGCGTCGCCGCCCTCACCGCTGCCGAGGTCGAGCGCACGGCGTGCACGAGCCGCCCCGTCAGCGGTCCCGCCAGCGGCCGCCCCGGCTGCTGCCAGGTCACTGCCGGGAGCGAGCAGTCCCACCGTGTCGACGAGCGAGGCGTTCGGCGCCCCCGACCAGATCGGGGCGTCGCCGTAGCGGTCGGTCCAGTAGGCCTCGGCATCGGTGCGGGGAGTGGGTTCTGCGGTCATCCGCGCAGCATCCCACCGGCGCTCGGGGACGGCCAGTACGATTGCCGGATCGGCAACGGCGACGACGTTCCCGGGGTCCGTCCGGCGCAGTCGCAACGGAGACCCAGCATCGATACGGAAGTATGTGCAAGTGACGATCATGACCGAGCGGCCTCAGCAGGACACCCCGAGCGCCGAGACGGAGCGACCCGGCAACGCGACCGTCCGCTTCCGCAACGCCGCAGTCCTGGCCGTCGAGACGACCGTCGCGGACCGCGTGACCACCTCCGCGGACATCGAGGAGAAGCTCGGCGGTGTGCTCCGCCGCCTGCGTCTGCCGATGGGACTGCTCGAGCGCGTCGCCGGCGTGCGGGAGCGCCGCAACTGGGGTGAGAACCAGTCCTTCCAGGACGCTGCGATCGACGCCGGCCGCCGCGCGATGGCTGCCGCGGGCATCGAGCCCGAGGACGTCGGTCTGCTCATCAACACCTCGGTGACCCGTCCGCACCTCGAGCCCTCGGTTGCCGTCCGGCTGCACCACGGGCTGGGCCTGCCGACCTCGGCGATCAACTTCGACATCGCGAACGCCTGCCTGGGCTTCGTCAACGCCATGAGCGTCGCCGCCGGCATGATCGACTCCGGGCAGATCAAGTACGCCTTGGTCGTCGACGGCGAGGACGCGGACCAGGTGCAGCTCAACACCATCGACCGCCTGAACCAGGGCGGCCGGAACCGCAAGGACTTCATGAGCGAGTTCGCCAGCCTGACGCTCGGCTCCGGTGCCGCCGCGGCCGTGCTCGGTCCGGCGGACCTGCACCCGACCGGTCACCGCATCGTCGGCGGCGTCACCCGCGCGGCGACCCAGTGGTACGACCTGTGCGTCGGCAGCGTCGACGGCATGTTCACGGACGCGAAGATGCTGCTCAAGGGCGGCATGGAGCTCGTCGTCGCCGCCTGGAACGAGGCGCGCGCCCACTTCGACTGGACCGACATGGACCGGTACGTGCTGCACCAGGTCTCCGACGTGCACACCAACGCGTTCGTCGCCGCGATCGGCGTGCCGCGCGACAAGGTCCCCACCACGTACGAGCGCTTCGGCAACGTCGGCCCCGCGTCGATCCCGATCACCCTGGCGGACGAGGTCGCCCGCGGCTCGATCCGCCCCGGCGACCGCGTGTTCCTCGGCGGTGTCGGCTCGGGCATCAACACGGCGATGATGGAACTGCACTGGTGACAGCGCGGTTGCCCCGCGCCGCCGTGAGCACGGCTCCGGCGACGCTCCCGCCGCCCCTGCCCGGACTCGACCCGGCCTGGTCCCGCCTGGTCACGGTCCCGGGGACGCCGTCGGACAGCTCGGGAGGCCCGGCTCGCCCCGCGCGCACCTGGCACCTCCTCGACACGGCCGCGTCCCTGACCGCACTCGGCGTCGAGCCCGTCGGCACGCTGCTCTGCGTGCACGGCAACCCGACCTGGTCCTACCTGTGGCGCTCGGTCGTCGCGCAGTCCCTGGCGGTCGCCGCGGCCGGCGGTCCGGCGTGGCGCGTCGTCGCCGTCGACCAGCTCGGCATGGGCTTCTCGGAGCGCACCGGCGTCGACCACCGCCTGGCCGACCGGGTCGCCGAGCTCGGCAGACTGACCGACGAGCTCGGACTCACGGGTCCCGTCGTCACGCTCGGCCACGACTGGGGTGGTGTCGTCTCCCTCGGGTGGGCCGTCGACCACCCGGACCTCGTGGTCGCGGTGACGACCTGCAACACCGCCGTGCACCAGCCCGCGGACGTCCCGATCCCGGCACCGCTCCGGCTGGCGCTCCGCCCGCAGCTGCTCGGTCGGGCCACCGTCGTCACCCCGGCCTTCATCGAGACCACTCTGGCGATCGCGCACCCGAAGCTCGACCGAGCCACCGCCGACGCCTACCGGGCGCCGTACCGCGGCGCTGCCCGACGTGGTGCGGTCGGTGGGTTCGTCGCGGACATCCCCGTCGACTCGGCGCACCCGAGCGCGGCCGAACTCGACCGCATCGCGACCGGTGTGGCCGCACTGCGGGTCCCGGCCCTGCTCCTCTGGGGGCCGCGCGACCCGGTGTTCCTCGAGCGCTACCTCGACGACCTCGCCGCCCGGCTGCCGCAGGCCGACGTGCACCGCTTCGAGGGCGCCGGTCACCTGCTGCCGGACGACGCCGACGTCGCCGGGACGGTGTTCGACTGGCTCGGCGACCACCTGCCGCACGGCACCGTGCCCACCCAGGCCGGACCGGGCCTCCCGGCTGGACCGGACCTGCGGACCGACACCGAGCGCACCAACGTCACCGAGCGCACCGACGTCACCGAGCGCACCGACGTCGCCGAGCCCACCGGCGACGCTGACGGGCCCGCCCACCGCCCGCTCTGGACACACCTGACCGAGCTCCGCGACAGCGACGAGCCAGCCCTGGTCGAGATGGCCGCACCCGGCGGGACCCGCACGATCACCTGGCGTCTGCTCACCCGACGCATCGACGAGGTCGCCGCCGGACTGCTCGACCTCGGCGTCCGGCACGGCGACCGCGTGTCGCTCCTGGTGACCCCTGGCGCCGACCTGACCGCCGCGCTGTACGCGTGCGTGCGGATCGGCGCGGTCGTCGT
The DNA here is from genome assembly GCF_016907335.1 of Curtobacterium herbarum. Taxonomy (NCBI): domain Bacteria; kingdom Bacillati; phylum Actinomycetota; class Actinomycetes; order Micrococcales; family Microbacteriaceae; genus Curtobacterium; species Curtobacterium herbarum. Next base: position 681,990 of record NZ_JAFBBT010000001.1, read on the forward strand.
GGTCGCGGACGCGGGACTCGGGCTCGGTGGCCTGACGCGAGCCGTCCGTGGCGCCCGCCCGGACTGGATCATCGGCGCGCTGCCGGGCCTCGCCGCCGCACGCGCGCTCGGCTGGCCCGGACGCCGGATCGCGACCGTGGCGCTGCCCGCCCCCGCTCGTCGGGCACTGCGCGTCGAGCACACCCTGGCCGCCGTCGCCCGTCGCGGTGCCGTACGTCTGGCCGCCGGTTCCGCGCTGCCGGACGCTCCCGCCGCCGACGCCCCGGCCGCGGTGCTGTTCACCTCCGGGTCGACCGGCCCGGCGAAGGGCGTCGTCTACACGCACGGGCAGCTCGGCGCGGTGCGGGACGCCCTCGCCGGCCAGTACGACGTCGGTGTCGGCACCGGACTGGTGGCGGGCTTCGCCCCGTTCGCGCTCCTCGGACCTGCCCTCGGAGCACGCTCGGTCGCCCCCGACATGGACGTCACCGCGCCCCGGACACTGACCGCCCGTGCGGTCGCGGACGCCGTCGTCGCGGCCGACGCCACCGTGGTGTTCCTCTCGCCGGCGGCGCTGGCGAACGTCGTCGCGACCGCCGCCGCGCTCACCGACGACGACCGGCGGGCCCTCGGCCGCGTGCGGCTGTTCCTGTCCGCCGGCGCCCCGGTGTCGGCGGCGTTGCTCACTGCGGCGACCGAGCTGATGCCGAACGCCAGTGCGCACACCCCGTACGGCATGACCGAGGGACTGCTCATGACGGACGTCGACCTGGACGGCGTCCGCGCTGCCGGGACGTCCGGGTCCGAGGGCATCTGCGTCGGCCGACCGGCTGCGTCGGTGCAGGTGCGGATCGCCCCGCTCGACGATGACGGCCGCGCGACCGGAGCGCTCACCGAGACGCCGGACGTCACCGGCGAGATCGTCGTCGTCGCCCCGCACGTGCGCGACCACTACGACCGGCTCTGGCGGACCGACCGTGCCTCGCGCCTCGGCGTCAGCGACCCGCGCGGCCACCGCACCGGCGACGTCGGGCACCTCGACGCCTCCGGCCAGCTCTGGGTCGAGGGTCGCATGCAGCACGTCGTCACGACCCCGGGCAGCGTGGTCACACCGGTCGGTCCCGAACAGCGCATCGAACGGGTGGACGGCATCGGCCGTGTCGGCATCGCGGGTATCGGCCCCGCCGGCACGCAGCAGGTCGTCGTCGTCGTCGAGACCGTCCCGGCCGTCCGTCGCCCCGGCCTGGCGGACCCCGACCTGGCCGCCGCGGTGCGCGTCGCCGCCGGGGTCCCGGTCGCGGCGGTCCTCGTGGTGCCGGTGCTGCCGACGGACATCCGGCACAACTCCAAGGTCGACCGGGCACGGCTCTCCCGCTGGGCGTCGTCGGTGCTCGCCGGGGGACGGATGACCCGCCCGTGAGGGTCCTGGTCACCGGTGCGAGCGGCTTCCTCGGCCGCGCGGTCGCCGCTGCCGTCCGGGACGCCGGGCACGAGGTCCGGACGTTCCAGCGGCGCCCCTCCCGGGTCGACGGCGTCACGGACCTGCTCGGCACGATGACCGACCCGGCAGCGGTCCGTTCGGCGGTCGACGGTGTCCAGGCGGTCGTGCACCTGGCCGCCAAGGTGTCGCTGGCGGGTGACCCCGCCGAGTTCGAGCGCGTCAACGTCGACGGGACGCGCGACCTGCTCGCTGCCGCCCGCGCCGCCGGAGCCACGCGCTTCGTGTTCGTCTCGTCGCCCTCCGTCGCCCACACCGGGGCGTCGATCGCCGGCGACGACGCCACCCCGGCATCCCCGGAGACCGCCCGCGGCGACTACGCCCGGACGAAGGCCGCCGCCGAACGCCTGGCCCTGGCCGCCGACGCCCCCGGCTTCGCGGTCGTCGCCGTCCGCCCGCACCTGGTGTGGGGTCCGGGTGACGAGCAGCTCGTCGGGCGCATCGTCGACCGTGCCCGGAGCGGACGCCTGCCGGTCCTGGACTCCGGCGCCGCCCTGATCGACACCTGCTACGTCGACAACGCCGCCACCGCGATGGTCGCCGCGCTGCACCGCGCCGAGGACGTCCACGGCCGGGCCTACGTCGTCACGAACGGGGAGCCCCGTCCGGTCGCCGAGCTCCTCGCCGGGATCTGCACGGCCTCCGGCGTCCCCGCACCTCGTCGGCACGTGCCCGCCGCGCTCGCCCGGGTCGCCGGGTCCGCGATCGAGGCCCTCTGGCGCGTCCGTCCGGGCACCGACGAGCCGCCGATGACCCGGTTCCTCGCCGAACAGCTCTCGACGGCGCACTGGTTCGACCAGCGTCGGACCCGTGCGGACCTGGAGTGGGCGCCGTCGGTGTCGATCGACGAGGGGCTGCGCGCGCTCGCCGCCGCGGCCGATGCGGACGGGCACATCCGCCGTCCGTAGCGTGGTGGACATGACCACCTCTGTGCTCGTCGCCGGTGCGACCGGTGACCTCGGTTCGCGCATCGTCCGTGAACTCCTGCTCCACGACACGCACGTGCGCGTCCTCACCCGCGGGGGATCGAGCCGGGCGTCCGAGCAGTTCGCCGACCAGGACCGGGTCGAGGTCGTCGTCGCCGACTACACCGACCGGGCTGCGCTGCTCCGGGCACTCGAGGGTGTCGAGGTCGTCGTCTCGGCCGTCAGCGGCACCCGCTCGGTCATCGTCGACGCGCAGCGGGCCCTGCTCGCGGCCGCAGTCGACGCCGGTGTGCCGCGGTTCGTGCCGTCCGACTACGCCGCCGACTACCGTTCGGTCACGCCGGGCACGAACCGGAACTTCGAGCTCCGCCGCGAGTTCGCCGCCGACGTCGACGCCGCGTCGATCCGGGCGACCTCGGTGCTGAACGGTGCCTTCGCCGACATGCTCACCGGGCAGGCGCCGCTGGTGCTGTTCGACCGGCAGCGCGTGCTGTTCTGGTCCTCGCCCGACCAGGTGCTCGACTTCACCACGAAGGACGACGTCGCCTGGGTCACAGCGCACGTGGCGCTCGACACCGACGCCCCGCGGGTCGTCGAGGTGGCGGGGGACCGGGTGACCTCGCGGGAACTGGCGGCCACGATGTCACGGCTGACGGGGCGGACGTTCCGGTTGCAGTGGGCCGGTACCACGGGCCTCCTGTCCGCGATGGCGCGCACAGGGCGGCGGCTGTCGTCGACCGAGGACGAGACCTTCCCGGCCTGGCAGGGGATGCAGTACTTCGTCAGCATGTTCAGCGGCGAGGCCGAGCTGCGCCACGTCCGCAACGACCGCTACGGCCCGCACGAGTGGACGTCGGTGCGGGACGTGGTGGCGGCGCACCTCGGTACCGACTGACGAGACGGCGTCGCGCCGCCGCGGCGGGGTCGAGTGGGCCAGACACCGCCGAGTGGCCGAGACGCCGCCGAGCGGCCGAGACACCGCCGCGTGGCCGAGACACCGCCGGATGTGGCGGCGTCTCGACGACGGAGCGGCGTCTCGACGATGTGGCGGCGTCTCGCGTCCGGCGGGGGGTCCCACCGCCCGGGAGGCCCGCACCACGTCGGTCGTCCGGGGTACCGTCGTCGCATGGACCGTTCCGAGATCCTCGCGGCCGCAGCAGCGGCCCACGCCGCACGCATCGCCGCCGCGGGCGGTGACGACACCGCCGCACGCGACCGTGCCGAGGCCGCCTCGGCCGCGCCCGCACCCGAGCGCCGCCGGTCCGCGGACGCTGAGCGTGCCGCCGAGTCGGACCGTGCCGCCGACCGCACCGAGGGTGCGCTGTCGGACTGGCGCCGGATGGGCACCCGCCGCGGGGTGACGCCGGACGCACAGGTGCGGAGCGCGTGGACGGTCACGGGCATCCCGGAGCAGGGCGACGCCCGTGCCTTCGCGAACGTGCTGCTCTCCACCGCCGGGCACGCGGGCCGGGTCGCCGACGCCGCCCGCCGCAACGAGCGGTTGACCGGAGCGGCTCGGGCTGCCGCACGACGGACGGTCCGCCGCTACACCGACCACGGTGCCGGTATGTCGGCGATCGGCGACGTCCTGGACGCCGGACCGGTCGAGCGCGCCGAGTCGGTCGAACTGGACCTGCCGGACGACGTCACCGAGACCTCCGACACCACCGATCGCTGAGACCGGCAGGCATCCCGCTGCCGGGACGGGGCTGCACTACCGCCGGTAGGGGTCCAGGTTGAGGACCGTGTCCTCGTACAGGTACTGCTGGTCGCCGTAGACGGTGACGTCCGGGTTGAGCCAGACCAGGTCCTTCACCGACAGCCCGAAGCGAGCGGCGACCGAGCCGATGAGGTCCTCCGACGCGATCCGGTAGGCGGTCGGGGCGCCGTCGGTCGAGCCGTCGCTGCTGGACCGGCCAGTGGCGTTCGGCTGGGCACCGCCGTCGACCGGGTGCACGTTGGTCGTTCGGGCCGGCACCGACCACCGGACGGGCTGCACGGCGAGCACCTTGCCGGGGCCGATCTCGACGGGCAGGTCCGGGCTGGCCGAGGTCGCCGCCGAGTAGATGACGATCGCGCCGAGCCAGGACGGGTCCGCGCGGCCGGGGTCGAGCGCCGTCGCCGCGGGCGCTGCCGCGGCTCCCGGGCCGCCGAGCGTCGTGTCTCCCACCCCGTGCCAGGTGATGCCGTCGCCGACCGCGGGCGGCGTCTCGAGGAACGTGGTCGCGACCGGCACCGGCAGGGTCGAGGTGAAGCTCGTCCACTGCGCGGTCGGGGTGCCGTCGGTGCCGACGACGACCCGGTAGTGGAACCGCACGCTGCCCTTCGGCGTGACGACGTCCGCTTCGCTGAGGACACTGCCGACGGGGATCGGCGAGACCGTGGGGTCGGGGGCGGCGGCCTCGGTCGGGACGGCGGTCGGGGTGCGGGGCGAGGCGGACTCCGCGACGCGGCGGGCCTCGGCGCTGGCGCTCGGGTCGGCCTCGGGGGTGGCGGGGGCGGTGCTGGCGGTGCTCCGGACCGGCGCGGGGAACTCGTCCGGGCCGCGGAGCAGCGAGCACCCGGCCGTGGCGGTCGTGACGACGACGGCGAGCGCGAGCGCTGTCGTCAGTCGTCGTCGTTTCCCCTGGAATCCGTCCCCGTGGTGCATGGTCCCCCTGCGCTCGTCCGCTGCGATCCGCCTCGTGCGTGATGGATCGTCGTCTTCTGACCCGGAGAGCCTACGGCGTCGGCCGTGTCGGCGGAGTGGGAAGATCAGAGACGGTCCACTCCGCGAGTGCACGCCCGCGATGGACAGTGGACCGCTCCGATGCTGACCAGGGCTTTCATGGACCGGTCCAAGTCGCAATACGACATGTTGTCCGGTTGACAGGACAAAGTTTCTGGGTCACGATCACTCCCACGCGATGACGCGCGATCACGGACGAAGGAGTCACCGACATGGTCGACATCAAACCGGCAGCACCGACCGTCGCCCTGCCCCCGAACGGCGCCGGTCCCCACCAGCGACGCCTCGGGATGCTGGCGCTGGTCGCCACCTTCGGCGGGCTGCTCTTCGGCTACGACACCGGGGTGATCAACGGCGCCCTGCGGCCGATGACCATCGAGCTCGGCCTGACGAACTTCACCGAGGGGGTCGTCACCAGCTCCCTGCTCTTCGGTGCCGCGATCGGTGCCATGCTCGGCGGCCGCATCGCCGACGGCTGGGGCCGACGCAAGACGATCCTGGTGCTGGCGGTGACGTTCTTCGTCGGCACCCTGGCGTGCGTGTTCGCCCCGACCTTCGGCGTGATCGTCGTCGGTCGTGTGCTCCTCGGCCTGGCGGTCGGCGGCGCGTCGACGGTCGTCCCGGTGTTCCTGGCCGAACTGGCCCCGTACGAGATCCGCGGGTCCCTGTCCGGCCGCAACGAGCTGATGATCGTCATCGGCCAGCTTGCCGCCTTCCTGGTGAACGCGGTCATCGGCAGCCTGTGGGGTGAGGGCCACGGCGTCTGGCGCGTCATGCTCGCCGTCTGCGCCCTGCCCGCGATCGCGCTCTTCGTCGGCATGCTCCGGGTGCCGGAGTCGCCCCGGTGGCTCGCGTCGAAGGGGCGCAACGCCGAGGCGCTCGACGTCCTGCGCCAGATCCGCTCCGACGACCGTGCCGAGGCCGAGATCGAGGACATCAAGCGCAGCAACGAGCTCGAGGCGCAGATCCAGCACGAGAGCGGCTGGCGCACCCTGCTCGGCAACAAGTGGCTGATCCGGATCGTGCTCATCGGTGCCGGCCTCGGTGTGGCGCAGCAGCTCACCGGCATCAACTCGATCATGTACTACGGCCAGACGGTCCTGATCGAGTCCGGGTTCAAGGCGTCCGCCGCCCTGATCGCCAACATCGCCCCCGGGGTCATCGCCGTCATCGGTGGCGTCATCGCGATCGCGAACATGGAGCGCATCAACCGCCGGACCACGCTGATCATCGGGTTCTCGCTGACCACGGTCTGCCACTTCCTCATCGGCATCGCCTCGGTCGCCCTGCCCGACGGCAACCCGGCCCGCCCCTGGGTGATCCTGTTCCTCGTCGTCGCGTTCGTCGGGTCGATGCAGACCTTCCTCAACATCGCCGTCTGGGTCGTCCTGTCCGAGATCTTCCCGACGCAGATCCGGGCACTCGGCATGGGCATCTCGGTGTTCTGCCTGTGGATCGCGAACGCCTTCCTGGGGCTGTACTTCCCGACGATCGTCGCCGCGACCGGCATCACCGGCACGTTCTTCGGCTTCGGTATCGTCGGCCTGCTGGCCCTGCTCTTCATCTGGAAGTTCGTGCCGGAGAGCCGCGGCCGCACCCTCGAAGAGGTCGAAGAGGGCGTCACCACCGGCAACATCTTCACGGTCGACAAGCACGGTCGTCGCGCCTGACGCAGGCGACCGCCGGTCGCGTCGCGAGCGGGTGACTGACGGGAGGCCCGGTGCCAGCTGGCACCGGGCCTCCCTCGCAGGCTCGGTCGGCGCGCCCGCGCGACGCTCCGCGTCGCCGCTGAGCGGGCGCGCCCGTCCGTCGGACAGGATGGACGCATGAGTGACGCCGCACCCGAGGGGACCGACGAGCTGCTCGCCGCATCGCGGGGCCTGCTCGGGGTGGTCGCCCGGTCCCTCGGCCCCGCGCTCGAGGACGTCACGGTCGCGCAGTTCCGGCTCATCGTCCTGGTCGTGACGCTGGGCCCCACCCGGTCGGGCGACCTGGCGGAGCGACTGGCTGTCGGCCCCTCGACGCTCACCCGCAACGTCGACCGACTGGTGTCGGGCGGTTGGGTGGAGCGTCGGCCGGGCGAGGGGAGCCGGCGCGAGGTCCGCATCGCGGCGACCGAACGCGGTCACGTCCTGGTCGACGAGGTGACTGCCCGGCGACGGCAGGAGCTCGCGGAGGCGCTCGCGCGTGTACCCGCCGACCAGCGCGCCGCGGTGGTCGCGGGGATGGCGGCGCTGCGGCGGGCGATGAACGAACCGCTGCCCGAAGAGATCTCGGTGTTCGGCGGCTGAGTCCACTCCTCCATGTTGTTGCATGCCTACAATCGTTGTGTTCATGCAACCAACTCTGGAGGACCGTGTCCGCACCCGTCGCACCCCGTCGCCACCTGCACATCGCGAGCACCCGGTTCGGCGGGGCCGCCGTGCGACTCGCCCTGCCCGCGCTCGTCATCGGCGCCGGAGCGGGGCTCGCCGCTGTCGTGTTCCGCTGGCTGATCGAGCACGCGACGCTCGTGTTCAGCGGGCACGCGGACTACTCGGCCGTGACCGGGCACCCGGCGAACCCCTGGGTGCCGTGGCTCGGTGCCGGGTTCGTCGTGCTCGCGCCGGCGGTCGGCGGGCTGCTCTACGGCCCCCTCATCCAGCGCTTCGCCCCTGAGGCACGCGGCCACGGCGTCCCCGAGGTGATGTTCGCCATCGCGCGGAACGGCGGGCGCATCCGGGGGAGTGTCGCGGTGGTGAAGGCCCTGGCCAGTGCGATCTGCATCGGCGCCGGCGGATCGGTCGGGCGCGAGGGGCCCATCATCCAGATCGGTTCCGCGCTCGGGTCGACGATCGGGCGGTGGATGCGGATGCCCGAGGTCCGGCTGCGGACCCTGGTGGCCTGCGGCGCTGCGGGCGGCATCTCCGCGACGTTCAACGCGCCCGTCGCCGGGGTGTTCTTCGCCCTCGAGCTCCTGCTCCGCGACTTCACGCCCACGTCGTTCGGCGCGGTGGCGATCGCGAGCGTCACCGCGGCACTGATCGGACGCGCGGCGTTCGGTGACACGGCGTTCCTGCACCTGCCGTCGATCGGGGCCGTCACGCCGCCCGAGTACCTGCTCTTCGCGGCGCTCGGGCTGCTCGCCGGAATGATCGGCATCGGCTTCACCCGGGTGCTGTACCTGGTCGAGGACGCCTGCGACCTGATGTGGGCGGCGTCGCGTGGTCCGGAGTGGCTGCGCCCGGTCGTCGGTGGAGTGGTGCTCGGCGCCCTGCTGCTCGCGCTCCCGCAGCTGTACGGCGTCGGCTACCCGGTGCTCGAACGGGGTGTCGCCGGGCAGTACGCGATCGGGTTCCTGGCGGTGCTGGTCGTGGGGAAGGTGCTCGCGACGTCGCTGACGCTCGGCATCGGGGGGTCCGGCGGGGTGTTCGCGCCGTCGCTGTTCGTCGGTGCCATGGCGGGAGCGGGCTTCGGTGAGGTCGTCGCGATGATCGACCCGGCGATGCGCGGCCAGGTCGGGGCCTTCGCGGTGGTCGGGATGGCCGCGGTGTTCGCCGGGTCGACGCGGGCGCCGATCACCGCCGGGATCATGCTGTTCGAGCTGACCGGGGACACCGCCCTGCTGCTGCCGATCGTCGTCGCGGTCGTCATCGCCACCGCCGTGTCGAAGGTGCTGTCGCGGGACACCATCTACACGCTGAAGCTCAGCCGACGCGGGGTCGACCTGACGGACTCGGCCGGAGCGGCGCCGTCGCTGGCCGACGCCACGGCGGGTGGTTCGGCGCGGGCACTCGGCCCGGTGCTGTCGTCCGGAGCGTCGGCGGCGCAGGCCCTCGAGGTGCTCGAGGACCACGACGGGGACCCCGTCGTGCTCGTCGACACCGACGGGGCGTTCGTGGGCGTCGTGTCGGCCCGCTCCGTCGGTGACGCCGTGCTCGGTGACCAGGACTTCGCGTCCCGTCCGGCCACCGACGTGGTCGCGGACGTGCGCGCGGTCCCGACGACCGCGCTGCTGCGGGACGTCGTCCCCGAGGTGGTGGGTGCCACCGAGACCAGCGGCCTGCCCGTCGTCGACGGGTCCGGCCGGCCGGTCGGGTGGCTCGGCCCGGCCGACGCGCTGCGTGCCCTGGTGCCGTCCACGACGTAGACGGGAGGCCCGTGGCGGATCCGCCACGGGCCTCCCGTCTGTGCACTGGTCGCGCTACGGGCGCAGGAGCACCTTGCCGACGCGACCCGCGGTGTCGCTCGCGCGGGCGGCGTCACGGGCGTCCTCGAACGCGAACGTCTCGGACACGGGGAGCGTGAGCGACCCGTCGAGCACGCGCGTGATGAGCTCGCCGAAGAGCTGCTGCTTCGTCTCGGCCGGCATGGTGCGGCTGACGACGCTGCCCCAGAAGCCCTTGACGGTCAGCTGGCCGAAGATGACCTTGCCGGACGGGATCTCGAGCGTGGGGGAGGCCATCGCGCCGAAGACGACGAGCGTGGCGTTCTCGCCCAGCACCGAGGCGATGTCGCCCGCTGCCGGGCCACCGACGGACTCGACGCCGGCGACGATCGGGGCGCCACCGGTGATCGCGGTGACCTGGTCCTGCCAGTCGTCCGCGTCGGTGGCGACGATGCGCTCGACGCCCTGTGCGCGGAGTTCCTCGACACCGGCGGCGCGACGCACCAGGCCGATGACGTTGATGCCGCGGGCGGCACCGAGCTGGGCGACCATGCGGCCGACCGCACCGTTGGCGGCGTTCTGGATGATCCAGTCACCCTCGTGCAGGTCGAGCGAGTGCAGCAGGCTGATCGCGCTGAACGGCATCGAGACGAGCTGGGCGGCGGACTCGTCGGGCATCGCGTCCGGCACCGGGATGAGCCCGGCGGCGTCGGCGACGTAGTACTCGGCCCAGACGCCGAACGTGCCACCGGCGACGCGCTGGCCGACGGTGAGGTTCGTGACGCCCTCGCCCAGGGACTCGACGACGCCGAGGGCCTCGGTGCCGGACTGCGCGGGCAGCTCGGGCTTGAAGCCGTAGGTGCCGCGGATGGTCCACAGGTCGTGGTTGTGGATCGGGGAGAGCACGGTCCGGACGAGGACCTGGCCGGCGCCCGGGGTGGGGACGGGGCGCTGGTCGACGGTCAGGACGTCGGCGGGCTCGCCGAACTGCGGGTGGACGACGGCGCGCATCGTGTTCTGGTCTGCCATGGTTCAGTCCTCCGAGACGGTGATCGTGACGTCGATGTTGCCGCGCGTCGCGTTCGAGTACGGGCACACCTGGTGGGCGGCGTCCGCGAGGGCCTGGGCCTGGTCGTGGTCCATGCCCGGGATGACGACCTCGAGCATGACGGCGAGCTGGAAGCCGCCCTGGCCGTTCGGGCCGATCTGGACGCGACCGCCGACGGAGGAGTCGGCGACCTTGACCTTCTGCGAGCGGGCGACGCCCTGCAGGGCGGAGTGGAAGCACGCGGCGTAGCCGGCGGCGAAGAGCTGCTCGGGGTTGGCGCCGGCGCCGGAGCCGCCCATCTCCTTGGGGATGGCCATGTCCAGCTCGAACGTGCCGTCGCTGGTCTGGACCTTGCCGTTGCGGCCTTCGCCGGTGGACAGGGCTTCTGCGGTGTAGAGGACGTCCATGTGGGGTTCCTTCCTTCGTGGGGTCTGTGTGGTCAGTCCGCGACCGGGGCGGGGGCGGCCGCCGCTCGGTGCATCGCCTCGGTGAGGTGCTGCAGGGTCGCGATGAGTTCGACGGCCGACTGCTCGTCGGTCAAGCCGGTGCCCGCGGCGATACGCGCCGGGACGTGGGCGAGTTCGGTGCGCAGGGCGCGTCCGCGGTCGCCGGTGGTGACGGTGACGACACGCTCGTCGGTGCTGCGGCGCTCGCGGCGGACCAGATCGGCCTGCTCCATGCGCTTGAGGAGCGGGGAGAGCGTGCCGGAGTCGAGCTGCAGGTGTTCGCCCAGGCTCGAGACGGTCTGGTCGCCCTCGACCCACAGGGTCACGAGGACCAGGTACTGCGGGTAGGTGAGGCCCCACGGCTCGAGCATCGAGCGGTACGCCTGGGTGGTCGCCCGGGTCGCTGCGTAGAGGGAGAAGCACACCATCTCGTCGGTCACGGGCATGTCCACCACTGTTGCACGCGACCGGGTTGCGCACAACTCAGTTCACCGGATGCCCAGGGTCCAGGGTGCACGACGGCGATGTGCCGTCAGCGCACGGCGGGACGGGTGTCGTCGGGGCCGGTTAGGCTGGCCGGACCGAAGATGACCAGCAACCACGCAGCCTCCGCACCGACGACGACCACAGCGATCCCGCGAGTCGGCTCCTCGGCGTCCCACGGCAAGACGATCCTGATCGGCGAACACGCCGTGGTCTACGGCGCACCCGCCCTCGTCCTGCCGGTGACCGACGTCCGCGTGACCGCCACCGCGACGCCGCTGCCGGCCGGCGCGGAGCCGACGCTGGAGTCGACGGTCCACACCGGACCGCTCGGCAACGCACCCGCCGCCGTGCTGCCCACCGTCACCGCCGTCACCGCGACGCTCCGGCACCTGGCGCAGACCGGACACCCGGCCGCCGCGGACCTGCCACTGCACGTCCTGGTCGACAGCCAGGTCCCGACCGCCCGGGGCATGGGTTCCAGCGCCGCCGTCGCCGCTGCCGTCACCGCCGCCGTCGCCGACGTGTTCGGTGTCGCGCTCGACACCGACACCCACCACGAGCTCATCCAGGAGTGCGAGCGCGTCGCGCACGGCCGCCCCTCCGGACTCGACGCCCGCGGGGTCGTCGCCACCGAACCCGTCTGGTTCGCCGCCGGCGTCATCGAGCCCGTGCAGGTCACCGGCCGGTTCGTCTTCGTCGTCGCCGACACCGGCGTCCCGGGCCACACCCGCGCCGCCGTCGCCGCCGTCCGCGAACGCCACGACCGCGCCCCCCAGATGGTCGACGCCGTCGTGGAGCGCATCGGCGGACTCGCCCGGACCGCCCGTGGCACACTCGTGGACGGCGACGCCCAGGGCCTCGGTGCCACCATGGACGCCGCGCACGAACTGCTCACCACCCTCGACGTGTCGAGCGGCGACCTCGACCGGCTCGTCGGTGCCGCACGCAGCGCGGACGCCCTCGGCGCGAAGCTCACCGGCGGTGGCCGCGGCGGATGCGTCCTGGCGCTCGCCGCCGACGACGAGCACGCCGCCCGCATCGCGACCGCACTGCGGAGCGCCGGGGCGACCGCCACCTGGACCACCTCGATCGGAGCCCGCGCCTGATGACCTCCACCGCCGTCGCGCACCCCAACATCGCGCTCGTGAAGTACTGGGGCAAGGCAGACGCCGACCTCGCGCTGCCCGCCACCGGCAGCGTCTCGATGGGCCTCGACGTCTTCCCCACCACGACCGCCGTCACCCTGCTCGACCAGGGGGAACAGGACGCCTTCACCCTGAACGGCCGCGTCGTCGACGACGGTGCACTGGTGCGGGTCGAGCGCTTCCTGGACCTGGTCCGCGACCTGGCCGGCTCCGACGCCCGCGCCGCCGTGGTCTCGGAGAACACCGTGCCCACCGGCGCCGGGCTGGCCTCGAGCGCCTCGGGCTTCGCCGCACTCGCCGTCGCGGCGGCCGACGCCTACGGCCTGGACCTGTCCGCACGTGACCTGTCCCGACTCGCCCGACGCGGTTCCGGTTCGGCCACGCGATCGATCCCCGGCGGGGTGTCCGTCTGGCACGCCGGCGACGACCAGGCCTCGTTCGCCGAGACCGTCCCCGCGCCGCCGATGGCCATGGTGGTCGTCACGATCAACGACGGCCCGAAGGAGATCGGCTCGCGCGAGGCGATGCGCCGCACCATCGCGACGTCGCCGTTCTACCCGGCGTGGGTGACCTCGACCACCGTCACCGTGGACGACATGCTCGCCGCGTGCGCCGCGGGCGACTTCACCCGGATCGGCGAGCTCACCGAGAGCAACGCGCTCCGCATGCACGCCACGATCGAGGGCGCCTTCCCGCCGATCCGCTACCTGAACAGCCGCAGCGTCGCCGTGTTCGACGCCGTCGCCGCGATGCGCGCCGACGGGCTCGAGGCGTACGCCACCGCGGACGCCGGCCCGAACGTCGTCGTGCTCTGCCGACCGGAGGACCGGGCCCGGGTGGCGACGGCGCTCGACGGCCAGGGTGCGGTCATCGAGTCCGGCACCGGACCAGCCGCACGCCTGCTCCGCTCCGAAGGCACGGGGGAGAACCCCGAGGCAGAGGAGAGCATCAGGTGATCGAGTTCCGAGCCCACGGCAAGCTGTTCGTGGCGGGCGAGTACGCCGTCGTCGAGCCCGGACAGCCGTCGGTGCTCATCGCCCTCGACCGGGCGATCACCGCCCGGGTCACCGAGGGACACGGCGCCGGCAGCGTGCACTCCCAGGAGTACGGCAACCTCCCGCTGACCTGGACCCGTGCCGAGGACGGCCTGGCGCTCGACCGTGAGCACCACCCCTACGACTACGTGATGGCGACGATCGACCTGGTCGAGAAGCTCCGCGCCGAACTCGGCATCGCACCGCGCTTCCACGACCTGCGCATCGAGAGCCAGCTCGACGACGCCAGCGGCCGGAAGTTCGGCCTGGGGTCCTCGGCCGCGGTGACCGTCGCGACCGTCGGTGCCCTCGACCGCTTCTACGGCCTCGGGCTCTCGCAGCGCCGGCGCTTCATGGTGGCGTTGCTCGCCACGATCCGGGTCGCCCCGCGTGCGTCCGGCGGCGACCTGGCGGCCAGCACGTTCGGCGGTTGGCTCCGGTACAGCGCGCCCGACCGGGAGGCCCTGGCCGGCCTGCTCGACGAGCGCTCGGTCTCCGCGATCCTCGACGACGAACAGGCGTGGGCCGGCTTCGACGTCGAGCACCTGCCCGCACCGGCCGACCTGCGCCTCCTGGTCGGGTGGACCGGGTCCCCGGCGTCCACCACCAAGCTCGTCGGCGTCGTGCGCCGACACCGCGACGGCGACTACGCGGCGTTCCTCGACGCCAGCCGGGCCTGCGTCGACGACCTGACCACGGGCCTCCGGACCGGCGACGCCGACCGGACGCTCGCCGCGCTCCGTCGCGCACGCGGCCTGCTGCAGGGCCTCGGCACGTCCGTCGGCTCGCAGATCGAGACCCCGCGGCTCGCGACCCTGTGCGACGTCGTCGAGGCCGCCGGCGGGGCCGCGAAGCCCTCCGGCGCCGGCGGCGGCGACTGCGGCATCGCGCTCGTCCCCACGGACGGCGACGACGCCGAGATCCTCCGCGCCTGGGAGGCGCACGACATCAGGCACCTCAGCGTCGCGGTGCAACCCGAGGAAGGGACCACGCGATGAGCGTCCTGCAGACCCCGATCCCGACGAAGTGGGTCGGGCCGATCCGCGTCAGCGGCAACGCCGTCGAGGGCGAGCACGAGGTGCCCCTCGCCACCTACGAGTCGCCGCTCTGGCCCTCCGTCGGTCGTGGCGCCCGGATCTCGCGGATGATCGAGGGCGGCATCGTCTCGACCGTCGTCGACGAGCGGATGACCCGCTCCGTCGTCGTCCGTGCCGCCAGTGCGGCCGCCGCGCACCTCTCCGCCGGTCGGATCCTGGCCCGCCAGGACGAACTCGAGACGATCGTCGTCGGGCAGAGCCGGTTCGCGAAGCTCATCGAGGTGCACCCGGAGATCGTCGGGGACCTGCTGTTCCTGCGCTTCGCCTTCACGACGGGTGACGCCTCCGGCCACAACATGGTGACCCAGGCGGCGGACACGCTGCTGCCGGCGATCCTGGCCTGGGAGCCCGAGCTCCGCTACGTGTCGATCTCGGGCAACTTCTGCTCCGACAAGAAGGCCACCGCGGTGAACGGCATCCGTGGGCGCGGGCGCAACACCATCGCCGAGATCGTGATCCCGGGCGAGGTCGTCGAGAAGCGCCTGCGGTCCTCGACCGAGCGGATCGTCGAGCTCAACACCGCGAAGAACCTGGTCGGCTCGACCATCGCCGGAGCCCTGCGGTCCGCGAACGCGCACTACGCCAACATGCTGCTCGGCTTCTACCTGGCCACCGGGCAGGACGCCGCCAACATCGTCGAGGGCTCGCAGGGCATCACGCTCGCCCAGGCCCGCGGCGACGACCTGTACTTCTCGTGCTCGCTGCCGCACCTGATCGTCGGCACCGTCGGCAACGGCAAGGGCAACGACCTGCCCGTCGTCGAGGACGCCCTGGTGCGCCTCGGCTGCCGGGAGGACCGCGAGCCCGGTGCCAACGCCCGCCGCCTGGCCGCACTCTGCGCCGCCACCGTGCTGTGCGGGGAACTCTCGCTGCTCGCCGCCCAGACGAACCCGGGCGAGCTGATGGCAGCCCACGTCGCGATGGAACGCCGCGGCCACCGACCTGAAGGAGCTTCGGCATGACCGCCCAGCACCCACTCGCACTGGGCATCCACGACCTCGCCATCGCGACGGGGCACCACGTGCTCGACCTCGACGACCTCGCTGCCGCCAACGGCGTGGACCCCGCGAAGTACCACGTCGGCATCGGCCAGGACGCCTTCAGTGTCCCCGCCCCCGACGAGGACATCGTCACGATGGGCGCCGCCGCCGCGAAGCAGGTGATCGACCGCCACGGCGTCGACGGCATCCGCACGGTGCTGTTCGCCACCGAGTCCGGCGTCGACCAGTCGAAGGCCGCCGGTGTGTACGTGCACGGGCTGCTCGGCCTGCCGCGCAACGTCCGCGTCGTCGAGCTGAAGCAGGCCTGCTACGGCGGGACCGCGGCGGTGCAGATGGCCCTCGGCATCATCGCCCGCGACCCGAGCGAGCGGGTGCTCGTCATCGCCGCCGACGTCGCCCGCTACGACGTCGAGACCGCCGCCGAGCCGACGCAGGGTGCCGGAGCGGTCGCGATGCTCATCGCCGCCGACCCCGACCTGATCGAACTCGAGCCGCAGTCCGGGCTGTTCACCGCCGACGTCGACGACTTCTGGCGGCCCAACGACCGCTCGACCGCGCTCGTCGACGGCCGCCTGTCCGTCACCGCCTACGTCGACTCGTTCATCGGCGCCTGGGACGACCTGGCATCGCGCGGTGGCCCCGGCATCGAGGCGATCGACCGCTTCGTCCACCACCAGCCGTTCACGAAGATGGCGATCAAGGCGCACCGGAAGCTCGCCCAGCACGTGGGTGTGCCGTTCGAGGAGACCGAACTCGCGATCGGCTTCACGTACAACCGGCAGACCGGCAACACGTACACGGCGTCGCTCTGGATCGCCCTCGGGGCGCTGCTCGACCTGGACGACGACCTGGCCGGCGCCCGCATCGGCATGTTCAGCTACGGCTCGGGCAGCGTCGGTGAGCTGATGACCGGCGTCGTCCGTCCCGAGTACCAGCAGCACCGCCGTACCGGCCGGGTGCACGAGCTGCTCGCCGCGCGGGTACCGCTGTCGGTCGAGGTGTACCGCGAGCTGCACGCCGCCGGCGCGGCCACGAGCGAGGACGTCGAGCGCCCCCGCGTCACCACGGCACCGTTCCGGTTCGCCGGGGTGTCCGGTGGTGCACGCCACTACGAGGCGACCGCCGCCTGACCGGGGCGTCCGGCGTCTGACCGGGGCGGCTGTCGCCTGACCGGGGTGCCCGGCCCGGCCGCGTCGCCTGTGCTCGGCGTCGTCCCGGGAGGCCCGTGACCGGCTCCCCGGGGCGGGTCACCGGTTGTCCGCGCGACTCGCGGCGCTGGCCCGACGGTCCAGGGGGACCGGCTCGGAGGCCGTGCTCGCCTCGTCCGTCGGCGTCGCGTCGGTCCGGACCGGGTGGCGCCGGCCGGAGTGGAACACCCACGCCTTGAAGAGGACGAACCGGACCACCGTGGCCACCAGGTTCGCGCCCGTGAGCACCGCGATCTCGGCCGTGTGCGTCGAACCCGGGGCGACCGCGTGCAGTACCACGAGCGAGCCGGAGGTCATCGCCCAGGCGATCGCGAACACCACGAGCCCCTGCACCTGGTGCCGGCCCGAACCGGCTCGACCGCGCACCCCGAAGGTGAACCGGCGGTTCAGTGCCGTGTTGCCGACCGCGGTGAGCAGCAGGGCGAGGAAGTCCGCGGACTGCGCGCCGATCGCCGGGCGGAACAGGGCGTAGAGCAGGGCGAAGGCGATCGTCGACAGCACGCCGACCGCGCCGAACCGGAGCACCTGGCCGCCGAGCCCGAGGTGCGCCGGGGTGAAGGGGCGGCGGCCGATCGCCTCGTACACCGGCGCGATCGGCACCCGACCCGTGGCCAGACCGCGGGAGACCCGCCACATGCCCCGCAGGTCCTCGGTCGCGGTCGAGGCGATGTGCACGGACGAGTTGACGTCGTCCACCCAGTCGACCGGGACCTCGTGGATGCGGAGGCCGGCGTGCTCGGCCAGGACGAGCATCTCGGTGTCGAAGAACCAGGCGTCGTCCTCGCAGAGCGGCAGCAGGTGGTGTGCGGCCTCGGCGGTGACGGCCTTGAACCCGCACTGCGCGTCCGAGAAGGCCACTCCCATCGTCGTCCGGAGCAGCGCGTTGTACGAGCGGGAGATGAACTCGCGCTTGCTGCCCCGGACCACGCGGGAGGTGCCGGCCAACCGGGTCCCGATCGCCAGGTCCGAGTGGCCGGACAGCAGCGGGGCGACCAGGGGTCCCAGGGCGGCGAGGTCCGTCGAGAGGTCCTCGTCGACGTACACGAGCACCCGGGCCGGGGACGCTCCCCACACGGCCTTCAGCGCGCGGCCGCGGCCCTTCAGCGGCAGGTGCACCGCGTGGACGCCGGGCAGCATCGCGGCCAGGTCGTCGGCGATGCGGGCGGTGTCG
This sequence comes from Curtobacterium herbarum, assembly GCF_016907335.1. Lineage (NCBI taxonomy): Bacteria > Bacillati > Actinomycetota > Actinomycetes > Micrococcales > Microbacteriaceae > Curtobacterium > Curtobacterium herbarum. Next base: position 699,904 of record NZ_JAFBBT010000001.1, read on the forward strand.
TCGGTCGAGGCGTTGTCGGCGATCGTGATGCGCCACGAGTGGTGCAGTGACGTCGTGCAGAAGGCGTGCAGCCGTCGGACGTGCGCGGCGAGGGTGTCCTGCTCGTCGTGGCACGGGACGACGATGTCGATGTCGAGGGTGGGGTTCGTCTCCGTCATGCGGATCATGCTCGGCAGCGGGGCAGTGCGGGCCGGAGCAGGGCGCTGTGGTGCGGGTAAGAACGGGTGGTGTGTCACATTCCGGGGGTGCTAGGGTCAGGTTGCTCGTTGCGTTGAGCTTCGAGAAGTGGACCCGAGACCCATCCGGACGGTTGTGGCGCTCGGGTTTCGCGCGTTTCCGGGCGCTGCCCCACTCCGCTCAGAGGAGGGGCAGGGTGACCGTGAAGGCGGTCCGCGCCTGGTCCGAGACGACGTGGACCGTGCCGCCCTCGGCCTCCACCACGGCGCGGACGATCGCCAGGCCCAACCCGCTCGTGCCGTGCTCGCGGGAGCGTGAGGCCGCCCCGCGGGTGAACCGGTCGAACAGCGTCGGCAGCGCCTCGGCGGGGATCGGCGGGCCGTCGTTGGCGACGACGAACTGCACCGCGTCCGCGGCCCGGCGGAGGGACACCACGACCGCGGTCCCGGTGGGCGTGTGGGTCCGGGCGTTCGTCAGCAGGTTCGTGACCACCCGGCGGAGGGCTCCGGCGTCGCCGTCGAGCACGACGGGGTCGTCGTCGACCTGCAGCGTCCACCGGTGGCCGGGGGCGGTGGTGCGGGCGTCCATCGTCGCCTCGACGACGATCGACGTCAGGTCCACCGGCTGCGCGGAGGGGTGCGGGACCGGGTCGTCGGGGTCCGTGGTGTCGGCGCGCGGGACCCCGGCGACCGCCGCAGCGTCGAGCCGGGCCAGCAGCAGGAGCTCCTCGACCAGGTCGCCCATCCGGCGGGCCTCGGTGCCGATCCGGTCGACGTTCCGCCGGACCTCGGCGGGGTCGTCGGTGTGCCCGGTCAGCTCGGCGTAGGCGCGGACGGTGGCGATCGGGGTGCGGAGCTCGTGGGAGGCGTCGGCGACGAAGGTCCGCATGCCGGCCTCGGCGTCGCGGCGGACGGTCAGGGCACGGGCGACGTGTCCGAGCAGCCGGTTGAGTGCGGTGCCGACCTGACCGACCTCGCGGTTCGCAGCGAGGTCGGAGTCCGCGACCCGGGCGGCGATGTCGGGGTCACCGCGGTCGAGGTCGAGGGTGGTGACGCTCGACGCCACCGCGGCGACGTGCTCGAGCGGCCGCAGGGAGCGACGGACGAGCAGTGCGCCGGCCCAGCAGGCGACGAGCAGCCCGACGAGGGTGACCGCCGCGATGACGAGCAGCAGCCGACTGATCGACGCGTCGAGGTCGCCGAGCGGCAGCGCCGTGACGAAGACGTCCCCGTCCGAGCCGACGGCCTGCGCGCGGAAGGGCCCGAGCGTGCCGAGGCTCGTCGTGACCGGCTGCCCGGTGGGGTCGAGGGCGGCGAGGGTCCGCTCCTGCGCGGCGGTCAACGTGTGCTGTCGGCCGCGCGCGTCGGTGTACCCGCCGAGGAGCGCGTCGCCGTCCCGGTAGATCGCGACCACCGTGCCGGCGGACTGGCCCGGCGCGCCGATGACGGTGTTGTCCGGATCGGGCGCGGCGGACGACGACGATCCCGACGAAGACGGCGGCGGCGACGAAGACGACGACCCGGACGAGGACGACCCCGACGACGACCCGGACGCGGACGATGCCCGCGTCGGGAACCCGCCCCGCATCCCGCCCGGCGGTCCGCCGACCACGCGACCGGCGGCCGTCGCCAGCTCTGCGTCGAGCCGCTCGACCAGGTACCCCCGGTACGCGACGACGGTCACCGCGCCGACCACGACGTTGGTCGCGACGAGCAGCAGGGCGACGGCGGCGACGATCCGCCACCGCAGCGACGGCACCCGACGCCTCCGCCCGCTCACGGGGACGGCCGGAGCACGTACCCGGCTCCGCGGACGGTGTGGATCAGCGGCTCGCGTCCGGCGTCGACCTTCTTCCGCAGGTACGACACGTACATGTCCACGAGGTTCGACGACGACCCGAAGTCCATGCCCCACACGTGCGCCAGCAGGTGCTCGCGCGACAGCACCCGGTTGGCGTTCCGGGCCAGGTGCCGCAGCAGTTCGTACTCGGTCGGGGTGAGGTCGATCGGGTCGTCCCCGCGGCTGACGGTGCGGGTCTCCTCGTCGAGCCGGAGGTCCCCGACCACGACCGCGGTGTCCGCCGCCGCGGTGGCCGCGACCCGGGCCGAGGTCCGGGCGAGGATCCGTGCCCGGGCGACGAGTTCGTCGATGCCGAACGGCTTCGTCAGGTAGTCGTCGCCGCCCCGGGTGAGTCCGGCGAGCCGGTCCTCGGCGGCGTCCCGGGCGGTGAGGAACAGCACCCGGACGTCGTCGCGGGCGTCCCGGAGCCGGTCGAGCACGGTGAAGCCGTCGATGTCCGGCAGCATCACGTCGAGGACGATGACGTCGGGCTGTCCCGCGCGGGCGGCGAAGAGCACGTCCCGACCCCGGTGGACGGTCTGCACGGCCCACCCGTCGGCGGCGAACGCCAGCCCGACCGCCTCGGCCAGGGCGTGCTCGTCGTCGACGACGAGGACACGGACGGGTGTGCCGTCGGTGCGTGCGAGCGGGGTGCCTGCCACGGGGGCGAGCCTACCCACGGTCCCGTCCGTGTCCTGGTCGTCGTGCACGGCCGGCTACCCCGCCGCGCCGAGGTCGTAGACGGTCTGCCCGCCGACGGTCGTCGCGTCGTAGTTCGCCGCGACCCACTCCGCGATGGCGCTCGCGGTGGACGAGCCACCACCCGTGCGACCCCCCATCCCGCCACCGGTGCCCGAGGCGATGTAGTAGCCGATCTTGCCGGCCGCCACGTCCGCCTGGAACTCCGCCAGGGTGGGGGTGGGGTCGCTCGACCAGCCGCCGATGGCCATCACGGCGGTGTCGGTGTCGAGTTCCAGCTGCGCGGCGGACTGGGAGCCGCCGACCGCGGCGGACCAGGTGGTGTCGGTCGAGCGGAGCAGCGCCTCGAGCGCCGAGGACGTCGAGGCGCCGCCGCCCATGGCACCGCCGGTCCGGGAGCCGCCGTCGCTGCTGTCGGACGGGAGGCTCGTCCCCGACCCCGACTCGCTGGTCCCGTCACCGGTGGTCCCGCCTCCAGTGGTCCCACCTCCGCTGGTCCCGTCCGGCATCGCCGGCGGCTGGCCGCCGTCGGTGCCCGACGGCGGGGTCCCGCCGGGACCGCCCTGCGCGCCCGAGCCGCTGCTGTCGGAACGTTCGTCCCCGGTGCCGGTGGCCGATCCGCCGGGGCCGTTCGCGCCTCCCGGCATGCCGCCCGTGCCGCCGGAGGTGCCGGACGGACCGACGCTCGGGATCGAACCGGAGTGCGCGACCGTGGTCGTGACGACCGCGTACGCGGTGGTGCCGGCGAGGCCGGACAGGGTGCCGACGAGGACGCCGACGGCGACGAGGCGACGCAGCCGGGGGACGCTGCCGACCACGATGAGCGCGGTCGAGACCAGTCCGCCGACCAGGACCAGCCACCGCAGCCAGGGCAGCCAGTCGGGGTTCTCGCCGAGCAGGCACCAGCTCCAGACCGCGGTGGCGCCGGTCATCGCGGCGAGGCCCAGCCGGCCGGTCACGCGGTGTCGGGCGTGCCAGAGGAGGGCGCCGCCGGTCCCGACGAGTCCGGCGATCGCGGGGGTGAGTGCGACCGTGTAGTACGGGTGGATCGTGCCGGACATGTACGAGAAGACCAGCCCGGTGACGAGCAGCCAACCGCCCCAGAGGACGAGTCCGGCGCGTGCGGGGTCGGCGAGGTGCCGCCGGCCGACGACCACCAGGCCGAGGACGAGGGCGATGAGCGCGGCGGGCAGGAGCCACGAGATCTCGAGGCCCATCTCGGACGAGAACAGGCGGTTCAGCCCGGTCGACCCGCCGAAGGACGAGCCCGCGGTGCCGCCGGCCATGCCACCGCCGCCGCCGTTGCCCGAGCCGCCGAAGATCCGGCCGAGCCCGTTGTACCCGAAGACCAGGTCGAGCACCGTGTCGTTCGTCGACCCGCCGATGTACGGTCGGGCGTCCGCCGGCCACAGCGCGACGGCGAGGACCCACCAGCCGGCCGCGACGACGAGCGACACCGCGCCGATGAGCAGCCCGACGATGCGCCGCGGCCACGAGGTCCGCGCAGCGACCAGGTACACCAGGCCGAACGCCGGCAGCACGAGCAGCCCCTGCAGCATCTTCGTCAGGAACGCGAACCCGAGCGCGACCCCGGCCAGGGCGATCCACCGCCAGCTGCCCCGCGGCAGGGCCCGCACGGTCGCGTACGCCCCGGCGGTCATGAGGAACACGAGCAGGGCGTCCGGGTTGTCGAAGCGGAACATCAGTGCCGCCGCCGGGGTCGCCGCGACGACGAGGCCCGCGAGCAGCGCGCCGACCCCCGCGGTGGTCGATCCCAGCCGCGCCAGGGTGCGGCGGACCGTGCCCCAGACCAGCGCGACGGTCCCGACGGCCATCAGCGCCTGGGGGAGCAGCAGGCTGGTGCTCGAGAAGCCGAACAGCCGCGCCGACAGCACCATCACCCACAGCGACGCCGGGGGCTTGTCGACCGTGATGAAGTTCGACGAGTCGAGCGAGCCGAAGAAGAACGCCGTCCACGACTTCGTGCCGGCCTGCACGGCGGCGGCGTAGAAGCTGTTGGCGTAGCCGGAGACACTGAGGTCCCAGAGGTACAGCACGGCGGTGAGGGCGAGGAGCGCCCAGAACGCCGGCCGCAGCCAGCGGGCGTCCTCGCGCTCGCCGAGGAACAGGCGAGCGAGGGGCGGGCGACGTCGGACCGGCGCGTCACTGCGCGCGCGGTCGCGACGATCGGTCACGGGTACCGGGTAGGTGGTCATGGCAGCGAGCATCGCCGTCGGGGGTCGACCCGGCCGATGCGTCTCCTGTGGACCGCCTAAGACCGGCCACGGATCGGAGCCGGGCCGCGTCAGGCGGTGGGGGTGCCGCCTGCGGTCGAACCCTGCCGGCGGACGCGACGACGCGCCTCCCGGAGGCTCGCCCGCTGCATCCGCATCGACGGCCAGCCGGCGGCGCGGGCGTGCGCCGCGAGTCCCTGGTCCGGGTTCACCACGACGGGGTTCCCGACCAGCGAGAGCAGCGGGATGTCGTGGCGCGAATCGGAGTACGCCCAGCACGCAGCGGGGTCGGCGCCGGTCTCGGCCAGGAGCTTCCGTGCGGCGACGGCCTTGTGCTCACCGTGCAGGAACGCCCCCTCGAGCCGGCCCGTGTAGGCGCCCTCGCTGGTCTCGAACACGCTGCCGAGGGCTCCGGTCAGCCCGAGGCTGCGGGCGATCACCTCGGCCAGGAACGTCGGCGTCGCGGTGACGAGCCACACCTGGTGGCCCTTCGCCAGGTGCTCCTGCGCCAGCGCGGCGGTCTCCGGCCAGACCGTCGACTCGGTGTGGCGCAGGTAGACGTCGTCGGACAGCTTCGCCATGTCGGCGACGGTGATGCCGGTGATGACCTCGAGCCCGCGGGTCTGGGCGGAGGCCAGGTGCCGGTCGTTCTCGCCCCGGACCTTGAAGCGCGCGTGCTTCCACCCGGCGCTGACGATGTCGCGCATGGTGATCAGTCCGGCCGCACGGAGTCCGCGGACCAGGTGGAACGCGCTCGCGCCGTGGATGAGGGTGTTGTCCACGTCGAAGAACGCGAGGACCGGGGTGCTCGCCTGCTCGACCGTCATCGGCCCAGGCTAGGCGCTCCCCCTGACCCCTCCGCGAAACGCAACGTCGGCGACGCTCCGCAACGGGATACCGCTGCGAGACGTCGCCGACGTTGCGTGTTGCGGGACGGATCAGGCGTAGCGGCGGGCTGCGCGCAGGGCCGCGTCCGTGTACGAGCCGCCGAACAGCAGCACGTGCAGCAGCAGCGGCGCCAGCTGGTGCAGCTCGACGCGCTCCTGCCACCCGGGCGCCAGACGCGACTCGGCGTCGTACGCGGCCAGGACGGTCTCGAGCCGGGGCAGCCAGAACAGTGCGAGCAGCGCCAGGTCCGTCTCGGCGTGCCCACCGTGCGGGTTCGCGTCGATGAGCACCGCTCCGGTCGGCTCGGACCGGTCCCTGGGCCACAGCACGTTCCCCGCCCACAGGTCACCGTGCAGCCGGGCGGGGCCGTCCCCGACCAGTGCAGGCTGCGGGGAGCCGAGCGTGCCGTCCTCCAGTCGGTCGCAGACGCGCTCGAACACGGCGGCCTCGGAGCCGTCGTACCCGCCCGCGTCGACGATGCGGTGCACGAAGTCGCGGATCCGGTACTCGGCGAAGAACTCGCCCCACGTCTCGGGCGCCTCGCTCGCGGGGACGAACGGCGTCCGCGAGCGGCCCATCCGCAGCGGTCCGTTCGCGGGGAACCCGGGCGACGGCGCTCCCCAGTGCGACGCCCCGGCGGCGTGGGTGTGGGCGAGCGACCGTCCGAAGCGCTCCGCCTGGGCCGCCGAGGGTGCGGTGTCCGAGATGAACTCGAGCTCGAGCACCGTCGGACGCGGACGAGCCACCACCCGGGCGATGCGGGTGCCGCCGGCGTCCTCGGCCTCGGCGAGCCACTCGAGTCCGGCCGCCTCGGCGGCGGCCTCGTCCGGGCTGGTGAGGGTCTTGACGTAGGTCTCCGACATCACCCCATCCTGCCCGGAGCGCGCCGAGCGCGCCGAGCGCGCGGAGACCGCGCACGCCGCGCACGCCCGCCTGCCTGCACGCTCAGCACACCGCGCGGACCTCACACCGCGTCGACCAGCGCCCGCGCCAAGGGGTGCCACGGCCGCGAGGACGGCCCCGACAGCACCAGGGTCCGCTCGTACCGCGGCGCGACCGGCAGCATCACGAGCCCGGCGGGCAGCATCACCCGGCCGAGGGTCGGCACGATCGACACCCCCTCGCCGCGCTCGATCATCCCGAACATGGTGCTCATCTCCCGCACCCGGTGGGCGTACCGGAAGGGCTGCCCGGCGAGCGCGTGCATCCGCTCGATCTGGTGTTCGCAGCCCCCGCCGCCCGCGACCAGGCCGTCGTCGTGCAGGTCGTCGAGCGTCAGCGCCTCGGCTCCCGCCAGCGGGTGGTCGCGTCGGACCACGGCGGCCATCTCGTCCGTCGCCACGACGACCCCGCCGTCCGGCATCGCGACCGGGTCGACGAGCACGGCGGCGTCGACCGTCCCGGCCTCGAGCCACTCCGGCATCTCGTCGTCGTCGCCCTCGTAGACCTGCACGTCGACGTCCGGCAGGGTCACCGCCCACAGTTCCCGGAGGCGCGGCAGCAGCCCCTGGCACACGGTCGGGACGGCGGCGAGGCGCACGGTGCCGCGCGCCGTGGCGGGCCGGACCACGGCCTCCAGGGCGTCGACCGAGGCGAGGACGCTCCGGGCGTGGGCCAGCAGGCGCTCGCCCAGCGGGGTCGGGACGGCGGCGCCGCCGCGGCGGACGACCGGGCCGCCGACCTCGCGCTCGAGCCCCGCGACGGCGTGCGACACGGCGGACTGGCCGACCCCGAGCGCGACGGCCGCCGTGGTGAAGGAGCCGGCGTCGACGGTCGCGACGAAGGCGCGGAGCTGGGGGAGCGAGACGGTCATGCGTGTCCTTCATGTCGGCATGAGGTCCATGCGTTTGCCGCATGTGCGTGCGGTGTCGAGACTAGGCCACGTGAACGCCCTCCTCTACGTGCTCGTCGCCCTGACCTGGGGGTCGAGCTTCTTCTTCGCGAAGATCGGGCTCGACGGCCTCGCGCCGCAGCAGGTCGCCACCGTCCGCACCGTGCTCGGTGCGCTGACGCTCGTCGTGGTGCTCCTCGTCACCCGCCGTCGCTGGCCACGCGAGAAGCGGGTGTGGGGGCACCTGCTCGTCGTCGCGGTGTTCCTCAACGCCGTCCCCTCGTCGCTGATGGCGTGGGCGGAGCAGACCGTGCCGTCGGGCCTCGCGAGCATCTACAACGCGACCACGCCGATCATGACGCTGCTGGCGTTGGCCGTCCTGGTCCCCACCGAGCGGCTCAGCCGTCGGCAGGTGGCCGGGATCGTCCTCGGCATCGTCGGTGTGCTCGTCCTGGTCGGCCCGTGGGACGTCCTCGGCGACCCGGAGGTCCTGGCGAGCGTGCCAGGCCAGGTCGCGCTGCTCGGCATGACCGCCTCGTACGGCATCGGCCTCGCCTGGCTCCGCCGCTTCGGCGTCGGCGGCGGGTACGACCCGACCACCGTCGCGACGGTGCAGCTCACCCTCGCGGCCGGGCTGATGCTGGTCGTCGCGCCCGTCGTCGCCACCGGTCCGGTGCAGCTGGACTGGAGGATCGTGGGCGCGATGGTCGCGCTCGGTGCCGTGGGCACGGGGCTGGCCTACGCGTGGAACACCCGACTGGTCGGCGCGTGGGGCGCGGGGCGGGCCTCCACCGTGACCTACCTGACGCCGGTCGTCGGGGTCGCGCTCGGCGTCCTCGTGCTCGGTGAGCCGCTGCGGTGGAACGAACCCGTCGGCGGGCTGGTCGTGCTCGCCGGGATCGCGTTGGCCTCCGGGCTGCTCGGCGCGCGACGGCGGGTCGCGGCGTCGACGGTGTGACCGGGTGCACCGCTCGGCCCGTACGCTGACCGGGTGACCGACGCCCCGACCGCCTCGACGGTCCGCCTGCTGTTCGCGTCCTCGCACCCCGGCCCGACCGTCACCGTCACCGTCCTGGCCGCGGTCATCGCCACGGCTGTCGGGCACCCGTTCTGGGTCGTGCTCCTGGTGGCGCTCGCCGTGGTCGCGGGGCAGCTGTCGATCGGACTGGCCAACGACTGGATCGACGCCGACCGCGACCGTGCGGTGGGACGGAGCGACAAGCCCGTCGCCCGTGGCCTGATCGCCGTCGGCACGGTCCGGACCGCCGCGGTCGTGACCGCCGGGGTCGCCGTCGTCCTCTCGCTGTTCCTCGGACCGGTCGCCGCCGTCGCCCACGTCGTCCTCGTGGCGGCCGGGTGGGCCTACGACGCCGGACTGAAGCGGACCGTGGTCTCGGTCGTGCCGTTCATCGTGGCGTTCGGGCTGCTGCCGGTCGTCGCGGTCGCTGCCGGCCCCGACGGCGGGTGGCCGGCGACGTGGGCGATCGCCACCGGAGCGGTGTTCGGCGTCGCGATCCACTGCACGAACGTCCTGCCCGACCTGGTCGACGACGCGGCCACCGGGGTCCGCGGCTTCCCGCACCGCCTGGGGCTGCACGCGTCCGGGATCGTGGCGTTCGGGTCGCTCGTCGTCGCCGCGGTCCTGGTGCTCGTCGGCCAGCTCGGTGGGGACGACCCGGTCCGTGGTGTCGGGGCGGTGCTCGCCGTGCTCGGTGCCGTCGTGGTGGTCGTGCTCGCGGCGGTCGGGGTGCGGCTCGTGCTCACCGGACCGCCGACGCGCACGCTGTTCCGGCTCGTGATCGCGTCGTCCCTCGTGCTCGTCGTCGAGCTCGGGTTCGCCGGGGCAGCCCTCGTGGCCTGAGTTCTGCTCGGGTGCGCCGTTACAGTGCACCATGACCGAAACCACGCCCACCCCCCGCCTGTTGCGGCTCGGGGTGTTGGCCGTCTCCCGGAAGGCCGACGAACGTCGCCTGCCGATCCACCCCGCGCACCTCGAGCGCATCGACCCGGACCTCCGTGCGCAGATCGTCCTGGAGCGCGGCTACGGGGACCGGTTCGGTGTCCCCGACGACGACCTCGAGCCGCTCGTCGCCGGCATGGCCACGCGTGCCGAGATCATCGCCACGTCCGACGTGGTGCTCCTGCCGAAGCCCCTGGCCGAGGACCTCGCCGACCTGCGCGACGGCCAGGTGCTCTGGGGCTGGCCGCACTGCGTGCAGGACCAGGAACTGACGCAGCTCGCGATCGACAAGCGGCTCACCCTGATCGCCTGGGAGGCCATGAACCACTGGCGCGAGGACGGCGGCTTCAGCCTGCACGTCTTCCACAAGAACAACGAGCTCGCCGGGTACTGCTCCGTGCTGCACGGCCTGCAGCTCTGCGGGTCCACGGGCGACTACGGCCGTCGTCTGACCGCCGTCGTGATCGGGTTCGGGGCCACTGCGCGCGGGGCCGTCACGGCACTGAATGCGCACGGTGTCCACGACGTCCGCGTCCTGACCAACCGGGACATCGCCGCGGTCGGGTCACCGATCCCGTCGGTCGACATCCTGCAGTTCGAGCACGACGACCACGCCCCCTTCGCGAGCACGGTCCGCACGCCCGACGGCCCGGTGCCGCTGGCGCCGTACCTGGCCGAGAACGACATCGTCGTGAACTGCACGCTGCAGGACCCGAACGCCCCGCTCACCTACCTGCGGACCGAGGACCTCGACGCCTTCCGTCCCGGCAGCCTGATCGTGGACGTGTCGATCGACGAGGGCATGGGGTTCAGCTGGGCACGCTCGACGTCCTTCGCCGAACCGATGGTCACGGTGGGTGACTCGACGAACTACTACGCAGTCGACCACAGCCCGTCGCTGCTCTGGAACTCGTCGACGTGGGAGATCAGCGAGGCGCTCGTGCCGTTCCTCCGCACCGTGATGTCCGGGCCGTCGGCCTGGGCGGAGTCCGACACGATCCACCGTGCGATCGAGATCGAGGACGGGCAGGTCCGCAACGACGCGATCCTGGCGTTCCAGGGCCGGGCGGCGGAGTACCCCCACGGCGTGACTGCCTGACGAGTCGACCGGTTCGGCTCCGGATCCCGGTCGACTCCGCGTCCGGCTGCGAAACGGCGTCTGGCTGAGACACGTCGGTCGGCCCGAGACGCCGCCGAATCCCGCGGCGTCCTGGGTGCTCGGCGGCGTCCCGCACAGACGGGCCCGTCTCGACGGGCCGCCCGTCCGCGCGTCAGGCGACTACGCCCACGCCATCGCGTAGAGCCGGGCGAGCGCACCCGAGGTCCGGAGGGCCAGGACGGACCGGAGCAGCGCCTCCCGGCCGATGCCGACCACGTCCGGGACGGCACTGCCGAGTGCCATGTTCGCCTCGGCCTGCCGACCCGCTCGGCGGGCGGCGGCCTGCCGGCGCCGCGCGTAGGACGGCCACGGTCCGGCCGCGCCGGTCCGGACCGCGTCGCTCAGCAGGGGCGCGAGGTCCGCGGCGTCCAGCCACCCGAGGTTCATGCCCTGCCCGCCGATCGGGCTGATCTCGTGGGCCGCGTCGCCGACCAGGACGACGCGGCCGACGCCGATGCGTTCGGCGGTCCGCCGGCGGACGCGGAACGCGCTGAGCATCGAGCAGGTGGTCGCGTCCGGTGCGACGCCGGTGCGGTCGCGGACGATCGCGGCCAGCCGGGAGGCTCGTCCCGCCTCCGGTGCGTCCGCTGCGGTGGTCGGGGCGGATCCGTCCACGAGCGGGTCGTCGGCGGGCAGGAGCGCCACGTAGCGGCGGCGGCCGTGGGGGAGCGGGAAGGACTCGACGACCCCGGCCGACCCGACGTCGACGAGTGCGGTCGCACGGGCGTCGGCGTCCTCGGGGTCGGCGAAGTCGCCCATCACGTACCGGTCGGGGTAGTCCCGGCCGGTCGTGCCGATGCCGAGCAGGTCGCGGACGACGCTGCGGGCGCCGTCGGCACCGACCACGAACGCGGCCCGGACCGACACGGTCCGCCCGTCCCGGTCGGTGCCCGTCGCGTCGACGTGGTCGGCGTGCCGGGTGAGGTCGACGAGTGCGGTGCCGGTCCGGAGGGCGTCCGGAGCGGCGGCGGCGAGACGCTCCCGCAGCAGCGTCTCGGTGCGGTGCTGGTCGAGCGTCGCGACGTACGGGTGGGTGTCCGAGGCCCGGTCGAACGACAGCGCGCCGAGCACCCGGCCGCGGCTGCGTGCGACGCCGGTGCGGACGAGGACGGCCTCGTCGAGCACCGGGCGGGCCAGACCGATCTCGGCGAAGGCGTCGATCGAGGGCGGGTGGATGCCGATGGCGCGGGAGCCGACCGGGTCGGTGGTCCGGCGCTCCCAGACCTGCACGGCCGTGCCGCGGGCGGCCAGGAGCGCGCCGAGGAACAGGCCGACCGGTCCGCCGCCGACGACGAGGACGTCCGTGGTGTCCGTGGTCACGCGGCCGAGCCTACGCAGGGCCGGGCGTGCGAGCGGTCGGGGTGCGGATCACGACCGGCGGCACGACCCCCAAAGGTCCCTTTGACGGTGTCGGTGCCCGACTGTCACGATGCCCTCGTGTCCACCGTCGACGAGCTCCGCGCCACCGCGCACCCCATCCGCCTGGGGTGGCGCTCATGGTCGTGGCCGCGGTACCGGTGCTCACCCTGGCGCTCCGTCCCTCCGTCCCGGCGTTGATCGTGTCGTTCGCGGTCGCCGGAGCCGCCATCGAGGTCTTCTCGATCGCCTGGGACCAGTCCCTGCAGACGAAGGTGCCGCGGGATGTCCTGGCCCGCGTCTACTCGTACGACGCCGTCGGGTCGGTCGTCGCCGTGCCGTTCGGTGAGGCCCTGGTCGGCCCGCTCGCCCACACGGTCGGCACCACCCCGACGCTGCTCGGCTGCGCCGTGCTCATCGTCGTCGCCACCGTGGCGGCCGCCGTCACGCCGAGCGTCCGGCGGGTGACCGTCCAGGAGGCGCGTCCCACCTGATCCCGCAGGCTCCGGTCCCGCGGGCGTTCTCCACCGGAACGCACCGACCTCTGCCGATGGGTGCGACGCAGCACTACCGTGTGCGCATGGCCCAGGAGGACGAGACACCGGTGGCGGAGACGACACCCGCGCAGCACATCGACGCGATGATCGCGGCGCACCCGGACTGGCGCGGGGCGCTGCTCGCCGACGCCCGCACGGCGATCCTGGCGGTGGACCCGGCGATCGAGGAGACCTGGAAGTGGCGGGGCGCCCCGGTGTGGGAGCTCGAGGGGATCCTGGTCGTCGGGAACGTCTTCCAGCAGGCGGTGAAGCTCGGCTTCATGTACGGCGCATCACTGGCGGACCCGGACGGCCTGTTCAACGACGAGCTCGGCGGCAACCAGCGCCGGGCGATCAAGTACTCGGCGGGTGGCACCTTCGACGCACCGGCGCTGCAGGCGCTCGTGCGTCGGGCGATCGACCACAACCACGCCCGGCGCGCGGCCAGCCGCCGGCGCTGACCGGTCGCGTCAGCTCGTGGCGGCGCTGCGGGCGGCGCGGTCCTCGGCGACCAGCAGGCGGGCCTCCCGGGCGCGGGCGCGGAGCTTCTCGACCGGGACCTCGACCGCGTAGGCCGCCCCGATCGACACCACGACAGCTGCGGCGAAGAGCCAGACGTCCCCGAACCAGCCGATCGCGAACGTGCCGAGCAGCGCGATGACGAGCGGGTGCCAGAGGTACGCGGAGTACGACACCCGGCGGCCGAACCAGGCGATCGGGCTCCAGGACAGCGCCTGGGACACCGGCGTCCGCACCGAGACGAGCCCGCCGATCAGCACCGCGGCGAAGAGCCCGGTCACCGGCATGAGCAGGCCGAAGGTCCAGGCGTGCTCGGTCCAGTCGTCGCCGATCCAGAACTGCACCCCGAGCACCACCGCCGCACCGACCCAGGTGCCGACGTGTCCGGCGAGCCCCGCGGCGAACGCCCGGAACCGGTCGTCGTCGAGCAGCAGGGCGAGCAGGCAACCGGTGGCGAGCGGCACGACACCGAGCACGGGGGAGAAGTACACGTCCGGCGTGGACCCGCCGGAGGGGGTGCGGTAGCTCAGCCAGGTCGCGGCGGAGGCGGCGACGATCACCGCGGACAGGCCGATGACGAGTGCGCGACGACGGCGTCCGAGCGCGAGCAGGACCACGAGCACCGGCGGCCAGACCAGGTAGAACTGCTCCTCCATCGACAGGCTCCACGTGTGCGCGAACACGCCCTGCGTGGTGTCCCAGAACGACCGGTAGAGGTTGCCCGTGTAGGTGAGGGCGATGAACGCGGCCTCGCCCGCCGAGAACGAGGCGCCCTTGTAGTCGCCGACCCAGTTCCAGAGCAGCAGTCCGGCGACGACCAGGGCGACCAGAGCCGGGTAGAGCCGGAGCAGGCGCTTCCACCAGAACGTGCCGAGTCGCACGGTGCCGGTCTTCCGGCGTTCGCGGAGCAGCAGCGTGGTGATGAGGTAGCCGGAGAGCACGAAGAACACGGTCACACCGATCCACCCGCCCTCGAACTGCGGCACGTGCAGGTGGTACAGGATCACCATGACGATCGCGACGGTGCGCAGGCCGTCGAGGGCCAGGGCGCGGGAGGCGAGGGGTGCGGGCGCGGTCGACTGTACGGGGACGGCTGCGGTCCCCGCCCGGTGGACGGTCGTCGGGGATGGCGCCGGGGCTGCGGTCCGGGTCATCCCGCCAGTGTGCTCCGGCAGTCCATGAACCGGCTCCGAGCTGTCCGGTCACGGCCGGAGCGTCAGACCGCCCGCCGTCCCGTCGTGCTCGGCCGCCCCATCGTCGCCGTCAGGGCCTCGAGTCGCTCGGTCGCCAGATCGGGCAGCGTCCGGGTCTCGCCCGGGGTGATCCACTGCGCGAACGCCAGGTGGAACACGGTCACGCGGTGACGGCTGTCACCCGGTGACGGCTACTCCGCCTTCTGCAGCTGCCAGGGCTCCGGCTCGCGGTCGCCGTTCGGGCGGACCGGGCGGACGTCGCCGACGATCGGGATCGAGCGCTTCCGCATGAACCACACGTAGCGGACGAAGAAGTGGGTCAGCGTCGACATCCGGTTGCCGTTGCCGAGCAGGCTGGTGATGTGGACGAACACCCACGCCGCCCACGCGACCGGCCCGACCATCGTGATGCCGCCACGGAGCTGCGCGACGGCGGCGTTCGTGCCGATCGTCGCCATCGTGCCCTTGTCGAAGTACTTGAACCGCTCGGTCGGCTTGCCGGCCAGACGACGCTTGATCTGCTGGGCGACGTGCTTGCCACCCTGCAGGGCCGGCTGCGCGAGCTGTGCCAACGCGGCGTCCTGCGCGGCGATGTCCCCGGCGGAGAAGACCCGGTCGACGCCCTTGACGCTCAGGTCGTCGTTCACCTGGATGCGGCCGCCGTGGGTCTGCGGCAGGCCCCAGTTGCCGACCTCCTTGTGCGCCGAGACGCCGGTCGCCCAGATCACCTGGGAGGCCGGGATGACCTCACCACCGGCGAGCCGGACGCCGTCGGGCATGACCTCTTCGACACCGGCGTTCAGGCGCAGGACGACGCCACGCTTCCGCAGGATCTTCGCCGCGTACCGACGCAGGCGCGGGGCGAACGGCTTGAGGAGCTCACCGCTGCGGTGCACGAGCGTGATCGAGATGTTGCCGCGTTCGATCTCCGGGTACGCACCGACCAGTGCCTGGTCGCGGAGTTCGGCGAGCGCGCCGGCCATCTCGACGCCGGTCGCACCGCCACCGACGATGACGACGCGGATCTCGTCCGGGCCCTGCTTCGCCGCAGCCTGCTCCAGGCGGGTGAAGAGCTCGTCGCGGATGCGGAGCGCCTGCGACCGGGAGTACATCGAGTACGCGTACTCGTAGGCGCCGGGCGTGCCGAAGTAGCTCGTGTTCACGCCGTTGGCCAGGATCAGGTAGTCGTAGTGCAGGTGCTCGCCGTCGGACATCTCGGCGATGCGCTCGTCGTGCCGGATGCCGGTGAGCAGCCCGTGGCGGAAGTCCGCGTTCGACTGCCGGGCCCGCAGGCTGCGCAGGAAGTACGTCACGTCGCCGGCGTTCAGCCCGCCGGTCGCCACCTGGTACATGAGCGGCTGGAACATGTTGTAGACGTGGCGGTCGACGAGCGTGACACGGACCGGAGCGTCCTTCAGCTCACGCATGGCGGCGATCCCGGCGAATCCACCGCCGACGATGACGACGTGCGGGCGGGTGTCCTGCGGCATGGTGAGCTCCGGTTGTCGTGCGGTCTGGGCCACCCAGAAGGGTACGCCGGTCCGGCGTCTCCGCGGTCCACCCCTCGGCGGACGGCCGGGAGGCGCGGGTCCGGTCCGTCGAGCGGGTCGCGGAGACGCCGTGCCTCGGTGGCCCCGCGGCCCGGTGGCCCCGCGGCCCGGTGGCTCGGTGTTCCGGAGCCCCCGGTGGTCAGCTGCCCTGCTGCGGGGTGATCGTGGCGCCGCCCGGGAGCTCCTGACTGCTGCCGGTGCCGGACTGGCCGCGCGGGCCGTCCTGCCCGGTGCCGGTGCCGGGGCCGCTGCCACCGCCCGGCACCGTGAACGAGGAGACGCCGTGGCTCGCGACCGCGTGCCCGACCGCGAAGCCGACACCACCGCCGACGAGCAGCGCGCCGAGGCCGATCGCCGCCGCGACGACCGGCCAGAACCACGGCGGGTGCGGGGTGTTCCGACCCGCGGGTACCGGGCCCGGTGTTTGTACCGGGCCCGGCGCTGCTGCGGAGGCCGATGCCGCTGCGGGCGCCGCGGTCGGCGTGCCGTACCAGGACGGCGGGGGCGGCGAGAGGGTGGCGGTCGGCGCGGCAGCAGGGGCTGCGGCCCACGCGTCGTGGGGTCCGTCGGTGCGTTCGTCGGGTCGTCGTCGCGGAGGGGTCGTGTCGCTCATGTCAGCAGTGCACCCCGCGGACCTTGCAGGAGTCGAAGACCCGGCTGTCCCTGCGCTGCGCATCACCTGCGCTGTCGACCACCGTGCTGCGGAGCACTCCCAGGTGGTCACCGGCCACCGGCATAGTCTCGGGTGATGCGCGCGCTGGTGGAGACGGTCCGGGTCGACGGGCACCGCGTCCGACTCCGGACGGTGGCGCCCGCCGGCCGCCTGCACGACGCGTTCGCCCCCACCGTCGTCCTGGTGCACGGCATCGGCATGTCGCACCGCTCCTTCCGCCGACTGCAGGCCGCGCTGTCCCGCAGCCACCGCACCGTCGCCGTCGACCTGCCCGGCTTCGGGGGACTGCCGTACTCCGGCCGTCGCTTCGAGGCGCACGAGTACGCCGACCTCGTCGTCCGCGCGGTCACCGAGCGCGGCGCCGGGGACCTGGTCGTGGTGGGGCAGTCGATGGGCAGCCAGGTCGCCGTCGAAGCGGGCCTCCGGCACACCGACGTCGTGTCCTCGGTCGTGCTCATCGGACCCGTCGTCGACGACCACCGCCGTTCGCTGGTCCGGTTGGCCGCGGCACTCGCCGTCGACTGCGCGTTCGAGGGTGTCCGGATGAACGCCGTCGTCCTCACCGACTACTTCCGGAGCGCCGCTCAATACCTGCGCGAACTCCGGCCGATGCGCGACTACCGCATGCTCGACCGGGTCCGCGCTCTCACCGTCCCGGTGCTCGTCGTCCGCGGCGAACAGGACCCGATCGCGAAGCACGACTGGGGGCAGCGGGTCGTCGGAGCGGCCGCACGCGGAGCCCTCGTCGAACTGCCCGGCGGCCACCACGTCCAGGAGCGGCAGTCCGTCGCCGTCGCCCGGCTCGTCGAGGAGTTCCGGCGGGTGCAGACCCTCGAGGCCAGTCGGGACGAGGTGCCGCGGTGACCGACGCGACCACCGGCGGAGGCGGGGGGACGCGGACGACGCCGGGCGTGCCTCCCGTCCGGGTCGGACTCGTGCGACGTGCACGGTGGGCGCTGCTGGACTGGGTCTACGCCGCCGTCTGGCAGGCCCGCAGCCTCGGCCCGACCACCGCCGACGACTACCGGACCGGCGACCGACAGGCCGTCGTCGTGATCCCCGGCGTCTACGAGACCTGGCACTTCATGCGCCCGCTGATGGACGTGCTGCACGACCGCGGTCACCCGGTGCACGTGCTCACTGTGCTCCGGCACAACGTCAAGCCCGTCCCCGTGTCGGCGGAGGAGGTCATGGCGTACCTCGACGAACACGACCTGCGCGGGGTCCTCGTCGTCGCGCACAGCAAGGGCGGGCTCATCGGCAAGTACGCGATGACCCGGCTCGACCCGCACGGGCGCATCGACCGGATGGTCGCGGTGTCGACGCCGTTCGCCGGCTCGAAGTACGCCGTCCTGGCACCCGTCCGACACCTGCGGGTGTTCCGTGCCGCCGACCCGGTGCTGGCGGGCCTGGCACGCGAGCTCGACGCGAACGCCCGGATCACCTCGGTCTACGGGGTGTTCGACACGCTCATCCCGGGCGGCAGCGAACTGACGGGCGCCGAGAACGTGCGGTTGGACCTCGGCGGGCACTTCCGGATCCTCGGCGACCGCCGGACCGCGGCGGCCGTGCTGCGGGCGGCGGACGGGGACTGACGGCATCGCTGCCGCCGGTGACACCCGGGCGCTACGCTCAGCCCCGTGGCCAGCCGGAGCATCTACGTGGAGACCGTGATCGACGCCGACGTCGACGCGGTGTGGGCTGCCACGCAGGACCCCCGACAGCACGTGCGGTGGGACGTCCGGTTCTCCGAGATCGTCCCGGAGCCCGCCGAACCGGACGGGTCCGCACGCTTCACCTACGTCCGCCGGTCCGCCGTCCACGACGTGCACGGCACCGGCATCTCGCTCGGCGAACGACGACGCGACGACGGCACGCGTACCTCGGCGCTCCGCTTCGCCACCCGGGACCGGCTGTCCCCGATCCGGACCGGTCGCGGCTACTGGCGGTACGTGCCGACCGACGACGGCCGGACCCGGTTCGTCACCGGCTACGACTACGACTCCAGGTGGGGGCCGCTCGACCTCGTCGTCCGGCCGCTCCTCGGGTGGGCGACCGCCTGGAGCTTCGACCGCCTCCGCATCTGGCTCGAGGGCGGAGCCGAGCCGGAGGCGTGGCCGCTCACCAGCGCACTGGCCGTGTGGCGGCGGGACCGGCCACGGGCCTCCCGGACGCTCCGCGCACCCGCCGGCGGGACGCGTCGAGCCGACCACCTGCGGGACGCCCCGGCGACCCTCGCGACCCTGGCTCCGCCCGGTGCGAGGGTCAGGCCCGGTGCGACCGCCAGGCCCGGAGGGATCGCATGAGCTCGGTGTTCCGGCAGGCGCTCGGCGCCGACTTCGACCGGCTGCACCCGATGATGCAGCGGAGGTTCGGCGTCGGACTCGACGCTGCTGAGGCGTGCGTCGGGCACGGCACCATGCAGTCGATCCGACGCGGGCCCTGGTGGACCGTGCCGTTCCTGCAGATCGGTCGGCTCCGGAACATCCTGGTCCCCGACGTCGGCGACGACGTCCCGTTCACCATCGAGAACTACCCCTACCGCGACGTGCTCGGCCGCGAGACCGTGACCTTCGTCCGGACCTACACCGTTTGCTCCGGGCGCACGGCACGGTTCGACGCGACGATGGTGCTCGTCGACGGCCGGGTGCTCGACTACCTCGGCTCGCACCAGCACCTGGCGGTCGACCTCGACCTGGCCGTCGACGAGCGCGGCGGGCTCGTCCTGACCTCGGACGCGCAGCGGTTCCACGAGGGGCCGCTGTCGTTCCGATTCCCGATGCTGTTCAGCGGGCGGGCGATCCTGCGCGAGTGGTGGTCGGACGACGACCGGTCGTTCCACGTCGACCTCGAGGTGCACAACCGACTGTTCGGGTTCCTCTTCGGCTACCGCGGCTCGTTCACCTGCGAGTGGGTGCCGGCGACGGACGCCCCCGAGCGGTTGAAGCCGCGGCGGACCGAAGCGCGGACGTAGCCCGCCGCGTCAGATGTCGAGGACGCCGTCGACCGCCGCGCCTCGGGACGGGATGTGGCCGGTCGCGACGTCCTCCTCCAGGTGGACCGTGACGTACTGCCGGTCGATCGGGTACCCGGCGTCGTCGAAGACCCGGTACCGCCTGCGCAGTCGCAGGAACGGCACCGCCGTGTGTTCGAACGAGACGACAACCTCGGTGTCCGGCCAAGCGCCGTCGACGTCCACCTGCACTGCGCGGTAGTCGCTCCGCACCCGGGTGACGGTGTCGGTGTCGGCTGACCACATCACGCTCGGTTCGCTCAGGCCGACGAACTGCTCGCGGACCGCCGCGACACTGCGCTCGACCGTCTCCGGGTCCGGTTCCGGCGTCTGCCAGGAGGCTCCGCTCGCGCCCGTCAGGTCGAGTCGCCCGACCCACGGGGCGCGTCGGGCCTGGAGCGCGGCGTCCTCTGCAGCCCACACCGCCTCGAGCTCCTCGAGGTCCCCTCCGCCGTCCTCGTCCGTGGCCGGGACGGAGGCGTGGTCCTCGGTGACGACGGCCGACGGCAGGCCCGCGGTGACGTCGACGACCACCTCGCGGGGTTCGTACACGGTGTCCCAGCTGCGCCAGGGCCCGCGTTCGCCGAACGGCACCTCGACCTGCCGAGGGCCGGCGGGGTGGAAGCGCAGGGTCATCCGGCCGTCCTCGATCGAGACGGCGTCGACCAGGTGGTCGACCAGCACGGTGGTCCGCTCGTCGGCCGGGGTGATCCGGACGATCTCGGTCGGCGGGGTCGGGAGGGGAGCGCTGACCGGGCCGTCGTCGGCGTCGTCGTCGTCCTGGTCGTCGTCGCTGCCCGGCTGGCGACCGATGCTGACGGTCCACTGGCTGGCAGTGCCGACGAACGTCTCGTCGTCGTCGTCGTCACCGTCACCGTCACCGTCGAGGGGGTCGGGGCGGTCCTCGTCCTCGTTCTCTTCTTCGTCTTCGTCGTCTTCCGGCTCGGTCCACGTGTCACGGTCGGGCCAGAACGGGGCCACCGGGGCCCACTCGAGTGTCTCGGGGTCGATGCGGGACAGGTCGTCGTGGTCCTCGGCCGTGCCGCTCGACTCCTCGGTCCAGAACGACGCATCACGGGGATCGCCGACCCACAGCCCCTCGGCGTCGACCCCGATCGGTCGCCGGTCGCCGAGTTCCACGGACCGCGGCGGTTGCTCGGGCGACAGGAACACGGCCGTCCGGGACGACTGCTCCATGTCCTCTGCCGCGTAGACGATCCACACGCCCGACGGGCTCGGCCAGACGTCCGCCCCGTCGACGGCGCCCGACGGCAGGGGTGCCGTCGGCCAGGTCAGCCACCGCTGGAACTCGTCGCCCTCGACCACCGCGGCCACCGGGCGGCTCGTGTCCGGGACGATCGTCACCGGTCCGACGGCGACGACGTCGAGCGGGTCGAGGGGGTCAGGCACGTCGGGCAGATCCTGTGCATCGGTCACGTCGACGACGGTAGTGGCTGAGCCTCGTTCCTGCCGTCCCGGCCACGGGCCGGACGGGAGGCGCGTGCCGTCCGGTCCCGCGCCTCCCGTCCGACGGCGGTCGCGTCCGCACCGCGGACCGTCAGTCCGTCGTCAGCCGGACCTCCGCCGGCGCGTCCCGACCGATCGTGACCGTGGACTCCGCGCTGCCGGCGCGCACCGCGTACTCGCCCCGGAACCCGCGCAGCCGTGCGCGCCCGGAGTCGTCCGTGCGGAGGGTCGTCGGCCCCGTCCACCACTCGTCCTTCACGAGACGACGGAGGGCGTCGTACGACGGCTTCGGCGTGCCGTCCGCGCGGACCAGGCCGATCGGGGCGTTCAACCAGGCGCCCCGGTCGGTGACTCCCCAGTAGGTGATCGCCTGGACCGCGGGGTGCCCGACCAGGCTGCGGTAGTGGCGTTCGAGCTCGTCGGCCTGGCGCGCCTCACCCTCCGGCGTCGAGGGCCATGAGTCCACCTGGTGGTCGTTGAGGTCGACGATGTGCGCGGGCATCAGGTCGCCGGACACGAGCGAGGTCTCGGTCAGGTGCAGCGGCAGGCCGTACCGGGCGAAGCGGTCCACCATCGCGAGCATCGTGTCCTCGCCCCAGTAGCCCTGGTGCATGTGGGTCTGCAGGCCGATGGCGTCGATGCCGATCCCGGCCTCCAGGACGCCCTCGATCAGGCACTCGTACGCGTCCGACAGGTCGAAGTCGTTGAGCAGCAGCGTGACCGACGGGTTCGTCGCGCGTGCCTCGTCGACGGCCATCCGGATCATCGCGAGGCGGCCGCGTGCCCGGGCGAGGGGTGTGATGCCGTTGTCGCCGTTCGCGAAGTGCGGCATGATCACGACCTCGTTGATCGCGTCCCATGTGTCCACGAGGCCGGTGAAGTCCCGCACCTCGCGGCGGATCCGTTCGCGCTGCAGCCGCTCGACCTCGTCGGTGTCCAGCCCGAGCAACCAGTCCGGCTGCACGGTGTGCCAGACCAGCGGGTGCCCCTTCGTCGCGACGCCGCGGTCACGGAACCAGGCGGCCGTCCGCTGCAACCGCTCGGTGTCGGGGCGGCCGCGCTCGGGTTCGAAGCGGCCCCAGTAGAACGGCAGCGTGGCGGTGTTGAAGACGTCGAGCCAGAGGTCGGCGAGCTCGGGGGTGCCGACGTCGTCGGGGTCGTGCTCACCGTTCGCGAGGCCGATGAAGTCGAACCCGATGTTGCCGAACCCGAACTCGTGACGCCGCTGTTCCACGACGACCTCGGTGCCTGCCCGGGGTGTGCCGTCGGCGTCGGCCACGGTGACGATGAGCTCGCCGGTCCGGTGTGCTGTGTCGTGCTGCGTCTCCATCGACGGCCTCCCGCATTTGTTGTGAACGGGAACTTATCAGGTCGGGGTGATGGAAGCGAGCGTGTCCTCCTGGGGCTGTCGGCGCGTGGAGGACCTGTCTCCCACGCACACAGCTCGTCTCCGGAGCGCGTTCCTCGGTGCTGCCCCAGCCAGTGGACGTCTGCCGGCAGGTCAGGAGCAACGTGCCGTGCGCGCTTGCCTGTTGTCGGGGTGGGCACCGGGTTCAGGGGCGTGCTCGAGCGGGATGCACGCGGCGATCTGAGGCCCGCACTGGCGTCCCCGAGGGGGAGTGCCCCACCCTTCTCCGGATGCGTGGACGGTGTTGCATTCGACGCCCCTTCACCGGGCGTATTCGCGGGACAGTCATACGGGAATCCCCAGGTCAGGGAGGATGCGGGCAAGTTGTCATGGTTGTCGGCGTCAGCCGTGTACCGGTGGGCGACCCTCATGCGGACAGCTGCGAGCTCCGTTCAGGGTGCCTGTTCTGCCGATACGCCGAGCCGCACCGCCAGCTCCATCGAGCGCAGACGAGCCGGTGAGAAGTCATAGGGCATGGCCTGGATCGCCTCCGCCGCGCTGGTGACCCGTGTGTCCTTCGCCGTGTCGGAAACGGGCGCCGTGTCGGTGTCTTTGGGCAGGTGCAGTTCGTCCCAGGCATCGAAGAGAACGTCGTCCTCCTCCAGCTGACCGGACTCCTCGATAACGCTCATCAGAGTGGTCTCGAAGGCGTGCCGCTCGGCCGCCACCTGCGCCACGCGAGGGTCATCGACGGCGACCGTATCGTCGAGTGCCGCTTCAGCGGCGTCGACGCGGTCGGACTCGGTGCGCAGTTCGGGGTGAAGGGCGAGGGTGAGGAAGCGGCTGGCCTGAGCGATGGCGCCGAGGGGACCGAAGATGCGCTCGGTGACCAGGAGGGTGTCGAGGTCGTCCTGGCGCAGCGAGCCCACGGGTGCGGCCTCGAGGCGGCTGGAAACGAAGTCGTCGAGCAGCCCCAGCCGGCTGCCGAGGGTACGCATGCGCTGCACGGAGCTGAGCTTCTTCTGCAGCTCGGCCATCTGCGCGACGAGGGTGTCCTCGAGCCGCGCGAGGACACCGGCGACCTCGTCGTCGCTGTCAGGGTCGGCGGGTGCGCCACCGGTGAACGCATCGCGGACGTCGTCGAGGGCGATGCCGGCGTCGGCCATGCGTCGGATCCAGAGCAGTCGGATGATCTCTGCATAGCCGTACCGGCGTCGACCGTCGCTGCCTCGCTTGCGCTCCGAAAGCAGGCCGACCTGGTGGTAGTGGCGGATTGCGCGCGGAGTGGTGCCGACGAAGGCCGCGGCGTCGCCGATCAGGACCTCACGGGGAGGCGTCGGGAATGGGTGCATGACGGGCCTCCGGGCTGGGGACGAAACTTAACGTGCTTCGAGCAGACCACATGACGCTGCGGCAGGTGCAAGCCGATCTCACGTAGGACGCTGACGCCGGTCAGCTGGCGTGTACATCGCTCGCCTGCAACACCTGTTGTTGAGGGCTGCTAGATCAGTGGTGAGGGTCGGCGACTTATTGCTTTACGGGCCGAAGATGTGACCGGTGAGTAATCGGCTAACGGACGGAGCTGGCAGGGGTGCCGTCTTCCCACATCAGTGCTGTTGCCTGCTCCTCGTGGATGAGCAGGTCGCGGATCAGGGGCGCGTTCTCGACGGGGCAGGACAGGGCGATGAGGTTCTCCGAGATCGCGTCGACGAGACACCCGCGCTGGGCGTAGCGTCCTGCGATCGACCGCCACGCCGCGGCGAGGTCCGGATCTTCGCCGAGCCAGAGTCGGAAGGTGGCCTGGTTGCCGTGCTCGCTGACGCTCGTTGCCACGAGCGATCCTTCCGCGGATCTGACGGTGGCTACTGTGTCGTCGTAGTTCACGCCGTACACCCATGCGGGTACTGCACGAACCTGCACCAGGTCCGGCCCGATCGTCTTTGCGTTCAACGCTTCCCAGAACACGTCACCAGAGTCGGAGGGAAGCGCGAACCAGACTTCAGTGTCCGCGTCGGACGCCGATTGCGTCGGCACAAGCGAAGATCCCGCCCATTCGGCCGTCCGACTGGGGTGCTGCCGGTACTCGCTCATGGCGGCAATCTAGCCTCGCCATGCACCCGACCGCACTCGGTTTCGGTCGACGACACCGCCCGACCTCGAGCCCGGTTGACGATCGGCTACCGGGCGAAGGACGCCAGCTTCATCGGGAGACGCAGTGTGCTTGGTGCTGGATCAGGTTCCACTCAAGCGTTGTTGCTCATCAGGGCTTCCTCGTGCTGGACGAACCCGTCGGGCGCATCTGTTGACAGCCGGCCAGCGATCGTCGCGGCGAGGAGCGCGGCGAGGAAGGGCACGAGCGTAATCGCGGAGGAGACCGCCGCCTTGACTGAGAAGGCGAGCTGGGTTCCGTACACGCCGGTCGACAGCGGGAACACGAGGACCGAGGCCAGGACCGGCAGGAGCAGCAGCGACCAGGTCCAACCCGGCCGACGGAGGACGACGAGCCAGACAGCGAGCCATGCACCCGTGATGATGCCCAGAGAGAGTGCGGGGTGCACCGGCGGGTTGAAGAACCCGGTCTGGATCGACCACCACAGAGCCGTCACGGCCAGGACGAACAGCGCACCCATCGCCCGGCGGCGGATCGGCGCCCCGGTGACGAGGAGGACACTCGCGCTCACGGCGAGCCCGGGCACCACGGTGAGGACGATCGAGATCAGCAGGACCACCGGGACGCCGCCCGCGAGCCCGTTGTAGCGCTGCACGAGCCCGAGTCCCAGGCCCCCGGCCAGGAAGGACACCGCGGCGAGGACCAGGAGGACCGGGATCGTCGGGATCGTGTGCGGTGTGCTGCGGACGGAGCCGGGCATCGTGGTCATGGTGTTCCCCCAGGTGGATCGGTGGCCGGCGCGTCGGTGGAAGAGCGCCGTGGTGAGTGCGCCGAACGCGACAGCGGTCGGCGAGAGGTCGAGCTCGTGTGCGTCACGGACGTCGGCGAGCCACTGCTCGTGTCGGGGGGCACGCTGCTCCAGCGGCGAGGCGGCGACGGCAGCGGAGACGAGCAGCCGGTCGAGCGCGCTCACTGGGCCACCGGCCGGTGCGTCGGACGGGCGGTCCCCGCAGTGCGTGCCGCAGCACGGGCCGCATCCCCGCGGGCCCGCACCAGTTCGCGCGCAGCCACCGCGCCGTCGGCCGTGAACTCGTGGAGTCGTCGCCGTGGACCGGAGCGGTCAGCGTCGTCATCCCACGAGGAACGCGTCCAGCCCTGTTGCTCCAGGCGCTCCAGGATCGGGTACACGGTGCCGGCCGGTCGGCCGGTCGCCTTGATGACGAGCAGCCCCCAGGTCGGTCCGTCGCTCGCGAGCAGTGCATCGAGCACCTCGAGCGTGGGAGCGGTCACGCGTCTGATCGGGTCCATCCCCTGAATCTACCTATATAGTACAAGAAGGTCAAGGGCCTGTAGCAAGCTTCTGTGGTGGGCGTCCGGTCGACCATGGTCTACCGGGCGGGTCGAGCGTGCAATCGCACCTCCGACTAGGGCTTCGCCCCGTTCCCGAACGACCCGTGCAGCGTCGTCCCCGCGAACGCAGTTCCGTCGATCACCCCGTGTACCCGAGCGAGCGTGGCGTCGTCCGCCGGGGAGACCCCGATCGTCAGCGAGCCGTAGTCGATGCGCATCGTCTGCGGAATGCTCGCCTCGAGTCCGGTCACGCCCGGAGTGGAGGCGAGCGTGGCCAGTCCGGACGCGACACCGAGGGCGGTTTCGTCAGGGATCTGCTGGTCGAACGTGCCCGAGTAGGTGACGGAGGAGAGGACGTGTCCCGGCCCGGCCGGCACCTGCAGCGTGAGGGTGACACCGGTCCAGGCGATCCGCTCCGCCATCGCGACCGGGACCGCCGCCGCTTCCGACGGGGTTGCGTCCGGGTCCATCGTGACCACGAAAGCGCTCGAGAACGAGTGCGTCTCGGTCGCACCGGCCGGGGGTGTGGGACGAGCGGAGGGCGTGGGCACCGGCGGGAGCATGGGATCGTCCTGGGAGACACCGCCGATCGGCGGCGGTGCAGCCGGGCCGGCGTCGCGGTTGTTCCATGCGTCGAGGCCAGGGGGCGTGACGTCCGTTCCGTCGGCGGCGGTGTAGCGCTGGTGCAGCTCGATCCGGTTCGCCGCGCTCGCGACGCCGGGGCTGGCCTGCACGGTGCGGAGTGCGTCGTGGAGGGTGGACGCGACCTGCGGGTCCAGCTGCGGGACCGCCGCCGCTGTCGTGGCGGAGGAGGCCGTGTCTCCCTGCCCGGCCGCGCACCCCGTGACCGAGACGAGCGTGATCACGAGGGCTGCGGTGACGGCGGCGGTTCGCTGGAGCATCCTCCGACCGTACGGGCACGGACGACCCGACGCATCGACCGTTCGGCACAGCTGGTGTGAGACGGTGCCCGGCCGGACACGACCAAGTCCGGCGAAGCACCGTCTCCATAGGCGATCGGTGGGCGGTGCGTGCGAGCACGCACCTCTTCCCCGGCTGGTACCCCGTGGTTACCGTGGTCACATGGACTGCTTCGCGAGCTGGCGCACTCGCAACTGAAGGGACGGCTCTGGCCGTCGCCCTCCTCCACCCCGGCCCCGGGTGTGGAGCCTTCAGACTGCTCACGAAAGAAGCACAACCATGCACATCCGCGACTGCACATCGCTCGACCTCCCCGCGCTCACCGCACTCACGATCGAGACCTTCCGGCCCCTCCTCGCCGGCTCCCTCGTACAGCTACGGGCCGAAGTCACCGCGCACGACCACGGGCACTGGGAAGACGACTACCGCCACGAGGTCCCGTCTCTGCTCGCTCCAGACGAGGGCCGCTTCATCACACTCGCGGAAGAACATGGCACACCGCTCGGCTACGTCGGCTGGAACACCACCGGTGCGACGTCCGGACGACTGGAGATGGTTGCCGTTCACCCTGACGCTCGTCGGCAAGGGGTCGCGCGAGCGCTCTGCTTGGCGGCGCTGACCAGGCTCGGAGAGCTTGGGGTCACCGTGGTGCACATCGGAACGGGCGGCGACGAGTTCCACGCCCCGGCACGAGCCCTCTACGAATCCCTCGGCTTCATCCCGTACCCGACCGTCGACTACGCCCGGACGCTCTGATCGGAGCCGGGAGGGCTACCGAGCGCAGCCCTCCCGGCCTGATGAACTGCACCTGACGGCGTCTCGATAGCCGATCGTCAACCGAACGTGCTGCTGCCGCGGATCGGCGGTCAGTCAAAGGAGCTGAGCGCCTCCGCGTACTTTTCGGCAGTATCTCGTGTCTCTGCGGTGACGAGGAGAGCGTGTGCGCCGATGCGTCGGGTGAATGATCCGTGGCACGGGATGACGATGATCTTGGTGAGCCCTGCGCGCCACGCGGGCACGAGCTGCTCGAGGCTCTCCCGCTCCGGGCTTCGTGTCGTGCGCGGCGATGTACGTTCCTGGAACAGGGTGCTGTTCCACACGTCGTATTCGTCGGTGAACGCTGCGTCGCCGAACCAGTCCTGCCAGGACGGCCCGACAAGCTGAGCGAGTAGCTCTTTCCGCTCCTGCGAAGCGAGCGGCGAAGACTGCAGCCGATCGAACAGGAGCGGGTCTCGTTCTTCGCCAGCATGAGCCACGCATGCGCGCCAGATCTCGGGACAGGAGCTCGCCCAGGCTTCGACCTGCGAGTCGTTGAACGCGGGTTCCTGCGCCGGAGTTGCAACCAAGCGCGGTGGTAGGTCCTCCCCGATCGGGTCGAGTCTCCAGGCCTCACGAATCCAGAGCAGATCGAGCAACGCGTGCACGTCGTCCTCGATCGTGATCCGCATGTCGTGAGGCCAGGGATTCCCCGGCATCGGGTCAGTCGTGAACACGCGACCTCCTTCGCTCGTGTTCAGCGAAGCACTCAAGTGCCGAGCGGGCAACCGCCGTCGTGATCACCATCAGAAGAACGGCCGAGCAGCAACGGTCGAGACACGTCGGCGAATCACCTTCGCCACGGGTGGTAGGTACGTCCGGTAGCAAGTCGTTCAACGGACGTGCTTGTTCGAAGCTGCCAGGCGGGGACCCTCGATGGTTCTGGTCCCGGGTGGGGCTCCGCTCTCGGACGCCTACGTCTGAGAGCGGAGCTGAGGATTTAGCGGTTGGGGTGCGCTTGTCGGTTGACGCAGCGGTAGACGGTTGCGCGTCCGATGCCGAACAGCTCGGCGAGTTCGGCGACCGAGTGCGTGCCAGCTTCGTGGACCTCGAGGAGATGGCGTTGTTGCGCGGGGCTGAGTTTGGGTTGCCGGCCGCGGAGGTGGCCTTTCGCTTTCGCGATCTGCATTCCTTCGCGCGTTCGGGCGCGGATGAGGTCGGACTCGAACTCGGCCACCATCGCGAGGACGTTGAACAGCAGACGGCCGACGGGGTCGTTCGGGTCGTGGACGGAGCCGCCGATGTTGAGCTTGACGTTCTTGGCGGTGAGTTCGTCGACGATGTCCTTCGCGTCGCGGAGGCTTCGTGCGAGCCGGTCGAGCTTGGCGATGACGAGTGTGTCCCCGTCACGACAGGAGGCAAGCGCTTCGCGCAGCCCTGGTCGTGATCTGTTCGTGCCAGTCAGGCCATGATCGGTGTGGATGTTGGGCGGGAGGACTCCAAGCCGTTCCAGCGCGACGCGCTGGGCGGTGAGGTCCTGTTCGTAGGTTGAGACGCGGGCGTACCCGATGAGTAGAGCGGTCATGGCGCGAGGATCCGCCGACTTCCCGAGTCCGCCTCGTCTCGCACCGCGATCGGCCACCGGACAGCGGGCAGCTACTCCTCACTGCCATCACGTCGACCTGGTTGGATGGAGTCCATGTGGATCCCCGGACTCATTGCCGGGCCGGCAATCGTGGCGGTAGCGGTCACCGCGTTCGTGCGTCCGGCACCGATCGCGCAGTACTTCGTCGACGCCCAGCAGGGCAGCCGCGGTCCGCAGACTGCGATGACCCCGGGACTCGTCCGTGTGCTCGCTGTAGGGCTGGCAATGATCGGCATCGTCTGGACACTCCTGTCTATCTTCGGTCCCCCCGAGTGATCGGAGAGTCGAAGGCGCGACCAAACGGAGTCCGGTAGCCGATCGGCCAGCGGACGCTGCTGTCGATGGCGACCTGTTCGAGGATCGTCCGCACCGTTTGTTCACCAGTGAGGTCGGCGCTGTCGATCCACTGTCCTTGATCGCCGAAGCCGGCTCGCATGGTTGCGTCAAGTTCGGAGTAGCCGTCGAAGTCGAACTGCTCGTCGGCGCTCCGTGCGGCATTGCGGTCGCGGCAGGCTGCTTCGCCGGGAGCGAGGACGACCAGTCGTGCGCGCTGCTGTGGGAGCTGCCGGAGGAGGCGATCGAGATTGTCCCGTCCGGGGAGGACGCAGTCGATGATGGTCGTGAAACCGCTCGCCGTGAAGTTGTGCGCGAGCGCGCCGATGTTGCGGTAGCAGAGTTCGACTTGTCGTTCTGCTTCGTCGGCGGGGTGACCGAGTGGCCAGACCGCGCCGGAGACGATCATCGCGTTGAGGTCGTCGGCGCCGATCCGCACGGCACGAGGGAGCGCTGCAGCAAGGGCACGGCTCACCGTCGACTTTCCAGCGCCCGGCATACCGGTCACGACCCAAGCCACCGCTGCGCTCGTCGAGAGGTCGACGGCTCCGTCAAGCATCGGTGTGATCCTCCGCCCAGAGCCACCGCAGCGCATCGGGAAGTAATACCCCGCCGTGGTTCGGGGAGTGCGACCCGTCGCCGACGACGAGCCGGAAGTCATAGCCAGCTCTCGCGAGCGCGGACGCGGTGTCGAGGCTCTCGGCGAACCAGTTCCACGCTCGCTCGTTCCAGTGGAGGTCTCTGTGCGCAGCATGCAGGAACACGCGGGTGGGTCGCGGTGCTTCGGCCGCGAGGAGCTCGGGGTAGGGGTTTCCGCCCGGCATCTGCGCGAAGCTCGGGTTGAATGCGATGACCCTCCCGAACCCGTCAGGGCGAGTCCATGCTGCTGTCAGGGCGGCATTGCCGCCGCTACTGCCGCCGCAGATGCCACGGTTCATCGGTTCAGCCGAAACGCCGTAGCGAGACTCGACCTCTGGTAGGACTTCCTCCAGCAGGAAGCTCGCGTAGGTGTCATCAAACGCGTCGTACTCGGCATTGCGGTGCTTCGTCGGTACGCCGTCGACGTTCACCACTCCGGGGTCGACGAACACGCCGATCATCTGCGGAAGGACGCCGTCCGCGGCGAGGTTGTCCAGCACGGTCCCCCCTCGGACCGCGCCGTCTGGATCGAGGTACCACCAGCCGTCATTGAAGACCATGACCGCGCTTGCAGCATCAGCGAGATGTCCTGCGGGGCGATGGACCCAGACCTTCCGGGAAGTCCCCGGGTACCGTTCGCTCGAGCCGAGGTGGAGTTCCTCAATCGTGCCGGCAGGGACGTCAGGTCGGATCGCTGAGTCGGGTCCGTACTCGTACGAGACGTCCCGCTGCCCGATCGGGAGAGCGGCGAACGGCACTGTCGGAGACACGACCCGACTCTAACGACCAACCTCACGAGCAGACAGGCGCCGTCACACTCCGTGCCGGTAGCGGATTGGTCATCGGACGAGCCGCACTGTTGTTCCGATCGGGCCGAAACTGGAGATGGCACCGTCGGCGATGAAGCCGTTTCGTCGGTAGAACGAGTGAGCGCGCGGGTTGTCGGCCGCGACCCACAGTGACGCCGGCCGTTCGCCGAGCACAGCGTCCAGTAGCGCTTGACCTGTTCCGCTCCCGTGCGCGTGCTCGAGCACATAGAGCATGCTCAGCTCCTCGGGCCGGACGGCGGCCGGTTCTTCCGCGGTGGCCTGGACAGCGGCGAACCCGATCATGCCCACCTCTTCGATGGCGACCACCGCTGTGAAGGTCTGGTCTTCCAGGTTCGATGACCACATGCTGACGCGCCGGTCGACGTCGAACCAGGGGTTGGTGTCGGGGTCGTCCACGAACCGCCCGTAGGTTTCGCGCCAGGAAGCGGCGTGCAGGCGGGCAATGCTCGCCGCGTCATCGATGGTTGCCGCCCGGATCACGGCGGTAGCTGAACCACGCTCTCCCATGTCCTGACCGTACCGATCGACGTGGCGGGATGGGTCATAGAGCTCCTGACAGCCGGCGCCCTGTCGCGGTAGCCGATCGGTCACCGGGCGTGGCTCCCTGGAAGGATGACAGCGTGCGCATCTCTCCTTGGCCTGCTCAAAGCGGGGCTCTCCTCCTCCGCGACCCTCGGCCCGAGGAAGCGGACCAGGTCGTCGCCCTGCGGAACAACCCCGTCGTCAACCGGTTCATGCTTCGCACACACGTCGACCCGGATGCCTACGCCAGAGAGTGGGCGAGCATCCCCGACAGTGACACTGACTTCTCGTGCGTCGCTGAGCTGAACGGCCAGCTCGCCGGCCTGGGGTTCCTCGACGTCACCGACGGCCTGGGGCAACCAGGAATGCCCCAAGGCACGCAGGGCGTCATCGGCTACATGCTCCAACCCGACCTCGCCGGACGAGGACTGGGAACGGACCTGGCCCGCGGGCTCCTGGCCGCAGCATTCGACGCGCTCCAGCTCCGGCGTGTCACAGCAAGCTGCAACGCAGACAACATCGCCTCCGCCCGCGTCCTGGAAAAGAACGGCATGCGACGCGAGCAGCACGGCGTCGGGGATTCCTGGCACGCCGACCTGGGATGGGTCGACGGCTACCAGTACGCCATGCTCGATCGCGAGTGGGCCGTCGCTCGAACCGTCCGATAGCCGATCGGGTGCCGGACGGGGCGATATACTGTCAGCGACGAAACCTCCGCCGACCACGGCGGAGGTTTTCTTGTATGAGCACCCCAACACCCCTGACCATCACCACCGCCGACGAACGACACCGCCCTCAGCTCGAACAGCTCTGGACCATGTTCCGGCACGAGATGTCCGCGTTCACCGGCACGCTCCCCGATGAGCGCGGCCGCTTCCGCCAAGAACGACTCGACGCCGGCCTTGCGGAGCCGGGCTGGTCGGCACACGTATTCCACCTCAGACCGCACCCGGTCGGACTCGCGGTCCTCCGCGGCCTCGACGAAGAGGAACACATCATCAGTAGCTTCTTCATCGCGCACGGAGTACGACGCTCTCGCATCGGACGTGCCGCCGTGACGGAACTGACCGCTGCGCACCCGGGGAGATGGGCGGTGGCCTACCAGGACCGCAACGAAGTAGCAGCGAAGTTCTGGCGCACGGTCGCGACCGAAATCGACCCGACGTGCACGTTCGAGCACCACGCCGTCCCAGGTGTGGGCAGCTTCGCTCCGTGTCGTCGGAATCGCTTCCTTCGGTGTCGGGACGTCGCGGGTGCGCGAGACGGCCCGCGTGACTTGGGGTTCGGGTGCATAATGGTGGTGTCTTCGGACCCGGTAGTGGGGCTTGCCGGACCCAACCTCGACAGTTGTCGACAACAGTCCCTATCTCAGCTGGTCGCGCTTCTGCGCGCCTGAGGTAGGGAGTGTCATGACAGCACCAATCGGTTCCGGACCGGTCGTCGTCGGCGTCCTGCCCGGCCTCGCTCCGGGGGTCATCGAGGTTGCGTCGTCTATCGCGCGGCGCTTCGGTACGACGCTGGTGTGCGTCAGCGTGGATGCATCGCTCTTCGATGCCGGTACGCGCTCGGACGGGTCGGTGATGGTGGAACCGATCGACCCTGACACCGCTGACACGACACCGCAGGGCTTGTCGGACAGTGACAAGGCGGCAGTACGTGCTGCCGCAACGACCTACGGCGTCGACGTCACGTTCGTCCCGGGTGTCGGGGATCCGAGCCGGGCACTGTCGCAGGTGGCCGAAGACCGCGACGCGGCGATGCTGGTCGTCGGGGCCAGGACGGGAGCGGGTCGAATCGCGGAGTTCTTCACGGGGTCGGTCGCGGTACGGCTGACCCATCAGCAGCACCGTTCAGTGCTCGTAGTGCCCGTTGATCCGGTCGGGTTCGATGCCCCACTGCCGTGGGACACCCCGTGACCGGCCAGCTTGTTCTGCTCCGCCACGGACAGAGCACTGCGAACGCTGCCGGTACCTTCACCGGCTTGCGAGACGTCGCGCTGACCGAACAGGGCAGCGCCGAAGCGAATCGGGCTGGGTTGCTACTTCTGCATGCCGGCATCCGACCGGACCTCGTGCTCACGTCGACGCTCGAGCGGGCGCTCCACACGGCGGAGCTCGTCACCGACGTCCTCGGACGTGATGCGCCGATCGAGTCGACGTGGCGGTTGAACGAGCGGAACTACGGCGCCCTCACCGGCATGTCCAAGCAGAATGCGCAAGCGGCGTTGGGGGCGGAGCAGTTCTTCGCTGTTCGTCGGACCCGCACGGGACGGCCACCACGCATGTCGATCCGCGCGTGGCTGGCGCTCCGGCGGACGCCGGCGCTTCGTGGACTGCCGTGGGCGGCACTTCGTCGAACCGAAACACTCTCCGACGTCATCCGCCGGGTCCAACCCGTCCTGTCGCACAGCATCACCCCGGCACTCCGCGACGGGCAGACAGTGCTCGTCGTCGCGCACGGCAACTCACTGCGGGCACTGTGTGCCTGCATGGACGGCCTAACTGACGGTGAGCTCGCGGACCTGAACCTCCCCACGGGCGAACCCCTGATCTACCGGTTCGACGGCGACGGTGGGTTCTGTCCGCGGGGTGGGGAGTACCTGCATCCGGCAGCACGAGCAGCAGCGGCAGCGGTCGCTGCGGAAGGTGGAACATGACCTCCCGAACGGACACGCAGCTGCCCGATGGGCAGCTCCCGCCCGACCCAGACATCGACGCCAACGACCCGGAACGTATCGACCGGCCAGTGCATCTGCGGTGGCGGTACCTCGGTGTCGTCGCACTCGGCGGCGCCATCGGTACCGCCGCACGCGACGGACTCAGCACCGCGTTCCCCGCTCAGCAGGAGGTGTCCTGGGCGATCTTCTGGATCAACATCGCCGGCGCGCTCCTACTGGGTGTGCTGCTGGAACACCTCGCGCATCGCGGACCTGACGAGGGTCGCCGCCGGACACTGCGCCTGCTTCTGGGAACCGGTGTCCTCGGCGGGTTCACCACCTACAGCACCCTCGCGACCAGCACCGCGGTGTTGTTCCTCGCTGGCCGCGGGTTGGCCGGCACCGGGTACGCGCTCCTGACGGTCCTCGCCGGCGCGATCGCCACCGGTAGCGGCCTCGCGATCGCGGGTTTGGTCCGACCGAACGGGGCCACATCATGAGCGCCCTGGCCTTCCTCAGCGTCGCGGTCGCTGGCGGTGTCGGCGCGGCCGCACGGTTCTTCGTGGATGGTGCGATCAACCGGGGTCGGCAGTTCCGGCTCCCGGTCGGGACGCTGACGATCAACATCACCGGCTCGTTCCTGCTGGGCTTGATCACCGGCGCCGCCGGTCACCTCGGCGCCACCCCCGTCGCGGTGCTCGGAACAGGGCTCATGGGTGGCTACACCACGTTCAGCACCGCCAGCTTCGAGACCGTCCGCCTCGCACGCACTGGCCGCACCACCGCGGCTGCCGTGAACGGGCTCGGGATGCTCGTCGTCTCCGTCGCCGCAGCCGCCGGGGGCGTCACCCTCGGCACCCTCACTTGACCATCCGACTGGGAGACGAACAGCTCATGCACTTCGACATCACGATCGAGATCCCCCGCGGCAGCGGCAACAAGTACGAGGTCGACCACGCCACCGGACGGATCCGCCTGGACCGGGCGGTGTTCACCAGCATGGTGTTCCCGCAGGACTACGGCTCGATCGACGACACTCTCGGCGATGACGGCGACCCCCTCGACGCGCTCGTGCTGCTGCCCCGGCCCACGTTCCCCGGCGTCGTCATCGACGTCCGCCCGGTCGGGATGCTCCGCATGGTCGACGAGAACGGCGGCGATGACAAGATCCTCACCGTCCCCGCCGGAGACGTCCGCTTCGACCACGTCCAGGACATCTCCGACGTCGCCGAGCCGGTCCTGGCGGAGATCGAGCACTTCTTCGCCCACTACAAGGAGATCGAGCACGGCAAGCACGTCACCACCAACGGGTGGGCGAACCGTGTCGACGCCGAAGCCATCATCCGCGCCGCACAGGAACGGTTCACCCCGCACCCCTGACCGGCACCCGCGCACCCGACACCATCCAGTGCGCGCCCTGAACCGCCGTGGGGAGGCAACTGGCGCCCAGTGATCGCCAGGAGGTCGTCCCTCCGCCTCCCCGCGGCCCACACCCGCACGACCAACCCGAAAGGCGACAACCGCCGTGAACGACTACATCAGCAACGTCCACCACACCACCCACCATCAGGGCGAGTACGTGACCCACACCAGCCGCCCCGTCACCATCAGCAGCCTGCACGGCTCCCGGATCCTCGACTCCCGCGGCTACCCGACGATCCAGGTGCGTCTCGAGCTCGAGGACGGCACCGTCGTCACCGGTGACGCCCCCGCAGGCGCATCCACTGGCGCGCATGAGGCTGTCGAGCTTCGCGACGGCGGCAGCAGCTACGGCGGCCGCGACGTGAGCCAGGCACTGCACCTCATCACGACGGACGTCGCACCGATGATCACCGGCCAGTCGTGGACCTCGATCGGGCAGGCCGACGCCGCCCTCGCTGCCCTCGACGGCACCCCGAACCACCGCCGGCTCGGCGCGAACAGTGTCGTCGCGACCTCGATCGCGATGGCACGCGCTCTCGCCGCCGCAGCGGAGCTGCCGCTCTGGCGTTGGATCGCAGACGTCACCGGCAGCACGCCCCGCCTGCCCGTCCCGCACTTCAACGTGCTCAACGGCGGAGCGCACGCAGCGAACGCGCTCGACTTCCAGGAGTTCATGATCGCCCCGGTGAACGCCGAGACCATGACCGACGCGGTTCGGATCGGATCGGACGTCTACCACGCGCTGGCGGCACTGGTCCGGGAACGGTTCGGCAGTCTCGGTCTCGGGGACGAAGGCGGCTTCGCCCCGTCGATCGCCGCGCCCGAGGAGGCCCTCGACCTCCTCGTCGCCGCGATCAGTGCCGCCGGTTACGAGCCCGGCGTGGACACCGTCGCGATCGCACTCGACCCGGCGGCGAACGAGTTCGCGCTCGGTGACGGTAGCTACCGGGTCGTGGACCGCCGGCTCGACCGCGCAGGCATGGTCGACTACTACCGCGACCTCATCAGCCGGTATCCGATCCGGAGCATCGAAGACGGCTTCTCCGAAGATGACCACGGCGGCTGGAAGGCGATGTCGTTCGCGCTCGGCGACATGCTCCAGATCGTCGGCGATGATCTCTACGTCACCGATCCGCAGCGCATCCGCGACGGTGGGAAGGACGGGCTCTCGAACGCGGCGCTCATCAAGCCGAACCAGATCGGCACCGTCTCCCAGACCCTCGACGCGATCGGCGTCGCACGCTCGCTCGGGATGCGGAGCATGGTGTCGCACCGGTCCGGCGAGACCACCGACACGTTCATCGCGGACCTCGTCGTCGGCACCGGAACCGGACAGATCAAGTCCGGCGCACCCGCCCGCGGAGAACGCGTCGCCAAGTACAACCGGCTCACCGAGATCGCGGAGAACAATCCGGAGCTGCCCTACGGGCTGCGCTGACCCCGACCGGTCACCTCGTGGGCGACGCGCAGGAAAGCAGAACCAGCTGGCTGAGGCTCTCCCGACCAGATCGCCCGCAACGGCCGGGCAAGTGGCGGCCCAGCGAGCGGGACCCGCACCAGCGACCCGTCGTTGATGTCGGCGGCGACCGTGCGAAGGCTCATCACCGCCGGTGCAATTCCAGCCTGCGCGTTCGCCCGGATGATGCTCGTGGTCTCCAGCACCGCGGCCGGAACCGACATGCTCAAACCGGCCTCCCTGAGCCATGCGGCGAGGGTCGCGCGAGTTCCGGAACCTTCTTCCCGCAGGAGCAGAGCCGTCGCCGCCAGGACCTCCGCAGTGATCCCGGTCGACCGAGCCCAGGGATGTTCCGGCGCAACGACGACCGCGAGCTCATCGTCCGCGATCACCTGCGCGGACACACCTGCCGCCGTCACCGGGGTCTCCGTGAACCCGAGGTTCGCGCCACCCGACTGCACGAGGTCCGTCACCGCGGCGGAGTTGCCCGCGATCAGGCGCACCCGCACGTCGGGTTCGCGGCGGCGGAATTCGAGCAGCCAGCCCGGCAGCAGCAGCTCCGCGATCGTCTGTGACGCTGCGACGACGAGCGAACCCGTGGGAGTCCGCAGCGCAGCCACTCCTGCTTCGAGGTGGCGAGACGCGTCGAGGACCGGTCCGGCCAGCCCGACGACGAGCCTGCCGGTCTCGGTCAGCACCGACCCCGTGGTCGAGCGGTGCACCAACAAGTGACCGACCATGCGCTCGGCGACCCGGATCCGAGCAGACACTGCCTGTTGCGTGACGCCGAGCGCTCCAGCGGCAGCGGAGAGGGAGCCGGTCTCGGCGACGCGTGCGAGCACGTCGAGTGTGTCGAGGTCGAGGGTTCGGTCCGTGAGTCGCCGTAGTGCCACAATCATTGATTGTGCCCTGCCAAGAGGTTCCGGGTACCGCCAGAGGCAGGATTCGCGCAGGCTTGGCCCATGACAACGCTCCGCACGGACCCTGCACCCGCGAACGGTAGCCAGCTGCCCCAACGGCCGCAGACGGCGTTGTTCCGTGACCTGGAGCGGCCAGGCCTGATCGTGTCGAATCTCACACCGAACTGGTTCGCGTCGATCATGGGCACGGGGATCGTCGCTGTCGCAGCTGCGTCACTGCCGCTGCAGTTCCCCGGGCTGCGCCTCGCGGCGACGGTCGTGTGGGCGATCGCCGCGGTGCTCCTCGTCGCCCTCACGACCGCGACGGTGCTGCACTGGATCCGCTACCGGAGCACTGCAGCCGGGCACCAGCTCAACCCGGTGATCTCGCACTTCTACGGCGCACCACCGATGGCGTTCCTCACCGTCGGCGCCGGGACACTCCTGCTCGGCAAGGACTGGGTCGGCCTGCCCGCCGCCGTCACCATCGACTGGGTCCTGTGGACCATCGGCACCATCGGAGGACTGCTCACGGCAGTGCTCGTGCCGTACCTGGCGTTCACCCGCCACGAGAACAAGCCCGACTCCGCGTTCGGCGGCTGGCTGATGCCGATCGTCCCGCCGATGGTGTCCGCCTCCACCGGTGCGCTCCTGCTGCCGTACGCCCCCGCCGGGCAGGCGCGGGAGACGCTGCTGTGGTCCTGCTACGGCTTCTTCGGCCTCAGCCTCATCACGTCGCTGGTCGTGATCACGCTGATCTGGAACCGTCTCGCGCAGCACAAGGTCGGGGCCGCCGGCATGGTCCCGACTCTGTGGATCGTCCTCGGGCCGGTCGGACAGTCGATCACCGCGGTGAACCTCCTCGCATCGAACGCCCCCACCGTTGTCGATGCGAGTACCGCGCATGCCCTGCTGGTCGTGGCGCTGGTGTACGGGTTCGCGATGCTCGGCTTCGCGCTGCTGTGGACCGTCATCGCCCTCGCGATCACCATCCGCACTGCCCGCGAACACTTGCCGTTCAGCCTGACTTGGTGGTCCTTCACGTTCCCCGTCGGGACCTGCGTCACCGGCCTGAACGGGCTCGCCCTGCACTCAGGCCTGACCGTCGTTGCCGTCCTCGCCGTCATCTACTACGCCGGCCTCGTCGCCGCATGGATCACCGTTGCCCTTCGCACCTTTCACGGATCCGTCATCCGTGGCACCCTGCTGGCACCGCCACAGCCGGCATGAGTACCCCCGAGGAACTCGCTGACGTTCGATCGCTGAACGGTCTCGCGGAGACGTGGCGGACCGCGCCCGACGGCAGCCGACGGTTCGTCCCGAGCTTCGACCCACGATCCGGCGGCAGATTCAGCCGTGTCCTGGTCCTGATGCAGTCGCCTGGCCCCCAGACCATCGCCGCAGCGCACGCAGCGATCTGCAGCGAGGACAACCCGGGCCCGACCGCGGCCGCGTTCCGAGCAGCCCGTATCGAGTCCGGACTCGCACGCGGCGAGTACGTCCGCTGGAACCTTGTCCCATGGGAACTGCCCGACCGCGTGCGACTCGAGGACATCGACGAGGGGCGGCATGCCCTCGCCACACTGCTCGCGGCCCTCCCCGCTCTCACTGCGATCGTCACGTACGGGGCCGTTGCCCTCGACGGCGTCATGCGACACTTCACCCTGGACGAGCACCCCCGACTCCTTCCGGTCATCGCAGCACCACATCCGTCTCCCGCCAACGGCCGCCACCGATCGGAACAACACCTCCGTTCCGTGCAAGCACTCCGGCTCGCCGCGCGAGCGCGGCAGACGTAACAAATACGAACGATTCCGCTACAACTATCCGTACCGGCGCTCAGTCCGGGTGCGAGGCGCCGTGTCTTGTAGCGGAACCCAGTCCCAGAATCTACGTGCCGCCACTACCCCTCCTGGTCGAGTTTCGCTACGTTCTCTTCATGGGTCACCTTCTCGGGTATGCGCGCGTGTCCACCACAGACCAGGACGCGTCGCTGCAGATCGACGCGCTCAACGCCGCTGGCTGCTACCGCGTGTTCGTCGACACCATGTCCGGGTCGCTCCAACACCGGCCCGAGCTCGACAAGCTCCTCGACCAGCTCCGCCCCGGCGACACTCTCGTCGTCTGGCGACTCGACCGGCTCGGCCGGTCCATCCGGCACCTCATCGATCAGCTGCACGCTCTCGCCGAGCGCGGCATCGGGTTCCGGTCCCTGCAGGAGACCATCGACACCACCTCGCCCGGCGGCCGGCTCGTGTTCCACGTCTTCGCCGCGTTGGCGGAGTTCGAACGGGACCTCATCAAGGAACGCACCAACGCCGGCCTCGCCGCCGCTCGAGCCCGCGGCCGCACCGGCGGCCGACCATCTCGGCTCTCCGCGGACCAGGTGCGCACCGCACGCCGGCTCTACGAACAGCAGGACATGACCGTCGCGCAGATCGGCGACGTGCTCGGCGTTAGCCGCACCACCATCTACCGTGCACTCGCGAAGCACGCCGAGCCCGTCGCGGCGCGACGAACCAAGCCTTCCCCAACGATGTAGCTGGCTATGGACGCGAGCGAGCGGTGGGGCATCCTTCGACTGCACGTCGAGGACGCCATCCCGCTCGCCACCCTGGCCCGCACCACGGGCGTCGCTGAGCGCACCCTGCAACGCTGGTTGGCCCGCTACCGAACCGGCGGATACCCGGCTCTCGCCGACGGCACCCGCACCGATCACGGCGCCCGACGGACGGCACCGGAACTGGTGCGCCTGATTGAGGGGCTCGCACTCACCAAGCCACGACCTTCGATCGCCACGATTCACCGCCAGGTCGACAATTACTGCACCAAACGAGGTCTCTCAGCGCCGTCGTACTCCGTTGTGCGGTCGATCGTGAACGGGCTTGATCCCGGGATGGTGACGCTCGCGCTTGAGGGGCCCGCGTCATATCGGGACAAGCACGAACTGCTGCTCCGACGTCGTGCGGATCGCCCCAACGCGATCTGGCAGGCGGACCACACGATGCTCGATCTGCTCATCGTCGGACCCGACGGCAAGCCCGAACGGCCGTGGTTGACGGTGATCCTCGACGACTACTCCCGCGCGGTCTGCGGGTACATGGTGTTCCTCGGCGCCCCATCCGCCGCGAACACCGCGCTCGCGCTCCGGCAAGCGATCTGGCACAAGCCGGAACCGGACTGGCCTGTCTGCGGGATCCCAGACGTGCTCTACACAGACCACGGGTCCGACTTCACCAGCCACCGAATCGGCGACACCGCCGCCGTGCTGCACCTCCGCATCATCCACTCGCAGGTCGCTCGCCCCCAGGGCCGCGGGAAGATCGAGCGGTTCTTCGGCACCATCAACACCGAGCTGCTCCCAACGCTCCCCGGCCACCTCGCACCCGGATCCTCGGCGCCGGCGCCGACGCCGGCGCTGGATCTCGCCGGTGTCGACAGTGCCATCAACACGTTCATCCGCCGCTACAACGCCCGCATCCACCGCGAGCTCCGGAAGAGCCCACTGGAAGCGTGGATCGCAGACGGGTGGCTGCCACGAATGCCGGACTCCCTCGAGCAGCTCGACGGGTTCCTGCTCACCGTCCCGACCACGCGTGTCGTGCAACGAGACGGCATCCACTTCGAAGGGCTCCGCTACACCGCAACCACTCTCGCACCCTTCGTGGGCAGCACCGTCAGCGTCCGGTACGACCCCCGCGACGTCACCGAGATCCGTGTCTTTCACCGCGACGCGTTCCTGTGCACCGCGATCAGTACCGCGCATCAGACCGAGACCATCAGTCTCAAGCAGATCCAGGCCGCCCGGAACGCGCAACGAAGAGCCCTGCGCGGGCAGATCCGCGAACGCATCGCGATCGTCCGCCCCACACCCGATGATCACACCCCACCAGCACCCGCACCGGCACCGGATCAACCGCGACTGATGACCTACGAGGAGGACCGGTCATGACGAGCCAGTTCATCATCACGAAGGAACACCGTCGGTTCGCGGAGTTCGCCGACGCCGTCCGGAAGCAGAACACCATCGGCGTCTGCTTCGGCCCCGCTGGCGTCGGCAAGACCCTCTCCGCACGCCGCTACGCCCACTGGGACAGCATCGGCCCGTTCATCGCCAGATGGGCCGCACGCAGCGAAGACGACACGAAGATCTACGCCGCCGCCCACCGAGCCCGCACCGTCTTCTACACGCCCGAGGTCTCCGCCACGATGCGCGCCCTGCAGGACGACCTCCGGCACGACATGCTCCGCACCGAACGCTGCATCGAGGAACACCTCCTGCTCCAGGGTCGCCACTTCGACCACGCACACGGCCCCAACCCGTCCCTGCTCGAGCTGATCATCATCGACGAGTCCGAACGCCTCACCGGCAACGCGATCGAGTGGCTCCGCGACCAGTACGACCGCACCGGCATAGCGATGATCCTCATCGGCATGCCCGGCATCGAGAAGCAGTTCAGCCACTACCCGCAGCTCTACAGCCGCCTCGGTTTCGCCCACCAGTACCGTCCGCTCGGCCACGACGAGCTGCTCTTCGTCCTCGAACGTCAATGGCGCAAGCTCGGCAAGACGCTCGACCCCGACGACTTCACCGACGCGCAAGCCATCGCCGCCGTCGAACGCATCACCCGCGGCAACTTCCGGCTCCTTGAGCGCCTCCTCCCTCAGATCCAACGCGTCCTGAAGATCAACGAGCTCGACGTCATCACCAACGACGTCGTCGAGGCCGCCCGCAGCACCCTCGTCATCGGCACCACCTGACCCGACACCGATCGCAGCGAAAACGACGACACAGAGCGAGGCTGCTCACACCCAGGCCAGCCGGAGCTACCCGCCGACTCCTGGGCCCGATTCGGTGTCCGGTAGCCGACCGATCAACGAGACACTGTCGGCCTGTAACGTTCGACGTCGCGCTCTTATCGTTGGTCGATGGATCTCGATCAAGTCTGGCCCTTGTTCGGGCTGCGCCTCATCACTCCCAGGCTGGAACTGCGCCCCCTGCGCGACGAGGACCTTCCCGGGCTCGTCGACGTGGCACTGTCGGGTGTGCACGATCCCGCTCGGATGCCGTTCGGTGTTCCGTGGACGGACGCAGAACCGACAACATTGGCGCATTCTCTCGCGCAGTACCACTGGAAGCTACGGTCCGGAGTGAGCCCTGACTCATGGGGTGTGAGCTTCACCGTGCTCCACCACGGCACGCCGGTCGGCGTCCAGGAGTTGCATGCTCGCCGCTTCGCCGCGCGCAAGACCGTCGAGAGCGGATCATGGCTTGCCCTCGCGCACCAGGGCAACGGGCTCGGCACCGAGATGCGGACGGCATTGCTGCTGTTCTCGTTCGATCACCTAGGAGCGGAGTGGGCGGAGTCGAGCGCAGCCGCTTGGAACGAAGCATCCCTGCGGGTGTCGCAGAAGCTCGGATATGAGGTCAACGGTGTTAGTCGTGCCCAGACTCGCGCGGATGAGGTTGTCGACGAGGTCAGGGTGCGACTACGGCGGGAGGATTTCGCTAGGCCGAACTGGAGCCTGACGACTGAAGGGGTCGAAGCAGCTACTGAGTTCTTGATGTAGCCGGACGGGCAAAGATCCGGACATCTCGTTAGCCGATCGGCCAACGAGACGTTCCATGGGTTTGACTGAATGCCATGGGCCCGCGAAACGATCGGCCGCCCTTCGTCTGTGAGAGACACCGCTGAGTGTGCGAGACGCCGCGGAATGTGGCGGTGTCTCGCGGCGTCCGCGGTGTCTCGCGCAGACGCCGGCGTTTGGCGGGGCGGACGGGAGGCGCGGGGCGAGCGGGCTGCGCGCCTCCCGTCCGACGCCCCGTCTGTGGGAAACGCCGCCGAGTGCGGGAGACGCCGCGGAATGTGGCGGCGTCTCGGGAGGTCCGCGGTGTC
This sequence comes from Curtobacterium herbarum, assembly GCF_016907335.1. NCBI lineage: Bacteria > Bacillati > Actinomycetota > Actinomycetes > Micrococcales > Microbacteriaceae > Curtobacterium > Curtobacterium herbarum. The sequence goes on from NZ_JAFBBT010000001.1 coordinate 743,782, forward strand.
TCGCGGAGACGCCGGCGTCCCGCGCCTGCCGCCTCAGGAACCGGGCGGGGGCGGCGCCGTGCTCGCGCGGACCACGAGGGACGCCGGCAGCTGCACGTGCGCCGGTACGTCGCGGCCGCCGAGCAGTTCCAGCAGCATGCGGAGCGCCTCGGCACCGAGGTCGTGCAGCGGCTGCGCGACCGTCGTCAGCGGGGGAGTGGCGTTCGCGGCCTGGGGGACGTCGTCGAAGCCGACAACGGACAGGTCCTGCGGCACGCGGAGCCCGAGTTCGCCGGCGACCTGCAGCACCCCGATCGCCGAGCTGTCGTTCGCCGCGAACACCGCGGTCGGTCGGTCGTGGCGGGAGAGCAGTTCGCGGGCGACCTCGGCGGTGGCGGCGGTCTGGTAGTCGCCGACGCGGACCAGGTCGGGGTCGAACGGGATGCCGGCGGCCTCGAGGGACCGGCGGTACCCGAGCTCGCGCAGTTCCGCCGAGGCCAGGTCGGCACGTCCGCGGATGTGCGCGATCCGGCGGTGTCCGAGGGCGATGAGGTGTTCGGTCGCGGCCCGCGCCCCGCCGACGTTGTCGGAGTCGATCGCGGCGTGGCCCTCGGGCCCGGTGTGCGGGTCGATCGACACGACGGGGATCGGGGTGCTCGCCATCAGGGTGGTGGGGGTGACGACGATCGCGCCGTCGATCAGGGTGCCCGCCAGTCGGGAGAGTGAGCGACGCTCCCAGCCGGGGCGTGCCTCACCGCTGACGAGTCCGGCGTACGCGAGCAGCTCGTACCCGGTGCCGTCGGCGGCGGACGAGATGCCCGTGAGCAACTCGGTCGAGAACGGCTCGAACTCGGTGACCAGGATGCCGATCACGTCGGTGCGGCTGCGGCGGAGACTGCGGGCGACCAGGGAGCTCTCGTACCCGAGCGACTCGATCACCGCGAGCACGCGTTGTGAGGTGGCGGCGGCGACACCGTCGCGTCCGTTGATGACCTTCGAGACGGTCGGGACGGAGACACCGGCGGCCCGCGCGACATCGCTGATGGTGGTCCGCCCCCGCAGGGGAGCCGGACGGGCGATGGCATCCACGTCGACACCGTACCCCGCGCCGGGCCGCTGAGCCGCGGACCGCCACGCACCGAAATCGTTATCGAAATCGATTGACAAGCCGAAAGAGCGCCAGGCATGCTCTCCGTGCGGCCTCGCGGTCGCATGTCAACGACGACTACCGAGGGATTCCACAATGACGAGGAAGAACAGGTTCGCGGCGGCAATCGCCATCGCAGCCGGCACCGCACTGCTCGCCACGGGCTGCTCGAGCGGCGGATCCGCCGACGACGGCAACGGCAACGGCAAGGTCACGATGACCTTCTGGCACAACTCCACCACCGGACCGGGCAAGGCCTACTGGGCCGACACGGTCAAGGCGTTCGAGAAGAAGAACCCGAACGTCACGATCAAGATCCAGGCCATCCAGAACGAGGACCTGGACGGCAAGCTCCAGACCGCGCTGAACTCCGGTGACGGCCCCGACGTCTTCCTGCAGCGCGGTGGCGGCAAGCTCAACGCCATGATCAACGCCGGGCAGCTGCTCGACATCAAGGACTCGATCAGCGCCGACGCGAAGAAGTCGATCAGCGCCGGCACGTTCTCGGGCTACGACGCGAAGGACGGCACCTACGCCATGCCCGTCGCCGTGCTCCCCGAGGGCATCTGGTACTCGAAGGACCTCTTCGAGAAGGCCGGCATCTCGGGTACCCCCACCACGATGGACGAGCTCAACGACGACATCAGCAAGCTCAAGGACGCCGGGGTCGACCCGGTCGCCGTCGGTGCGAAGGACGCCTGGCCGGCCGCGCACTGGTACTACAACTTCGCCCTCCGCGCCTGCAGCGAGAAGACCCTGACCGGTGCCGCGAAGTCGCTGAAGTTCGACAACGCCTGCTGGGCCAAGGCCGGCAAGGACCTCGAGGCCTTCAACGACACCAAGCCGTTCAACGACGGCTTCCTCACCACCGCAGCCCAGCAGGGTGCCGGCAGCTCCGCCGGTCTCCTCGCCAACCACAAGGCGGCCATGGAACTCATGGGCGCGTGGGACCCGGGCGTGATCTCCTCCCTGACCCCGGACGCCAAGCCGCTGCCGGACCTCGGCTGGTTCCCGTTCCCCGCTGTGTCCGGCGGCAAGGGTGACGCCAAGTCGATGATGGGTGGTGTCGACGGCTACTCCTGCACCGCGAAGGCCCCGAAGAAGGCCTGCACCGACTTCCTCAACTTCATCGTGCAGAAGGACAACCAGGAGGGCTACTACAAGGCCTTCCAGGCGATCCCCGTCAACCAGGACGCCCAGTCCGTCGTGTCGGAGTCGTACCTGAAGACGGCGCTCGCCGCGTACAAGGACGCCCCCTTCGTGTCGCAGTACCTCGACACCCTCTACGGCCAGAACGTCGGCAACGCGCTGAACACCAGCGTCGTGGACGTCCTCGCCGGCAAGGGCAACGCCAAGGACATCGTCACCGCCACCAACCAGGCTGCGGCCAAGGGCTGACCATGACCCTCGACACCTCGCTCGGCACGGACCCGGCCACCGGGTCGGACCGCGGCGCGGGGTCCACGCAGGCAGGGCGCGGTGCCTCCACGGCACCGCGCCCCGCCGGGCGTCGGCCCGCCAAGCGGCTCGCGGACTGGCGGCAGCGCGCGGAGATCGCCGTCCTCGCCGGACCCGCCGTGATCGTCTTCGTCACGTTCGTGATCCTGCCCGTGGCCATGGCCGCGTACTACGGGTTCTTCAAGTGGCAGGGCTACGGCCCGCCCACCGACTTCGTCGGCCTGCAGAACTACGTCATCATCTTCCAGGACCAGGCCTTCCGGTCGGTCCTCATGCACAACGGTTTCATCGTCGTCCTGTCGCTGGTGCTGCAGGGCCCGATCGCCATCGTCCTCGCGCTGCTGCTCAACCAGAAGATGCACGGCCGCGGTCTCATCCGCGTCCTGGTCTTCGTGCCGTACGTGATCTCCGAGGTCATCGTCGGCACCGGCTGGAGCCTGCTGCTGCAGTCGAACGGCGCCGTGAACGACCTGCTCCAGGGCATCGGCCTCGGTGGCCTCCGCGCAGACTGGTTGTCCAACCCGGACATCGCCATCTGGACGCTGCTCGTGATCATCTCGTGGAAGTACATCGGCTTCGCGGTGATCCTGTTCCTCGCCGGCCTGCAGAGCATCCCCGAAGAACTGTTCGAGGCCGCCGCGATCGACGGCGCCGGTTACTGGCAGATCCAGCGGCGCATCACCCTGCCGCTGCTCGGGCCGACGATCCGCATCTGGGCGTTCCTGTCGATCATCGGGTCGCTGCAGCTGTTCGACCTCGTCTACATCATCTGGGGGCAGTACATCGCCTCCACCGCAGGCACGTCGACCATGGCGACCTACATGGTGGCGAACGGCCGTACTTCCGGGAACTACGGGTTCGGCAGCGCCGTCGCCGTCGTGATGTTCATCATCTCCCTGGCCGTCGCGCTCATCTACCAACGATTCGTGCTCCGCCGGGACACCGCGGGCGCGATCACCGAAGGGAAGAAGTGATGGCCACCACGAGCATCGTCGCCCCCGGGCGCCGTGCGACGCGTGCACGCCGGTCGAGTGCGGCCATCGGTCGCGCCAACCCGCTCACCTACGTCGTGGCGATCCTGTTCGTCGCCGCGAACCTCGCCCCGGTGCTGTACATCGTGCTGGGCGGCTTCCGCACGAACTCGCAGATCACCACGAGCCCCGCCGGTCTGCCGGCACCGTTCGAACTGGGCAACTACGGCTCGGTCCTCAGCAGCTCGATCTTCTGGCGGGAGCTCGGTAACTCGGCGGTCAGCGCGATCGCGACGACCGTCGGTGTCGTCGTGCTCGGCCTGATGGTCAGCTACATCCTGGCCCGCTACCGGTTCGCCGGCCGCGGTGCCCTCTACGCGCTGTTCGCCGCCGGCCTGATGTTCCCGATCACCGTCGCGATCACCCCGCTGTACCTGCTCATCAAGGACCTCGGTCTGACGGACAGCCTGGCCGGTGTGATCCTGCCGCAGATCGCCTTCGCCCTGCCGACGACGGTCATCATCCTGGTGCCGTTCCTCCGCGCGATCCCCGACGAGCTCGAGGAAGCGGCGTCCATCGACGGCGCCAGCCGCCTCGGGTTCTTCTTCCGGATGATCGTGCCGCTGTCCCTGCCCGGTGTCGTCACGGTCGGGATCCTGGCGTTCATCGCCAGCTGGAACAGCTACATCCTGCCGCTGTTCATCCTTAACAACGAGGGCAGCTACACGCTGCCGCTCGGTGTGCAGGCGTTCTCATCGCAGTACTCCGTCGACACCGCGAAGGTGCTGGCGTTCACGTCGATGTCGATGATCCCCGCGCTGGTCTTCTTCACGATCTTCCAGCGCCGGATCGTCGGCGGTCTCACCGGGGCGGTCAAGGGATGACGATCACCAACGAACCCCGGCAGGTCGACACGGTCCGCACCGACCTGTCGGACCCGGCCACGGGCCTCCCGGCCGTCCCCGAGGTGAGCGACCGCGTCCGCGACCTGCTCGCCCGGATGACGCTCGAGGAGAAGACGGCGCAGATCGTCGGCTACTGGCTCGACCAGAACGGCGTCGTCGCGCCCATGCAGGGCGAGATGGCGGCCGCGCAGGACGACCGGGCCACGTTGCCCGACGTGACCCGCGACGGCATCGGGCACTACACCCGCGTGTACGGCACCCGCCCGGTCGACGCCGAGGAGCGGGCCGCCTGGCTCTGGCAGGAGCAGCGTCGCCTGAAGCGGGAGACGCGGCTCGGCATCCCCGCGCTCGTGCACGAGGAGTGCCTCACCGGACTGGCCGCCTGGAAGGCCGCGACCTTCCCGACCCCGCTCGCGTGGGGCGCCTCGTTCGACCCGGAACTCGTTGAGCAGGTCGGCCGTGCGATCGGCGACTCGATGCGCGAACTCGGCATCCACCAGGGGCTCGCCCCGGTGCTCGACGTCGTCCGCGACCCCCGCTGGGGCCGCGTCGACGAGTGCATCGGTGAGGACCCGTACCTGGTCGGCACGGTCGGCACCGCGTACGTCCGCGGCCTGCAGGACGCCGGCGTGCACGCCACACTGAAGCACTTCCTCGGCTACTCGGCATCCCGCGCCGGACGCAACCACGCGCCCGTCTCCGCCGGGCCGCGCGAGATCCGCGACGTGTTCCTGCCGCCGTTCGAGATGGCACTGCTCGACGGCGGCGCCCGCTCGGTGATGAACTCGTACACCGAGACCGACGGCGTCCCGATGGCCGCCAACCCCGAGTACCTGACGACCGTGCTGCGTGAACAGCTCGGCTTCGACGGCACCGTCGTCGCGGACTACTTCGCGATCGCGTTCCTCGAGGTCATGCACGCCGTCGCCGCCGACCGCGGGGAAGCGGCGGCGCTCGCCCTCGAGGCCGGCATCGACATCGAGCTGCCCACCGGCGACGCGTACCTGCAGCCCCTGCTGGAGCGCGTGCGGTCCGGCCAGCTCGACGAGGCGTACGTCGACCGAGCGGTCCTCCGTGCGCTCGCGCAGAAGGAGGCCCTGGGCCTGCTCGACCCCGAGGCGTACGAGGACGAACCGCCCACCGGCGTCGACCTCGACTCAACGCGGCACCAGGCGCTCGCCCGGCGTCTCGCCGAGGAGTCGATCGTGCTGCTCGGCAACGACGGGGTCCTGCCGGTCCGGCAGACCCCCGGCACCGTCGCCGTGATCGGCCCGAACGCCGACCGCGCCGAGGCGCTGCAGGGCTGTTACTCGTTCGCGAACCACGTCCTCGCCGCCCACCCCGGACTGCCGCTCGGGTTCTCGATCCCGACGGTCGCCGAGGCGCTGACCGACGCGTTCGCCGGCGCGTCGGTCCGGGTCGTCGAGGGCTGCACGGTCGAGGGGGAGGACCGGACCGGCATCGCCGACGCCGTCGCCGCCGCGATGGCGGCCGAGCTCGCCGTCGTCGTCGTCGGCGACCAGGCGGGCCTGTTCGGCCGCGGCACCGTCGGCGAGGGCAACGACTCCGAGTCGCTCGACCTGCCCGGCGTGCAGCGCGACCTGGTGGAGGCCGTGGTCGCCACCGGCACGCCGGTCGTCCTGGTGCTCCTCACCGGCCGGCCGTACGCCGTCGGCTGGGCGCTCGACGGGGAAGGGCCGCGGCCCGCCGCCGTCCTGCAGGCGTTCTTCCCCGGTGAGGGCGGCGGTCTCGCGATCGCCGACGTCGTCACCGGTCGGGTGAACCCCTCCGGTCGGCTGCCGGTGTCGCTGCCCCGGTCCGCCGGTGCGCAGCCGTACTCGTACCTGCACCCCGCCCTGGGCGGCCCGTCCGACGTCACCGCGACCGACTCCACGCCGGTCCGGCCGTTCGGCTTCGGCCTGTCCTACGCCTCGTTCGACCACACGGACCTGGTCGTCGACGACGCGGTCCGTGCCGGTTCGGCGTTCACCGCCAGCATCACGGTGACGAACACCGGCTCGGTCGCCGGCGCCCACGTCGTGCAGCTGTTCGGGCACGACGTCGCCGGGTCGGTCACCCGCCCGGTCGTGCAGCTGCTCGGCTACGCCCGCGTCGAACTCGACGCCGGCGCCTCCGTCCGGCTCGCCTTCACCGTCCCCACCACCCGCCTGGCGTTCAGCGACCGGCGCATGGTCCGGATCGTGGAACCCGGTGACGTGGAGGTCTGGGTCGGCTCGCACGCGGCGGCCTCGGCCTCCGTGGCGGACGCCGACACCGCGACCGGAGGCGTCATCGTCAACGAGCGCGCCACCGCGCCCCGGGTCCTGCCCGGCACCGCGACACCGCGCGCGGTCCTCGCGGTCGAGGGACCGGTGCACGAGGTCACCACCCGCGACGCGCGACTCGTCACGTGGGAGATCGTCGGCTGACGGGGAACCGGCCGGTGACGGCCAGTCGCGGGGGAGCGCGACACCGTCGGACGGGAGGCCCGTGACCAGCTGGTCACGGGCCTCCCGTCCGTCCCGGGGTCGCGTCGCTGACCCGGACCGGTCACGATCGTCCCTGTCGCTGCGCGCTCCGCGCGGGCTAGGGTGGCGGCGATGAGCAGCGCTGCCGATCACACCCGCACGTCCTGGACCGGACGCCGGGGGCCGTTGCTGACCCTCAGCCTCATCGTCGGGGTGTCGCCCTTCGCGACCGACATGTACATCCCGGGGCTGCCGGCCATCGCCCGCGACCTCGACGTCTCGACCGCCGCCGTCCAACTCACCCTCACCGCGTTCCTCGTCGCCTTCGCGGTCGGGCAGATCGTCGTCGGACCGATCAGCGACGGCGTCGGACGGCGCCGGATCCTGCTCGGCGGGACGGCCCTGTTCGCGGTCGCCGGACTGGTCTGCGCGATCGCCCCGGACATCGTGACCCTGGTCGTGGCGCGCGTGGTGCAGGGCCTCGGCGGCGCAGCCGGCGCGGTGGCGGGTCGAGCGATGGTCGGCGACGCGGCCACCGGGACGCAGCGCAGCCGGCTGTACTCGACGCTCGCGGTCGTCAACTCGGTCGGGCCCGTCGTCGCACCGCTCGCCGGGGGCGTCGTGCTGTCGTTCTCGACCTGGCGCGGTGCGTTCGTCGTGCTCGCGGTCCTCGGCGCCGTCCTCACGATCGCCGCAGCACGCCTGCTGCCGGAGACCCTGACCGAGCCGACCCCCGGTGGCCGGTCGCCCCGGGCCGTGCTCGGACGGATGGCGGAGTTGCTGCGCATCCCACGGTTCCGCTGGTACCTCGTCACCGGGTGCTGCGGGACCATCGGCTTCTTCTCGTACATCGCCACCTCGTCCTTCGTGTTCCAGCAGCAGTACGGCTTCGGCGAGGGGCTCTACACGCTCGTCTTCGCCTCGAACGCGTCGTGCATGATCGTGTCGACCCTGGTGTTCCGGCAGCTCGTCGGCCGCGTCGCCGAGGACCGGCTCTACACGATCGGCCTCGCCGTCGGCACCGCGGGGTCGGTGCTCGTCCTGCTCGGCGCGGTCAGCGGGGCCGGGCCAGCCGTGGTCTGGCCAGCGCTCGCTCTCGTCACCGCCGCGTGGGGCTGGGTGATCCCCGGGTCGATCACGCTGACGCAGGCGCTCGGCCACCGGCACCCCGGGACCGCCTCGGCGCTGGCCGGTGGGCTGACGTTCGGGCTGGGCGGGTTGGCGACGCCGCTCGCCGGAGCGCTCGGCGGCACCGCGACGGCGATGGGCGGGATGATGGCGGGGTTCATCGCGCTCGGGCTGGTCGTGCAGGTCTGGGCATCGGCGCGTGACCGGCGGCGGGTGGTCGGCTCGCGGTGAACGCCGCGTCGCGGTGGACGCCGCGTCGCGGTGGACGCCGCGTCGCGGTGGACGCCGCGTCGTCCGGCTTCCTGCTGACACGTCGTCGTGGTGGGCGTCCCTAGGGTGGAGCGATGCCGACGTTGAACCGCATGCCCGTCCTGCTCGCCACCGGCTCGATCGCCATCCCCGTCGCGGAGGCCCTGGTCGCCCTGCCCGCCGGCGTGGTGCAGCGGATCGAGGCGTCGCCGATCGACCCGGACCTGGCGGACACGGCAGCCTTCTCCGAGGCGTACGGCTTCCCGGTGTCCGGCGGCGCGAACTGCATCGTCGTCGCGGGCAAGCGTGGAGACACCGTGACGTACGCCGCATGCGTGGTGCTCGCGTCGACGAAGCTCGACGTCAACCGCACCGTCAAGGGGCTGCTCGGTGCTCGGAAGGTCAGCTTCGCGCCGATGGACGACGCCGTCGAGCGCACCCGGATGGAGTACGGCGGCATCACGCCGATCGGGCTGCCGGCGGACTGGGCGGTGTACGTCGACTCCCGGGTGCTCGAGGTGCCCGAGGTCGTCATCGGTGCGGGTGTCCGCGGGGCGAAGCTGCTCCTGCCGGGTGCGGTGCTCGCCGAACTGCCGCGGGTCGAGGTCGTCACGGGGCTGGCGGTCGAGCCCGACGGGCCGGTTGCTGCGGCTGACGCTGCCGCCGACGGGCCGTCGGACTGACCGGAGCAGGTCAGTCCTGGGGGCGGACCAGGCAGAACGGGTGCCCCGCCGGGTCGAGGTAGACCCGGAAGGTGTCGGTGCCCGCGCCGGTCGCCCGCGCACCGACCGCCAACACGGCCTGTTCAGCGACGTCGAGGTCGTCCACCTTCACGTCGAGGTGGACCTGCTGCGGGACGCTCTGCCCCGGCCAGTCCGGAGCCCGGTAGCCGTCGGCGCGCTGGAGGGCGAGCAACGGACGGTGTCCGGCGAAGGGCAGGACCACCTCGGCCCAGTCCTCGTCGAAGGCGACGACCTCCCCGCCGAGGACTTCGGCGGAGAAGCGGGCGGAGGCGCGGGTGTCCGGGCAGTCCAGGACGACGACGTCGAGTGTGCCGATCATGGCGGTCACCGTAGTCCTGGTCCGGCAAGATGGGTCTCGGGGGGAACATGAACGAAGCAACTGATCACGACCGCGGACCGGACGACGATCCCGAGTCGCAGCCGGACGAGGACCTGGGCACACCTGGTCCCTACGGTCTCGACGCCGCCGTCCCGGGCCGGACGACCCCGGCGCCGCCTGCGCAGCCCACACAGGCGACCAACCGGTCGTCGAGCGTCGTCGTGGCGTTGATGATGCCGGTTGCCCTCGTCGTGGGCTTCGCGTTCCAACTCGGGGCGAGCCTGCAGCAGACCTTCGGGTCCGGAGAGCCGACCCCGGGCACCACGCTGGCCGTCCTGCTGGGCGTCGCCATCGCCGTCGGGATCCCGGCAGCCGTGCTCGTCGTCGAGGTCCGCGAACGCCGGAAGGACCGCAGCCGGTCGTCGGCGGCGATGATCGGAGCCATCGTCGTCCTCTGCATCGCCGGGGTGTTGGACGGAACGGCGCTGCTCAACACGATCGGCACCACCGCCCAGGGCGCCCAGCGACGCGCCCAGCCGGCCACCGCGGCTGAACGTCACTTCGGTGACCGAGACGCTGCCGGGGAGCTGCGGAAGCTGGGGGCTCGTACCGCTGCGCTCCTGCAGTCGGATCTGGACCCCGCGGACGCCGAGGTGACCAGGCAGGAGTGCCAGCTCCGCAACGACCAGCCGGGCACGTACTCCATCGACGACCTCCGCCGACCCGATGAGGGTTCCACGACCTCCGGCGAGGTGTTCTTCAGCACCGAGTGCCTGGCCGAGCCTGGGTGAGCCCCGCCTCCTCGCTGCTGGTCGGCGGGACGGCGCGGTTCAGCGGCCGGCGGCGGTCAGCGCCTTCGTGATCCGCTGCAGCGACACGGTCTCCGCCGTCCCGAGTTCCTGCGCGAACAGGCTGAGGCGGAACTCCTCGAGCATCCACCGTGCGTGCACGAGCTCCGGGTGCGAGCCGACCGCGGGCGGGAACGCCCCACCCGCCTCGACGTAGCGTTCGGTCGCGCCGGTGACCTCACGCATCCAGCTCGCGTCGCGGCCCGGGTTCTGCACCAGCTTCGTCACGCGGGCCTCGATGCCCTGCAGGTACACCCGGATGCGTCGGAGGCGGTCGAGCCCCGCGACCGAGACGAACCCGGCGAACACCAGGCGCTCCATCTGCTGCCGCATGTCCGACAGCGCCGGGAGCAGCGCCATGTTCGTCGCCTGCTTCATCGCGCGCTCGGCGTTCCGCTGCGCGGTCAGGACGGCGGCGACCTCGGACACCGCGGTGAACATCGTGTCGACCACGGTCGCCGAGACGGTGTCCCGCACCTGCTCGAACGCGGCCCGTGTGAAGACCAGCCCGTCCGGGTGGGTCCGTCGGATGCCGGCGTCGACCACCGCGGCCAGGACGTCGTCGAACAGTGCGTTCGTCGACGGGTAGGGGCTCGCGGCGAGGGCGAGCTTCTCCTGCGCGGTGAGGTGCTGCTGGATGTAGGACACCGGGGAGGGTACGGCGAGCATCACGAGGCGCCGGACCCCGGCGGGCATCTGCACGGCCCGGTCGCCCGGTGTCGCGAGGAGTTGCACGCCGACGGTCGCCTTCGGGCCGGAGCCCTCCTCGACCAGGGCCGGGTAGGCGCGGATGACGCCGCCGGCCTGCTTCGTGTCGAGGACCTCCGGCAGGTCCTGGTCGGGCCAGGCGGCGAGGCCGGAGCGTTCGATGCGGCGGCCGGAGCCGGCGTCGGCGACGCGGGACGAGCCTCCCGACCGCTGCGTGGCGGCGGCGACGCTCTGCTGGGTCCGGTCCTTCAGCTTCGTCTGCAGCGCGGACAGGTCCTTGCCGGCCTCGACCCGGCGGCCGCGTTCGTCGACGACCGCGTAGGTCGGCAGCAGGTGCGACGGCACCCGGGACATGTCGAAGTCGGACTCCGAGACCGGCACGTGCACGAGCCGCTGGATCGTCTTCGCCAGGGTTGCCCGGAAGCTCTCGGTCGGCGTCGTCGGGGCGTCGTCGGGCAGCTCGGTGACGATCTTCTCGGCCCAGTCGGCCGCGGGGACGACGTTCTTGCGGATCTGCTTCGGCAGCGCCTTGATCAGGGCGGTGACGAGCTCCTTGCGGAGGCCGCGCACCTGCCAGTCGAAGCCCGCTTCGCGCATCCGGGGCAGCACGGCGAGCGGTACCTGCACGCTGACGCCGTCGTCCTCGGCACCCGGCTCGAACCGGTAGCGGACGGCGAGGCGCTGGTCGCCGCTCCGCCACTGCGTCGGGTACTCGTCGTCGTCCTCGGCGGCGGAGGCAGCCGACTCGTCAAGCAGGTCCTCCCGCCGCATGGTGAGGAGGTCCGGCTGGTCACGCCGGGTCCGTCGCCACCACCCCTCGAAGTCGCGGGTGGTGGCGATCTCGGCGGGGATGCGCGCGTCGTAGAACGCGACGACGGTCTCGTCGTCGAGCAGGATGTCGCGGCGTCGCGTGCGCTCCTCGAGCTGTTCGAGTTCGCGGCGGAGCGTCCGGTTCGCCCGGTCGAACGCCTGCTGTGACTCCCACTCGCCCTCGACCAGGGCGTGCCGGATGAACAGTTCCCGTGAGTGCACGGGGTCGATCCGGTTGTACTGCACGCGTCGGCGCTGCACGATCGGGACACCGAACAGCGTCACCCGCTCGAAGGCGACGACGGCGCCCTGCTTCTTCTCCCAGTGCGGTTCGCCGTAGGTGCGCTTGAGCAGGTCACCGGCCAACGGTTCGACCCAGGCGGTGTCGATGCGGCCGACGGTCCGGGCGAACAGTCGACTGGTCTCGACGAGCTCCGCGGCCATCACGGCGTCCGGCTGCTTCTTCGCCAGGACGCTGCCGGGGAAGACCACGAACCGGGTGTTCCGCGATCCGAGGTAGTCGCGCTTCTCGCGGTCGCGGAGCCCGATCTGACTGAGGAGTCCGGCGAGCAGCGCCCGGTGCACCGAGTCCGGGTCGTCCTTGCGCTCCGTCCCGACGTGGATGCCGACCTGCTTCGCCGCGCGGGAGAGCTGGCGGTACAGGTCCTGCCACTCGCGGATCCGCAGGTGGTTGAGGAACTCGGCCTTGCACATCCGGCGGAACGCACTCGACGACAGCTCGTCCTGCTTGTCCTCCAGGTAGTTCCACAGGCCGAGCAGCGTCAGGAAGTCACTGGTCGGGTCGGCGAAGCGGCTGTGCAGCTGATCGGCCTGGGCACGCTTCTCGAGCGGACGTTCGCGGGGGTCCTGGATGCTCAGTGCCGAGACGATCGCGATGACCTCGCGCCCGACACCCTGCCGGCTGGCCTCGAGCACCATCCGGCCGAGCCGCGGGTCGATCGGCAGGCGCGTGAGCTGCTTGCCGGTCTTCGTGATCGCACCCTCCGTGTCGACGGCGCGGAGTTCGCGGAGCAGGTCCAGGCCGTCCTTCACGCCCCGTGAGTCCGGCGGCTGCAGGAACGGGAACGACTCGATGTCCCCGAACCCGAGCGAGATCATCTGCAGGATGACGGCCGCCAGGTTCGTGCGGAGGATCTCCGGGTCGGTGTACTCCGGACGGCGGTCGAAGTCGTCCTCGGAGTAGAGCCGGATCGCGATGCCCGCACTCGTGCGACCGGCGCGGCCGGAACGCTGGTTGGCGGACGCCTGCGAGATCGCCTCGATCGGCAGCCGCTGCACCTTCGCCCGCGGGGAGTACCGGGAGATGCGGGCGGTGCCGGTGTCGACGACGTACTTGATGCCGGGGACGGTCAGCGAGGTCTCGGCCACGTTCGTCGCGAGCACGACACGTCGCCGGAGGCCCGGGGTGTTCGACCGCTGGAACACCCGGTGCTGGTCGGCCGCGGACAGTCGCCCGTAGAGGGGGAGGACCTCGGTGCCCGGGTAGTGCTTGCCCTCGATGGCGTCCTGCGCGTCGCGGATCTCGTTCTCGCCGGACAGGAACACCAGGACGTCGCCCGGGTCTTCCCGCGCGAGTTCGTCGAGCGCGTCGGTGATGCCCTGCAGGGTGTCGCGGTCGTCGGCGTTGCTGCCGCTGTCGCCGGTGCGGGAGTCGGACTCGTCGTCATCGGAGTCGTCGCCGGTGTCCTCGGCCACGAGCGGCCGGTAGCGGATCTCCACCGGGTAGGTGCGACCGGAGACCTCGATGATCGGGGCGTCGTCGAAGTGCTTCGAGAAGGACCCCGGGTCGATCGTGGCGCTCGTGATGACGAGCTTGAGGTCGGGGCGCCGTGCGAGGAGCCGCTTCAGGTAGCCGAGCAGGAAGTCGATCGTCAGGGACCGCTCGTGTGCCTCGTCGATGATGATCGTGTCGTACCGCTTCAGGTCGCGGTCGAAGTGGATCTCGTTGAGCAGGATGCCGTCGGTCATCACCTTGATGCGGGTGTCCGAACTGACCCGGTCCGTGAAGCGCACCTGGTAGCCGACGAGTCCGCCGAGCTCACCGCCGAGTTCCTCGGACACACGTTCGGCGATCGTGCGCGCTGCGATGCGTCGGGGTTGGGTGTGGCCGATGCTCTCGCGCCCGAGCTCGAGGCAGATCTTCGGCAGCTGCGTCGTCTTCCCCGACCCGGTCGCACCGGCGACGATGACGACCTGGTTGTCGCGGATCGCGGCGGCGATGTCGTCCCGCCGCTGCGAGACGGGCAGCTCGGGCGGGTACGTGATGACGGGGGGATTCGACATGAGCATTCCAGGATACCGTCCGGGCGCGCCGCGGTCAGCCGTGCCGGAGCGCGAGCTGGCCGGACAGGTCGTCCGCGTTCCGCGCGGGGAGCGCACACACGCGGTCGTGGCAGACGTAGGTCACGCCGTCGAGGGCGTCGCGCCCGTCGAACAACGAGAAACCCGCTGCGGACCACTCCGCTGCCTGCGACCGGGTGAGCACTGCCACCAGCGTTCCCGGACGTCGCGCAGTCCGGACCGCGGCGAGCATGCCCGCGACCGTGGCGTCGGCCCGCTCGTCGGCGACCACGACGACCTGCCGGGAGGGGCGCTGCAGGGCGAGGGCCAAGCCCAGGGCGTCCGCATGCCCGAGCGGCCGCTCCACCCCCGTCCGTGCGCGCTCCGCGACCAGCCGCTCGGCAGCGCGTCGCGGCTCGTCGTCCCCGGTGAGGGCGGACAGCGTCGCCGCAGCACCGGCCAGCGCGACCGTCCCCGATCGCAGGGCCGTCTGCGGCTGCTCGCCGGTCGCGGTGCCCGCGGCAGCCAGGACGGGGTCGACCTCGAGCGCCCCGGAGAGTCCGTCGCCGACCAGGGTCCGGGCGATCGTCGCGTACCGCAGTTCACCGGTCGCGAGGGCGAGTTCGAGCAGCCCCTCGGCGAACAACCCCAGGTCCTCCACCGTCGGCGGCGCGGACGACGCACCACGCGGCGTGCTCGACCGGACGACGACGTGGCCGTCGCGGAGGTGCGCGTCGACCACGGCGTCGGCGGCGGCGCGTGCGAGGGTGATCATCTCGTCGTCGCCCGCGCGGGTGCCCGCCAGCACCAGCCCCCGGATCGCGAGGCCGTTCCACCCGGTGAGCACCTGGTCGTCCAGCGGCGGCGGATCCAGCCGACTGCGTTCGTCGCGTGGCAACCGGTACCACTCGCCCTCGACCCGACGGCCGTCGATCGTGGACTCGCTGTCCTGTGCCGCGACGAACGCACCGTCCGATCGGCGCAGGGTGTCGCGCAGGAAGTCGGCGATGCCCCGGGCCCGGTCAGCGTCGGCGACCGCGAGTAGTCCGGCGTTGTCGGAGAGCATCCGCTCGTAGTGCGGGACGGACCAGTCGCGACGAGTCGCGTACCGGAACACCCCGCCGTCGGCGTCGGTCAGCTCCGAACCGGCGATGGCGTCCAGCGCACGGGCGAGCAGCGCGCCGGCAGCGCCGTCGCCGTCCGCGGCCGCGTCGCCGAGGAACTCGAGCAGCGGGGCGTTCGGGAACTTCGGCGCTCCACCGAACCCGCCGTCCGTCGCGTCTTCTGCGCGCTCGAGGTCCGCCACGACCCCGCGGATCGCATCGACCGACGGGAGGCCCGCCCCACCCCCGTCAGGCGGCCCCGCCTGCGCCGCGGCCGCGTCCGCCTGCGCACCCTGCCGGATCGCCCGCGCGACGGCTGCCGCGTTCGCATCGACCTCGTGTCGACGGTCGTGCCACGCGTCGAGCACCGCAGCCGTGACCTGGCGGAACGACGGGTGCTCGCCGACCGGCTGCGGCGGGTAGTACGTGCCGGCGTAGAAGACCTGCGCGTCCGGCGTCATGAACACGGTCAGCGGCCACCCGAGCTGTTCCGTGAAGGCGCTCGCCGCGGCCATCGCGCTCGCGTCGACGTCCGGGCGCTCTTCACGGTCGACCTTCACGGCGACGAAGTCCTGCCGGAGCACCGCGCCGATCTCCGGGTCGGAGAAGCTCTCGCGCGCCATGACGTGGCACCAGTGGCACGTGGCGTAGCCGATCGACACCAGGACGGGCACGTCGCGCTCCCGTGCCTCGGCGAAGGCGTCCGCTCCCCACTCACGCCAGTCCACCGGGTTGTCGGCGTGCTGGCGGAGGTAGGGGCTGACGGCGGTCCCGAGCCGGTTGTCGTTCATGCACCCAGCGTGCCCCGCGCGCCCTGTGTGGGCGGGCCTCCAGGCCGATCTGTGGAGGAGTCGCCGCTGTCCACAGCCCGGCGCGACCAGACCGAGCGGGCCGTCAGGCCAGCCACCCGGTCAGGCGGCCGAGCTCCTGCGCGATGTCCGCCGGTGTCCGTCCGTCCGTCTCGACGCGGACGACGTCGTCGGCGACGGCATGGTCGAGGTGCCGTGCAGTCGCAGCACTGTGGCGGATCTCGTCGAGGGCAGCCGGACCGCCGACTCGTCGGCCGAGACGGTCCGCCACCACCTCGTCCCCGGCGCGCAGCAGCACCGCGGTGACGAGGGGGTCCTCACCGATCGCGTCTGCGAGCACGACGGACTCGAGGACGGAGACGGTGTTCGTGAAGACGAGCCGGTGGTGCTCCAACGCCCGCGCGTTTGCCCAGACGGCCGCGAGGTTCCGTGCAGCCAGCTGTGCCTCCGGGTGCTCCCGGTGCGGCGGTGGCCATGCGAGGTCCAGGAAGTCGCCCTCGATTACCACGTGTCGGACGTCGGCCGCCGCGAGCAGACCGTGGAGCGCGATGGCGGTCGTCGACTTGCCGACGCCGGACCGGCCGCCGATCAGCAGGACCTCTGGGCGGTTCACCGTGGACATCGTGTGCGCCGCAGCCGGGTCCGCGATCAGTCGAGCCCGAGCGACAGCAGCACCATCGCCGCATCCTCCGGCCCGTAGTCGAACATCCGGTCCCAGAACGGGTCCGACGCCCACGGGACGTCCCCGTCGACCGGCGTGCGGTGCGCGGTCTCGACCAGCCAGTCGACCTCCGGCACGACCGCGTCGGCGAACCGCGGCGGCACCCACCCGAGTGCGCGTGCGGCGGTGGTGTCGAGCACGAACGGCGACGGCACGGACCACGGCGTGAGCCCGACGAAGGCGGGCGCGTCCTCGCCGAGCAGGACCTCCTCGAACGTGTGGCCGAGGTGGCCGGCGACGGTGCGGACGATGTCGAGCACGCTGGGCGCCGTCTCGTCGGCGACGTTGAGGATCCGGCGGTCGGGCGCGTCGGCGACGAGTCGGACCAGGGACGCGATGCCGGATGCTGCCGTCGTGTGGTCGACGCCGCGGCCCTCGTCGGCGAGCAGGATGCGCTCGCGGCCGTCGAGCACCCGGCGCACGACGAACCACTCCCGGGGGCGGCCGATGCCGACGCCGTACACCTTCGACGGACGCAGGACCGTGACGGGTGCACCGTGGTCGAGCAGGACCTGTTCGGCGGCGACCTTCGCGGCGCCGTAGCCGTCGCGACTCGTCGGGTCGGCGTCGCCCGGTGCGAGCGTCGGCTGCAGTTCGGTGACCGCGCCGCCGAACACCGGCTTGTCCACCGAGTTCGCGTGCCGCCCCTGCTCGTCGGCGTAGACCGCCTTGGACGAGACGAAGACGGTCGACCCCACGTCGTCCAGGAAGGGAGCGAGCTGCACGGCGTCGTCGCGGGTCACGCCGACCGTGTCGACGAGCAGGTCCGCGCCGGGACGCAGCAGTTCGCGCAGGAAGGACGTGTCGCGTCGGTCTCCAGGTCGGCCGACGGCACCACGGGCCAGGAGTTCGTCGGCGACCGGCCCGCCGGTGCGGGAGACGACCTCGACCTCCCAGTCGCCGCCGCCCCGGCCGGACACGTCGAGGAGTCCGCGGACCACCTGGGACCCGATGCCGCCGGTGCCGCCGAGGACGACCGCGCGTCTGCTGCTCATGCGGGCAACGCTAGCCCGCCGGGGACGACGGGAAGCGCCGGCGCCGCAGACGCGCCGGACCTGCAGACGGCGCCGGCCCCGCAGACGGCGCCGGACCCGCAGACGCGTCGGCCGTTCAGGAGGCGATCGGCTCCCGCCACCACTCGGCGAGCGACCCGTCGTAGACGCGGACCTTCTGGTGTCCGAGCACCGTGAGGGCCAGGGCGTCCACGCACGATGCGCTGCCGACACCGCAGTAGGTCACGACCTCGTCCGCGGACAGGACCGGCGCGAGGGCACGCTTGAGCTCCGGTTGCCGCAGGAGCGCGTTCGATCCGTCGAGCAGCTCGCGGACCCCGATGGTCGTGCTGCCCGGGACGATCGGCGGGTGGTCCTCGCCCAGGACGGTCGGGTCGGCAGCCATGACGAGGGCGGCCGGCTCGGAACCGTCGACCGCGCGGAGGACCCGTGCCCGGTCGGCCCAGACCGGTCGCTCTTCACCCGCGACGAACGCGTCGCCGTCGCCGGCCGGCTTCGGCCCGCGGGACAGCGCGCCGACGCGGACCGGGCGGCCTTCCTCGCGCCACTTCGCGAAGCCGCCGTCGAGCACGGCGACGGCGTCGAAGCCGAAGGACCGGAAGATCCACCACAGACGAGCGCTCCACTCGCCGACACCGTCGTCGTAGACCACCACCGTGGAGGACCGGCTCACCCCGAGCGCGCGGGCCGCGGACTCGAAGCGGTCGACTCCGGGACGGGTGAACGGCAGATCGGCCTGGGAGGCCGAGAAGTCGTCGATCAGGTCGGCGTAGACGGCGCCCGGTACGTGTCCGCGGCGCTCGTGCGCTTCGCGAGCCGAGTGCCACGACATGTCGAAGCCGATGCCGTCCGTGTGCACCGAGGCGTCGAGGACCAGGAGGTCCTCTGCGCCCAGGTGGTCGGCGAGCCACTGCGTCGACACGAGCGGCGAGGTCAGGACGGGGGCCATGGCGCAAACGCTAACGGACACCCCTGACCTGGGACAGCGGTTCAGCAACAGTCCGACACAGGCCGGGGGAGGCGGACGTCGATCGCCGCGCGAAGCGGCTTCCGACACGGCGAACGCCGGCCCGCTCCGCATGGTGGTGCGGAGCCGACCGGCGTTCGACGTTCGTGCTGTGGTGGTTTCCGCTCAGTGCGCGGCGACCGGGACGCTGCCGGTCGTGTCCGAGCCGGCACGCGCCAGGCGGGCCAGACGGACCGACTGGCGGTTGATGAGCAACCCGCTGGCGATCGCGACGAGCACGAGCACACCGGCCGAGATGCCGAAGGCCGCGTGGTAGCCGTCGAGCGTGGCCTGGGCCTGCTGCAGCTTCGTCGGTGCGGCGGACAGCCCGGAGAGGCTGTTCTTCACGACGTCGGCGAAGATCGTCGACAGCAGTGCCGTGCCGATCGAGCCACCGATCTGCTGCATGGTGTTCACCGTTGCCGAGGCGACACCGGCGTCGGCGCGGGCCACACCGGTGGTCGCGGTGTTCATCGCGGACGAGAAGATCGTGCCCATGCCGAGCCCGATGACGACCAGCGCCGGCAGGACGGTGCCCGCGTAGGAGCTGTCCAGGTCGGTGCGGAGCAGCAGCAGGAGCCCGGTCGCGGCGACGAGGCCACCGGCGAAGATCAGGACCTTCGGGCCGACGCGGGGCAGCAGGCGGCCGCCGATCTGCGTCGCGGAGATCATGATCGACAGCGGCATCGGCAGGAACGCCAGGCCGGTCTGCAGTGCCGAGAAGCCGAGGGTCTGCTCGAGGTAGTAGGTCAGGAACAGGAAGATCCCGAACATGCCGATCGCCACGAGGCCGATCGCGACGAACGAGCCACCGCGGTCACGGTCGAGCACGACGCGCAGGGGCAGCAGCGGGTGCGCGACGCGGGTCTCGATGAACACGAAGGCCGCGATCAGCACGACACCGACGGCGAGCATCGCGATCGTCACGGGGTCGTCCCAGCCGTTGGTCTCGGCGTTCGAGAAGCCGTAGACGACGCCGACCAACCCGAGGGTGATCGTGACGACACCGAGGACGTCGATGCGCGGCCGGTCGGCCTTCGGGGGCTTCACCATGAAGACGAGTGCCCCGATCACACCGAGCACGGCGAAGACGACGTTGACGTAGAGGCACCAGCGCCACGAGGTGTACTCGGTCAGGACCCCACCGAGCAGCAGACCGATGGCCGCACCGGACCCGGCGATCGAACCGAAGATGCCGAACGCACGACCGCGTTCCTTCGGGTCGCGGAAGGTCGTCGTGAGCATGCCGAGTGCGGACGGCGCGAGCAGTGCACCGAAGGCTCCCTGCAGGGCGCGGGCGGCGACGAGCAGCCCGAACGAGTCGGCGAGGCCACCGAGCACCGAGGCGAGGGCGAACCCGACGAGCCCGATGATGAAGGTGTTCTTCCGACCGAAGAGGTCACCGAGGCGACCACCGAGCAGCAGCAGCGAGCCGAACGCCAGGGAGTACGCGGTGACGACCCACTGTCGCTGGTCCGTGCCGAAGCCGAGGTCCTGCTGCGCCGAGGGGAGCGCGATGTTCACGATCGTCGCGTCGAGCACGACCATGAGCTGCGCGAGGGCGATGACCGCCAGGGTGATCCAGCGGTGGTCCTTGCGGGGTGCGGTGGCACCGGATGCGGTGGCACCGGATGTCTTGGGCGCCGCACCGGTGGGAGCGGGCGCTGTCTGTTCTGCCGTCACGACAGGCCTCCTTCGAGAAGGGGTGGAGGGTGTTCGCAGCGCGCGCCGTCGGGCACTGTCTTGATGTGGTGAAACCGGATGCCAGGCATCCGCTTCAGACCACTGTAGACCAAAACGGAGCGAGCGCATCCGCTTGTTCCCAGAAAGTTCAACTACGGTCGTCACCGTGAGCACCACCGATCAGCACGCCGAACTCGAGCGGCCCCTCCGAGCCGACGCGGCACGCAACCGCGAGCTGATCCTGCAGACCGCACGCAAGTGCTTCGCCGAGCGCGGGCTGTCGGTGACCCTGAACGACATCGCGCACGAAGCCGGCGTCGGCGTCGGCACCGTCTACCGTCGGTTCGCCGACAAGGACTCCCTGATCGAGGCGCTGCTCGCGACGAAGTTCGAGGCGATGAACGCCGCGGCCGAACGTGCCGCCACCGAGATCGACCCGCGCGAGTCGCTCCGGCTGTACCTGATGGGCGTGTTCGAGTTCCGTGCGCGGGACCGCGCCCTCGCCGACGCGATCGTCCGTGCCGGCAAGGCCAGGCCCTCGATCGTGCACGAACGCGACCGCCTCGAACGCCAGGTCGCCGCGATCATCGGTCGCGCGCGGGACGCCGGCGTCGTCCGAGAGGGCTTCGACTACCGCGACCTGCCGATGCTCACCACGATGATCGGCTCCGTCGCGGACGCCACCCGTGCGCACGACCCGGACGCCTGGCGCCGGTACGCCAAGGTCGTCATCGACGGCGTCCTGCCGCCGGTCGAACCGGACGGCATGCTCGGCGAACCGCTCGACCGCGAGACCATCGAGCGCGCCCTGCACGCCCAGCCCTGACCGGTCACAACACACCGCTCACGTCCGCCGGCGCACGCCGCCACCGGGCTCCCGACCGGTCAGGACCCACCGTTCACGTCCGCCGACCGGTCGAGAACCGTCGTCTCGGGCGCGCCGAACCGACGGTTCGTGACCACTCGGAGAGCTCGGGCGGGGTGTCGTGACCGCTCGCCACCCTCCGGACTCGGCCCACGGCGCGGGCAGTGTCGGTGGGGGAGGCCCGTGGCGGGCCGGCACCGCGCCTCCCGCCCGGCGGGTGCCCGGACCTCCCGTGCAGCCAGCGCCGTCGGCGCAGCCAGCCCGACCAGCGCAGCCAGCCCGACCAGCCCGACCCGCCTAGAGCCAGCTCGGCAGCCAGTAGTGGGACCGGATGAAGTCCCACGGAGCCTGGATCGCCGACCACAGCGGGTACCAGTACGCCGACGCCAGGACCACCACGACCAGGTAGACCCCGAGCCAGACCAGCGCCCGTGTCCGTCGTGGTCGCGGATCCTCGCGTGAGCCGAGCAGGTGTGCGATCACCGCGGCCAACGCCATCACGAGGAAGGGCTCGAAGGCGATCGTGTAGAACTGGAAGACCGTCCGGTCCAGGTACATCAGCCACGGCAGGTACCCGGCGCCGATGCCCATCAGGACGATGCCGTACTCCCACCGCCGCCGGGTGACGAGCAGCACGAGCAGCACCACGGCTGCGATCACCGCGGCGTACCAGACGAACGGGTTCGCGATGCCCGTGATGGCGGCCCCGCAGCGATCGGCCGCGCAGCCGTCCTGGCCCGCGTCCACGCCGACGTAGTACATCGACGTCGGCCGCTGCATGAGGAGCCAGAGCAGCGGGTTCGCCTGGTACGAGTGCGGCGTGTGCAGGCCGATGTTGAACGCGTAGATCTCGCTCTGGTAGTGCCACCAGTTCTGCAGGCTGTCGGGCACCCAGGCGAGCACCCCGGTCCAGCGCTCCCCGCCGGTCCCGAGCCAGTTCCGGTCCCAGCCGCCGCGGGTCAGGAACCAGCCGGCCCAGGACGCCACGTAGGTGACGGCCGCGATCGGCACGGTGAGCATGAACGTCACCGGGGCCTGCTGCAGCGCGGCACTCGACGACCAGAACGCAACACCGGCCCGACGGCGGAGCAGCATGTCGCTGACCACCGAGTACACGGCGAAGAACGCCAGGAAGTACAGCCCGGTCCACTTCGTCGCCGTCGCGAGCCCGAGCGCGAAGCCCATCGCGACGAGCCAGGGCCGCCACCACAGCACCGGCCCCCAGAGCGTCGGGCGACCGGCCGCGGCCCTCCGGTCGACCCACCGGTCGAGCTGCCGGGCGGACCACCGCCGGTCGAGCACGAGCGCGCCGAACCCGAGCACGACGAAGAACGTGACGATGCCGTCGAGGAGCGACACCCGCGACATCACGATCGCCTGCCCGTCCACCGCCAGGAAGCCGCCGGCCAGCGTGCCGATGAACGTCGACCGGAACAGGGAGCGGGCGATCACCGCGGTGAGGAAGACGGTGGCGATGCCGAGGACCGCGACCGTGAACCGCCAGCCGAAGGCGTTGTCCGGCCCGAAGAGCAGCATGCCGAGGCCGATGAGGTACTTGCCGAGCGGCGGGTGCGCGATGAACTCCGCGGCGCGCGAGTAGAGGTCCGTCTGCCCGTCGGCGAACCGTTGGTCGGTCGTCGTCGCGCCGTCACCGGTCGGGTTCGCCGGCCACGTGCCCTCGTACCCGAGGTGCACCAGGGACCAGCTGTCCTTGACGTAGTACGTCTCGTCGAACACGAGCGTGTGCGGCCGGCCCAGGTCGACCAGTCGGAGCAGGGCCGCCAGCACGGTGACCGCGATCGGACCGCCCCAGCGCCAGGCGGCGACCCGCCAGCCGACGGACAGCACGCGGCCCCACCAGTCGTCGAGCCGCGAGCCGCGCGGGACGTCCGGCACGGTCTTCTGCAGGTCGGCCAGGTCCGTGGTCATTCGCAGCATCCTACGGACGCGACCTCGCCGCTCGCCCGCGCCGTCCACAGGGCACGGCCACGACGACGACAATGGGGTCGTGATCGTCCTCGCAGCAACCCCCATCGGCAACCTCGGTGATGCCTCCCGTCGACTCGTGGAGACGCTGTCGAACGCCTCCGTCGTGGCCGCCGAGGACACCCGGACCGCGATCCACCTGATGCGCGCACTCGGCATCGAGAACCGGCCGCGGCTCATCGCGCTGCACGAGCACAACGAGCGGGAGCGTGCGGCCGAGGTCGTCGAACTCGCCCGGGAGGACGACGTCGTCGTGCTCACCGACGCGGGCATGCCCGCCATCAGCGACCCCGGCTTCCCCCTGGTCGAGGCCGCCGCCGCCGCGGGCGTCACCGTCACCGCGATCCCCGGCCCGAGTGCCGTCCTCACCGCCCTCGCGCTCTCCGGACTGCCGACGGACCGGTTCACGTTCGAGGGCTTCCCGACCCGCAAGGGCGGCGAGCGTCGCCGCGTCTTCGCCGCGCTGGCGGGGGAGCAGCGGACCATGGTCTTCTTCGAGTCGCCGCACCGGATCGCCGACACGCTCGGCGACATGGCCGCAGGCTTCGGCGCCGACCGGCGCGCCGCGGTCTGCCGGGAGCTCACGAAGATGCACGAGGAGATCCGACGCGGGACCCTCGCCGAGCTGACCGAGTGGGCGGCCGACGGTGTCCGCGGCGAGATCTGCGTCGTCGTCGCCGGTTCGACCGGGTCGGGTGAGGACGCCACGATCGAGGACGGCGTCCGCCTGGTCCTCGAGCGCGTGGCCGCCGGCGCACGCATGAAGGAGGCCGCCGCGGCGGTCGCCGACGCGACCGGACTGTCCAAGCGCGACCTCTACGAGGGTGCACTCGCCGCACGCTGACCGGACCCGACACCTGTCGGACGGGAGGCCCGTGGCGGCGCCGCCACGGGCCTCCCGTCCGGTTCTCCACAGGCCGGTGACCGCGCGTCACGGGGCACGGACGCGCCTCTAGGATGGTCCGCATGGCCGACGGCAGCTCGTTCTCGATCACCACGCCGATCTTCTACGTCAACGACGTGCCCCACATCGGGCACGCGTACACGGAGGTCGCCGCGGACGTCCTCGCGCGCTGGCACCGCCAGCGCGGCGACGACACCTGGCTGCTCACGGGCACCGACGAGCACGGGCAGAAGATCCTGCGGACCGCCTCGGCGAACGACGTGACCCCGAAGGAGTGGGCGGACCGTCTGGTCACCGACGCGTGGAAGCCGCTGCTCGACACCGTCGACGTCGCGAACGACGACTTCATCCGGACGACCGACGAACGCCACGAGCGCGGTGTGACGGCGTTCCTGCAGAAGCTGTACGACGACGGCTACATCTACGCCGGCGAGTTCGAGGGCTTCTACTGCGTGGGCTGCGAGGAGTACAAGCAGCCGAGCGACCTGGTCCCCGGCACCGGGCCGTACGAGGGGCAGCAGGTCTGTGCGATCCACTCCATCCCGGTGGAGGTCCTGGCCGAGCGCAACTACTTCTTCCGGATGTCCGACTTCGAGCAGCGCCTGCTCGACCTGTACGAGTCGAACCCGCAGTTCATCCAGCCGGAGAGCGTCCGCAACGAGATCGTCTCCTTCGTCAAGCAGGGGCTGCGCGACCTGTCGATCTCGCGGTCGAGCTTCGACTGGGGCATCCAGATCCCGTGGGACTCCGACCACGTGCTCTACGTCTGGTTCGACGCGCTGCTGAACTACATCACCGCCCTCGGCTACGGCACCGAGGACGACGAAGCGTTCCAGCGCCTCTGGCCGAGCGTGCACATCGTGGGCAAGGACATCGCCCGCTTCCACGCCGTGATCTGGCCGGCGATGCTCATGGCCGCCGGGCTCCCGGTGCCGGAGCGCGTGTTCGGCCACGGCTGGCTGCTCGTCGGCGGCGAGAAGATGTCGAAGTCCAAGCTGACCGGCATCGCCCCGAGCGAGATCACCGACACGTTCGGCTCCGACGCCTTCCGCTACTACTTCCTCCGCGCGATCACCTTCGGGCAGGACGGCAACTTCAGCTGGGAAGACATCTCGGCGCGGTACCAGGCCGAGCTGGCGAACGGCTTCGGCAACCTGGCCTCCCGCATCGTCGCCATGCTGAACCGGTACTTCGACGGTGCCGTCCCGGAACGCGACGAGCTGACCGAGTCCGACGCGGCCGTCGATGCCCTCGCGCAGGCCGTCACCGAGCGGGCCGACGCGTCGATCGCCGCCTTCGCCCCGCACGACGCGATCACCACGGTCTGGGAACTCGTCGACGCCCTGAACGGCTACATCACCGAGCAGGAGCCCTGGGCCCTGGCGAAGGACGACGCCCAGCGCGAGCGCCTCGCGACCGTGCTCGTCACGGCACTCCGGGGCCTCGGCACGGTGGCCGTGCTCGTGTCCCCGGTGATGCCGAAGGCGACCGAGAAGCTCTGGGCCTCGATCGGTGCCGGTGGGACCATCGCCGAGCAGCGCATCGACCGCGCCTGGGAGTGGCAGGGCTCCGAGACGGTGACACCCCTCGCGGCCGGGCTCTTCCCGCGCATCGAGCAGCCGGAGCAGGGCGCCGCGTGACCGACGCGCACGTCCGCGCACGCGGTGGCGACGGCGGTGGACAGAAGCGGGACCTGACGTACCCGCCGCTGCCGCAGGCCCTCACCGTCCCGGTGTACGACAACCACACGCACATGGAGATCGCCGACGGGGTCGGGGACGGCGGCGACGGTCCCCTCGACTACCGGGAGCACCTCGACCGTGCCTCGAGCGTCGGCGTCCGCGGTGTCGTGCAGGTCGGCACGGACCTGGCCACCTCGCAGTGGTCGGCGTCGATCGCAGCACGGGAGCCCCGGGTCCTCGCCGCGGTGGCCCTGCACCCGAACGAAGCCCCGGTCCTCGACGAACAGGGCTTGCTCGACGAGCACCTCGCCGGCATCGCGGAGCTCGCGGCCCTGCCCCGGGTCCGGGCGATCGGGGAGACCGGGCTCGACTTCTTCCGAACGGGTGACGACGGCCGGGCGGCGCAGATCCGCTCCTTCGAGGAGCACATCCGCATCGCGAAGGACCACGACCTGGCGCTGACGATCCACGACCGGGACGCCCACGACGCCGTGGTCGAGGTGCTCGAGCGTGTCGGGGCCCCGGAGCGCACGGTCTTCCACTGCTTCTCGGGCGGCCCCGAGCTCGCACGCCTGTGTGCCGAGCGCGGCTGGTACATGTCGTTCGCCGGCACCGTGACGTTCAAGAACGCGCAGAACCTGCGTGACGCCCTGCACGTCGCACCGCGCCACCTGATCATGATCGAGACGGACGCGCCGTTCCTCACCCCGACGCCGTTCCGCGGTCGGCCGAACGCGCCGTACCTGATCCCGCACACGCTCCGGTCGATGGCCGAGACGCTGGGGACCGACGCCTCGATGCTCGCGGCGCAGATCACCTCGAACACCGAACTCGTCTACGGCGCGTGGGACGCCGAGCCCGTCACGGTGGTGCAGTAGCCGTGGGTGCGCTCCTCGGCCCGGCGGAGATCCGGGAACTCGCGGCGACGTTCGACGTCACCCCCACGAAGAAGCTCGGCCAGAACTTCGTGCACGACGCCAACACCGTCCGGCGCATCGTGTCGATCGCCGGCGTCACGCCCGAGTCGGCGGTGCTCGAGGTCGGACCCGGCCTCGGGTCGCTGACGCTCGGGCTCACCGAGACCGGCGCTGCCGTCACCGCCGTCGAGATCGACGCCCGGCTCGCCGCGCACCTGCCGACGACCGTCTCCGCGATGCAGCCCGACGCCCGCCTGACCGTCGTCCACCAGGACGCCATGCAGGTCTCGTCCGAGGACCTGCCCGTCGCGCCGACGCACCTCGTGGCGAACCTGCCGTACAACGTGTCCGTGCCGGTGCTCCTGCACCTGCTCGCGACCTTCCCGTCCCTGGTCCGCTCGCTCGTCATGGTGCAGGCCGAGGTCGGGTACCGCCTGGCCGCCGACCCCGGCAGCAAGGTCTACGGCTCCCCGAGCGTCAAGGCCGCCTGGTACGGGTCGTGGCGGATCGCCGGGCAGGTCAGCCGGCAGGTGTTCTGGCCGGTGCCGAACGTCGACAGCGTCCTGGTCGGGTTCGACCGGCACGAGCCGCCGGGCGACGAACAGCTGCGCTCGCGGGTGTTCACCCTGGTCGACGCAGCGTTCCAGCAGCGGCGGAAGATGCTCCGCCAGGCGCTCTCCGGTGTCCTGGGTGGCAGTGCTCGTGCGTCCGAGGTCCTCGAAGCCGCCGGCATCGCGCCGACCGCCCGCGGCGAGGAGCTCGGCGTCGACGACTTCGTGCGGCTCGGCCGGACCGTCCTCGCGGCCGCCGGCACGAGCGACTGACGGACCCGGCCCGAGGGAGTCCGCCCGACGGACCCCGCCCGACGGACGCGACTCAGCGGACGCGCGCACGCTGACCGACGCGACTCAGCGGACGGACGCGCCCCGTGCCTCCAGGACGGCGACGAGCGCGTCCGGATCGCCGCAGCGGAACCGGAGCGCACGCTTGCCGTGGACGGCGACGTGCACGCCGGGCCCGTGGTCGAGCAGGATCGCGGTCCCGCTCGGGATCAGGCGGATGCCCCACCCGCCGGAGTTGCGGCCGGTCAGGGTCATCGGCGTCACCGACGCGATCTGGTCGAGCGGGATGCGGCGTCGGTACCAGAACGGGGTGACGCGGACCTCCAGCACGTCGTCGACGCGGACCGTCTCGCGCATCCGGACGACGCCGACGCCGAGCACGACCGTGACGGCGAGTGTCCCGATCAGGACCGCGGTGTCTCCGGGACCCATGTCGTTCCCCGGTGACGGCGGGACGACGAGCGGGAGCGCCACCGCCCCGACCGCGATGACGATCAGGGCGATGCCGACCACGGGCATCAGGCGTCCGGACGGCAGGGTCTCCTCGTACGGTGCTGGTCGCATCCACCCATCCTGGCACCTCCCGGCACAGTGATGTGCGACATGTCGGGAGGGGTGGATCGGGTCAGTGCTCGCGTCCCGCCATCATCTCGAGGATCTGCTGGTGGTTCCCGTTGCGCTCGGCCCAGCGCAGCGGCTGGACGTTCTGCACCAGGATCTCCGGAGCCGCACCGGACTCGACCAGGCCGACGACCTCGTCGATGAACGCGTCGAGCGGCATCCCGCCGAAGTCCTGGCCGCCCATCAGGTCGGTGGCGACGGCGGGCGGCGCGAGCTCGAGCACCTCGACCGACGAGCCGACGAGCTGCTGCCGGAGCGCCTGCGTGTACGCGTGCACGCCGGCCTTGGTCGCGCTGTAGGTCGGGGTGGCGGTCAGCGGCACGAACGCCAGACCCGACGACACCGTCATGACCGTCGCGCTCGGGCGACCGAGCAGGTGCGGCAGGAACGCGTCGATGAGCCGGATCGTACCGACCAGGTTCGTCTCGACGATCTCGACGGCATCCGTGATGTGCGCCGGGTCGCGGAGGTCCTCGTTGCGCATGATGCCCGACATCGTCACCAGGGTGTCGAGCGCGGGGTGGGCGGCGAGGACGGTCTCGGCCGCCTGCCGGATCGAGTCCGCGTCGGCGACGTCGACCTGCACGGTGTCCAGGCCGTGCTCGGCGGCGATCGAGTCGAGGAGCGCCTGACGACGGCCGCCGACGACGACGGTGCTGCCGGCCTGCTGCAGGCGGAGCGCGAGTGCCAGGCCGATGCCCGAGGTCGCGCCGGGGATGAAGACGGTGCTGTTCGTGATGTCCATGACCACCACGATGCGCCGTCGGGCGAGCGGCAACCAGAGCGCGGTCATCGGGGGACCGGCGGTCCCTGGCTCCCGGAGGGCGGACGCAGCAGACTGGGCGCATGGACCGTGCTGCGCTCGCCGACTTCCTCCGACGCCGTCGCGAGTTGCTCCGCCCGGAGGACGTCGGGATCGGGGCCGGTGTCCGGCGGCGCACCCCGGGCCTCCGGCGTGAAGAGGTGGCGGCCCTCGCCGGCATGTCCGTCGACTACTACACGCGGCTCGAACAGCAGCGCGGCCCGCAGCCGTCGGAGCAGATGGTCGCGGCGATCGCCCGTGCCCTCCGCTGCTCGCTCGACGAACGGGACCACCTGTTCCACCTGGCCGGGCAGAACGCACCCGTCCGCATGCACCGCGCCGACCACGTCGACCCCGCGATCCTCCGCGTCCTCGACCGGCTGGCGGACACCCCGGCGATCGTCGTCAACCACCTGGGCGAGACGCTCGTCGAGAACCCGATGGCCGCGGCGCTCCTCGGCACCTCGGTCGGGCTGTCCGGCAACGAGCGCTACCAGGCGTGGCGCTGGTTCGTCAGCGGCACCGAGCGGGCGAAGTACGCCGCCGAGGAACACGGACACCTGGGCCGGGTCGTCGTGGCGTCACTCCGGGCCGCCGTGGGGCTGGCCGGCCCCGGGGACCGTCGGGCGACCGAGCTCGTCGCGGAACTCGAACGGCGGAGCCCCGAGTTCGCCGAGCTGTGGGCGCTGCACGAGGTGGCGAGCCGCTGGTCGGACAACAAGACGATCGTGCAGCCCGAACTCGGCCGGATCACCGTCGACTGCCAGGTGCTGCACACCGACGACCAGGCGCAGGCGCTCCTGCTGTTCACGGCTCCGCCGGGCAGCGAGGACGCGCAGAAGCTCGAGCTCCTCGGCGTCCTGGGCCAGCAGACCTTCGACGCCGCGGCCGCGCCCCGCTGAACTGATATGCTGCACGTGCAGGATGCCTCCGGGCCTCCCGCACCCAGCCAGCGCCCCGCCCAGTGCGGGGCGTTGTGTCGTGCGGCAGCAGTGTGGTGCGGCACCAGTGTGGTGCGCACGCAACACCACGTCACACACCTGGCAGGCACGCGGACACCGTGCCTAGGGTGGTGCGGTGAGCACTCCGCGCGTGTACGTCATCCACGAGAACCCCGAGTGGTTCCCGCCGCTCGCCGCCGCCTTCGAGGCCGAGGGTGTCCCGGTGCAGGAGATCCTCCTGACCGAGGGGCAGATCGACCTGGCCGCCGAGCCGGAGCCGGGCGTCTACTGGAGCCGCATGTCGGCGAGCAGCCACACCCGCGGGCACGAGCACAGCAAGGAGTACACCCGCGCGGTGCTCGGCTGGCTCGAGCGCGCCGGGCGTCAGGTGGTCGGCGGCAGCCACGTCCTCGAGCTCGAGGTGTCGAAGGTCGCCCAGCACGGACTCCTCCGCGCCGCCGGCTTCGACGTTCCCCGGACGACCGCGGTGTTCGGCACGACGACGCTCAAGCAGTCGGCGGCCACCTTCACCGGGGGCCAGGACGTCCCGTTCATCACGAAGCACAACCAGGGCGGCAAGGGCCTCGGCGTCCGCCGCTTCGACTCGCTCGCCGAGTTCGACGCCTACGTCGACAGCCCGGAGTTCGAGGCGCCGGTCGACGGCATCACGCTGCTGCAGGAGTACCTGGTCGCCCGCGAGCCGTTCATCACCCGCGCGGAGTTCGTGGGCGGCGAGTTCGTCTACGCGGTCCGTGTCGACACGAGCGCCGGCAGCTTCGAGCTCTGCCCGGCGGACGCGTGCGAGGTCCCGCAGATCATCGCGGGTGCGGTGTGCGACGTCCCGGGTACCGACGGCGGCGCCACCGAGACGTTCTCGGTCCGCGCCGAGGTCACCGCGGATCACCAGCTGGTCCGGCAGCTGCGCGGCTTCCTCGCCGACCAGCGCATCCGGATCGCGGGCGTCGAGTTCATGGAGACCACCGACGGCCGCACCGTCGTGTACGACATCAACACGAACACGAACTACAACCCCGCCGTCGAGGCGGTCGCGCCGGCCTCCGGGCCGCGCTCGATCGCGCGCTTCCTCGGCGGCCTGCTCGACGCGGAGTACGCGGCCGCCGCAGCGCACGCCTGACCCGACGAGGCCAGCCGCCCACGCGGCCCCCGGCCGTCCCGTCCCGACCACCATCGGACGGGAGGCCCGCCCCACGACCCGGGGCGTGCCTCCCGTCCGTCCCTCCTCACCACCCAAGGAACCTCTCCCGTGCGATTCGGATACTGGACCCCGCTCTTCGGCGGCTGGCTGCGCAACGTCGACGACGAGCAGATGCCGGTCACGTTCGACTACGTGAAGCTCCTGGCGCAGCGCGCCGAGCGGATCGGGTTCGACCTGACCCTCGTGCCGGAGCTGAACCTCAACGACATCAAGGGCGTCGCGGCGCCGAGTCTCGAGGCGTGGGCCCTGGCGGCGGCGATCGCGGCGACCACCGAGCGCCTCGAGATCATGGCGGCGATGCGGCCCGGCTACCACCTGCCGGCGGTGACGGCGAAGCAGGCGGCGACGATCGACGACATCTCGGGCGGCCGGTTCACCTTCAACGTGGTGAGCGCCTGGTGGGCGGAGGAAGCACGGCAGTACGGCGGCATCTTCTCGGAGCACGACGACCGGTACAAGCGCACCGCGGAGTTCGTCGAGATCCTGAAGGGCCTCTGGCGCGAGACGCCGTACAGCTTCCACGGCGAGTACTACGACGTCGAGAACGCGCACCTCGAACCGAAGCCGCGCGTCACCCCGCGCATCTACGCCGGCGGTGAGAGCGAGGCCGGCAAGGCGAGCATCACGCACTACGCCGACGCCTACCTGACCCACGGTGGCACGGTCGAGGAGCTCCGCACGAAGATCGCCGAGATGCGCCGTCGCCGTGCGGACGCCGGTCTGCCGCCGTTCGAGGCGTTCGGGATGGCCGCCTACGCGATCGTCCGCGAGACCGAGGACGAGGCGCAGGCCGAGCTGGCACGCATCACCGACGTGCAGCACGGCAAGGCGTACGAGTCGTACCAGGACTTCATCTCGAAGTCGCAGCTCGAGCACGTGCCCTCGCTCGAGGACTACTCCGTGTCGAACCGTGGGCTGCGGCCGCAGTTCGTCGGCACGCCGGAGCAGGTCGCGGCGCGGATCCGCGAGTACGAGGACGCCGGTGTCGACACGCTGCTGCTGCAGTTCTCGCCGCAGCTCGAGGAGATGGAGCGCTTCGGCGAGCAGGTCATCCCGCTGGTCCGCGCCTCGGTGCCCGCAGAGGCGATCTCCTGATGGCCGCCGAGGACGACTGGGCGTTCGAGACCCGGCAGATCCGGGCGGGCTTCAAGTCCGACCCGGGCTTCGGCGGGAACGTGCCGCCCATCGCCCAGACCGCGGCGTTCGTCTACCCGTCCGGTGAGGACGCGGCCGACCGGTTCCTGCTGAACGCGCCCGGGCACACGTACTCCCGCGTGAACAACCCGTCGGCTGCGGCGCTGGAGCGTCGGATCGCCGACCTCGAGGGCGGGGTCGCCGCCCTGGCGCTGGCGTCCGGGCAGG
The DNA here is from genome assembly GCF_016907335.1 of Curtobacterium herbarum. Classification (NCBI taxonomy): domain Bacteria; kingdom Bacillati; phylum Actinomycetota; class Actinomycetes; order Micrococcales; family Microbacteriaceae; genus Curtobacterium; species Curtobacterium herbarum. The sequence continues at coordinate 776,289 of NZ_JAFBBT010000001.1, forward strand.
CGGCGACGTCGTTGGCGGTGCTGGGCCTCGCCCGCGCCGGGGACCACATCGTCTCGAGCGCGTCGCTGTACGGCGCGACCTACACCCTCTTCGCGTCGACGCTGAAGGACCTGGGGATCACGTTCACCTTCGTGCAGGACCCCACCGACCTGGACGAGTGGGCCGCCGCGGTGCGCCCCGAGACCCGTGCGTTCTTCGGCGAGTCGATCCCGAACCCGCGCGGCGACGTCCTGGACTTCGCCGGGGTGGCCGGGGTCGCGCACGACGCCGGCGTCCCGCTCATCGTCGACAACACCATCGCGACGCCGTACCTGGTCCGGCCGATCGAGCACGGCGCGGACATCGTCGTGCACTCGGCGACGAAGTACCTCGCCGGACACGGCAGCGCGATCGCCGGGCTCATCGTCGACAGTGGGAACTTCGACTGGGCCGCGTACCCGGCGAAGTACCCGCAGCTCACGACGACGGAGCACTCGGGCTTCTCGGGGACGAACTTCGCCGAGAAGTTCGGGCGCCGCGCCTTCATCCAGCGCACCCGGTCGAAGCTGTCGGCGGACCTGGGCCCGGCGATCGCCCCGTTCAACGCCTTCCTGGTGCTGCAGGGCATCCAGACCCTGTCGCTCCGGATGGACCGGCACGTGTCGAACGCGGCGGCGGTGGCGTCCTGGCTCGATGCCCACGAGCAGGTCGAGCACGTGCACTACGCCGGCCTGCCGAGTTCGCCGTGGCACCATCTGCAGCAGCGGTACGTGCCGAAGGGGCCGTCGAGCGTCCTGGCGTTCGACCTCGCCGGTGGGGTCGCGGCCGGCCGACGCTTCGTCGCCGCGCTCGAGCTCTTCGACCACGTGTCGAACATCGGTGACGTCCGCTCCCTGGTCGTGCACCCGGCGTCGACCACGCACGTGCAGATGACCCCGTCCGAGCGTGCTGCGGCCGGGGTCGGCGAGGGCCTGATCCGCCTGTCGATCGGCCTGGAGCACATCGACGACGTCATCGCGGACCTGCGCCGTGGGTTCGCCGCGGCGGCCGACGCGACCGGAGCCGGACCCGGACGGGGATAGGTTGGTCGCATGACGTCGACGCCCGCTCCGGATCGGGTGCGGACGCGCGCACCGGGCAAGATCAACGTCCACCTGTCCGTCGGTGCGCTGCAGGACGACGGCTACCACGACATCGCCACCGCGTACCAGGCAGTGTCCCTGTACGAGGACGTCACGGCGGAACACGCCGACGACTTCTCGGTCCGCTTCACCGGTCCGATCGACACCTCCTCGGTACCGACGGACGACACCAACCTGGCGATCCGCGCCGCCCGCCTGATCGCCCGCACGTCCGGGCACCGCGGCGGCGTGCACCTGACGATCGACAAGCAGGTGCCGGTCGCGGGCGGCATGGGTGGCGGCTCGGCGGACGCCGCCGCGACCCTCCTGGCCGTCGACACCCTGTGGGGCGCCGGACTCGGTCGGGACGAACTGCTTCGCCTGGCGGCCGAGCTCGGCGCCGACGTGCCGTTCGCCTTCGCCGGGGGCACCGCCGTCGGCACGGGCCGTGGCGACGAGCTCAGCCCGGCGCTGGCGAAGGGCGAGTTCCACTGGGTCCTCGCGCTCAGCGAGACCGGCCTCTCGACCCCCGCCGTGTACCGCGCGCTCGACGAGCACCGGGAGCGCTACCGGGCCGACATCTCACCCGCGCCGCGCACCCCCGTGGTCGAGGCGCAGGTGCTGCAGGCCCTCCGAGCCGGTGACGCCGAGCTCCTGGCCGAGAACCTGCACAACGACCTGCAGGCACCCGCCATGCGACTGCAGCCGGCACTGGCGGAGACGCTGGAGCTGGGGGAGCGGTCGGGTGCCCTGGCCGGGCTGGTGTCCGGCAGCGGGCCGACGGTGGCGTTCCTCGTGCCGGACCGCGACGCCGCACTCGAGGTGCAGGTGGCGCTCAGCGCGTCCGGCTTCGTGGCACTGCGGGCACACGGTCCCGTGCACGGCGCCCGCGTCCTGCACTGACGGCGGCCGTCGATCGGAGCGGCCGTCGGTCGGACCGGCGTTCGATCGGGGCGACCGTCAGGAGCGGACGAACTCCGTCATGATGACCTTGCCGGTCTGCCAGTTGTGCACCGGACGGAACCCGTGCTCCGCGAGCACGGCCTTCAACTCCGGCCGGATCGTGCGCGACGTGCCACCGACGTACCAGACGGTGTCGATGTCGCCGAGTCGAGCGGGGACCGTCGAGGCGAGGTCCGCGTTCCGGTTCCAGAGCACGCCCTGGTCGGCCCCGTCCGCGCCGACGGCCAGGTCGGTGAGGCCGGCGAACGCCTCCGGGTAGGAGACCTTGATGATGTCCGCGGTCGTGGTCGGGTGCCGGTAGACGCTGCCGAAGACGACGCCCTCGTTGGCGTTCGGACGGGAGGCCCGCTCGGCGCTGATGATCGACGCCGCCTGCGACCAGGTCGAGCCGGACTTCGCCTCGGTCCCCTTCACGGTGACCGCCGTGGGCACGGACAGGACGACGAGGGCCGCGACGGCCACCGCGAGCAGCGCCTTCGGTCGGATCATCGTCAGGGCCAGTGCGATGAGCACCGCGACGAACGGCAGGCTCAGCGACGCGTACTTGGGGGAGTAGAGCCGCTCGCCCAGCGCGGTCGCGAGCAGGAGGACCGTGGTCGGGACGACGACGAGCGGGAGCGCGACACGGACGGCCTGCGCCCGGACGACGGCGCGCGCCGCCGGCACGCCCCGACGCGCCTGGACCAGTGCGGTCCCGACGCCGATCGTCATGAGCGTCCACGCCATCGCGGCGTACGGGCCGGAGGCGCCGAACCACGCCGTCGAGAAGACCTGCCCGAACGTGCCGGTGCCGATGCCCTTGATCCAGCCGATCTGCCTGGCCTGCGACGACACCACGAGGACGAACGGCGCGACCACGACGGCAGCGGCACCGGCGGCGACGGCCCACCGGACCAGGACGTGACCGGTCACCAGCGGAGCGCCCGGCATCCGGCCGGTGCGCGAGACCGTCGCCAGGCGCAGGTCGTGCCGCTCGGCGAGCAGGGTCCACACCAGCGCCACGGCGTGGGCGACGACCGCGAGCGAGAGGTACACGTTGAAGGCGACCGAGACGACCGCGAGCACGCCGTAGGCCACCCACCAGCCGATCGCGCGGCCCTGCCGACCGTGGCGGAGCGCGGTCAGGCCGACCAGCGTCAGGCAGACCGACAGGGTCGTGATCGTGGCGTACGGGCGGCCCTCGGTGCCGGCCCACTGCACGCGGGGCAGGAGCAGGAACACGATGCCCGCCGTGATGCCGAGTCGCTTGCCGCCGATCCGACGACCCAGGGCGACCACGAGCGCGGCGGCGACACCGATCGCCAGCGCGCTCGGCAGTCGCAGCGTGAAGGGGGTGTAGCCGACCAGCCAGAACCAGGCGTGGATCAGCGCGTAGTAGAGACCGTGCACCGCGTCGACGGTGTGCAGCTCGGCCCACAGCTGGGGCCAGGACCGCTGCGCGCTGGTGACGGTCGCGGCCTCGTCGTACCAGAGCGACGGGACCCACGAGAAGGCGGCCGCGACGACGACGCCGAGTGCTCCGATGGTGAGCTCCGGGGTGCGGACGGCGGTGGTCGCGGCGGCCGACACGGCACCGCGGAGACCGGCACGGACCGGCACGTGGCGCACCGCGTGCGGGACGCTGATGCTGCCGGTACGGGGAGAACTCACGCCGGAGACGGTACCGAGCGCCGCTGGACGGGAGCCCGACATCAGGCCCTCGGAGCCGGTGAGTGTCCACAAGCCGAAGGTCGGTGTCGCACAGTTAAGGTCGACGTCATGACGCAGCTCCGGATCCGTGACGCCGCGACGTACCTCGGGGTCAGCGACGACACCGTGCGCCGACTGGTCGAGGGCGGCACCTTCAGCCGTGCGACCGACGCCGTGGGGCGGGCGGTCGTCGACGGTCGGGAGCTCGCCGAGTACGCCCGGTCCCGCGGCGACCAGCTCGCCGACCCCTCGGGCGTCCAGAGCTCGGCACGGAACCGGTTCGTCGGCATCGTGACCGGGCTCGTCGTCGACACCGTGATGGCCCAGGTCGAGCTGCAGTGCGGTCCGCACCGGGTCGTCTCGCTGATGAGCTCCGAGGCGGTGCGGGAGCTCGGGCTCGAGATCGGCTCGGTCGCGGTCGCCTCGGTCAAGGCCACGATGGTCACGGTCGAGACGCCGGGCCCGGAGGAGGACGCATGACCGTCAGCACCGCGCGCCGCCGGCTCGGCTCACGGACGGCGGCGCTCACCGGCTCCGGGCCGGACGTCCTCGAACGGCTCGGTCGGGCGCGGGTCCTGGTGGTCGGTGCCGGCGGTCTCGGTGCACCGGTCGTCGCGTACCTGGCGGGCAGCGGGCTCGGACGCCTGACGATCGTGGACGACGACGTCGTGGACGGCTCGAACCTGGCCCGGCAGACGCTCTTCACGACCGCGGACGTCGGCGTCGCGAAGGCCGAGGTCGCCGCGGCCCGGGCCCGCGCGGTCGACCCCGAACTCGACGTCGTCGCGGTCGTCGGTCGGTTCCGGCCGGAGCACGTCGCCGGGCACGACGTCGTGGTCGACGCCGCCGACGCGGTGGACGTCACGCGGGCGATCTCGGACGCGTGTGCGCCGCTCGGCATCCCGTTCGTCTGGGGGACCGTGCTGGCCTACGACGGGCAGGTCTCGGTCTTCCGCGACGCCGGGGACGACGGCGTCGACTTCCACGACCTGCACCCCGAGGTCCTGCCCGACGAGGGCTCGTGTGCGGTCGACGGTGTCCTGCCGGCACTCTGCGGGGCGGTCGGGTCGGTGATGGCCGCGCAGGTGACCGCCCTCGTCGCCGGGCTCGGCGACCCGCTGCTCGGCCGGCTCCTCACGGTCGACGCACGGCGCTGGCGGTGGACCGAGAGCCCGATCCGACGCGGGCCGGCGTCGCGACGCCCCACGGGCCTCCCGGCCGGAGCTGCCGGAGCGGCCGCAGCCGGCGGCCCAGCCCCCGCCGCCCCGCGCATCGCGCCCGCAGCCCTCGCCGCCCGCCTGGCCAACCCGGCCGACACCCTGACCCTCGTCGACGTCCGCACCCCCGAGGAGTGGGCCACCGGCGTCATCGCCGGGTCGGTGCACGGGGACGCCGTGCTGCCGGACGGGGACGTCGTCGTCACCTGCGCGCGCGGGCCGCGGGCCGACGCGTGGGCGCGGACCGTCGGGAGGCCCGTCACCGTCCTCGACGGCGGCATCGACGCCTGGCGACGTGAGGGCCGGCCACTCACGCTGGAGTGAACCGCTGCTGCGGGTAGGATCGTCGAACCTGACCGCACCTGCGGAACCCCAGTTCGCGAAGAGAAGGCCCACGATGCAGCAGCGCACCCCGGTGACGACCGTCCTGACCACCGCCGTGCTGCTCGCGCTGGCGCTCGGCGGATGCGCGAGCACGCCGGCCGCCGGGGGTGCCAGCACGACCCCGGGGCCGACGTCGAACTCGATGCCGACCGGGTCGATCACGGTCTTCGCCGCCGCGTCGCTCCAGAAGACCTTCACCGCCCTGGGGCACGACTTCGAGCAGGCGCACCCGGGCACCACCGTCACGTTCTCGTTCGCCGGATCGAGCGACCTCGTCTCGCAGATCCAGAACGGCGCACCCGCCGACGTCATCGCCTCGGCGGACGAGGCCACCACGGCGAAGCTCGGTGCGGGGACCCTCGCCAGCGGTTCGCCGCGGGACTTCGCCACGAACACGCTCGAGATCGCCGTCGCACCGGGCAACCCGGACCACATCCGGGACCTGGCGGACCTGGACGACTCCGGCGTACAGCTCGTGACCTGCGCCGCACCGGTGCCCTGCGGTGCCGCGACGGCCGCGGTGGAGCGCTCGAGCGGGGTCGACCTGCACCCGGTGAGCGAGGAGCAGTCCGTCACCGACGTCCTCGGCAAGGTGCGCTCCGGTCAGGCCGACGCCGGCATCGTCTACCGCACCGACGTGCAGGGCGCGGGTGGGGACGTCGACGGGGTGCCCTTCGCGGCCGCGGACGACGCGGTGAACACCTACCCGATCAGCGTGCTGCGGGACGCGGCGAACCCCGGGCTCGCCCAGGCCTTCACGTCGTACGTCCTGTCCTCGGCGGGGCAGCGGACCCTGCGCGCCGCCGGCTTCGGGAAGCCCTGACCGACGTGCCGGACACACCGCGTGGCCGCAGCCGACGCAGCCGCCCGGCGGGCAGCACCCGCCGCAGCCGCCCGGCGGTCCGTGGCCCGGTCCCGTGGTGGCTGCCGGTCCCCGCGGTGCTCGGCGGCCTGTTCGTCGTCGTCCCCGTGCTCGCGATGGTCGGCCGGGTCCAGTGGGGCTCCTTCGTCGCGCTGGTGACCTCGCCCGCGTCGCTGACCGCACTCGGGCTGAGCCTCGGCACGGCGACCGCGGCGACCGGCATCGCGTTCGTCCTCGGGTACCCGTTGGCGGTCCTGTTCGCCCGCTCCCGCTCACGGTGGACCGGGGTGGCCCGCGCGGTGGTGCTGCTGCCGCTGGTCCTGCCGCCCGTGGTCGGTGGGCTGGCGCTGCTCGCCGCGTTCGGTCGGCTCGGGGTCGTCGGGGCGTTCCTCGACGAGCACGGGCTGCGGATCGCGTTCACCACGGCGGCGGTCGTGATCGCGCAGACGTTCGTGGCGATGCCGTTCCTGGTGTCCTCGATCGAGGGGGCGCTCCGCGTCGAGGGCGACCGGTACGAGCGGGTCGCCGCCACGCTCGGCGCCGGTCCGACCCGCACGTTCCTCACGGTCACCACCCCGCGGGTCCTGCCCGGCATCACGGCCGGCCTGGTCCTCTGCTTCGCCCGCGCCCTCGGTGAGTTCGGCGCGACCCTCACGTTCGCGGGCAGCCTGCAGGGCGTCACCCGGACCCTCCCGCTCGAGGTGTACCTGCAGCGGGAGATCGACCCGGACACGGCGGTCGCGCTCGCGCTGGTGCTCGTCGTCGTCGCGGTCCTGGTGATCGGGCTGGCCTCGGTCCGGACCCGCGGAGCCGCGCTGTGACCGCCGACCCGGCCGGCCTGGTCGACCCGGCCGGACTGGTCGCCCACGTCGTCCGGCACGACCGCGGCGTCGACGTCGCCCTGCACGTCGGACCGTCCGAGTGCGTCGCCCTGATCGGCCCGAACGGTGCCGGCAAGTCCACCGTGGTCGACGCCGTCGCCGGCCTGCTCGCCCTGGACGACGGCGAGGTCCGCTCCGCCGGCCGGCTGCTCGCCGGCCCGGGCCGCAGCGTCCCCGCACACCGCCGCCGGGTCGGCCTGGTCGCCCAGCGCCCGGACCTGTTCCCGCACCGGAGCGTCCTGGCGAACGTCGCCTTCGGTCCGCGGGCTGCCGGACGCTCCGGCCGGGAGGCCCGCCACACCGCACGCCAGGCCCTGGCCGCCGTCGGGGTGGCCGACCTGGCAGACCGCGCCCCCGGGACCCTGTCGGGTGGGCAGGCGCAGCGCGTCGCGATCGCCCGGGCCCTGGCGGCGGACCCGGCGGTCGTCCTGCTCGACGAACCGACCTCGGCACTCGACGTCGGCGCACGGCAGGAGGTCCGGGCAGCCCTCCGCACCGCCGTCGCCGGCCGCCCGAGCCTGCTCGTCACGCACGACCCGGTCGAGGTGATGGCCCTCGCCGACCGCGTCGTCGTGATCGAGGACGGCCGTGTGGTCGAGGAGGGGCGCCCCGCCGACGTCCTCGCCCGACCGCGGAGCGCCTTCGCGGCGACGTTCTCGGGCCTCGTCGTCCTGCACGGGACGGCGACGGCGGACGGTCTCGTGCTCGCGGAGACGGTGCCGGACGGTGCGGGGAGCCAGCCCGACGCCGGGGGCCGGCTGGTGTCGGGGACGCACGGCGTGCCTCCCGGCCGTGCCGTGTCGGCCGCGCACCACCCGACCGCCGCCGTCGTCACCCGTGCCGACCACGACGACCACGGCGGGCTGCTCCGCACCGTCACCGCGCTGGAGCCGCGGGACGGTCTGGTCCGAGTGCGGGCCGGGGAGCTGACGGCGGACCTGACGCTCGCGGCGGTCGCGGCGCTCGGACTGACACCGGGGACGCCCGTGCGGGTGTACGTGCCGCCCGCCGAGCTCACGGTCTGGGAGCGCTGATCGGCCCTGCGGCCGGGCGGCTACCCGCCGGCGAAGGGCGGCATGACGTCCACGACGCCGACGCCCGTCAGCGAGGTCGAGCGGTCACGGGTGGTGACCCCGTCGACCAGGTAAGAACAGCGCTCCTGCAGTGCCGACCACCGGTCGGGGTCCGCGGCGGCGACCTGCCGGAGGGCGTCGTCGAGCGAGTCCGCCCTGACGGTCGTCTCGTCGAGCCCGACCGCGGCACGGGCGGCGGCGAAGAAACGCAGCGTGGTCATGTCGGTCATCCTCCGATCGCGCTCATGCCCCGGGTGGGGTGCACGAACCCGTCGCTGTCGTCGCCGTGGTCCCGCGGCTTCGCCCACATCGCCCGACGCCAGCGGTCGAGGACCACCCCGTCGTCGGCGCCGGCGCGCAGCGGGCCGAGCAGGTCGACCTCGTCGTCCGAGAACAGGCAGCTGCGGACGTGGCCGTCGGCGGTCAGGCGGGTGCGGGTGCAGTCGGCACAGAACGACTCGGTGATGCTCGCGATGATGCCGACCGTGCCGAGGTCCTGTCCGGTCGCACGCGACCGCACGCGGTAGCGCTCGGCCGGAGCGCCGTTCCGCGGGGCCTCGTCGGGGGTGAGCTCGTGGTCGACGCTGAGGATCTCGCGGATCTGCACGGCGGTGATCATCGTCGACGCGTCCCAGGCGTGGCCCGGGTCCAGCGGCATCTGCTCGATGAACCGCAGCTCGTGGCCACGTTCCAGGCACCAGGCCAGCAGCTCGGACGCCAGGTGGTCGTTGACCCCGCGCATCAGGACCGCGTTGACCTTCACCCCGAGTCCGGCGTCCGCGGCGGCCGCGATGCCCTCGAGGACCCGGTCCAGGAACGGTCGGCGGGTGACCTCGGCGAAGACGTCCGGGTCGACGGTGTCGAGCGAGACGTTGAGCCGGTGCAGTCCGGCGGCGCGGAGGGCGGCGGCGCGACCGGCGAGCCCGATGGCGTTCGTGGTGAGCGAGAGCTCCAGGTCGGGGTGGGAAGCTGCGCTCCGGGCGATCACGTCGACCAGGTCCTTGCGGAGCAGCGGTTCGCCGCCGGTGAAGCGGACCTTGCGGATGCCGAGCTGCTCGGCGCCGAGGCCCACCAGCCGGGCGATCTCGTCCGCGGACATCAGGGCGGCGTCGGGGGCGAAGGGCAGCCCCTCGGCCGGCATGCAGTACGTGCAACGGAGGTTGCAGCGTTCGGTCAGGGACACCCGCAGGTCCACGGCGTACCGGCCGAAGCGGTCGACCAGGCCGGGGTCGCCGGCGGGGCGCGGGGGCAGGTCGGTGCGGTCCAGGGGGCCGGGCGCCGGCGCCTCGGGGTGGACCCGGCGCATCAGGTCCGACGTGGGGAGGAGTTGCCCGGGCGATGCCTGACCCGTCGTCGACTGCGGCTGCCCGGACGTGGACTGCCCGGACGTGGACTGCCCGGACGTGGGCGGCATCTGGCCCGTCGAGGGCAGCATCTGGGCCGGCATCGCCTCAGGATACGGTGCGCTCGCTCCGATCCGGGTGGACCCCGTCGTGGAGCGCCCGGTCGCGGCCGAGCAGCCGGTCACGCCAGCGCAGCCAGTCCTCCCGGCGGGTGCGGACCAGGGTGACGACGAGCACGACGGCGATCGCCGCGAGCAGCCACCACCGGTAGGCGACGACCGAGGGCCACACCCCGCGCAGCGCGATCGCGAGGGTCAGGGCCAGCCACTCCCACCGGCCGGAGAGCACCACGAAGGGGATGAGCAGCAGCGCGTACCAGGGGTAGCGCGGGGTCACGGCGAGGAAGGTCACGCCGATCATGAAGACCTGGCCGGACCAGGGGTTCGCCGGGTCGGACAGCCGCCAGGCCAGCACCGCGGCGACGAGCACGACGAGTCCGACCACGACCGTGGCGGCGTCCCCGGGCAGGACCTTCGCGACCAGGGCGAACCGGGAGCCGTCCTCGTAGCCCTCTTCCGACAGGTAGCCGGGCAGGTAGCCGAGCACCTTCGGACCGGTCGTCAGCACGTACGGCACGTAGAGCAGCCCGAACACGGCGATGCCGACCGGGATCGCCCACCAGCTGCGCCACCGCCCGAGGAGCGCCGGGTAGACGATCGCCGGGATGAGCTTCGTCGCGGTGGCGGCTCCGAGCGCGATGCCGCCCCAGATCGGCCGGCCGAACGCGACGAGCACGGCGCCCGCGGTGGCCAGGGCGGCGCCGACGACGTCGACGTGCGAGTTCGTCACGGCCTCGGCGGCGACGAGCGGCGACCAGGCCCAGAGCGCGGCCCACCAGGTCGGACGGCCGAGACGGCGGAGGACGACGAGCAGGCCGATCGTGACGCCGAGCGAGACGACGAGCCCGGCGAACTGGAACGGCAGGTACTGCGCGGTGGCGGGGACGAACGCCCGGACGAGCGCGAACCACAGCTCGGCCATCGGCGGGTAGATCGTCGGCACGTCGGGTCGGTTGATCGCCGTGCAGTGGCCGAGCCGACCGTCGCCGAGACCGCGGAACCGGGGCTTGATGTCGTCGCACGTGCCGTTCACCTTGTCGGGGAACAACCAGTCCGGGCGGAGGTGCTGCAGCACGTCCGACTGCGGGGTGTGCAGGTACGGCGAGATGCCCGCGTGCTGCACGATGCCGTCCCAGGCGTAGCGTGCGGAGTCGGTGCTCGTGTTCGGTGGTCCGATCAGGGCCGCGATGCCGACGATCACCGCTCCACCGAGGACGATCCGCGTCACCAGGTGCGGGGGCACGAACCTGAGCGCCAGCACGGCGCCTGCGAAGACCGTCCAAGCGATGAGGGTCCACGCAACGAATGGAGAGCGATGACCCTCCCGGAGGAACCCCAGATGCGTGACACCCACCGCGATGACGATGCCGAGCACCAGCACGCCCACGACGGCGAGCACGGTCGGGACGAGCGCTCGTCGGTCGGGACGGGTCGGACGCAGTCGTTCGCTCATGGTCCGACGACAGTAGCCGGGGTGCAGCGTCTGATGCGCCACACCCGCGACGCGATGGCCTCGCCGAACCGCACCGCCCGCGGCGCCGTGGTCACCGGCCGCCTGCTCGGCATCGCGTTCCTGGTCTGCTTCCTGACCGGCGTCTACAGCCACCTGCTGCAGGAGCCCCTCGGCTGGATGCGGTTCCCGACCCGGCCCGTGCAGCTCTACCAGTTCACGCAGGGCCTGCACATCACGGCGGGCATCGCGATCATCCCGCTGCTGCTCGCGAAGCTGAACATCGTGATGCCGGCGCTCGTGCAGACCCCGCCGGTCCGGAGCGTCCTGCACCTGCTCGAGCGTGCGTCGATCGCGGTGTTCGTGGCGTCGGCGCTCGTGCAGGTCGTCACCGGGCTGCTCAACACCTACCAGTGGTACCCGTGGCCGTTCCCGTTCCGCCAGGTGCACAACGCGCTGGCCTACGTCCTCATCGGGTCGCTGCTCATCCACATCGGCACGAAGCTGCAGATCATCACGCGGTACTGGCGGAAGCGCGACTCCTTCGACGCCCAGGGCCGCTTCGTCGCGGACCCGACGGTGGGCAGTGAACTGCCCGATCCGAACCAGCACGATCCGGACCGGCCCGGACAGGAGGCCCGTCCCGGCTCCGCCTCGACGTCCCGCGGGTTCGTCGGTCGCCTCCACCGCTGGATCGACGGGACTCCCGCACCCGAGCCGGTCCGTGTCGCCCACACCGACACCGACACCGACGCCGCGCCGGCCGCCACTCCTGCTGCCCCGACCGCCGCCGCCACCGCGACCGCGGACGGTCGCCGCCAGCGCGTCGCCCGCCGCGGGTTCATCGCCGGTGTCTCCGCGGCCACCGCGGGCGTGGTCGCCCTGACGGTCGGGCAGTCGTCGGTCCTCGGCGAACCGTTCAACGTCTTCGGTCCCCGCAAGCGGCACCTCGGCCAGAACGGGCTGCCGGTGAACCGCACGGCCCGCGCCGCCGGGGTCCTGGCCACCGCGACCGCCGCCGACTGGGTGCTCACGGTCGCCGGCCCCTCGGTCAGCCGCACGTTCTCGCGCGCCGAGCTCATCGCCCTCGGCCAGACCGAGGCGCGCCTGCCGATCTCCTGCGTCGAGGGCTGGAGCCAGATGGCGACGTGGAAGGGGGTCCGGATGCGTGACCTCCTGGCTGCGGTGCAGGCCGATCCGAACGTGCACGTCCGGGTGACGAGCCTGGAGCGGCACGGCGGCTACCGGATCATGGAGATGGGGCCGGAGTACACCGCCGACCCGACGACGCTGATCGCCCTCGAGCTCAACGGCGCGAAGCTCGACCTGGAACACGGGTTCCCCGCCCGGATCATCGCGCCCGGACGTCCGGGTGTGCTGCAGACGAAGTGGATCGAACGGATCGAGGTCATCGCATGAGCACCGCCGTCGTCGACAACCGGGTCCGCACGGCCCGCATCGTGCTCGTCGTCCTGGGCGTGCTGGTCCTGGCGTTCGGGGCCTGGGTCCTCGTCACCTCGGTCCGTCCGAACCGGATCGGTGGGCTGGCGACCTGGCTCCTCGGCGCCGTCGTGCTGCACGACGCGATCCTGTCGCCGTTCGTGCTGGCCGTCGGCATGGGCCTGCGCCGGGCCGGCCGGTCCCTCCGCACGTGGGTGCTCGTCGTGGTGCAGGCGGCCATCGTCCTCGGCGCCGTCCTGGCCCTGGTCGTCCTGCCGGAGATCGCCGCGAAGGCCCACGGCACGAAGAACGACACCGTGCTGCCGTTCGACTACACGACGCGGTTGCTCGTCGTCGAGGGGGTCCTGGTCGCCGTCGTGGTGATCGCCCTCGTCGTCGGTGTGGTCACGGCTCGGCGTCGGTCGGACCAACCTGTGGTTGCAGCGACAACCTCTCCCTAGGATGAGAGCATGACCGACGACACGCCCTGGCTCTCCCGCGAGCAGCTCCGGGCGTGGATGGGGTTCGTCGCGGTGATGGAACTGCTGCCGGCAGCGCTCGACCACCAGCTGCAGCGCGACGCCGACCTGACCCTGTTCGACTACATGGTCATCGCGATGCTGTCCGAGACCGAGCTCCACACGCTCCGGATGTCGGTGCTGGCCTCGGCCACGAACGCGTCACTGCCCCGGCTGTCGCACGTGGTGTCCCGGCTCGAGAAGCGCGGGCTGGTCGCACGCTGCCCCTCCACCGAGGACCGCCGGGCCACCGACGTCCGGCTCACCGACGCCGGCTTCGACCACATCGTCGCCGCGGCCCCCGGGCACGTCCGGACCGCCCGCCGCCTGGTCATCGACGCGCTGTCGGACGAGCAGGTCGCCGAGCTCGACGGGATCTCCCGCGTGCTCCTCAGCCGCGTCGACCCCGAGGGACGCTTCGCCGCGGTGGCGAACATGCCCGCGGACGAGCCGACGATCTGCGAGGGGCGGCTGACCGGCACCGCCGACGACGGCTTCCCGGACGTGGCCGACGGCGTCACCTACCGACTCGCGACCCGCGACGACCTGCCCCTGCTGCGCCGTGCGAGCCTCGACGCGATGAACTGGTCGGCCGAGCGGTTCACCGACGCCGACCTCGACCGGCCCGAGTTCGCCCACTACTCGGTCGCCTTCGACCCGGACCGGACCCCGGACGACCAGACCGACGGGCGCCCCGCCGACATCGGCGTCGTGGCGTCCGACGACGACGGGCCGCTCGGCGTCGCCTGGGCCGTGCACCTGCCCGCGAGCGACCCGGGCTACGGCTTCGTCGCCGAGGACGTGCCCGAACTCACCCTCGCCGTCGACGCCCGTGCCCGCGGCCGCGGTGTCGGATCAGCCCTGCTCGCCCGGCTCGTCGCCGCCGGACGGAGCGCCGGCTGGCCGGGGATCAGCCTGAGCGTCGAGGACGGCAACACCGGCGCCCGGATCCTCTACGAACGCATCGGCTTCCGCACCGTCGGACGGAACGGCGACTCCGACACCATGCAGTTGGTGTACTGACCGCCGCTAGGCTCCCCGGTATGAGCCATGCCGCCGACCAGCCCGACGAGACCTACAGCTACCTCGGACCGGCCGGCACCTTCACCGAGGCGGCCCTGAAGCTCGTCGAGGCCGCCGCCGGCAAGCCCTGGCGGAGCGTCAACAACGTCGGCGAAGCCCTCGACGACGTCGTCACCGGTCGCTCGGTCGGTGCGGTCATCGCGATCGAGAACAGCGTCGACGGCGGGGTCAGCGCCACGCAGGACGCCCTGGCCCGGATCCCCGGCGTGCGGATCGTGGGGGAGTACCTGGTCCCCGTCGACTTCGTCCTCGTCGCCCGCCCCGGCACCGCGCTCGCCGACGTCCGCACCGTCAACGCCCACCCCGTCGCCTACGCGCAGACGCACCGGTGGCTCGAGGCGAACGTCCCGGGGCACGGGCACATCCCGGCCTCGTCGAACGTCGCCGCGGCGGCCGAACTGCTCGCGGAGCACTCGGTCGCAGACGCTGCCGTCGCCCCGCCCGGCATCACCGACCACTACGACCTGGCGGTGCTCGCGGAGTCCATCGGCGAGAACGCCAGCGCCGTCACCCGGTTCGTGCTCGTCTCGAAGACGCTCGCACTGCCGGAGCGCACGGGTTCAGACAAGACCAGCGTCGTCGTGGAACTGCCGAACGAGCACCCCGGCGCCCTGGTCGACATGCTCGAGCAGTTCGCCACCCGGGGCATCAACATGGGCCTGCTGTCGTCGCGGCCGATCGGCGACGAACTCGGGCGGTACCGGTTCGTCATCGACCTCGACGGCCACGTGCGGGACGAACGGGTCGCGGACGCGCTGCTCGGACTTCGCCGGTTCAGCCCGCGGGTGACGTTCCTCGGGTCGTACCCGCGGGCGGACGGCGTCCGGGCCGAGGTCTCACCCCGCTACTCGGACCAGGCGTTCGTCGAGGCGCGCGACTGGTTGCGTGCGATCGTGAGCGGCGAACCGGACGCGAGCTGAGCCTCCCGGCCCGATCTGCCGGAACGGGACGATCCGCCGTCCGGCGCCGCCGTCACGAACGCGGCGTCCGGCGGCGGGTCGCCCGCGTCTGGTCCTCGGGACCCGCGACACGGACGGTCAACCCACCCGGGTCGATCCGCGCGCGGAAGGCGACGACCTCGCCCACCGGGTCGCCGTCGATCTCGAACTCGTCCGGACGCTCCAGGCGGGCCGTGAACTCCTCGCCGCGCAGGTAGCGCAGCGGGCGCTCCTCGCGCGCCTTCGTGACGATGCGCTTGCCGATCTCGGTCTTGCCGAGCGCGGACCGGCGGACCGAGCGGAGGATCGCGTTCTCCCACAGCATCCGGGCGGCGATCCGGAACCAGCCGAAGAAGCCCCGCGGACGCATCACGACGATGTCGAACACACCGTCGTCGATCTCCGCGTCGGGCAGCAGCGTCGCACCGGCCTGCAGCATGCCGCAGTTGCCGACGATCAGCGAGTGCGCGCGGACCGAGCGGTTCGACTCGCCGTCCAGGCGGTACCGGAACTCGAACGCACTGGCGTCCCGCAGCGACCGCACCAGGGAGTCGACGTAGGCCAGCCAGCCGACCTTCTTCTTCAGGTCGTCGTTCGTGTTCGCGAGCATCCGGGCGTCGAGACCCAGGCCGGCCATCACGAGGAACCCGAACTGCTCGCGCGAGCCGTCCTTCCGCTCGACCCCGACCGTGCCGAAGTCGATCGGCCGGTCCTCGCCGTGGAAGATCGTGTGCGCGCTCGCACCCAGGTCGTCGATCGGCGCCGGGATGTTGCGGGCGAGCAGGTTGCCGGTGCCGCTCGGCAGCAGCGCGAGGACCGCGTCGGACCCGTGCACGACCTCGGCCACCGCGCGGACCGTGCCGTCGCCACCCGCCGCGGCGATCACGTCGGCGCCGGCCTCGAGGGCCTCGCGGGCCATGCCGCCGCCCGGGTCCTCCTCGCTCGTGGCGAACCACTTCGTCTCGGCCCAGCCGGCCTCACGCTGGTACCGGTTCACGGTGCGCTTCAGCGTCGGCAGGTGGACCTTGACGGGGTTGTAGATGACTGCGGCGGTGCGCTGCTCCGTTGCGGGGGCGTCCTCCGGCACAGCGGTGGCATCCGAGGGCGTCGACATGCCGACAACGCTACCGAACAGGTGCTGCGCAGTCCGGAACGCGGCCAGCCGGCAGCCGGGAGGCGCGGATCAGCCGAGCACGGGCCTCCCGTCCGGTGGTTCACCGGCTGGTCACCCGTGGCTGGGTAAGGTGGTCGGGTGATCGACCCCCAGCTGTTGCGCGACGAACCGGACCTCATCAAGGCCTCGCAGGCGGCGCGCGGCGCCTCCGTCGACGTCGTCGACGAGGCCGTCGCAGCCGACGCCGCCCGACGGGCGGCCATCACCGCGTTCGAGGCACTCCGTGCCGAGCAGAACGCGTTCGGCAAGACCGTCGCGAAGGCCCCGAAGGACGAGAAGGCCGCGCTCGTGCAGCAGGCCCAGGCGCTGTCCGCGAAGGTGAAGGAGGCCCAGGCCACCGTCACCGCGGCCGAGGACACCTTCAACACGGTCGTCCGCTCGATCCCGAACGTCGTCATGCCCGACGTGCCCGCCGGCGGCGAGGACGACTTCGTCACGCTCCGTACCGTCGGCACCAAGCCGGAGTTCTCCTTCGAACCGAAGGACCACGCCGACCTCGGGGAGTCCCTGGGCATCATCGACATCGCCCGCGGCGTCAAGGTCTCCGGCTCGCGCTTCTACTTCCTGCGCGGCATGGGTGCCCGACTCGAGATCGCGCTGATGTCGCTCGGTCTCGACCGCGCCGTCGCGCACGGGTTCGAGCCGCTCATCACGCCGACGCTCGTGCGCCCCGAGACGATGGCCGGCACCGGCTTCCTCGGCGAGCACGCCGCCGAGGTCTACCGTCTCGAAGCCGACGACCTGTACCTGACCGGCACCAGCGAGGTCGCCCTCGCCGGGTTCCACGCCGACGAGATCCTGCAGTTCCCCGCCGGCGACGACCAGGCCCTCCGTTACGCCGGCTGGTCCACCTGCTACCGCCGCGAAGCCGGGTCCGCGGGTCGCGACAACCGCGGCATCCTCCGCGTGCACCAGTTCAACAAGCTCGAGATGTTCGCCTACGTCCACCCGGACCAGGCCGACGCCGAGCACCAGCGGCTGATGTCCTACCAGGAGTCGATGCTGCAGGACCTCGGGCTGCACTACCGCGTCATCGAGACCGCGGCCGGCGACCTCGGCACGAGCGCCGCACGCAAGTACGACCTCGAAGCGTGGGTCCCGACGCAGGGCACCTACCGCGAGCTCACCTCGACGTCGAACTGCACGACCTTCCAGGCCCGCCGCCTCGACATCCGCTACCGCACCGAGAGCGGCAAGACCGCCCCGGTCGCCACGCTCAACGGCACCCTCGCCACCACCCGCTGGCTCGTCGCGATCCTCGAGACCCACCAGCAGGAGGACGGCTCGGTCGTCATCCCCGAGGTGCTCCGCCCGTACCTCGGCGGCGTCGAGGTGATCGAGCCCCGATGAGCTCGTCACGCGGATTCGTCGACGGTTCCGAGGCGTCGGGGTCGGGCCTGGCTGCGGCTGCTGCGGGCTCGGGCGAGGTCGCGCGGGTCAAGCGCTGGCTCGTCGCCCTCGACATCGACGGCACCACCATGCGTGAGGACGGCGTCGTCACCGACACCGTCGTCCAGGCCGTCCTGGACGCCGAAGCCGCCGGACACGAGGTCATGCTCTCCACCGGTCGCAGCGAGGGCATGACCGTCCCGCTGCTCGACCGGCTCGGCATCCAGCCGAAGTACCTGGTCTGCGCCAACGGTGCCCTGACCCTCAAGCGCATCGAGACCGGCGCCTACGAGCGCGTGCACGTCGAGACGTTCGACCCGACCGAGGTCCTGCGGACGATCCGCGGTGCCCTCGAGAACGGGGCCTACGGGGTCGAGGACGAGACCGGGCACTACCTGCTCTCCGGCGACTTCCCCGACGACACCATGACCGCCGCTGGCGACCACGTCGCGTTCGAGCGGCTGCTCGGCGTCCAGGCCACCCGGGTCGTCGTGATCTCCCCGGAGCACGGCCTCGAAGAGTTCCTGGACATCGTCGACAAGATGGGGCTGCACAAGGTCTCGTACACGGTCGGCTGGACCGCGTGGCTCGACATCGCGCCCGAAGGGGTCACCAAGGCGACCGCCATGGAGCGCGTCCGCGAGTGGCTCGACATCCCGCGCTCCCGCGTCTTCGCGGCCGGCGACGGACGCAACGACATCGACATGCTGCGGTGGGCCTCCACCTCAGGCCGCGGGGTCGTCATGGGGCAGGCGCCCGACGACGTCGTGGACGCGGGCAACGAGCTGACGGGCGGCGTCACGGACGACGGGCTCGCGGCGGCGCTCGACACGTTGCCGCGCTGACGGCTGGCTGCTGTTCGCTGGCTGACGGGCGCTGGCTGCGCGCGGGCCGGGAGGCTCGGTAGACTGCTCGGGACCCGGTCACGTCTCGCCACGTGGTCGGGTCACGGAGGGTTGTCCGAGCGGCCGATGGAGCCTGTCTTGAAAACAGGTGGGCAGAGATGTCTCGTGGGTTCGAATCCCACACCCTCCGCAGGGGGATTTCGGAATTTCCGACGGAGAGGTCTCGGAAACTCGACCCACTTCCGCGTTGTTACGGGGAAGAGCGATTGCGATCTTGGGCGACGAGTCGCGGAAACCGGAACCGGTTTCTGGGAATCGCCGCAGTCCGCCCGCAGTCGAAGGATGCCTGATTGGGCCGCTGATCTGGGTTCTTCTCGCTCGTCGTCGTTCAGTTGAGGTCCTATGCAAAATCGGCCGTTCCCGGGGCAGGTCGGCGGTGTTGAGCTTGGACGCGGTCGCGGGGTCGCGCTGATCCGCGCAGCGAGGCAATGACTCTGGCGTAGCGGTTCTGGCTACCGACGTGTGGGGCTTACGCCTAGTGGGCGGAGCCGTACGTGATCGTGGAGGAGTTGCCGTCCGCGAGGTCGGGATACGCGCTTCGCGCCGCGCGGGCCGGTCGGTCGGTTCGGCGGTGCGCGCAGGCAGGTCAGCGGTTCCCGAAGCGGGTGTCGTCGGATTCGTGACCCTGCGAGACGGAGGGCCTTCGAGGTGGCCCTCCGTGCGCAGGGCGTCGCTTTGGCATCTGATGGTGTTCGCGCCGCAGGTGGTGACGTGCATCAGCTGGAAGCAGCCGCTCCGAACGACGCGGTGCCCGAGGCGTTGAGGTTCCAGACCGACGACTGGGAGCGGCATTGGGCGGCGCAGAGCCTCCAACTCCGCGGCGTCGTCGGAAACTCGCGTCGCGGTGCGTCGGCGAGTCTGGCTGGCTGGCTGGCTGGCTGGCTGGCTGGCTGGCTGGCTGGCGGGCGGGCGGGCGAGGAACGCGTTATCGATCTGCGTGCCAGGCGCCGGGCGCCCTCGGCGAATGAAGGATTTTCGCGACAGCCGGTGCCTGCGTCACCCTTTGGGAGCGTTCATGGCTTCACAGACCGCTCTTACGCTTTGCTTGGCCTGATCCGCCGTGAGGTACGTGGCGGAGCGAGGGGACTTCTGGTGCGTCTGAGCCGACTGTTTACGCCGACTCGTCTTGTGATCGTCGCGGCCACCGTTGTGGCGGCGCTGACGGGGGCTGTTCTCACCGCGCCGGGGGAGCTAGCGGCTGCGGACACTGCTACGGGAGCACAGTTTGTCGCATCCGCGGGGCGGATCCTTGACACGCGGAACGGCATGGGCGGCTACAAGACCGCCATGCCGGCGAACACGTGGCGCACGGTGCAAGTGACTGGGAAAGCTGGAGTGCCGTCGTCGTCTTCGGTGACTGCTGTGGCACTGAACCTGACCGAGGTCAGTCCGAGTGGCTTGGGGCAGGTGTCCGTGCGCCCGAACGCCAACACTGCTGCGACCCTTGTGGGCACCTTCGACGGCGGTGACCTGGGGACCACGTCGAACCAGGCGGATGTCGCGGTGAACAGT
Source organism: Curtobacterium herbarum (assembly GCF_016907335.1). Lineage (NCBI taxonomy): Bacteria > Bacillati > Actinomycetota > Actinomycetes > Micrococcales > Microbacteriaceae > Curtobacterium > Curtobacterium herbarum. Next base: position 796,329 of record NZ_JAFBBT010000001.1, read on the forward strand.
GACGGCACGATCCAGGTGGAGACCAACGCGTCCACCCAGCTCGTGGCCGATGTCGAGGGGTACTACTCCACTGGCTCGTCGGCGGCCGGTGGTTATGTGCCGATCGCTGGGAAGCGCTACGCCGGCGATCAAGCCATCGCAGCGAATGGCAACTACACCGTGCAGATCACCGGCGTGAACAACATTCCCAGCAACGCCACCGCCGTGGTCGCGGACTTCGTGGTGAAGAACAAGGGGACGGATCAGGGTTACATCGCCCCCGGTCCAGCAGGGTCAATCGTCCCGACGACCTCGCTGAACTATCCGGGTGTAGCGAACGTCGCAACTGCCATCAGCGCACACGTGCAGTTGAGCGCTGACGGCAAGCTCGAGGTGTGGAACCGCAACGGGACCGCCATCGCAGTCAACATCGACGTCGAGGGCTACTTCGTCCCGGGATCGTCGACTGCTGGGTCGTTCACGCCGGGTTCCGGCCGCGCCTACGACACGCGGGTGAAACCGCACGTCTCCGTCCCCAAGGGCAAGACGATCACTGTCCCGTTGGGTGACACCCATGGGGTGCCGAGCACCTCGGATGGGTTGTCGTCAGTCGTCGTCGACCTCATTGCCATCCACGCATCAACCGACACCGCCGGCTTCGCCCGAGCATGGGCTGACGGCACAGCGGAACCAAACATCTCGGACGTCGAGTACGCACCAGACTCGATCCGCTCGAACACCAACACCGTCCCGGTCGGGCTGGACGGCGCAATCGAGATCCACAACCTCGGCACAGCCTCGGTCGACTTCGTCGTCGACATCGAGGGATGGTATGCCGGGGGCGCTTCGACGATGTGCGCGAGCGATACCGACTCGATCCTCGGCGAAGCCGCGGATACTACGACCCCGACAGCCGGCGCCTCAGAAGGCGACCCGGTCCTCTCGGCGGTGCTGACCAACTCGCTCGCCGGACGAGTGAATGGACAAATTTTTGTGGTCGACTCCTCAGGGAAGACCGTCGACGGCTCACCCACGGCCACCGAGACAGTTGACAACGGGTCAGCCATCACCTTCCACCTGCCCGCCAAGTACATCCAGGCCGGAGCGAAATACACGTGGTGGGTCCACGCGTACCAAGACGACGCCTGCGCGGCGCAGGCCACGTCTGCCAAACACACGTTTGTTGTTGGCACCCCTTCTCCGACGGCCGCACCTTCGACGCAGACGATGAGTATCACCGGAGACTCGCTCACCACGGCGACGGCGCCCGACGGACAGCAGGACTGTGATGGAGCACCATGCAACCTCACGACCGGCGCTATCTCGCTGGGTATGGATGGACAGAACGCGGACCACATCACCGCCCTGCACGCCAACCTCGGCGCACTTCCGACAGGCGCAACGATCACGTCGGCGTCGTTGAACCTCACTGCGAGCGGGTGCTTCGGCGAATCCTGCTCGAGCGGAACGCTTTCCATCGCGCAAGCTACACAGAATGTCGGCGCGGCGGCCTCTGGGCTCGACATCGCCGCGACGCCAGCAGACAGCCCGCTGACGTTCCCTGAATCTGCCTCGACCACGAGCTACGACATCACCACCATCGTTAATGACTGGTACGACAGCAACGGTGCCGGTAACCTCGGCGCGGTACTGTCGGAATCCAACACCGCAAGCGGCGCCACAGGTGAGAACTACTACGGGCCCGCATCGCTAGAGACGCCGGCATCAATCACCATCACGTACGTGGCGGCGACCATTCCCGGGGCGACGCGTGCACTGACGGCGACAGGCGGGGACGGTGGGGTCATTGCAGCATGGGATTCGCCGACCAACGCAGGATGGTACGACACGACGGGCTCGACCGACGGCGTCCGCTCTTACACAGCTTCTGTCCTCACTGCGGCGGGAACGGTTGTTTCCACAAAGACGGTGTTCAAGCCTCGTGTCGTGTTCACCGGTCTGACGAACGGGAGCGCATACACAGTCAGCGTGGTCGCCAACAATCCCGTCGGCTCTGGGCAAGCGACGGTCTCCAGCAGCGTCACGCCGGTCGCCGTCGCCAACGGACCCTCTTTGTACGCCTTCGCTGTTCAGAACCTCGTCGACGCGGAAAGCAAACTCGCCTCGGGAAGTGAGGCGAGCACGTCCGATGCGCTCAGCGGCGCATCTGCAGCAGCCGTGGTGACCCCAGCGCTCGGTGTGCTCAGCACCGGATATCTGAACCAGTACGACGCCGAATCGGCCAATGATCAGCAAGACACGAACGACGTCACCAAACTCACCGATGTGCTCGCGATCCCAACGGCTACCGGGGTGACATTGCTCGCGACCGCCACACAGACCTACACGACTGTGGATACGAGCAGCGGCTCAGCTGAGAGCGTGGACGGGGAGTCGGACGACGACGGTGCCTACCTCTTCACATTGGACGGCACAATTCCCACACTGCGCGGGTACGCCGACCAGGAAGCCCTTGTGCAGCCGGTGACGACGAGCGCCGCCGACAGCGCCGAGGACGCAGCCGGGTGGGCGGCAACTGAGAATCCTGATCTCGGCTCGATATCGACTACCGGTTACCAGGGGCCGGCGGGTGGCAGCATCGTTGCTGGCGTTGCCCGGACGCGCAACCTGACGACTGCAGCGCGCGGCACGACTGGCCCAACGGTGGACGTCGCTGGCGTCGCTGCGTGGGCTCTGAGGTACTCGAAGGAGAGTGGAAAGACCAATTGGTTCAGCCCAGATTGCACGAACTTCGTGTCTCGAGCACTTCACTGGGGTGGATTGGCCAACATGGTGAACAACGAGATGACCCAGCACATCTCTCACGACTCCAACCGGTGGTTCATCGACCGAGCATTCGGTCGGAATGCGTTCTACTCGATGTCCTGGGGTCACCAACCGGAGAACTACAACTTCCAGCTCAGTCACGGGGCAGTGAGCGTCGGCAGGAGCAGCGTGAAGCCGGGATACATCGCATACGTAGCCTTCAAGGGCGGCGGGAAGAGCGGAATCGACCACGCCGCGATTGTGACGAAGGTCACAGCAGGCAACATCTACGTGTCGCAACACTCTAAGAACAAGACCAACGAGCCGGTTTATGGCAGGGGCCAGACGTGGGCAGGACTTGACCCACACATGAGCGGCCCCTACTGGGTGAACCCTTATGGAATCTAATATGAAATCAACGAGCAGGTTGGTGCGAGCTGTGTCTCTTACCGGGATCGTGATGTTCTCGTTGGGGGCGCTCGTCGGGTGTGCGGGATCCAACGCGCCGTCAGACGCGGGAGGGGAGCCATCCGAGGCGTCGCAGATTCACGCACGGGACGCGGTCATCGCTGGACTCAAGCGCGCCGATGAGAGTCAGTTCATCGCCGCTGCGAGCAAAGCGAATCGATCTGAGGCAAGAGTCGCCTGGTCAACCTGCAAGTCGGTCGTTGGGAAGCCGGCGAAGGTCACCTATGACGATGGGGTCGAGCCGAGCATCATCGGCGTGATTTTGCACCCACACGACCGTGCCCTCAAGAGGTGCTGGGTGACTCTCAGCTGGGCGAAAGGCCAGGGGTGGGACATCGCGGCAGAACTCACCCACAAAGACGGTTAGGCACAAGACAAATTCGAAGCTGGTCACGTTTCTTCTCGAGCAGCGTTCGCCGACGCCTGCGGACGCTCGTTCGCAAACATGACGCGGCGGCTCGGTGGACGGCCAGCTGGTCGGCTACAGCCGCGAACGCGGACTGTCGACCCGTCTTCAAAGAGCCATTGCAAGGTGAGGTCGGAGCGAGGCGGTTGGAGCTTCGCTACCCCATCGGCTTGCCCAAGGCTGCCGCATGCGACCATTCTTCAAGCTCAGCTCGACACGGAGGCGCTGCACTTGCGCGTCGGGCTCAACGAAGCGGCCGGCATGTCTATCGACGAAGTCGCCGAAGATATCGACGACGCAGCGCAAGTCTTCGTCTTCGCGTAGTACCTCGGGCACGAAGAAGACCGCCGATGGCAGGACGAGGAAGACCGGCCGAACGCCCGAGTAAGGCGGTTGGGCTGTGGCAGCCCGTCCACTATCGATATCGAGCTGTTGCCTTCGGCTCTTCATGCACGACGTACGCCGGCTGCGCGATGGCCGCCGTCTCTGTCCTGCTTGTGGTGTCCAGAGTCTTCAAGAACACTGCTGAGGCCGTCGGCCGGCTGGCCGACGCGAACAGGACGGATGCGGAGGCGGAAGCGATTCGTGCACGGACCGCGCGGAAGGATGGTTCGCAACCATGCAACCGTGTCGCCGCTGCCATGGTTCATGTTACCGATCGGCTTCCAGACTCAGAGGTCTCGCACGCGCTTGTCGAAGTCGCGATCTCGGACTGAGGCGCTGCGAGAACTCGTGGAGGACTACGCCGACCCGCCCGTGTCGAAGAACGACGTCCTCGAGACGCTCCGGCGGGCAGGTGTCCCGCGCTTCGTCGAGGACGTCCGGCGTTGCCTCTGAACCGCGGCGGCGACTGAGGGGGTCCTCGCAGAGCCCCGGGTGACAGCGCTCAGCCGACCTAGCGTCGAGGGCATGGACATCACCACACGCTCGGTCGCCGTCATCGGCGGCACCTCCGGCATCGGCCTGGAACTCGCACGGCGCTTCCGTGACGCCGGCAGCGGGGTCGTCGTCGGCGGCCGGCGAGCCGACGTGCTCGACCAGCTCGCCGCCGAGGGCTTCGGCACCGTCTCGATCGACGTCACGGACGACGACTCCGTCACCACCGCCCGCGACACCGTGCTCGACCTGCTGCCCGACCTGGATGCCGTCATCACGATGTCGGGCATCGGCGTCGCCGAGGACCTCCGAGATCCGGCGCACTTCGCCGACGCTGCCCGCACGGTCGACGTCAACCTGCTCGGCACGATCCGGGTGGTCGACGCGTTCACCCCGCACCTGCTCCGACAGGGCAGCGGCACGATCGTCACGGTGAGCTCGGGCATCGGCTTCCTGCCGTTCCCGCTGATGGCGACGTACGCCGCCACCAAGGCGGCGGTGCACGCCTACAGCGAGGCGCTCCGAGCGCAGCTCGCCGGGACCGGGGTCGACGTCGCCGAACTCGTGCCCCCGGCCGTCAACACCACGATGGGCGCCAGCAACACGAACGCGCTGCACCTCGGCGACTTCGGTGCCGAGGTGATGGCGCTCCTGGCACAGGAGCCGACCCCGCACGAGCTCTTGGTGCAGGGTGTCCTCATGCACCGGTGGGCAGAACGTGACGGCACGTACGACGACCTGGTCACTCAGCGCTCCCGGGCTCTGGCGACGCTGCCCGGACGGTCGGGCTCAGCGGCGTGACACGCGACGGGGACCCGACCGCGACGCCGACGAACCCGCTCGGCGCGTACCTCCAGGCACGGCGTGGACTCGTCACACCGGAGCAGGTCGGGCTCCCCGTCGGTGGGGTCCGGCGCGTGCCGGGCCTGCGCCGTGAAGAGGTCGCGATGCTCGCCGGCGTCAGCACCGACTACTACCTGCGCCTGGAGCGAGGGCGGGACATCCACCCGTCGCACCAGGTGCTCGACGCGCTCGCCCGGGTGCTCCAGCTGGACGAGGTCGAACGCGCGCACCTCCAGCACCTCGCCGAACCCGTCCGACGTGCGCGTCCCCGTCGCACGGCGGAGCGGGTCCCGGCGCGTCTGCACGCACTGCTGGCCGCACTCGAGGTCCCGGCGTTCATCGAGGGGCGGGCATTCGACGTCCTCGCCACGAACGATCTGGCGACCGCGTTCTCGCCCCGGCTCCGCGTCGGTGAGAACCGGCTTCGTTCCCTGCTGCTCGACCCGGAGGAACAGGTGTTCCACCGTGACTGGGAGGATGCCGTCGCGAGCTTCGTCGGCGCCTTCCTGCACTCGGTCGCCGACGAGGTCCACGACCAGCGGGTCGTCGAACTCGTTGGGGAGCTGTCGCTGGCCAGCGGACGTTTCCGGCAGCTGTGGGCGCGGCAGGACGTCCGGGTGCTCGAAGGTGGATCGATGACGGTCGACCACCCGGTCGTGGGGGAGCTGCACCTGCACCGGGACAAACTGCCGGTCGACGGGCTGCTCCTCGTGCTCTACTACGCCGACCCGGGCAGTGCGAGCGCCGAGCGGCTGGGCATGCTCGCGTCCCTCGCCCGCGGCACCAGATCGGGGGCGTGAGTTCGCCGCCGGACGGCGGTACGGTTGTCGGCGGAGTGTACGGGTCGTTCTGTGCACGGCCTGCACGACGGACCACGGGGGAAGCACGACCATGACCACGCCGACCTCGGTCCCAGGACGGGGACCGGACCGCCGCACCGCGATCCTCGAGGCCGCCGCCGTCGAGTTCGACCGGCAGGGCTTCAGCGCCGCGAGCATCTCCGGCATCGCCAAGGCCGCCGAGGTCAGCCAGGGCGCCATCCACTTCCACTTCCGCACGAAGCAGGCCATCGCCCTCGCCGTCATCGCCGAGCAGAACGCCCGCACGTTCGAGGCGATCACCTACGACGGGCCGTCACCGCTGGCCCGGCTGGTCGAGGCGTCGCGGGCGATCGCCGGACTGCTGCTCGTGGACCCGGTCGTCCGCGCCGGCATCCGCCTGTCGCTCGAGAACCGGGTGTTCGCCGGGACGACGTCGTCCTTCTACGACCAGTGGATCGCGAGCGTCGTCGACGTCTTCCGCCTGGCGGTCGCCGCGGGCGAGGTCGGTCCGACCGTCACCCCGGAGGCGCTCGGTGCAACGGTCGTCCCGTGGTTCACCGGCGTGCAGCTCGTGTCCGACGTCCGTGCCGCCCGGATCGACCTGCTGCCGTCCGTGGCGACGATGTGGCGCGTCCTCGCCCACGCCTGCGTCGTGCCGGCGCACCGCGACCGGTTGCTGGCGGTCGTCGACCGCGCCTTCGCCTGACCGCTCGCCGCAGGACGGACCGCTCGCCGCCGGACGGCCTCCGGCGCCAGCGTGGTACCGGACGCACGACGGGAGGCCCGGACCGGCCCCGGTGGGCTGGTCCGGGCCTCCCGTCCGGTCCTGTCGTCGACGTCAGTCGGTCTGCGCGACGCGCTTGGCGCGCTCCTTGACCTGCTCCTCGCGACGCTTGTCGCGGGCCTTCTGCGCCTTCTCGCGACGCTTCGCCCGCTTGTTCTCACGCTCGTGGTGCTCGACGTCCTCGGAACGCTTCTGCCGCCACGGCTCGGCGGCCAGGTCCGGGCCGTCCCACACCTTGATGGCGCCCCAGGCGGCGGCGAGCAGCGGCACCGAGATGATCGCGCCGGTGATGCCGGCGAGGACGGTGCCCGCGGTCAGGCCGACCAGGATGACCAGGCCGTGCAGGCGCAGGGTCTTGCCCATCAGGACCGGCTGCAGGAAGTTGCCCTCGAGCTGGTTGACGACCACGACGATGCCGACGACGATCAGCGCCGGCACCGGACCGAGGGCGACCAGGGCCACGAGGGCGGCGAGGATGCCGGCCGCGGTGGCGCCGACGATCGGGATGAACGCCGTGATGAAGACGATGACCGCCAGCGGCAGCGCGAGCGGGACGCCGACGATGGCGATGCCGACGCCGATGCCGATCGCGTCGACCGCGGCGACGGTCGCGGTGCCGCGGACGTAGCCGCCGAGGGTCGAGACGACGCGGTCACCGACACGACGGGCGCGGTCGTACGAGGCGCCGGTGAAGGGACGGAGCAGGAACTCCCAGATGCGGGGCCCGTCCTTGAGGAAGAAGAAGAGCACGACGATCATCAGCACCAGGCCGGTGAGGAAGTTCGCGGTGGCGGACGCGCCGGCCAGGGCACCGGAGCCGAACTTGGCGCTCGTGACGAAGTCGGTGGCGGTCTTCACCGCGTCGTCGACCTGCTTGTCGGAGATCGCGAACGGCAGGCTCTTGCTGAAGTCCTGCAGCTGCTCGAAGCCCTGCACCGCCGACTTCTGCAGGCTCGACCACTGGTTCTCGACCGCGACGACGATGAGGTAGCCGAGGAGCCCGAGGACGACGAGGACCCCGAGCAGGACCGTCAGCGTCGCGAACACCGACGGGAAACCGTGCCGGCGGAGCCACGAGACGACCGGGTGCATGGCCGACGCGATGATGAGTGCCAGGAGCACCGGGATCGTCACGACGCCGAGCACCTGACCGGCGTAGACGATGCCCGCGGCGATGACGATGAGGATGATCAGCTGCAGGCAGCGCGTCGCCAGGCGGCCGAGCGAGTCCGACCAGGCAGCGCGTACACCGGTCACCGACTCGGTCGGTGGCGTCGTCGGCGGGGCAGCGGCGGAGGAGCGGAAGAACGGCATGACGCCGACGGTACAGACGCACAGGCGGCTCCGCCGGGTCTCGATGCGGTCAGGCGTCGCCGAGGTCGCGGTCCCGGAACCACTTGAGCAGCCAGGCGGCACTCGTCCGGTCGAAGGACCGCGGGAAGTCGAGGGTGCCGGACAGGAACGGGCTGAACCCCTCGACGGACGCGATGTCGGAGTCGTCGAGCCCGCGGTACGCCATCGACCAGCCGTCGAACCGGCGGCGTTCGATGTCCTCACGGATCAGCGACTTGACGGCGTGGTGCCGCGGGTCCCGCTCGATCGCGGCGAACCGGTCGTCGACGCTCCACGCCGGACCTTCGAGCAACTGCATGAACCGGCCGTTCTTCACGACGAGCAACCCGGAGACGCCGAGCGCCTCGTTGTTCAGCCGGGCACCCGCGAGCATCTCGGTGAGCTCGTCCTCGCTGAACTCGTGCGTCGCGACGCTCATGTAGACGATGGAGACCAGCACAGTGCATCATCGCCCGGGTTCGCCGCCGGACGCAATCGTGTGCGCGATCTGCATGGGACCAGCCGCCTAGGATCGTCCCCATGGCGACCGTCCTCCTCGTCCGGCACGGACGCACCACCGCGAACGCGACCGGACTCCTCGCCGGGCGAACGGCCGGAGTCGCGCTCGACTCCGTCGGCAAGCGCCAGGCTGCCACCACCGCCGAGCGCATCGCCGCGGTGCCGCTGGCCGCCGTCGTGTCGAGCCCGCTCGAGCGGTGCCGGCAGACCGCGCGGGCGATCACCGCGTTCCAGTCGGGCGAGCCGCAGCAGTTCGTCGAGCGCGGCATCATCGAGGCGGACTACGGCGACTGGCAGAACCGCACGATCAGCGAACTCGCCACCGAACCCCTGTGGCGGGTGGTGCAGTCGAACCCGAGCGCGGTCGTGTTCCCCGGCGGCGAGTCGATGCAGACCATGCAGTCCCGGGCGGTCGCCGCGATCCGTCGGATGGACGCGCAGATCGAGGCCGAGCACGGCGCCGCCGCGGTCTGGGTCGCGGTGAGCCACGGCGACATCATCAAGTCCGTGCTGGCCGACGCGCTCGGCATGCACCTGGACCTGTTCCAGCGCATCTCGGTCGGACCGGCATCGGTGTCGATCGTCCGGTACGGGGAGGCCCGGCCGGACGTCGTCGCGACGAACACCGAGTCGGGGGACCTGTCGTGGCTCGCCCGGGCCGCGGCGCCGAGCGGGGACGCCGTCGTCGGCGGTGGGGCGGGGCACGACGAGCCGTCGTCGTCCTCCGAGCGCCCGGACTCCGCCACTCCCTGAACGGTCGGAGCCGCACGCTCCTACAATGCGGGTATGCCCCCCATCGTCCACGGCTTCGACTGGCCGGACAGACTCGTCGTCGGAACGATCGGACGCCCGGGCGAGCGGTCGTTCTACATCCAGGCCCGTGACGGCCGCCGTGTCGTCAGCGTCGCCATCGAGAAGGAACAGTCGGCCGTCCTCGCCGACAAGATCGACGAGCTCCTCGACGAGGTCGCCACGGTCGAGGACAACCGCTTCAGCGTCCCGGACGCCGCACCCACCGAGCTGCGCGACGGCGACCCCCTCGACCAGCCCGTCGAGCCCGAGTTCCGCGCCGGCGCCCTGAGCCTGGGCTTCGACCCGGCCACCGCGCAGGTCGTCATCGAGGCGTACCCGATCGAGGACGACGTCGAGGTGTTCACCGAACCGACCGGTGACGGCGACGAGGTCGAAGCGGTCGTCGAGCTGTCCGAGCCGAGCGAACTGCTGCAGGTGAAGATCCCGGTCGGCAGCGCCCGCGCCTTCGTCGAGCGCACGCGGGAGGTCATCGCCGCCGGCCGACCGAACCCGCCCGAGCTCCCCGAGCTCGGATGACGCTCGGCCCTGACGCCGCCGGCGCCGCGGTGCCGAGCGCCCCGGGCGAGCTCCGGATCACCGGACGCATCCGCGAGGCCTCGAACGCCACGTTCCTCGCCCGGCTCGACGGCGAGAACGTCGTCTACAAGCCGATCGAGGGCGAGAAGCCGCTGTGGGACTTCCCCGACGGCACCCTCGCCGGGCGTGAGGTCTCCGCCTACCTGGTGTCCCAGGCGCTCGGGTGGGACGTCGTGCCCGAGACCTGGATCGGCGACGGCCCCTTCGGCCCCGGCATGGTGCAGCGGTGGCAGGACGTCGACCCCGAGCAGGACGCCGTCGACCTGGTCCCCGCCGATGACGCCGCCGCCGCGGTCGCCGAGGGCACCGTCCGCGAGGTGCTCGACGCCGTGGACGAGAACGACCAGGCCGTGACCCTGGTGCACGAGGACTCGGTCGCCCTCCGGCGGATGGCGGTCTTCGACGTCGTCACGAACAACGCCGACCGCAAGGGCGGACACGTCCTGGCGATGGCCGACGGGCACCGGTACGGCGTCGACCACGGCCTGACCTTCCACGTCGAGCACAAACTCCGGACCGTGCTCTGGGGCTGGATCGGCGAACCGCTCAGCGAGGACGAACTGGCCGGACTCCAGCGACTGTCCGAGGCGCTGCGTGGGGAGCTCGGCGAGACCCTGCGCGAGCACCTCACCGACGACGAGCTGTCGGCGCTCCGCGGGCGCTGTGCCGCGCTGGCCGCGGTCGCGACGTTCCCGCCGCCGGACGGCTACGGGCCGGCCGTGCCGTGGCCGGTCTTCTGACGCTGCGTCGCTGACGGACGGGAGGCGCGTACCGGGGCCGGTACGCGCCTCCCGTCCGTCAGGTGACCGGTCAGCCGAAGCGGGTGAAGGCGCTGCCCCACAGGCCGTCGTCACCGGGGCCGCCGCCGAAGGCGGACCCGGAACCGCGTCGAGCACCGAGGTACGAGCCGACCACCGCGACCCCGAGGTCGTCGTTCTCCGGCGCCGTGACCGTGCCCTCGACGCGGCGGGCCATGCCGTCCACGAAGCGGGCGAGGCCCGGGTCGTCACCGAGCCGGAAGAACGTCGTCTTCGCGCCCAGGCGGTGGGCGTTCTCGAGCTCTCGGACGCTCAGCGCGATCGTCACCGGGTCCGGCGGGTAGCTGAAGTACACCTGCCCGTTCGGCTCGAGGTGCGACGTCGGCTCGCCGTCGGTGACGATGAGCAGCACCGGTTGGGCGTTCGGGTGCTTCCGGAAGTGCCGGTTCGCCAGGAGCAGGGCGTGGTGCAGGTTCGTGCCCTTGTCCCACATGGCGTCGAGGCCGACGAGCTGCTCGACGTCCATCACCTCGGCCTCGCGACCGAACGCGATGAGCTGCAGGTCGTCGCCACGGAACCGTGTCGAGATGAGTGTGTGCAGCGCCAGGGCCGTGCGCTTCATCGGGACCCAGCGGTCCTCCATCGCCATCGAGAACGACGTGTCGACGAGCAGTGCGACGACGGCCTGGGTGCGGGCCTCGGTCTCCTGCACCTCGACGTCCTCGATCTGCAGCCGCACGCCGGCTCCGGTCCGTGGGCCGTCCCCGGCGGTCCGGGTCAGCGCGTTCGTGATCGAGCGCGTGACGTCCCAGGGCTCGGTGTCGCCGAACTCCCACGGACGGGTCGACCCGGAGCGGTCCCCGGCCGCACCGGCACGGCGGAGGTCCCGCGCACCCTGCCGACCCGACATCCGCTCGGCGACGTCCTTGAGCAGGCTCTTGCCGAGCTGCCGCATCGCCTTCGGGGTCAGTCGGAGCTGCCCGTCGCTGCCGCGCTGCATCGCACCCGAGTTCCGCAGTGCCTTCTCGAGCTGCTGCAGGGTCCGGGCATCGACGGCCGCCTGGTCGCCGAGCTGTTGCGCCAGGGCGTCGAGGTCCAGGTCGTCGAGCTCGGACCCGGGGCCGACCTGGGCGAGCTGGTCGGCCAGGGCGTCGAGGTCCGCGATGTCCTGGAAGACCCCGGTGCCGTCGCCGAGCCCGAGTCCCTGCTCACCGTCCATGCCCTCGGAGCCGCCCCAGTCCTCGCCGGGACGGAGGGCTCGGAGGTTCTCGTCGAGCTGGGACAGCGCCCCCATCAGCGCGGGGGAGCCGAACGCCTGCTCGGCCAGGGCATCGAGTTCGTCCCGCTGCTCCTGCGTCATCGAGTTCCGCATCCGCTGGGCCGCGGCGGCACGGGCCGCGAGGTCGTCGAGCAGTTCGTCGACGTTCTGCGGGTTCGACGGGAACTGGTCCCCGTGCTTCGCCATGAACTCGTCGAACTGTTCCTGGCTGTCCTCGCCCCGACGGTGGGCGTCGAGCAGCTCGTTGAGGTCCTGCATCATCTGCGCGACCGCGGCTCGGTCGTCGTCGGTGGCGTTCTCGAGCGCCTGCTTCATGCCCGCGAACCGCTGGTCGAGCATCTCGCGGCCGAGCAGGTCCTTGATCTGGTCGTACTTCTGGCGGGCCGTCGGGCTCTTCCAGTCGTAGCCGTTCAGCTCGCTGACCGCGGCGGCGGGCGAGGCGGGCAGGCTGTCGAGCTGCAGTTCGGCCAGTGCCCGGTCGCCGTCGTCCATCGCCGTGTCGCGGGCGAGCTGCCCGCGTTCGGCCAGGACGGCCTCGTCGAGGAGCTGCTTGATCTCCTGCAGGGTGCCGTCGAGGTTGTTCTTGCTCGTCAGCTCGCGGCGTTTCTCGGCGACGAGTCGGGCGAGGTCGTCGAGCCCGCGCTGCGACCGTCCACCGCGGCGGAGGAACTCCCGCATCGCACGCTCGGGCGACGTGCCGGCCATCACGTCCTGCCCGATGGCGTCGAGCGCCTCGGACAGGTCGGCGGGGGCGGCGAGGGGGTCCGGGCCGCCGTCGTACTTGCCGTACCGGCTGTCGCGGCTCAGTCGACGGTTCGGGCGGCTAGCCACGGGTCACCCCTGTGGTGCCGGTGCCGGTGCGGGTGCCGGTATCGGTGTGCACGGCGTCACATCCCATACGCTGCTTCGCCCCCGCCGGACTCCTTGCTGATGCGGCGGGCGAGGAACAGCCCCTCGAGTGCGAGTTCGATCGCGCCCGCACGCTCGCCGTCGGACGTCGCGTCGAGGCGTTCGCAGACCTGGTCGTACAGGTCGGACTCGCCGAGCGACGGCAGCCCGGCGAGGAAGTCCCGCGCGCTGACCTGTTCGCCCGTCGTGACCATGGTGCCGCCCTCGAGCGCGTCGACGAGCACCCCGAAGTCCAGCCCGCGGAAGCGCGCGCGGACGGTCTCGGCCGTCGCGGTCCGGAGCAGGTGCTCGAGCACCTCGTCTGCGCGGTCCTCTTCACCCGACTCGAACTCGATCTTGCCGCCGAGGACGTCGACCGCGGTCTCGAGGTCGATCGGCCGGGCGACGGCGTCGGACTCACCCTGGCGGGCGGCGCGGTGCACGGCGGCGGCGGACACCGTCTCGGCGCCGGCGATCGAGAAGCGGGCGCTGACACCACTGCGCTGGTCGACGGCGCTCGACTCGCGGAGCGCACGGGTGAAGCGGGCCAGGATCTCGACGAGGGCGTCGGGCACCTCGGCCGTCAACTGCGCCTCTTGCCGGATGACGGCGATCTCGTCCGCGAGCTCGATCGGGTAGTGCGTGCGGATCTCGGCGCCGAAGCGGTCCTTCAGCGGGGTGATGATCCGGCCGCGGTTCGTGTAGTCCTCGGGGTTCGCACTCGCGACGACGAGCACGTCGAGCGGCAGACGCAGCACGTAGCCGCGGATCTGGACGTCGCGCTCCTCCATCACGTTGAGCATCGCGACCTGGATGCGTTCGGCCAGGTCGGGCAGTTCGTTGATCGCGACGATGCCCCGGTGGCCGCGGGGGATCAGGCCGAAGTGGATGGTCTCCGGGTCACCCAGGCTGCGGCCTTCGGCGACCTTCATCGGGTCGACGTCACCGATCAGGTCCGCGACGGACGTGTCCGGCGTCGCGAGCTTCTCGACGTAGCGGTCGTCGCGGTGCACCCACGAGATCGGCAGCGCGTCGCCGAGCTCCTCGGCCCGGCGGATGCTCGCCGTGGTGATCGGTTCGTAGGGGTGCTCGCCGAGTTCGGAGCCGGTGATGACCGGCGTCCACTCGTCCATCAGACCGTTCAGGGTGCGGAGCAGTCGGGTCTTGCCCTGGCCGCGCTCACCGAGCAGGACGACGTCGTGCCCGGCGATCAGGGCACGTTCGAGCTGCGGGATGACGGTGGTCTGGAAGCCGTGCAGGCCGGGCCAGGGGTCGCGGCCCTCGCGGAGGGCGGTGAGCAGGTTGTCGCGGATCTCGGCGCGGACCGACTTCTGGACGTGCCCAGCAGCGCGGAGCTCGCCGACCGTGGAGGTTGCAGGTCGGTTCACGGGCGCCACGGTACGCCCGCCCACCGACGGCATCCTCGCAAAACGCAACGTTGGCGGCTGTGCGCAAGGCGATACCGCTGCGAGTCACCGCCGACGTTGCGTTTTGCGGGAGCTCTACCCGAACAGGCGGCGGGACGCGATCTCGGCGCCCTCGACGAGCACGCCGAGCTTCGCCCACGCGACGTCGGACGCCACGAACTCGTAGCTGGCGAAGGTGGCGAGCCCGCAGTCCGTGCCCGCGACGATGCGCGTCGGGTCGCCCACGGCCTCCGCCGCCTCGACGATGCGGTTCGCGACGAGCTGCGGGTGCTCCAGGTAGTTCGTCGTCACGTCGATGACCCCGGGCACCAGGACCGCGCCGTCCGGCAGCGGCAGGTCGCGGAACGCCGGGAACTCGTGCGCGTGCCGCGGGTTGCCGAACGGGATGCTGAACGACCCGACCTCGGCCCGGTACAGGTGCGGCAGCAGCACGTCGACCGGCACGTCGTCCTGGTGCGGACCCTGCCAGTTGCCGTAGCAGACGTGCAGCCGGGTCTGCTCCTTCGGGATGTTCCGCAGCGCATGGTTGAGGGCGTCGACGTGCAGGTCGACCGCCGCCAGGAACTCGTCGAGCGAGGCGTCGCCGAAGTGGATCACACGTTCCATCGCCAGGTCCGGGGCGTCGAGCTGCAGGACGTGCCCGCGGGCGACGATCTCCTCGTACTCGACGCGGAGCTGCTCGGCGAGGGCGAAGACGTACTCGCGGTGGTCGGCGTAGTGCGGGTTCGCGTCGTCGAGCAGCAGCGTGGTCGCGACGATCCCGGGCGTCGCCGCCGAGAGGAACGTGCCGGCCGGGGTGCGTCCGGCAGCGGCGTTCCGGTCGAGCTCGCGGGTGAAGCCGTCGAGGTCCTCGCGGATGCCGGCGCGTTCCTCGTCGTACTGCAGCAGTCCCTGGGCCACCGGCGTGTCCCAGACGCGGGCGAACTCGGCGCCCTCGTCGATCTGTCGGGCCTGGAACGCCGCGTACTCCGGGAACTTCACCGAGTCGAGCGTCGGCTTGCGGTGGCCCGTCCCGCCGAACCCCGACAGGCGCTCGCGGATGTAGGTCGAGAAGCCGACGCGGGGGACCTCGCCGTCGTTGACGATGTCGATCCCGGCGTCGAGCTGCGCGTCGACGGTGCGCGCGAGGACCGCGGCGGTCTCCTCGCGGAGCGCCTGCTCGTCGAAGGGCTTGCCCTGGTCGCGGGCGACCAGGAGCGCGGTCAGCTCCGGCGTCCGGGGGAGCGACCCCGTGTGGGTCGTGAGGATGCGGTCGGTCGAGTTCTGCAGCGGCACGCGACCACGGTACTGACTGGAGGCCCGTGGCGGGGCCGTCCCGCGCCTCCCGTCCGTCGGCCCCCCTGTTCCGGGCCGGTTCTCGCCGGCTCCGAACCTGGGCGGCGGCTGAGGCGTACGTTCCGATTCTGCGGCAGCCGAGGGCGCTCGCCGCGGAAGGAGCATGCGCATGGCGAGCGCCAGCGGAACGCGAGACGGATCGGTGACGAGCCTGGTCCCGGCGAGGATGGACCGACTGCCGTGGACCCGGTTCCACTGGAGCGTCGTGGTCGGCCTGGGGGTGTCCTGGATCCTCGACGGCCTCGAGATCCAGATCGTGTCGAACGCCGGGTTCAAGGCGGACCTGGGCCTGAGCAACCAGGACGTGGCGTCCCTCGGCAGCATCTACCTGGTCGGCCAGGTCGTCGGCGCCCTCGTCTTCGGGCGGTTGTCCGACAAGTTGGGTCGCCGCAAGCTGTTCATCCTGACGCTCGCGATCTACCTGATCGGCTCCGGCGTCGCGGGCCTGGCGCAGGACTTCTGGTTCCTGGCGGTGTTCCGCTTCGTCGCCGGTCTCGGCATCGGCGGTGAGTACGCCGCGATCAACTCCGCGATCGACGAACTGATCCCGGCGAAGTACCGCGGGCACGTCGACATCGCGATCAACGGCACCTACTGGGGCGGTGCGGCACTCGGCGCGGCGGCGAACATCTACCTGCTCGACACGGCGAACTTCTCGGAGAGCATCGGGTGGCGCATCGGGTTCTTCCTCGGCCCGGTGCTCGGGATCGCGATCATCTTCCTGCGTCGGCACATCCCGGAGAGTCCGCGGTGGCTGATGACGCACGGCAAGGAGCAGGAGGCCGAGGACACCGTCGCCCGGATCGAGGCGGAGGTCGAGAAGGAGTCCGGCACGAAGCTCGAGCCCGTGCCGCAGTCCAAGGCGCTGACGGTCACCCCGATGGACAACGTCGGGTTCCTGACGATCGCCCGCGTGCTGCTCAAGCAGTACCCGACCCGCACACTGGTCGGCGCGACGATGATGATCACGCAGGCGTTCCTCTACAACGCGATCTTCTTCACCTACGCGCTGGTCCTGACGAACTTCTTCGGGCTGAAGACCGCTGAGACGTCGATCTACTTCTTCCCGTTCGCGATCGGCAACCTGCTCGGCCCGATCATCCTCGGCCGCTTCTTCGACACCTGGGGTCGGCGGCAGATGATCTTCCTGACGTACCTGGTGTCCGGGCTCGTCCTCGCGACCTCGGCGTTCCTGTTCCGGGCGGACGCGATCAGCGCCGGTGTCCAGGTCGTGTTCTGGTGCATCTCGTTCTTCTTCGCGTCGGCCGGTGCCTCGAGCGCCTACCTGACCGTGAGCGAGATCTTCCCGCTCGAGCTGCGGTCGCAGGCGATCTCGTACTTCTTCGCCCTGGCCCAGGTCTTCGGTGCCGTCGCCCCGCTCATCTACGGCGCGTTCATCGGCGACGGCTCGGACCGTGAACCGCTCTTCTGGGGGTACCTGCTGGGGTCGGCGGTGATGATCATCGGCGGGGTGGTCGCGTTGGTCTTCGGGGTCGATGCCGCCCGGAAGGGGCTCGAGGACATCACGCAGCCCCTGTCGGTGCTCACCGGCAAGGACAGCGCGGAGGGCAAGCGAAACTCCTGATGCAACATGTTTAGCGGCTGGCGTCGCGTTCTGTGATCCTCGTGGCCACGGTCCCGTCCTGGAGGGCCGTGGTCACGGAGGATCCGATGCACGACACCACCACACCGGCACCACACCGCCGGAGAGGACAGCGCGCTGTCCTCCACAGACGACAGACCGGCGCGGTTGTCCACCGGGCCGCCGACGCCCTCGGCCATCGGGGCCGCTGTGCATGACGGTGACCTGATGACCGAACCCCTGCGTGTCGACAGCGACGTGCCCAGCAGTGCTGCCAGCGCTCCGGGCGCCCCGACTGCTGCCGGTGCCGGCGACCCGCTCGGCGTGCCGCGGAACCTGCTGCGCGACGCGGTGTTCGAGCGGATGCTGCGCAACATCCTGCGTGGCCACTACCGCCGTGGGCAGCGTCTGCGACTCGACGCCCTGGCCGACGACATGCGGGTGTCCCGGACGCCGGTGCGCGAAGCCCTCGTCCCGCTCGAAGCCCTGCGGCTGGTCATCGTCCAGCGCTACGTCGGCGTCGTGATCGCCCCGTGGACGGTCGGGCAGATGGTCGAGCGCACCCGGATCGCGCAGTCGATGCTCGTCGATCCGCCGACCAGCTGCGCGCGGGCCGACGAGCCGTTCGACCCGTCCGTCCTGCGCGACTGCCTGTCCGAGGCCGGCGCGTTCGTCGAGCTCGCCGTCTGGGTGCTCCGGCGCTCGGGAGCCCCGGTCAGTGCGGACTGGCTGCGGTCACAGCAGACGGTGCTCGACGTCTTCCACACCGATGACATCGCCCGGGCGAACGGCATCGACGTCGCGGCGGACTGGACCCGGCGCATGCAGGTCGTCAAGGCCGCACGGAACGCCGCGCTCGCGGACGACGTCGCCCTGTGCGCCGTGCGGCTGACCGAGCTGTCCGAGCTGCTCATCGCGCTGCCCGAGCGGTTCCGCAGCGCCGAGACGGCCTGACCGGTGCCGGGCCCTCAGGACCCCGGCGGCACCGCGGACGTCCCGGAACCAGGTCGCTCCCCGGGCGGGCACTGACGATCGGGGCGTCAGGCCCAGGCCACGGGGAGCGACATCTGGGTGGTGCACTGCGTGCTCTTGCTGGGTGCTGTGTCGCGGCGACGGGGGTGTGACGCCCCGGAATGTGATGCCACGTCAGGATCAGACTAGGCACCGGGGTACACAACAGCAACCCCTCATCGTCCCCAATTCGGGGGACCGGCCGATTCGATGCCGCACGCACGCGGTGAACCGGCCTGGCTGGTCCCCGGTCTGCGGTCCGCGGTCCGGGGCTGTGATCCGGTGGTCCGACCGGGTCGAGAGTCCGCCGGACCTCCTGTATGCTCGTCGTCGAACACCTGGAGACGTCGCATAGTCAGGCCGAGTGCACCACCCTGCTAAGGTGGAGTCCCCTCTAGGGGACCGAGGGTTCAAATCCCTCCGTCTCCGCACTCCACGAAACCCCGGTCCCGCTCAGCGGATCGGGGTTTCGTCGTCTCGCTGGCAGTGCTCCCGGGCCGCCCACTCCGGGCGCACCGGGTCTCGGGCTGTCGCACGGGCTACGGTCATCGGGTGATGCGACGGATGACGTCTGCCGCGGCGACCGTCGCGGTCGCCGCCCTGCTGCTCGCCGGGTGCAGCGCCGACCGCAACGCCGACGGCAAGGACGACGGGAACGGCGCGGGTAGCGGCATCGAGGGCTACGTCGAACCCGGTGGCGGCGCCGCCGAACGCGTCCGGACCGCGGTCGACCGCGGCGCCGACGTCATCGGCGTCGACGGGGCTGCACTCTCCGACGACGGCACGCACCTGCTGCCGACCTCCGGCGACGTCGGGGAACTCGTCGGTGTGGCCGCGACGGCCGGAGCCCGGACCGAGGTGCTCTTCAGCAACTACTCCTCGAGCATCGGGGACTTCTCGCCCGAGGGCGCCACGGCCCTGTTGTCGTCGTCGGCCAACCGGGCCCGGGTCGTCGGGGAGCTCGTCGACCTGGCTGCGCGACTGGGGACCGACGGCGTGCAGATCGACCTCGAGTCGATGCGCTCCCAGGACCAGGCCGACCTGGTCGCCTTCGCCCGGGCGCTCCGCACGGCGGTCCGCGAGCGGCTCGGGGCGGACGCCGAGGTGTCCATCGCGATGATGTCCTCCACGGACCCGGCCGAGTACCGCTCGCGCGGCTACGACCTGGCCGGGCTCGCGCCGCACCTGGACCGGACCGTGCTGATGACCTACGACCAGCACGGGCCGTGGAGCGACGCCGGGACGATCGGGTCGCTGCCGTGGACACGGAAGGCACTCCGGACCGCGATCGCCGGCGGGCTGCCCGCGGACCGCATCGACGTCGGCGTCGCGGGCTACGGCTACGCCTGGGGTCCCGGCGCGGACCCCGCCCCGATCCCGGCCGCCCGGGCGTCGCACCTGGCCGGCGACCGTGCGGTGTGGTCGGACCGCACCGGGGAGTGGTCGGCGACGCTCGCGGACGGCCGGCAGCTGCACTGGTCGGACGAGCGGTCGTACGGTGTCCGACGCGACCTGGCCCGCGAACTCGGCGTGCACGGGGTCGCGATGTGGTCGCTCAACCTGTCCTCCCTGCCGGGGCGGTGACGGGCCTCCCGTCCGGACGACGCGTTCGGTGACGCATCCTCCGGTTGCGCTCACTCGGCCGTTGTAGCATCGCCGGACATCGACCCAGCGGCGAGGAGACCTGCGTGCCGGAGCTGACCCACCACACCGTCCCGATCGACCGGATCCAGGACGCGGGGGCGGCCGTCATGGCGTCGGTCGCGACCGTGGTGGACGGCAAGAGCGAGGCGATCCGCACCGCTCTCACCGTGATGCTGGCGGAGGGGCACCTGCTCGTCGAGGACGTCCCCGGCGTCGGCAAGACCGTGCTCGCGAAGGCACTCGGGGCCTCGGTCGGCGGGTCCGTGAGCCGCATCCAGTTCACCTCGGACATGCTCCCCTCGGACGTCACCGGCGTGAACATCTACGACCAGTCGTCCGGCACCTTCCGGTTCTCGCCCGGGCCGGTGTTCGCGAACGTCGTGATCGGCGACGAGATCAACCGCACCAGCCCGAAGACCCAGTCGGCGCTGCTCGAGGCGATGGCGGAGTCGCAGGTCACGGTCGACGGCGTGACCCGACCCCTCGAGTCCCCGTTCATGATCGTCGCGACGCAGAACCCGGTCGACATGGAGGGCACCTACCCCCTGCCGGAGGCGCAGCGCGACCGCTTCATGGCGCGCATCGCGATGGGCTACCCGAGCCCCGGTGCCGAGCGGCGGATGCTCGCGGCCCGCGGTGGTCACGACCCGCTCGCCGACCTGCGTCCGGTCGTCGACGTCGACACGCTCCGCGCGATGATCGCGTCGGTCCGCACGGTGCACATCGCCGCGGACGTCGAGGCCTACATCGTCGAGCTCGTCCGTGCCACCCGCATGCACCCCGACCTGCTGCTCGGCGCGAGCCCGCGGGCGACCCTGCACCTGGCGCAGGCCGCCCGGGCGCACGCGGCGCTCCTCGGCCGGAGCTTTGTCACCCCGGACGACGTCGCCGCCCTGGCCCCGGTGGTCCTGGCACACCGGCTCGTCCCGGTGGCCCGCGGCCTCGGCGGCTCGGCGGAGGACACCGCCCGCGGGATCGTCGTCCGGATCGTCTCCGACACCGCGGTGCCGTTCACCGCGACCCCCGTCCGCTCCTGATGGCCGACCAGCGCCCCGCCGTCCGACCGTTCGCGCTGCGCGCGGGCGCGGCCGGCTCGGCGCTGTCCCGGATCGGCCGTCGCGGGCTCGGCATGCTGCGCCGCACCCCGTTCCCCCGGCCGACGCTCCGGGGCTGGACGGTCCTCGCGGTCGGTCTCGGCCTGGTCGGCGGCGGCCTCGTCGCCTCGATGAGCGTCGCCGTGTCCGCGGGGCTCCTGCTCCTGGTGCTCGTCGTCTCGGGTGTCGTCACCGCACTGGCCGTGGCGGCGCCGCTCCGCGCCTCCCGGTCGGCACCGCGCGCGATCGTGCAGGTGGGGGAGGTCTACCGGGAACGCGTCACGCTCCGCGGGTCCGAGGTGCGGTTCGCGCCGCGGTCGACGCTGCTGGTCCGAGAGCAGCTCGACGACCTGTTCGTGAGCACGAACGAGGCCGCGTCGCTCATCACCATCGGACCGGGTGCCCCGCCGGCCGTGCTCGACGTCGAAGCCCTCGCGATCCAGCGGGGGAGGGCGTTCGTCGGCCCGGTCACGGTCCGCGTCGAGGACCCGTTCGGCCTGCTCCGCATCGACCGTCCGGTCGTGCCGGCGGAGGAGGTCGTCGTGGTCCCCGGGACGACGCCGCTCGCCGCACTCGACACCGGTGCGCTCGTCGGCGCGGTCTCCGCGGACGAGGGCCGGGTCGGTCAGGGCGGTTCCGCCGACGACAGTGAGCTCCGTCCCTACCGACCGGGCGACCCGATCCGTCGCGTGCACTGGGGGCAGAGCGCGAAGCGAGGCGTCCTGCACGTCCGCCAGACCACGCAGGCGCAGCCGCCGGAGGCCGTGGTCGCCCTGGACGTGCGCCGATCCTCGTACCAGCAGCTCGGCCGCGACGACCTGTCGGAACTGTCCGACCTCGGCGGCGACCAGGCCTTCGAGCACGCCGTCGTGGTGGCGGCCAGCGTCGCGCGGGCCCTGTCGGCACGCACCTCCCGGGTCGCGCTCGTCAGCGACGGCCCCGGCGGGGACGTCCGACACAGCGGCGACGCGGGCGGGCTGTCGGAGGTCCTCGTGGGGCTGGCCGACGTGCAGCCCCGCTCGGACGCCCGCGAACTGACCGACGTCCTGCACGAGGTGCGCGGCCGTGACGTGCACGGCATGACCGCCGTCGTCACCGGGCACTGCAGCGCGGAGGAGGCGGCCGAACTCGTCTCCACGACGAACGGGTCGAGCCGTGGTGTGCTCGTCACCGTCGTCGCCCCGGACCCCGTCGTGCGCGGGATCATGGGCCGTGCCGGGTGGCGCGTGCTCGTGGTCCCGGTGCCCGGCACGACCACGAGCGGACACAGCCGATGACCGCCACCAGCCCGAGCGGACACAGCCGATGACCGCCACCAGCCCGAGCGGACACAGCCGATGACCGCCACCAGCCCGAGTCGGCAGCGCGAGCACGTCGACGTCCGCGAGGTCCTGGACCGTGACGACCGCAGCCCGGACAGCCCCGGCGCCTGGGTCGTCGCCCTCGCCCCGGTGCCCGTCCTGGTCGCCGCGCTCGCGATGCGGCCGCTCGTGCAGGGTGTCTCGTGGTGGCTGTCCGGCGTGGTCTTCACCGCCGTGCTCGTCGCCGTCGTGCTCGGCGTCCGGACGCGACCGCGTGGTGTCCGGTTCGTGGCGCTCGTCGCCACGCTCGTGCTCGGCTCCTGCGCCGCCGCGCTCCTCAACGACACCGCACCGCTCGGGTGGCTCGACCGGAACGGCGCCCTCGGGCAGACGCTCGCGGCGATCCGCCTGAACCCGGCACCGCTGCCGCAGACCGACTCGATCCGCCTGATCGTGACGGTGGCGATCGCCTGGGTCGCGGGTGCCTCGCTGTTCCTGGCGGCCGTGGCCCCGACCGCCGCCCTGGCCGCCGCACCCGCGCTCGTGATCCTGCTGGTGCCGGGCATCATCACCGGCGAGGCCCCGTCCGCGTGGCTGATCGCCGGCACCGCGCTGGCCTTCCTGGCGCTGCTGTGGACCTCGGTCCGACCGGTGCAACGGGTCTTCCCGGCGGCCGTCGTCGGCGCGATCGGCCTGGTCGTGGCGATCGGCCTGCCCGTCCTCGTGCCGATCAACGCCGGCTGGCTCTCCGGTGTGACCGGGGCGATCCAGTCGCCGATCCAACCCGGACGCCCGGGCACCCTGCTCGAACTCGGCCAGGACCTCCGCCGTCCGAACGAGCTCGAGGTGTTCCGCTACCGGTCCTCCGACGGGCAGCCGGAGTACCTCAAGCTCGCGGACCTCGACGAGTTCGGCACCGGCGACTGGGTGCCGACCGTCACCGACGCCTCGACCTCGGACACCGCCGACCAGTCCCGACGGGTGGACGGCATCAACCCCCGGTTGGCGGACCGCGGGGACGTCACCGTCCAGATCACCGGGCTGTCGAGCAACTACCTGCCGGTGCCCGCCGGTGCGATGTCGGTCGAGTCGAAGTCGACGAACCTGGACCTCACCCAGTGGCGCTGGTCCGGCGACGCGAACACGGTGCGCTCGGCCGGTCCGGCGACCCGACGCGGCGCGGTCTACGAGGCGTACGGCGCCTCGGTCTCCGCGAACGCCTACCTGGACGCCATCGCCGCGTCCGGCCGGTTGTCCCAGGCGGACGGTCGCGGCTTCGTCGTGCCGTCCCGGGCGCAGCTCCGGACCGACACGGAACTGCCGAAGGACCTGCCGGCCGTGATCCGCACGACCGCGGCCCGGGTCGACGCCGGCGCGACCACCGACTACGCCCAGGCCCGGGCACTCGAGCGGTGGTTCCGCAGCGGCCTGTTCACCTACTCCGAGACGGCACCGGTCGAGCAGGGCTACGACGGCGACAGCATGGACGTCGTCGCCCGGTTCCTGCAGGAGCGTTCCGGCTACTGCGTGCACTTCGCGTCCGCGATGGCCGTGATGGCCCGGACGCTCGGCATCCCGTCCCGCATCGCCGTCGGCTACCGCGCCGGTGCGAGCCGTGAGGACGGCCAGTACACGGTGTCGAACCGCCAGCTGCACTCGTGGCCGGAGCTCTACATCCGAGGCGCCGGCTGGGTGTCGTTCGAGCCGACGCCGGACTCCGACCAGGCCGCACAGCCGCAGCCCTCCGCCTCCGCCACCCCGGCTCCGGCCCCGACCGAGACGCCCCTGCCGGCCCCGGGGGAGACCGCCCCCTCGTCCGCCTCGGCGACCCCGACCCCGACGCCGACCGCCGCCGCTGCGGGCGGCAGCAGCACCGGCGGCGGCCCCGTCCCGTGGGGTGTGCTCGTCGGCGTGCTCGTCGCCCTGGCCGTGCTCGCCGCCCCGGGTGCGGTGCGGGCGACGCGACGGCACCGACGACTGAGCGGGATCGCCGCCGGGCGACACCCGGCCGTCACCGCCTGGCGCGAGCTGCTCGACGACCTCGCCGACCACGGCTGCACACCGGGATCGGCTCCACCCGGGGACGCTGCGGCGGTCGCCCGGACGGCACGCGCCGACCTCGGTCGGCTCCGATCGGTCGTGCCGCCATCGGTGCTGCCGCACCTGCGGTCCGTGGTGGACGCCGTCGACCACGAGCGGTTCGCCGCCGACGGCCGTTCCGACACGCAGGCGCTCCTGCGGTCCGTCCAGGAGGCCCGCACCGCGTTGGACGCCGCCGTGTCCGGTGGTCGTGTGGTCCGGTCCCGCCTGCTCCCGCCGAGCGTGCTGCCCTCGGGTCGTCCGTCCGACCGTCGGCCGGCGCCGGCGGCGGGCTGACCCGGCCCCGGAGGCCGACCGACCGGCACCGCCCGACCCCTGCGCCGCGGGCCCCCGGCACCGCTGGGTCGCGCACCGTGCTGGCCCGGCCGGCCGGTCAGCGCGGCCGGAGCACCGCCTCCACCACGGTCGCGACCGCGTCGCCGGGGTGCATGCCGTCGAGGGCCGGTGCGTCGAACACCATGCCGGAGTTCGTGGCGATGAGGATCGTCGCGAAGGTGTCGAGCGGCATGCCGGGGTCGACCTCGGGGTGCGCGGCGAACCAGGTGTGGACGAGTTCGCGCACGCCGTCCTGCAGGGTGCGACGCTGGCGGACGAACTCCGGCATGAACTCCGGGTGCCGCATGGCGTAGGCACGCAGCTCGGAGAGCAGGGCGAACTGCGCGCTCTGGTCGTGCCGCCCGAAGGCCGCCCGGACGACGTCGCTGATGTCCGCGGCGCTGACGTCGAGCCCGATCAGCTCCTGCAGTGACGCGAGCA
Organism: Curtobacterium herbarum; assembly: GCF_016907335.1. NCBI lineage: Bacteria > Bacillati > Actinomycetota > Actinomycetes > Micrococcales > Microbacteriaceae > Curtobacterium > Curtobacterium herbarum. Next base: position 821,687 of record NZ_JAFBBT010000001.1, read on the forward strand.
CCATGCTCGTGGCGCGCTGCATGACCTGCGCGACCAGGTCCTCCTTCGAGGAGAAGTTCGAGTACACGGCGCCCTTGCTGAAGCCCGCGGCCGCGGCGACGGCGTCGAGCCGGGCTTCGTGCACGCCCTGTTCGGCGAAGACCCGGGAGCCGGCGGCGAGCAGACGCTCCCGGACCTCGGACCGTGGTGTCCGGGGGACCGGCGTGGTGCGGTCCTCCGATGTCCCCGGATCGACCGGGTCGGTTGCGTCGGTCATCGGAGGATCCTGTTCCGGGACTCTGCTGGTGCGGGTGGTGCTGGTGCGGGGTGTGCGGATGACGCGTGTGCTCGTCGCGGCGGTGCCCGCGGCTGGGGCCGGTGCTCCCGCCGGCAGGCCCGGGGGACCGCACCGCGTGTCTGATCACGCGCGGAGCGGTGGCCCCTCGTGCCGGCACGGACGGTGCCTGCGCGCCCCACGACCGGACCGCCGTCTTCGGGTCACGTCGGTTCGTCGTCTCGGGGAGTGCAGCCGGGTCGATACCCGGCGGTCTCGAGTGTACGTCGTGTCTGCGGCGGGCGACAGGGCGGCGGCTCAGTCCTCGTGGCGCTCCGCGGGATGTGGCGCGTCCGGGTCCGGGCGCAGCCCGCCGGTGCGCGGCCCCGCAACGCCGTTCGCCGCAGCGCCGTACCCCTCGGCGCCGTGCCCGTCGCCACCGTGCCCGTCGCCACCGTGCCCGCCGTCGCCGCGGCCCTCCCCGCGGAGCCCCTCGATCCGGATGCTGCCGGTGTGCAGCCCACCGGCGCCCGCGCGCTGCCCGGGCCGACGGAGCACCCGCGCACCGACCGGCCGGACCGGCCGCGGTGTCCGCCCGCGCCCACGGCCGCGTCCGAGCAGCGAGGCGAGCCGCGACTGCGGTTGCCAGTTGCGGCCGTTCGGCAGACCCCAGCCCCAGCGGACGGCGCCCCAGCGCAGCAGCAGCGAGAGCACGACGGCGGCGATGATGCCGATCGTCGGCGAGCCGAGTGCGGACGCACCGACCATCACGACCGACGCGGCGACCGCGACCGAGGCGTAGAGGGCGTTGCCGCCGAACACCGCCGGCACGCGTCGGAGCAGCAGGTCACGCCCGACCCCGCCACCCACCGCGGTGATGGTGCCCATGATGATCGCGGCCGGCCACTCGAGCCCGGCGTCGAACGTGCGCTGCACCCCGACCACCGCCCAGAACCCGATGACGGCGGCGTCGAGGAACGTGAACAGCCGGTCCCACCCGCGCTCGGAGAACGACACGAAGAACGCGACCAGCGCCCCGGCCACCGCGACCGGCACGTACAGCGGATCGGTGAGGGCGACCGGGGGACCGTTCTGCAGCAGGACGTCGCGGAGCATCCCGCCGCCGAGGCCCGAGACGAACCCCACCACCAGGAAGCCGAACAGGTCGAAGTCCATCGACCGGGCGACCGCGCCACCGAGCAGTGCGGACGCGAAGACCCCGGCGAGGTCGAGCACGTTCGTCACGGCGGCGAGGCCGTCCACGGTCAGCAGGTTCATGAGGACCATCAAAGCGCACGCGTCTCCGGCTGGCGGTTCGCGCGCCGGTTAGGTTAGCCTCACCTTCGTCATGCTCGCCACACTCGTCATCGGTCTCCGCGAAGGCCTCGAAGCCACCCTGATCGTCGGGATCATCGCCGCGTTCCTCCGACGGAACCGCGTTCCCCTCGCCCCGATGTGGACCGGGGTCGGCGTCGCCGTGCTCCTCAGCATCGCCGTCGGGCTCGGGCTGCAGGTCGTCGAGCAGGCGCTCCCGCAGGCGCAGCAGGAGGCGATGGAGGCCGTCATGGGCATCGTCGCCGTGGTCTTCGTCACCGGGATGATCGTCTGGATGCGGACCCACGCCCGCCACCTCAGCCGCGAGCTCGAGGCCAGCGCGTCCGCCGCCCTCGGCCGCGGCACCGCTTGGGCACTGGCCGGCATGGCCTTCCTCGCCGTCCTCAAGGAGGGCTTCGAGACCTCGGTCTTCCTCCTCGCCACCTTCCAGGCGTCGACCGACACCGGCCTCGCCGCCCTCGGCGCGGTGATCGGCATCGCCGGCGCGGTCGTCGTCGGGTACGGCATATACACCGGCGGTGTCCGGCTCGACCTGGCGAAGTTCTTCACCGGCACCGGCGTCTTCCTGGTCTTCGTCGCCGGCGGCCTGGTCCTGACCGTGCTCCGCCGGGCGCACGAGGCCGGCTGGGTCGTGATCGGTCAGCAGCGGACCGTCGACCTCAGCTGGCTCGCCCCGAACGGTTCGGTGCAGGGCGCCCTGGTCACCGGTGTGCTCGGCATCCCGCCGGACCCGCGGGTCGTCGAGGTGCTCGGCTGGGTCCTCTACGTCGTCCCCGTCCTGGCCCTGTCGCTCTGGCCGCGCCGGTGGAAGCCGTCGGCCGTCCGCGTCCCCGCCGTCCGCATCGCGGTCGCGTCCGGACTCGCGGTCGCCGCCCTCGCGCTCGCCGTCGCCGTCCCGGCCGGACACACCGACGTCCCCGCGACGACCCGCGTCACCGGCGACGCCCGCTCCGTCACCGCACGGGTCTCCGGGGCCACGGCGACCCTGCGCGTCGTCGGCAGCAGCACCGGCAGCGCCGGCCGGGAGGCGCGCATCACCCTCCCCGCGGCGGCCCACCGCCGCGTCACGCGCGCCGGCACCACGACCGACCGCTGGCGGGTCACCTCCGACGGAGGGGCCGCCGACCAGCCCGCCACCCTGACGCTCGACGACCTCGTGCAGCTGTTCGGCCGGATCCCGGTCGGCATCTCCCCGAGCAGCGCGCCCGGGCCGTACCGGGCCTCCTGGGTGACCCGCGACACCGTGACGCTGTGGAGTGTCGGCGGCGGCGTCGTGGACGCGAGCCGTGCGGAACGCTCGGTGCTCACGCTGACCGGTGGGGGCCTCCCGACCGCCCGGACTAGCACGCTCGACCGCACCGTCTGGGCCGTGCCGCGCGCCACCGTCGACCGGACGACCGCCGCCCTGGCGGCGGACCGGACCCACACCGCGGAGCTCGCCCTCTGGACCCGCTGGCTGCCCCTCGCGCTCGGCATCGCCGCCGCCGCGCAGGTGCTGCTCGCCCTCCGGGACCGCCGTCGCCTCGGCCTGCCCGACACGACCGTCCCCTCGACCACCCCCACCCGTGGCCCTCCCGTCACGGCGACCGCAAGGAGCACCGATGCCGTTCGGTAGAGCGACCACCGTCCGACCCCTGACCACGCGGGGGCGCCTCGTCACCCTCGGCGCGCTGGGCGCCGTCGCGGCACTGGCCCTCACCGGCTGCGCGAGCAACGGGACCGCCTCGGGTGACGCCACCGAGACCTCCGGCAAGGTGGCCCGGGTCACCGTCACCCTGACGAACGACGGTTCCGACCGCTGCGCCGTGAGCAGCAGCAAGGTCGGCGCCGGACCCGTGACCTTCACCGTGAAGAACGAGTCGTCGACCGCGATCACCGAGGTCGAGCTGCTGCAGGACCAGCGCATCCTCGGCGAGAAGGAGAACCTGGCGCCGGGACTCGACCCGGTCTCGTTCACCGCGACGCTCACCGGCGGGAAGTACCAGGTGTACTGCCCGGGTGCGGAGCACGAGCTCACCGGCCTGACCGTGACCGGCTCGGTGAAGTCGACCGCGAACAGCAGCGCCGCGAGCCTGCTGCAGGACGGCACGAAGGGGTACGCCGAGTACGTCGACGGCCAGGTCACCGACATGGTGACCGCGGTCGACAAGCTCGAGAAGGACGTCGACGCCGGTCACCTGATGGCCGCGAAGACCGACTACGCGAACGCCCGACCGTACTACGAGCACGTCGAGAGCGACGTCGACGGCTTCGTGAAGAAGGGCCACAAGGCGACGGACAACGCCGGCAACCTCGACTACCTCATCGACATGCGCGCCTCGAACGCCGACCCGGCCGTCGGCTGGAGCGGGTTCCACGCCGTCGAGCGCGACCTGTTCGCGACGGGTGCGATCACCGCCGACACCAAGCGGTACGCCGACGACCTCGCCACGAACGTGCACCTGCTCGCGAAGCTCGTGCCGACGCTGGAGTACAAGCCCGAGGACCTGGCCAACGGTGCCGCGGGCCTGCTCGAGGAGGTCCAGTCGAACAAGATCACCGGCGAGGAAGAGGCGTACAGCCACATCGACCTCGTCGACCTCGCCGCCAACGTCGAGGGTTCCCGCCAGGCCTTCGCGTACCTCAAGCCCGGACTGACGAAGGTCGACCCGGCGCTGACGAAGCAGATCGCCCAGCAGTTCGACGCCACGAACACGCTCATGGACAGCTTCCGGAACGCCGACGACCTCGGCGGCTTCGACAGCTGGGACGCCTCCACCCGGGCCGCGCACGCGAACGCGATCTCGCAGCAGGTCCAGGCACTGCAGGACCCGCTGTCCCGCCTGGCCGAGAAGGTCGCCACCGCGTGAACGACCGCGACGACCGCGACGACCGGAACCCCGGAGAGGACCAGGCCCGGGGAGTCTCCCGCCGGGGCCTGCTCGGCGCCGGCCTTGCGGTCGCCGGAGCCGGTGTCGGCGCGGCCGCAGGGATCGCCGGGTCCGCGGTGGCGAGCGGGGTCGACCCGTTCACCGCGGCGGCGAACGGCGACGAGTCCGTCGACACGTCCCGCAGCCACCCGTTCTACGCGACGACGGCCGGTGCACCGCAGGGCGGGATCCGGACCGACCCGCAGCGGCACTGCGTGTTCATGACCTTCGACCTGACCCTCGGAACCGCGACCGAGCTGCAGGTGCTGCTCGCCCGCTGGTCGGCCGCGATCGCGCAGCTGCAGGCCGGGGAGACCATCGGCAGCGTCGAACCCGCGCACGGGGACGGCGTCGGCGCGGACACCGGCGAGGCGCTCGACCTCGGGCCCGCGTCCCTCACCGTCACGGTCGGCCTCGGCCCCGGGGTCTTCGACGAGCGCTTCGGCCTGGCCGGCAAGCGTCCGGCGGACCTGGCCGAACTGCCGTCGCTGCCGAGCGACCGGTTCGAGTCCGGGCTGACCGGTGGCGACCTGTCCCTGCAGGCCTGCGCCGACGACCCGCAGGTGGCGTACCACGCGGTCCGTGACCTGGCCCGGATGGCCCGGGGGAGCGCGACCGTGAAGTGGACCGTCCTGGGCTTCGGTCGGGCCTCGGCCGGGCCGACCCAGGCGACCCCGCGGAACCTCATGGGCTTCAAGGACGGCACCCGCAACATCACCACCGACGCCGACCACGACCGCTTCGTGTGGCTCGACGAGGACGCCGACTGGATGGCCGGCGGCACCTACCAGGTGGTCCGGAAGATCCGGATGAACCTGGAGATCTGGGACGCCGACGTCGTCAGCGACCAGCAGCGGGTGTTCGGGCGGACGAAGGTCAGCGGCGCGCCGCTCTCCGGCGGCCAGGAGCACACCACTCCGGACTTCCACGCAACCGCGCACGGAGCGCCCGCGATCGACCCCCGCTCGCACGTCGCCCTCGCCGCACACGAGGCGAACGGTGGCGTGAAGATCCTGCGCCGCGGCTACAACTACACGGACGGGCTCAACCAGTACGGGCAGCTCGACGCCGGACTGCTGTTCGTGGCGTACATGAACGACCCGGACCACTTCACGCGGCTGCAGCGGAAGCTCGGCGCGTCGGACCGGCTCAACGAGTACATCGCGCACATCGGGTCGGCGGTCTTCGCGGTCCCGCCGGCACCCCGCAAGGGTTCGTACATCGGCGAGCAGCTCTTCCGCTGACCCCGGCCGCGCCGGGAACGCCCGGAACTGAGAGGGGTGTCCTCCGCCGTTTCCCTGGAGGCGGAGGACACCCGCGCCGCGGGGTCCGATCGGGCGGAACCACCGTCCGGCGACCCGGCACGACGCATCGCGCGTGGCGACGGATGCAGCGTACCGCGGTGACGTGCGGAAACCGACCGCGCTGACCGCGCGAGACCGACGGATCCGGGGGACGGGCCTCCCGGCCGCCGGCCCACGCGGGACGGGCCCGCCCACCGGTCGGTGGACGGGCCCGTCGACTGCGTCGTGGCCGGGAGGCGCGTCAGCCCTCCTAGCGCTCGCTCACGTCGTGCGCGTCACGCTTCCGGCGGACCACCAGCAGTGCGGTCAGTCCGGCCAGGAGCAGCAGCCCGGCCGCGACGGCCGGAGCGGCGAGCTCGGCACCCGTGTAGGCGAGGGCACCGCCGTCGGTGGCGTCGATCCCGCCGCCGGCGATCGGCACGACACCGGTGCCGGTGCCGCCGAGTCCGGCATCACCGGGGGTCCCGCCGGGGACGGGGGTCGGCGTCGGGTCGGAGCCGTCGGTGGGGGCGCCCGGATCGGTTCCGGGGTCCGTACCGGGGTCGGCGGCGACCGCGAGCGGGATGGTCACGGCGAGGGTGATCCGCTGCCCGTTCGGCAGCGTGACGACGAGCGGCTCGTCCGAGGTCTCGACGGCCGTCGCGGCCAGGCGCGAGGTGGCCGGCGTCGGGTCCGCGGGCTGGGCGACGCCCGGCTCGGGGACCGTGAACGTCAACGACGCACGACCCTGCTCGTCGGTCTTGTCGACCACGGTGGTGTCGACCGGGCTGGTGGCGAGCACCTGGTCGCCGGCGGAGACCGAGACGTCGCCGCTCTGGTCGCCGGCGTTGCTGAACACCAGTGAGGACAGGTCGACCGTCACGTCGTCACCCGGCTGGAAGCCGCCCTCGGGGACCGGCGTCGTGCGGACACCGATCGAGCGCTGGTCGATCGGCACCGTCACCTCGGGGTGGGCACGGAAGTACTCGACCTGTGCCTCGAGGTCGACCTTGCCGCTGTCCTGCTTGACGGTGGCCTGCTTGAACGCGGCGAAGTTGTCGCCGCCGCCCGCGAGGAACGAGTTGACGGTCACCTTGTAGGTGGTCGTCGCGCCGACAGCCTCACCGTCCAGCGTCATCGACGTGATGCGGGAGCCGGCGGCGGCCTGGGGGTCGTACGTGGAGGCGAAGCCGTCCGAGGCGCCGAGCTTGAGGAACGGACGGGACGCGGTCGACGGCTGCCACTGCTGTTCGAGTGCCTGGCGGATCTGGTCACCCGTGAGGTCGAGGACGACCAGGGTGTTCGCGAACGACTGGACCACCGCCGCCTCCTTGTACGTCACCGGGCCGGCTGCCATGTCCGCGCGGAGTCCGCCCGAGTTCATGAACGCGATCTGCGAACCCTGTCGATCGGTCGCTTCCCGCTGGACCTCGGCGACGAAGTTGCCGAGCGTGGACTCGCCACCCCGGTTCTCCGAGCCGTCGGTCTGGACGGCGCGCCGCATGTCGCGGTCGATGGTGCCGAGTTCGACCGCCCCCTGCACGTCCGCTTCGGCGACCGCTGCGTCGACGGTCTGCTGGACGCCGGCGTCCGGCGTGAAGGTGCCGTCGACGAGGCGGACGTTCTCGGCGAGGCTCGGGGTGACCGTGCCGTCCGCGGCGACCGTGAGCTGCACGTGTCCGAGGTTGAACCCGTAGGAGCCGGTCTGGATCACCGGACGCGGGGTCGTGCCGCCGTCGGGGACGACCGAGTGCACGTAGGTCTGGTGGGTGTGCGCGGACAGGATCGCCGAGACCTTCGGCGTGACACCGTGCACGGCTCGAGCGAAGTCGGAGCCGTTGTCCAGGTCGCCGGCAGCCGCGGACTCCGCTCCGTCGTGGACGAGGAGCACGAGCACGTCTGCTTCGCCGTTGGTGTCGTCTCCGTCGGTCAGGTCGTCGGCGACGCTGTTGACCTCGGTGGTGATGTCGCCCATCTCGAGTCCGGCGATGCCGTCCGGGCTGACGAGCCCCTGCTTGACGAGGTCGACCGTGGCACCGATGAACCCGACGCGCTTCCCGCTGATCTCCTGGATCGAGTACGGGTCGAAGGCAGGCTCGCCGGTGGCGCTGTCCAGGATGTTGGCCGAGATGTAGTCCCACTTGGCGTTGCGGGCGCCGTCCGGCCCGATCACGCGGTCTCGGAGGTCGTCCTGGCCCTTGTCGAGCTCGTGGTTGCCGATCGCGCTGACGCTGAGGTCCATCTGGTTGAGGACGTCGATGGTCGGCTGGTCCTGCTGGATGAAGGACTCGAACGTCGACCCGCCGATGTTGTCACCCGAGCTGACGAAGGCGGACGTCGAGGGGTCCGGCCCGCGGAGCTGGTCGAGTGCGCCGGCGAGGGTGGCCGCACCGGCGGCGTCCCCGTCGCGAGGGGTCGGCTTGCCCGCGGTCTGCGAGATCGACCGCGTGATCCGGCCGTGGAAGTCGTTGACGTCGTACAGGTCGATCGTCGTGTCACCGGCTGCCGCTGCCGCTGCCGCTGCCGCTGCGGTGGCGGCCGGCGTGGTGGTGGCCGGCGTCTCGGCGGCAGAGGCGGTGGTCGGTGCGCCGAGGGCGACGAGGACCCCGGCGGTGGCGAGGGCGGTGCCGGCGACGATGCCGCGCCTCCGCCTGGTGGTCTCGGGGGTGTGGGACGGGCTCATCGGTGTGAGGACTCCTGGTGTGGTGGTTCCGCCCCCGGACGGGGGACGCGACCTGCCGAACCTACGAGGATCCACAGGCGACACGCCAGACCAGGGTCGGCGGCGTCACATGATGTTCAACTGGCCGTGACGCCACCGTCCCACGAACCCGGTCAGTCGCGGCCGAACGCACCCTTCGCCCGCTCGACGACCTCGGCGGCCATCGCCTTCGCGGAGTCCTTCACGACGTCGAACTCCACCGGGTCGCCCTTCAGCAGGCTCTTCGCGGTGTTCATCGCGTACTCGGCGGTGATGTGCGGCGGCAGCGGCGGCACGCTCCGGCTGACGTACGCGTCGATGAGCGTGACGCCCTGGTGCGCGAAGGCCCGCTCGACGGCGGCGTCCACCTCGTCGTCGCTGTGCACCGCGATGCCCTGGAACCCGAGCAGTTCGGCGTACCCGGCGTAGTCCATCGTCTCGACGTCCTGCGAGCCGCGCCACATCGGGTTGCCGTCCTCGGTGCGCATCTCCCACGAGACCTGGCCCAGGTCGTCGTTGTGCATCACCACGATGACGAGCTGCTTGTCCTGCCAGCGGTCCATGTACTTCTTCACCGTGATGAGCTCGTTCATGCCGAGCATCTGGAAGGCACCGTCACCGATCGTGCACACCGCCGGCCGGTCCGGGAACGCGAACTTCGCGGTGACGGCGTACGGCATCGCCGCGAGCATCGTCGCCAGTCGGCCGGACATGTCGCCGTGCATGCCGCGACGCAGTCGGATGTGGTGGCCGTACCAGTCCGCCGTGGTGCCGGCGTCGCAGGTGACCGTGACGCCCTCGGGCAGCCGCTCGTTGACGGCGCGGACGACCCGGCGCGGGTTGACCCCGTCGCTGTACGCGACCTCGGCCTGGCGGCCCATCTCGGCCTCCCACTCACGCATCTCCTCGGCCAGCTGCTCCTGCCAGCCCAGGTCGTCCTTCTGCTCGAGCAGCGGCAGAAGGGCGTCGAGCGTCGCACCGACGTCGCCCCACATGTTGAGCTCGTTCGGGTACCGCAGGCCCAGCTGCTCGGGCTTGATGTCGACCTGGATGCCGCGGGCCTGCCCGACCTTCGGCAGGTACTCGCCGTAGGGGTAGTTCGTGCCGAGGAGCACGATCGTGTCGCACTCCTTGATCTGGGTCAGGCTCGGGCGCGACCCGAGCAGACCGACCTGCTGCGTGTGGAACGGCACGTCCGAGGGCACGACGTCCTTGCCGCGCAGCGCGGTGATGATCCCGGCGCCGGCCTTCCCGGCGGCGGCGAGCACCTGGTCCGTGGCACCGCGTGCTCCCGCGCCGACCAGGAACGTGACCTTCTCGCCGGCGTTGATGATGTCCGCCATCTTCCGGATGTCCTCAGCCGGCGGCGTGATCCGGGTCGAGGCCGGGACGTCGCTCGACCGCGAGACCCAGTGCTCGGCGCCGGGCTCCGACCAGGGCATCGCCTGCACGTCGTGGGGGAGCACGACCACGGCCGGCTGCTTCCGGAGCATCGCGGTGCGGAAGGCGGTGTCGATGACGACCCCGGCGGCGTCCGGCGTCGTGATGGTCTGCACGTAGCAGGCGACGTCGGCGAAGACCCGCTCCAGGTTCGACTCCTGCTGCGTGAACGTCCCGACGGCGGCCAGGCCCTGCTGCCCGACGATCGCAACGACGGGCTGGTTGTCCATCTGCGCGTCGTACAGGCCGTTGAGCATGTGGAAGGCGCCGGGGCTCGACGTGGCGATGCAGACGCCGACCTCGCCGGTGAACTTCGCGTGCGCGGTCGCCATCAGCGCCGCGATCTCCTCGTGCGTCGGCCGGATGTACTCGACACCCTCGCCCGCACGGTCGGCCTTGCCGAGGGCGCCGTCGAACTCGCCGATGCCGTCACCCGGGTAGCCGTAGACGCGCGTGACGCCCCATGCCTTGATGCGGTCGAGGACGAATTCGCTGACGTTCTGGCTCATGCGTCCAGGGTGCTCCGGAGCGCCCTCAGGATTCCCAGCACCGCGGCGTCTGCACCTACTCGACCGCGATGAGCGGCCGGAGCGTCCGGTGTGCGATCCGGAGGCCCTCCAACACCTTCTCGTCCTCCCCGCCCCAGAGCGGGTCCTCGTGCTCGACGCTCAGCGTGCCGTCGAAGCCCGCCTCGTACAGCCGGTCGACCACGTGCGGCCAGTCCACGACCCCGCGACCCGGTACGCGGAACCGCCACCAGCCCATGTCCCACGGGTCGTCGCCCTTGTCGACCTTGCCGAAGAAGCCGTACCGGTTGCGGTGCTCCGGGAACAGCTCGAGGTCCTTCGCCTGCGCGTGCACGATGTGCTCGGCGAACGGCAGGATCGTCTCGACCGGGTCGATGCCGATCCACGTCAGGTGCGACGGGTCCCAGTTCAGGCCGAAGCCGAGCCCGGTCACCCACTCCCAGAGCTCCGGCGAGTACGCGATGTTGCCCGGGTAGCCGTCCGGGTGCCAGCCCTCCATGACGCAGTTCTCGATGATCAGGCGGACCCCGCGCTCCCCGGCGTAGTCGAGCAGCTCGGGCAGGACCCGGTCGCCCTCGGCCATGTTCTCGCGGACGCTCTTGGTGTTGTCGCGGCCGATGAACGTGCCGACGTAGGGGATCCCGAGGCGCTGTGCGGCGTCGACCGCGTGCTTGAGGTGCGTGCGGACCTCGTCGCGCCGGGCCGGGTCCTGGTGCAGGTTGTTCTCGTAGTACGCCAGCGCGGAGATCTCGAGCCCGGTGCGGTCGAGCAGCTCCCGCGTCGCCTGGACGTCCTCGTCGGTGAGGGTCGACACGGGCAGGTGCGCCGCCTCGAAGTCGCGGCCGCCGGTGTCGGGCCAGACGGCGACCTCGAGCCGTTCGTAGCCCTGCCCGCTCGCGAAGTCCGCGATGCGGCCGAGGTCCCACCCGGGGAGACAGGCGGTCAGCATGCCGAGCTTCATCGGATCTCCCTCCAGGCGCGGTCGCCGGCGCTGGCGACCACGGTGTCGATGATGCGTGCCGACCGGGCGCCGTCCGCGAAGGTCGGCAGCCCCTCGGGTGCGGTGCCCGTCGTGACGGCCGTGTAGGTGTCGGCGACGAACGCGGCGAAGGCGTCGACGTAGCCCTGCGGGTGTCCGGACGGCACGACCGCCAGTCGGCGCTGGTCGGGGGAGCCCTGGGACGGGTCGCGGACGACGATCTGCGCCCCGGTCTCGTTGCCGAACCAGGCGGACTCGGGCTGCTCCTGGTCGAAGGCCGCGGAACCGAGCATGCCGTCCACCTCGAACCAGAGCCGGTTCTTCCGGCCGGCCGAGACCTGCGAGATGACGACGTTGCCGATCCGGCCGCTGCCGGTGCGGAACGTCGCGACCGCGGTGTCCTCGGTGGTGACCTCGGCGCGCTCGCCGGCGTCGGCGATCGGGTCCGGGTCCGGGGTGCCGGAGAACGACGGCCCGGAGGCTGCGGGTCGGGTCGGGTGGACGATGTCGGTGACGGCGCTGACCGAGTCGAACTGCTCGCCGGTGACGAACTCGACCAGGTCGCACCAGTGCGAGCCGATGTCCGCGAAGGCCCGCGACTGTCCGCCCGCGCCGGAGTCGACCCGCCACGAGGACGCATCCGAGTCGAGCATCCAGTCCTGCAGGTAGTGACCGTGCACGGCGAGCAGTCGGCCGAGCTGGCCGTCGGCGATGCGGGAGCGGATCTCGCGGACCATCGGGTGGTACCGGTAGACGAAGGGCACGCTCGCCACGACACCGGCCTCGGCAGCGGCCCGTTCGAGCTCGTCGGCCTGCTCGGCGGACACCGCCAGGGGCTTCTCGCACACGACGTTGATCCCGGCGCGGATCACCGCGAGGGCCTGCGGGTGGTGCTGGTCGTTCGGCGTGCAGATGTGCACGACGTCCGGGCGGTCGGCGATCACGGCGTCCAGGTCGGCGTACCCGTGCTCCAGGCCGAGCTGCTGGGCGACCTGCTCCGAGCGCTCCCGGTTCCGGCCGAGGACCCCGACCACGTCGGCACCGGCGGCACGCGCAGCCCGGACGTGCACCGCGGCGATCATGCCGGTGCCGACGACCGCGACCCGGAGCCGTCCGCCCTGCGGTGTCGTCGCCCGTGGTGGACCGGCCAGCTGCTGTCCCACACCGGGTGCGTGGACGTTGCCCTCTGTCGTCATGGTGCTCCCTCGCGCCGTGTCGACGCTCCCGCGCGTCCACACCGCCACCACCGTAGCGCCGCGGACCGGCCCCGTTCGGGATCCGATGAGTACGGTCTGGGGCATGGCGAGCCTCCAGACCACACTGCTCATCCTCGGAGCCAGCGGCGACCTGTCCAAGCGGCTGCTGCTGCCCGGCCTCGCGACGCTCCTCGACGTCAAGGAGGACTGGGAGATCCAGCTCGTCGGCGCCGGTGTGGAGGACCTCTCGGACGCCGAGTGGAAGCAGCTGGTGCACGACGCGTTCGAGAACGCACAGGCGTCGAAGAACGAGGAGGACGAGGGCGCGACCGGCGAGACGGCGCTGTCCCCGCGCCTCCAGGCCGTGGTCGACGCATCCTCGTACCGCAAGGCCGACGTCACGTCCCCGGACGACCTGACGACCCTGCTCGGGGACTGCCGCTTCGACCCGGCGATCTACTTCGCCCTGCCGCCCGCGGTGACCGAGAAGAGCTGCGAGCAGCTGGCGAAGCTGGACCTGCCGGCACACACCCGGCTCGCCCTCGAGAAGCCGTTCGGCACCGACGCCGCGAGCGCAGAGCACCTCAACGACCTGCTGCACTCGTTCCTGCCGGAGTCGCGGATCCACCGTGTCGACCACTTCCTCGGTCGGTCCACGGTGCTCAACCTGCTCGGCCTGCGCTTCGCGAACCGCATCATCGAACCCCTGCTGTCCTCCCAGCACGTCGAGCGCGTCGACATCGTCTACGACGAGACCCTCGGACTGGAGGGACGTGCCCGCTACTACGACAAGGCCGGCGCCCTGGTCGACATGATCCAGAGCCACCTGCTGCAGGTGATGGCGGTCGTCGCGATGGAGGCGCCCGCATCGATCGACGCGGAGGACCTCCGGACGCAGAAGGAGCTCGTCCTCCGCGCCGTCCGCCCGTGGGGTGGGGACCCGCTCACGGCGGGCAAGCGCGCCCGGTACACGGCCGGCACGGTGGGGGACCGCTCGATGCCGTCGTACGTCGACGAGGACGGGGTGGACCCGTCGCTCGGCACCGAGACCCTGGCGCAGCTGAAGCTCGAGGTCGCGAACTGGCGCTGGGCCGGGGTGCCGTTCACCCTGCGCTCCGGCAAGGCCCTCGGCAAGCAGCGCCGCGAGATCCTCATCACGTTCAAGGACTCGCCGCACGTGCCCGACGGCCTGACCGGGGCGCACAAGCCGGACCGCCTGTGCATCTGGATCGCGCCGGACGAGATGCAGCTCGAGCTCAACGTCAACGGCCCGGGCGACCCGTACACGATCGACCACACCGCGCTCGAGGTGACGTTCAACCCCGGTCGGCTCAGTGCCTACGGGGAGGTGCTCGCCGGGGTGCTCGAGGGCGACGCGACCCTGTCCGTCCGCGGTGACAGCGCCGTGCAGGGGTGGAAGGTCGTCGAGCCGTTCCTGCAGCTCTGGCGCTCCGGCAAGGCCCCGCTCGACGACTACGCGGCCGGGTCGGGTGGGCCGGAGGACTGGGACAACGTCGACTCGTGACAGCGCCTCGTGACACCGCCTCGTCGCGGTGTCTCGTAGCGGGGCAGGCGTAGCGTTCGGAGACGTGACCACGACAGACGACGTCCTGCAGACCGTTCCCGAACCCGCCGGTGCCGACATCCGTGTCGAGACCGTCCACTACGACTCCGAGGGCACCGACCTCGAAGGGGTCCTGGCCAAGGACGCAGCCATCGCCGGTCCGCGCCCGGCCGTCCTCGTCATCCACGACTGGCACGGGGTGAACGAGCACGTCGAGGCACGCGTGACGATGCTCGCGCGCCTGGGCTACGTGGCCTTCGGCGCCGACGTCTACGGCGCCGGCGTCCGCCCGGGCGACGACACCGCCGCCGAGGTGGCCGGTCGTTTCTACGGCGACAACGCCCTGTTCCGCACCCGCCTGCTCGCCGGACTCGACCGCCTGCTCGCCGACCCCGACGTCGACGCGTCGAAGGTCGTCGTGATGGGCTACTGCTTCGGCGGATCGGGTGCGCTCGAGCTCGCCCGCACCGGTGCCGATCTGGTCGGGGCGGTCTCGTTCCACGGCGGCCTCATCGCGCACGACCCCTCGGACGCGGACCAGATCCGCGCGAAGCTCCTGGTCCTCACCGGCGGTGCGGACCCGGTCGTGCCGGACGAGGCCGTGCACGCCTGGCAGGACGAGATGCGTGGGGTGTCGCACGTCGACTGGCAGGTCGTCACCTACGCGGACGCCATGCACGCCTTCGCCGTCCCGGGCACCGACGCACCGGACCACGGTGCGCAGTACCAGGAGCGTGCCGACCGTCGTTCGTGGCAGGCGCTGCAGGTGTTCCTCGCCGAGGTGTTCGACCAGGAGCCGACCGTCGCCTGAACCGAGCGACACGCCGGAGGGTCGGGCTCGGTCCCGTCGATTGGCGCTGTGAGCGGAGCTGTTGTAGAGTCTTCCACGGCTCGTAAGGGCCACGCGCTCGTAGCTCAATGGATAGAGCATCTGACTACGGATCAGAAGGTTGGGGGTTCGAGTCCCTTCGAGCGCACAGCACCAGAGCACCACGAAGGCCCCGGAGATCGTCTCCGGGGCCTTCGTCGTTCCCGGGTGGCGGGCCGCATACCGGCACGCCGCGTCGGCACGACCTGGGTGATCGAGGACGGAGGGCGGCACGAGGTGTCCCGCGCTCCGCGCCCGATGGGTGTCAAGATGCGTGCGCTGCTGCTCCGTGCCCTGCGCGATCAGAGCGTGGTCGGACTCACCGGCGCGGATCGGATCCGGGTCGCACGGCACCTGGCTGCCCTCCGCACCGCCGAAGATCCGGCGTCGCTCCTCCGCGCCTGGTTCCGCGGCGACGTCCCCACGGGATGGTCGCCGGGCGAGTTGATGGTCAGCCAGGCTCACGAGGGGCGGCACGCCTGAGCGCTTGGCCCGTGCGATCATCGACGAGCGGCTGATCCGACAGCTCTCGCGCGTCGAACTCGCGGCCTGCGCCGGCGTCACACCGGACGTGGTGGCCGATCTCGAACGAGGGCGCCCGGGCGTCGGCCTCTACGCGATCCGGAGCGTCCTCCGAGCGCTCGACGTCGAGCCGCTCGCCCTGCCGCCGGTCACCACGGAGGCGGGCCGATGAGCAGCAGGGGACCTGGCGTCCTCGCCGCGTGGCTGGAAGGCCTTTACGTCGGGGAGTTCGCTCGCTCAGAACACGGCAACGTCTCATCTCGTCACGCCCCCGATGCACATCGGGTGCGTTCGTCCCCTCCTGGAGGATTTCGCACTCGACATTGACGGAGCGCGCGCCGTGCATACAGATTCTCGGCCTCCTGACTTGGGTTTCGCTATGGTCGGCTGATGGCGACCGGTTCACCTGGAAGGACACGCACCTCCAGACGGAGGCGGACCGCCTCGCACGCCGCGTCGCGCAGGTCACTGGGCAAGGACTCCAGTCACTCGCTGACGACGTCACCATGGCCGGCGCGCGACGTTCCGTGTTGTTGACACCGCCGGAGCTCAACCCCGTCCCGGCGCAGCTGCGACACGACACGGGGGAGAGCGTCTTTCGGGTGCACCGCGCGGAGCAGTACACGTCCGCGAAGACTCTCCGCCTCGAAAAAGTCGTCCTCGACGCCGCTCGTACCGTGGGTGGTTTCCGCATGTCGGACGCTGACTTCGACGCGGCGATCGCACGCTTCAACGCACGCGCCGTCGCCGACGGCGGCCACGAACTCAACGGCGGCCAGCTCAAGCTCGCCCACCGGTTCGCGAACGGTGGACACCGCATCGCCGTGCTCTTCCCGGTATGAACCCCGCCGGCACCGGGAAGGGCACCGCGATGCGGGCCACGATCTACGCCGTCGAAGAAGGCGGCGGCAGGGTCCTCGCAATCGGCCCAACCGGGAAGGCCGAGCAGGTCCTCGGCCGAGAACTGGACACCGACTCCGATACCGCGCACATGCTCCTGCAGGCGCACGCCACGGGAAACGCACCGTGCAGCCCGTCCTCGACCGGTACCGCATCGATCACAACACGCTCCTGCTGATCGACGAGGCATCGATGGCGGGGACCCCCGAGTTCGGCCGGCTGCTGGCCCTTGCGGACAAGCACGGCGCTGCGTCGCCTGCGCGGCGACCCAGCCCAGCTCGGCTCCATCGGCGCCAGCTGAGTCCTGCGGCTGCTGGACCGTGAGACCGGTGTGGCGCCTGACACAACGGTCCACAACACACACTGACGCTGCCCAGCCGTCGACCGACCGCACCGCGTCCGCGGACGCATCCGAGCGCGTCGCCGGCGAGCCCGCGGCGTTCGCTCAGGCAACGGTCCATTGGATCCTCCGGCGGCCACTCCCACCGCGGAACCCATCGAGGAGACGGCACCCAACGCGCACAAGGCCATCCGCCGGATGGCCAACGCCCCGGATGGCCTCGTAGACGCCCTCCCCGACGCCGGGCTGCCGCCGCGGCACAATCTGCGCATGAGGGCGCGCAACAGACCGAGGCCACGAAGCGGAACACGTACGACCAGTCCGGCCCCCGCCAGGATCAGAGCGGCCCGCATCGCCACATGTAGCTCAGAGCTCGTCACAGGCTTGTCGAGGAAACTGGAGCCATGAGCGCATGGGTGAAACTCAGCACGACGACCGGACCACAGATGGTGAACCTCGACCGCTTCGACCAGGTCTGGGTAGAGAAGGCGGGCCTTCCTAGCGACGACTACGAGCTGCATGTCCGCAGCGCCGAAGCGGGCACCAAGCGATTCTTCTTTGCCCCTGCGGACGCCACCGATGAGCAACTCGCCCAGCGGTGGCGGCTGCTCGCCGGCGTCGCGGGGATCCCGTCCTTCGGACAAGCGCCCCTGTTCCCTAAGCAGGCTACTGACCGGTAGTCCCGCTTCTAGCAGGACTACCGGTACTCGACCGATCCGTCAACGAGCTGGGGGGTCTGGCCCTTTGAGGCCGCCTGCAGCGCCTCGGCGATCGACTGGTTCAGCTTCGGCAATCCGGTGTTGATCTCACCTCGCGTCGCACCGACAGCCCACGCGAACCCGCGGATAAGGTTCGTGACCAGCTGCGCGATGTCTACCATCGAGTTCTTCTCCAAGAACTTGATACCGACCTCGTCTGCCGAGCCCACCGGATGCACCTTGTACTCCATCGTTTCGCCGCTGCCGAACGGGAACCGCAGAACTCCACCGTGCTTACGCACCCTGTCCTCGTCGGCAATCCTGCCAACGACCGGCATCACACCCCGATCTTCTCGGATCTCTTTGAACTGGGAAGCGGTCGCATCCAAGAAGGTGTCGCCGGCGAGGAGGCCCACGTGGCCTGCAACCATGTCGTCAACAACCCGGGGCTCTGGCGAACCGTAGGAGACACCGGCCGACGGTATCGCTACTTCAATGGCGACCAGGTCCGCCTGAACGCCGAAGGACTGCAACGCGGCCACGAGGACCATGCTCGCCACCAGGCATTGATTCGCGTTACGGTGCGGCGCTTGCGCAAGATACCAGGCCGCCATCCCGAGATAGGGCAACCGGTCGGCGGGCATCACGGTGAGTAGGCCTTCGAGTTGCTTTTCGTCGACGGCAAGCGCCCCCGGGCTGAATCGCGGGGCTGCGGCTTTCGCTTTGCGCTGCTCAACAGCGGGCGAAGGGCCTGTGGTCCCCGCGGCCCGACGTTCTGCCTTTTGCCTACTTGCCTTTCCCATCGCATCCCCCTGATTGACGCTGCTGCTACTCATCGAACAGCGTATCGACCAATCAGCCCGTTAGGACCTGGATCGGTTCCCTCACCGTGTCCTGGCTGAGGGCACGCACCGATGCTTCTGCGGCACGCTCCAGATGACCAGACGTATCGTCGGTGGTGACCACGCTGCGGTTTCGAACAAGCAGCTTCCCGTCCACGTCGAGAGGGCCCCACGGACGGCGGGACGATCGTACCGATGACGGCGGCCGCGACGAGAGCCGCGGTGATGCCGATGTTCTGCTTCGTTCAGCGTCTCATTGAGAGCACCCTTACCGGTCAGTGCCGTCGTGTTCCTGCGGAGCAGTGACGTCGCGCAGGATCTGTCGAACGCGGACGGTGAGAGGCCGGCTTCCTGCGCCACCCGGTGGTGGCCGACGTCGAGTGCTGCTTCCTCGATCGCGAGGTCTCGGCCCTTCCGTGCTGCCTAGTACGCGGCGACGGTCCGGTGGTCCTCGTCGATACCGCCGGTTACCGCGCCGGCAATCTTCTTCACGACGCTCACCAGACCCTTACCGTCATCGGCTGCCCAGCGCCGCGGCAGGACACCAGGAACGAGCTCACGGCCACCGGGTACGGCGGGCCTTGAGCGGCGTGCAGCCACTGCTCTGCCCATGGCGCGGCGGAAGCAGAAGGTGCGACGGGAGGAACGTCGTGCGCGGGCCGAGGTCGAACGTGTGGTCGCCGATCAGGAGCGGGGAGCGTACAGAGCACCCGACCGGCGAGACTGCTCACCTCGGGCGTGGTACCAGAGTGTCGACGACGCGGACACCAGCCGGATGGATCACCGATTGTTCCGGTCCGCAGGACAGCTCGTGGACTTCGCGATCCTCGTGCTCTCGCTCGACATCGACGGGACCTGGATCGAACGCGCACGTGCGGACTGCTGTCATGGGCATGTTCACCTGCACCACGTCACCGGCGAGGTGCAGAGCATCGGACCATTGCACAACGAGGATGACGTCGCTCGGCTCTTCGACACCGCGTCCGCGCTCGTGACCAAGTACGCGATTACACTGCGGGACACGAAAGGGAAAGAGTGAGCGCGATGACCGACCTCGATGCATTCAGACGTGAGATCGATCGCTCCTTGGCGATCGGTGATCTCGCGGACGTCGACCTCGACGTCGTGGACGTGGACGGGCGCTCTCCCGTCGTCGTCGCGCTCGAGGACGAGCGCCTGCCGGTCCTGCTCCGTCGCGTCGAAGCAGTCGGAGGCTACGCCAACGTGTTCGTCAAGACGCAGGCTGGTGTCCGTCGAGTGGCGGTCGTGGACATCGATGGTGCCCTCGACGTCCGGTCGGCTGATGACATGCGGGCGACCGACGAGCAGCCCAGTGCCGAGTGTTCTGTCGGCACCTTCGTGGACTACCTCGCGGCGCACACCGGCGGGGTCGTTCTCCCGGCGCGACTCGCAACGGCGGCACGGGGCCCGCTGCCTGCGCGGCAGGTGGACATCGTCACGGCTGGCTGAGGAGGGAGCAGTCGGATCTGGCCGGAGGTTCTCGATCATCCGGGCGGCTCTCCGCGACACGGCGCTTCCAGGTCGGGGCGTCGACGAGGGCCGGTGCGGCAGACCCGGCAGACTCGGCAGTCCTCAGCCCGGCCACACCTCGCTCCGCCACACCCCACAGGCGTCCCGCTCGTACGCCAGCCGGTTGCTCGGCCCGTCCGCCGCCCCGGTCCAGAACAGCATCCGCAGCGGCGTCAGGGCGAACCCGCCCCAGGTCGGCGGTGGCGACAGCGGAGCGTCACCGTGCTCCCGCTCGAACGCCGCCCACCGGACCCGGCGGTCCGCCTCGGGCGCGACCGCCAGGTCGGTGTCGTTGAGCCAGGCGAGCACCTGCAGGTACCGGGAGCGCGCGTCGTAGGCGATCCGGGCCTCCCGGTCGGTGACCGGTGCGACGTCTCCGGTGACGGTGAGCTGGCGGGCGACGTCCGGCCAGTGGATCGTGACGGAGGCCCGTGGCACGGCCGCCAGTTCGGCCGCCTTCCGGCTGCGGGTGTCGGTGTGGAAGTGCAGCCGCTGCCCGTCGAACGCGGACAGCAGGACCGTCCGCGCCGACGGGTAGCCGTCGAGGCCGATGGTGGCGAGCGTCATCGTCGGGGTGACGCCCGACCAGGTCGCCGGCAGCCACGACGCGGCCAGCGCGAGCGGGTCGGGTGCGCCCGACACCGCGCCCGTCACCGCGCTCGTCACCGCGGTCCGGCGGGGTCGAACCGGGCGATCTCGTGCAGGGATGCCACCGCCTCGGCGAGCGAGTGCTCCCACAGTGCGGCCCCGTACGAGCGGGAGGCGCGACTCGCGTCCCCGACGACGCCGGCCGGCCCGAAGTCGTTCGAGAGCCACCCGAAGGACACCGGTCCGCCGTTGAAGGCGATCTTCTCGAAGTCCGCCAGGTGGTCCGGCACCCACCGTTCGGCGAGGCGCATGTCGACCAGGTCCGGCCGGAGGTGCAGGATCATCGACGTCTCGGCCGCCCCGCCGTGGATGCCGAGGCCGCGTTCGTCGGCGTCCTCGCCGTCCGGCCCGGGCACGCGGGCCAGGGTCGGCATGAGGAACGTCTTCAGTCCGGTCTGCTTCCGGATCTCGCGGAGGGCGACCTGCAGCAGCGCCACGTTGCCGCCGTGTCCGTTCGCGAACACCAGGGTGCCGGCACCGGTCAGGGCGACGGCCCGGCCGATCTGCACCACGGTGTCGAACATCGTGTCGGCGTCGAGCCACACGGTGCCGGGTGCCCAGCTGTGCTCGTCGGACTTCGTGAACGCCAGGGTGGGGAGCTGCCAGACGTCGAGCCCCTCGGCCGCGGCCTGCTCGACCGCTGCGCCGCCGATGTGGTCGGCGAGCAGGAAGTCGGTCAGCAACGGCAGGTGCGGGCCGTGGTGCTCGATCGCGCCGGTGGGCTGGACGACGATCGTGTCGGCGGTGAAGCCGGCGGCGACGGCCGGGCCGGAGAGCTCGGCGAGCTTCCGCGAGCTCGTCGTGCCCGCGCTCACTTGCCGAACCCGGGGACGGCGGGCTGCGCGGACGCGGTGGAGCCGCCGGAGTGCACCAACGCCGGGTCGATGACGTGCCCCGGGTTGAGCAGCCCGTCCGGGTCGGTCTGCTGCTTCAGCGCGAGCAGTTCCTCGACCCCGTGGTCGACGTAGTACTGGTGCGGGCTGTGCACCCGGACGCCCAGGTCGCGGAGGACCGGGTAACCGGCGTAGACGTCCTCCGCCCCGGTGTAGGGCGCTGTGAGCATGCCGATCGGGCCGACGTGCGCCGCCTCGATGTGCAGCATCCCGCCCGGGTACGCGGCCTCGACCTCGGCGATCCGGTCGATCAGCGCCTCGCCGCCGACCTCGACGTGGAAGTACTCGGTGTCGGGGGTGTTCCGCTTCAGCCACCAGATCGGGTGGTTGTAGGACAGCATCGACACCTTCGTGGTCTGCTGCAGGCCCTCGCGGACGTCCTCGACGGTGCCACCGGCCAGGCCGATCAGGTCGCGGGCCTCGTCGAGCGTGTCGGCGTCGATGATGCCGCGGAGGCTCGCACGGCCGGCGACGATCGCGGCGTCGGTCGGCAGGGTGGCGGCGACCTCGGCGCGGTCGGCGCTCACCAGGCGCGGCACCGGGTCCAGCCCGCGCAGGGTGCGGACGGCCGCGAGGGCCTGCTCGAAGCTCGGGAAGGACGCGTACACGGCCCGCCAGTCCTGCAGCGGTTCGAGCCGGACGGTCGCGCGGGCGATGACGCCGGCGGTGCCGTACGTGTGCACGAAGGGCTGTGCGGCGTCGCCCTCGACGTGGTGCAGGCCGGGCTCGCCGGGCAGCGCGATGTCGAGCGCGGTCACGAAGCCCTGCCAGTTCGACCCGTGCGCGATCGACCCGGTGCCGCCGGAGCCACCGGACAGGAACCCGCCGATCGTCGACTGCGCGGTGGACGGGTACATCCAGAGCTGCTGGCCGGCCGTCGCTGCCGCCTGCTCGAGGGCGACCATCGAGGTGCCGGACTCGGCGGTGATCCAGCCGTCGCCGACCTCGACGACCGCGCGGGCCCGGGAGGTGTCGAGGACCAGGCCACCGTGCAGCGGGATGCCCTGGCCGTAGTTGCCGGTGCCCTTGCCCCGGGTGGTGACGGGGACGCCGTGTCGGACGGCCGCGTGCAGGGTCGCCGCGATCTCGTCGGCGGACGCGGGGGATGCGACGAGGTCCGCCAGTCCGAGCGGCAGCTGCTCGCTGAGGATCGGGCTCATCGTGGCCTCGTCGACCGAGGCGCGTTCGCGGGTGCGCTGGTCCGCGCTGACCCCACGCTCGCCGAGCAGGTCGACGAGTTCGGCGCGGAGGGCCTCGAGTGCGGCGGGCGGGACGGGGGCGGTGGGCACGGCGGTGGGGGTGACGGTGGTCATGCGGGCTCCTGCTGCGTGGGAGGTGGGGAGACGGCGGACGGGAGGCCCGAAGCGGTGGTGCACCGCGCCTCCCGTCCGGTGGGTGGTCGGCTCAGCCGACCGGCGCGCTCAGAAGCCGAGCGAGACCTTCTTGTCCAGGAACTCGTTCGTGTACAGGTCGGAGGCCTGCAGGCCGGACTTCACGTCGCCGCCGTCGCCGGCGAAGACCGGGGTGGCCTTCTCGATGAAGTCGGTGACGCGCTGCTCGTCGAGGTCCCCGACGTAGCCGTTGTCACCGTCGGTCGCGATGCCGAGCGACTTCATCTGCTTCGCGGCGAACGCACCGACCTTCGAGTCGTACGTCCAGCCGTTGTTGTACTGCTGCACGAGCTGGGTGATCAGGTCGTTCGTGGCGCCGGGGGACTTCAGGTAGTCGACGTCCGCCTGCTGCATCACGGGGACGAGCTGCTTCAGGCACGGCGACAGCTTCGACAGCTCACCGGTGCGGACCGACATCGTCTCGGGGTACGGGTTCCAGCCGGTGCTCGAGACGAGCTTGTACGCGACCTTCTTGCCCCACGCCGCGACCTGGTGCTGGTAGATGTACGGCTCGGCGGTGGCGAAGCCCTGCTGCGCGTCCTTGCCGCCCGCGGAGACGAACTTCGCCGGGGTGCCGTCGTAGCTGCCGTCGAGGATGCTCTTCGGCAGGATGCCCGCCGACTCCAGGTACGACATGTACGAGGCGCCGTTGAAGTACCGGACGACACCCTTCTTCTTCTCGAGCTGCTTGCCGAGGTCCTTGATGCTGTCGACGTCCTTGTACTTCGACGGGTCGTACATGATCACGAACGGGGACTGGTCGTTCTCGGCGAACACCGCGGTGGTGGGCAGCTTGCCGGAGAACTGGACGGCCTCGTCGGTGGAGACGTAGCCGAGGGTGATCGACTTGTCCTGGTACATCTGCGAGCTGACCTTCGAGTAGCCGATGGCCGGGCCGCCGGCACGGATCTCGAGCTTCACCCCGGTCGGCTTGCCGTTCGCGTACAGGTCGCCGGTGACGGTCTTGCCGGAGGCGTCGACCGTCGGGTTCGGGCCGAGCATCTGGTACAGGTGGCCGTGCTCGCCCTCCGGGTTCCAGTCGGTCTGGACGACGACGGTCGCGGGGCAGGTGCCGGACAGGTCGACCTTCGGGCCGGTCGCCGTGGCGGTGCTGGCGGCCGTCGTGCTGCTGCCGCTCGCCGAGCCGCTCGCGCAGCCGGTGAGGGCGATCGCGGTGACGGTGAGGGCGGCGGTGACAGCGCCGAGTCGGGTGGTGGTGCGCATGGAGGCTCCGTTCGTGGTGCGGGTCTCGTGGTGCTGGGGGTGGGTGCTGTGGGAAGGGAGGAGTGGGAGCGGCCGGGCGGCGTCGCCCGGCGAAGGCGTCAGCCGAAGTCGTGCCAGCGGCCGACGGCCAGGCGACCGAGCAGACCGAAGACCAGGAACACCACGACGCCGTAGAGCGAGGCGATGATGATGGTCGCGTAGAGCTCGGGTCCCATCAGCCGGGACGCCGTTACCTGGATCAGGACGCCGAGGCCGGGGTTGCCGCGCTGGAAGAACTGGTCGCCGACGATCGCACCGATCACCGACAGGCCGGCCGAGGTGCGCAGACCGACGAAGATCGACGGCAGCGCCGCGGGGACCTGCAGCTTCACGAGTCGGGCGAGGCGGCTGGCGCGCTGCAGTCGGAAGAGCTCGTGCTGCGCCCGGTCGGCCGACTGCAGCCCGAACAGGGTGTTCGACACCATCGGGAACAGGGCGATCATCACCGTGACGATGACCCGGCTGGTGAACTCGTAGCCGAACAGGGCACCGATGAGCGGCACGAGCGCCAGGATCGGCACGCACTGCAGGACCACCGCGTAGGGGTAGAGGGAGTTCTCGAGCCACTTCGCCTGCGCCATCGCCATCGCCCAGAGGACGCCGATGACGATCGCGAACCCCAGCCCGGTCAGCGACACGACGGTGGTCCGCCCGAGCGCCGTCCACAGGTCGTGGCCGAACGTCGAGGGTGCGCCGTCCATGCCGGTCGGGGCGACGATGGCCGTGAGGACCAGGTGCGGGTACGGCACGAGGAACGCCAGGCTCCGGACGTGGTCGTAGTAGGCGGCCGCGGCGTACCAGAGCGCGACCAGCACGGCGAGGACGACGACGGGCTGCCACCAGGTGACCGACCGGCGGGTGCGGGTCGAGGACCGACGGGCGGCGTTGCGTGCGGTGCGGGCCTCCGTGACCTCCTGCAGCGTGACCATCAGCGGTGTCCTTCCCGGAGTGCGTGCGAGACCTCGCCGACCAGTTCGGCGAACTCGGGGGTGAAGCGGATGTCCGGGTCGCGGGGCATCGGGAACGGCACGTCGAACCGGCCGACGATGCTGCCCGGTCGGCCGGACATGACGATGACCTCGGTGGACAGGTAGACGGCCTCGGACACCGAGTGGGTGATGAACAGGCCGGCGAACTGCTGCTCCACGAACAGCCGCAGCAGTTCGTCGTTGAGGCGCTCGCGGGTGATCTCGTCGAGGGCACCGAACGGCTCGTCGAACAGGAACAGCTCCGGGTCGAGGGTCAGCGACCGGGCGAGCGAGACGCGCATCCGCATGCCGCCGGAGAGCTGCTTCGGCAGGTTCGCCTCGAAGCCGTCCAGGCCGACCAGGTCGATCGCGTGCTTCGCCTTCGCGGCCCGTTCGGCCTTGGGGACGTGCCCGAGTTCGGCGAGCAGTTCGACGTTCCCCTGCACGCTCCGCCACGGCAGCAGGGTGGCGTCCTGGAAGACGTAGCCGATCCGGTCGGCGGCGACCCCGGCGGTGCCGTCGGAGGCGGTCTCGAGCCCCGAGGCGATCCGGAGCAGCGTCGACTTGCCGCAGCCGGACGGGCCGACGACCGAGACGAACTGGCCGCGGTCGACGGTCAGGTCGACGCCCTGCAGGGCGACGGTGCCGTTCGGGAACGTCATCTCGACGTTCCGGAAGTCGAGCAGCGTGTCCGTCGCGGTGACGGGGGCTGGTGCGGTGGTGGTCACGGCTACCTCGTGTTCTCGTGCATGGTCGTGCGCGGTCAGGGAACGGGGACGGTCGCGGGCTCGGGCACCGAGGCCCTGGCCCGTGCGGGGGCGGCGACGGTGCGGTGCACCTCGGTGCGGGCGACGAGTCGCCCGCGGGACAGGACGATGCGGTCGGCGGGTGCGTTCGCGACGGCGTCGGTGACGCTGGTCGCGGCGATCGCGAGCAGGTCGGCGCGCGCGCCGACGACGGGGCCGGCGGCCGGGAGGCCCATCACGCTCCGGGCGGTGTCGCTCACCATCGCGTACGCCTGGTCCGGCGTCAGGTGGCCCGCGGTCACGAGCAGCGACGCGGTCTCGAGGGCGTCGCTCCGGCCGACCGGGTTGAACGGGTCGCGGACGTTGTCGGCGCCGGCCGCCACCCGGACGCCGGCGTCGAGGAGTGCCTGGATCGCGGTGAGCCCACGCGGTGTCGACACCCGGTGCTGCCAGCCCTGCAGGTACAGGTTCGTGATCGGCAGCGTGATGACGCCGAGGTCCGCTGCGGCGACGTCGGCCACCACCCGGGCCAGGCGCTCCGGGTCCATCGTGCCGAGGCGGACGCAGTGCCCGGCGGAGTACTGGCGGTCGCGCGGCCAGTCGCGGACGGCCCGGGCGTAGTGGTCGAGGGTGACCGGCCCGTCGAGGCTCTCGTCGGCGTGCAGGTCGACCCCGAGGCCGCGGCGCCGGGCGATGGCGAGCAGCCGGTCGACGTCGGCCAGCGGGTCCTCGGCGAGGTGCGGGGCGCCGCCGACCAGGTCCACGCCGAGGTCCAGGACCGCCTCGACGTGGGCGTCGGGGGCGAGCGGTCCGGCCAGTGCGACGAGCTCGATGTCCATCAGGTGGGCGAGCTCGTCCCGGACCTGCACGAGGGCCCGGGCGCCGCGGACGGCCTCGGCGACGGTGCCGGTCCCACCGTGGCTGAGGACGTCGACGTGGGTGCGGACCGCGGTGGTGCCGGCGGCCAGCAGCGCGAGGGCCGCGGTCCGGGCCCGGTCGGCGATCTCGTCGACGGACATCGTCGTGGCGTACGCGGCCCACGCGGCGATGGCCGAGCCGAGGTCCCCGAGCGGCGGGTCGATCCGGTCGGCGCTGAGCGCCTTGTCGAGGTGTGCGTGCGGTTCGGCCGGGGCGGTCAGGAGCAGGCGGCCGTCGAGCTCGAGCGTGCTCGCGGACGGGGCTCGGAGCATGCCGGCGGGGGCGACCTCGGTCACGGTGTCATCGGTCAGAGCGACGTCGACGAGACGGCCGTCGGCCAGGAGCGCAGTCCGCAGGAGGGCGATCGGGCGGGGCAGTGACGAGTCCATGGAGCCCTCTCGATCGTGTGTGACAATGTTGATCGCATCAACATCCTCGATGCTAGGTGGGCCGTGTTTCCCACCCGTTTCGCTCCGGTTGCCGACTGTGACGAGATGGCGTGCACGGAACGCCGGCAACGGACCGGACCACGATCGGAGCGCGATGCACACCGAACTCCTGCCCGAGCGCGACCTGCCCACGGCCGACCGGGTCGTCGACGAACAGGCTCGTCTCGTCGGCGAGCACATCCGGGCGCTCCGCCGTTCCGCGCGGCTGACGCTCGTGCAGCTCGCCGAACGGACCGGGCTGTCGCACCCGTTCCTCAGCCAGGCGGAGCGCGGGCACTCCCGGGCGAGCATGGTGTCGCTCGAGAAGATCGCCGCCGCGCTCGACACCACGCAGGTCGCACTCCTCGCCGCCGGGGCCCCGGTCCGTGACGAGCCCGACGACCGGGGGCCCGAGGTGCTCCGCTCCGGCGAGGGTGCCCGCGGGCCGTTCTCCAGCGGCGAGGCACGGCTGCTCGTGCACGCCGGCCCGCACGCCTTCGAGCCGCTCGAGTGGAAGGGTGACAACACCGAACCGGGGGAGTACTTCGAGCACCGCGAGGACGAGTTCCTCACCGTGCTCGCCGGCGACGTCCTGCTCGACCTCCGCGGCCAGGACGTCGTCCGGCTCGGACCCGGCGACTCGGCGTACTACCGCGGTGGCACCGGGCACCGCTGGTGCAGTGCCGACGGCAGCGCCTTCCACATGATCGTCGTCAAGGAGACCCCGCGGGCCGGAGCGGCATCGTGAGCGGGCCCGGCATCACGAACGGTGCTGGGTTCACGAACGGCGCTGGGTTCACGAACGGCGCTGGGTTCACGAACGGCGCCGCGTTCACGAACGGCACGGAGGCCCGGCACCGGATGCGCGTCGCCGACCGACAGCGGGTGGCCGAGGACGTCGTCACGCTCGACCTCGCCCTCGTCGACGGTGCTCCCTTGCCCGACTGGGAGCCCGGCGCCCACGTGGACCTCGAGGTCACGCCCGGCACCGAACGCCAGTACTCGCTCGTCACCACCACCCCGGACGGGCACTGGCGGGTGGCGGTCCTCCGCGAAGCCGCCGGTCGGGGCGGGTCCGTCGCCGTGCACGACACCCTGCGCACCGGCGACGAGGTCCTGGTCGGTGGCCCGCGCAACCACTTCGGCTTCGACCCCGACCGCCCCGCGGTCTTCGTCGCCGGTGGCATCGGGATCACCCCGATCCGCGCGATGATCGCCGCCGCCGAGGCAGCCGGTACCCCGTGGGAGCTGCACTACGCCGGGCGCTCCCGCGACCGGATGGCGTTCGCTGACGAGCTCCTGGCCGCGCACCCCGACCGGGTCGACCTCGCCGCGGCCGACGAGGCACCCCGGTTGAACGTGGTCGGGCTGCTCGCCGAACCACGGGACGCCGTCGTCTACTGCTGCGGTCCGCGCGGCCTCATGGACGCCGTCGAAGCCGCCGCCGCGCACTGGCCGGCCGGCAGCGTCCGGGTCGAGCGCTTCGAGCCCGCCGCCGCCGTGGACGCGCCCGGGGAGTCGTTCGAGGTCGAGCTCACCCTGACCGGGACGACCGTCACCGTCCCCGCCGACCGGACCCTGCTCGAGGTCGCGGAGGAGGCCGGGGCCTTCGTCCTGTCGTCCTGCCGCGAGGGCACCTGCGGCACGTGCGAGACCCCCGTCCTCGAGGGTGCCGTCGAGCACCGGGACACCGTGCTCAGCCCCGCCGAGCAGGCCGACGACCGCACCATGATGGTCTGCGTCTCCCGCGCTGCTGCCGGCTGCCCGCGACTGGTGCTCGAGCTCTGACCCGCCGTCGGCCGGACCTACGGCCGCTCGGTGTCGTCGAGGGGGCCGCCGGTCAGCGCCGACAGGCGCTCCAGCCCAGCCTGCTCGACGAGCTGGCGAGCCAGCGGACGGGCGCGAGCCACCGCCTCCCGGACGTCGACGCGGGTGACCTCGAAGTCGGCCAGGCTCAGCTCGCCGTCGACCCAGACGTCCTTGACCTCGCGGCTGCCGGCGACGAACACGACCGCCTGGAACGGGTCGTGGACGTTCGCGAGCGTCGGGCTCTCCCCGTCGAACACGACCACGTCCGCGCGCTTGCCCGGCTCCAGCGAACCGATCTCCGTCTCCATCCGCAGGGCGCGGGCACCGCCGATCGTGCCCATCTCGAACGCCTCCCGGGCGCTCATCGCGGTCGCCTGCAGATCGCGGATGCGGGCCAGGATCGCCGCGGTCTTCATCGCCTGCAGGAAGTCCTGCGAGTCGTTCGACGCCGGCCCGTCGACGCCGATGCCGACCGGGATCCCGAGGGCCCGCAGCTCCGCCACCGGTGCGATGCCGCTCGCCAGGATGCCGTTCGCCACCGGGTTGTGCGCGACGCCGACGCCGTTCGCCGCGTAGGTCTCGCGGTCCTGACGGTCCATCCAGACGCTGTGGGCGGCGATCACCGGCACGCGGAACATGCCCGTCGCCTCGGCGTGCCCGACGACGGTCCTGCCGGTGCGCTGGCGGGCGGCGGTGACCTCCTCGCGGACCTCGTGCACGTGCACGTGGATGCCGTGGCCGCCGTTCACCGCGTAGTCGATGTGCTCCTGCCACGCGGCGTCCGAGTACCGGCCGATCGAGGACATGCCGACCCGGAACGTGCTGTAGCGGCTGGCGTCGGCCGCCTCGCGCAGAGCGTCGAACTCCGCCAGGATCGGGGCCGGGCCGAAGCCGCGGTCGACGTCCCCGGAGCCGAACGACACGACGCCGCGGAGGCCGAGCTCCTCGAGCGCCTGGACGACACCCGGGGTCGCCGGCTCGTCCGCGATCGGGTCCGAGCAGAACATGTCGTTCGCCGTCGTCACCCCGCTCCGGAGCATCTGGATGCCCTGCAGCATGGTGCCCGCGTACGCCTTGTCCCGCGTCATCACCGGGTTGACGTGCGAGATCAGGGCGTTCAGCCACTCCCACAGCGTGTACTGCGAGCCGATGCCCGTGATGAGGCCCTCGCTGAAGTGCCCGTGCGTGTTGACGAAGCCCGGGGTGACGATGTCGTTCGCCCCGCCGCGGACCGTCGCGTCCGGGTTCGCTGCCGACAGCTCGGCGAACGTGCCGACCGCGGCGACCCGGTCCCCGTCGAGCAGCACCGCGCCGTCCCGGATCGCGGACGGGGTGGAGGAGGCGTCGGGGGCGGCGGTCAGCACCCACCCGCCGCGGATCAGGGTGTGGGTCATGTCCGGGACCCTAGGGACCCCGTGTTTCGCGGGTGTTCCCGGCCGGTTTCCCGCGAACGCGGGGCGTCCCTCCCGGAACGTCCGGCGTCACGAGACCGAAACAGCACCCTGCTACAAACTCCCCATGCTGACCGTCACCGGTGCCCTCCGTGTCCTCGTCGACCCCCGCACCGAACGTGACGGCGACGTGGTCGTCGACGACGGCAGCACTGACGCGACCACCCTCGACGCCTCCGGCTGCGTCGTCACCGCCGGACTCGTCAACGCCCACCACCACCTGCTGCAGACCGCGTTCCGGACGCTCCCGGGCACGCGCGGAGTGCCGATGGCGGACTGGCTGCCCACGATGGCGCAGGCCTACGCGGAAGCGGGGCACGACCCCGAGCTCTACCGGGCGGCCGCTGCGGTCGGAGCCGCGGAGGGCCTCCTGTCCGGCGTCACGACCATCGCCGACCACCACCTGAACTGGCCGACCGACGCGAGCACCGTCGAGACCGTCGCGCTCGCCGCGGCGACCGTGGAGGCCGTGCGCGGACTCGGCGGTCGGCTCGTCTTCGTCCGGGGGAGCGCGCGCGACGACCCGTCGCAGGCAGCGGCATCGGCCGATGCGATCGTCCGGGCGCTGCTGCACGAGGACGCCGTCGGCGGCACCGACCCGGACGGCCGGCTGCAGATCGCGGTCGGGCCGGCCGGCGTGCACTCCGACGGCGAGGCCACCTTCCGGGCGCTCGGCGAGGTCGCCGCCGAGCACGGCCTCCGTCGGCGGACGCAGGCGAACGAGCAGGTCGACACCGCCATCGCGTTGGAGCGGTACGGTCGCCGGCCGCTCGACCTCCTCGAGGCGTGGGGGTGGCTCGCGCCGGACGTGACCGTCGCGCACCTCTGCGACGTCACGGACGAGGAGATCGGGCGCCTCGCTGCCGCCGGGGCCACCGCGACCCACGCCCCGGGCTGCGACGTGCCGATGGGGTGGGGCATCGCACCCGTCGCCCGGCTCGCCGCCGCGGGTGTGCCGGTCGGGCTCGGCACCAGCGGCGGTGGCAGCAACGACGCCGGACACCTGCTCGCCGACGCGCGACTCGCGATGCAGGTGTCCGCGCTCGTCGGACCGCAGCTGCCGGCGCGCCAGGTGCTCGGCATGGCGACCGAGGGCTCCGCGGTCGGGCTCGGGCGGCCCGGACTCGGGCACCTCGGGGCCGGCTCGGCGGGTGACCTGTGCGTGTGGGACGTGTCCGGGGTCGCGGACGCCGGGGTGGCGGACCCGGTCGCCGGGCTGCTCTGGGCGTCGCCGGGGCGGCGGCCGAAGCACGTCGTCGTCGGTGGGCGCGTCGTGGTGCGGGACGGGAGGCTCGTCACGGCCGACGAGGGCGAGCTGGCGGCCCGGCTGCGGGAGCGCCTGGCGCGGGGGCGCGCGCGTCCGTGAGACGCGCGCGTCTCCGTGAGGCGTCCGTCGCCGTGAGACGCCCCCGTCTCCGTGCGACGCCCCCGTCTCCGTGGGACGCCGCCGTCTCCGTGGGACGCCCCGCTTGTGCTCAGACGCCGCCGGATTCCACGGCGTCTCGGGATCGTGAGGGCGTCGAGCACTGACGGGCGTGTCTCGACGCGGGCCCGGCCGCCGGGGTACGGTTCGCAGAACGAGGGAGGACCGTCATGCGGATCCTGGGGAACGTGGTTCGCGGGTTGCTGTTCGCCCTCGAATCGGTGGCGAAGACGATCGGCGCGATGTCCGGAGCGCACACGCACGACCTGGACGGTCAGCGGAAGCTCTACGAACAGCGGCCCGACTACCGCCCCTGACCGGCGGTCGGTGCGCGTAGCTCAGTGCGCGTAGCTCAGTGCGCGCGGCTCAGTGCGCGCGGTTGAGCCGGTCGGCGAGACGTCCGAGCGCCCAGTTCAGCAGGAAGCCCAGCGCGCCCAGCAC
Source organism: Curtobacterium herbarum (assembly GCF_016907335.1). Lineage (NCBI taxonomy): Bacteria > Bacillati > Actinomycetota > Actinomycetes > Micrococcales > Microbacteriaceae > Curtobacterium > Curtobacterium herbarum. Next base: position 853,953 of record NZ_JAFBBT010000001.1, read on the forward strand.
CGGGAGCGCGATGACGACGACGGTCCAGACGATCTTCGCCAGTTGCGAGCGGGTCCGGTCGCGCCAGAGCACGACCAGCGCTCCGACCTCGATCAGCACGATCACGAGCAGGACGGCGACGTGCCCGCCGCCGAATACTCCCTGGAGCACGTCCCCACCTTCCCCGGAGCACGCGGTCGCACCCCTTTCGCGGAGTGTAGCGGCGTCGTGGTGCCGGCCCGCGCCTCCCGGCACGGCGGCACCCGCGATCAGGGCGCGGCGACGACGGACGCCTGGAGCGCGCGGATCGTGACGGCGAGGCCACCGGAGGCCAACAGGCCGGACCCGAGCGGCCCGGACGAGTCGGTCCCGAGCAGGGGGAGTCGGCGCAGTGCGCGTCCGACCTCAGCGCTCATGCTCCCGATCTGCCAGCGGAGTTCGTCCGCACCCGATCCGGAGTACCCGAGCCCGGCTGCACGCACCGCGTAGGCAGCGGCGCCGAGCGCATGGGCGCCCATGTGGGCGACACCCGATGCCTGGCCGGCGGCGAACCCGGCCGCTCGTGCTGCCGGGTCACGCACGGCAGAGGCGGCGCGACCGGTCTCGAAGCGCCGGCGGATCATCTCTGCTGCGTCGATCTCCCCGCGGGCGAAGGCCCGCGTCCGCACGATGCCGTCACGGGGCCGGCCGTCACGGGGCCGGCCGTCACGGGGCCGGCCGTCACGGGGTCGGCCGTCCTCGGGGGCGTGGCGCTCGAACAGCGGGAGGACCCGCTCGGCGCAGTCCGCGGCCCACGCGGCGAGGACCCGGCGGTCGGTGAGGTCCAGTGTCTGCGGCGAGGCCATGCCAGCACCTTCGCACAGTGGCACGGCGGCGGGAACGCGAGAACGCCGCCCCGGTGGTGCCGGGGCGGCGTTCTCGTGGTGCTGGTGCGTCTGGTGACGCGTGGGTGTTACTTGATCTGGGCGGTGATGGTGGCGGTGCCGACGAGCAGGCCGCCCTTGACGGCGTCGGTCTTGAAGGTGCTGTTGAGCAGCTTCGCGGCGTCGTCGGAGATGTGCACGGTGGTGCCGGTGAGGATGGCGTTGTCGCCCTCGAGCTGCAGCGGCTTGAGCGTGCCACCGTGGAGCGAGAAGAGGTAGGCGTTGGAGACGGCGACCTTGCCGTTGACGAGGACGTCACCGGAGAGCTTCGAGGAGCCCGGGTTCACGACGAAGTTCTCGAGCGTGACGGTGGTGTCGCCGGCCTTGAGGGTCAGGCCGGAGTCGTCGTGGTTCAGCAGGCCCTGCACGTAGGGGCGGTACTTGCCGTCCGGGCTCCAGTAGGTGACCGAGCCGGAGGTGATCGGGAACGACACGGCGCCGTCGGCGAGCTTGGCGTTGCCGGAGACACCCGGGGTCAGCTTCAGCGAGGTGAGGGCGTCGGTGAAGCCCTTGTCGAGTGCGACGGAGGTGTTGCCGCCGAGGACCTCGGGGACCGAGGCGACCGGTGCGGGGATCTTCGACGCGGAGCTGGAGGAGACGGTGTGCACGGTCGGGGTGGACGCGTTGGCTGCGGTGATGCCGAAGCCGGCACCGCCCAGGACGATCGCGCCGGCGGTGGCGAGGGTGATCGTGTTCTTCAGGGACTTGCGCATGTCTTCATTCCTTTGCTTGAACGCGCTCGGCGCGGTTGGTGACAGCGCGCCGAACACACCCCTGCGACGGGGTGGAGAACCAGCGGTGAGCTGCTGGTGAGCGCTTGCGGGTGTTTCCCGGCTTGTGACAGTGATTCGGGGCCGGTCGCGAACCGGTTTGGGTCGGTTTGTCCTCGTTACCGTTCTGTGACACACCGGGTTCTCGGGGCGGGCCATCGAACACGCGAATTCGTCGCCCCGAATCCCTCTGATCAGGCCTTTTTCGCTCTGCAAGCCACTCGCGACATGGCAGGATCGACGAGTTCCGAGACGACGGCGTCTCCGTTGTCATCTCGAAAGGCGTCACCCCATGTCGTTCTGGGCTCTCTTCCTCATCGCGCTCGGCGTCTCAGCCGACGCCTTCGCCGTCGCGCTCGGCAAGGGCCTGCACATGAAGCGGTTCAACGTCCGGCAGGCCGTGGTGATCTCGGTCGTCTTCGGTCTCTTCCAGGCGCTGATGCCGCTGCTCGGTTGGCTGCTCGGGACGACGTTCGCCCGGGCGATCGCCGACTACGACCACTGGGTGGCGTTCGGGCTGCTCGCGCTCGTCGGCGGCAAGATGCTCTGGGAAGCGTTCAGCAAGCACGAGGACACCGACGAGGACACCGACCGGCTGCGCATCCGCGAGCTGCTGGTGCTGGCGATCGCGACGAGCATCGACGCCCTCGCGGTCGGCATCACGCTGGCGTTCCTGCCGGTGTCGATCGGATGGGCTGTCCTGCTCATCGGCATCACGACCGCGGTCCTGAGCTTCGTCGGCGTGGCAGTCGGTCGTCGGGTCGGCGCTCGCTTCGGCAAGCCCGCCGAGATCGCCGGCGGTGTGGTGCTCATCCTCATCGGCGTGCAGATCGTCCTCGAGCACACCGGCGTGCTCGGCTGACACCGTCGACCAACGGTCATCGGACGGCTCGGGCGGCGATCCACCCGCGATCGGACTGGCTCTGCCTGTCCGTGCGAGGATCAGGCCGTGACTCGTGGGGACAGCGACGGAAGCGGACGCACCGGGACAGGGCCGTGGCCGCATGCGCTGCTGGCAGCTGCAGTCGGCGCCGTCGCAGCCCAGTTCACCCACGGCGGTGCCGTCGCCGTTCTGCTGACGGGCTTGCCGGGCTTGCTGGTGCTCGTGATGGTCACGGTGATGACCGGAGGCGCCCTCGCTGTGTGCGCGGTCCTCGGTACAGGAGCGCGGAGGTTCGCGTGGCTCGGAACCACGGCGCTTCTCGTGGTCCCCGCGGTACTCGTCGTCGACGCCGTCCTCTTCATGCGAGCCGGACCGAGCGGTTCCCCCGACGGTGGCTTCTCAACGGCGCCGCTGCTGTGGGTGATCGGCGCGGTGCTCGCGGCTGTCCCCGCTCTGCTGGTGCATGTGACCCGTCCCGACGGAGCCTCCGACGGTCGGGGCTGGCCCTGAGTTCACCAGGCTGCGAGTCTGACGTGGTGCCCTCGCGCCAGAAGAAGTTGCCGCGCATCGGAGCGGTCCGAGCTCGAGCGACAGCACTCTGGTGGCGACTCAACGATGCTGCGGCGACGCTCTACGTCGGAGCCGCTTCCCTGATCGGATTCGAGGCCCTGGCGCTCGTGCTCGGTTTCACGACTGCCTGGCCGATCTTCATCCCCGTCGCTGTCGGCCTCCTCGGCGTGATCTACGTCTGCCGACGCTGGCTCAAGGTCGCGCTCGGAAGCCTGCGCCGTCGGCGCCGTTAGCTCCCGGCTCGGGTTCTGAAGAGTCGACCGGCGCACGGGCAGGCGCAAGCGGGACTCCTGCGGCCGGCGTGGTCCGCCCTCGCGGGAGGAACGATCGGTGCGAGACCGTACGGGCGAGGCGCGAGGTGTCGAGCAACGCGCTGACCGAACGTCAGACGGCTCAACGGGTACTCACAGCGACTACCGCCAGACCACAGATGGTTCGAGCAGGTGGTGGCCGGCTGGGGCTGGCAGGACGGCGTGCCCAGTGGAACCGAGGAGGACATCCACGACAGCGCGAGCGGCTTCGACGAGGGGCTGCGCGACGCTGGGGATCCCGAGGGCGCCGGCGACGGGGGTGTCGTCGTAACCGACGACCGGAACTGCGGCTGGGAGAGCCATACGGGCCCCGAGAGCGAGCGTGTCGCTGGCACAGACGACCGCCTCGAAGGTGACACCGGCAGAGAGTGCCGTGCGGACGGCCGCGGCGGCAGCGTCGACATCGTCTTCGACTGCGAGTTCGAGGTCGTCGTGGGGTGTTCCGGCTGCGTCCATCGCTTCAACCCACCCTTGACGGCGTTCGTCGTCCTGCCCGAACCGGGTCGGCCACCCGAGGTAGCCGACCCGTTGGGTTCCGGCCGCGAGGAAGTGCTGCGTGGCGCCGCGGACACCAGCGCGACCGTCGATGTCGACCCAGGGATAGGAATCCCACGCATCCAGCGGGACGCCCCAAGGACGCCCGAAGGAAACGAACGGCACGTTGCGGTCGTGCAGCCACGAAAGTCGGGGGTCGTTCTCGGCAGTCGCGGTGATCACGAATCCGTCCGCGTCCGCGCCTTCGATCAGAGCTTCGATCTGTGCGATCTCGTCTTCAGGGGAGTCTGCCGTGAAGAGCAGGACTCGGAATCTGCGAGCGTCGGCTGCTTCGACGAGCGCGTGCAGGAACCGGTCGAGGACGACGCCGGAGATTCCGTTCTGTTCATGGTCGAGGCGGATCCCGAGGGTGGAGCTGCGCTGTGTGCGGAGTCGACGGGCGGCAGCGTTCGGCCGGTAGCCGAGCTCGGCGATGGCGCGCTCGACGCGCTCCCTGGTGGCCGGTCGGACGATGTCCGGGCTGTTCAGCACGTTGGAGACCGTCTGACGTGACACCTGGGCAGCGGTGGCGACGTCGACGACGGTGGGGGTGCGCTGCATGGCTTCACCGTAGTGCCGACTTCGTGTATCTTGTGACCACTTGATCGTTCCAATTGAACGATCAAGTTTCCAGCACCGCTCGAAGAGGAGTACCCGATGCAACGACGCATGCCGCGCATGCTGGCCGTGGGCGCGATCGCGCTGACCGCCGCCCTGTCCCTCACCGCCTGCGGAGGATCCGGGTTCTCCCAGCCCAGCTCCAGCGACGGCAAGCTGACCTCGAGCAGCAGCAAGCTCAATGTCTTGATCGCTTCCTCCGGCGACGCGGAGGCATCCGCGGTCAAGCAAGCGGTGTCGAGCTGGTCGGAGAAGTCCGGGACAGGCGCGAGCGTGCAGGTCGCGAGTGACCTCGACCAGCAGATGAGCCAGGGCTTCGCGTCGGGCAAGCCCGCTGACGTCTTCTACGCCTCGTCCGCGCAGATGACCGGCTGGGCGAAGAACGGCTCCCTCTTGCCCTACGGCGACCAGCTGAGCAACAAGGGGGACTTCTACCCGACGCTGAAGCAGTCGTTCACCTACGACGGCAAGTTCTACTGCGCGCCCAAGGACTTCTCCACCCTCGCGCTGTTCATCAACACTGCCGACTGGAAGGCCGCGGGCCTGACCGACAGCGACGTCCCGAAGACGTGGGACGAGCTGTCGTCCGTAGCGAAGAAGCTCACTCAGGATGGCCACGTGGGCCTGGCGATGAGCCCGCAGTACGAGCGGATCGGCGCGTTCATGGCGCAGGCTGGCGGCGAGCTGACCAACACCGACCAGACGAAGGCGACTGTTGACTCCGATGCGAACGCGAAGGCGTTCAACTACGTCAAGGGTCTGCTGAAGGACGGTTCGACGAAGTTCTCCAGCGACCTAGGCGAGGGCTGGGGCGGCGACGCGTTCGGCAAGGGCAAGTCGGCGATGACCATCGAGGGCAACTGGCTCACCGGCGCGATGAAGTCCAGCTACCCGAACGTCGGCTACAAGGTCGTCGAGCTGCCCGCAGGCCCCTCTGGCGCCGGCACGCTGCAGTTCACGAACTGCTGGGGCATCGCGAAGGCGTCCAAGAACCAGGCCGCCGCGCTGAAGCTCGTCGAGCAGCTCACCTCCGCTGACCAGCAGCTGACCTTCGCGAAGGAGTTCGGTGTGATGCCGAGCGTCCAGTCCGCGGCCAGCAAGTGGAAGCAGGAGTACCCGCAGTACGCCGCGTTCCTCGACGAGGTCGACTCCGCCAAGGGTGTGCCGAACAAGCCGGGCACCGCTGACGTGATCACCGACTTCGACTCGAAGATCCCGGCGCTGGCGTCCACGGACGTGCAGACCCTGCTCGAGGGGGCGCAGAAGAACCTGGCCGCCGCCCTCAAGCAGTAACTCACCCGAGCAGCAACGGAAGGCTCACCCATGAGCGCAAGCACCACGGCACCCGCCACCCCGCGACGGCCACGAACCGGGCCGGACGGGCCGAAGCGTCGCCGCGGCGGGGCAGGACGAGCAGAAGCCATCGCCGGATGGGTGTTCACCGCACCCACCCTCGTGATCCTCGGCGTCTTCCTCGCCGTGCCCGTGCTGATGGCGCTCTGGGTGAGCCTGTCCGACTGGCAGGGAGTCGGCAGCCCGTTCGGGGCCGGCGTCTCGTTCGTCGGTGGGAAGAACTACGAGCAGCTCCTCTCCGGCGGCTCGCTGATCGAGCAGCAGTTCGGCACGTCGCTGCGCAACAACCTCTGGTACGTCGTCTTCGTCGTCCCGATCCAGACCGCCGTCGCCCTGGGCCTGGCGCTCCTGGTGAACCGGCAGGTCATCCGCGGCCGTGGTTTCTTCCGTACCGCGTTCTACTTCCCGTCGGTCACCTCGTCGGTGGCGATCACCGTGCTGTGGCTCTTCTTGTTCTCCTCCACCGGAGCGGTGAACAAGATCCTCGCCCTGGTCGGCATCGCCGGCCCGAACTGGTTCAACGAGCCCACCGGCCTGTTCACGGCGATCGGGCACGGCCTCGGCATCCAGCAGGGCCCGGCACTGCTGACCGACCACACCATGCTCGGCATCTCCTACTGGGAGTGGCTCTCCGGCCCGTCGGTGGCGATGTGTGCGTACATCATCATGGCGATCTTCACCACGTCCGGAACGTTCATGCTGCTGTTCATCGCCGCGCTGCAGAACCTCTCCGGCGACATCGACGAAGCTGCGATGCTCGACGGTGCCGGGTCCTGGAGCCGTTTCTGGCTCGTCACCCTCCCGCAGCTGCGAACGACGCTCTTCACCGTCCTCACGCTCGGCCTCATCGGCACGTGGCAGGTGTTCGACCAGATCTACACCGGTACCAAGGGTGCGCCGGCGAACACCACACTGACCCCCGCCTACCTGTCCTACCAAGCGTCGTTCAACGACCAGCAGTGGGGTGTGGGCGCATCGATCGCGTTCATCCTGTTCGGGATCATCGTCGTCCTCACCCTCCTGCAACGACTGATCCTGCGTGACCGGAAGGTCTCCCGCCGCCGCATGCGGTGGATCGAGAACGTCCGTCCCGCCGCGGCCGCCACGAAGGAGCAGCAGCGATGACCGCCAGCACCCCCGCGGCCGCCGCGCAAGCGGGCGTCGCCATCAACCCGCGAGGCACGTCGGAACCGAAGCGCCGCCGGAAGCTGCCGCCGTCGGCGGTCCTCGGCAAGATCACCCTCTACGTCGTCCTGACCGTCATCGCGCTGGTCTACCTGCTGCCGTTCTTCGTCGACATCGTCAACTCCTTCAAGACCGACGAAGACGCATCCCTCAACCCGCTCTCGCTGCCGGCGACGTGGACCACCGCTGCGTTCACGACCCTGTTCAACAACTCGGACTTCCCGACCTGGCTGAAGAACTCCTTCATCGTCGCGTTCTTCGTCACCCTCGGCCGGATCTTCTTCGACTCCCTCGCCGGCTACGCGCTCGCCCGCCTCCGGTTCCGCGGTCGCGGCGTCGTCTTCGGCGCCGTCGTCGCAGTCATGGCAGTCCCGAGCGTCGTACTGCTCATCCCGAAGTTCCTCGTCATCAACCAGCTCGGCATCTACGACTCCTACGCCGGCATGATCATCCCCCTGCTCGTCGACGCTGCAGGCGTGTTCATCATGAAGAACTTCTTCGAGTCCATCCCCGTCAGCGTCGAGGAACAAGCCCGCATCGACGGTGCCGGCACGTTCCGCACCTTCTGGTCCATCGTGCTGCCGATGGCCCGCCCCGCAGTGGTGACCATCACGATCCTGTCCTTCCAGGGCTCGTGGAACGAGCTGTCGCAGTTCATCGTCTCGAGCTCCTCACCAGAACTGACGACGCTCACCAAGGGCGTCGCGGGCCTCGCTTCTGGGCAGCTCAGTGCCGGGAACCAGTTCCCCATCAAGCTCGCCGCCGCATTCGTGATGACGATCCCCGTCGCGATCGCGTTCTTCGTCTTCCAGCGCCGGATCATGAACTCCAGCGACGGAGCCGTGAAGGAGTGACCCTCCACCACCGGCACCACTGACCACCCACCACACGAAAGCTTCCGTCGATGACGCTTGTGAATCCTCCCGCACCCGCCCCGACCACCCCGAGCTCCGCACCCAAGCAGCCGCTCCTGCACGATGCGCTCGTCACCCTCACCGCCCCCACCCATGTCTGGGCTGCCCCGGATGGCAGTATCGGCAGCTTCCCGGTGCAGGGCTACTGGACCGGCGACCAGCGCATCGTCTCCGCCATCCGCACCACGGTGGCAGGCACTGACGTCGAGCACATCGCCACCGCACGTCGCGACGGCGCACACACCCGCTGCACCGCGCTCCTCCGCGGCCTCGACGCTCCCGGCGCCGATCCCGACACCCGGCTCGACCACGACCGCAGCACCCGCACGGACGGCATCGACGAGCAGTACACCGTCACCACCCGGCAGACCAGCCCGGTCGACGTCACGCTGACGATCCGGATCACCACCGACGCCACCGGCATGGACGCCATCAAGAGCGGTGCCGCACCGACGGGCGCGCAGCCGGACACAACCCCGACCGGAGCGACATGGTGCTCGGACCTGACCACGGTCACCCTCACCGCGCCCGGAGCCGTCATCACCATCGACGCCACGGACGTCGTCGTGACCTGGACCGACACCGCCACCGCGGGGCGCCCGGCAGTCTTCAGGTACACCGTGACGAGCACGACCGACGACACCGTCGTCGAAGGTGTCACCGCTGCGCGCCCCTGGACCACGCCGACCGGCGTCGCGGACCACCGCCTCCAGGCCTGGCTCGAGCAGGCATCCACCGACCTCGACAACCTCCGCATGCGCCTCACCGGCGGGCAGGACGAGTTCCTCGCAGCCGGCGCACCCTGGTTCTTCACCCTCTTCGGGCGGGACTCGATCTGGGCGGCACGGTTCCTGCTCCCCGTCACCACAGAGCTCGCTGCATCCACGCTCCGCGTGCTCGCCTCACTGCAGGGAACGAAGGTCGATCCGGTCACCGCGGAGCAGCCGGGCAAGATCATGCACGAGATCCGCTCAGAGTCCCTCGCGATCGACAACGACGAGCTCACCCTGTCCCCGCTGTACTACGGCACCATCGACGCGACCCCGCTGTGGATCTGTCTGCTCCACGACGCTTGGCGCGCCGGCATGCCGGAGGAGGAAGTACGCGCGCTGGTCCCGGCCCTCGAACAGGCGCTGGCGTGGATGCGCGACTACGGCGACTCCGACGGCGACGGTTTCCTCGAGTACGTCGACGAGTCCGGCCGTGGCCTTGCGAACCAAGGGTGGAAGGACTCCGGCGACAGTGTCCAGTGGCACGACGGCAGCCTCGCTGACGGGCCGATCGCGCTCTGCGAAGTGCAGGCCTACGCCTACGAAGCAGCCGTCCACGGCGCAGACATCCTCGACGCTCTCGACCGCGACGGTGGCGACGCGTGGCGCAGCTGGGCAGCGACGCTGCAGACGAAGTTCCGCGACCAGTTCTGGCTGGCCGACAGCATCAGCGCGTACCCGGCCATCGCCCTCGACGTCCACAAGCGGCCCGTCGACACCGTCACCAGCAACATCGGCCACCTCGTCGGCACCGGCTTGCTCTCCGCCGACGAGGAGCGCACCATCGCCGATCGGCTCGTCGCTCCCGACATGGCAAGCGGTTTCGGTCTCCGCACCCTCTCGACGACCGCCGGTGGGTTCTGGCCGCTGAGCTACCACGGCGGCAGCGTCTGGACCCACGACACCGCCATCGCCATCGACGGCCTCACGCGCGCCGGCCTCACTGACCAGGCCCGCACGCTCGCCGAGGGCCTCCTCCGCGCCGCAGTCACCTTCGACTACCGGATGCCGGAGCTGCACTCCGGCGACGACGCCGCCGACGTCATCGCGCCCGTACCGTACCCGGCCGCATGCCGGCCCCAGGCATGGAGCGCCGCGTCAGCGTTCCCCGTCTGGGTTGCGCTGCGCTGATAGACGAGCGCGAGATGGTGCACAACATGGAGGGGCCGCGCACCAGGTCACCTGGGTCACCGGACCCAACGCCGGGTACGGCTACCGCGGGACGCGCGCCGGTACGAGCGGGCTGAGCCCCGAGTCGATCGGAACGGTCATCGCCACGACGGTGGGGCTGGACATCCGTGCCTTCCCGGCGGCGATCGATCCCGCACCCCGCTTCCTCCGCGAGACCGACCGAGCGGATCCGGCCGGTCCGGTCCGGACCAGCCGGGAGGCGCGGTGCGGGTCGGACCCGCACCGCGCCTCCCGGCCCGGTCGCGTCAGGAACCTGACGTCGGTGCGTCGCTCGGTGCGTCGCTCGGGGCACCGGTGGGGGCGTCAGCCGGGGCGGGCGGGGTCGGCGCCGAGCCGTCCGTCGCCGGGGGAGTCGGCGCCTTGCCGTCGCCCTTCGGCGGCGTCGGCACCTTCCCGTCTGCCTTCGGTGCTGCTCCGTCGGGACCGCACGTGGCGGCTCCGCCGGCCGGACCGGCTCCGGGCCCGGCTGCCGGACCACCGGCGGGGCCACCTGCCGGGCCGCCGGCTGCACCACCGGCTGCGCCCGGACCGGCGGGCGCACCGCTCGGCGCTCCCGTCGGCGCACCGGTGGGCGCCCCGGACGGTGCTCCGCTCGGCGCCCCGGTCGGCGCGGTGACGCTGCTGTTCCCACCGTCACCCGGACCGGCAGCCATCGCCGCGGTGACGCCGACCCCGCCGAGGACGAGGGTGGCGGCGACCGCGGCACCGATGCCGGCGCGGCGGGCGAAGCGTCGTCGTCCGGCGGTGCGGTCGGCTGCGGGTGCTGTGGTGGGCGCCGCGGCGAAGTGGTCCACGGGGTACTGCTCCGTGGGCTGGTCGTTCCGGTTGCGGTTGCGGTCGTTCTGGTCGTCGGGCTGGTTGCTCTGGTGCATCGGGGTGCTCCTCGTGGTCGTGACGAACCCGTCCGGCTCGCTGTGGACCACGCTGGAAGTCGTGTCTGAAGCAGAACTGAAGCACAGGCGTTGCCCAGGTCGTTCCATGCTCCTTGCTCGCAGTGGACGCCTACGGTTCCCGGCGTGACCCTCCCCGCCCGCATCCTCGTCGTCGACGACGACGAGTCCATCCGCACCGCCGTCGCCTCGAGCCTCCGCGCCGAGGGGTTTGCCGTGCGCACCGCCGGCGACGGCGACACCCTCGTCGACGACCTGGCCTCCGGGCGCCCCGACCTGGTGGTGCTGGACTGGATGCTGCCCGGTGCGAGCGGCATCGTGCTGGCTGCCCGCGTGCGGTCGGTGTCGGACGCGGCCGTGGTGATGATGACGGCGCGGGACGAACTCGAGGACCGACTCCGCGGGTTCGCCGAGGGGGCCGACGACTACGTGGTGAAGCCGTTCGCGATGGCGGAGCTCGTGGCCCGGGTCACCGCGGTCCTGCGGCGGCGCGGGCGGATCCCGTCCGTGGTCGAGGTCGGCGACCTGGTCGTCGACCCGGACGGCGCGACCGCCCGCCGCGGTGGTGCGCTGCTCGACCTGACCGCGACCGAGTTCCGGCTGCTCTGCTTCCTGGCCGAGGGTCGTGGCCGGACGCTGTCGAAGGCGCAGATCCTGACGCAGGTGTGGGGGTACGACGACATCGACCCGAACATCGTCGAGGTGCACCTCAGTGCACTGCGGCGGAAGATGGAGGCGCACGGCCCACGCCTCATCCACACGATCCGCGGGCTGGGCTACCGGATGAGCGCCGAGCGGGTCGCCGCGTGAGCCGCCGCCGGGTCGTGGTCAGTCACAGCACGCAACCGGCTGTGACAGCCGCGCCGCCCGCACTCCGCACCACGTCCCTCCGCCTGCGGACCGTCGTGGCGATCGTGGTGCTCCTGGCCGTCCTGCTGGGCGGGCTGTGCGTCGCGGTGCAGGTCCTGCTCGGTGATCAGCTCCGCGCGCAGACCGTCGACCGGCTGCGGGACCGGGCGTCCGCGGCGGCGGCCCTCGTCGGGACGGTCGACGCCGACGACCTCGCCGACCGGCTGTCCATGCAGGGGTTGTCCGTCCGCATCGTGCAGCCCGACGGTGCCGAGGTGCAGGCCGGCCCGTCGCCCGAGCAGCTCCGCGCCGGACCACCCGACCCGGGGAGCCTGCCCGCGCCGGGGTCGGGCCCGGGGGCAGCTGCTGGCGGCACCGGCACCGGCACAGGCACGGGCCGCACCACGACCGGCAGTGCGGACGGCGCGTCCGTGGTGTCCTCGACGACCTCCGAGGACGACGGTGTCCTGACCCTTCGGTCGCGGCTCGACGACGGCACGGTCCTGACCCTGACGACCGGCACGCGCGACGTCCAGTCCACCCTGTCGACACTCGGCTGGGTGATGGGCGCCGCGTCCGCCGGGTTCCTCGTCGTCGCCGTCGTCGGTGTCACCCTCGTTGTTCGCCGGGCGCTCCGACCACTCGACGTCGTGACGTCGACCGCGATGTCGATCGCCGGGGGTGACCGTGGCCGACGCCTCCGCCCGCACCGGAACGACACCGAGATCGGCCGCGTCGCGACCGCCCTCGACACCATGCTCGACGCCGTTGAGGGTGCGGAGGACTCCGCCGTCCAGGCCGAGCTGCGCCTCCGGGCGTTCCTGTCCGACGCCGCGCACGAACTCCGCACCCCGGTCGCCGGGGTCCGGGCGGCCGCGGAGACGCTGATCCGCGCGGGCGTGCAGGGCGGGCAGCAGGAGCAGCTCGCGGTGCACGTCGTGCGACAGGCGGGGCGCGCCTCCCGGCTCGTCGACGACATGCTCACGATGGCGCGGCTGGATCGTGGGATCGAACTCGACCGCCGACCGGTGGACCTGGCCGCGTTCCTGACGGCTGAGGCAGAACGGCTGGTCCTGCGGCTGCCGTCGGTGCGCCTCGACGTGCGGGTGCCGGACCATCCGGTGCCGGCCTTGCTCGACGCGGACCGGATCGCCCAGGTGCTCGGCAACCTCGCCGACAACGCCGCCCGGGCGACCGGCGGTGACGGCCACCTGCTGCTGACGCTCCTGGCTGCCGCCGGTGCGGACACCGCGGTGGTCCGGCTGGAGGACGACGGCGTCGGCATCCCGCTCGCGGACCGGGAGCGCGTCTTCGACCGACTCGTCCGCTTGGACGACGGACGCGAGGACCGGAGCGGCGGCGCCGGGCTCGGCCTGCCGATCGCGCGCGGGATCGCGCGTGCGTCCGGCGGCGAGCTGGTCGCGGCCGACCCGCTCGTCCTGGACGGCGCGGCGTTCGTGCTCACCCTGCCCGTGTCCGGCTCGGGCAGTCCGGTACCGGACCACGGCCGGGAGGCGCGACTCACCCCCGTCGGCTGAGGTCCCGTCGCGTGGTGCGGTCGCGTGACGCCCCCTCGGGTGCGTCCGCTCGGTACCCTCGTCCGGTGCAGGACGACGCCCCGCAGGTCATCGCGTCGACCGTCGACGCCCCGTGGCTGCCGCCGGGCGGTGTCGCGGACGTCGTCCTCGGCGGCCCCGTGCTCGGTCCAACCGGGCTGGTCCGCCTGCTGCTGACCGACGGCCACCGCGTCTTCTGCACACGTCGCGACGGGTCCGGCAAGCTCGACCTGCCGACGGCGCGCGTCGGTCCGGACGACCACGACGGTGTGCTCGCCATCGCGGCACTCACCCGTCACGTGGTCGGTGGTCCCGTGCCGCTCCGGTACGTCGGGGCCGTGCGCAACACGGTCAGGGTGCCGACACCGGAGTACGAGTGGCCGACACCGGTCGCTGCCTTCGCGGTCTGGACGGCCGTGGCCCGTCCCGTCGTCCCGGGCGAGTGGGTCGACGGCGGGACCGGGTCCGTGCTGGCCGAGCGGCACTGGTTCCCGCTGCTCGGGCGGCTGTCGGCCGGTCCCTGAGCACGCGGTCGTGGCTCAGCGGGCGGCGACCGCCCGCCGGTGCACCGGTCCGCTGCCGTCGACGAGCGCGCCGCCCGAGGCACCGCGGCGGACCGCCACCACCTCGGCCATGATCGACAGCGCCATCTCGGCGGGCGTCTCAGCGCCGATGTCGAGGCCGATCGGGGACCGCAGCCGCTCGGTGCCGGGCGTCCCGAGCTCCCGCAGCACCGACAGCCGCCGCTCGTGCGTCGCCCGGGACCCCATCGCCCCGACGTACCCGGCACCACGACGGAGCGCCAGGTCGAGCACCTCGGCGTCGAACCGCTCGTCGTGGGTGAGCACGATGACGACGGTGTCCGGCCCGATCGCGGTGTCGGCGAGGACCCGCGGCGGCCACCCGACGACCCGCTCCTGCGCCGCCGGGAACCGCTGGTCGGTGAGGAACACCGGCCGCGGGTCGACGACGGTCACCGCGTAGCCGAGCATCGCCGCGGTGTTCGTGACGGCGACGGCGAACTCGACCGCGCCGACGACGATGCACCGTGCCCGTCCGCCGGCGTACTCGGTGAAGACGCGGGTCCGGCAGCCGTCCGACGCCGTCACCACGGTGCCGAGCGAGGCCGCGTCGAGCGACAGGGCGAGCGACGTCGGCGTCCCGGCAGCGGCGGCGCGGAGCGCGTCGACGACGACGGCGTCGGTCGGCAGGACGCGGCGCACGAGGACCTCGACCCGGCCCCCGCACCGGAGACCCGGCGCCCAGTCGGCCAGCGGGTCGGAGGGGTCCTCGAACCCGAACCGCTCCAGGACCGGGACGCCGGTCGCCATGACCTGTTCGGCGGTGTCGTACAGCGCCCCCTCGACGCACCCGCCGGAGATCGTGCCGACGACCTCACCGCCGGGCAGCACGGCCATCGAGGTGCCGGTGCCGCTCGGCGCGCTGCCCTGCACGTCGACGGCGGTCGCGACGACGATCGGGTCGCCGCCGTCGAGCACGGCCAGGAGGCGCGGTGCCAGTTCGAACATCAGGCACCTCCGGCGTCGGTCGCGTCCGTCAGCAGCGCCCACACCCGGTCGCGGGTCATCGGCAGGCGGTACGGCCGGATGCCGATCGCGTCGCGGACGGCGTTGGCGACGGCCGGGGCGACGGGGTTGTAGGGCGCCTCGCTCATCGACTTCGCGCCGAGGGGTCCGAGCGGGTCGTGTGTCTCGGCGAACAGCACCCGGGTGCGCGGCACGTCGGAGATCTTCGGCACCCGGTAGGAGCGGAAGGCGTCGGTGGTGACCCGGCCGGTGTCGTCGAGCACGACTTCCTCGTAGAGCGTCGACCCGATCGCCTGTGCGGCACCGCCCTCGACCTGGCCGCGGAGCTGTTCGGGGTTGAGGACGGTGCCGGCGTCGACGGCCTGCACGCTCTGCAGGATGCGGACCTCGCCGGTCGGTCGGTGCACCGCGACCCGGGCGCCGTGCACCGTGAACGCGAGGGAGCGCGGGGTGCCGTCGTGGCTGGCGTGGGCGACGAGCGGCCCCTCGGCCAGCAGTTCGGCGTGTCCGACGAGTTCGTCGCCGACGCGGACGCCCTCGGGCTCGACGGTGACCGCGGGACCGAGCACCCCGGAGGCGGTGCGTGGCGTGCGGGCTGCGACGAGTGCCAGGGCCCGGGCGGTCAGGTCGTCGCGGAGTGCCTGCGCGGCCGCGTACAGGGCACGGCCGGCGACGACGACCCCGGCGGACCCGAACGCCCCGGTGTCGTGGTGGGTGGCGTCGGTGTCGGACTGGTGCACGTCGACCCGGTCGGGCGTGGTGCCGAGTGCGGTGGCGACGAGCTGCGTGTGCACGGTGGTGGTGCCGTTGCCGAACTCGGCGGTGCCGACGCCGATCCGGTACCGGCCGCCGGACACCAGCTCGACCCAGGTGTGTGCGTGGTGGCCGCGGGGCGGCATGGTGGCGATGGCCGCGAGCGCGACACCGGTGCCGAACGCCCAGTCGGCAGAATCGTCCACCACCGGCCCGTCCATCCGCGGCACCTCGGGCAGCGGGCCGGCCAGGGCGTCCTCGACCAGGTCCAGGCACTGGTCGAGCCCGTAGCTGCCCTCCCACTGCAGGTCGCTCTGCTCGTGCGGGTCGGTGACGACGAGTGGGTCACCCGGCACGACGACGTTCCGCCGCCGGAGGTCGACCGGGTCGATGTCCAGCTCCCGGGCCAGGTCGTCCATCGCCGACTCGATCGCGAACACCACCTGCCCGAGCCCGTACCCGCGGAACGCCCCCGAGGGCAGGTTGTTCGTGTAGACCGACTCCGCGTCGACGCGCTTCACCGGGCAGCGGTACACCGCGACGGACTCGCTGACCGAGTGGAACATCACGCCGATGCCGTGGTTGCCGTACGCCCCGGTGTCCATCGTCTGGTCGACGTGCAGCGCCGTGAGCGTGCCGTCCGCATCGGCACCGAGCCGGACCCGGACACGCATCGGGTGCCGGGTGGGCGCGACCGTGAACTCGTCCCGGCGGCTGAACTCGAACTGCACGGTGCGGCCGGTCCGGAGCACCGCCAGGGTGACGAGGTCCTCGGTGAGCAGCTCCTGCTTGCCGCCGAAGCCGCCGCCCACCCGTTTCGCGACGACGCGCACCCGGGCCGGGTCGAGCGCGAAGACGCGGGCGACCTCGTCCCGCACCAGGAACGGGACCTGCGTGGCGGTCCGGAGCACGAGCCTCCCGTCCGGGTCCACCCACCCGCGGGTCGCGTGCGTCTCGAGGGCGGCGTGCGAGACGCGGCCGGTGGTCCAGACCCCGTCGACGGTCGCGGCCGACGCGGACAGTGCGGTCTCGACGTCGCCGGTCCCGCCGTGGAGGCTCGCCACCACGTTCCGCGCAGGCTCGGCGATCCGGTGCTCGGCCGTCGTCTTGTCACCGTGCAGGAGCGGGGCATCCGGTCGGCGTGCGGCGTCGGGATCGTGGACGCTGTCGAGGACCTCGTACTCGACCCGGACCAGGGCGCACGCCTGCTCGGCGATCCGGACACTGTCGGCGACCACGGCGGCGACGCGCTGGCCGCGGAACCGCAGCACCGGGTCGAGCACGCGGGTGTCGTCGGGGTCGTCGAGTCGGGACTCGTGTCGGCCGGTGGAGAACAGCACGCCGGGGTCGTCGTGGTGGGTCAGTACGGCGTGCACGCCGGGCAGGGCCGAGGCCTCGGCGGTGTCGATCGCGGTGATGCGGGCGTGCGGGTGCGGGCTGCCGAGGACGGCGAGGTGCAGGAGCGCCTCGGTCCGCCGGAGTCCGTCGCCCGGGATGTCCAGCGTGTACTCCTCGCGGCCGGTGACGATGCGCCGGGCGGCGGGGGCGGCGACCGAGGTGCCGATCGCCGCGCCCGGTGCCGCGCACGAGGTGTTCGCGACGCCGTCGAGTGCGTCCTCGATCGCCCGGTACCCGGTGCAGCGGCAGAGGTTCCCCTTGAGCTTCCGGTGCCGGTCGGCCAGGTCGTCCTCGGTCAGTGTCGACGCGGTGACCACGAAGCCCGCCGTGCAGAAGCCGCACTGGAACCCGGGTGCCTCGGCGAACGCGCGCTGGACGGGGTGCGGGTCCTCGGGGGTGCCGAGACCGGCGGCCGTGGTGACCGAGCGGCCCTCGAGCCGGTGGGCCGGGGTGATGCAGGAGTGCACCGGTACCTGGTCGACGAGGACCGTGCAGGCACCGCAGTCCCCGGCGTCGCAGCCCTTCTTCACCGAGGTCACGCCGTGGTCGCGGAGGAGCGTGCGGAGGACCTGTCCGGGCTGCGGCGCGACCTCGAGCGGTGCGCCGTCCACCTCGAGCCTCATCGGGTGCCCGCCGTCGTTGCGGGTGTTCCCGGTGCGGCCGCTGCCTCGGCCGCTTCGTCCCGGAGCTCGTGGGCGAAGACGCTGCTCACCGCTCGTCGCCACCGGGGGGATCCGTGCGGGTCGTCGTACCAGTCCTCGTCCGCGCCCAGGACGGCGTCGAGTGCTGCGTCCACCTCGCCGGCCGACGGCACCGACGACCACCGGAACACCACCGGCCGCGGGGTCGCCGCCGTGACGACGAGCACGAAGCCCGCCGCCGACCACCGTGCGGTGACGAGCGAGCCCGACCGGCCGTGCGGGCTGAGCGACACCCGGCGGAACCCGGTCGTCGCCCGCAGTGCCTCTTCCGGCAGTTCGAACGCCCGGATCACCTCGCCGTGCCGGAGGTCGAGCGTCTGTACCCCGAGCACGAGCCGGTCCACGGGGACGCGGCGCTCCCCGCCGTCCGGCGTCCACACAACCGCGGTCGCGTCGAGCGTGACGAGGAGCGCCGTCATCGCCCCGGCCGGCAACCCGACCGCCACGTTCCCGCCGACGGTCGCCGCGTTCCACACCTTGAACGAGGCGAGCAGCGCGTTCGCACACCGGTCGACCAGCGGCCAGGCGACCCAGTCGGGGTCCGGCTGCACCCGGAGCAGCGCGGCGATCGTGCACGTCGCCGCGATCGTCAGCGTGCCGGGCGTCCGCTCGACGTCGGGCCAGCCGAGCGTCGTCAGGTCGACGAGCCCGGTCAGGCCGGGTTGCTCCTCCGAGAAGAGCCAGGTGCCGCCACCGAGCGGGCGGTCACCGGGTGCGAAGACGAGGTCGTCGCGGTGCGACGGGGTCCGCACGGTGCGGACGGAGACGAGGTCCATGGACGGGTCCGATCAGGGCAGGGCGGCAGGGGTCGACGAGCGCACCGACTCGTCGGCCGTGCGCGATCATGCCCCGGTTCCATGCCATGTCGGCCACGCTAGGGAACCGGTGTTTCAGCGTCGTTACGGGGAAGGAACAGCCGCGGTCGGGTGGTGCAGCGGACCCGTGACCTGCCCGACCTCTCCCCGAAACACGGGGGTGCCATCCTCCGGGACATGACCGTTCCACCGTCCGACACCGCCACGTCCGGCGCTGTCACCCAGGCATCCGCGACCACCGGCAGCGCCCTCGCGTTCGACCGGCTCGACGACGACGCTGCCCGGGCCCTCGTCACGTCGTGGGCCGCGGTGCCCCGGTGGGTCGACGCCGTCCTCGCCGGCCGCCCGTACGGATCGGCGGACGCCCTCGCCGCCGCGGCCGACCGGCTCGCCCGGACCTGGACCGACGACGAGGTCGACGCCGCGCTCGCCGAGCACCCGCGGATCGGGGACCGGCCGGTGGGTGACGGGGCCGCGGCAGCAGCCTCCCGGCTGGAACAGGCCGCGTCCGCCGGTGCCGACGCGAACACCGCGGCCGCGCTCCGGGCCGGCAACGCCGCCTACGAGACCCGCTTCGACCGGGTGTTCCTCATCCGCGCTGCCGGTCGCAGCGCCGACCAGGTGCTCGCCGAGCTCCGCCGACGGATGGAGAACGACGACGCCGCCGAGCGCGTCGAGGTCGCCGACCAGCTGCGGGAGATCGCCCTCCTCCGACTCGACCGGAGCGTCCGGTGAGCCACCTCAGCACCCACGTGCTCGACACCACGAACGGGTGGCCCGCCGCCGGGGTCGCCGTCTCGCTGACCGACGCCGCCGGGGTGCTCGTCGCCTCCGGTCGCACCGATGCCGACGGTCGGATCAGCAGCCTGGGACCGGATCTGCTCGCTCCGGGGGAGTGGACCCTGTCCTTCGCCACGGGCGCGTACTGGGCGGCGCTCGACACCGGCACGTTCCACCCGCGGGTGACCGTGACGATCACCGTGCCCGAGACGCCCGGAACGACCGAGGGGCCCGACGACCCCGCGCCGCACCTGCACGTCCCCCTCCTGCTCAGTCCGTTCGCCTACTCCACCTACCGAGGGAGCTGACCCCATGACCGACACCAGCACCGCCCCCGACAGCGCCACCGCCACGGCACCCGCCACGGCACCCGCCACGGCACCCGCCACGGCACCCGCCACGGCACCCGCCCCCACCACGGTCCACCTCGGCGCCAACCAGTACGGCAAGGCCGAGGTCCGCCTGGTCCGGATCACCCGCGACACCGACCGCCACGAGATCGAGGACCTGACCGTCACGACCCAGCTGCGGGGCACGGCGCTCGCCGACTCGTACACCGACGGCGACAACGCGAAGGTCCTGGCGACGGACTCGCAGAAGAACACCGTCTACGCCTTCGCCCGCGAGCACGGTGTGCACAGCCCGGAGGAGTTCCTGCTCCGCCTGGGACGCCACTTCACCACCGCGTTCGACTGGTACGACGGCGCCACCCTCTCGGCCGAGCAGCACACCTGGGAGCGCATCACGGTCGCCGGCCGCGAGCACGACCACGCCTTCGTCCGCGCCGGCGCCGGCACCCGCACCGCCGTCGTGCAGGTCGACGGCGACGACGTCCACGTGATCGCGGGCGTCACCGACCTGACCGTGCTGAAGTCCACGGGCAGCGAGTTCCACGGCTTCCCGCGCGACGGCTACACGACCCTCGCCGAGACCGACGACCGGATCCTGGCGACCTCGGTGACGGCCCGCTGGCGGTACCTGCCCGACGCGGTCGCCGCCGGCATCGACTACGACGCGGTGCACGCCGGCGTCCTCGCACGGATGCTCGAGACCTTCGCCGACCTGCACTCGTTCGCGCTGCAGCAGACCCTGTTCGCGATGGGCCGCACCGCGATCGAGGCGTTCCCCGAGATCGCCGAGGTGCGCTTCTCGATGCCGAACAAGCACCACTTCCTGGTCGACCTGGCACCGTTCGGCCTCGACAACCCGGGCGAGGTCTTCTTCGCCGCGGACCGCCCCTACGGCCTGATCTCGGGCACGGTCGTCCGGGACGGCATCGAGGACGCCCCCGCCGCCTGGCTCGCCGTGCCCGGGTTCGTCTGAGCGACCACGTGACGACTGCCAGCGCGGGGCCCGGCCGGGTGGTCGGCGTCGGCCGGGTGGTCGGCGTCGTCCTCGCGGCTGGCGCGGGCACCCGGATGGGTCGGCCGAAGGCGCTGGTCCGACGAGCGGACGGCCGACCCTGGGTCGACCTGGCGGTCACCGCGTTGCTCGACGGCGGGTGCGATGCGGTCGTCGTCGTCCTCGGTGCCGCCAGCCGGGAGGCCCGTGCCCTGGTCCCCGACCGGCCGGCGGTCCGCAGCGTGGTCGCCGACGACTGGGAGCGCGGTCCGTCCGCCTCGCTGCTGACCGGTCTGGCGGCGGCGGCCGAGAACCCGGACGCGACGGCCGTGCTCGTCACGCTCGTGGACCTGCCCGGGCTGCCCGCCGCTGCGGTCCGGTGGGTGCTCGACGCCCGCGGGCGCGCGGCTCCGGACCACGCGTCGCTGCGGCGGGCGGTGCACGACGGCCGACCAGGGCACCCGGTGCTCGTCGGCCGCGACCACTGGGGAGCGCTCGGCGCATCGCTCCGGGCTGCGATCGCTGCGGCGGCGGGCGGCGACCGTGGCGCCGGTCCCTGGCTCCGGTCAGCGGGGGCGCAGCCGGTCGAGTGCGGCGACCTCTGGGACGGCGCCGACCAGGACCGGCCTCTGTCGAGTGCGGCCCGGTCGGGTGTGTGCTGAGTCGGGTGCGACCTGACCCGGGTGCGACCTGAGCCGGGAACGACGGGAGGCCCGGTGCCAGCTGGCACCGGGCCTCCCGTCGCGATGGCGGCCCTGCTGCTCGACGGCCTGTCGCACGAACGCCGCGCGCCGGACGGCTGGCGCCGATCGGCTGCGCACAACAGGAACCCGCTCGAACCATGGGAGACCATGGTTCGAGCGGGTTCCTGTTGTGCGGGTCCGGCTCGCGCTGGGGGCCGGGGCCGGGGCCGGGGCCGGGGCCGGGGCTCCCGTCGTGCGGTGCGGACTACGCGACCGACGTGCGCGCCTCGGCGAGGGTCGGGTAGTCGGTGTAGCCCTCGGCGGTCGCACCGTAGAAGAGCTCGGGGCGGGGCTCGTTGAGCTCGGCGTCCTGCTCCCAGCGCTCGGCGAGGTCCGGGTTCGCGATCGCGGGACGGCCGACGGCGATGGCGTCCGCGACGTCCTCGTCGACGACGGCGATGGCCTCGTCGCGCGTGGTCATCGCGCTGAAGCCCGAGTTCACGACGAACGGGGCGCCCGCGGTGCGGCGGATGTGCTGCACGAGCTCACCGGTCGGCTCGGCGTGCAGGACGTCGATGAAGGCGAGCCCGAGCGGCGCCAGGCCCTCGGCGATCGCGGAGTAGACGGCGCGCACGTCGTCGGCGTCGTCCTCGATGACGCCCTGGATGCCGTGCTCCGGCGACAGGCGGATGCCGGTGCGGTCCGCGCCGACGGCCTCGGCGACGGCCGTGGTGACCTCGACGGCGAAGCGGGCACGATTCTCGGCCGAGCCGCCGTACTGGTCTGTGCGGGTGTTCGAGTGGCTCGACATGAACTCGTGCACCAGGTAGCCGTTGGCGCCGTGCACCTCGACACCGTCGATGCCGGCGGCGATGGCGTTGCGGGCGGCCTGGACGAAGCCCTGGACTGCCTCGGCGACCTCGTCGGTGGTCAGCCCGTGCGGGACCGGCATGTCGGCCTTCGAGCCGTCGGCCAGGTGGGTCTGACCCGGGGCGGCGACGGCGCTCGGGCCGACGATGCGCGGGGTCTGCGAGATCGCGGGGTGCGAGACGCGACCACCGTGCATGAGCTGCATGACGATCGTGCCGCCGCGCTCGTGGACGGCGTCGGCGACGCGACGCCAGCCGGCGATCTGCTCGTCGGTCTCGATGCCGGGCTGGCCGGGGTAGGAGCGGCCCTCCTGCACGGGCCAGGTGCCCTCGGTGATGATCATGCCGAGGGTCGCGCGCTGCGCGTAGTGCTCGACGAGCAGGTCGTTGGGGATCCCGTGCTCGCCGGCGCGGGTGCGCGTGAGCGGGGCCATGACGATGCGGTTGCTGAGTCGGAGTGCGCCGAGGGCGGTGGGTTCGAAGAGCTTCACGCCGAGCGGCAACGTCGGCATCGTGTTGCGTATTCCAACTCGGTGAGGCCGGCCGGTGCGCGGGCGGCGGCCGGTACTCGGGCGCCGGCCGGTGCGCTCAGGAGCGCGGGCACACCAGCGTGGAGGAGCGGACCTGGCCCTCGGGGCGGATCACGGTGTGCAGGGACAGCGGCTGGTGGCAGATCGGGCAGCCGCGGTCGACCGTGCGGTCGTCGAGCCCCTCGGGGTGTCCGGCGCCGATCTGCGACGGGCCCATCTTGTCGATCAGCGTCGTGTTCCACCGCTCGTACCACTGCGCGAAGCGTCCCATGGTCACCCTTCCGTTCGTGCCCTGACCATTAGTGTACGCGCTGTTCCGCGGGACGGACAGGTCAGCCGTGGTCGACGACCTCGAGCAGTGCCGTCAGCTCGTCCTTCAGGGCCTCGAGCCGCGCCACCGGCCACCCGAGCTGGGCGGCGACCGCGACGGGGACCGCCTCGGCCCGGTCGCGGAGGGCTCGTCCGGCCGTGGTCAGGGACACCGCGAGCTGTCGTTCGTCCTCGGGGCTGCGGCCGCGACGGACGTACCCGGAGGCTTCGAGACGCTTCAGCAAGGGGCTCAAGGTCGCGGACTCGAGTCGGAGTTCGCCCGCGATCTCGCGCACCGAGCGGGGGTCACGCTCCCACAGTGCCAGCATGACGAGGTACTGCGGGTGCGTCAGGCCCATCGGTTCCAGGTGCTCGCGGTAGAGGCCGACCACACTGCGGCTCGTGGCGGCGAGGGCGAAGCAGAGCTGCCGGTCGAGGGAGAGCGGGTCGATCTCGGTGTGGAGCATGCGCCCACCGTACCCTTCGTGCACGAAGCGGCTGGCATCGAGGCGGCGGAACACCGGTGTTCGTCTGTTGCGCCGCGCATCTGCGCGATGTGATCGACGAACACCGGTGTTCCGCGGGGGTGGCGCGGGGTGGGCGACGGACGGGAGGCCCGGTGCCGGTCTCGTGGACCGGCACCGGGCCTCCCGGGGTGACGCTGGTGCCTACGCGCGGTGCGCGGGCGAGTGACCCGAGTCGTGGGTCGGCGCGTCCGGCTCCGCCGGGGCGGCGTGCGACCCGTGGTGCGCGTCGCCCTCGCCCGCTGCGGTGGACGATGCGTGCTGCGTCGCCGGCTGCATGCGCTCGAGCTTGGCGCCCTCGACGTCGACGTCCGGCAGGATCCGGTCGAGCCACTTCGGGATCCACCAGGCGCTCTTCCCGAGCAGGTGCATCACGGCCGGGATCAGCAGCATCCGGACCACGAACGCGTCGAGCAGGACGCCGAACGCGAGCCCGAACCCGATCGGCTTGATCGTCGACGAGTCCGAGAAGATGAACCCGGCGAACACCGAGATCATGATGATCGCGGCTGCCGTGACCACGGCGCGACCGGCGTGCAGACCACGCTGGACCGCGACCTTCGCGCTGGCCCCGTGGGCGTACGCCTCGCGCATGCCGGAGACCAGGAAGAGCTGGTAGTCCATCGCGAGACCGAACAGGATCCCGATCTCGATGATGGGCAGGAAGCTCAGGATCGGCGCCGGGTCGTGCACGCCGAACACGCTGCCGAGCCAGCCGAACTGGTAGATCGCGGTCAGCCCACCGAACGACGCGAGCACGGACAGGATGAAGCCCGCCGTCGCCGTGATCGGGACCAGGAACGACCGGAACACGATGATCAGGATGATGAGCGACAGACCCACCACGACCGCCAGGTAGAGCGGCAGGACGTTCGCGAGCTTCTCGGACACGTCGATGTTGGCGCTGGCGTTGCCGGCGACGCCGAGCTCCACCGTGCCGTCGTCGGTCGAGACGTTCTGCGCGCGGAGGTCCTTGACGAGCGTCTCGGTGGAGACGCTGTCCGGGCCGCCGTTCGGCTTCACCTGGAACGCGATGATCGAGCGGTCCTTCGACGCGCCGATCGGCAGGACGGCGTCGACGTCGTCGTTCTTCGACAGCGCCTGGCCGATGGTGACCTCGGTGCCGGTGACGTCGTCCTTGCCGACCGCCTTCGGCAGCGTCGCGACGACGAGCAGCGGGCCGTTCTGGCCGGCGCCGAACTCCTTCTCGAGCGTCTTGTACGCCTTGTACTGGCTGGACTCGACCGCCTCGGACGAGCCGGACGGCAGACCCAGGCGCATCTGCGTGGCGGGCAGCGCGATCGTGCCGAGGACGGCGATGCCCGCGACGAGCGTGATCACGGCACGCCAGGTCGACATCGGCTTGTTCGGCACCGGCACCGAGCCGGTGTGCCCGATCTGCTGCCGCTCCTTCTTCCGGAGGACCCGCAGGCCGAGCAGCGAGAGCAGGGCCGGGGTGAAGGACGTGGCGATGAGGATCGCGAACAGGACCGCGACCGCACCGACCGTGCCCATCAGGCCGAGGAACGGGATGCCGGTGATGTTCAGCGCGAGCAGCGCCACGATGACCGTGGTGCCCGCGAAGACCACCGCGTTGCCGGACGTGCCGTTCGCCAGCCCGATCGACTCGTGCACGCCCATGCCCTGCTTCAGCTGGGTCCGGTGGCGGTTCAGGATGAACAGCGAGTAGTCGATGCCGACCGCCAACCCGAGCATCACCCCGAGCACGGGCGTGACCGAGATGAACTCGACCAGGTCGGAGAAGGACAGCGAGGCGAGGGTCGCGACGCCGACACCGAGCACGGCGCTGAGCAGCGGGATCGCGGCACCGATCACCGTGCGGAGCATGAGGAACAGCACGAGCGCGGCGATGATGACGCCGATGATCTCGCCCGGTCCGAGGATCGACGGCACGCCCTGCGCGATGTCGTTCGACACGAAGACGTCGACGCCGCTGATCTTCGCGGCGTCCGCACGGTCCGAGATCTCCTGCTTCGTGGTCTGCGGGACCTCGAACGTCGACTTCGTGAACTGCACCGTGCCGATGGCGGCGGAGTCGTTCGACGAGACGAAGCGGATGTCCTTCGACAGGTCGAGCAGGTCGGAGCCCTGCTCGAGGTCCTTCTCGTTCTCCGCCAGCTTCTTCGTGTTCGCATCGATCGTCTTCTGCGCGTCGGCGATCTTCTGCTCGCCGGCGGTCAGCTGCTGCTGCTGGGCGTCGATCTGCGCCTGTGCCTGGGCGAGCTGCTGCTGGCCGGCCTGCGCCTGGGCCTGCGCTGCGGCGCTGGCGGCCGCAGCGGCTCCGGCGGCCTGGGCCTGCGCCTGCGCCTGGGCCTTCTTCGCGTCGAGCTGCGCCTGGGCGTCCTTGATCTGCTGCTGGCCGGACTCGAGCTGGGTCTTCTGCGCGTCGAGTTCCTGCTGCCCGTCCTCGAGCTTCTGGCGGCCGTCGGAGATCTCCTTGCGGCCGTCGACGATCTTCTGGCGCTGGTCGTCGAGTCGCTGCTGGGTGGCGAAGCCGTCGGTGGTGCCCTTGACGCCGGGCAGGTCCTCGAGGTCGGTCAGGAACGACTGCACCCCGTCCTTCTGGCTGTCCGAGAAGGCCTTGCCGTCGGTCGTCTGGAAGACGAGCGTGCCGTTGCCGCCGTTCGCGCTCGGGAACTTGTCGGCCAGCTCGTCCTGCACCTGGCTGGTCTTCGTGCCGGGGATCGTGATCGAGGACGAGATCGTGCCCGAGAACAGGCTGAAGGTGACACCGGCGATCGCCATGAGGACGATCCAGGCGATGATCACCGACCAGTGTCGGCGGGCCGCGAAGCGACCGAGGCGGTAGAGGAGACCGGCCATGCTGGGCCCCGTTCCTTTCATCGTGGGTGGTGCTGTCGAACGGGGTGCGCCGGTGGACCCCAGGGAGGACGTCGAGTGGTCAGTGCTCGGGCAGGTACCCGCTGCGGACGCTGTGCACGAGCCGTCCGAGCAGGGCGTCCCAGTCGTCCCGGGCCTGGTCGTCCAGGCGGGGGCCGGTGGTCGCGAGCCAGTGGTCGGCGATGACGACGATGCCGCTCATCAACGAGTCCACCAGGAGTGCGGTGTCCAGGGCATCAGCTGCGCGGTGCCG
Source organism: Curtobacterium herbarum (assembly GCF_016907335.1). Classification (NCBI taxonomy): domain Bacteria; kingdom Bacillati; phylum Actinomycetota; class Actinomycetes; order Micrococcales; family Microbacteriaceae; genus Curtobacterium; species Curtobacterium herbarum. The sequence goes on from NZ_JAFBBT010000001.1 coordinate 880,614, forward strand.
GCGGGCGACCTCGCTCCGGAGGCGCCCCGTCACGCGGGCGAACGCGGTCTGCGTGAGGGCGGCCGCCTTCGGGTCGTCCTCCTCCGGCTCGCCGAGGATCCGGTGCAGGCGGACGATCGCGCCGGGCAGGTCGGTGCCGCGGGCGGCGGACTCGAGCTCGTCGAACATCGCGGCACGGCTGCCGTCACCGACCGGAGTGTTCGCGATCTCGGCGAGGAACTGGTCGATGATCACCGACAGCACCTCTTCGCAGACCGACAGGCGGATCTCGTCGAGCGAGGCGAAGTGGTTGAACACCGTGCGTCGGGCGACGTCGGCGCGGGCGGCGAGCTCGTCGACGCTGAACTCGCCGCTGCGCTCGTCGATCAGGTCGCGAGCGGCCTGCAGGATCGCGGCCCGGTGCCGTGCCTTGAGGGCAGCACGGCGGTCGGGTGAGAGGGTCACGGTGAAGACACTAGGTGCATCGATGCACTCGGTGCACCTTCCTGGAGTCGATGCCCAGGTTCGTCCCCCGATCGGTGCGAGCGGACCTGCGGGAGCGCGCAGGTGCACTCGGCCACGGGCAGGATCGCCGCACTATCGTGTGACGATGCCGGATCGGACGAGGGCCACCATCGCGACCGCGCTCGTCGTCGCGTCGGCGATCGCGTTGACCGGCTGCCAGTCGGGGACGACGGTGGTCGGGCTCCGCGGTAGCGCGCCCACCTCCCGGGCCGGGACGAACGCGGTGACGCCGACCCCCGCGGCACCGACCCACGCGAGCACGACGAGCGCGGCGACCGCCCGGGCCCTCGACGCTCTGGAGACCCGGGACGACGCCCGCCTGGGGCTCGTCGCGATCGACACCGGCAGTGGTGCGACCGTCACGCACCGGGCGGGGGAGCGCTTCGCGTTCGCGTCGGCCGCGAAGGTGTTCATCGCCGCGACCGTGCTCGACGACGCCGGGGCGGACGATCTCGACGCCGTCGTGCCGATCGAGCAGCACGACGTCCTCTCCTACGCACCGGTGACCTCGCAGCACGTCGGCTCGGGCATGACGGTCCGGGCGCTCCTCGACGCCATGCTGCGGTCGAGCGACAACACGGCCGCGAACCTGCTCGTCGCCCGGGTCGGGGGTCCGGCGGTCGTGCAGCAGTGGCTCCGGGGGATCGGGGACCAGGTGACGCAGGTCGTCCGGGTCGAGCCGGACCTCAACGAGGCCACCCCGGGTGACGAACGTGACACGACCACGCCGGCGCAGTTCGCGGCGGACCTGCGGACCGTGCTGCTCGGCGACGCGCTGCGGCCGGAGGACCGGAAGCTGCTCGTCGACACGATGGCCGGCACCACCACGGGTGACGCGACGATCCGCGCCGGTGTGCCGGACGGGTGGACGGTCGCGGACAAGACCGGTACCGGTTCGTACGGTGTCCGGAACGACGTCGGGATCGTCACCCCGCCCGGCGGTACCCCGATCGTGCTCGTCGTGATGACCAGTCGGTCGCGGGCGGACGCGGATCCGGTCGACGCGCTCGTCGCCGCGGCGACGAAGACCGCCGTCGCCGGCCTGCGCGGCTGACCCGGAGCGGGCTGACGACGGAACGGGAGGCTCCCCACCGGCTGGTGAGGAGCCTCCCGACTGCGTCGTGCGGTCGCGTCAGGAGACCGGCTTGCTCTCCGCGATCCAGCCCGCGAGCTTGGTCATGTAGTCGGCCTGCGAGGCGTAGTCGAGCGCGGGGAAGGTCCAGCTGTGGACCTGGCCGGCCCGCAGGGCGGCGTTGTCGGCGAACGTCGGCTGCTTCTCGAGGTCCGCGACCTGGTAGCCCTGCTGCGAGAGCAGGATCACGTCACCGGTGATCTGGCCCGCGTTCTCCCAGCTGTAGATGCCCCAGTACCAGCCCTTGGGCTTCGGGACGACGAAGTCCACGCCGAAGTCGGTGTACATCTGCAGCGTCGGCTCGTCGGACGGGCGGGTGACGTAGGCACCGTCGCCGTCCGCGTACATCGAGACGATGGAGAGGTCGCTCTTCTTCGCGGCCTGCTGCAGGGCGCCCTTGGCGGTGTCGAAGTCCTTCTCGGCGGCCTCGACGGTGGTCTCCTTCGCCCCGAGGGACTCGGCGAGGTCGGCGATGTGCTCGATGACGTCCTCGCCCTCGCCGCCCCACTTGACCTGGGCGATCGGCGCGATGGCGGCGACCTGCTCCTGCTGTTCCTTGTCCTTGAAGCCGTAGCCGGGCTGCGTGGTGTCGAGCGTGCCCTTGGCGTCGGTCGGGTAGACCGAGGTGACGATGAGGTCGGGCTTCAGGGCCGCGAGCTTCTCGAGGTCGATGTCGCCGTAGGCGTTGCCGAGCTGCGTGATGCCGTCGGTGTCCAGACCCTTGAAGCGCTGGTCCTTCGCCATGGTCAGCTGGCCGAAGGTGCCGACCGGGCGCAGGCCGTACTCGATGAACGAGATCGCGATGTCGTTGAGGACCACGACGCGCTTCGGGGTGTGGTCGACCTTCACCGTGGCTCCGGTGGCGTCCTCGTACGACCAGGCGCGGGAGGACGCGCTCGTGCCGTTGCCGGCGTCGTCGGATCCGCCGGTGCTCGAGCAGCCGGTGAGGATGAGGGCCGTCGCGGTGACGGCGGTCAGGAGGGCGGCACGGACCGTGCCGCGGCGGAGAGTGTTCACGTTAGGTGAGCCTAACCTAACCCGTATCGATGCACCAGTTCCGGGTCGGATCCCGGCCGGGAGGCACGTCAGACGTCGTGCTCGTCGGCCTCCGGGACCACCATGGGCGCGCCCGTCACCGGGTCCGGCACCACGCGGGCGTGCAGGCCGAACGCCTGCTCGAGGACGGCCGGGGTGAGGACCTCGGCGGGCGTGCCGTCGGCCACCACACCGCCGTCGTGGAGCACCACGAGCCGGTCCGAGTAGCGCGCGGCCAGCGTCAGGTCGTGCAGCACCATCACGACGGTCGAGCCCTGCTCGCGGTTGATCCGGCGGACGAGGCGGAGGACGTCGAGCTGGTGCGCCAGGTCCAGGTAGGTGGTGGGTTCGTCGAGCAGCAGGGTGTCCGCCCGCTGCGCCAGGACCAGGGCGATCCAGGCGCGCTGGCGCTGCCCACCGGACAGGCTCGCGACGTCGCGGTGGGCGACCTCGGTCAGACCGGTCGCCGCGATGGCGTCCTCGGCGACGGCCGCATCCTCCGCCGTCCACGGGCGGGCCCAGGACTGGTGCGGGTTCCGGCCGCGCATCACCAGGTCGAGCACGCTCGTGCCGGCCGGGGCGAGCGGCGACTGCGGCAGGATCGCGAGCTTCCGCGCCACCGCACGGTTCGGCTCCTTCCGGATCGGCAGGCCGTCCAGGAGCACCTCGCCGGCCTGCGGCTTGAGCACCCGGCCGAGCGCCTTGAGGAGCGTCGACTTGCCGCACCCGTTCGCGCCGAGGAACGTCGTCACGGTGCCGTGCTCGATCGTCAGGTCGAGGTCGCGGATGACCGGGGTCCGGTCGTACCCGACGGACAGGCCACGGGCCTCCAGGACGGGGGCGGCGTGTCCGCGACCGACGGCCGGCGTCGCGGCCGGTGCCGAGTGGGTCGTCGTGGTCATCGGGACATCTCCTTGCGGTGACGGATGAGGAGCCAGATCAGGTAGGGGGCGCCGATCACGGTGGTGACGATGCCGACCGGCACCTGCCAGGGGAAGGCCGAGCGGGCGAGCAGGTCCGCGCCGAGGACCAGGACCGCGCCGAGCGCTGCCGACAGCAGCAGCGGTGGCCGGTTCGTCCCCGCGATCCGCAGTGCGATCTGCGGGACCACGAACGCGACGAAGCCGACCGGGCCGGCGGCGGCGACCGCGGCGGCGGTCAGGACGACCGCCAGGCCGATCACGAGCAGCCGGTGCCGCTGGACGCCCAGGCCGACGCCGGTGGCGACCTCGTCGCCGAGCTGCCCGATGCCGAGCGCGCCCGAGGTCGCGAGGGCGATCGGCACCCCGACCGCGGCGATCACCAGCAGTGGCCACACCGTCGTCCACGAGGTGCTCGACAGGCTGCCGACGAGCCACTGCGACGCGGCGGTGGCCTGGGTGATCTTCGCGCGGACGAGCAGGTAGCTCGTGACGGCGTCGAGGGTCGCGCTGACCCCGATGCCGACCAGGATCAGCCGGTGGCTCTGGACGCCGCCGCGCCAGCCGAGCCCGTAGACGATGGTCGCCGCGACCAGGGCGCCGATCGTCGCGGCGACCGGGATGCCGCCGCCGAGGACGAGGGCGCTGATCGAGGAGCTGCCGCCGCCGAGGACCACCGCCGCCACCGCGCCGACGCTCGCGCCGGAGGTCACACCGATGATGTCCGGCGTGCCGAGCGGGTTGCGGGTGAAGGTCTGGGTCAGGGCACCGGCGACGGCCAGGGTCACACCGACGAGCGCTCCGGTCAGGACCCGGGGCAGGCGCAGGGTCGTCACGATGAACTGGTCCGGGCCGGACTCCAGGCCGAGCAGCGCACGGACGACGGTGCCCGGGGCGATGAACGTCGAGCCGATCGCGACGCCGAGGACGACGAGCAGCAGGGCCGCGACGACCGCGACGACCGAGGTGGTGAGGACGCGGGGGCGCCAGGCCAGACCGACCGGGCCGATGCGGATGCCGCGGCGGGGGCCGGTGGCGGTGCGCGTGGCGGTCGGCGTCGGCCCGCCGGTGGTGGGGTCGGCGGTCGGCACGTCGGTGTCGACCCGCGTCGTGGCGCTCACAGGGACACCAGCGATCGGCGACGGGCGACGGCGACGAACACCGGACCGCCGATGACGGCCAGGACGATGCCGACCTCGACCTCGGCGAACCCGCCGATCAGGCGACCGACGACGTCCGCGGCCAGGACCAGCACCGCCCCGAGCAACGCCGACGCCGGCAGGGTCCACCGGTGCCCGGTCCCGACCACGGCGCGGGCGACGTGCGGCACGGTCAGCCCGACGAAGGCGATCGGACCGGCCGCGGCGGTGGCGCCTGCGGCCAGCAGGGTGATGCCGCCGAGGCCGACGAGCCGCGCGGTGAGCAGGTCCTCGCCCAGGCCCTTCGCCAGCTCCGACCCGAGCCCGAGCGCGTCGAGGGCCCGGGTGTTCCAGATCGCGAGCACGAGGCCGACGGCCATGAACGGCCACGCGGCGGCGAGCACGTCGAGCTGCCGACCGGACAGGGACCCGACGACCCAGAGGCGGTAGGCGTCCAGGGAGTCCTGATCGGTGAGCACGATGAAGGACGTCAGTGCGCCGAGCAGTGCGGACACCGCGGCTCCGGCCAGGGCGAGCGGCACCGGACTGGCGGTCCCGCTGCCGGCGACCGTCACCGAGAAGACGACGACGCTCGCGACGACCGCGCCGACGAGCGCGAACCAGACCGAGGCGCTGGTGCTCGTGACGCCGAAGACGAAGACCCCGAGCACGACCGCCAGACCCGCACCGGCGGAGACGCCGAACAGGCCGGGGTCGGCGAGCGGGTTGCGCGTGTGCCCCTGCATGAGCAGTCCGGCGATCCCCAGGGCTGCCCCGACGCTCGCGCCGATCAGGGTGCGGGGGACGCGGGAGCCCCAGACGATCGCCTCGTCGGTCCCCGAACCGGTGCGCATCAGGCCCGCGAGCACGCGGTCGGCACCGATCTGGTTGCTGCCGAGGAGCATGCTCGCGACCGCCGCCACGACGACCAGCACGGCGAGGCCGAGCAGGATCGCGACACGGCGTCGAGCCGTCCGACGGTGCACCCCGGAGGCGCCGATCACCGCTCCGGGCAGGGCGGCGGGCGCGGTCGGGACGGCGAGGGGAGGGGGTGGCACGGAAGCCATATTAGGTTAGCCTTCCCTCATGGCGAAGATCCCGAGGCTGATGCCCGAGAACCCGCGGCTGTTCCGGGCGAGTGTCGTCCGCACCGAACGGCACACCCCGTCGATCCACCGCGTCACCATCGCGAGCGACGAGATCCGCGACTTCCCGTTCCTCGGCTTCGACCACTGGTTCCGCCTGTTCCTGCAGCGCCCCGAGCAGGACACCTTCGTGATGCCCGAGCTCGACGGTGCCAAGTGGTGGCCGCAGTACCTCCGCATCGCCGAGGACGCCCGACCGCACTGCGCGAACTACACCGTCGCCGGACACCGCCCAGAACTCGGCGAGATGGACATCGACTTCGTCGTGCACACCGGCGCCGACGGCCAGCTCGAGGGCCGCGCCGCGATCTGGGCCTGCGGTGCCCGGCCCGGCGACGAACTCGCGCTCCTCGACCAGGGCTGCATCTTCCACTGCCCCGACGACGCCAGCGAGGTCGTCATCGCCGCCGAGGAGACCGGCCTGCCCGCCGTCGTCGGCATCGCCCGGTCCCTGCCGCGGGACGCCGTCGGCCGCATCATCCAGGAGGTCCCGTCGGCGCTCGACATCCGCGACCTCGACGCCCCGGTCGGTGTCACCGTCACCTGGCTCGTCCGCGGTGACGCCGCCGCGGTCCCCGGACGTGCGGCGCTCGCCGAACTGCAGCGGCACGTGCCCTCCGACGACCGCGGATACGCGTTCGTCGTGGGGGAGTCCCGCCTGGCCACCGAGGGGCGCCGGCACCTGCACCGTGCGGGGCTGCCGAAGTCCCGCATCACGTTCTCGGGGTTCTGGAAGCACGAGGCACGCCAGCCCGCGATGGCCTGAGCGCCTGCTAAGGCTCGATCGCGGGGCCCCCGCCTGTGGCACGCTTGCGGCATGGGGGAACACACGGACGACCCGCGCCGGGGGCGCACCCGGCGAGCGACCGCGACGGCGGTCGTCCTTACCGCTCTGCTGCTGGTGACCGGCTGCTCGATGCTGCCGGGCAGCACCGGCTCCGACACGGCATCCAGCCGACGGGCAACGCCGCACCGCACGCCCACCGCCCGTGCCACGCCCACGCCGACCCCCACCCCCACACCGACGGCCCCGCCGGTCGCCGAACTCACCGGTGTCACGATCGACGCGGGGGACGTCGCCGAGGGTGCTCCCGCGACCGTCTCCGGCATCGGCCCCTCGGACATCGCGTTCCGGGTCCGCGGGGACTTCGGCGTTGTCGCCGACCTGGACTGTTCGGGGTGCACCGGTACCGCGACCATCACGGCACCCGGGCGGATGTCACCGTTCGGCTCCGCTCGGGCACCCCTCGAGGCGTCGTTCGTGACCAGCGTCCTCAAGAACGACCCGGAGCAGCAGATGCTCATCATCGAGGCCGACGGCCCGTGGTCGCTCACGCTGCGCAGCTGGAACGACCTGGCGACGGTGTCCGGCCCACAGTCCGGAACCGGTCCCGCCGTGCTGTTCTTCTCCGACGACGTCGGGCACGTGAAGGTCGACTACACGCCGGCCAGCGCGGACGACCGCTTCGGCCTCCGCGTCTTCACGACCTCGGACGCCACCCGGATCTACGGCGACACGGAGGCGTTCTCCGAGACCTTCGAGGCCGATCTGCCGGGCATCCTCGCGATCGCCACGAACGGGAAGTGGACCGTCACACCGACACCCTGACGCGCTGACGCGCTGACGCGCTGACGCCCTGGGAGGCCCGCGCGTAGCCTCGCGCCATGAGCTGCCGACTGAGCGAACTGGTCCTCAACTGCGACGACCCCGAGGCACTGTCCCGCTTCTGGTGCGCCGTCCTCGACTACGTCGAACTCGGCAAGGACGAGGACGGCATCGAGATCGGCCCGGCCTCGGGCTTCGGCGGCGCGACACCGACCATCATCCTGGCCCGTGTCCCGCACGCGGAGGCCCAGCCCCTCCGCCTGCACCTCGACGTCAACCCGGTCGACCGCGACCAGGACGCCGAACTCGAACGCCTCCTCGCGCTCGGCGCCCGACCGGCGGACGTCGGCCAGACCGGCGAGGAGTCCTGGCACGTGCTGCAGGACCCGGAGGGCAACGAGTTCTGCCTCCTCCGGTCGCGGCTCGAGCCGCTCGCCGGCTGACGGGGCTGACCGGGGGCACCCCGCGGGTGCGGACCGCACCCACGACGGACGGGAGGCTCCCCACCAGCTGGTGGGGAGCCTCCCGTCCGGCACGTGGTCCGGACGCGACGTCCGGACCGGGCGTCAGCCCTTCAGGCCGGAGCCGGTGACACCCTCGACGATCTGCCGCTGGAAGATCAGGTACAGGATGATCAGCGGCAGCGCCGCCAGGATCGCACCCGCCTGGATGTCGGCGTACCGCTGACCGAAGCTGCCCTGCACCGTGGCGAGCCCGACCGGGATCGTCATGAGGTCCGGGTTCGACAGCACGAACAGCGGCAGCAGCAGGTTGTTCCAGACCCCGACGAACGTCAGGATCGTCACCGCCGCGATCACCGGACGCGACAGCGGCAAGATGACCGACCAGTAGATCTTCCAGATGCCCGCGCCGTCGATGCGCGCGGCCTCCTCCAGCTCCTTCGGGATGCCGTCGAAGAACTGCTTGAAGATGAAGACCGCGATCACGGCGGGCACCTGCGGGAAGATCACCGACCAGTAGGTGTTGAGCAGGTTGACCGCGTTGAGCTCCTGGAAGATCGGGATGATCAGGACCTGCGTCGGGATCATGATGCCCAGGATGATGAGCAGGAACGCGATGTTCCGGCCGCGGAACACCAGCCGCGACAGCGCGAAGGCCGCCATCGACGCGAAGATCACCGTGAGCACCGCGGTGACGACGCTCGTGACACCGCTGGCCAGGTACCAGTTCCAGATGTCGCCGGACTGGAACAGCGACGCGTAGGAGTGCAGCGTCGGGTTCCAGTTCGACAGGATCGACTTCGCGCCGAGCGCGGCCACACCGTTGTCCGACAGCGAGGTCTTCAGCGCGAACAGGCTCGGGATGAGCCAGATGATCGCGAACACCGTCAGGACGACGGCGGACACGATCGTGAAACCGCGACCGCTGACGCCGATCTTCGCGGCGCTCGTGGGGGCGGCGGACGAGACGCCGGTGCGGAGCTTGGTGCGGCCGGTGGTGATGCTCTCGGTGGCGGTCATGTCAGGCTCCGATCTCACGCTTGGCGGCGGCGCGCTCGACGAGCTGCCGGATGATCGCGATGGCGACGATCACGATGAACAGCAGCACCGACGCTGCCGACGCGGCACCGAGCCGGTTGTCGGTGAAGCCGACACCGGTGATGAGCTGCAGCGAGACCTGGGTCGAGATGCCCGGGCCGCCGTTCGTCATCAGGTACACCTGGTCGAAGATCTTCAGGCTCGCGATGATCTGCAGCAGGATGACGAGCGTCGTCGTGCGGCCGAGCAGCGGCAGGGTGATCGACTTGATCTGCTGCCAGTTCGACGCACCGTCGACGGCAGCCGCCTCGTACAGCTCGCGGGGGATCTCCTGCAGACCGGCCAGGTACAGCACGAAGTTGAAGCCGAGGGTCCACCAGACGGTGGCGATGGCGACACCGATCATCGCCGTGTTCGGGCTCGACAGCATGCCCGAGCCGGGGGTCATGCCGATCGCGGACTGGATGGTCGCGAACAGGCCGGTGGCCGGCGTGAAGATGAACACCCAGATCAGCGAGATCGTCGCCGACGGCAGGATGAACGGCAGGAAGAACGCCAGGCGGAAGAACCACTGGCCCTTGTTCATCCGGTTCGTCAGCACGGCGAAGACGAACGCCAGGATCACCAGCGGCGGGGTCGTGTACAGCGTGAACTGCAGGGTGTGCCAGAGCGACGACCAGAAGTCGGAGCGCCCGAGCATCTCGGCGTAGTTCGCCAAGCCGGCGAAGCTCCCGAGCCCGGTGCGGACGGTCGAGGTGTTGAAGAAGCTCGTGACGATCATCCAGACCGTCGGGCCGAGCAGGAAGGCGATGTAGAACAGGCCGAACGGGGCGAGGAACAGCCACCCGCTGCGGCCCTGCCCGCGGGTGAGACTGGTGCGGTAGGTACGGAGTCGACGGGGCGCGGCGGCCGCGTCCGTGGGGCGGTCGAGGACAGGTGCTGTGGTCACGTCATCGTGCCTTTCGCGCGGTGTTCACGGTGGTCGTGTGCCCGGTGTTCTGCCCGGTCGTGTGCCCGTTCACAGGGGGCTCGGGGTGTTGAGGTAGGTCGCCAGCTGGCTCTTGATCGCACTGAGTGCCTGCGCGGGACTCGAGCTGCCCTGCTGCACGAGGGCGAGCTGCGCACCGACCGTGCCCTCGAACGTCGAACCCGATCCGCCGTACCACGCGGCGTCGTCGAAGACCGCGGTCTCGGCGGCCGCGGCGTAGTTCGACTGCGGCTTGAGCTCCTTGTACTTCGTGCTGTCGAACGTGGGCATGTAGGCCGGGACGTGCCCACCCTCGGCCCAGGTCAGGCTCTGCTCGAGCATCTGCTTGATGAAGAGCAGCGCGGCCTTCTTCTGCTCGGGCGTGCGGTCCTTCTTCGGCAGGATGAACGTGTGCGAGTCGGCCTGGGTGGCGGGCTTGTCGTAGAGCGTCGGGATCGGCGCCATCCCGAACTTCAGCCCCTTGATCGACTGGGCGGTGCTGATCTCCCATTCGCCCTGCATGAAGAAACCGGCCTTGCCGTCGAACATCAGCGACTGGGCGGTGGCGTAGTCCAGGGCCTTGTTCATCCAGCCCTGCTTCACCCACTTCTGGGTGCGGTTGGTGACCTCGTTGTAGGCGTCCTCGTTGACGGTGAGCTTCGCGCCGCCGTCGCTGATGAACGGCGTCGCACCGTTGATCTGGTTGTACATCGTCCAGAAGAAGCGCCACGGGGTCGCGGTCTCCGGCACGACGTTCGCGACGTTGAGTGCGGTGCCACCGGTGACCTTGGACACGGCGGCGAGGGCGCTCTCGAACGCGTCCATGCCGTCCAGGTTCTTCAGCTCGCCGTCGCTGTCGAGCAGCCCCGCTTTCCTGCAGACGTCCACGTTATAGAACAGCACGAACGGGTGGGTGTCGAGCGGGATCGCGATGTTGGCGCCGTCGGTCTTCTGCGCGGCCCACGCCTTCTGGTTGAAGTCGCTGGCCTTGAGACCGACGCCGGCCAGGTCCTCCGCCGTGATCGGGTCGAGCAGGTCGCCGTCCCAGAGCGGCTTCGCCCGGGTCAGGTGCGCGATCGCGACGTCCGGCGGCTTGTTCCCGACGGTCGCCAGTGTCAGCTTCGAGTAGTACGGGTTGCCCCACGCGAAGGTCGTGGCCTGCAGGGACGACGAACCGCCGTGCTGCTTGGCGTAGCCGTCCTCCATGGTCTGCATGCGGACACCGTCGCCGCCGCCGAAGAGGTTCCAGAAGACGAGCGTCTCGGGGTTCAGGGCGCTGCCGGCGAGACCGGCGGCGAGCGGGCTGGAGCAGGCGGCGAGCGGCAGGACCGTCGCGGCCGCCGCTCCGGCCGCAAGCAGGCTCCTCCGGGTGAAGGTGGACCCGCGGAGGGGTGGGACGGATCGGTTCGGCATGGCATCACTCCATCGGGACGGGCCGAAACGGGACGGTCATCCGGGGAGGAACGACGTCCCGATCGCGGGGCTTCGGTGCCCCGTGAGCGCTCACATTAGTGCCGCGCCGACGCGCGCACCAGCCCTTCCGTCCCGTGTCGACACCCGATAGCGTTTCCTGCAGGTGAGCGCTCACTTCCGTGACCCTGCGGAACACTCGTGCTCGACGCACAGCCTGATCGAAGGAGATCCATGCCCCGCACACACCTCGTCCTCGACTCCGCGTTCACGGTGGGGCCGGTGCGGCGCCGACTGTTCGGCGGCTTCGTCGAACACCTCGGCCGCCACGTCTACGACGGCATCCACGAACCCGCCCACGAGTCGGCCGACGAGCACGGCTTCCGCAAGGACGTCATCGAACTCGTCAAGGAGCTCGGCGTCACGACCATCCGCTACCCCGGCGGCAACTTCGTCTCCGGCTACAAGTGGGAGGACGGCGTCGGCCCGGTCGAGCAGCGTCCCCGCCGACTCGACCTGGCGTGGCACTCGACCGAGACGAACGAGGTCGGGCTGCACGAGTTCCAGCAGTGGCTCGACTCCGTCGGCTCGGAGCTCATGCTCGCCGTGAACCTCGGCACGCGCGGGGCCGCCGAGGCCATCGAGCTGCTCGAGTACGCGAACATCCCCGGCGGCACCGCCCGGTCCGAGGAGCGCAAGGCCAACGGCCGCGAGGAGCCCTTCGGCATCACCATGTGGTGCCTCGGCAACGAGATGGACGGCCCGTGGCAGCTCGGCCACAAGAACGCCGAGGACTACGGCAAGCTCGCCGCGATGACCGCGAAGGCGATGCGGCAGATCCAGCCCGACCTCGAGCTCGTCGCCTGCGGGTCCTCGGGTGCGTCGATGCCGACGTTCGGCGAGTGGGAGCGCACCGTCCTCGAGCACGCGTACGAGGACGTCGACTACATCTCGGCGCACGCCTACTACGAGGAGGACCAGGACCTCACCTCGTTCCTGGCCTCCGGCGCCAACATGGACCACTTCATCAAGACGGTGACGACCGCGGCGGACCACGTGCAGGCGCACAAGGGCTCCGACAAGCGGATCGACATCTCGTTCGACGAGTGGAACGTCTGGTCGATCACGAAGTGGGAGGCACAGCAGAAGACGTTCACGCTCGACGAGTGGCCGGTCGCCCCGCGCCTCCTGGAGGACGTCTACACCGTCGCCGACGCCGTCGTCCTTGGTGGGCTGCTCATCTCGCTCCTCCGCCACGCGGACCGCGTCGCATCCGCGTCGATCGCGCAGCTCGTCAACGTCATCGGCCCGATCATGACCGAGCCCGGTGGCGAGGCCTGGCGCCAGACCACGTTCTTCCCGTTCTCGGTCACGTCGCGCCTGGCGCACGGCACGTCGCTGAACGTCGTCGCCTCGGGTGACACGATCGACGGCGGCAAGCACGGCACCGTCCCGGTCGTCGACTCGGCGGCCACGGTGGAGGACGGGCACGCCGCGGTGTTCCTCGTCAACCGCCACCAGAGCGAGAGCACGACGGTCACGATCGACCTGTCCGGGCTCGACGTCGATGGTGACGTGCACGCGGAGGGCATCTGGGACGATGACCTGCACGCCGTGAACGACCTGTCGAACACCTCCCGCGTCGGCCTGCGGACCAACGAGTCCGTCCGCCGCGAGGGTGACACGATCACGATCGAGCTGCCGCCCGTCTCCTGGACGGCGCTCTCGATCGGGTAGTCGCCTCGGCGCACGCTGCGTGCGGCGAGCGTCGAGTGAGCAGAGGACGCCGGGTCCCTTCGGGGGCCCTGCGTCCTTCGCTGTGCGGGCCGGCGGCGCGGCGGCGCGGCGGGCCGGCCCGGCGGGCTGCCGCCGGCCCGGCGGGGCCGGCGGGGCCGAGCCTCGGCTGTGCGGACACATTGCGGCTCGCGTGTGGCGCATTCTGTCCGCGTGGCCGAGCCTCGGCGCGGTTCGCGCTGGGCGACACCGCTCGCGGTGGCCGCCGCGCGGATTGTCGCCGAGCGCGAGTCTCGTGCGGCCGGGAGGCGCGTGGCGGGCCCGCGCCGCGCCTCCCGTCCGCCGAAGCTCGGCTGTGCGGACACATTGCTGCCTGCGTGCGGCGCATTCTGTCCGCGTGGCCGAGCCTCGGCGCGTTTCGCGCTGGGCGACACCGCTCGCGGTGGCCGGCGCGAGGCGTGTCGCTCAGCGCGAGTCTCGTGCGGCCGGCAGGCGCGTGGCGGGCTCGCGCCGCGCCTCCCGTCGGCCGAGCCTCGGCTGGGCGGACACGTTGCGGCCTGCGTGCGGCGCATTCTGTCCGCGTGTCCGAGCCTCGGCGCGGTTCGCGCTGGGCGACACCGTTCGCGGCGGCTGACCCGCGGCCTGTCGCTCAGCGCGAATCTTGTGCGGCCTGGAGGCGCGTGGCGGGCCCGCGCCGCGCCTCCCGTCCGCCGAGCCTCGGCTGGGCGGACACATTGCGGCCTGCGTGCGGTGCATTCTGTCCGCCTGGCCGAGCCTCGGCGCGGCCCCGCGGCTCCGCAGCTAGCGCGCCGGCGGCGCCGCCGTGCTCGCACGCACGACGAGCCGCACCGGCACGAGGTCCGTCGCTGCCGTGACCGCGCCGCCCTCGATCTGCGTCAGGAGGGTGGCGACCGCGCGCCGTCCGACCTCGTCGAAGGACTGGTGCACGGTGGTGAGCGGCGGCCAGAACGAGTCGGACTCGGGGGAGTCGTCGAAGCCCACGACGCTGAGCGAGGACGGGACGGCACGCCCGACCTCGTGGCAGGCGCGGAGCACACCGAGCGCGGTCTGGTCGTTCGCCGCGAACACCGCGGTGATCTCGGGGCGTCGGGCGATCTCGAGGCCCGCCCGGTAGCCGGACTCGGTGCTCCAGTCGCCGCCGAGCACGGGCGGGACGGTGCGTCCGGCGGCGGTGAGGGCCGCACTCCAGGCCGCCTGACGCCGCGCGGCCGAGTACGACGACGCCGGTCCGGCCACGTGCCAGACGGTGTCGTGGCCCAGGTCGAGCAGGTGCTGGGTCGCCAGGCGGGCGCCGTCGGCCTGGTCGGTGTCGATCGCCGGGTGCTCGGTGGTGCCGGTGGAGTCGACGACGACCATGGGGACGCCGTCGGGGAGCTCGACCTCTGCGGTGTCGATGACGTGCGACTCGATGATGATGACGACACCGTCGACGGCCTGTTCGTGCAGGCGGGAGAACGCGGACCGGACGCCCTCTTCCGTGCGAGAGGCCATCGGCAGCAGCGTGATGGTGAAGTCGGCGACCCCCGCGGCGTCGGCGATCGCCTCGAGCGTGCGCATGTTGCCGTACGAGGCGAGCGTGAACATGATCACGCCGATGGTGCGGAAGCGCCCGGAGCGCAGTGCCCGGGCGGCGCGGTTCGGCCGGTAGCCGAGGTCGGCCATCGCCTGCTGGACCCGGGTGCGGGTCTCGGGGCTGACGTTGTCGAACCCGCGGGCCACGCGGGAGACGGTCTGCATCGAGACCCCGGCGGCGTCCGCCACGGCGGCGAGGGACGGGGCCCGGCGGGGGACTGCGGTGGCGTCGGTGGTCGTCGAGATGGTCGCGCCCCCTTCCGTGCGAACGACGTGGGGCCGGGACGGGTGCGCCGCCGGGGGACGGGCACCGGATCACGACCGGTGGACCGGCGTCGGTGCGCGGCCACTCCTCCGAACGCTAGCGCATGTTGACGTTGCCATGCTATGGTCGCCTCCGTTCGATGTTGACGTCAACATCAGCGCGGGTCGCAGCACGACCACCCGGCGCTGCGGTCCTCGTCGACGTCAGTTCAGGACACGACGAAGGAGTCACATGAGCACGCTCACCGCGCGGAGCCCCGAGGCCGCGCCGCGACGCACGGGCACCACGCCCGCACCGCGTCGCCGTGGGAAGCCCCGGGGTCGCATGACCGGCTGGCTGTTCGTCGGCCCGTTCGTCGCCGTCCTCGTGCTGATGCTCATCGTGCCGATCGGCTACGCGCTCTGGCTCAGCCTGTTCCGCGACCAGCTCATCGGCGGCAACCAGTTCGTCTGGTTCGCCAACTACGTGCAGCTGTTCCAGGACGCCAAGTTCTGGTCCGGGTTCGGCCGCGTCGCGATCTTCCTGGTCGTCCAGGTGCCGATCATGCTGGTCCTGGCCCTCGTCGCCGCCCTGGCCCTCGACAGCGCCCGCCTCTGGGGCACCGGGTTCTTCCGCATTGCGGTGTTCCTGCCCTACGCCGTCCCCGGTGTGGTCGCGGCACTGATCTGGGGCTTCATCTACGGCAACCAGTTCGGCCTGACCGGAGCCGCGAACGACGCCATGGGCATCGACCTGCTCCAGCCGTTCAGCCCGAGCTGGGTCCTGACGAGCATCGGCAACGTGGTCACCTGGGAGTTCCTCGGCTACAACATGCTGATCTTCTACGCCGCCCTGCGCACGGTCCCCGGCGACCTGTACGAAGCGGCCGAGCTCGACGGCGCCGGCCCGATGCGCACCGTGTTCTCGATCAAGCTCCCGGCGCTCCGCGGCCCGATGGTCATCGCGACGATCTTCTCGATCATCGGCAGCTTCCAGCTCTTCAACGAGCCGAACCTGCTGAAGACCCTCGCCCCGAACGTCATCGGCAGCGCCTTCACGCCGAACATGTACGCCTACTCGCTGTCCTTCAGCGGCCAGCAGTTCAACTACTCCGCCACCGTCGCGATCGTGATGGGCGTCATCACCGCCGTCATCGCCTACGTCGTGCAGGTCCGCGGCACCCGACAGGAGAACCGATGAGCACCCTCCAGGGTCCCGCCCCCCTCACCGTCACCGAGGCGACCACGACGCAGGGTGACCCGCGTGACCGCCGCACCCGCGCCTCCCGGAAGGCGGCCAAGCCCGTCGACGGACGCAAGGTGAAGCGCTCCGGTCTCCTGACCGCGGTCATGGTCGTCTTCGTCGTCTACTCGTTCGCACCGCTCTTCTACCTGCTGGTCAACAGCACGAAGACGCAGTCGTCGCTGCTGTCCACGTTCGGCCTGTGGTTCGGCGGGAAGTTCAACCTCTGGCAGAACATCGTCGACACGCTCACCTACAACGACGGCATCTTCGTGCAGTGGCTCGGCAACACGCTGCTCTACGTCGTCGTCGGTGCGGGTGGCGCGACGCTGCTCGCGACCGTCGCCGGCTACGGCATGGCGAAGTTCCAGTTCCCCGGCCGTCGCGCCGTGTTCGCCATCGTCCTCGGCGCGATCGCCGTTCCGGGCACGGCTCTCGCGGTGCCGACGTTCCTGCTCTTCTCGCAGGTCGGCCTGACCAACACCCCGTGGTCGATCATCCTGCCGTCGCTGATCAGCCCGTTCGGCATGTACCTCATCTGGACCTACGCGGTCGAGGCGATCCCCACCGAACTCATAGAGGCCGCCCGCATGGACGGCGCCGGCGAGTTCCGGATCTTCTTCACCATCGCGCTGAAGCTCCTGGCGCCCGGTGTCGTCACGGTCCTGCTGTTCGCGGTCGTCGCCACCTGGAACAACTACTTCCTGCCGCTCATCATGCTGAGCGACCCGAAGTGGTACCCGCTGACCGTCGGCCTGAACCAGTGGAACGCGCAGGCCACCGGCTCCGGTGCGCAGCCGATCTACAACCTCGTCGTCACCGGCTCGCTCCTCACGATCATCCCGATCGTGGTCGCGTTCCTCTTCCTCCAGCGCTTCTGGCAGTCCGGCCTCGCGGCCGGCTCCGTCAAGGCCTGATCCCGCCCTCCGGCCCCGGTCAGCAGCACCGGAACCCGGCCGGGAGGCACGGAGCGGCCCCGCAACGGACCGCACCGGCACCAGCAGTCCCTCCTCCACGAAGAAGCACCTTCTTCACGATGAAGTGAAAGGCACCACCATGCAGAAGCGTCTCCGGCGCGGGCTCAGCGCCCTCGCCATCGGCGTCACCGCCGCGATGGCCCTCGCCGCCTGCGCGTCCGGCGGCTCCGCCTCCGGCGGCTCGGCCTCCGACATCGACAAGGCCCTCGAGCAGGGCGGCACGCTGACCTACTGGTCGTGGACCCCCTCCGCGAAGGACCAGGTCGCCGCGTTCGAGAAGGCCTACCCCAAGGTGAAGGTCAAGCTCGTCAACGCCGGCACCGGCGCCGACCAGTACACGAAGCTGCAGAACACCGTGAAGGCCGGCTCGGGCGCTCCCGACGTCGCCCAGGTCGAGTACTACGCGCTGCCGCAGTTCGCCCTGTCCGAGTCGCTGCTCAACCTGTCCGACTACGGCTTCGGCGACATGAAGAGCAAGTTCGCCGCGAGCACCTGGAAGTCGGTCTCGATGGACGGCAAGGTCTACGGCCTGCCGCAGGACTCCGGCCCCATGGCGATGTTCTACAACAAGAAGGTCTTCGACCAGTACGACATCGCCGTGCCGAAGACGTGGGACGAGTACGTCGCCGCGGCCAAGAAGCTGCACGACGCCGACCCCGAGAAGTACCTGGCCGCCGACTCCGGCGACGCGGGCTTCACCACGAGCATGATCGCCCAGGCCGGCGGCACCCCGTTCACCACCGACGGTGACAAGGTGACCATCAACCTGCAGGACGCCGGCACGAAGAAGTGGACCAAGACCTGGAACCAGCTCGTCGAGCAGGGCCTGCTGGCGAAGACCGTCGGCTGGACCGACGACTGGTACAAGCAGCTCGGCAACGGCGAGATCGCCACGCTGATCACCGGCGCCTGGATGCCCGGCAACCTCGAGGCCAGCGTCGCCGACGCCAAGGGTGACTGGCGCGTCGCCCCGATGCCGACCTACGACGGCCAGACCGCGGCCACCGCGAACAACGGCGGCAGCGCCGAGGTCGTCATGAAGCAGTCGAAGAACCCGGCCCTCGCCGCCGGCTTCCTCAAGTGGCTGAACTCGTCGAAGGCCTCCACCAAGGTCTTCATGGAGTCCGGCGGGTTCCCGTCCACCACCGCCGACCTCGAGTCGTCCGCGTTCCTCGACGAGAAGCCGGACTACTTCGGTGGCCAGCAGATCAACAAGGTGCTCGTCGACGCGTCCAAGGCGTCGGACAACGACTTCACCTACCTGCCGTACCAGGTGTACGCGAACAGCGTCTACGCCGACACCGTCGGGCAGTCGTACGAGAAGGGCACGTCGCTCGAGTCGGGTCTGTCGGCCTGGCAGGACGCGCTCGCGAAGTACGGCAAGCAGCAGGGCTTCACGGTCTCGACCAAGTAGTCCCACCACATCGACGCGGCCGTGCGGGTTCCCCGCACGGCCGCGTTCCCACGAGACGCGTCGGCACCGACGTGTTCCCACCAGAAAGCAACGACATGCGCTTCGCCATCGGCGACACCGACTTCCTGCTCGACGGGCAGCCGCACCGGGTGCTCTCCGGTGCGATCCACTACTTCCGCGTCCACCCCGACCTGTGGGCCGACCGGATCCACAAGGCCAAGCTCATGGGCCTGAACACCGTCGAGACCTACGTCGCGTGGAACGCACACGAGGAAACGCCCGGCACCTTCGACTTCACCGGCGGCCTGGACCTCGGCCGGTTCCTGGACCTCGTCGAAGCCTCGGGCATGCACGCCATCGTCCGTCCCGGCCCGTACATCTGCGCCGAGTGGACCAACGGCGGGCTGCCGTTCTGGCTCTTCACCGACGGCACGGTCGGCATCCGCCGCGACGAACCGCAGTTCCTCGCCGCGGTCGGCCGGTACCTCGACGCCCTCGCGCCGATCCTGGTGCCGCGGCAGATCGACGCCGGCGGCCCGATCGTGCTCGTGCAGGTCGAGAACGAGTACGGCGCCTACGGATCCGACCCGGTGTACCTCGAGAAGCTCGAGCGCATGCACCGCGACATCGGGCTCACCGTCCCGTTCACGAGCGTCGACCAGCCGATGGACTCGATGCTCGAGGACGGCTCGCTGCCGTCGCTGCACAAGACCGGCTCGTTCGGGTCCCGCTCCACCGAGCGCCTCGCACGGCTCCGCCAGGCACAGCCGACCGGACCACTGATGTGCTCCGAGTTCTGGGACGGCTGGTTCGACAGCTGGGGCGAGCACCACCACACCACCCCGGCCGCCGCCTCGGCCGCGGACCTGGACGACCTGCTCGCCGCCGGCGGCTCGGTCAACGTCTACATGTTCCACGGCGGCACGAACTTCGGCTTCACGAACGGCGCGAACGACAAGGGCGTGTACCGGCCGATCGCGACGTCGTACGACTACGACGCCCCGCTCGACGAGGCCGGACGCCCCACCGAGAAGTTCCACGCGTTCCGTGACGTCATCGCCCGGTACGCACCCGTCCCGGAGCTGCCCGCGGCGATGCAGCCCGGCGGGTCCGGCCTGCTCGCGTCCGTGTCGGCGTCGCCGTCCGCTGACGGCCTGGAGGCCCGGCCCACCCCCGCCGCGGACGTCGCCGTCCGCCTCGACCACGTCCTGCCGCTCGTCGACCTGCTGCCGACGATCACCAGCTGGACCACCCACGAGACGCCACCGACCTTCGACCAGTTGGGCGCCGCCTCCGGGTTCGTCTTGTACCGGACGGAGGTCGACCTGCCCGCCGGCGGCGTGCTGACCGTCGCCGAGGAGGTCCGCGACCGCGTCCTCGTCCGGGTCGACGGCCGGACCGTCGGCGTCCTGGAGCGGGAGCACCACGATCGTGCGATCGCCCTGCCACCGGTGACGGGCCTCCTGGAACTGCTCGTCGAGGACCAGGGCCGCGTCGACTACGGGCCCCGGATCGGCGAGCCGAAGGGGCTCATCGGCGCGGTCCGGATCGACGACGACGTGCTGTCGCGCTGGACCGTCTCACCCCTGGCACTCGACCCGCTGCCGGAGGGCGCGCTCGATGCCCTGCGGACCGCAGCCGTGCCGACGGGGGAGACCCTCGCCGGTCCGGTGTTCGCCACGGGGGCGTTCGACCTGCCGGAGAGCGACGCAGACCGCGACCGCTTCCTGGCGCTCGACGGGTTCCGGAAGGGTGTCGCCTGGGTCAACGGGTTCTGCCTGGGCCGGTACTGGTCGCGTGGGCCGCAGCGGACGCTCGCCGTCCCGGGGCCGGTGCTCCGGGCCGGTCGGAACGAGGTCGTCGTGTTCGAGGTGCACGCCTCGGCGGCCCGCACCGTCTGCATGCGTGTCGAGCCGTCGCTCGGGCACACCGAGGGCTGAGTCCTCGTCCGGTGCTCGGTCTCGGTCTGGGTGGGGTCAGCAGGTCGGTTCGGGGACGAGCACCGCGATCCGGCCGACCCGCACGACCGGGACACCGCCGCGCTCACCGAGACGCTCGCCGGCGAAGCGGACGAGCACCCCGGGCTCGGTCCGCTCGGCCTCGACGAGTGCGGCGGCCTGGGCCGGTGTGACCAGCAGCTCCCACGGTCGGCGGACGCCCGCGGCGTCCTCGGAGCAGAGTTCGAGCAGCACACCGACCCTGGCGCCGGCCGGTCCCTCGGCCGTCGTCGTGCCGGTGCGCAGCCCCACCAGTGCGCCCGTGTGCGTGATGTCGTTCATGGTCCCCCTCGGTCCTCGGCGTCCTCGCCGCGATGAGCCTACGGCGGCGAGGATCGCTCGCACCTCATCCGGAAGGTGGGGAATCGCGGGTGTCGCGTCCACCATGCGGGTGACGGGGTGGCGGACCGAGGTGGCTCGGCGGCGCACCGAGCGCCGTCCGCCCAGGTCGCACGATCGGCCGGACCGACGGCTACCGAGCAGCAGGAAGTGCGACTCCGGCGACCGGGGTCCGACTTCGGGGCTGTGTCAGAACGCCCGAGCCTCGGCCCATTCACGGACGCGCAGGAGGCCTTGACGACGCCAGATCCAGTCCGGGGCGAACTTCGTACCGTCGTCCTCGTACGCCTTCGTCAGGAGTCCGATCTGTCGTCGACGCTGGCGACCGGTCTCGTCCACCCACTCGACGTACCCGTCGTCGAGCACGGTCGATATCTGCGCGCGCGGCACCGACCAGCTCAGGACGTACCCGTCGTAGCGGAGCTCCTCGTCGCCCAGGCGGACCGCCACGCGTCGAGCTCGAGCGGTCGTCCATGCGCCGAAGCCCACCATGAGCACGCCGAGGGCCACGATGAACACCCGAGCCGACGCTTCCGGGACGAAGGCGACCGTGATGAGGACAGCGCCGACCACGATCTGCAGGGGACCGAGTGCAGCGGTGCTCGCGCTCCGCTCCCACGCGGGGGCACGGATGACCTCGTCGTCGGTCACGGCGTCCCGTCGAGCCGGTCGAGGTCCGCGAGGGCCTGTTCGGCCTGCGCGATCCGCTCGGGTTCGGGTCGCTCCCACCACTCGGGCCCCCGCTCGCCGAGCCCGTGCTTGGCGAGGCCGTTGCGGTGGCGGGCGGCGGCGACGGCACTCTCGTCACCGGCCCGCTTCGCCAGCTTCACCCCGTTCCGTCCGCGACCCAGATGTGCGCGGAGGCGTGCTGCCAGGTCCTCGGGGAGCGCCGGGTCCGTCCGCCGCCAGCGTCGTCCGCTCACGACGAAGAAGTGGTCGTCCTCCACGCCCGCGGTCATGCCCCGAGTCTGCCCGAACCACGTGCGAGCTGCCGTTGACGGGGAGATGCACGCGAGCAGAAGCAGTCCGAGGTGGCCGTCGCGTTGTGTACGCGATCTGTGTACAGATGTACCGATCAGCTGTACACTCACAGGATGCAACTCGCTGCTCCCCTCGCCACTCTCGTCGGCCCGACACAGGCTGACGCGCTCCGCGTCCTCGCCCGGACCGACACGGCGATGACCGGGCGTCAGGTGGCTCGCGTCGCCGGTGCCGCACAGCACACGGGGATCAAGCGCGCCCTCGACAAACTCGAGCACTCCGGGTTGGTGCACGTCGAGCGTGGTCTGCAGCACTCCGCGTACCAGGTCAACCGGGAACACCTGCTGTGGCCAGCGGTCGAGCTCGTGCTCGGTGCTCGCGCCGAGCTCGAGCGCCGCATCCACGACTTCGTCGCGACAGCCGAGGTCGACGTGCTGTCGGTGTCGATCTTCGGATCGCTCGCCCGGGGGACGGCTACCGACGAATCGGACGTCGACCTGCTGGTGGTGTTCGCGGCCGAGACCGACGTCGACGTGGTCGTTCGCCTGGGCGATCTCGTGCAGCGCTGGACGGGCAACGCGTGCCAGGTCTTCGACGTCACGCGTGCCGACCTGGAACGGTTCGCCGCCGAGGGGGACCCGCTCGTGGGCTCATGGCGAGCCGACGCGCACACCGTGTACGGGTCCGACATCCGTACTCTCGTCTGATGCCGCCTCGGACACGAGCGATGGACGCGTCCGCAGTCCGGATGCGGCGCGACGAGGCCGAGGCCTACTACGAGGTGGCCGTACTGTGTGCTGGATCACCGTCGCATGCGGACTGGAAGGCTGCCGGCTCGAACGCGGTCCTCGGCGGAATCGCGGCAGCAGACGCGATCTGCGGGGCTGTCCTCGGTCAGCACCACGTCGGTGATGACCATGCGCAGGCGCGACGCCTGCTCGACGTCGCGTGCTCACCGGACAGACAACCGGGCAACCACCTCAAGCGTCTGACAGACGAGAAGACGAACTTCCAGTACTCGTCCTCCCGGGTGACGCGCGAGCAGACGAATCGCCTCGTCCTGGCGCTCGAGCGGCTGGTCGTCACGATGCGGCAGAAGACCGATACGATCCGCTGACCGAACCGCGGTACGGGCCCAGGAACCACGAACGCCCGCACCGCGAGCGGTACGGGCGTCACGAGGTGGTGCCGACGGTCACTTGTCGTCGGCGGCGTCCTTGGCCTTCTCGGTCTCCATGCGGGCCTCGCCCATGCCCTGGTCCTTGTGACCCTGGGCGGTGAGTTCGGCGTCGTCGGTGTGCTTGCCGACGGTCTCCTCGGCCTTGCCGACGATCTTCTGGGTTGCGTCCTTGGCCTTGTCTGCGAGCGACATGGTGTTCCTTCCTGCGGGGATCCGCCGAGGGTCCCCGGCGCGTGCTGCCGACGCTAACCCCGTCCGTCGTGCCGCTCACGGCTGGGCCGAGGGCGGTGTACCCCGGAATCGCTGACGGGCGGTCCAGGAGGGCCACTCAGCGCGGACGGCGGATGCGGATCGGCCCCTTCGCGGTCGACGGATCGACGACGTTGCCGCTCTGGGTGATCTCGACTTCGCCCCGGGCGACCATGCGTCGGGCAGCGCGTCGAGCGGGTTCCATCAGGTCGCGCCAGTCGTCGCCGCCGATCGCGCGCGCGGCGTCCGAGGGGCAGATGCTCGAGGTCGCGGCTCGGGCGTCGAGCAGCTCGTCGATGGTGCGCTCGAGCGTCCGGTCGGCGTCGTCGAGCTTGTGCCGGCGGCAGGCGTCGGAGCACCACTTCGCGTCCGCGCTCGCCGAGTCCGGCATCCGACGACCGCACGACGCGCAGGTCCGCTCGGCGTGTGCGGCATCGAGTCGGCGTGCGTCGTCCTCGGTGCGGATGGCTCGTCCCATGCGTCCATGATCGTCCTCGCCACCGACGCGCTTCCAGGCTGGTGGTACCCCGATCGGCGCTCCCGACCAGGGCCGGCTGGCAGCATGCAGGGATGGACCACGACGTCGACCGAACTCCCGAGCCCGCCTGGGTCGAGCACGTGATGTGGTGGCACGTCTACCCGCTCGGTTTCGTCGGTGCGGAGATCCGCCCGACGAGCGGCCGTCACGGCACTGTCGAGCACCGTCTCGGACACCTGGAGGCCTGGCTCGACCACGTCGTCGACCTCGGCCTCAACGGCCTGCTGCTCGGCCCGGTGTTCGCGAGCTCGACGCACGGCTACGACACCGTCGACCACTTCCGGATCGACCCCCGCCTGGGCGACGACGACGACTTCGACCGCCTGGTCACCGCCGCCCACGACCGGGGTATCCGGGTCCTGCTCGACGGCGTCTTCAACCACGTCGGCCGCGAGCACCCCGCGTTCCGCGCACTCGCCGAGCAGGGCCCGGACGCCGAGACCGCTCCGCTGTTCGCCGTCGACTGGGACGGCTGGCAGCCCGGACAGCCGGTCCCCGTCGGGTCGTTCGAGGGGCACGACATCCTGGTGGCGCTCGACCACACCTCGACCGCGACCGAGGACCTGGTCGTCCAGGTCATGACGCACTGGCTCGAGCGCGGCATCGACGGGTGGCGACTCGACGCGGCCTACGCGGTCCCGCAGGCGTTCTGGGCGCGGGTCCTGCCCCGCGTCCGCGAGCGGTTCCCCGACGCCTGGTTCTCCGGCGAGGTCATCCACGGCGACACCGCGCAGATCGTCCGCGAGTCGACGATGGACTCCACCACCCAGTACGAACTGTGGCAGGGGATCTGGCACGGCATCGCCGACCGCAACTGCTACGAGCTCGCGCACGCGATCGAGCGGCACGACGAACTGCTCACCACCTTCGCCCCGAGCACCTTCGTCGGCAACCACGACGTCACCCGGATCGCCTCCGCCGTGGGGGAGGGGGTCGTCGGCCACGCCATCGCGGTGCTGTTCACGGTCGCCGGCACACCGTCGGTCTACGCCGGCGACGAGTTCGCCTGGACCGGTGTGAAGGAGGACCGCGAGGGCGGCGACGACGCCGTCCGTCCGACCTTCCCAGCCGCACCGCCCGCGGTCTCCGGCACGGCGGCGGACGTCCTGCACGCCCACCAGGCGCTCGTCGCCCTCCGCCGTCGGCACCCGTGGCTGCACCGCGCCCACACCGACGTGGTGCACCTCGACAACACGGCGCTCGTCCTCCGCACCGCGACCGACCGGGAGGCCGTGGTCACCGCCCTGAACCTCTCGCCTGAGCCGGTGGTCCTGCCCGCAGCCGACGCGACGCGGGTCGAGGCGGGCGCGGGTGACCTGCGCGACGGGACCCTGCGCCTCCCGGCCGCCGGCTGGGCCGTCCTGACCCGCTGACCGCGGACGCGGACGCAAGCGCAGACGCAAACGAGACTCGGGCTGAGCGACGTTCCGCGCATCAGATGATGCGCGTCCTGTCACTCAGCCCGAGTCTCGGCTGCGGTGGTACTACTTCCGGCTGCTGGCCGCGCGGCGCTTGTTGAAGACGTCGAACGCGACGGCTGCGAGGAGCACCAGGCCCTTGATGAGCTGCTGGTACTCGGTGCCGACACCGAGGATCGACATGCCGTTGTTCAGGATGCCGATGATCAGACCACCGACGATCGCGCCCGGCACCGTACCGATGCCACCGGTGACGGCAGCGCCACCGATGAAGACGGCCGCGATGGCGTCGAGCTCGAACCCGTTGCCCGCGCTCGGCGAGGCCAGGTTGAGCTGACCGGTGAAGACCACGCCGGCCAGGGCCGCGATGACGCCCATGTTCACGAAGAGCAGGAACGTGACCCGCTTCGTCTTGACGCCGGACAGCTGCGCGGCGAGCGGGTTGCCGCCGATCGCGTAGATGTGACGGCCGAACACCGAGCTGCGCATGACCATCGAGTACACGATGACCAGGACGCCGAGGATGACCAGCACGATCGGGGTGCCGTTGTAGCTGGCGAGCAGCACCGCGACGAACATGACGAGCGCGATGGTGAAGACGAGCTTGGTGATGAACCAGGCGAACGGCTCGTCCTCGAGCTGGTACTTGCGACGGGTGGCACGACCACGGAACGCCGTGATGACCAGGATCACCGAGGCGGCGAGACCGAGGATCATCGTGAGCGGCTCGTAGCCCGAGGTGCCGAAGGCCGGCAGGAAGCCCGAGCCCAGGGAGCGGAAGCCCTCCGGGAACGGCGAGATCTGCTGGTTCTGCAGGGCGATCTGGGCGGCACCGCGGAAGGCGAGCATGCCCGCCAGTGTGACGATGAAGGCCGGGATCCCGAAGTAGGCGATCCAGAAGCCCTGCCAGGCACCGACGAGGGCGCCGAGGACCAGGCAGAGGACGACCGCGATCGGCCACGGGATGTGCCACTGGGTGATCATGACGCCGGCCATCGCACCGGTGAAGGCGACGACGGACCCGACGGACAGGTCGATGTGGCCGGCGATGATCACCATCACCATGCCGATCGCGAGGATCAGGATGTAGCTGTTCTGCACCACCAGGTTCGAGACGTTGATCGGCGCGAGGGTGATCCCGCCGGTCGTCGCCTGGAAGAAGATCACGATGACGATCAGCGCGATGAACAGGCCGATCTGTCGGAGCTGCCCGGTGAGGTAGCTGGCGGCGGACTTAAGCGCGTTCATTGACTGGGGTCTCCCGTTCCTGGGTCATGTACTGCATGAGGGTCTCGGGCGTCGCCTCGGAGCGGGGGACGTCCGCCGTGATGCGACCCTCGGAGAGCGTGTAGATGCGGTCGCAGATGCCGAGCAGTTCGGGGAGTTCGGAGGAGATCACGATGATCCCCTTCCCCTGGTCGGCGAGCGCGTTGATGATCGTGTAGATCTCGTACTTCGCGCCGACGTCGATGCCGCGGGTGGGCTCGTCGAGGATGAGCACGTCCGGGTCGGCGTACATCCACTTCGACAGGACGACCTTCTGCTGGTTGCCGCCCGAGAGCTTGCCCGTGACGGCGTTCACCGTCGGGGCCTTGATGTTCATGTTCTTCAGGAAGCCACGCGCGACGGTGGTCTCCTCGGAGCTGTTGACGAAGCCCCAGTTGGCGAGCTTGCCGAGTGCGGAGCCCGACACGTTGCGCTTGATGTCGTCGATCAGGTTGAGGCCGTAGCGCTTGCGGTCCTCGGTGGCGTAGGCGATGCCGTTGTCGATCGCCGCCGACACGGTGTTCGTCTTGATCGGGACGCCGCGCTTGTAGACGGTGCCGCTGATGCCGGTGCCGTACGAGTGCCCGAAGACGCTCATCGCGAGTTCGGTGCGTCCGGCGCCCATCAGCCCGGCGATGCCGACGATCTCACCGGCGCGGACCATGAGGTTCGCGTCGTGGATGATCTGACGTGAGGCGTCGAGCGGGTGGTGGACGTTCCAGTCCTCGATGCGGAGGAGCTCTTCGCCGACCTTCGACTCGTGCTCCGGGTAGCGGCTCGACAGGTCGCGACCGACCATGCCGCGGATGATGCGGTCCTCGGAGATCTCGTCGGCGTGCATGTCGAGCGTCTCGATCGTCTGGCCGTCGCGGATGATCGTGACCTTGTCCGCGATCGCCTTGATCTCGTTCAGCTTGTGGCTGATGATGATCGCCGTCATGCCCTCGGCCTGCAGCGACTTGATGAGCTCGAGCAGGTGCGCGGAGTCGTCGTCGTTCAGTGCCGCGGTCGGCTCGTCGAGGATGAGGAGCTTGACCTTCTTCGACAGGGCCTTGGCGATCTCGACGAGCTGCTGCTTGCCGACGCCGATGTCCACGATCTTGGTGATCGGGTTGTCCTTGAGACCGACGCGCTTGAGCAGTTCCGCCGCGGCGAGGTTCGTCTTGTTCCAGTCGATGAAGCCGGCCTTGGACTGCTCGTTGCCGAGGAAGATGTTCTCGGCGATCGACAGGAACGGGCTCAGGGCGAGTTCCTGGTGGATGATGACGACGCCGGCTTCCTCGGAGTCGTTGATGTTCGAGAACCTGACCTGCTGGCCCTCGAAGAGGATCTCGCCGTCGAAGGTGCCGGCCGGGTAGACGCCCGACAGCACCTTCATCAGCGTCGACTTGCCCGCGCCGTTCTCGCCGCAGATCGCGTGTACCTGGCCGCGTTCGACCTCGATGGAGACGCCCTGCAGCGCCTTCACACCGGGGAACGTCTTGGTGATGTCGCGCATCTCGAGGATGGTGTCCGCCACGTCGACCGCCTTTTCTGTGGGTGGTGAGTTCAAGGCAGACGGGAGGCGCGGTGCGGCTCAGCACCGCGCCTCCCGTCCGGGGATGGTCCGGACGGACCTACTGGAGGTCGGATTCCTTGTAGTAGCCGGAGTCGACGAGGACCTTCTTGTAGTTGTCCTTCGTGACGACCGTCGGCTGGAACAGGTAGGTCGGGACGACCTTGACCTTGTTGTCGTAGCTCTTGGTGTCGTTGACCTCGGGCTTCTTGCCGGTCAGCAGGTCGTCGGCCATCTTCACGGACTCGGTCGCGAGCTTGCGCGTGTCCTTGTAGATGGTCGAGTACTGCTGGTCGTCGATGATCGACTTGACCGACGCGGCCTCGGCGTCCTGACCCGTGATGGTCGGGAGCGGACGGCTGCTGGTGCCGTAGCCGGCGCCCTGCAGTGCCGAGATGATGCCGATCGACATGCCGTCGTACGGGGAGAGCACGCCGTTCAGCACGGTGCCGCCCGAGTAGGACTTCGCGACGAGGTTCTGCATGCGGGCCTTGGCGGTCGCCGGGTCCCACTGCTGCGTGGCGGCCTGCGTGAAGCCGTCCTGGCCGGAGCCGATCTTGATGGTGCCGTCCTCGATGTACGGCTTGAGGGTCTTCATCGCGCCGTTGAAGAAGAACGTGGCGTTGTTGTCGTCGGGCGAGCCGGCGAACACCTCGATGTTGAACGGACCCTTCTTGCCGGTCTTCTTGCCGTCCGCGTCGAGCACACCCAGCCCGGTGAGGAGCGAGGTGGCCTGGTCGACGCCGACCTTCTCGTTGTCGAACGAGACGTAGTAGTCGACGTTCTTCGAGCCGGTGAGCAGGCGGTCGTAGGAGATCACCTTGATGCCGGCCTTGGCGGCGGCGTCGAGCTGGTCGGACAGCGAACCACCGTCGATGGACGCGACGATGAGGACCTTCGCGCCCTTCGTGATCATGTTGCTGACCTGCTGGACCTGCTGCGGGATCTTGTTGTCTGCGTACTCGAGGTCGACCTTGTAGCCCTTCTTCTCGAGGTCGCTCTTGACGGCGTTGCCGTCCTTGATCCAGCGCTCCGACACCTTCGTGGGCATCGCGACGCCGACGAGGGCGCCCTTGTTGTCGGTGCTGCTGCCACCGTCGCCGGTCGCGGAACGACCACCGCCGCCAGAGCAGGCGGCCAGGGAGAGAGCGAGGCCGAGGGCTGCGACGCCCGCGACGATCCTGCGCTTCTTCATCGAAGTACCTCTGTTCCTCTCGCGTCGACATCGACGCGTTCAGGTGCGGGGCTGCTGTGTCCCGCTGGGGATGTGATGCTCCAAGTGAGCGCTCACATCATGTGGTCTCCGCCGAGCGGTGTCAACTCGTCGACACCGGATCGGGATGTCGTGTCCCCGAACTGGCGGCACGGTACGGTGACCGGATGACGACGACCGCGACGCCGAACGGCAGGGGACGCAAGGCCCCGACGATCTTCGACGTCGCCGAACGCGCGGGGGTCTCCCACCAGACCGTGTCCCGCGTGATCAACGGGGACCCGACCGTCCGGGACCAGTTCCGGACGAAGGTCACCGACGCCGTCACCGCCCTCGGCTACCGGCCCCGCGCCGCCGCCCGGGCACTCGCCGGCGGACGGAGCCGGGCACTCGGACTCGTCAGCGCGGGCGATGCGCTCTACGGACCGTCGAGTACCGCGATCGGGTTCGAGCGCGCGGCCCGGACAGCCGGGTACCACGTGCTCCTCTCGACGCTGCCGGACGACCCGAAGCCCGCCGACCTGTCCGAGGCGCTGTCGACACTGCTGGCGCAGGACGTCGCCGCGGTGGTCCTCGTCGCCGCCGACAACCGGGTGCTCGACGCCCTGGCGTCACTGACCCTGCCGGTGACGGTGCCCGTCGTCGTCGCGAACGCCGTGCAGCGTGACGCGCTGCCGACCGACCTGGTCGTGCCGGGGAGCGGTGGTGCGACGATCTCCGCGGTCGCCATCGACCAGGCGGCCGGCGCGACCATGGCGCTGCAGCACCTGTTCGACCGCGGGCACCGGCGGATCGTGCACATCGCCGGGCCGTCGGTCTCGCAGGAGGCCGAGGTGCGCCGTGCGACCTACGACCGGACGATGCGCGACCGCGGCCTGACCCCGGTCGTGTTCGAGGGCGACTGGACCCCGGCGAGCGGCTTCGCGGCCGGTCGGGCGATGGACGTGGCCTCGGTCGACGCCGTGTTCGCCGGGAACGACCAGATGGCGCTCGGCGTCCTGCACGCCTTCGTGGAAGAGGGGCTGCGGGTGCCGGACGACGTCGCGGTGATCGGCTTCGACGACGTCCCGGAGGCGGCGCACTTCACGCCGCCGCTGACCACCGTCCGCCAGGACTTCCAGGCGATGGGGGAGCGGGTGCTCGCCTCGGCGCGGGCGCTGCTCGAGGGCGGCCAGCACGACGACGCCCTGCTGCAGCCGGAGCTGGTGGTCCGGCGCAGCACGTAGGCGGCGTCGGACCAGCGGCTCCGGCGGTCAGCCCTTCAGCGCGCCGGACGACAACCCGGCGACGTAGAACCGCTGCAGTCCGACGTAGAGCGCGATGCACGGGAGCATCGCGACGACCGACCCGGCGACTAGGTTGCCGTAGGACACCTGCCCGTACGCCCCGGTCTGCAGGTTGAGCAGGGCGACCGGCAGCGTGTACAGCGAGTCCTTCGTCAGGAAGGTCAGTGCTCCGAGGAACTCCGTCCACGACGCCAGGAACGCGTACAGCGCCGCGGTCGCCGCCCCGGGCAGGAGCAGCGGGCGGAGCACGGAGACGACGACCCGGAAGCGCGAAGCCCCGTCGACGAAGGCCGAGTCCTCGAGCTCGGTCGGGATCGACTGGAAGGCGTTCCGCATCACGAACACCCCGAACGGCAGGTTCACCGTCGTGTAGAACAACACGAGCCCGAGCAGCGAGTTCGTGAGCTTCATCGCGTTGAGCTCGAGGTACAGCGGCGTCAGGATCGCCTGGAACGGCACCATCATCGTCAGCAGCACCAGCCCGAAGACGACACCGGACCCACGGAACCGGAAGCGCGCGAACCCGTACCCGGCCATCGTCGCGATCACCGCGGTGAGCACCGCCGTGGCGATCGACACGATGAGCGAGTTCACGACACCGGTCAGCAGGTGCGACGACGACGAGAACACGGCGGCGAAGTTCTGCCACCCGAGCTGGAAGAACGTCGCCGGGTCAGGTGCCTCGGTGATGACGGCCTCGGACTGGAACGCCCGCAGGATCGACCAGAGCAGCGGGACGCCGAACACCAGCGCGGACCCGATGCCGGCGATCGCGTAGAGGGTGCGCTTGACGGTGGTGTCCCGCGGGTGCTGGACGCTGCCCTGCTGATGGCGGCGGCGATGCCCGTCGTCGGTGGTGGTCAGGGTCCGGGTGGACAGGTCCGGCGCCCCGAGGCCCGAACGCGAGGTCGTGGTGCTCATGGCGTCAGTCCTTCTCTCGCAGTGCCCAGAACTGGACCACCGTCACGGCGGCGATCACCACGACGAGGGCGATCGACTGGGCGGTCGCGGCCCCGAGCTGCAGGTTCACGAACCCGCGGTTGTAGATCGCGTTGACGATCGTGGTGGTCTCGGTCCCCGGCCCGCCCTGGGTCAGGATGTAGAACTGGTTGAAGGCCAGCAGCGACCCGATGACCGAGATGATGACGCTCAGCGCGATGGTCGAGCGGATCATCGGGATGGTGATCAGCCGTTCGGTCTGCCACCAGGACGCGCCCTCGAGCTGCGCGGACTCGTACACCTCGTCGGGGACGCCCTGCATCGCCGACATGAGCAGCACCATGGTCAGCCCGGACACCGCCCAGACCACGAGCACGCAGATGAGCACCGTCGCCAGCGGACCGTTGACGAGCCACGCGGTGCTGCCGTCGGTGATCCCGAGCCAGCGGAGCACCAGGTTCACGGCGCCCGAGTTCGGCTGCGCCTCGAGCACGAGCATGAACGACAGCGTGGTCAGCCCGACCACGTACGGCAGGAAGAACACCGTCCGCAGCACGGTGCTGCCGCGGCGGCGGGCCCGGACGAGCACGGCCAGGAAGTAGCCGAGCGCCAGGATCGGCAGCGTCACGATCGCGGTGTAGAGCAGCGTGTACAGGATCGCGTGCACGAACGTCGGGTCTTGGAACAGCGTCAGGTAGTTCTGCAGCCCGATGAACCGGTACGACCCGATGAGCGGCCAGTTCGTGAACGAGATGTACAGCGCGAACACGAGCGGGACGAGGACGAAGACCGCGACGAACAGGATCGCCGGCGCGACGAGCACGGCGCCGGTCCGAGGCGGGTGGATGAGCGAGTTGCGGGGCCGAGCCGGGCCGCGACCGGGGCCGGGGCCCCGGCCCACGGTCGGGCGGCCGACGCCGGTCCGGCCGGTGGAGCGCCGGGTGGAGATGGTCGACATGCGTGCACCTCTCTGTGCATCAACGAGCGCGAGACGAGCGGGACGAGCGGGACGGGCAGGACGAGCAGGACGACGCTCAGGCCTGGACCTGGTCGAGGATCCGCTGGTAGTCGGACTGCGCCGTCCGCATGGCGGCAGCGCTCCCCGAGCCGAACACGGCCTCCCGGAACATCGCGAAGTACGGCGACGACGGCTGGTTGTTGAGCAGGTTGTAGGCGAGCGTCCGCGGCGCGTAGCCCCTCTCGAAGGAGTCGAGCGGCCCGGAGGCCAGCGGGAACCGCTTCCGGTACTCCGGCGTCGCGGCGTCGGACCGCGTCGGGAAGTACCCGCCGTCCGGCAGTGCCTGCTGCTGCCGGAGCCCGGTGGCGTACTGCATGAACGCCCAGCCCCCGGACGGGTTCGTGGCACCGTTCGGGATGCACATGTTGTCGCCGCCGTCGAAGAACGACCGCTTGCCGTCCCACGACGGGATGAGCACCGTCTGCATCTTCGCCCGCATCGCCTTCGTCGCGGCGGGCACCGTCGCCCCGTACGAGGTGGGGAAGATCCCGACCTTGCCGGCCCGGAAGTCCGCGCCCCACGTGGTGCCGGCGTCGGAGTACGTGGCCTTCGACAGCACCCCGTCCTTCCAGAGCTGGCGGTAGAACTCGAGCATCCGTTCCAGGGCCTCGTTGCCGGTGATGTTCGCCCGCTGCGAGCCGACCTCGCCGGACATCATGTCGACCCCGGTCGCCCACACGTGCGGCTGCGTGACGAAGCCGATGATGCCGGCGGCGTTGCCGGCGATCGACCAGCCGTACACGTCGTCGCCGGTCTTCCGGATCGCCTTGGCCGCGTCGAGCAGCGTGGACAGGTCCTTCGTCGACTCCTGGACGTCGAGCCCCGCCCGCTCGAACAGCTCGGTGTTCACGAACAGCTGCGAGTTGTCCGCCAGGTACGGCAGCCCGTAGTACCGGCCGCGGAACTCGAGCAGGCGCAGGTGCCCGGGCGAGATCGCATCGACGTAGTCGAGGTCCCGCACCACGTCGGTCAGGTCGGCGAACGCGTCGCGGAAGATGAACAGCTGCGAGTTGATGTCGTCGATGTCGACGACGTCCGGCGGTGTCCCGCCACGGATCGCGGTCGCGAGCTTCGTCACGTACTGCGCGTCCGGCACCGGGGTGAGCTGGACCTGCAGCTCCGGGTTCTGGCGGTTGAAGCCGGCGACGGCCGCGGTCAGACCGGCCTGGGTCGCGGACCGGCACCAGACCTGCACGGTGCCGGTCGCGCCCTTGCCGAAGACCGCGGGCTTCGCGACGACCTTCGGCAGGGTGCCGGAGCAGCCGGCGAGTGCGAGGGCTGCCGCGCCGGCGACGCCGCCGACGAGGAACGACCTGCGGTCCACGACGTCACCGGGCCAGCGGGAGCCAGACGCGCATCGGCGCGGCTCCCCGGTTCGCCCACGCGTAGTACGGGACGGCGGTCGCGGTGACGTCGCGAGCTCCCGGGAGGCCCGTGGTCGCGTCCGACGCACCGGCCACGTCGTCGACGCTGGTCGCGTCGCCTGCGCGATCCGCCCCTCCCGGCCCGTCCAGCCGCCGGTACGGCCACGCCGGCTGCACGTGCTCGGCCGGCGCGCGCCCCGGGATCCGCAGCGTGACGACGCCGTCGAGCAGCTCGTCCCGGTGGTCCTCGGTGATCGGCGCCGCCGGGTCCACCGTCAGGTCGTCGACCGTGAAGCCCTGCTGGTCAGCCTGCTCGACCGCGTAGACGAGCGGGCCGCGCTCGATGGCGACCTGCCCGCGGGCGGCGTCGATGCGCGCGTCGGCGACGTACCGGTGCGGCGTCGTGTCGAAGACGAGCTCGACGGTGTCGCCGGCCGACCACTCGCGGTCGATGACGTGGAGCGTGCCGGCCGCCGGACTCGCCGGGCCGTCCGGACCCGTGACGGTCGTGGTGTCCGACCACGCCGGGATCCGGAGTCCGAGGGCGAGCGGTCCGTCCTCGGTGACCGTGACGCGCACCCGGCCGTCGTGCGGGTACCCGGTCGCCACGTCGACCGGCCCGAGCGAGGCGGTCGCGTACTGGTGGACCTGCAGCCCGCCGTCGGTCGCGGTCGCCAGGTAGCCGTCGAGACTGGCGAAGGTGCGCATGATGTTCGGCGGGCAGCAGGCGCAGTCGAACCAGCCCCGACGGCCGTGCGCGGGGGAGCGGTTCTCGTCCTGGTGGGCGTGGTCGCGCTGCTGCAGCGGGTTGACGTAGAAGTACTCGGTGCCGCCGAGGCTCACGCCCGCGAGGAACGCGTTGTACAGCAGACGCTCGATCGCGTCGGCGTAGACGGGCTTGCCGGTCGCGAGCAGCAGACGCCAGGCCCACTGCACCCCGCCGATGGCCGCGCAGGTCTCGGCGTACCCCCGGTCGGTCGGCAGCTCGTACGGGTCGCCGAACGCCTCCCAGTCCCAGCGGGCGCCGAGGCCGCCGGTGATGAACGCCTTCGTCGCCATCATGTCGGCGAACTGCCGCTCGCTCGCGGCGAGGAGCTCGGTGTCGCCGGTCTCGATCGCGACGTCCACCGCGCCGGCCGCCAGGTACACGGCCCGGACCGCGTGGCCCTCGACGGTCGTGGCCTGCCGGGTCGGGACCCGGTCGGAGAAGTACGTCGGTTCGCCGCCGGCACGCTCGATGATGCCGTGCCCACGGGCGTCGACGAACCAGTGCGCCAGGTCGAGGTAGGCGCGGGTGCCGGTCTCGCGGTACAGCTCGACCAGGCCCATCTCGACGACGGGGTGGCCGTCGACGTCGCGGGTCTTCGGCGTGCCGTCCGGTGCGGTGCCGTCGCCGAACGTGCGGACCAGGTGGTCGGCGTTCCGGATCGCGACCTCGAGCAGCGCGTCGTCCCCGGTCGCACGGTGCTGGGCCACGGCCGCCTGGTACAGGTGCCCGGCGCAGTACATCTCGTGGCTCCACTTGAGGTCCGTGTACCGCTCGCCCTTCCCCCGGACCTGCTGCACGGAGTCCAGGTAGCCGTCATCGGCCTGCGCCTGCGCGTACAGGGCGGTGACCTCGCGCTGCAGCTCGAGCAGGTCGTCGGCGGGCGCGCGGCCGTACTCCCACGCCACCGCCTCGAGCCACTTCGTCACGTCGGAGTCCATGAAGACCGGGCCGGTGGCCTCGCCCTCCTCGAGTCCGGCGGCGATGCGGAGGTTGCGGAAGTTGCCGGCGGCCTCGAGCAGGGCGTGGGCGCCGCGCACGGCGTCGCGGCCGTTGCGCTCCTGCCGGAGCGCCCAGAAGCCGCCGGTGATCCGGGCGTCCCCCGTCGGCAACGGCCGGAGCGTGAGGTGCGCATCGGCGGTCGGGAGGACCGGGGTCGCGGTGTGCGCGCCGCGGTCGGTCGCGAGCGTGGTGGTCATGTCGCCTCCTTGCGATGTGACTGGTGCCGTCCCGGACTGCATCGTCCCGGTTCGGAAAACGCTTTCTGCGGTGGACGTTACGACACGGACGTCAGGCGCGCAAGGGCTCCGTGCACCGGCTTGCGTATGATCATCCGAACGTCCAGACCATCGGAAAGGCGGTTGCCGTGACGGCCGAACGCACCGGAGCGCCGACCCGCATCACCGACGTCGCCGCGCTCGCCGGCGTGTCGATCGGCACCGCGTCGAAGGCGCTCAACGGCACCGGTCAGCTGCGCGACTCGACGCGGCAGCGGGTGAAGGACGCCGCCGAGAAGCTCGGGTTCGTCGGCGACGCCCGAGCCCGCGCGCTGTCCTCGGGGCGGACCTACACCGTCGGCATGATCACCACGGACTCGTTCGGTCGGTTCTCGATCCCGGTGCTGCTCGGCGCCGAGGACGCGCTGTCCGCTGGGCAGATGGCCGTGCTGCTCTGCGACACCCGCGACGACCACGTGCGCGAGGCCCACTACCTGCGCTCCCTGGCGGCACGCGGTGTCGACGGCGTCATCGTGACCGGGCGGTCCGCCGACGCCCGACCGCCGATCGACGTGTCGATGCCGGTCGTCTACGCCTTCACGCCCTCCACCGACGAGGCCGACGTCTCGATCACCCTCGACGACGCCGCCGGCTCGGCACTCGTGGCCACGCACGTGCGCTCACTCGGTCGGCAGCGGGTCGCCGTCGTGACCGGGCCGGAGCGGCACCGGTCGGCGCTCCGACGGGCGGACGGTGCGTCCTCGGTGCTCGGGTCGCACCTGGTGGCACCGCCGCTGTTCGGCGAGTGGTCCGAGCGCTGGGGTCGACAGGCCGTGGACGTGCTCGCGCGCCAGGCGCCCGACGTCGACGCGATCGTGTGCGGCAGCGACCAGATCGCCCGAGGCGTGTGCGACCGACTGCGGGAGTCCGGCCGGTCGGTGCCCGGCGATGTCGCGGTGACCGGGTTCGACGACTGGGACGTGATGGCGCTGGCGAGCCGACCCCCGCTGACCACCGTGGACCTGCGGCTCGAGGAGCTCGGCCGCGTCGCGGGGCAGGCGCTCCTGGCGCTGATCGACGGCGGGACGGCCGCGTCGGCGTCGGTCGCCCCCACGCTCGTCATCCGCGAGAGCACCGTCGGCGTCTGACGGCTCCGGAACGCGGACGACCGCCTCCGGTGCGCTGTGCGGCGACGCGGCCCGACGAGTTGTCCGGGTGAGCGCTCACGCGCTACGGTGTGAGCGCTCACTCGACGGCGAGAGCAGGAGGCCCACCATGAGCGACGACCGGACCCGCGAGATCGCGGACGGCCGCACGACCCTCGGCATCGAACTCGGGTCGACCCGCATCAAGGCGTGTCTGGTGGGCGAGGACCTGACGGTCATCGCCGCCGGCAGCCACGAGTGGGAGAACGAGTTCGTCGACGGTCGCTGGACCTACCCGCTGGCAGCGGTCGAGACCGGCGTCCGCGCCGCGTACGCCGCACTCGTCGCCGACCTGCAGGCGCAGCACGGCACGGTGCCGACGACGTTCCGCGCCGTCGGGGTCTCGGCGATGATGCACGGCTACCTGCCCTTCGACGCCGACGGTGAGCTGCTCGTGCCGTTCCGCACCTGGCGCAACACCTCGACCGGCCCGGCCGCGGCGGCCTTGAGCGACGCGCTCGGGTTCAACATCCCGCTCCGCTGGTCGATCGCGCACCTGTACCAGGCCGTCCTCGACGACGAGCAGCACGTCGCGCAGACCACGGGCATCACGACGCTCGCCGGGTACGTGCACCGCCAGCTCACCGGGCAGGACGTCCTCGGCGTGGGGGACGCCTCGGGCGTGTTCCCGATCGACCCGGCCACCGGCGACTACGACGCCCGGATGCTCGACACCGCACAGGACCTGATCGGCGTCCCCGACCTCCGCGCACTCCTGCCCGAGGTCCGCGTCGCCGGCCAGGACGCCGGCCACCTGACCCCGGCGGGCGCCGCCTGGCTCGACCCCACCGGCACCCTGCAGCCCGGCGCCCCGCTCTGCCCGCCCGAGGGCGACGCCGGCACCGGCATGGTCGCCACCAACGCGGTCGCCCAGCGCACCGGCAACGTCAGCGTCGGCACGAGCATCTTCGCGATGGTCGTGCTCGAGCGGCCGCTGTCCACCCCGCACGAGGAACTCGACGTCGTCACCACCCCCGCCGGTGACGCCGTCGCGATGGTGCACTGCAACAACGGCGCCAGTGAGATCGGCAGCTGGGCCCGGGTCTTCGGGCGCTTCGCCGAGGCCGCCGGCACCCCGACCGACGCCGACACCGTCTTCCGCACCCTGCTCGACGAGGCCGCCACCGCCGACCCCGACGCCGGCGGACTGCTCGCCGTCAACTACCTGGCCGGCGAACCCGTCACCGGCGTCGAGGACGGCCGACCGCTGCTCCTCCGCGCCCCCGACGCACGCTTCACGCTCGGCAACCTGGTCCGCGCCGAACTCATGGGCGCGTTCGCCACGCTCGCCATCGGCATGGAGGTCCTGCACGCCGAGGACGTCGCCGTCGACCGGATGACCGCACACGGCGGACTCTTCCGGACGCCCGGCCTGCCGCAGCGCCAGCTCGCCGCCGCACTCCGCGTGCCCGTCGCGCTCGAGGCCACCGCCAGCGAGGGCGGGGCGTGGGGCATCGCGGTCCTCGCCTCCTACCTCGAGCACGCGGCCGGCACCTCGCTCGCCGAGTACCTCGACACGACCGTGTTCGGATCGGCGGCGTCGGACGTCGTCGACCCGGACCAGCGCGACGTCGACGGGTTCACGGCGTACCTCGATCGGTTCCGGACAGCGCTGCCGATCCAGGCGATCGCAGCGGGTGTGCCCGGAGCGGCTCCGACGCCCGGAGCGACCCCGACGCCCGGCGCGACCACGTCGGCGAGCGCGACCACGTCGGCGAGCGGGCCGACGACGGCAGCCGAACCGAGCCTCCCGACCGAACAGCAGCAGGAACAGGACGTGAACTGATGACCGACGACACCACCACGGCGGCCGTCGCCGCAGCGCGGGAGCGCGTGGCCCGACTGCACGGCGAACTCGTCCGCTACGGGCTGGTCATCTGGACCGGCGGCAACGTCTCCGAGCGTGTGCCCGGCACCGACCTGTTCGTCATCAAGCCGAGCGGCGTCGTCAGCGAGGACCTGACCCCCGAGAACCAGGTCGTCTGCACCCTCGACGGCGTCCCGGCCGAGGGCTGGGGCAACGCGCACGGGCCGTCCTCCGACACCGCCGCGCACGCCTTCGTGTACCGCAACATGCCCGAGGTGAACGGCGTCGTGCACACCCACTCGACCTACGCCACCGCCTGGGCCGCCCGCGCCGAGGAGATCCCCTGCGTGATCACCGCGATGGCCGACGAGTTCGGCGGCCCGATCCCGGTCGGACCCTTCGCGATCATCGGCGACGACTCGATCGGTCAGGGCATCGTCGCGACGCTCAAGGACCACCGGTCGCGCGC
The DNA here is from genome assembly GCF_016907335.1 of Curtobacterium herbarum. Taxonomy (NCBI): domain Bacteria; kingdom Bacillati; phylum Actinomycetota; class Actinomycetes; order Micrococcales; family Microbacteriaceae; genus Curtobacterium; species Curtobacterium herbarum. The sequence goes on from NZ_JAFBBT010000001.1 coordinate 919,982, forward strand.
GGTGCTCATGCAGAACCACGGCGTCTTCACCATCGGCAAGGACGCGAAGGACGCCGTCAAGGCCGCCGTGATGTGCGAGGACGTCGCCCGCACGGTCCACATCGCGAAGCAGGGCGGTGACCTCGTGCCGATCGCGCCCGAGGACGTCGACCGGCTCTTCGATCGATACCAGAACGTCTACGGACAGAACCCCGAAGGAGCCATGCGATGACGCAGGACACCCCCACCACGACGGACGCCGTCGACCCCGAGGCCACGCTCGAGCGCTACGAGGTCTGGTTCCTCACCGGCTCGCAGGGCCTCTACGGCGAGGAGACCCTCCGCCAGGTCGAGGCACAGAGCCGCGCCGTGCACGCAGAGCTCGCGCCGCACGTCCCCGTGAAGCTCGTGTGGAAGCCCGTCCTCAAGGACGCCGACGGCATCCGCCGCGCCCTCATCGAGGCCAGCGCGGACGACGACGTCATCGGCGTGACGACGTGGATGCACACGTTCAGCCCCGCGAAGATGTGGATCGGCGGCCTCAACGCGCTGACCAAGCCGCTGCTGCACCTGCACACGCAGGCCAACGTCACGCTGCCCTGGGCGGACATCGACTTCGACTTCATGAACCTCAACCAGGCCGCCCACGGCGACCGCGAGTTCGGGTACGCCCTCGCCCGCATGGGTGTCCGGCACGCCACCGCCGTCGGCCACGTGTCCGACCCGCGCGTGCAGCAGCGCGTCGCCGACTGGACCCGAGCCGCCGCCGGAGCCGCCGCGATCCGTGAGCTCAAGCTGACACGGTTCGGCGACAACATGCGCTACGTCGCCGTCACCGAGGGCGACAAGACCGAGGCCGAGATCGAGCTCGGCGTGCAGGTCAACACCTGGGGTGTCAACGACCTCGTCGCCGCCGTGGACGCCGCGACGGCCGACACCGCCGCGGTCGACGCGCTCGTCGCTGCGTACGAGGCGGAGTACGACGTCGACCCGTCGCTCCGCGGCGACGGCGACCGGCACGGCGCCCTCCGCGACGGTGCCGCGATCGAGCTCGGCCTCCGCGCCCTGCTCGCCGAGAACGGCTCCGCTGCGTTCACCACGAACTTCGAGGACCTCGGCACGCTCAAGCAGCTGCCCGGCCTGGCCGTCCAGCGACTGATGGCGGACGGGTACGGCTTCGGCGCCGAGGGCGACTGGAAGACGGCCGTCCTGGTCCGCGCGATGAACGTCGCCGGTGCCGGGCTGCCCGGTGGTGCCTCGCTCATGGAGGACTACACGTACGACCTCACCCCGGGGGCCGAGAAGATCCTCGGCGCGCACATGCTCGAGGTGTCGCCGACCCTGACGTCGTCGACCCCGACGCTCGAGATCCACCCGCTCGGCATCGGCGGCAAGGACGACCCGGTGCGCCTGGTCTTCACCGCCGACGCCGGCCCCGCGGTCGTCGCCGCCCTGAGCGACACCCGCGACGGCTTCCGCCTCACCGCGAACGTCGTCGAGGTCGTCCCGCCGACCGAGGCGCTGCCGAACCTGCCGGTCGGCCGTGCCGTCTGGGAGCCGCAGCCCTCGTTCCCGGTCTCGGCCGAGGCCTGGCTCACCGCCGGTGCCGCACACCACACCGTGATGACGACCGCCGTCGGCATCCAGGTGCTCGAGGACCTCGCCACCATGATCGGCACCGAGTTCCTGGTCATCGACGAGCACACCACGGTGCGCGGCTTCCGCGACGAGGTCCGCACGCAGCAGACCTGGCACCGGCTCGACCGGGGCTTCTGAGTCAGGTCGGGAGGCCTACCATGAGCGACGTGATCGACGACGACACCACCACCGCAGCCCACACCCGCACCAACTGGGCGGGGAACGTCACCTACTCGGCGAGCCACCTGGCGGAACCGACGAGCGTGGACGACCTCCAGCGGCTGGTCGCCTCGACCCCGCGCCTGACGGCGCTCGGGTCACGGCACTCGTTCAACACCATCGCCGACACCGACGCGGTGCAGGTGACGCTGACGGGCCTCCCGCCCGAACTCGACGTGGACTCCGACCGGCGCGTGGCCCGCGTCGCCGCCGGACTCACGCACGCCCAGGTCGCCGTCGGCCTGGAGGCCCGTGGCTGGGCCCTCGCGAACCTCGCCTCCCTGCCGCACATCTCCGTCGCCGGTGCCGTCGCGACCGGCACCCACGGCTCCGGTGTCGGCAACGCGTCGCTCGCCCAGTCGGTCGTCGGACTCGAGATCGTCCGGGCCTCCGGCGACGTCGAGGTCGTCGGTGCGGACGACCCCCGGCTCGACGCGCACCGGGTCGCCCTCGGCGCGCTCGGCGTCGTCGTCGCCGTGCACCTGGCGGTCGAACCGACCTACCGGGTCGCGCAGACCGTCCACACCGGGCTCGGCTGGGACGTCGTCGACGCGCAGTTCGAGTCGATCATGTCCGCCGGCTACAGCGTCAGCATGTTCACCGGCTACACCGACGACGGCATCCGGCAGATCTGGACCAAGCGGCGCGAGGACCGCGACGACGCCGTGGTCGACCTCGCTGCCCTCGGGGCGGTCGCCGGGGCCGAACCGATCCACCCGGTACCCGGCAGCGAGACCGCCGGCGTCACCGAACAGGGCGGCGTCCCCGGACCCTGGCACGAACGGCTGCCGCACTTCCGGTCGTCGTTCACGCCCTCGGCCGGCGAGGAGATCCAGGCCGAGTACATGATCGACGCGAGCAACGCCGTCCCCGCGGTCCACGCGCTCCGGCAGATCGGGGACGCCCTCGCCCCCGTGCTGTTCGTGTCCGAGATCCGCCGCATCGCCGCCGACGACGCCTGGCTCGCACCGAGCTCCGGACGGGACTCGGTCGCGTTCCACTTCACGTTCCGCCGCCAGAACGAGGACGTCGCGGTCGCGCTGCCCCTGATCGAGCAGGCCCTCGCGCCGTTCGGACCCCGGCCGCACTGGGGCAAGGTCGCGTCGGCGAGCCCGGAGCGGCTGCACCAGGTCTACCCGCAGCTCGGGGCGTTCGCCGCCCTGGCGCGGGACCTCGACCCGGAGGGGCGCTTCCGCAACCCGTTCCTGGACCGCGTGCTCGGCTGACCCCGCCGGACGGGAGCGCCCCGCGCCGCTGGATGCGGTGCGGGGCGCCCTCGTCACTGGCCCTTGCGGCTCAGGTCGTGCAGGAACCGGGCGAGGGTCACGAGCAAGCTCGCGATCCCCAGCCACGGGACCTGACGCCTGGGCCGGCGCTCGTCGTCGTGGGACATCGAGACCTCCTGGTGTCATCGCCGGCGGACACGAGGAGCGTCAGGCCAGGGGTGTGCCGCCGAGCGAGCTCGGCTACACTGCTTCCCGAGTGCTGAACTCGGGGAACGGTGTCTTCCCCTGGCCCTCCACTCGGAGAGCGAACCGAAGCCCGGGACTGTTCCTGCAGTCCCGGGCTTCACTCGTTCGCTCCGAGCGCGGTCCGGCGGTTCCGCGCTCGACGGCCAGCCTACCGGCGTGATACATGTATTCCAGTGTCACCACAGCTCGGAGGGCGGAACGGCATGGACGTCATCGGATCGCATCTCGTTCCGTTCCTGGCACTGGTCCTGCTCGGCGCCGTCGGGCTCTGCGGCGTGATCGCCTGGCAACTCACCGCGCCGCTCCGGCGCCCGTACCGAGACGACGTCGGCGGCGTCGGATCGACGGTGCCGGAAGACGTCGACACGGAGTGACGATGGTCAGGGCGCGAGCGCAGGCGTGCCTTTCTCGCTGTTCACAGGAGATGCCCGGGGACTGCACCGCCGTTCCACCGGGTCGTCGCCGGGGCTGTGCACGTGCGGACGCAAAGGTCAGGCATGGCGAACCTGAACCGCATCCTCGGCATGGCCTCGAAGGTCATCGACAAGCAACTCCAGAAGCGCTCCGGCCAGCAGCCCGGCAGCGGGCAGCAGTCCGGGGGCGTGCAGCAGTACCGACAGCCGGCTCGTCCGGGCGGGACCGACTGGCGGGGACTGGTCCGGACGGCGGCGGACAAGCTGACCGGCGACGACCGCAGCACGCAACCGCACGCGGAGCCGCACGGACAGCCCGCGCAGTCGCCGTCCGGACGCCAGCAGCAGCGCCCCGTCGGCAACCACCAGGCCCGTCCCGGCGCATCGAGCGAGGCCGACCGCGTCGCGATCGCGAAGTACGACTACCTGCTGAAGACCGCCGATCCCGAGCGGCTCGAGCAGGCCCACCACGACGCGTTCGCCCGACTCACCCCGGAGCAGCGCCAGCAGGTCCTGCAGCGGCTCAACGCGGAACTGCCGCAGCACGACCGGGGGACCGATGCCTCCGCGGCGGGTCTCGCCCGGACCGCGACACGGGGCGAGACGAGCCGTCCCGGGACCATGCGGAAGGTGCTCGGCGGCGCCGCGATCGGCGGCGGCGCCCTGGCGGTCGGCGGTCTCGCGGTCGCGGTCGCCGGCGGTGCGGTCCTCAGCGCGGCCGCGGGACCGGTGCTCGCGCAGGCGGCGGACCTCGGCGTGGACTTCGAGGGCGTCGCGGCCGGCCTCGGCGACACAGTGGGCGGCGGTCTCGGTGACCTCGGCGGCAGCGTGGAGGGCGTGGCGGCGCAGGGGGAGCAGGCGCTCGGCGGACTCGGCGAACAGGTCGGGAACCTCGGCGAGGGCTTCCAGTGGCCGGGGATCGGCGACTTCTTCGACCGCTGAGCCGCGTCCGCAATACCCGACGGTCTCCAGATCGCGACCACCGTTCGGGAATGGCGGGCGACGCCGACGACTTGGAGTGTTTCGTTGTGCGTCGTCCCGCACGCTCGGGATTCGGAACGGATCCGGGCGCGGTGCCAGGATGGACGCCGCCCACCCGGCACCCCCGAACAAGGAGACCCGTCGTCATGAGACGTCCGAAGCGCCTGACCATCACCGCGGCAGTCGCCGCCGCAGCGGCCCTGGTCCTCACGGGCTGCTCGGGCGGCAACGCCTCCGACGACGCCAGCGGCGGGACGGACAAGGGCGGCACGCTCAACATCCTCACCTCGCAGACCACGTTCCACCTCGACCCCGCGACGAGCCAGAGCCTCGGCATCACGTCGATGGGCCTCGTCGCCCGTCGCCTCACCACCTGGGACGTCGAGCCGGGCAAGACCGCGAAGGTCGTCCCGGACCTGGCCACGAACACCGGTGTCGCCAGTGACGGCGGCAAGACCTGGACCTACACGCTGAAGGACGGCGTCGAGTTCCAGGACGGCACGCCGATCACCACGAAGGACATCAAGTGGGGGATCGAGCGCTCGTTCGCGCCGACCCTGTCCGGTGGTTTGAGCTACCACAAGTCGCTCCTGGTCGGCGGCGGCGACTACAAGGGTCCGTTCGAGGGCAAGAGCCTCGACAGCATCGAGACGCCGAACGACAAGACCATCGTCTTCAAGCTGAACGACGCGTACGGCGACTGGCCGTGGCTCGCGTCGATGCCCGCGTTCACCCCGGTCCCCGAGGGCCAGGGCACCGACACCGGCGCCTACGACCTCAAGCCGGTCGCGTCCGGCCCGTACCAGGTGCAGTCGAACCAGCAGGGCTCACAGGTCACCCTGGTCCGCAACAAGGCCTGGTCCGCGAAGACGGACGACGTGCGCACCGCCGGCCCCTCGAAGATCGTCTTCAAGGAGAGCCAGGACCCGTCCACCATGACGCAGACGCTGATCGCCGACAACGGTGACGCGAAGAGCTCGTTCGGCGCGATCTACCTCGGTGCCGCCGAGCTCAACCAGGTCCGGAGCAACCCGTCCGCGCAGGACCGCCTCGCCACGTCGAAGGCCGGCCCGATCAGCTACATGGCGATCAACACGCAGCGCGGCGAGCTGCAGGACCTCAAGGTCCGTCAGGCCCTGCAGTACGCGGTCGACCGCAAGTCCTTCCGGATCGCCGCGGGTGGAGCCCTCGCCGGCACCTACGCGTCGACGCTGATCACGCCGGGCATCGCCGGTCGCCAGGACTACGACCTCTACAAGACGAGCGCCACGGGTGACGTCGACAAGGCGAAGTCGCTGCTGAAGCAGGCCGGGGTCTCGAACCTCAAGCTGACGCTCGTCACGCAGAACGACCCGACGTACCTCGCCCAGGCGCAGGCACTGCAGGCCGGTCTCAAGCGCGCCGGCATCACGGTGACGCTGAAGCCCCTCGACTACGACTCGTTCACGCAGGCCACCACGAACGGCACCGACTTCGACCTGTCGCTGTCGAGCTGGCAGCCGGACTTCCCGAGCGCGAACGCCAACCTGCAGCCGCTCTACGACTCGTCGCAGATCGGTGGCGGTGGCTACAACGTCTCGAAGTACAGCAACCCGAAGGTGGACGCCCTCATCGCGAAGGCCAGCGCCACGGTCGACCAGTCCGACGCGCAGAAGATCTGGGCGCAGGCGGACAAGACGATCATGGCCGACGCTCCGGTCGTCCCGCTGATGTACGCCAAGCAGTCGTTCCTGGCCGGCTCGGACGTCGACAACTTCCAGATCGCCGACTTCCCGGCGTACCCGAACTACCTCAAGGTCTCGCTCGAGCAGTGACCGATCCCATCCTGGAAGTACGGGGGCTCCGCGTCGCGTTCGGCGACGCGGAGCCCGTCGTCCGTGACGTCTCCTTCGACCTGACGCCCGGACGTGTCCTGGCGCTCGTCGGAGAGTCCGGCTCCGGCAAGTCCGTCAGCGCGATGAGCGTGCTCGGACTCCTGCCGCCGCAGGCGCGGGTCGAGGGCAGTGCCCGGTTCCGCGGCGAGGAGCTCGTCGGCGCACCCGTCGAGGAACTGCGCCAGGTGCGCGGCGCCGGCATCGGCGTGGTGTTCCAAGAACCGATGAACTCGTTCACGCCGGTGCTGTCGATCGGGACCCAGATCGCCGAGGCCGTCCGGGCACATCCGACCACCCTCGACCGCGCCGGGGTGTCTGCCCGGGTCGACGAGCTGCTCCGGTCCGCCGGCATCGACGACTCGTCGCGGATCCGCAAGGCCTTCCCGCACGAGCTCTCGGGCGGCCAGCTGCAGCGCGCGATGATCGCGATGGCGCTGGCCGGTGACCCGGTCGCACTCATCGCGGACGAGCCGACGACGGCCCTCGACGTCACCGTGCAGGCCGGGATCCTCGACCTGCTCCGGACCCTCTGCCGCGACCGCGGGCTCGCGGTGCTGCTCATCACGCACGACATGGGTGTGGTGGCGGACGTCGCCGACGAGGTGCTCGTGATGCGTCGCGGCGACCCGGTCGAGCACGGCCAGGTCGTCGACCTGTTCGCCCACCCGCAGGCCGAGTACACGCGAGCGCTCCTCGCCGCCGTGCCCGCCCTGGAGGCGCGTCCCACCCCCGCCACGGACGGCGCCTCCGCCGAGACTCGCCCTGGCGGACACGACGCGGCCCTCGAGAGCCGCGATCTGTCCGCGGAAGCGAGACTCGGCGCGGCGCCGCTCGACGACGCGGCGCGTGCCTCCCGGCCGCTGGTCGCGCGCATGCGCGACGTCGGCGTGCGGTACTCGCGCCGCGGCGCACCGACCGTGTCGGGCATCGACCTCGAGCTGCACGCCGGCGAGACCCTGGGCCTCGTGGGGGAGTCCGGCTCGGGCAAGACCACGATCGGCCGTGCCCTGGCCGGCCTCGTCCCGGTGGTCGAGGGCACGGTGGACGTCGACGGGCAGGACCTCCGCACCGCCCGCGGCCGTCGACTCCGCGAGATCCGCAAGCGCGTCGGCATCGTGTTCCAGGACCCCGCCTCGTCGCTGAACCCCCGGCAGAGCATCGGCTGGAGCATCGCCGAGCCGCTCCTCGTGCACGAGCCGAACGCCGACCGACCGGCACGCGTCCGCGAACTGCTCGAGGCCGTGCAGCTCGATCCGTCGTGGGCCGAGCGGTTCCCGCACCAGCTCTCCGGCGGGCAGCGGCAGCGGGTCGCCGTGGCGCGGGCACTGGCGCTCCGGCCGGCGCTGCTCATCGCCGACGAGCCGACCTCGGCGCTCGACGTCACCGTGCAGGCCGCGGTGCTCGACCTGCTCCGTGACCTGCAGGTCGAGTTCGGGTTCGGGTGCCTGCTCGTCAGCCACGACCTGGCCGTCGTCCGGCAGCTCGCCGACCGGGTCGCGGTGCTGCACCACGGGCGGATCGTCGAACACGGTACGACCCAGGCCGTCCTCGACGACCCGCAGGAGGACTACACACGCATGCTGCTCGCCGCCGCACCGGTCGCCGACCCGGCCCGACAGGCCGAACGCCGCCGAGCGTGGCGCGAGTGGGAAGGGGTGGTCGCATGACCGCGAACGTCGTCGAGCGTCCGGTCCGCCCGGCCCCGGGCTCCGGCACCGGCTTCCGTGCCGTCGTCGGACGCATCCGTCGTGACCGCTGGGCCGTGGTGTCCGCGGTCGTGATCGCCGTGTTCGTCGTGGTCGCCCTCGCGGCACCGCTCATCGCCGGGATCAGCGGGCAGGACCCGTACGGGTACAACGTCGGGGCCCTCAACGACTTCGGCGCCCCCCGCGGCTCCCTGGGCGGGATGAGCGCGGCGCACTGGTTCGGCGTCGAGCCCCTGACCGGCCGCGACCTGTTCGCGATCGTCACCTACGGCGCGCGGACCTCGCTCGGCATCGGGCTCGCCGCGACCGTGCTGTCGCTCGTCATCGGCGTGCTCGTCGGCGTCACCACCGGGTTCTTCGGCGGCTGGTACGACCGGGTGCTCAGCCGGGTCGTCGACGTGATGTTCGGCTTCCCGTCGCTGGTGTTCATGATCGCCCTGACCGCGATCGTGCCGACCTCGTTCCCGAAGCCCGTCCTGGTCGTCCTGGTCATCGGGTTCTTCGGCTGGCCGGCGGTCGCGCGCGTGATCCGCGGTCAGACCCTGTCGCTCCGGGAACGGAACTACGTCGTCGCCTCGACCGCGATGGGGGCAGGCCGCTGGCACGTCATCCGCACCCAGCTCCTGCCGAACCTGGCGGCGACGATCACCGTCTACGCCACCATCTCGATCCCGTCCATGATCGGCGCCGAGGCCGCGCTGTCCTTCCTGGCCGTCGGCGTCACCCCGCCGACGCCGTCGTGGGGTCGCAGCATCGGCGACGCCGTCGGGTGGGTGCAGACCGACCCGATGTACCTCGTCTTCCCGGGAGCCGCCCTGTTCCTCGTCACGCTGGCGTTCAACGTGCTCGGCGACGCCCTCCGCGACGCCCTCGACCCGAGAGGAGGCAGCCGATGACCGCGCTCCGCTTCGTGCTGTTCCGGGTGCTCGGTGCCGTCGTCGTGCTGCTCGTCGTCGCCGCGATCACCTACGCCCTGTTCATGCTCCTGCCGACGAACCCGGCGCGGGCGATCTGCGACAAGCCCTGCACCCCGGACCGACTGGCGCAGGTGCAGGCGTTCCTGGGCACCGACAAGCCGTGGATCCTGCAGTTCACGGCCTACCTCGGCGGGATCTTCACCGGCCGCTCGTTCGGCAGCGGTGTCTCGGCCGTGCAGTGCGCCGCACCCTGCTTCGGCTACTCGTTCCAGCTGCACGAGAGCGTCACCACGCTCATCGTCGACCGCCTGCCCGTCACGGCTTCGATCGCGATCGGTGCGGCGCTCCTCTGGCTCGTCGCGGGCGTGCTCGGCGGGACCGCCTCGGCGCTCCGTCCGGGTTCGGCCCTCGACCGCACCGTGATGACCGTCGCGGTGGCGGGGGTGTCCTCGCCCGCGTACCTGATCGGGCTGCTGTCGATCCTGCTGTTCGGCTTCGTGCTCGGGATCCTGCCGACCAGCGGGTACGTCCCGTTGACCGAGGACCCGGTCGGTTGGCTGACGCACCTGGTGCTGCCGTGGTGCGTGCTCGCGTTCATCAGCGCCGCGATCTACGCCCGCCTGACCCGTGGTGAGATGCTCGAGGCGATGGGGCAGGACTTCGTCCGGACCGCCCGCGCGAAGGGCCTCCGCGAGCGGCAGGTCGTCGTGCGGCACGGGCTGCGGACGGCGATCCTGCCCGTGGTGACGCTGTTCGGGCTCGACCTCGGCACGCTGCTCGGCGGCGCGGTCATCACCGAGAAGGTGTTCTCGATGCAGGGGCTCGGCGCGCTGCTCATCGACGCGGTGCACACGCTGGACCTGCAGGTCGTCGTCGGGTTCACGGTGTTCTCGGCGTTCCTGGTCGTCACCGCGAACGTCGTCGTCGACCTGGTCTACGCCGTGGTCGACCCGCGGGTGCGCCGCCGGGCGTAGGGCGGGCCTCCCGTCCTTCCGCTCCGGCCCGCCCGCCTGCGGTGCCGGCCGGACCCGCACGACAGGAACCGGCCCGAACCACTGCATCCCGTGGTTCGGGCCGGTTCCTGTTGTGCCACGCCAGACGACGCCAGACGACGCCGGGCGGCCGCGGGCGGCCGCGCGCGGCGCCGCCCGCGTCAGAAGTACGTGATGCCGTGCGGGGTCCGGGGCGGGGTGAGCATCGCGCGGAGGAGCACCGGCACGGCCGGGTCCGCCGCACGCAGCAGCCCGGCGGCCGCGAGCGTCACCGGCGAGACCGACCCGATCAGCAGCGCCCCGAGGTCGGCCACGTCGAGTGCGACGTCGGAGCCGGCCACGTCCGCGTCGGGTGCCAGCCGGGTGACGGTGCCCCGGGCCTCCCGGACGTCGAGCCGGTACGTGCCGGACGCGTGGCCGAGCGCGTCGGTGACCGCGATCGTGAGCGAGCCGTCGGCCGCGTACGGGCGGGACTCGAGCACGGCGGCGACGTCGAGGACGCGTAGCCAGACGTGGTCCTCCTCGTGGTCGACGTCGTAGGCGCGGGCGTCCGCCAGCGCGGCGACGATCGGGTCGTCGAGGCGGGAGCGCTTGTAGACGACGACGTCGTTGAGGTCGATGGAGAGCAGGAACTCCCACAGCGACAGGTAGGCGGCGTCGGTCGTGTACACCAGGTCGACGATCTCGACGCGGGTGTCCTCGCCGGTCTTGCCCTCGACGACCCGCCAGGTGACGTAGCCGTCGACCTCGTCGGACCCGTCGGGACGGTGCACCGCGGCGCGGACGTCCTTCGCCTTCTGCCCGTCGAGACCGAACTCGCCGAACACGATCGGCCAGGTGCCGGTGTTGCGGACCATCGAGCCGGGGGTGCGGGCGTGGAAGCGGGCGAAGACCTCCTGGCCGACGCCGTCCGCCAGCCACTGCGTGGTGACCATGACGACCGTGCCGGTGGTCGGCGCCAGGAACGGCAGTGCCCGGTCGCGGCGGACGTGCACGGCACGCTCGCGGATCGCGCAGCCGAAGCCGAAGCGGCGGTAGATGGTGCCCTCCGAGGCGGTGAGCGAGGCGATCGCGTAGCCGTCGGCGACGCCGCGTCCGAGCGCGTGCGTCATCATCCGGCGGAGGATCCCGCGGCGACGGTCGGTCGGTCGGACGGTCACGGCGGACACCGCCTGGGTCCGGACGGCGGAACCGTCGCCCCAGCTGAGGTCCTTCGGGAACCACGTGAACGTGCCGGCGGGCCAGGTCTCGTCGACGGAACCGGGAGCGGGCCGCTGGACGTAGACGCCGAGGAAGGTCTCCTGGTCGGCGATGAAGTGCGACACCATCCGGGCCGCGCCCTCGTCCGCCTCGGGAGGCTCGTGGAACCCGAGGGCGACGGCGTCCATCCAGGCGCGGGTGGTGGCGTCCGGCAACCCCTGGTCGTCGGTCTGCGGGCGGAACTCGCGGAGGTCGTAGCGGTCGGTGGGGTCGTCGTTGATCTGAGCCACGCTCCGACCCTACCGGCCGGTGTCACGGTCTCCCGCGTGCCGCCTCCTGCGCGACGACGGCCGCCAGGTCCGGCATCGCCCGCATCTGCTGCAGCGGCCGTCGCATCCGCGGGTTCCGCCGGAGCGCCGGTTCGGCCCGTTCGAGGAACGCCCAGTACCCGGCGGTGAACGGGCAGGCGTCCTCGCCCAGGCGCGTGGTCGGGTTGAACCGGCAGCCGCCGCAGTGGTCGGTCATCCGGTCGATGTACCGCCCGCCGGCCGCGTAGGGCTTCGTCGCGACGACCCCGCCGTCGGCGTGCTGCGACATCCCGATGACGTTGGCGGGCATCACCCAGTCGGTGCCGTCGACGAACACGTCGGTGAACCACTCGGTCAGTTCGAGCGGGTCGTACCCCCGCTGCAGCGCCCAGTTGCCGAGGACCATGAGCCGCTGGATGTGGTGCAGCCACCCGTGGTCGCGGACGCCGTCGAGGGCGACGGACAGGCAGACGGCGTCGACCTCCGTCGCGTCCAGGTCCCGCCACCAGGCCGGGAGGCTCGGCCCCGCCGGGTAGGCGGGCCCGGCTCCGGCAGGCGGTCGCGTCCGGGGCGGTGCCGCCTGGGCCGCCGACCGCGCCCCGAGTGCTTCGACGTCGGACCCGTAGTCGTCGCCGAGCCACCAGTAGAGGTGCCAGACGTAGTCCCGCCACCCGGCGACCTGCCGGACGAACCCCTCGACGCTGGCGAGCGGTGCCGCTCCCGAGGCGTGGGCCGCCAGCGCCGCGTCGATCGCCTGCCGGGGGTCGAGCACACCGAGGTTGAGCGGCACGCTGAGCAGCGAGTGCGCCATGGTCCAGTCGTTCGTCAGCACGGCGTCCTCGTACGGCCCGAAGTCACCGAGCCGGACCGCGACGAAGTCGTCGAGTGCCGCCTGGGCCTCGTCGGGCGTCACCGCGAAGCGTCGTCGGTCGTCCCGCCCGACGAACTGCACCAGGCCGTCGCGCTCCCACCGGTCGAGGTCGGCGCGGACCTCGTCGTCGACGTCGTCCTCGGTCGGCCACCAGGGGGCGGGCAACCCGAGGGTCGTCGCGCCGCGGGGTGGAGGCTGCCGGTTCTGGGCGTCGAGGCTGAACGCGCCGCCGAGCGGGGCGTCGTTCGCCATCAGCCAGCCCTCACGGCGCCGGACGCGCTCGTAGTGCGCTTCCATCAGGAAGCGTCCGCCGCGCTCGGCGGCCCAGCGGGCGAACTCGTCCTCGCCGGTGACGAACCCGCGGCTCGGCAGGATGGTGGTGCCGTGTCCCCAGTGCCGGACCTGGGCGCGCTGCACCCGGGACGGTGGGTCGACGACCTCCAGGTCGTCCTGTCCGACCAGGGCGTCCCGCAGGTGCTCGACCCGGACGTGCTCGGCGCGTTCGCCCAGGGCGCGGACGCGGTGGCGGAGGGCGCTGAGCCAGAGGTGCGCCTTCGTCCGGTGCACCGGGCGTGCGGTGAAGAACTCGCGGGCCTCGACGACGAGCACCGGGCCGCCGTCGTCGAACGCCGGGCCGTACTGGCCGGGCAGCAGGAGGCGCCGTCGCACGGCTGCGGGGGCGGGGTCGGTCACTCCGGAGACGGTACGCGGCGACGCTGCCGGCGGCTCGTGCCGCTAGTCCGTTGCACCGGGTGGTGGGTCGACGAGCAGCCCGACGCGGTCGGCGAGGTAGTCCGCCAGCGGGACGTCGGTGCCTGCGGTCGCGGACCACCGGACGCGGGGTTCGTCGTCGCGAACGAACAGTGCCGTGTCCGCGCCGACGAGCGAGGCGTCGAGCGGGATCGGCGTCGCGCTGTGGTTCACGGTGTCCCCGGGTGCGAAGTGCCCCTTCGCCGCCGCCGCACGGTAGGCCCGGCGGACCTCGGCGGAGACGGAGACGAACTGGGAGCGTCCGGCCTCGGTCACGCGCGTGATCGACCCCGTCGCCCAGACCTGGCCCGCGGTCTCGGGGGAGGACCCGAGCAGCAGCGCGCCGATCCGCCAGACCCGTCCGAGGGAGCGGATCATCGGGTCCCGCCGGATGCCGAGCACCGCCTTCGGTTCGACGTACTCGCCGAGTGCTTCGTCACGGGCGCCGGCCGCTGCGAGCCGCGTCGCCGCGTCCTCGAGCAGCGTCCGTGCACGCTGCACCCCGTCGGTCCGACCGTCCGTCACCCGCCAGAGCCTAGACCGCCGGTGGACGTCTGCCGTCCACCCCGCGGGACGTCTGCCGGCGCCCGCTACCGGTGCCGACCCGCGGCACGGCGGCTGCCCGCCGGTGCTGCGCGGGCGGCCCGGCGGCGGCGGACGGTGGACACGCTGCCCACGGTGATCATCACGGCCGCGTAGCCGAGCAGCAGGACGGCCGCCGACGGGATCAGCCACGAACGGGAGCCGTTCACGAACTGGTCGACCGTGCCGAGCGCCGGCAGGCTGTACCAGACGGTGCCGCGGATCTGTGCCGGGAGGACCGGTCGGCTGTCGGCCACGGCGTTGTTGTCGCCCTTGGTGGTGAACGTCCGGCCGCCGTCGGACGACGAGCTCACGGCGATGACCCGGTGCGTGACCACGGCCGCCTGGCCGGAGGTGATCTGGTACGTGACGACGTCGCCGACCTCGATCTGGTCCGTGGCGACCGGCCGGACGACGACGAGCGTGCCCGGCGGCAGCGTCGGCTCCATCGACTGGGTGAGGACGGTCAGCGGCATCGAGCCGGTGGCCTTCGGCACGACGATGAGGACGACGGCGAGTGCGGCGACGAGCAGCACCAGACCGGTGCTCAGCCCGAAGCCGACGGCGCGGAGCACCGAGACCAGGGCGCTCCGCGGGGCGACCGGTCCGCCGGAACGCCGGACGCGCTGGACTCGCGCGGCCCGCGCGCCGGTGCGGCGGGTGCGCTCCTGTGGGACGGGGGCCGAGGGGCGGCGGCGGTCCGGGCCTCCCGTCCCGCGCCCGGCCAGGTGGGCGCTCACGATCCGCACCGGACGGCGGGGCCGTTGTTCTGCGTGAACAGCGTGATCGTGCCGGTCCCCGCGTTGGTCGTCGTGCGGTTGCCGGCCGAGTCGAGGACGAAGACGTCGACCGTGACCGTGCCGCTCGTCGCGACCGACGCCGGGATCTGGTTCGGCGCGATCGTGACGCGACCGAAGTAGGACTGCTGGCGGTCGCCGATCTGGACGCCACGGACGAACGCGCCGTACCAGGTGTCCATCGACCGCCCGGCGGCGTCCCAGGCGACGTCGACGTAGTTGCCGCTGTGGTCGGTGCAGACCAGGGCGGGAGCCGCCGCGGCCGTCGTCAGCGAGAACGTCCCGCGGACGGCGCCCGTCGTCCAGCTGGCGTTCGTCAGGGTCGCGTCGAGGGCGACGTCGACCCGCGAGGCGGCGGGGGCCGCCGTGCCGGGGGTCGACCGGATGCACCAGACGGTGCTGCCACCGGCGCTGAGCTTGGACGTCAGGCTCGGCAGGGAGGCCCAGGTGCCGACGACCGCGCCGGACGCGACCGCGGTGCTCGCCGTGCAGGCGCCCGTCGAGCCGACCGGCCAGGCGCGGACGTCGACGGCGCGGGCGAGGGCGGTCGACCCGCCGGCCAGGACGGACACCGTGGTGCTCGCGGTCCCGGCGATCGTGCCGGTGTTCGTGACGGTCACCGGTGTGGTCGCGGTCGTGGTGGTCGACGAGAACGCGGTGGTCAGCGCGTCGGTGCCGCCGAGCGTGACCGCGATGCGGCCGACCGCGACGCTGGTGGTCGTCGATGCGGAGGCCGTCCAGAGCGCCCAGGCGGCGGACGAACCGCCGCCGACGAAGGCCGCGACCAGCAGGACGGTGAGGAGCAGGCGGAGGCGCGCGGTCACGAGGTCACCTGCGTCCCGGTCACCGTGAGGGTCACGGACACCCCGGCTCCGGCCAGGCTCTGGGGTGCGTCGGTGTCCAGGTCCATCTCCACGCAGCCGATCCGTCGACCGCCGGCCGGGACGCTGCCGGCGTCGGTGCCCGAGTCGTACGTGGCGACGCGGCCGGAGGTCCCGGCGGTGCCGGCGCGGCAGGCACTGGTCGACGTGACGACCGAGTAGCGCAGGGTGACCTCGCCGAGCACGGTCGTGCTGGCGGTGCTGGTGCCGGTGACGCGCGCGGACGCCGTGACGACCCGAGTGCTCAGCGGGACGGTGCCGGTGTTGGTGACGGTGAAGGTCCCGGTGCTGGCGGCTCCGGGTGCCAGGGGTGTGGCGTCCATCGTCAGCTGGCTCACCGTGAGGGTCGCGGTGCCCGAGCGGACGGTCGAGGCGGAGGTGCTCGCCGCCTGGTTCCAGAGCGCGTAGGTGCTGCTGGTGCCGAGCAGTGCGGTGACGACGGCCACGACGAGGGCGAGCACGGCGGGCCACACCCAGCGGTTCCGTCGGGGTGCGCGGTGGCGCCCCGAGGCCGTCGTGGTGGCGCTCATGCTCGTCCTCCTCGGGCGGTGCGGTGGTGCTGGCGGTGCGGGGGCAGGTGCGGGTGCCCGGGTGGGCAGACGCGTGCGACGGGCGGATCGGCAGCCCGTCGCACGCGGTCGGTCACCGACGGGTCAGGACCCGATGGCGGTCTGCGTCAGGGTGAAGGCGAGCGCGCCGACGTTGACGGTGCCGCCCTGCCCGGTGGTCGCCGAGGACGGCAGGGCGATCGTGAAGACGACCTTGACGGTCGAGGTCGCGGTCGACGGGGACACCACGAAGGTGTTGGCGGTGCCGCTGGCGGGGACGACCGAGGCGCTGGTCGAGGTGACCGCGAGGGTCTTCGTCGTCGCGGCGACGAGTGCCTGGTCGCCGGTGATGCTCTGCTGCGCGTAGGTCAGGTTGGCCTTGAGGTCCTGGCCGGTGGCGCCGACGGTGAGGGTCTGGGTGAACTGGTACGTGTTGCCGGGGACCATGAGCACGGATGCCGGGTTGATCGTGGCGGAGCGGCCGTTCGTGATGTCGGTCCACGCGCCGTCGTTGTTCGCGGTGAGGGTCAGCGTGCCCGCGCTCACGGCCGATGCCGCACTGCTGGCGCTCGCGTTCCACAGGGCGAAGGAGCCGGCCCCGCCGAGGAGGAGGGCGACGCCTGCTGCGCCCGCGATTGCTCCGGAGACGATCTTGTGCATGGGTGGTTCCGTTCTGCGCCCCTGACGGGCGCGGTGTGGCCGTCGTCGGCACTCGGGTGTGCTCGCGCACGACGGCGTGGACGGCCCCGTGGGAGGCGGGGCCGCAACCGCGCGGTGCGGGAGAGGAGCGGTCGCCGGGCTCCGAGGCGTCGTGACGTCGGCGTGGTGACGCTGGCGTCGGACGCTGCTCGGGCGGGCTGGACTCGCTTGTTGGTCCGAGCGTACAAGTCCCCCAAATGGAGGACAAGCGCCGTCGGGCCCCCTGCGACCCCCAGAACAGGGGTGATTCTCGTCCTCCGGATAGTGGACCAGTCTGTCCCCCGACCGTTCGGCGGTGATCGGCGGAATGCGCGCCAGGTCTGTGCAGTTGCATCGACCGGATCGAGGAGGTCACATGGGCATCGTGCGGTGGTTGTTCGACGCGCAGCTCGTCATCGGCGACCAGACGGTGCTCTGGCGTGAGGTGATCGGCAACGTCTTCGGGCTGCTCAGCGCCCTGGGCGGGATGCGCCGCAAGGTGTGGGCCTGGCCGGTCGGCATCGCGGGCAACGCGCTCCTCTTCACGGTCTTCATGGGTGCCCTCTTCGACACCCCGAACCCCGTCAACCTCCTCGGGCAGGCCGGACGGCAGGTCATGTTCATCCTGGTCAGCGTCTACGGCTGGTACCGCTGGACGCACCGCGCGGACGAGGCGACCACCGTGCTCGAGCCGAGGTGGGCCTCCTGGCGGGCGCGTGCGCTGCTCGTCGTCGCCCTCGTCGGCGGAACCGCCGTCCTCACGCCGGTGTTCCGCGCGCTCGGCTCCTACGAGCCGGTGTGGAGCGACGCCTGGATCTTCGTCGGATCACTCCTCGCCACCTACGGCATGGCGAAGGGCTGGGTCGAGTTCTGGCTCATCTGGGTCGCGGTCGACCTGGTCGGTGTGCCGCTGCTGTTCTCGGCCGGGTACTACGCCTCGGGGCTGATGTACGTCGTCTACGGCGGCTTCACCCTGGCGGGCTTCTTCGTCTGGATGGTGCAGGGGCGGAAGCCCTCCGCCGCGCCGGTCACCGTCGGCTGAGACCGCGGTTCAGCGTGACCGCGGCAACGCCCTCGACCGTCGCCACCCGGCGATCTGCTTCAGGCTGACCTTCGACCCGTACTGTGCGACCGAGTGCCGGAACAGGAACTCCGCGAACCAGAGCAACACGCCCGCGACCACGAACACCTCGACGATGCACGCGACCGTCTCGACGACCGACAGGGACCCCACCGCGTTCCGCACCATCGCGGTGACCGGCGTGAACGTCGGGAAGTACGTGAAGAACGCGGCGATCGGTGACGAGGGCGTCGTCATCACGAAGAAGGCGGCGTAGAGCGGGATGATCACCGCGAACAGCGCCGCCGACTGCAGCGTCGAGGCGTCCTTGAT
The DNA here is from genome assembly GCF_016907335.1 of Curtobacterium herbarum. Lineage (NCBI taxonomy): Bacteria > Bacillati > Actinomycetota > Actinomycetes > Micrococcales > Microbacteriaceae > Curtobacterium > Curtobacterium herbarum. The sequence goes on from NZ_JAFBBT010000001.1 coordinate 938,181, forward strand.
CGTCGGCACCGAGGCACCGACCGCCACGAACAGCGCCGACGCCAGCAGCACCCCGCCGACGAGCAGCAGTGCGCCCGCGACCATCCGCCACGGGTCCAGAGCGACGGCCCCGACCCGTCCGGCGACCAGCGGCAGCACCACGGTGAGCGACAGCAGCCCGGGCACCAGGAACACGCCGACCTGCACGAGTCCGACCAGCAGCATGGCGATGACCTTGCCGCGGATCAGGGTGCCGGCGGTGACCGTGGTCAGGATCATCTCGGAGATGCGGTTCTCCTTCTCCTCGACCACGACGGTGACCATCCGGGCGGCGAGCAGGATCACGAGCCCGAAGAACGCGGCGACGTACAGCAGCGGCGGCACGATCGACAGCCAGCCCGGGGCGACACGGCCGTCGGCGTAGGTGGTGACCGTCGCGTCCGGCGGCGACCGGAGGATGTGCACGGCCTCGGCGTCGTCGACCTGCGCGGCGACGCTCTGCTCGAGCACCCGTTCCGCCAGGGCCGAGTACCCCGTGTTGGCGAACAGTCCGCGGTCCGCACCGAGCACGGTCACGGGGGTGGTGGACGGCCTCGCGGGGAACGTGACGAACGCGTCGAGGTGTCCGGCGCGGACGGCTGCCCGGTCCGCCGCCGGGTCGGTGGAGGGGGAGCCGCCCCACCTCGCCGCGACCTGCTCGGACACCAGCCCGGAGTGGTCGACGTAGTGGAACGGCGTCCGGGCGGCCGACCCGCTCGAGATCGCCGAGTCCGTGCCGGCGGCCTGACCGACCCCGACGAGCAGCGACACGACGATGACGACGAGCGGCAGGGCGAGGGTGCCGATCCAGAACGCGGGCTTCTTCACCGCGCGGACGAACTCGAACCGGACGACGGTGCCCAGGCGGCTCACCGTGCGGCTCCGGCCGCCGCGGCCGCGGCACCGGCATCCGCGCCGGCGTCGTGCCCGTACAGCTGCACGAAGATCTCGTCGAGGGGGATCCGCCGCATCTCGAAGCCGGTGACGCGGACCCCGGCGGCCACGAGCTCGGCCAGGACGTCCGACCCGTCGGAGGCTGCCGCCGCGGTCGGCACCAGGTAGGCGACGTGGCCCTCGTGGCGGGCGAGCCGGTAGCGGTCGGAGCGGGGGACCGACCCGCTCAGCGAGACCTTGGCGACGGCCCCACCGAAGGCGTCCTGCACCTCGGGGATCGAGCCGTACGCGGCGGCCACCCCGTCCTTGAGGAGCAGGATCCGGTCGCAGAGCCGTTCGACCTCGTCCATGTGGTGGGTGACCAGGACGACGGTGGCGCCGTCGGCCTTCCGCTCGTCGACCAGGTCCAGGAGCAGCCGGCGGTTCACCGGGTCCAGGCCCTTCGTCGGTTCGTCGAGGATCAGCAGGCGCGGCCGGTCCATGATCGTGATGCCGAGCTGCACCTTCTGCTGCTGCCCGCCCGAGAGCCGGTCGATGCGCACCTTCGCCTTGTCCGCCAGGCCGACCCGCTCCAGGTACTCCGTCGACCACCGGGTGGCCGGCCCCCGGGGTGTCCCGCGCAGGGCCGCGAAGTACGTCATCACGTCGATGACCGTCTCCTTGCGGTACAGCCCGCGCTCCTCCGGCAGGTACCCGATGCCGCCGGTCGCGGGTCGGTACGGTTCGCCGTCGATCGTCAGGGTGCCGGCGGTCGGCGCGGTGATCCCGAGGAGCGCGCGGATCGTCGTGGTCTTGCCGGAGCCGTTGCTGCCGAGCAGGCCGAACGTCTCACCGGGGGCGATGTCGAACGTCAGTCCGTCGACGACGTTCCGGTCGCCGAAGCGCATGACGAAGTCGCGGACGCTGATGTCTGCTCCGGCCACGGTGGACCCCTTCCGACGAGCCGACCCTACCCAGGCCGTCTGACGGCCAGGAGGCGCGGCTCGCGTCGTGCAGCGTGCCCGCGGTCCGTCAGCCGGTCGCGTTCACCGCGGGATCGTCGCGAGCACCCGGGCCGCCTGCTCGGCGTCCGCGGCCGAGACGTCGAGGTGCGTCACGAGCCGCACGGTGGTCCGCCCGAGCTGCATCACCCGGACACCACCCGCTGCGGCAGCCGTGACGAACGCCGCCGGGTCGGCCACCTCGACGAAGACGATGTTCGTGTCCACCGTCGCGGGGTCGACGTCGAGCGCCGCCGCGATCAGCCGGGCGTTCGCGTGGTCCTCGGCCAGTCGGTCGACGTGCGAACGCAGGGCGTACCGGGCACCGGCGGCCAGGATGCCGGTCTGCCGCATGCCGCCGCCGTACCGCTTCCGCCAGATCCGTGCGGCCGCGATCCGTTCGGCCGTGCTGACGAGCACCGACCCGACCGGGGCACCGAGGCCCTTCGACAGGCAGACGGACACCGTGTCGAAGCCGCCGGCGAGCTCCCGGAACGGGGTGCCCGACGCGACGTGCGCGTTCCACAGCCGGGCGCCGTCCAGGTGCAGCCCGATGCCGTGCTCGCGGGCGAAGTCCTGTACCGCCCGGACCTGGTCGGGTGGTTGGACCGTGCCGCCGCCGAAGTTGTGCGTGTTCTCGACCGCGATCGCCGTGGTCGACACCGAGTAGGCGCCGGCGTTCGGCTCGGCGATCTCCTGCACGGACCAGGCGACCAGGCGACCCCGCTCGGACGCCCAGGTGCGGGTCGTGATGCCGGAGAACACCGCGGCCGCCCCGAGCTCGGCGCGGACGACGTGGGCCTGCACGTCGGCGAGCAGTTCCTCGCCCGGGCCGACGAGCAGTCGCAGCCCGAGCTGGTTCGCCATCGAGCCGGACGGCGTGAACAGGCCGGCCTGGTGCCCGAGGAGCTCCGCGACCTCCTGCTCGAGCCGGGTGGTCTCCGGGTCCTCGCCGAAGACGTCGTCCCCGACCTCGGCGTCCGCCATCGCGCGGCGCATCGCCGGGGTGGGACGGGTCACGGTGTCGGAGCGGAGGTCGATCACCGGACAACGGTAACCCCGCCGACAGCCCGCGGATGCCCGCCCCGGCTACGGTGTGCGACATGCAGACCCCCGCACCCGGAACCCTCCGCATCCTGCACCTGTCGGACACGCACCTGACCGGCGACGGCGCCCTGCACCAGGGCACGGTCGACACGACGGCGGCCCTCCACGCGCTGCTCGAGCACCTCGACACCGTGCCCGGCACCGGACTCGTCGTGATCTCCGGCGACGTGTCCGAGGACGGCTCGCCCGAGTCGTACGAGACGGTCCGGAGGACGGTCGGCGACTGGGCCGAGCGGCACGGAGCCGCGTTCGTCACCGTGCCCGGCAACCACGACCAGCGCGCCGGCTTCCGGCAGGTCCTGGTGGACGGGCACGTCCTCGGCGAGGGCGGGCAGCCCCTCGTGCACACCATGGAGCACCACGACCCGTCCGTCCCGGTGCGCGGCCAGTCGCTCGTCGCGGGCCGGCGGATCGTCACCGTCGACACCAGCGTCCCCGGAGCCGGGTACGGCGAACTCAGCGAGCCGGCGCTCGAGCACCTGCGCGCCGCGCTCGCCGAACCGTCCGAGCACGGGTCCGTGGTCGTCCTGCACCACCCGCCGCTGCCGGCACCGACCGCGCTGCACGACGCCCTGAAGCTCCGGAACCCCGAGGACCTCGCCGACGTGCTGCGGGGCACCGACGTCCGGGTCGTCCTCGGCGGGCACTACCACCACCACTTCGCCGGGTCGATCGCGGGCGTGCCGGTCCTGGTGGCCCCGGGGGTCGCGAACGACAACGACGTCGCCGGAGCGTACGACCAGGAGACCGCGCTCGTCGGCACCGGCGCGCTCGTCGTGGACCTGGCCGCCGACGGCTCGCTCTGGTCGACGCCCGTCCGGCTGCCCCGGCCGGACGCCGACGAGCAGGCGCTGCACCTCGACGCGGAGGCCGCCGCCCGGATCGCGGCGGCGTTCGGCCCGGCCTGACCGGCCTGACCTGCGGGTCCCGACGCACCACGGGGCGGACGGGAGGCACGTGGCGGCCCCGCACCGTGCCTCCCGTCCGTCCCCGCCGCAGCGGGTGCCGGCACGTCCCGACGGGTCTTCAGGATCCGGTCCGCTCCCTGCGAGTACCCCACATCCGCGGACAGACCCGCGGCCGAGGCGAGTAGGACGGACGCACGACATCCCGAGGAGGGTGACATGCGAACCGGTAGCGCAGTCCAGTACGAGCGGTACGGCGACTTCGACGTGGTCGAGGTCGTGCCACAGGAGCGACCCACACCCGGCCCCGGCGAGGTGGTCGTCGAGGTCATCTCCGCCGGCCTGAACCACATCGAGCGGTTCCTCCGCGAGGGCAAGTTGCAGGACCACATCCAGGTCGAGTTCCCGGCACGCCAGGGCGTCGACCTGGCGGGCATCGTCCGCGCCCGGGGTGCCGGCGTGAAGGACCTGCGCGTCGGTGACGAGGTCATGGGTCACGCACCCGAGGGCGGCTCGCATGCGACCTGGGTCGTGGTGCCCCGCGAAGCCGTCGTCACGAAGCCGACGCACGTCGGGTGGGAGGTCGCCGGCGGCCTGTACCTGGCCGGCTGCACCGCCGTGGACGTGGTCCGGAAGCTCCGCCTGGGCCCCGGCGACACCGTCGTCATCAGCGCCGCCGCCGGTGGCGTCGGCCACATCCAGTGCCAGCTCGCCCGCGACGCCGGCGCGACCGTGATCGGCCTCGGCAGCCCGCGGAACCACGACTACCTGCGGCAGATCGGCATCCTGCCGGTCGCGTACGGGGACGGCGAGGAGGCCCGGATCACCGAGATCGCGGCGGGTCGGCCCGTCACCGCCTTCATCGACAACCACGGCGACGAAGCCGCGCACGAGCTCGCGCTCCGCCTGGGCGTCGCCGAGGAACGGTTCGTCTCGTCCGAGGCCCGACGGGACGCGGAACTCCGCTTCCTGCGCGCCCCGGCCTCCGACCCGGAGGCGAAGGAGCTCATCCTGTTCCTGGCGAAGGCCGTCGAGGACCGCCGGGTGCAGATCCTGATCTCGGGCTTCTACCCGTTCGAGTACATCGTCGACGCCTACGAGGACCTGGCCGAGATGCACTCCCGCGGCAAGGTCGTCGTGGGCATGCAGCCCGTCGAGACCGGGGCGCGGCAGGACTGGTACCGGTCCGAGAAGAACCGCGACCTGCGCGACCAGTACGCCGAGGCGAAGGCCGACGGGGCGGTGCCGACCAGCTGAGGGCGGTCGGTCCGCTGGTGGTCCGGTCTAGCTGAGGATGTCCTTGCTGGCGAACCGGCCGTACGCCAGCGCCCCGAAGACGACCAGGTAGCCGAGCTGCAGCAGCGCGTTGCTGCCGAACGAGTCGAACGAGATCGGGTCGCGGAGCAGGTCGCCGAACCCGAGCCACAGGTGCGAGAACAGGTACGGGTGCAGCCAGTCCAGCTGCGGCAGTTGGTCGAGCACCTGCGAGACGCCGGCGAGCACCACGGTCGCCGCCATCGCCCCGACCGGCACGTTCGTCAGGGTCGACGCGAACAGACCGATCGCGACGAGGCCGAGCATCGACAGGGTCACGTAGAGCGCGAGCAGCAGGGCCCGCGCGGCGTACGACCAGCCGTCGACCTGCGTGCCGGACAGCAGCGTCACCGGGCCGATCCGGAACAGCACGGCCCCGATCGCGGCACCCACGAGCACCACGAGCAGGGTCGCGGCGAGGCAGAACGCGATCGCACCGGCCGTCTTCACCAGGATGAACCGCACCCGGCCGGTCGGCGCGACGAGCAGGTACCGCAGGGTGCCGTGACTCGCCTCGCCCGCCACGGTGTCACCCGCGACGACGCCGACGGTGAGCGGCAGGAACAGCGGGATCGACACGGTGAGCGCGGTGAACGCGACGAACAGGCCGTTGTTCGTGATGTCGCCGAGGAACGCCGGGCCCCCGCTGTCCGCGCCGGTGGTCAGTCGGACCGCGACGGCGATGAGGATCGGCACGGCGGCCAGGGCACCGAGCATCGCCCAGGTGCGGCGACGCCGGAAGACGAGTGCGAGTTCGGAACCGAGCAGCGCGAACGGACGGGTCCGGCGGGCCGGGGCGGTGCCACGGTCGGCGCTGCCGGTCGTCGACGGGCGCTCGGCGGTGGACGGGGTGGGCTCAGCCAGCGACATCGAATCCCTCTCCGGTCAGCGCGACGAACAGGTCCTCGAGCGTGCCGCCACCGACGGCGAGCCCGCGGACCCGGACGTCGGCGCGGACGAGTTCCGCGGTGATGGTCTCGGGTTCGACGTCGGCGACCAGGTCGGCGACCAGGACGTCCGACCCGCCGTCCCGTCGTGGCGCCAGCCCGAGCCGTCCGAGGACGACCGCCGCCTGCCCGACGTCGGGGGTGCGGACCGTCACGGTGCGGGCACCGGCTGAGCGCAGGTCGTCGAGCGTGCCCTGCGCGACGAGCTGCCCGGTCCGCATCACGGCGGCGTGCGTGCAGACCTGTTCGATCTCGGCGAGCAGGTGGCTCGACACGAAGACCGTGGTGCCGTCGTCGGCCAGGGACCGGATGAGGTGTCGGACCTCACGGGTGCCCTGGGGGTCGAGGCCGTTCGTCGGCTCGTCGAGCACCAGGAGCTCGCGCGGGGTGAGCAGGGCGTTCGCGAGCCCGAGCCGCTGCTTCATGCCGAGCGAGTACGCGTGCGCCTTCTTGTCGGCCGCGTGCGTCAGGCCGACGCGGTCCAGGGCGGACGCGACCCGGTCCTTCCGGCTGCGCGGGTCCGAGGTGGGGTCGGCGGCGTCGAACCGCGAGAGGTTCGCCCGACCGGAGAGGTACGGGTAGAACGCCGGACCCTCGACGAGCGCACCGACGCGGGGGAGCACCGAGCGGAGTGCCGACGGCATCGGTTCGCCGAGCACCTGGATCGAGCCGCCGGTCGCGCTCGAGAGCCCGAGGAGCATCCGGATGGTGGTGGTCTTGCCGGAGCCGTTCGGTCCGAGGAACCCGAAGACCGAGCCGCGGGGGACGGCCAGGTCGATGCCGTCCACCGCGCGCTGCTTGTGGAACACCTTGCGGAGACCCTCGGTGCGGATGGCGAGGTCGGTGCCGGTCTGCGGCGCTCTGGTCTGCGGTGCCGCGGTCTGCGCCGCCGCTGCTGCGTCCGGGGCCGTCGTCACTTGGCCGCGGCGACCAGGGTCGACACCGGCACCGCGCCCGCCAGGACCCGGCCGTCGTCGGTCAGGTACACCGACACGAGCGAGGTCTGGACGGCACGTCCGCCGGCGACCGCGGTGGTGAGCTGGTCGAGGAGCCCCGAGGCGTCGGAGCCGAGACCGGCCTGGTCGGCGCTGCCCGCGGGGAGGGCCACGACGGTGTCCCAGCCGGTGCCGGACACGGTCGGGCGCTCGGCGCTGCCGGAGCCGTGGTGGCGTGCACCGGAACCGGGTGTGGCGTCGGAGAGGTCCTTCGTGCTGACGTCCGCGCCGGTCGGCGGGGTGAAGTCGAACAGGCGCGCGGCCGGGGCGCCGTAGTCGAGGCTGGTGAACCCGACCTGGAACGCGGGGTCGGTCGTGCCGGCAGCGGTGACCGAGGCACGGAGGGGCAGTCCGGTCTGCTGGTCGACGGCGAGCTGGACCCGGCCGACCAGGGTGTCGGAGGACTTCGGCGTCAGGGTCAGCAGCCAGGCGTCGTGCCCGGCGACCGAGGTCGCGACGGGCTTCGAGACCGTCGTGGTGGGCGTGATCGCGTCGATGGCCTGCTCGGCGACGTCCGACGGGGTGGTCGTGCCGCTGCCCGGGGCCTGGGCCCCACGACTGGGCAGCGTGGTCTTGGTGGCGGTGCGCGCCTTCGAGTCCCACGTCCACACGGTGCTGCCGTTGCGGATCAGGTCCTGCTCGGCGAGCTGCTCCGTCACCTGCACGCGCTGCTTGCTCGCCCCGTCGACGTAGACGCGGGCGGTGTGCGACGCGGTGAGCAGGCTGAGGGCGTCCGAGGCGTCGCCCTCGAGCGAGGATCCGCCGGCCCCGGTGGGGAGCTCCGGCAGTCCCAGGTCGCTCGTCTGCGCGAGCTTGCCCGAGTACCGCGCGTCCGAGGACTTCGCGATGCTGGCGATGACGGCGGCCGCGGTCGGGTGGTCACCGGCGATCGGGGTGGACGCGGCCTGCGCGATCACGGGAGCGGCGACGACACCGGCCACGACGACGGGTGCGATCAGGGCCGGCAGCCAGACGGACTTCTTCATGGGTGGATCCCCTCGGTGGAGCGTCGGACCCCGCTGTGGAGCGCATCAGGGTCACGAGGACGGTACGTCCGACAACCGACAGAACGCTGTGCTCTGCCGGGTCCGCGGGCAGCCGACGTCCGGCCGCGCGGCGCTACGATCGCGGTGTCGTCCGGGTGCCCGGCCGACCGCACCACTCCCCGGGAGGCCCGCGCTCGATGTCCGACAGCACCGCGTCCGCACCGGGTCCCTCGATCCCCGCACCGGGCCCGTCGACCCCCACGCCGGCGGTCGAGAACCAGCGCTCCCGGTTCCCGCTCGACACCGTCTACCAGGCCGCGCGGATGTACTACCTCGAGGACGCCACGCAGAACGAGATCGCGACGCGCCTCGGGGTCTCCCGCCCGACGGTGAGCCGGCTCGTGTCCGAGGCCCGTCGTGCCGGCCTGGTCCGGATCGAGGTCGTCGACCCGTTCCAGGACGAAACCGTGGCCCTGGCCGAACGACTGCAGGTGGTGCTCGGTCTGCAGGCCGTGCACCTGGCCGCCGTCACCCACGCCGCGACGCTCGGGGTCGACCTGGCCGAGCCGGTCGCCGCCGCCGTCGAGGCTATGGGGTTGGCCCCGGGCGACGCCGTGCTGATGTCGTCCGGCAGCACCGTGCACGCGATCGCGCACGGGGCGATGCCGCCGATGCCGGGCGTGCAGCTCGTCCCCACAGTCGGTGGTCAGGCGGACCCGAACCAGTGGTTCCAGACGAACGAGATCACCCGCGCCGCCGCGGAGCGCTCGGGGGCGATCCCGACCTTCCTGTTCGCGCAGGCCCTGCCGTCGGAGGCGCTCCGGGCCTCCCTGGACGAGGACCCGGCGTTCCAGCACGTCGTCGGGCTGTGGGGTCGGGCGAAGGGCGCGATCCTGGGCATCGGTGCGCCGGTCGTGACCCGGGACGCGATGGCCCGCGGGCTGCCGGTCGACGACGACGTCTTCGACCGGGCGACCGGCGACGTCTGCCTGAACTTCACCGGGCCGGACGGGGAGCCGATCGAGTTCCCGGGCAGCGACCGGATGGTGCGGACCTCACGCGAGGTCCTCGCCGCCGTGCCGCACGCGGTCGGGGTCGCGGTCGGTGCGGTCAAGGTGCCGAGCATCATCAGTGCCGTCCGGGGACGTCTGGTCAACGAGCTGGTCACCGACGCGGCGACCGCTCGAGCGCTGCTCGACGCCCTGGCCTGACGGCGGCCTGCGGTCGTCGTCCGTGGTCGCCGTCGGCGGTCGCAGTCGGCCGGGAGGCCCGGATCACTCAGCGCGCGTGCCGCACGTCCCACAGGTGGTGGACCGGATCGTGGGCGTAGTACACCGCGAGCGACCCGACCGTGAAGCCGCTGCCGTCGGAGCGTCGCCCGGTGCGGTCGAGCTGGTCGTCGCGGACACCGGCGAACGCACGTGCGGCCCGACGCGCCGCGGCCTGCAGGTCCTCGGCGACCGTCGCCGGATCCTGCTCGCCGTACCCTTCGGCGACGGCGGTCGCATCCTGGTCCCAGTTCGGGAAGAGCGGGTCGTCCTCGGCGAGCATGAGTTCGAGTCGCTCGGTCATCTTCCGGTGCACGTCGCGGACGTGTGCGCCGTACTCCAGCGGTGACCAGGTCGCGTCGTCCGGGCGCTGCCGCACGTCGGCGCGGCGGAGCTGCTCGGGCCACCCGGCGGTGTTCGCGTCGATGAGCCCCGGCACGTCGCGGATCGTCACCGCGGCGCCGTCGAACCCGCAGTCCGGGCAGGCCGACTCGATGACCCAGGTCCAGTTCTTCGTGTCCGGTTCGATCCCCATCGCCAGAAGTTACCAGGCTGTGACCGTTCCGCCCGATCGGTACCAGGCTGCTGATCGGGCACGACCCCCGTCCGGGTGACAGCGCCGAACCTGGCAGTCTCCGCTGGATGAAATGGCAGTCGCTCGGTAACGTCGTCGGCTGTTGCTTCCAGGCCGGAACGACCGGCCGAGCGGAACAGAGGAGAGACGGATGGGTTCCGACCCCAGCAGTACCGAGCGCCCCGACACCCGTGGGGACCGGTCAGCACGCAGTGACCCGTCGACCGGGAGGCCCGGGCGCAGGCCTGCTCGTCGGCTCCGCGAGAGCGACGTGACCGTCGTCGACAAGGGCATGATGCGCCGGGCGGTCGGCGGCATGGTGGTCGGCAACACGATGGAGTGGTACGACGTCGGTGTCTACGGCTACCTCGCCGTGACGATGGGTCGGGTGTTCCTGCCGACTGCCGAGCCCGGGGTGCAGGTCCTCTTCAGTCTCGGGGTGTTCGCGGCGACGTACATCGCCCGCCCCCTCGGTGGGATCGTCTTCGGGCGGCTCGGGGACCGGATCGGCCGGCAGAAGGTGCTGGCGACGACGCTCATCATGATGGCGGCGTCCACCGTGCTGATCGGTGCCCTGCCGGACTTCGCGCTGATCGGGGTCGCGGCGCCCGTGCTGCTCGTCGTGCTCAAGCTGCTGCAGGGGTTCTCGACCGGCGGTGAGTACGCCGGTGCCACCACGTTCATCACCGAGTACGCCCCGGACCGGCGGCGGGGGTTCTTCGCCAGCTTCCTGGACCTCGGCAGCTACATGGGCTTCGCGCTCGGTGCCTCCGTGGTCACGGTCCTGCAGATCGTCCTCGGCGAGCAGACCATGACCGCCTGGGGCTGGCGGCTGCCGTTCCTGCTCGCCGGCGTGATCGGCGTCGTCGCCGTGTACTTCCGCCTGCGCATCGAGGAGTCCCCGGTGTTCCAGGCGACCCAGGCGGCCCAGGAGGCATCGACCGAGGCCCGCGCCGACGCCGAGGGCCGTCCGGCCACGGTGTTCGCCATGGTGCGGCAGTACTGGCGGCCGATCGTCATCGCCGTGATGCTCGTCGCCGCGTCGAACACCGTCGGCTACGCCCTGACCTCGTACATGCCGACGTACCTCACCGACTCGCTCGGCTACTCCGCCGTCGACGGCACCCTGCTGACGATCCCGGTGCTCGTGCTCCTGGCACTGATGCTGCCGGTCACCGGACGGCTGTCCGACCGCCTCGGCCGTCGCACGGTGATGTGGATCGGTGCCGCGACGACGATCGTGCTCGTGCTGCCGGCCTTCATGCTGATCGGCCACGGCGAGCAGTGGTCGACGCTGCTCGGGCTGGCGCTGCTCGCGCTGATGACGGCGCTGTGGGTGTCGAACCAGGCGGCGTCGCTGCCGGCGCTCTTCCCGACCTCGACGCGGTACGGCGGCATGGGCTTCGCGTACAACATCGCCATCGCCGTGTTCGGCGGGACCACGCCGCTCATCGTGCAGGCGCTCCTCGACGCGACCGGCGACGAGCTGGCACCGGCGTACTTCCTGATGGCGACGAGCGTCCTCGGGGCGGTCGGGGTGTTCTGCATGAAGGAGTCCTCGCAGCGCCCGCTGCCCGGGTCGATGCCGGCGGTCGAGACGAGCGACGAGGCACGGGAGCTCGTGCGCACGCAGGACACGAACCCGCACCTCGACCTCGGCGACCTGCCGTTCGGGGCCGTGGACGCGGCCACCCCGGTGCCGGCGGGCGAGCCCGGGCGCTGACCCGCGCCTCCCGGCCGCCCCGCGCCCCCGCAAGACACCGGTGTTCGTCCGTCACACCGCGGCCGGCGGGTGTTCGACAGACGAACACCGGTGTTCCGCAGGCCAGCGCCGCCCGTCGCCGCGGCGTCACTCGCCGCGGTCGAGCGCCGGCCAGACCGGGAACGGGTCGGCCCAGGACCGCCAGAGGTCCGGGCCGGCCAGCAGCTCCGACGGCGTGATGAGCGCCCCGTCGAGCGCGCGGGTCAGCCGGTCGACGTCGAGTCCCTCGCCGATGAACCAGAGCGCTTGGCCGATCGGGGCGTCCTCGTCCCAGGACGGGTTCGCGGTGGGGTCCAGGGCGAGCATCGCACCGACGCTCGACCAGGAGCCGACGTGGTCCGGCCGGGACGCCAGGCGGAAGAAGCCGCGCGAGCGGAGCACCCGGCCCTGCGGTCCCGCGACCAGGTCGTGCTCCACGACGTCGGCCAGGCGCGCGGGGTGGAACGGCAGCGGGTCGCGGTAGCGGAACGCGGTGAGCCCGTCGGTGCTCGGGACCCGGACGTCGTGGTCCGCGGACAGGGCGAGCATCCAGCCGGCCGACCCGGCGAGGACCCGTGCGGCGGCACCGTTCGAGGCGGGCAGGTCGTCGGCACTCCGGACCCGGACGTCCGCGAGCACGACCGCCTGTGGTGCGCAGCGGTGCACGACGGCGACGACAGCCCGTCGGCGGGCGACCGGCAGGCGTTCCGTGCCCTGGAGCACGATGACGGTTGCGTACTCGATCAGGGCCGCGAGCCGCTCACCGGCGACGAACGCGTCGTCGACGCCGGACCAGAGCAGGTGCTCGACGTCGCCGGCACGGAGGACCGACACCACGTGGTCGATCACCCGGTCGTCGCCGGTCTCGGCGCGGGCGGCGTTCGCGAGCATCATCGCCACCGCCCGGGCGTCACCCCACGCCGGCAGCGTGACGACGAGGGAGTGCCGGGCGTCCGGACCGCAGACCTCGGCGAGGTGCTCCGCGCGCTCCGCGACGGCACGCGCGGCCGCCAGGGCGCTGCCGGCGGCGTGCATCCGGTGGCCGTCCGACAGCCGAGCGGCGACGCGTGCGGCGTCGGCGTCGTGGAGTGCGGACACGAGGGTGATCGGGACGGTCGACATGTGCAGTACGGTACATGAAAACCGTTCTCAACAAGGAGGCTCGTGGTGAAGGTCCGCAACTCGCTCAAGGCGCTGAAGAAGATCCCCGGCTCGCAGATCGTCCGCCGCCGCGGACGCGTCTACGTCATCAACAAGAAGAACCCGCGCTGGAACACCCGGCAGGGGTGACGTCCGGGCCGATCCGTAGGGTGGGAGGCATGCGACTGCTGCTCGTCCGCCACGGACAGACCCCCGCCAACGTGACCGGCCTGCTCGACGCCGAGGTGCCCGGGCCCGGCCTGACCGACCTCGGCCAGGAGCAGGCCGACGCGCTCCCCGCGGCCCTCGGCGACCGGGGGATCGAGCGGCTGTTCACCTCGACGATGGTGCGGACGCAGATCACCGCGGCCCCGCTCGCCCGGGCGCTCGACCTCGAGCCCGCGGTGCTGCCCGGCCTCCGCGAGATCGAGGCCGGCGACCTGCAGGGCAAGCGGGACACCGTGTCGGTCCAGAGCTACCTGGCCGCGGCCTACGCCTGGGCCGCCGGGGACCTCGACGCGCGGATGCCCGGCGCCGAGGACGGGCACGGCTTCTTCGCCCGCTACGACGACGCCGTGCAGCAGATCGAGGCGACCGGGGCCCAGGTCGCGGCGGCGTTCAGCCACGGTGCGGCGATCCGGATCTGGGCCGCGGTGACGGCGCAGAACGTGCCGAACGACCTCGGACGGAACCGGCACCTGGAGAACACCGGCGTCGTCGAGCTGGAGGGATCGAGTGCGGACGGCTGGCGCCTCGTGGACTGGGCGGGGGAGCCGATCGGCGGCGACGACCTCACCGACCTGAGCGCGCAGGACCCGACCGGCGAGCGGTTCTGACGGACCCGGCCCGCGCCTCCCGTCCGCCCCGCGGAACGCGCGGTCCCCGCGAAACGCGCAGTCCTCGCGAAACGCAACCGGGGCGGCTCCTCGCAGCGGGATACCGCTGCGGAGAACCGCCCAGGTTGCGTTTCGCGGGAGGGGTCAGGCGAGCTGCGACGCCGAGGTCAGCGGCACGATGACGCCGTGCGACTCGCGCAGGACGTCGAGCGTGCGCTGGATCTCGTCCGCGCGCTCCTCGGTCGTCCAGCCGAGGGTGTCGGCCATGACGTCGGCCAGCTCGTCGAGCAGGTCGATCGTGACGCCACCGACGAACGCCAGGTTCGTGCGGCGGAGCACCACGTCGATCAGGTGCACGGCCTGCTCGTGCTCGGCGAAGTACCGGACCTCGCCACGGGTGATCGTGGCGTCGGACTCGAGCGGCTCGACCGGACCGGTGGACAGGGCGTCGACGACCTCGGCGGCACGGGTGCCGTAGCGCTCGAGCAGCCGGTCGACCGTCTCGGACGCGAGCCCGTCACGGTGCGACTTGATCCACAGGGCACGCTGCCCGTCGGTGGTCGGGAAGTCCTTGCCACCGCCGATCGGCATGCCCGTGGTGTCGACCTTGCGGGCGACGCCGAGCTTCGTCGTGATGTCCGTGGACAGGTGCGCGGCGAGGGCGCGGAAGGTGGTCCACTTGCCACCGACGAGCGACAGGACCGTGGTCTTCGGCAGCCCGGCGATCGGGGTGTCGACGATCCGGTAGTCACGCGACACGAACCCGGGGGCGGTGTCCTCGTGGCGGGGGAGCGGTCGGATGCCCGAGTAGCGGTAGACGATGTGGTCGCGGTTCAGCTCGATCTGCGGGAAGACGTGCTTCACCAGGCCGAAGAAGTAGTCGACCTCTTCCTCGGTGCAGACGGCCGGCTCGGACGGGTCCGCGTCGATGTCGGTCGTGCCGATGAGCACCCGGCCCTTGAGCGGGTAGATGAGGACGATGCGGCCGTCGTTGTTCTCGAAGAACAGCTCGCGGCCCTTCGTCGCCTCGAGGAGCTCGGGGTTGTCGACGACGATGTGCGAGCCCTTGGTGCCGCCCATGTACTTCGTCTCGCCACCGAACGCCTCGTTGGTGAGGTCGGTCCAGGGGCCGGACGCGTTGACGACGACGTCCGCGGTGAACACGAACTCCTCGCCGGTCTCGCGGTCGCGGAGCAGGACACCGCCGTCACGGCTGCCCGCGGCCTCGACGTAGTTGGTGGCACGCGCGGTGGCGTCGGAACCGGTGCCGGTGCCGGCGGCCAGGCCGTCCTTGAGGACGTCGAGGGCCAGGCGCTCCGGCTCGTGGACCGAGGCGTCGTAGTAGGTGCCGGTGTACTTCAGGTCGCGGTTCAGGGCAGGCATGTCCTGCAGCGCGGCCTTCTTGGTGCGGAAGACGTGCTTCGGGACCGAGCCGCCGTCGCGGGAGAACGAGTCGTAGATCGTCATGCCGATCTTGATGAGCATCGCGCCGCGCTCCTTCGTGGAGCGCTGCTTGTGCGTCAGCATGCGCAGCGGGGCGTTCATGATGCCCGAGAACGTCGAGAAGATCGGCATCGTCGTCTGCAGCGGCTTGACGTAGTGCGGGGCGATGCGGATCAGGCCGTTGCGCTCCTGCACGCTCTCGCGCACCAGGCGGAACTCGCCGTTCTCCAGGTAGCGGATACCGCCGTGGATCATGTGGCTCGACGCGGCGGAGGCGCCGGAGGCGTAGTCGCCACGCTCGACGATCGCGACGTCGACACCCTGCAGGGCGAGGTCGCGGAACGCGGCGATGCCGTTGATCCCACCACCGACGATGAGGACCTGTGCGTTCGGGCGTCCGGTGAGGGCGGTGACCGTGTTCCTGGGCTGCGTCTTCTTCGACATGGTCGTTCGCATCGCTTTCTGGGGTCGATTCCGTTGGTACTCCATCGATCGTGCGCTCGTCGGAACGCGTGGGCAACCTGCGTGCACGGACGTGCAGAACGGTTGTCGCGCCTCCGGTGCGCGGTGCGTGGGTGCGGACGGGAGGCGCGGACGGGGTTGCAGAGGTCGTGCACGTCCGTGCATGCTCGGTCCATGAGCGATGCCGCCCAGCCCGTGCGCACCCAGCAGGCCCTGCGGGCCGCACACCTCTACTACCTGCAGGACCTCACGATGGACGCGATCGCCGACGAGCTCGGCACGTCCCGGTCCTCGGTGTCCCGACTGCTCAAGTACGCGCGGGACACCGGACTGGTCGACATCCAGATCCGGTCGCCCCTCGACCAGGCCGCCGCGCTCAGCCGCAGCATCCGCGCGCGCTTCGGCGTGCACGCCCACGTCGTGCCGGTGCCGGACCACACGAGCGACGTGGACCGCCTGGAACGGGTCGCGCTGTCCGCCGCGCGGATCCTCACCCAGTACATCGAGTCGAACATGGTGATCGGCATCTCGTGGGGGTCGACGGTGAGCGCGGTCAGCCGGTACCTCGTGCCGAAGACCACGCACGGCTCGACGATCGTGCAGGTGAACGGGGCGGCGAACACCCGGACGACCGGCATCGTCTACGCCTCGGAGATCCTCCGGCGCTTCGGCGAGGCGTACGGCGCCCTCGTCCAGCAGTTCCCGGTGCCGGCGTTCTTCGACGACCCCGCCACCAAGGCCGCGCTCTTCCGGGAGCGCTCGATCCGCCGTGTGCTCGACCTGCACGAACGGATGGACGTCGTCGTGTTCGGCGTCGGCGCCCCGCAGGCCCCGGTGCCCTCGCACGTGTACTCCGGCGGGTACCTGGACCCGGCCGACCAGGACGAACTCGTCACGGCGCAGGTCGTCGGCGACGTCTCGACCGTGTTCTACCGTGCGGACGGGTCGTGGAAGGACATCGGGGTGAACGCCCGGGCCGGCGCCCCCGACCTCGACACGATCAAACGGGCACCGCGGCGGATCTGCGTCGTCGCCGGGCGGGGCAAGGCGGCGTCGCTCCGCGGGGCGCTGGCGGCGGGGCTCGTGACGGACCTGATCCTCGACGAGAGCGTCGGGCAGGCGATCCTGCAGAACTGACCGGAGCACCAGGGCCCGGACGGGAACCCGGGGCCTGTCCCCGCTTCTGGGGTGGACGGACCGGCCAGGATGTCGGTGGCCTGATCTACCGTCGGAGGATGGTGCTCTCTCCCGAAGCCGGTCCGTCCGTCGCCCGCCGATCCGGCAGTGTCGGTCGATCCGGCAGCGTCGGTCGATCCGGCAGTGTCGGCCGATCCGGCAGCGTCGAGCGGCCCCGAGCCGTCCCGCGGCAGGACACGCGCTCCTACCGCCGGCTCGCCGGGACCGACATCGACCAGGCCATGGCGTTCTTCACCGCCGACTACGACCTCAAGGCCCCGGTCATCCGCCGGACCCGTCCGGACACGCTCTGGGACTTCGCCGGGGTCACCGACGAGCGGATGTCCCTCCGGACCTCCCGGTTCGGCGTCGACCTGCGCAGCCAGAGCCAGTCCGACGACGTCATCGTCGCGTGGCTCCGCAGCGGCAGCAGCACCATCACGTTCAACGGTCGCGCCGTCGACCTGGTGCAGGGCGTGCCGATGGTCCTGCCGTCGGAGCTCTACGACCTGCACCACCGCGACGTCGGGCTGAACCTCGTCCACCTGGACCGGAAGTTCCTGACCGACCTGGTCGGCGACGACACCTTCGCGTTCGAACCGCTCGAGCGTCCCGACGCCGACGGTCTCCGTGTCTGGCAGGAGACCGTCCGCCGGCACTCGTCCACCTGGCTGCAGGTCGACACCGAGCTCTCCGCGGTCGCCCGTCGCGACATCGCCGAGGCCTTCGCGACCGCCGCCGTCCGGGCGTTCCCGCGGCGCAGCAGCTGGCGGACCGCGGTGTCCGGCAGCGGCCCGGAACACCAGCGCCTGCGTCGGGCTCTCGACTACGTGCACGCCCACGCCCGTGAGCCGATCGGGACCCCGGAGATCGCCGCCGCCGCGGGCCTCAGCCCCCGCGGACTGCAGCAGTCGCTCCGTCGGCACCTCGACCAGACGCCCGGCGAACTGCTCCGCTCGGTGCGGCTCGACGGCGCGCGCGACGACCTGCGGCGTGCCGATCGCGACGAGACCTCGGTGGCGGACATCGCCCGTGCGTGGGGCTTCGGGCACCTCGGACGGTTCTCGGCGGCGTTCCGGTCCCGCTTCGGCGAGCTGCCGAGCGACACGCTGCGCTCCCGCCTGCGCCGCTGACCGCGCGCTGCGCCACCGTGCGGGCCAGTGTGCGGTGCCGCGTTCGGTGGGAGCGGTCTGACGTGCCGTCGTACCGAACGCCGTGACACCGAACTCGTTCCGGACGGGCGATCGTTCGGTCTGACCACGGCCGAGACGAACACGCGGCTGAATGGTGGGACCGAGCAACTGCCCCACGAAGGAGTCCGTCATGCGCATCGGCGTCCCCACCGAGATCAAGAACAACGAGTTCCGCGTCGCCGCCACCCCGGCCGGGGTCGGCGAGCTGACGATGCACGGCCACCAGGTGCTCGTGCAGGCCGGAGCCGGCGCGGGGTCCGCCTTCACGGACGACGAGTACACCGCAGCCGGTGCCACCGTCGTCCCGGACGCGCGACAGGTCTGGGAGCAGGCCGAGATGGTGCTCAAGGTCAAGGAGCCCGTCGCGTCCGAGTACCCGCTGATCCGCGAGGGGCAGGTGCTCTTCACCTACCTGCACCTGGCCGCCGACCGCCCGCTGACCTCGGCGCTCGTCGAGTCCGGTGCGACCGCGATCGCCTACGAGACCGTGCAGCTGCCGGACCGGTCGCTGCCGCTGCTGTCGCCGATGTCCGAGATCGCCGGGCGGCTGTCGGCCCAGGTCGGTGCGCACCACCTGATGCGGGCGAACGGTGGTCGTGGGCTGCTCCTCGGCGGTGTCCCCGGGACGCCGAAGGGGCGGGTCGTGGTGATCGGCGGCGGTGTCGCCGGTGAGCACGCGGCGACGATCGCGCTCGGGATGGGGGCCGAGGTGACGCTCTTCGACATCAGCCTGCCGCGCCTCCGGGCCCTCGACGCGCGGTTCGACGGCCGGGTGACGACGCTCCGGTCGAACCCGCTCGCGATCGCGGCGGCCGTGGCGGACGCCGACCTGGTGATCGGGTCGGTGCTGATCCCGGGGGCCTCGGCGCCGAAGCTCGTGACCGACGCGATGGTGGCCGACATGCGACCCGGCTCGGTACTCGTGGACATCGCGATCGACCAGGGCGGGTGCTTCGAGGGCTCACGGCCGACCACGCACGACGACCCGACCTTCCGGGTGCACGACGCCGTCTACTACTGCGTGGCGAACATGCCCGGAGCGGTACCCCGCACCAGCACGATCGCGCTGACGAACGCGACGCTGCCGTACGCCGTGGCCATCGCGGACCAGGGGTGGGAGCGCGCACTGGAGGCTGACCCGGCTCTCGCACTCGGCCTCAACGTGCACGCGGGGCGGGTCACGAACGAGGCCGTGGCCGCCGCACACGGGTTGGTGGCCGCCGCACGCTGAGCCGGCCGGCGTGGCGGGCGGTGCCGTGCCTCCAGGCCGGAGGTCCGGAACCGGCCGTGCCTGCCGGGCGCCGGTCAGCGCCGTCCCTGCCCGCGGGGCCGCAGTCAGCGCCGTGCCGTGCCTGCCGGCCCGCGGACAGCGCCGCGTCAGGCCGTGCGCAGCCCGGCCGGCCGCGCGGCCCACCCCGCACGGGCGCGCGCCACGAGGGTCACGACGACGACGACTGCGGTGGCCCCCACCGCGGTGACGGCGGTCGGCACCGACACCAGCGGACCGTCGAGGCGCGCGATCGCGACCCACGCCAGGCCCCAGCCGAGCGACAGTGTCGGCGCGATCCGCCCGCGTCCGGTGACCGCGACGAGCACACCGACCAGGCCGGCGACCGCAGCGACGACGACGCCCCAGACGTCCTGCCCGAGACCGAACCCGCGGAAGCCCGCAGCGGTCAGGACCGCGGCCGTGTTGGCCGCCGTCGCGACGCACACCCAGCCGAGGTAGAGCCCGAACGTGCCGTCGGTGATGAGCGCCTCGAGACGACCGGACGGCCGGGTGCGCCGGAGCACCACGAAGGCCCAGGCGAGCACGCCGAGCAGCGCGACGATGATCGGTTCGCTGAGCCACAGGTACCCGAACTGCACGGACAGGATCCACGCGGCGTTGAGCAGCAGGGACAGCGTCGCGGGCACGGCGAGCCGGTCGTGGCGGGCGCGGTCGGCGGTCCGGGGAAGGAACTGCCACACGGCGAAGGCGATGAGCCCGACGTAGATGACGCTCCAGATCCCGAACGCGGGGCCGCCCGGCGCGATCGCCGTCGACGAGGCCGACAGTGCTCCGTCCGCCGCCTCGGCGATCGGTGTGCCGCCGGCCGCTCCGGACCCGATGAACGAGCCCACCACGGCGACGACGGCGCTCACCGCGATCACGATCTTCCGCATCCACCGCATGGTCATCCCTTTCGTCAGCATGCTGAGGACCTGGACGCTACGCCGTCCCGCTGCTGTTCGCCCACCGGTTGCCCAGGGTGCGTACGGTGGTGCCGTGACCGTCGAGTTGAACACCGTGTACGTGGACCGCATCGCCCCGACGGCGAGCAGCTCGCTCGACGACAGCTTCCGGATGCTCGAGGAGCAGGGCGCCTCCGCGTGCATCGTGCTGGACCGGCCCGACGCGGTCGAGCTCGGCGACGTCGCGGTGGCGCTCGGGCTGCACGAGCTGGCGGTCGAGGACTCCGCCGAGGGGCACCAGCGGCCGAAGCTCGAGCGGTACGGGTCGACGCTGTTCGCCGTGCTGAAGCCCGCCGTGTACCGGGACGCCGAGGAAGAGGTCGAGTTCGGCGAGGTGCACGCCTTCGTCGGCGAGGACTTCTTCCTGGCCGTCGTGCAGGCCGACCCGCGCGGACCGGGGACCGTGCCGCGCGCCCTGCAGCGGATGAGCGGCAAGCCGGGTCTGGTCACGGCCGGGTCGCAGGCGCAGCTCTGGGCGCTGATGGACTCGATCGTGGACGACTACCGCCCGGTCATCGACGGTCTGGAAGAGGACATCAACCAGATCGAGGGACAGCTGTTCTCGGGTTCGGCCGGGGTGTCCCGCCGCGTCTACGAGCTGTTCGGCGAGGTCGTCGACTTCCAGCGGGCAGCGCGACCGCTCATCCGGATGATCGAGGACCTGCACCGCGGCGCCGAGAAGTACCACCTGCCGGTCGAGCTGCAGCGGCGGTTCCGTGACGTGCTCGACCACGTCATCCGGGTCGTCGAGCGCCTGGACACCTTCCGGCAGCTGCTGCAGAACGCGCTGACGGTCGACTCGACCCTGGCCGCGCAGAAGCAGAACGACGACACGAAGCGCATCTCCGCCTGGGCGGCGATCCTGTTCGCCCCGACGCTGATCGCCGCGATCTACGGCATGAACTTCACCCACATGCCCGAGCTGACCTGGACCTGGGGCTACCCGCTCTCGATCCTGGCGATGGTGCTGTTCGCCGCGGTCCTGTACGCCGTGTTCAAGGCCAAACGCTGGTTCTGAGTGCACCAGCCGCTGGTTCTGAGTGCACCAGCGCGTCGGGTTGCGGCGCACCGCCCCGGACCGGGAGGCTCGTCCCCGTCCGTCCGCACCGAGGAGACCCGATGTCGCAGCTCCCCACCGTCCCCGTCCACCTGAGCGCCGGCGGCGTCTCCCTGGTGCTCGACTGCTCGGACGGCCGACTGCCCGCCGTCGTGCACTGGGGTGCGGCCCTCGGGGAGCTGTCGGACGCCGAGCTGACCGCGCTCGCCCGGGCCGACGTCCTGCCCCTGCAGCCGAGCACCCCCGACGTCGCCGTCCGTCTGAGCGTGCTGCCGGAGCCGCACACCGGGTGGACCGGCCGCCCGGGCGTCGCCGG
Source organism: Curtobacterium herbarum (assembly GCF_016907335.1). Lineage (NCBI taxonomy): Bacteria > Bacillati > Actinomycetota > Actinomycetes > Micrococcales > Microbacteriaceae > Curtobacterium > Curtobacterium herbarum. The sequence goes on from NZ_JAFBBT010000001.1 coordinate 959,768, forward strand.
ACACCGCGACGGCGCCGACTGGTCGCCGGCGTTCACGGTGTCGGACGTCGCCCGCACCGGTGGCGCCGGCACCGCGCAGCGCCTGGTCGTGGACGCCGCGGACGAGGTCGCCGGCCTGTCGCTCCGTCTCGAGGTCGAGATGCTCGTCTCGGGCCTGGTCCGCCTCCGCGCCGCGGTGACGAACACCGCCGACGGCACGTACACGCTCGACGACCTGACCGTCGCGCTCCCCGTCCCCGAACGCGCCCGCGAGGTCCTGGACTTCGCCGGCCGCTGGGGCAAGGAGCGGACCCCGCAGCGACACGAACTCGTCGTCGGCACGCACCAGCGCGAGGGACGCCGTGGTCGCACCGGTCCGGACGCCGCCACGGTGCTCAGCGTCGGGACGCCCGGGTTCGGCTTCGCGAGCGGTGAGGTCTGGGGCGTGCACGTCGGGTGGAGCGGCAACCACCGCCACCACGCCGAACGCGTCAGCAACGGTCGGCAGGTCGTCGGCGGCGGCGAACTGCTCCTGCCCGGCGAGGTCCGGCTCGGACGCGGCGAGTCCTACGCGGGCCCGTGGGTGTACGGCGCGTACGGCGACGGCCTCGACGCGCAGGCCCGACGCTTCCACGACTGGCTCCGGCAGCGCCCGCAGCACCCGAGCCGCCCGCGTCCGATGACGATCAACGTCTGGGAAGCGGTGTACTTCGACCACGACCTGGCACGCCTGACCGACCTGGCCGACCGCGCGGCCCGGATCGGCGTCGAGCGCTTCGTCCTCGACGACGGCTGGTTCCGGGGCCGCCGGGACGACCGTGCCGGGCTGGGGGACTGGTTCGTCGACGAGGACGTCTGGCCGGACGGCCTCGCCCCGCTCGTCGACCACGTCCGGTCGCTCGGCATGGAGTTCGGGCTCTGGTTCGAGCCGGAGATGGTCAATGAGGACAGCGATCTGGCCCGCGAGCACCCGGAGTGGATCATGCAGGCGGACGGCCGACTGCCGGTCCGTGCCCGCAACCAGCAGGTGCTCGATCTGGCGATCCCGGCGGCGTACGAGCACGTCCTGGACCGTCTGACCGCGGTGATCGGCGAGGTCGGCGTCGACTACGTCAAGTGGGACCACAACCGCGACCTGGTCGAGGCCGGCACCCGCGGCGCCGGTGCCGCCGTGCACGAGCAGACCCTCGCCGCCTACCGGCTGATGGCGACGCTGAAGGAACGGTTCCCCGCGCTCGAGATCGAGTCGTGCTCGTCCGGTGGCAGCCGCGTCGACCTCGGTGTGATCGAGCACACCGATCGGGTCTGGACCTCGGACTGCATCGACCCGCTCGAGCGGCAGCAGATGAACCGGTGGACCATGCAGCTGCTGCCCGCCGAGATGCTCGGCTCGCACATCGCCAGCGGCACGAACCACACGACCGGGCGGCAGCACACGCTGGCCTTCCGGGCCGGCACCGCCCTGTACGGGCACCTCGGCATCGAGTGGGACCTGGCACGGGCGACCGAGGCCGAGGAGCGCGAGCTCACCGAGTGGATCGCGACCTACAAGCAGGTCCGTCCGCTGCTGCACGGCGGCGACCTGGTCCGGGTCGACCAGGCGGACGACACGCAGCTCGTCTACGGGTCGGTCGCGCCGGACCGCCGGCAGGCCCTGTTCTTCCTGGCCAGCGTCGGTCGGTCCGAGGTCAGCCCCCGTGGCCGGATCACGTTCCGTGGCCTGGACCCGGAGACCCGGTACCGCGTCGACCCGCTCGTCATCGGCGACGTCCCCGGCCTCGAGCCGGCACCGTGGTGGTCCGGCGACCGGGTCTTCCCGGGCCGCGTGCTCGAGGTCGTCGGCGTCCAGGCGCCGATGACCTTCCCCGAGACGGTGGTGCCGTTCCGCGTGACGGCCGTCTGAAACGACCCGGCCGGGAGGCCCGGATCACCATCCGCAGGTCGGGACCGGACCGCGGGTGGCGAGCCGGGCCTCCCGTCCGTCCCGGGGGAGCGCTCCCGCTACGCTTGCCGACATGCCACACAACGGTCACGCCGGTCCGGCCTGGGTGCTGAAGCTCGCCGTGGTCACCGGGCTCGTCGGTGTCGCCGGCGGAGCCGCGGGGATCGCGGTGTGGCTCGCGCTCCAGCTCATCCAGTTCGTCGCCTTCGGGTACCCGTTCGCCGGACACCACGAGGCCGCCGACGCTCCCTCGGGGCTGAACCGGTTCCTGGCGGTCCTGGCCGCCGGTGTCCTCACGGCGGTGGCGTGGTGGGCGATCCGCCGCTGGGGGCGACCCGTCGTCGGCGTGCCCGCGGCGGTCGGCGGCAAGCGGATGCCGTCCCTCGTGACCCTCGGTAACGCGGGCGTGCAGATCCTGGCGGTCGGGCTCGGCGCCTCCATCGGGAAAGAGGTGGCACCGCGTGAGATCGGCGCCTGGGCCGCCCAGCTGCTCACGGTCCGGGCCGGCCTGAGTCGTCGCGAGACGAAGGTGCTCGTGGCCTGCGGTGCGGCGGCGGGCCTCGCGGCGGTCTACGACGTCCCGCTCGGCGGTGCCCTGTTCGCGGTCGAGGTCCTGCTCGGCGAGCTCACCCTGGGCACCGCGCTGCCCGCGTTCGTGACGAGTGCGGTCGCGGCGTTCGTCGCCCGGCTCGTGATCCCGGACGAGGTGCTCTACCACGTGCCCGCGATGCACCTCTCGCCGTCGCTGCTCGTCTGGGCGGTCGTCGTCGGGCCGCTGCTCGGGTTCGCCGGCGTCGGGTTCGTGAAGACCACGAACCGGCTGCAGGGCATCGCCCCGACCGGGTGGAAGCTCCTCGTGGTGCTGCCGGTCGTGTTCGCGCTCGTCGGCCTGGTCGCGGTGCCGTTCCCCGAGGTGATGGGCAACGGTCGGGCGCTCGGCGTCGCCGCGATGAACGCCGACCTGGACGGCCCGACCCTGCTCGGCATGGCACCGCTCCTGGCGCTGCTGGTGCTCGGCCTGCTGAAGACCGTCACGACGGCCGCGACGATCGGTGCCGGCGCGGTCGGTGGCACCCTGACGCCGTCGATCGCCATCGGGTCGGCGCTCGGCGGGTTCCTCGGCGCCGCCTGGCTGCTGCTCTGGCCGGTGGACGGCGGCAGCATCGCCTCGTTCGCCTTCATCGGGGCCGCCGCGTTCCTGGCCACCACCATGCGCGCACCGTTCACGGCACTCGTGCTCGTCGCCGAGTTCACGCAGCAGGGGACCGACATCCTCATCCCGTCCCTCCTGGCCGTCAGCGGGTCGGTCGCCGTCGCGTACGTCCTGGCCCGTCGCCGCAGCGCGCAGATGACCTGAGCCGGACCGACCGCCCGACCGCCCCTGCACATCCGGTGAACGGACCGGACCGAGCGGTGGCTCCGTGGCTACCATCGGCGCCAGGACGCGGGGCACCAGGCACCGCGGCGAGGTGAGGAGCCGCTCATGGCGGGGTTCGACGACATCACGAAGAAGGCCCAGTCCTTCCTGCAGGACGGCAAGGTGCAGGACGCGCTCAAGAGCGAGAAGGCCGAAGACGTCAGTGACAAGGTGTTCGACGGTGTCGCCGACGCCGTGAAGAAGGTCACCGGCGGCAAGTACGACGACAAGATCGACAAGGCCCGCGACGAGGCGGACAAGCGCATCGGCAACGAGTAACGCCAGCTGCACGACGACCGCACGGTGCTGGCCCGACTGGACGCCCCGGGGAAGAACGACCACGATTGACGGGTTGTGTCCCGCAGGACGCTCAGGAGGGCCAGTACCGTGACGATCGTTGCACCAGCGCCGACGGACGACTCCGTCGAACCGCTCACCGAGGACGAGGTCGCCCGCATCCGGGCCGACTTCCCGATCCTGCAGCAAGCGGTCAACGGGCGGCCCCTGGCCTACCTCGACTCCGGGGCCACGGCCGAGCGACCCGTGCAGGTGCTCGACGCCGAACGTCGCTTCCTGGAGCACGACAACGCCGCCGTGCACCGCGGTGCGCACACCCTCGCCGCCCTGAGCACCGACGCCTACGAGGACGCCCGTGCCACCGTCGCCCGCTTCATCGGCGCGACCAGCCCGTCCGAGGTCGTCTGGACGGCGAACGCCACCGACGCGCTGAACACCGTCGCGTACGGCCTACGGAACGCCAGCGCCGGCCGCGGTGGCCCCGAGGCGGAGCGCTTCCGACTCGGCGTCGGGGACGAGGTCCTGGTCACCGAGGCCGAGCACCACGCCAACCTCGTGCCGTGGCAGGAGCTCGCCGCCGCCACCGGCGCGACGCTCCGCTGGGTGCCCGTCGACGACACCGGCTGCTGGACCGCGGCCGACGCCCTCGCACAGGTCACCGATCGCACCCGGGTCGTCGCGATCTCCCACGTCTCGAACGTCACCGGCATGATCGCCCCGGTCGCCGAGGTCGTCGCCGCCGCGCACGCGGTCGGTGCCCTCGTCGTCCTCGACGCCTGCCAGTCCGCACCGCACCGGCCGCTCGACGTCCGTGCGCTCGACGTCGACTTCGCCGCGTTCTCCGGGCACAAGATGCTCGGCCCGAACGGCATCGGTGTCCTCTGGGGCCGCAAGGAGCTGCTCGACGCCCTGCCGCCGTTCCGCACCGGCGGCTCGATGATCACGACCGTCACCATGGAGCACACCGACTTCATGCCGGCCCCCGAGCGCTTCGAGGCCGGCACCCAGCCGGTGTCCCAGGCCGTCGCGCTCGCCGAGGCCGTCCGCTACCTGGAACGCATCGGCATGCGGCGGGTGCAGGCGCACGAGGAACACCTGGCGCAGCGGATGCTGACCGGGCTGGCCACCGTGCCGGGCGTCACGGTCGTCGGGCCGCCCGCCGGGGTCGCACGCAGCGGCCTGGCCGCGTTCGTGGTCGACGGGGTGCACGCCCACGACGTGTCGCAGTACCTCGACGCGCAGGGCATCGCGGTCCGCTCGGGCCACCACTGCGCCCAACCGCTGCACCGCCGGCTCGGCCTGACCGCCACCAGCCGGGCGAGCACGTACGTGTACACGACCGAGGAAGACGTCGACCGCTTCGTCACCGCCGTCGCCGAGATCCGCGGGTACTTCGGTGCCGAGGACGCCTCGTGAACGGCCTCGACAGCCTGTACCAGCAGGTCATCCTGGACCACGCCAAGGCCCGGCACGGCGACGGCCCGCTCGAGCACGCCGACGCCGAGCACTTCGAACGGAACCCGACGTGCGGTGACGAGATCACCGTGCGGGTGCGTCTGGAGCCCGGCACCGACCGCATCGCCGAGGTCGCCTGGCGGGGGGACGGCTGCTCGATCTCGATGGCGTCCGCCTCGGTCCTGACCGACATGGCCGTCGGGCGGACGGTGCCGGAGCTGCTGGCGCTGACCGAGGAGTTCCGCACGATGATGCGCTCCCGCGGCGTCGGCGAGCCGGACGAGGACGTGCTCGAGGACCTCGTCGCGTTCCACGGGGTCTCGAAGTTCGTGATGCGGGTGAAGTGCGGGATGCTCGCGTGGGTCGCCGCCGAGACCGCGGCGCAGCAGGCGGTCGCCGCGCGCTGAGCGCCAGCCGCCGGCGTGCGGGACGGTCGGACCACCGGACGGGAGGCGCGGTGCCAGCTGGCACCGCGCCTCCCGTCCGTCGTCGACGCATCCCGCGACCGCCGGTTGACACTCGTGGTGCGGAGTGCAATCCTCGCCGTGTTGACGTTGCCATCACCGGTCGGGGGCCGGTCCCGCAGCGTCCGCGACCCTCGGACGACGGCGTCCGGGGTGCTCCGATGACGGAGCAGGAGGGAACACCATGACCATCCACACCACCACCTCGACGGACGGCAGGGGCCGACCGACACGAGGGCGCCTCCGCCGGATCGCGACCGTCGTTGCCGCCGTCTGCGCGGGCGTCACGGCACTCGCCCTCGCGGTGCCGACGACCGCGTCCGCGACACCGGCGACGACGACCGGCACCTCGGTCGCCGTCGCCGCCGCCCGCCACGGCCACGATGCCGGACCCGACGCCCGGCCCGACGCCCGGCTCGATCCCACCCGGTTCCACGGCGTGAACTGGGCCGACCCGCGCGACAACTACGTCAACGGACCCGTCGTGCTGTCGGGCCTGTCCACCTCGGACGACTACCGGACCACATACCGCAAGGCCGACCGGGTCATCCGTGAGTTCCGGAAGGACCTGGGCGCCGACACCGTCCGCCTGCCCGTCAACCCGTACTCCGTCGGCACGACCTGGTGGAACTCCTACCGTGCCGTCATCGACGCCGCCCGGCACCGGGACGTCAAGGTCGTCCTCGGCTACTGGGAGGGCAGCGACGCCAGCAAGGACGGCAAGGTCGACGACCCCGCCGCCTGGTGGGGCATGTGGGACACCCTGACCCGCACGTACAGCCACGATTCCGGCGTGTTCTTCGAGCCGATGAACGAGCCGTTCGGGTACGCCCCGGCCGACTGGGTGCAGCTCGCCACGACGTGGGTGCAGCGCTACACCGCGCAGGGCATCCCGCGGGACCGGGTGTTCGTCAGCGGCACCGGCTACAACGACCACGTCGACGCGATCTGCGCGGCACCCGCACTCGACGGCACCTACGTCTCACAGCACTACTACGGCTACTGGGGCACCCGGAACGCCGCCGAGTGGAAGGCCGACTTCGAGAGCCGACTCGGCGACCAGGCGTGCTCGAACCGCACCGTCCTCGACGAGTTCGGCGTGCCGATGACGACCGGCGTCGACTACCGCGGTTCCGACACCACCGGCAACGCCGACGCGGACAACTCGGTCGCGTTCCTGCAGACCGTGGCGACCGTCGTCCGGCAGCGGCACCTCGGCGCGGTCTACTGGCCGGGGCTCCGGACCGACGACACGTACAGCCTCGAGACCATCCGCGGCTCAGGCAGCAACCTCTCGCTCCGGGTCACGAACGACTCCGGGCTCGCGCTGCTGCACTGGGCGTGGGGTGAGGGGCGCCGGGCGCCCTTCGCGGTTCGCTGAGCCGGGTGCTCGGCGGTCCGGTCTTGCCTGACTGACTGACTGACCGACGGACGGGAGGCGCGGTGCCAGCGGGTGCCGCGCCTCCCGTCCGTCGCATGCCGGTCCGGCGGGTCGTGCGTCCGACCGGGTCGGCGCCGCTCGGGTGCAGCAGGGCCATCGGCCATCGCGACCGACGGTGAGCAGCTGCACCTCCGATGACGTCGATGAGCGACATGCGGACGGGTGAGCGCGGGGTCGCCGCGGCGATGTGGGTGGTGCTCGTCCTGGGCTGCGGGGTCGTCGTCGCGATGCTGTGGTTCGGTGCGATGCTGGACGTGTTCACCCTCGGGGTGATGCCGACACCGGCCGCGACGGCGAGCGGCCGCGCGAGCCTGAACGCGGCGGCGGTCGTCAGTGTCGCGGCAGCGTCCACCACCGTGGTCCTTGCGGTCGTCCTCCTGTGGCGAGGTGTGCACCGGGTCGGTGCCGCGGTCGCGTTGGTCCTCGCGCTCTGCGCTCCGTGGGTTCCGGTGTGGATCGCGATGAACCCCGTCCTCGCCGGCGAGTGACCGGACGGGAGGCGCGGTGCCAGCGGGTGCCGCGCCTCCCGTCCGTCGGTGGTCCGGTCCCCGACGGGCCGTCGTCCGTCGTGACGGCAGCGCTACCCTGCAGTCCATGGCGGACGACGGGACGGGCGCGCGGATCGTGTTCCTGCACGCCTCGAACCGGAGTCCGGACCGGGCCTGGTCGGCGGTCGGGGATCTCCCCGGTGCGCTGTTCGCGGTGATGCCCGGGTACCGCACGGATGTGCCGGCCACGTTCGACCAGGACCGCTGGGAGGCCCGGCTGCTCGGCACGTGCGATGCCGGAGCGACCGTGGTGGCGCACTCCTTCGGCGGGCCGGTCGCCATGCGTGCCGCCGCTCGTCGTCCGGACCTGGTCCGGGCGCTCGTGCTGTTCGAGCCCGCCGCCTACGCCCTGGCGCGGGGGAAGCCGGCGATCGAGGACCACATCCGCCGGGTGCAGCCGGTGCTCGACCGGGCATCGACGCTCTCGGCGGCGGAGTTCGCCGTGGCCTTCGCAGCGGCACTCGCCGGGCAGAGCATCGCACCGCCGACGGGAGCAGCGGACCTGCTCGCGGCGGAGCGGCAGCGCCGCCTACCTGGGCCGTGGAGCCTCGACACCCCGGACCGGATCGGTTTACCAACCCTGGTGGTGACGGGCGGGTGGAACGACGAGTACGAGGCCATCGCCTCCCGGATCGTCGGTGCCCGTCACGTGACGCTCGCCGGGCATGGACACCGGCCGCAGGACCATCCCGACGCCGTCGGGGTCGTCCGGGCGTTCCTCGACGAGGTCTGACCCTCAGCCCGCGTCGTCGTCCTGTGGACCGCTCGCTGCCGGGGTCGGGTCCGCGCCGCGGAGTGACCGGACCATGCTCTGCAGGAGGCGCCGGGCGGCCGCTCGGTCGTCCTCGTCGAGGTCACTGAGCATCCGGTCCTCGACGCCGCGGACCGCCGCTGTCGCTGCGGCGAGGTCCCGACGTCCGCGCTCGGTGAGCTGCGCCGGCATCACCCGGCCGGAGCGGGCCTCCGACGGGCGGGTGACGACGCCGTCCCGCTCCAGTGTCTGCAGGAGCACGTTCATCGACTGCCGGGTGACGAAGGTGCCGCGGGCGAGCTCGGAGTTCGACGAACCCGGACGCTGCGCCAGCAGTTCCAGGCACGAGTAGTGCGTCACCGTCATGCCGAGCGGGCGGAGCACGGCCTCCATCGCGGTGCGGAGTGCGGTCGCGGTCTCCTTGAGCAGGTAGCCGATCGAGGTCGGCAGGTCGACGCCGGGTCCGTCTTGACTCATGTCAGCAGTCTGACATACGCTGCTCGATGTCAGACAACTGACATCAAAACGAGGAGCACCCATGCCCGTCACCGGCCCCGACTTCGTCTCCCTGCAGGTCCGCGACCTCGACGCCTCGCAGGCGTTCTACGAGCGGTACCTCGGCCTGGTCCGCTCACCCGCCGGACCCCCGCACGCCGTCGTCTTCACCACGACGCCGATCGCCTTCGCGCTGCGGGACGTCGTCCCCGGCACCGACCTCGACGCCGCCGGACAGCCCGGTGTCGGCGTCGCGCTCTGGCTGCACGGCACCGAGGTGCAGGCGATGCACGACGCGCTGCTGGCCGATGGGCACCGCATCGTCTCGAGTCCGATCGACGGACCGTTCGGGCGCACGTTCACGTTCGCCGACCTGGATGGGTACCACTTGACGGTGCACGACCGGGCGTGAGTCTGGGGAGGAGCGGTCTGCTGGTGCGGAGCGTGGCGCGTGCCGGGACCCGTGCCGGGACCCGTGCCGGGGCCGGGCCCGGCCCGGCGGCGGCATACGGCGTCACGGTTCGTGACGTGGCCGAGGCGCGGGCGGCCGGCCGCACCCCGAGGGGCGCGGAGAACGTGCAGGGATCGACGCGGGCGCGGCTTGAGCGCAATCAAGCGGTGAGGCAGCCCGAGATCCTCGAGGGAACCGCGCAGGAAGCGTCACGGCGGAGCACCCGGCGGTTCGGGGCCTACCCGCGTCCGCGACGTGCGACCGCGGAGATGCCGCACCCGGCGCCGAGCCCGAGTGCGCCGAGCACCGTGAGGCAGTAGCCGAGCACCAGTGGCCCGCTCGATACCACGGTGGGGTTGAAGACGGTGTCGCTGAGTGGCGCGTACGCGAACCAGCCGGACCGGACGGGATGGGTCCACTGCCAGACCGTGATGCCGATCCCGATGACCAGCAGCACGAAGCCTGCCGTCGCGAGGATCACGGCCCGACGAGACAGGTGCTGCTGAGGAGCTGACACGAGCGCCATTGTGCCGCAGATCGGCGCGATGCTCACAACGGGTCAGCGACGGTGTCCCGCGCATGCCTAGACCGTTGGCCTGCTGCTGGTCGCGGACGAGATCGACGTCGTCGTCCGCTACTCCCTCGCCGGCGAGCAGGCGCTGATCGGCGCGGCCGATCACGACCTCCTCCTCCCCCGGGATGGTTGGCCGTTGCCGGGCGGGGGGGGTGTTGGTGGGCCGCACCGTACCGAGGTGCAGGCGATGCACGACGCCCTGCTGGCCGATGGGCACCGCATCGTCTCGAGTCCGATCGACGGGCCGTTCGGGCGGACGTTCACGTTCGCCGACCCGGACGGGTACCACGTGACGGTGCACGACCGGGCGTGAGTCTGGGGAGGACCGGTGCCGGGGCGGACCGCGGCGCGGCCGGTGACTGCATGCGGCGTCAGGGTCTGTGACGAGCGATCACCGTAGGGAGGACTGCCAGATCGCGCCGACCGTCCAGCTGCTGACACCGACCCACCCCATTGATCCGCCGCCGCGCCGCCACAAGCTCGGAGTAGCCCCCCCGATCAGCATCGGGAACAACGTGTGGCGTGGAGGCTGTGTCATCGTCGGCCCCGGCGTGAGCATCGGCGACGACAGCGTCATCGGCGCCGGCTCCGTCGTCGTCCATGACCTGGTTCTGATCGGCCGAACTGACTCGCACGAGGCGACCGCTTGCGTCCTGTGTTGCATCACGTCTGGACCTCCGCACAGATCTGTGGCGGAAAAGGTCAAGCGGACTCTAGAACCACGCCGACAGGGCTCTCGATTGCCTGTCGCTCTGGGGTATACCTCAGAACGACACACACAAAGGCGATTGGTCACACCGCTACGGCCACGCCAGATGCGGGCCAGTCACCAGAAACCCGCCGCGACCCGAGGCAATCATGCCAATGCGGGGCCATGCAACGACGGTAGCGACGCCCCGCACGTTGTTATGAGACGTGGCCCGTCCCGAGCGGCAATTCCTCAATGCCATTCCTGGCGTCGAGTTCACTCGTGTTGTTCAACTTGATCCACTACGAACTTTCGTAGACCGTGTTCATCAGGCTCCGTAAGAGGGCGGATATGTGAAACCGTTACTCTTGCCGTCGGATGCGCTTCCTTGACAGCCGTCACCGCCCGATCGCGATCTGCGGCGCTGGCCTCCGGGTTGCTCACAAGAACCACACGAGGTGGAGTTGCCCCGAAGTCGTGTTCCACAAGATAAACATTGCCTTGTGCTACTTCGGAGACTAGTGCTCGAACTTTCGCCGCTTCGAATTCGATGCGTTCAGCGGTTGCTCGATCTTGCTGCCGGGCGGATAAAGGGGTAGTCCGATTTGACTTCAGCTCCGATTCAACGTTGCGCACGCGCTCGACGATCTCCGCGAGCATGTCTTGCTCCGACCGTTGATTCTGTTCGCCCGCACTGTGGGCTTTATCTGGTTTCCAGGAGTCCCGAATGCTTGGCCAGACTGACTTCAGTAGAGTGTTGAAGGCTCGAGGCGGGATGGAGGGGTTTGCTGTTTCGGCAATCTGCCGCAACAGTTCCGTCATATCTTCCTCACTCTCGAATTGAGTGGCCTGACGTGGCGCAAGTGGAGACGTAACGTCGCCGGGCCGCAGATCTAGGCAGATCGTGGAAACGGGGCGGCTAAGGGTGCTGGCAAGCCAGCCGCCCTCATAGTTCAGCCAGGGTGCATCCTGATTTTCCCGTGACACGAGAACGATGCCGTAGTCCGAGGCGTCTAGGTTCGCCTCAATCACCGAGGTACCGTTGGCACCCTTGGTGATGCTCTTGCTGGAGACGAATACCTCAACTTCGGTCACGCACAGATCGGGGAGCGCTTCTCGAAGGGCCTCCGCGACGGCGCGCTCTCGCTGTCCGGACCAACTGATGAATATCTTCACGGGACGAATGTATCGCGACTGCGGTAGCCCGGGAGGGTGCGGCCCGTCGTCTAAATTTTCTTGCACTACTCACTGACCAGGAGTCTAACGATTCGCCATCTCACAGTCAGTGGGGAGTGATGGGGGCCCGGCGCCGCCAAGTCTGACATAAGAGGTCACTATCGGCGCGATAGGCAACGGCCGGCCACCCCTCCGGGGCGCCAGTCGTAGCCGTAGGTGGGGGAGTGGCGTCAGTGTGCCGCGTCGTACGCATCGCGAACGGCCTGGCTGATCTGGCCGCGGGAGGAGGCCTCGTGGCCGTTGGCTGCGGCCCACTCGCGGATCTTGCCCAGTTCCTGGCGTGTCTCAGAACCGTCACCGGCGCCGGGCTGTCATGCGGACCCCCCTTCTGAGATCTGACGCGGAGCGGTGCTTTGTCGACAACCCGCACTCTCGAAACCGGATCGGCTAGCGGGACGAGGCCCGGTGTGTCCCGATCCTGAGAGAGAAGGAGTTGATGGCTACCTGCCGAGATCTTGCCGCAGGTGTGCGAGGCTGCTCGCCATGACCGAGGAGCCGATGCAACACGGACCGGGCTACTACGAGCGGCTGGCCCAGGAAGACGCCAAGCGCCGTGGCTTGAGCTCGGAGGAGTACGGCGTCTACAAAGGCAGCGTCGGGAGCGCGGTGCCCCCGGTCAACTCTGCATCCGGGCTGCTCATCATCTCGATCGTGCTGACCGTGATCATGGTCGGGGTCACAGTCGGCATCGGGTTCTTGGTCGCGCAGAGTCTCGGACTGATCGAACCGACTCCCGGTGACGCCAACCTGGATCCGGTGATGTGGTTCTTCGTCCTTGTCTTCTACGTCTTCCCGGTGTGGTCGTGGGTCTACTACGTGCGGGAGCGACGTGCGCAGAAGTTGCGCATGAGTCGCGGTCTGCCGAAGAACCTGAGCTGACCCGCAGCTGAGAGCGGGACTCGACTGCCGAGACATCAGGGCTGAGGTCGGACGGTCAACGTGGGCGCAATGGTCAGAGGCTTGAGTTCTGATCTCTCACGTCCTTGCGCGCGACGCGGCGTGCGGACCGTCGAGATCTCCATACTGAGGCAATGCCCCGTTCTCAGCGCATCATCATCGCCTCCGGCTTCCTCCTGGCTGCTGCTCTCGCACTGGTCGTCGCCGCGAGCCAGATCGGCCTGACGCGGTACTCCGCACCTGGCGCCAGCGGAGTCGCGACGAAGCAGATCGCACTGTTCGAACCAGCGATCGTGGGCACCGTGGTTTCTGCCCTCGCCACCCTGGCGCTTCTCGCGCATCTCCTCGTCGTCACACGGCGCACAGTGCCGCGGTGGCAGTGGGGTGTGTCTGGCACGGTCTGCGTTCTCGCCGTACTCACAGCAGTGATCGTGTCCACCGCGGACCGACCGGTGTTCTAGGTCTCCGCACGGTGATCCACGCCCGAGTCACGGGGCCGCCGACTTCGGGTCCACACTCTCCGGTCACCGGACGGGCATCGATCTCCGTGCCTCTGCCTGGCGCGGAAGATCATGGACGTGCCGGCACCCGCTAATTCTGGTCGGGCAGCCAATCCGAACTGGAGAGGACGCCGAGGAACAACGCCATGATCTCGAGGCCTGCCAACACCACCGCGCTCAACAGCACGATCGCCACGGTCACGACAGTGCGACGCTCTCGTCCGAGCGGAGTGAGGAGCAGAACGCCACCCACGAGCACCAAGGCACCGAGCACAACGCTGAACAACGGGAAAGTCATCCACTTATCTTGGTTCAGCAACGACCGCAGCGACCAGCCGGGAATTCAGACTGTCGTGGTCGCCGTCCTTGTCGGTTTCGCCGCCATCCGGACAGGTCTGCAATTCACGCATGACGTTCCGGCGATGACTCCTCGGACGAACTTCATGCCACGCGCACGGCAGCGTGCTGGCACGTCCCAGAATCGTCACCGGCACCGTGCTGTTCGCCGGACACCTGTTCTGGCTCCCGGATCGCCCATCGAGACGCGTTCACAGCGTCATCCCCATCACCGTGCGAACAGCGATGGCCCCGCCGTGGTCGTCCGCTCGGCGGGTCATCCCGATCTTCTGCGCGACCCGCTCAGAAGCGATGTTGTCGGGATGGATGATCGCGACGAGTTCGGCCGCGTCGAGTGCAGCACGAGCGAAGTCCCGACAGGCAGCCGCTGCCTCGGTTGCGAAGCCCTGCCCGTGGAACGTCGCGCGCACGTGGTAGCCGACCTCGAGCATCGGGACGCCGTTGACGTCCTGCCAGGTCAGTCCGCAGTCACCGACGAACTGCCCTGCATGCGTCTCGATGATCCAGAGTCCGAAGCCGTGGGCGGCGTAGTTGTCCTGGTTCCAGGCGATCCATCGCGCCGCGTCGTCACGACTCTTCGTTGCGGGGTAGAACTCCATGACCTGTGGGTCTCCGAGCAGGTCGGCCATGTCGTCGAGGTCTGCCGGGGTCATCTCACGGAATCGGAGCCGCGTGGTGGGAGCGGGGAGCATCTCAGCACCGTACCGGCCGCCGATCAGTCGTCAGAGGCGTCGAAGGTCATCGACCGCGTCGCGTCAAGCCGTTGCGCCGGTAGTACTCCTCCAGGGCTGCACGGTCCGGCAGGAGCACCTTCGGCCGTTCGAACTCGTCGAAGGCGTGCCGGTACCGGACCCGACCCTTCCGGGCGGGTCCGAGCAGGAACCGGATCATCTCGACGCGGACCCGGTCACGAGTGCCGTCCAGGCTCCCGGCACGGTCGGGCTCGAACAGCGTGCGACGGAAGTACCGCACGATGCTCGCGGCGGTCGAGGCATCGAGGAGCACGAGACCGGTCGCTCGTCGCATCCGGCCGGGGAGCCAGCGCGAGTAGTTGCCCTCGATGACCCACTCGTCAGCCTCCACCGCCTCGTCGTGCATGCGCTCGAACTCGCTGTCGGGACGCTCGACCCACTGTGTTCCGGGCAGGTGGCGGTACTGGTCGAGGTGGACCACCGGGAGGGAGCAGGCTCGACCGATGGCTGCGGCGAGGGTCGACTTACCGCTGGTGGACGGCCCGAGGACGCAGATCCGTCGGCCGAGGTCGTCGAGGTCCATCTGGCGAGTCTCGCAGGGGTGTGGTCGCCCGGGCCACCGGGCGCCGCAGGGCGCCGCCGGTCCCCGTCCCACCCGCCGCCGTCCCCGTCCCGCCGGACGCGAGCCGCGCCTCCCGATCGGTGGCCCGACCTCAGCCCGCAGGAACCGCCTGCGCGATCGCGAGCCGCGCGACCAACTCGACGTGCCGCGCCATGTCGTACGACGGGTCGAAGAGCCACTGGAGCTGCATGCCGTCGGACACCGCGAGCAGCACGGTCGTCAGCTCGACCGGGTCGACGTCCGGTCGGAGCGGGCCGTCCTGCTGCATGGTGCGGAAGTCCGCGGACAGGTCACGGCGGCTGCGCTCGTAGCGCTCCCGGAAGTAGGCGTGCGCCGGGTGCTCGGGGTCGGTGGCGGCCGCGGCGGACAGGTTGACGAACATCTGCACGAGACCGGGGACCTCGACGTTGTGCCGGACGATCGCGATGAGCAGCGCCGCGGGGTCCGCGGCGTGCCAGTCGTGCTCCTGGTCGAGCTGGTCGCGGCGTCGGAGGATCTCGACCCACAGGTCGTCCTTCGAGTCGAAGTAGTGCAGCAGGCCGGCCTGGGTGAGCCCCACGGCGGTGGCGATGTCGTTGATGCTCGTCCGTCGGAAACCCTGCGAGGCGACGAGGTCGAGCGCGACCGTCAGGATCTCCTCGCGCTTCGCGATGCCCTTCGCGTACGAACCTCGTCGTGCCATGGCAGGACTGTACCGGTCGGACTCCCGACAAAAACCTAGTGTCAAACGGTTTTGGTGTTACGGTGACGACAGCCGCCGACGGAGGCGTGCGAGTCACCGATGGCGGTGGCGTTCCCGAGAAGAGGTTGCCGTGGCCAACGACGCACGACTCGTCCCCGACACCCCGACCGCGGTGGCTCCCACCGTCGGACGTGGAAGCCCGCTCATGTACACGATCGGCATGCCGCTCGCGATGTTCGGTCTGTACATCGCCCTGCTGCCGCCCGTGCTCGTCGCGATGGCGCTCAAGGTCGCCGAGATCGCCCCGGACGACCAGGCGGGCGTGCTCGGCCTGGCGCTCGGCATCGGCGCGTTCGCCGCGATGGTCGCCAACCCCCTGGCGGGTCGCTTCAGCGACCGGACTGCCGGGAGGCTCGGCATGCGTCGTCCGTGGATCATCGGTGGCACCGTGGTCGGGTTCGCAGCCCTCGTGGTCGTCGCGACGACGTCGTCGACCGTCGTGCTCGTGATCGGGTGGGCCGTGGCGCAGATCGCCTACAACGCGACGATCGCGGCGCTCACGGCGGTCCTGCCGGACCACGTCACACGGTCGCAGCGCGGTCGGGTCGCGGCGCTGCTCGGGCTCGCGCAGAACCTCGCACTCGTGGGCGGCACCTTCCTGGTGCAGCTCTTCTCGACGTCGGCGTCGCAGATGATCATCCCCGGGGCGATCGGCTCGGTCGTGGTCGTGCTGTACGCGGTGGTCTTCCGGGACCGCGTGCTCAATGCGAAGCCGATGTCGAAGCTCGGGATCGGTCAGCTGTTCGGGTCGTTCGTGTTCAACCCCCGGAAGCACCCGGACCTCGGCTGGGCGTGGCTGACGCGGTTCATGATGGTCGCGGCGCAGTACACGGCGGTCAGTTACCTGACGTACTTCCTGCGCGACGACATCGGGGTCGATAAGACGAACCTGGCGAACGCCGTGTTCCAGGGCACGCTCTGGAACGTCATCGGGATCGTCCTGACCTCGCTCGTGGCCGGGTGGCTCTCCGACCGACTCGGCCGGCGGAAGCTGTTCGTCGCGGTCGCCGGCATCGTCGGTGTCGCCGGTCTGGTGATCATCGCGCTCGCCCCGTCACTCGGCATGGTCCTCGTCGGTGAGTTCGTGATGGGTGCCGGCATGGGCGTCTTCTACGCGGTCGACCTCGCACTGATCACCGACGTGCTGCCGTCCGACCAGGACAACGCGAAGGACCTCGGCGTGGTCAACATCGCCCAGGCGCTTCCGCAGTCGCTCGTGCCGGCGGCCGCTCCCGGCGTGATCGCCGTGACCGGCGGGTACCCCGGGTTCTTCATCACCGGCGCCGTCATCGGGCTGGTCGGGATCTTCTCGGTCTCGCGCATCCGCGGCGTCCGCTGACCCGCTGACCTGCTGACCCGCCTGCTCTCCACTGCTCTCCACGAAGGGACCGATCACCGTGACCGACCTGCACACCGCCACCACCGCCTCCAGTCCGACGGCGGAGCGCATCGACGAGCTGCTCGCCGAACTGACCACCGAGGAGAAGGTGCAGCTGCTCACCGGGCGTGACTTCTGGACCACCTGGCCGATCGAGAAGATCGGGCTGCGCCGGATCCTCATGTCGGACGGGCCCTCCGGGGTCCGCGGCGAGGTGTGGGACGAGCGTGACCCGTCCCTCAACCTGCCGTCGGCGACCGCGCTGAGCGCGTCGTGGGACCGCGCGATCGCGAAGCGCTACGGCGCTGCGGCCGCGGTGGAGGCGCGTCGCAAGGGCGTCGACGTCGTGCTCGGTCCGACGATCAACCTGCACCGGTCGCCGCTGGGTGGCCGGCACTTCGAGGCGTTCAGCGAGGACCCGGTGCTCACCGGCGACCTCGCGGCCTCGTACGTCGCGGGGGTGCAGGAGAACGGTGTCGCCGCGACGCCGAAGCACTACATCGCGAACGACTACGAGACCGACCGCTTCACCGCGTCGACCGAGGTCTCTGACCGGGCCCTGCGCGAGCTGTACCTGCTGGCGTTCGAGAAGGCCGTCACCGAGGCACACGCCTGGGCGGTCATGTCGTCCTACAACTCGGTCAACGGGGTCACCGCGTCGGAGCACGACCTGCTCGAGACCCCGCTGAGCTCGGAGTGGGGCTTCGACGGCATCGTCGTGTCCGACTGGACCGGCGTGCGCTCGGTCGACTCCGCGAAGGCGTCGCAGGACGTCGCGATGCCCGGCCCGAACCCGTGGTGGAGCGAGGGCCCGCTCCTCGCCGCCGTGCAGTCCGGTGACGTGCCGATCGAGGCGATCGACCGCAAGGTCCGCCGCATCCTGACCCTGGCCGCCCGGGTCGGCGCACTCGAGGGCTTCGAGCCGGTCGCCGCGCAGCCGGTGCACGTCGAGGACGGCATCGCGTTCGTCCGCGAGGCCGAGGCCGAGGGCACCGTGCTGGTCCGGAACACCGGCGTCCTGCCGCTCGACGCCCCCGCGGTGTCGCACATCGCCGTGATCGGGCACAACGCCGACCAGGCCCGCACGCAGGGCGGCGGCTCGGCCACGGTCGTGCCCTCGCAGGTCGTGTCACCGCTCGACGGGATCCGCTCGGCGTTCCCGGGCGCCACGGTCGACCACGCCATCGGTGCCGTCGTGCAGGAGGGCATCGCGGAGTTCCCGCTGTCCACCATCACGAACCCGGCGACGGGGGAGCCCGGCGCGCGCGTGACGTTCGTCAAGGACGGCGAGGAGCTGTACGTCGAGGACCGTCGTGCCACCGCACTGTTCTGGTTCGGCGGCGACGCCCCGACGCGCGAGGCCGACCGGCTCGACATCACCACGACGTACACGGCGGAGTCCACCGGCACCGTGCGGATCGGCATCGGTGCGGCCGGCCGGTCGCGGATGTGGATCGACGGCGAGCTCGTGCTCGACGAGGACGTGCCGTTCGACGGCGACCAGCTCGGTGCGGCCTTCCTCAACCCCCCGGCACGCTCGGTGCCCGTTTCCGTGACGTCCGGCCAGCAGCTCGCGATCCGCATCGAGTACGACGTCATCCAGGACGAGACGCTCGGCGGCGTGCTCGCGTACCAGTTCGGCACCGAGCCGTCCGACGAGGACCCGTCGGTGCTCATCGACGCGGCAGTCGAGGCTGCCCGCACGGCCGACGTCGCCGTGGTGGTCGTCGGCACGAACTCCCGGGTCGAGTCCGAGGGGTACGACCGGTCGTCGCTCGCACTGCCGGGGCACCAGGACGACCTGGTCCGTGCGGTCGCCGCGGCGAACCCGAACACGGTCGTCGTCGTGAACGCCGGTTCGCCGGTCGAGATGCCGTGGCGGAACGACGTCGCCGCGGTCCTGCTCACCTGGTTCGGCGGGCAGGAGTACGGCAACGCCCTGGCCGACGTGCTCACCGGTGCCCAGGAGCCCGGCGGGCGCCTGCCCACCACCTGGCCGGTCGCGATGGCGGACGTCCCCGTGCTCGACGTCACGCCGGTCGACGGGAAGGTGCCGTACGACGAGGGTGTGCACATCGGCTACCGGGCGTGGCTCCGCGCCGGCACCGAACCGGCGTACCCGTTCGGGCACGGACTCGGCTACACGACCTGGACGATCGACGGCATCACCGCGACGCCGACGGTGTCCGAGGGCGATGCGGTCATCGTCACGGCGACGGTCGCGAACACCGGGGCCCGTGCCGGCAAGCACGTCGTGCAGGTCTACGCATCGCGCGACGGGTCCGAGGTGGACCGCCCCGTCCGGTGGTTGGTGGGCTTCGCGCCGGTCCGTCTCGGAGCGGGCGAGTCCACCGAGGTCTCGATCGAGGTCCCGGCCCGGGCGTTCGCGCACTGGGACGGTTCGTGGCGGTACGAAGCCGGACGGTTCACCCTGCACGTCGGGGGTTCCGTGCTCGACGAGGCCGGGACGACGGGCGTCGAGCTGGAGTGACGCGTGGCGCCGGGGTGCGGGGTGCGCCTCGGCGCCCCTGCGCCCAACGCCCCGGCGCCTCGGCGTCACGTGGCGTCACGGTCCGTGACGGACGCACGGTCCCCGTCGTACGGTCGCGTCGTGACCACGAACCGCGAACCCCGGCAGATCCGCTTCAACGCGTTCGACATGAACTGCGTCGCCCACCAGTCGTCCGGACTGTGGCGCCACCCGCGCGACCGTTCCCGGCACTACAACGACCTGTCGTACTGGACCGACCTGGCGAAGACGCTCGAGCGCGGGGCGTTCGACGGCATCTTCATCGCCGACGTCCTCGGGACCTACGACGTCTACGGCGGCACGAACGAGGCAGCGCTGCGCACCGGGTCGCAGGTGCCGGTGAACGACCCGATCCTGCTCGTGTCCGCGATGGCCGCCGTCACCGAGCACCTGGGCTTCGGCATCACCGCGGGCACCGCCTACGAGCACCCGTACCCGTTCGCCCGACGCATCTCGACGCTCGACCACCTGACGAAGGGCCGTGTCGGCTGGAACGTCGTCACCGGGTACCTGCCGAGCGCCGCCCGGAACATGGGCCAGACCGACCAGCTGAGCCACGACGACCGGTACGACGTGGCCGACGAGTACCTCGAGGTCCTCTACAAGCTGTGGGAGGGCTCGTGGGAGGACGACGCCGTCATCGAGGACCGCGAGACCGGCGTCTTCACCGACCCGGCGAAGGTGCACCCGATCGAGCACCACGGCGAGCACTTCGACGTGCCGGGCATCCACCTGTCCGAGCCGTCCGTGCAGCGCTCGCCCGTCATCTACCAGGCCGGTGCGTCGCCGCGGGGGATCCGGTTCGCGGCCGAGAACGCCGAGGCCGTCTTCGTCGGCGCCCCGACCCTGCCGCAGCTGGCCGCGACGGTCGCCAAGATCCGGGACGCCCTGGAGGCCGCTGGTCGCGACCGGTACGCCGCCAAGATCTACACGCTGCTCACCGTGATCACCGACGAGACCGACGAGCTCGCGCAGGCGAAGTACCGCGACTACCTGTCCTACGCATCCGAGGAGGGCGCGCTCGTCCTCAACTCCGGCTGGATGGGCGTCGACCTGTCGCAGTACGACCTGGACGAGCCGCTCGGCAACATCGAGTCGAACGCGATCCAGTCGGCGGCCGCGAACCTGTCCGCGGCGACGGGGGAGGACGGCACCACGTGGACGGTGCGGGACATCGCCCGGCAGACGGCGATCGGTGGCCTGGGCCCGGTCGAGGTCGGCAGCGGCGCGACCATCGCCCAGCGGCTCGTCGACATCCAGGAGCAGACCGACGTCGACGGCTTCAACCTGGCCTACGCGGTGACCCCGGGCACGTGGGAAGACGTCATCGAGTTCGTCATCCCCGAGCTCCGGGCCCGTGGCGCCTACCCCGAGGGCTACCGCGAGGGGTCGCTCCGGAACAAGCTGCTCGGCCGCGGCGACCGGCTGCCCGAGGAGCACCGCGGTGCGTCGTTCCGGGTGCGGGAGTCCGCGGTCGCCTCTGCCTGACGCGCAGCGGCCCGGTCGTAGGGTGGACGGGTGATCGAGTCGACGGCAGCCGTGCGGGTCGCGGCAGTCGATGCCGAGACCGACGCCGCGTGCATCGACCTCTGGGCCGCCGCGGTCGCCTCACGTGACGGACGTCCGGAGGACCCGGCGGTCCGGGCGCGAGCGGCAGCGAAGTTCGCCGCCGCACGCGTCGCGCTCGTCGTCGCACCCGACAGCCACGACGGCATCCGTGGCTTCGCGCTCGTGACCGCCCCGGGGACGGGTGGCACCGGCGACACGGACACCAGCACCGACAGCAGCGGTACCGGCACGAGCGGGGCAGCGGAGCCGGCGGACGCCGCCTACATCAGCCTGCTCGCCGTGGCACCGTCCGCACAGGGCAGCGGCCTCGGGCGGGCACTCCTGGTCGCCGCGGTCGACGCCGCGCGGGATGCCGGCCACGAGCACTGCACGCTGCACGCGATCGAGGACAACGCACCCGCCGTGCGCCTCTACCGCAGCGCCGGGTTCCGGCCCGTCGGCGAGTCGTTCCCGCACGCGCTCAGCCGTCGTCCCACCCGGACCTTCGTCGTCTGAAGGGGGACGAGACGCTCCCGGCCGCGCGGCCGGGACGGTGACGGCGGCGACCGCGCCCACGGCCGCAGGGTGGTCCGGTCGGCCCCGGAGGGTCGAGCCCGGTGCTCGCCGAGCGTCCGGTCCACGCACGACGCCGCCCACGGCCGCGCGGCCGTGGTGGTGAACGTGCCGACCAGTACGCGGGTGATGTCCACGAACAGCGCGTCGACGACCACCTGCTCAGCGGCGCGGACCACGTCGTCGTCGACTCCGAGCGCGCCACGTGCACCGACAGCGACCGAGCCACCGGTGCGGGATGCGATGCGTCCTGCCACGCGGACCTCCTCGACGAGACGGGCCTGCGGGACGACGTACGGCGGAACGCTGTCGTCCCGTGTGGCCGGCACCGCGCCGGCCACGCGGTCATCGTAGGTCGGCCCGAGGCCGGTGATCCTCCGGGATCGCTCAGAACTCGCTCGGTGTCCGCTGACGGATCAGCGTCGGTGCTGCGCCGGCGGCACCGGTGTCCAGTCGCCGTGCGAGGCGACCCTCCCGTCACCGGAGGAGCGCCCGGTCACCCGCCGCCGCACCCAAGGCACGACGTGGTCGCGGTAGTAGCGCAGCTCCTCCGACACGCTCCGCCGTGACGGATCGGGCACGGCGGGCACGGCTGCCTCCGGGCCGCCGGCGATGGCGTGCAGTGCGAGGTCCGCGACCCGCTGGTGTCCGAGCGGGTTCATGTGCAGACGGTCCTCGGACCAGAACTCGGCGCGGCCGAGGTGCGGATCGCGCGAGACGTCGACGAACGGCAGGCCGCGCTCTCGGCTGAACCCGGTCAGCGCCTCGGCCCAGGCGTCACCGCGGGCGTTGATCATCCGGCCGAGGGGCAACCGCGCGCTCGGGTCGGCGGGGCTGAGGAGCGCGAGCCGGATCCCGCGGGCGGCGACGGCGTCCGCGGCCTCGGCCAGGCGTCCGAGCAGCACGTCGACGTCGTAGCCCGGCCGGAGCATGTCGTTGCCGCCGCCGCAGAGGGTGATCAGGGTGGGCGCCGGGTCGAGGGCGAGGGCCGCGTCGAGCTGCCCGTCGAGGACCCCGGCGAGCAGGCGGCCGCGGATCGCCAGGTTCGCGTAGGACACCGGACCCGACAGGTGGTCCGCCAGCCCGACGGCCAACCGTCCGGCCCATCCGGGGAACAGGACGTCGCCGTCGTCACCGACACCCTCGGAGAAGCTGTCCCCGATGGCGACGTAGCGGACGGGGTCGGTGCGGGCGGGGACGGCGGACATGGTCCTCCTCGGTGGGACGTGGTCGGAGCGAACTCCATCGTGCTCCTCCGGCGCAGAACGTGCTGAGGGAAGGCTTGCCTCACCACGAAAGCCCCGGTCAGGGCAGCCTTCCCTTGCTGGTGCGATTCGCGCGCAGGTGCTTTCCTTTCCTCATGTCCACCGCTGCTGACCTCGCGCTCCCCGCCACCGAGCACGACGACGCCACGAGCGCCGCCCGCCTGAACTGGCTGCGAGCCGGACTGCTCGGCGCGAACGACGGCATCGTCTCCGTCGCCGCTGTCCTGGTCGGCGTCGCCGGCACCGGTGCCGCCGCCGGACCGGTCCTGGCCGCCGGCACCGCTGCCCTGGTCGGCGGTGCGGTGTCGATGGCGCTCGGCGAGTACGTCTCCGTCAGCGGCGCGCGCGACGCCCAGCGCACCGGACAGGCCGCACACCAGGCGCAGCTCGAGGCCGAGTCCGAGGACCAGGCCACCATCGCCGCCCACTACCGCGGACTCGGGGTCTCGGACGACGTCGCCGAGACCGTCGCCGCCGAACTCGTCCGCCCCGAGGTCCGGGACCGCCGGGCGGCAGCAGCCCTCCGCGACGCCGAGGACGAGGTCGTCAGCCCCTGGCGCGCGGCCTGGGTCTCCGCCGCGACCTTCACCGTCGGTGCCGCCCTGCCGTTCCTCGCGATGCTCCTCGCTCCGGCGTCGAGCCAGATCCTGGTGACCGTCGTCGCCGTCCTCATCGCGCTCGCCGTCACCGGCACCACCGGCGCGACCCTCGGCGGAGCGCCCCGGGGGCGGGCGACGATCCGCGTCGTGCTCGGGGGAGCGCTCGCCCTCGCCGCCACCTACGGCGCCGGCACCCTGCTCGGGGCGCACGCGTCCTGACGAGGTGCGTCCTGCTGGGTCCGCGCGCTCCGCACTCGGCTGCCGCTGGGCGGCCGTTCCGCGGACGGGAGGCCCGGATCACGCAACCGACGTCGGTCACGTGATCCGGGCCTCCCGTTCGGCACGGCGTCCGGTCAGACCCCGGCGGTCAGCACCGCCTTCGGGACCCGGTGCAGGGTCACCGCTCCGATCGCGTCGAACGGGTGCAGCGGATCCGGAGCGCCGGAGCCCGTCGGGCCGCCGAGCTTCGAGTCGCCGACCGCGCTGAGCACCGCGTAGGCGTCGTCCGCACTCCAGCCGTGGTCGTCGACGAGGAAGGCGAACGCGTCCTCGTACCCGCGACGGATGCTCTCCTGCACCGGCTCGCCCAGGCCGACGAACAGCCACTCGTCGTCGGTCTCGATGCGCGGCGCCCGGAGTGTTGGGCCGCCCTTGACGACGTCGACGGAGACGATGGCGGTGCCCTGCGCCTCGATCGCGACGAACGAGGACTCGCCCTCGGCCATGATCGCGTGGATGTCGCCGATCGACAGCAGCGCTCCCGGCACCCGGACCGGCAGGTACACCGTCGAGCCGGGGCGGGCCTCGGTCACGTCCATGTTCCCGCCCTCGGCGTACGCGGGCATGATCGTGGAGTTCTCGCCCTCGGCCGGGGCGGTGCCGATGCAGCCGATCATCGGCCGGACCGGGAACGTGTGCCGGTCCGACACCCGGACGACGCCGTCCTCGATCGGGCAGCGGCGGGTGAAGACCCGGTCGCCCATCACGTGCTGCAGGGCGCCGGAGCCGGGCAGCGAGACCGACCAGCCGTGCGTCGTCAGCTGGATGTCGTGGATCGTCACCGCGAGGGTGTCGCCCGGCTCCGCACCCTCGACGTACACCGGGCCGGTGACCGGGTTGATCGGTGCCTGCAGCTGCGCCATGTCGTGGTGGTCGTCGAGTTCCGCGTAGACGGCGTCGGTGGTCTCGAAGCCGATCGTCTCACCGGTGCCCGGCGCGATGGTCAGCACGGGCTCGCGGTCGGCGGTGTACCCGGGGCGGCCGAGCGTGTTCGGCAGGTGGTGGTCGGGGGTCATCGGATCTCTCCTTCAGCGCCGACCTCGGTGGAACGGCCGGTGGAACGGTAGTAGAGGAAGACACCGGCGCCGACGATGAGCCAGATGATGCCGCCCACCTTCGCCTCGACCGCGGCGTTGAGCAGCACGTACCCGATGATCAGGAACCCGATCAGCGGGACGACCAGGTGCAGCAGCCAGTTCCGCGACGTCCCCTTGACCATGTGGTGCACGAACACCGAGACGTGCAGCAGCATGAAGCCGAACAGGGCGCCGAAGTTCACCAGCGACGAGATCGTGTCGATCTGCCCGACGAAGAAGAGCACCAGGATCGCGGACAGCACCGAGACGACGAGGATCGCGTTCTGCGGAACCAGGCGGCCGTTGAGCTTGTGCAGGAACGCGGGCAGCTGCCGGTCACGGCTCATCGAGAACAGCAGGCGGCTCGTCGCGGCCTGCGCGGCCATCGCGTTCGCGATGCCCACGGCCAGGACGTTGACGGCGAAGAACGCGGTCGCCCAGCCGCTCGACGAGGCCTGCTCGACGATCGTGAAGAAGGCGTTGCCCGCCTCGCTGTCCGAGAACGAGTCGCGTCCGGCAGCCAGGGCGCTGGCGAGCCAGGTCTGCACGACGAACAGGAACGCGACGATGACGAGCGCCAGGATCATCGCGAGGCCGGCACCGCCGCGGCGACCGGTCGATTCTTCCGACAGGGTCGAGATGCCGTCGAAGCCAAGGAAGCTCAGCACCGCGATCGACAGCGCCGAGGCGATCAACGGCGCCGACACCTTCGCCGGGTCGAACACCTGGTCGGTGCTGAACGACGCGCCCGGCACTGTGCCACCGGTCAGGGCGACGATCGCGATGACGACGAAGATCACCACGAACACGAGCTCGATGAGCAGGAAGATGCGGTTCGCGAGCTTCAGGGACGACACCCCGGCCAGGTTGATGACGGTGTTGATCGCCACGAACACCAGCGCCCAGAGCCACCGCGGGGTGCCCGGGAAGATGCCGACCATGCTCTCGGCCGCGAACACGTAGAGCAGCGTCGGGACGAGCAGGTAGTCGAGCAGGATCGCCCAGCCGGCGAAGAAGCCCGCCGTCGGGTGGATGCCACGGCCGACGTACGAGAAGACGCTGCCGGCGAGGGGGATCGACTTCGCCATCTGGGCGTAGGCCAGGGCGGTGAAGATCATCGCGACCAGGCCGACCAGGTAGACCAGCGGCACCATGCCGGAGGACGCGTTGTAGACGGTGCCGAAGATCGCCCACGGGGCGATCGGCACCATGAAGACGAGCCCGTAGACGAGCAGGTCGGTGGTGGAGACGGAGCGTTTCAGCTCCTGCTTGTAGCCGTAGGCCTCGAGCTGCTGCTGGGCGGAGAGCTCGCTGTGCTGCTGCGACATGTCGGTTCCGTTCGGGGAGGAGGGACGGTGCAGGGGTGCGGTCAGCCGGTGGGCTGGGCGTCGTCGTCGGCCAGGAACGCGCCGACCACGCGGCGGAACTCCTCCGGCTGCTCCAGGTGGGTGCAGTGGCTCGCGCCGGGGAAGACGTGGTGGCGGGCGTCGGGGATCTGCTCCACGAACGGCTGCCAGGTGGCGGGGGTGGCTTCGTCGTGCTCGCCGGCGACGACGAACGTCGGCACGTCCACCCGGTGCAGGCGGTCGATCACCGACCAGTCGCGCAGCGAGCCGATGACGTGGAACTCGTTCGGCCCGTTCATGGTGTGGTAGACCGTGGGCTCGGCCTCCATCTGCTCCTCGGACGCGACGAAGTCGGCCGGCATCGGCACCACCCGGCAGACGTGGCGTTCGTAGAAGACCTGGGTCGCGGCCACGTACTCCGGATCCTCGACGGTGCCGGCGTCCTCGTGCCGGATCAGCGCCGCCTGCACGTCGGCGGGCAGCTGCGCGCGGAGCTCGGCAGCTCCGTCGACCCAGAGCTGCATCGACGCGGGGGAGTTGCAGATCGACAGGCTCGCGATGCCGCCCGGCCGACGGACCGCGATCTCGGCGCCGAGCATGCCACCCCACGACTGGCCCAGGACGTGGTGTTCGCCGAGGCCCAGGTGCGCGACGAGCGCCAAGTACTCGTCGACGAACAGCTGCGGCTGCCACAGGTCGGCGGGTGCGTCCGGGCGGTGGCTGCTCCGGCCGCAGCCGAACTGGTCGTGGTGGACGACGGTGCGACCGGTCTCGTCGGCGAAGGCCTCGAGGTTCCGGACGTAGTCGTGCGCCATCCCCGGCCCGCCGTGCAGGACGACGAGGGGCAGCGCGCCGGCGACGGGGTGGTCGGGTTCCGTGATCCGGTACCAGGTCTGGCCGTCCTGGAACGGCATCGTGCTCTCGGTGATGCGGGACATGGGGTGAGCATGGCCCGTCGAAAGGTCCCAGGCAAGACCTTTTCCGCTCGTTTAACGTGGCCGTAACAGGACACCCGGTCGACCGGGGTCAGGCTGGAGGGCGGAAGGGGTGCCGGTGACGGATCGCGCGACGGAGACCCGGGTCGACGAGGTCGAAGACCGGCTCGTGACCGCCGTCGCCGTCGGCGAGTACCTGCCCGGCTCCCGGCTGCCACCCGAACGCGAACTCGCCGGACTGCTCGGGGTCGCCCGCGTCACCGTCCGCGGAGCGCTCGCCCGACTCGTCGACCGCGGCCTGCTCGAGACCCGACGTGGCCGCGGCGGCGGGACCTTCGTCCGTGACCAGGAGGCCGGCGCCGCCTCCGACTCGGTCGGCCGCACCCTGCTGGCTCGGTGGGCGGGGATCCAGGACACCGCGGACGCCATCGCGATCCTGCACGGGGCGCTCGCCGCCGCCGCGGCCGAACGGATCACCGCGGACCAGGCGGCCGGGCTCCGGGAACGGCTCGAGGCCTTCCGCGCCGCCAGCTCGGGGTTCGAGAAGCAGCAGGCCGACGCGGTCCTGCACCGGAGCATCATCGACGCGGCGCAGAACGACGTGCTGCGGAACACCCTGGCCTCGCTCGAGTCGCAGATCTCGATCGCGGCGCCGGCGCACCTGTGGGGGACCGTCGACGGGATGGCGGCGATGGAGGCCCGAGCGCTGCGGGACCACGAGGAACTCGTCGACGCGGTCTGTGCGGGACGGGTGGCCGAGGCCGGGCGGATCGCGCGGCAGCACGTGGGGATCGACGTCGAGCTGCTGGAGCGGGCGATGCTCCGGGCGGGGCAGGTGCCGACCGGGCGGGTGTGACGGGACGACGGGAGGCCCGTGGCGGAGTCGCCACGGGCCTCCCGTGTTGGTGTTGGTGGTGTTGGTGGTGCGTGTCGTGCCGGTGGTGCTGGTCGTGCTGGTGGTGCCGTCCGGGTCAGACGTCGCGGCGCTTGGCCACGGTCATCGCGAACGCGTTCACGACGACGACCTCGGCCAGCAGCACGCCGCCACCGCTCCAGCCGTTGAGCGTGAGGCCCTTCGGCGCCGGCGCGCCCGTGTCGAACTGGTACAGGTGCGCACCGGCTGCGTCGGGCAGGAACTTCGCGACGTCGTTCAGCCAGTCCAGGTTCGCCAGCGCGGCGACCAGGCTGATGACCACCGGCAGGACCAGCAGGATGCCGAGCGTGATCGCGATGCCACCGGCGCTCGAACGGACGAGGAGGCCGATGCCGAACGCCAGCAGTGCCAGCAGGGTGACGTCGATGGAGGCACCCAGGATCGGCATCCAGACGGACGGGTCCGCCAGGTCGGGCTCGAGGCCCTTGCCGGCCTGCAGTGCCGTCGAGATCGCGACGCCGATCCAGTTCGCCACCGCGCTGACGATGAAGGTGGTGACCGCGAGCACGGTCGCCTTCGCGGCGAGGACCCCGACCCGACCGGGGTCGGCGGTGAAGGTCGACCGGATCTGGCCGGTGGCGTACTCGCCGCTGATGATCAGCACGCCGAGCACACCGACGACCAGGGCGGTCAGGTAGACGCTGACGGTGTTGATGCTGACGATCGTGGCGTTCGCGCCGACCGCCGTCTGCTCGGCCGTGGACGGCTCGGAGACGGACCCGAGCAGGACCGCGAGGCCGAGCGTCAGGAAGGCGATGACGGCGTAGCACCAGAACGTCGACCGGATGCTCCGGAACTTGATCCACTCGCTGCGGACCAACCGGGTGTACCCGAGGTGCACGTCGCGCGAGGACAGGTCCCCGCGGTGGCGGTGCTGCTGGGTCGCCGGCTGGTCGGTCTTCTGCGGGGCGCTCATCGTGCTCCCTCCGATCGGTACTCGACGTCGTCGCGGGTCAGGGCCATGTAGGCCTCTTCCAGGCTCGCGCCGGTCGGGGTGAGTTCGTGCAGGACGACACCGGCGCGCGCGGCGATGTCGCCGACGGTCGGGGCGTCCGGGCCGACGACCAGGAACGAGCCGTCCTCGCGCTGGGTGACCGTCGCGCTCGGGCCGATCGCCGTGAACAGCTGGTCGGGCATCGGGGTGCGGACGACCACGCGCGCCAGGTTGACCTGGCCAGCGGGACCCCCGGCACCGGCGACGAACTCCGCGATCGGAGCGTCGGCGAGCACCTTGCCGCGGCCGAGCACGACCACGCGGTCGGCGGTCTGGGCCATCTCGCTCATGAGGTGGCTGGAGAGGAACACGGTGCGGCCCTCGCCGGCCATCCGGCGGGCCAGCTGCCGGACCCAGAGCACGCCGTCCGGGTCGAGACCGTTGACCGGCTCGTCGAGGATCAGGGTCTGCGGGTCGCCGAGCAGCGCCGCGGCGATGCCGAGTCGCTGCCCCATGCCGAGCGAGAAGCCGCCGACGCGCTTGCGGGCGACGGACTCGATGCCGGTCATGTCCATGACCTCGTGCACCCGCTGCTTGGGGATGCCGTGCGTCGCTGCGAGCGCGAGGAGGTGGTTGTACGCGCTCCGACCGGAGTGCACCGCCTTCGCCTCGAGCAGCGCGCCGACCTGACGGAGCGGGTCGCGGAAGCTCTGGTAGGGCCGGCCGTTGACGGTCGCCGTGCCGGAGGTCGGCTGGTCGAGCCCCATGATCATGCGCATGGTGGTCGACTTGCCGGCGCCGTTCGGGCCGAGGAAGCCGGTGACGCTGCCGGGGTGCACGACGAACGAGACGTCGTCGACCGCGAGCTTGGGGCCGTAGCGCTTGGAGAGGTGCTGTACTTCGATCATCGCCGCCCACCGTACGGGGGCCGCGGATGCGGCCGCCTCCCCCTGGAGGCGGAGATCGCACCGTTCCTCGTCATCCTGCCGACAGCCTCCCGCCCGCCGCCTGCCCGCCCGTCTCGGAACGATCGTTCCGAGACGGGTGCGATGTCACACGGTCGTCACACAGGGGAAACGGGCGGCGCGACCGGGGTCCGTAGCTTCGTGCCCAGGCAGACGCCGACCTCACCCTCTCCCACTCCCGGAGGACGTCATGGCAACAGAAGTCGCGGCACCCGTCGCAGCGCCCCACGCCCCCCTCACGCCGGCCGCCCCCGCGGGTGCCGGCGTGGTCAAGCCCGGGTACGACCCGGCCCTCACGAACGAGGACCTCGCCCCGCTGCGGAAGCAGACCTGGACCAGCTACAACGTCTTCGCGTTCTGGATGTCCGACGTGCACTCGGTCGGCGGCTACGTCACCGCCGGCTCGCTCTTCGCGCTCGGGATCGCCAGCTGGCAGGTGCTCGTCGCCCTGGTCGTCGGCATCCTCATCGTGCAGGTCTTCGCGAACCTCGTCGCCAAGCCCTCCCAGCGCACCGGCGTGCCGTACCCGGTGATCAACCGCGCGGTCTTCGGCGTCCTCGGCGCGAACGTCCCCGCGATCATCCGCGGCCTCATCGCGATGGCCTGGTACGGGGTGCAGACCTTCCTCGCCGCGCAGTCGCTGAACATCGTCTTCCTCAAGTTCATCCCCGGGTCGGCCGCGCTCCTCGAGCCGTCGTTCCTCGGGCTGGACGCGCTCGGCTGGATCTCGTACGCCGTGCTCTGGGTCGCGCAGGGCGCCCTGTTCTGGATGGGCATGGACGCGATCCGGAAGTTCATCGACTGGGCGGGCCCCGCGGTGTACGTCGTGATGATCGCGCTCGCCGTGTACCTCGTCGCCACCGCCGGCCTCGGCAACATCTCGCTGACGCTCTCGGTCGGCGCCCCGATGTCGTTCGGCGCGAGCATCCCGGTGATGTTCTCCGCGGTCGCCCTGGTCGTCAGCTACTTCTCCGGTCCGATGCTCAACTTCGGCGACTTCTCGCGGTACGGCAGGTCCTTCGCGGCCGTGAAGCGCGGCAACCTGCTCGGCCTGCCGGTCAACTTCCTGTTCTTCTCGATCCTCACGGTGCTCTGCGCCAGCGCGACCGTCCCGGTGTTCGGCAAGCTCATCACCGACCCGATCGAGACCGTCCAGGCGATCGGCGCCCCGTTCGCGATCCTGCTCGGCGGGCTCACGTTCGTCACCGCGACGGTCGGCATCAACATCGTCGCGAACTTCATCAGCCCCGCGTTCGACTTCTCGAACGTCGCCCCGCACCGCATCAGCTGGCGGATGGGCGGCATGATCGCCGCGGTCGGCTCCGTGCTGCTCACCCCGTGGAACTGGTACGGCAACGACCAGGCGATCCTCTACACGCTCGGCGTCCTCGGGGCACTGATCGGCCCGCTCTTCGGCATCCTGATCGCCGGCTACTACATCGTCGGCAAGCAGCGGGTCGCCGTCGACGACATGTACTCGAAGGACCCGGCCGGTCGGTACTGGTACCGCAAGGGGTTCAACCCGAACGCCGTCTGGACCCTCGTCGTCACCGGTGCGGTGTCCGTCGCCAGCGCCGTGCTGCCGCCGGCGCTCGGGGTCGTCCCGTGGCTGAGCAGCTACAGCTGGTTCATCGGCTGCGGTCTCGGACTCGTCGTCTTCTGGGCGCTCGAACGCCGCTCGCCGCGGATGCCACTGCTCGACGCCGACGACCCGACGGTCGACGACGGCGCCGCCCTCGGTCGCGCCTGACCGCCCTCGGACGCGCCTGACCGGGGGACCCGTCCTGCACAGGGGCATCGCCGCATCGACTCCGGCAGGTGCCCCTGTGGACAGCCGGGAGGCCCGCCACCACCCCGCCAGGATCGTCACCACCCACGCTCCACCCGCTCCACCGGAAGGACCCCGATGCGCATCCGCGTCGTCAACCCCAACACCACCGCGTCGATGACGGCGGCCGTCGGCCGAGCCGCCGCGGCCGTCGCCGGACCCGGCACCCTCGTCGAGGCCGTGCAGCCCAGCATGGGTCCGGCGTCGATCGAGAGCCACTACGAGGAAGCACTCGCCGTGCCGGGGCTCCTGGAACAGGTGCTCGCGGGGGAGCAGCAGGGTGTGGACGCCACCGTCGTCGCCTGCTTCGGGGACCCGGGCATCGACGCCGCGCGCGAGATCGCCCGCGGCCCGGTGATCGGCATCGCCGAGTGTGCGTTCCACACCGCCGCGCTGCTCGGACGACGCTTCGGTGTCGTGACCACGCTCGCACGGACGACCGGCCGCGCGTACGAACTCGCCGACCGCTACGGCTGTGCGTCGCTGCTGACCGAGGTCCGGGCGTGCGAGGTGCCCGTCCTGCAGCTCGAGCACCCGGCCTCCGGTGCCCGCGAGCTCGTCGTCGACGAGTGCCGTCGGGTGATCGCGAACGGTGCCGACGCCGTGGTCCTCGGCTGCGCGGGGATGGCGGAGCTCTGCGCATCCGTCGCCGCCGAGATCGGCGCACCGGTCGTCGACGGGGTCAGTGCCGCGACACTCCTCGCCGAGTCACTCGTCCGACTCGGGCTGACCACCGGCAAGCACGGCGAGTACGCCCCGCCGCCGCCCAAGCGGTTCACCGGTGCGCTGGCGTCGTTCGAGCTCGACGCGGCTCGCGCGATGGTCGGAGCGGGCGCATGACGAGCCTCCAGACCGCCACGGTCGCCGACACCGTCACGCCTGCGGAGCTCGTGCTCCGAGCCCGCCGGACCTGGGTCGACGGTGCCTTCCGCCCCGCTGCCGTCGTCGTCCGCGACGGGCGTGTGGCGGCCGTCGAACCGCTCGACGTCGACGTCACCGCGCACCACGACGAGACCGTCCCCGACGCGCACGTCCTGCTGCCCGGGCTCGTCGACACCCACGTCCACGTCAACGAGCCCGGCCGTACCGAGTGGGAGGGCTTCGCCTCGGCCACCCGCGCCGCCGCACTCGGTGGCGTGACGACGATCATCGACATGCCGCTCAACTCGATCCCGGCGACCGTCGACGTCCCCGCGCTGCAGGTCAAGCGCGCGAGCGCCACCGGACGCGTCGCGGTCGACGTCGGGTTCTGGGGCGGAGCGGTCCCCGGCAACGCCGGAACCCTCGCCGGCCTGCACGACGCCGGGGTCTTCGGCTTCAAGTGCTTCACCGCGCCGTCCGGGGTGGACGAGTTCCCACACCTCGACCCGACCCAGCTGCGTGCTGCGATCGCCGAGGTCGCCGCACTCGACGCGCTCCTGATCGTCCACGCCGAGGACCCCGACCACCTCGTCGACCACGACGCACTGGGTGTGCGGTACCAGGACTTCCTCGACACCCGACCCGTCCAGGCCGAGCGGTCCGCGATCGCCCGCGTGATCGAGGGCGCCCGCCAGACGGGTGCCCGGGTGCACGTCCTCCACCTCTCGGACGCCGGTGCGCTCCCGATGATCCGCGCCGCGAAGGACGACGGCGTCCGCCTCACCGTCGAGACGTGCCCGCACTACCTGGCCTTCGAGTCCGGCTCGATCCCCGACGGTGCGACGGCGTACAAGTGCTGCCCGCCGATCCGCGACGACGCCAACCGGGACGCACTCTGGGCCGGGCTCCTCGACGGCACGATCGACATGGTCGTCTCGGACCACTCGCCCTCCACCGCCGACCTCAAGGTCGACGACTGGGGCCTCGCCTGGGGTGGCATCGCCGGGTTGCAGGTCGGGTTCCGCGCGCTGTGGACCGAGGCCGCCCGGCGCGGGCTGTCCCTCGACGCGGTCCTGCCCGCCGTGACGACCGGACCGGCGGCGCTCGCCGGGTTCACCGACCGCGGCCGGATCGCGCCGGGTGCGCTCGCGCACTTCGCCGTGTTCGACCCGGACGCCCAGGCGACCGTCGACGTCCAGGCCCTGGCGCACCGGAACCCGGTGTCCGCGTTCGACGGGCTGCCGGTCCGCGGACGGGTCACCCAGACGTGGTTGCGGGGCAGGCGCATCACCGGCGCCGCGGACGGCGTCACGACGGTCGACCTCGTCGCCGGAGAGCTGGTCGACCGTGGCTGAGACGCGCACCGCCGCCGACGCGCACCTCCGGTCGACGCCCGACGACGTCCTGTGGGGCCAGCTGCCGAGCCGCGACGACGCCCCGGTCCGCACGGTCGCACCGGGCACCGTCGTGACCATCGACACCGTCAGCCACGAAGGGCTGCTGGCCGACCAGGGGTCCGACCCCGTGGCGTTCTTCGGGCGACACGGCGTCGAAGCGGGTCAGGTGCTGCAGGACGCGATCGACATCGTGCGGGACCTCGACCACGATCCCGCCCACGGGCCGCACGTCGTGTCACGGCCGATCGCGGTCGCCGGGGCAGAGCCGGGGGACGTCCTGTCGGTGTCGATCCTCGCCGCGGTCCCGCGCGTGCCGTACGGGGTGATCTCGAACCGGCACGGACTCGGTGCGCTGCCGGGGGAGCTGCCGCGTGGTGACGACCCCGTCTCCGTGTTCGCCGACGTCGTCACGCGCGACGGCGTCGACCACGGCCGGCTGCCGGTCGTGGCGGGCGGTCCTCGTGTGGTGACCTTCCCGCTCCGGCCGTTCCCCGGCATCCTCGGCGTCACCGTCGACAGCGACGTCCGACCGCACTCCGTCCCGCCGGGGTCGCACGGCGGGAACATCGACATCGCGCTGCTGACCGCGGGGTCGACGCTCCACCTGCCCGTGCAGGTACCGGGTGCCGGTGTGTACGTCGGCGACCCGCACTTCGCCCAGGGGGACGGCGAGGTCGCCCTCACCGCGATGGAGGCCTCGCTCCGCCTGAGCCTCCGCCTCGACGTCGTCCCGCGTGCCACGGCGCTCCGACGGTTCGGTGCCCTGGTCGGCCCGGTCGCCGAGACGACCGAGTTCCTCGTCCCGACCGGGATGGACGCCGACCTCGACGAAGCCGTGCGACGGTGCGTCCGGGCCGCGATCACGCTGCTCCGGGCACGCTGGGGTGTCGACGAACACCTGGCGTACGCGTACCTCAGCGCGGCGACCGACTTCCGCATCTCCCAGGTCGTGGACCTCGTCTGCGGTGCGCACGCGACGATCCGCAAGGCGGACTTCGACGCGGTGCCGCCGTGCGACTGACCGGGACGTGGCCCGCCGGTCTCGAGTCGGCGTTCCACGAGTACGAGGCCGCCCTGATGCGGGACGACACCGGCGTGCTCGACGCGCTCTTCGAACCCGGCCCGAGCACGCTCCGTGGTGACGGTGCCGGCCTGCTCCGCGGGCACGAGCAGATCAGCGCCTTCCGGTCGTCCCGCGGCGGCGTCGCCCGTCGTGTGCTGGTCAGCGTGGACGTCCAGGTCCTCGGCCCCGACGCGGCGCTGGTCGTGGGCGAGTCGCGGTTCCAGGACGGCGGTCGTGGCCTGCAGACACAGCTCTGGTGCCGGACGGACGGCGCGTGGCGGATCCGGACGGCGCACGTCACCGGGCGGGCGCCGGCGTTCGACCGGTCCGTCTGGCGCGTGCTCGGCGACCCGCTCGTGCCGGGCAGTGGCACGGGCGTCGGCCCGGGGCCGCTCGCCGGTGTCCGGGTGGCGGTGAAGGACCTCGTCGCGGTCCGCGGCCAGGTCGTCGGCGCGGGCAACCCCACGTGGCAGGCCGAGGCGAGCGTCGAGGACGAGCACGCTCCCGCGGTCGCCGTGCTCCTCGACGCCGGGGCCGACGTGACCGGCATCGCCCGGACCGACGAGTTCGCCTACGCGCTCGCCGGCCGGAACGCCCACTCCGGGACGACACCGAACGGAGCGGCGCCGCAGCGGATCGGGGGCGGGTCGACCTCCGGGGCGGCCTCGGCGGTCGCGCTCGGACAGGCGGACCTCGCGCTCGGCACGGACACGGCGGGCAGCATCCGCGTCCCCGCGTCGTACCAGGGGCTCTGGGGGCTGCGCACCACCCACGGTGCCGTCCCGCGGAGCGGCGTGCTGCCGCTCGCGCAGACCTTCGACACGGTGGGCTGGCTGACGCGCGAGCCCGAGCTGCTCCGGCGGGTCGCCGGCATCGCTCTCGGTGCCGACGCGGCGGGAACGGGCGACGCCGGCGCCGACGCGCTCGGAGCGACCCCGGTGCTCCGGGGTGACACGGTTCTCCGG
Source organism: Curtobacterium herbarum (assembly GCF_016907335.1). Lineage (NCBI taxonomy): Bacteria > Bacillati > Actinomycetota > Actinomycetes > Micrococcales > Microbacteriaceae > Curtobacterium > Curtobacterium herbarum. The sequence continues at coordinate 995,792 of NZ_JAFBBT010000001.1, forward strand.
GGTGACCCGCTGCTCCTCAGCGACGCGGTGCTCGACGCCGCCGAACCCGACACCCGGCGTGCGTTCCTGGCGTGGGTCGGACGGACCGGTCGACCGGTCCAGACGGTGGAGCTGCCGGACCTGGACGACCTCGCCGAGACACTGCGGGTCGTCCAGGCCGCCGAGGCACACCGGAACCACGGTGCCTGGGTCGCCGCGCACCCGGCAGCACTCGGAGCCGACGTCGCCGAGCGGTTCGCGGCAGCAGCGGCCGTCACCGCCGAGCAGGAGTCGTCCGCGCGTGCGCGTCTCGTGGAACTGCGCACCGCCCTCCGGCGCGTCCTCGGGAACGGCGTGCTCGCCCTGCCGACCGTGCCCGGACCCGCACCGAGCCGCACGGCCGACACGGCTGCCGTGCTCGTCACCCGTCGGGCCACCCTCCGCATGACGTCCGTCGCCGGGATCGGTGGGCTGCCCGCGGTCACGATCCCGGCGCTCGACCTCCAGGACGCCCCCGTCGGGGTGTGTCTTGTCGGACCGGCCAGCACCGACCTCGCGCTGGTCGACCTCGCGATCGACCTCGCCCGCGCGACGGCAGTCGCACCCGCATCGACACCCGCACCCGCATCGACATCCGCACCCGCAACACGTTCGTAACGCACGTTCCAGTACTCTCGTTCATGGAACGGAAGGATCAACCATGCACCCCGTGAACCCACCCGCACGTCTCCTGATGGGCCCCGGCCCGATCGACGCCGACCCCCGCGTCCTCCGCGCGCTCTCGACCCCGCTGGTCGGGCAGTACGACCCGTGGATGACCGAGACGATGAACCAGACGCAGGAGCTGTACCGCCGGGTCTTCGGCACCCGGAACGAGGCCACCGTCCTCGTCGACGGCACCTCCCGGGCCGGCATCGAAGCCGCCCTCGTCTCGTTGCTCGCCCCCGGGGACAGCGTCCTCGTCCCGGTGTTCGGCCGGTTCGGGCACCTGCTCGCCGAGATCGCTGGTCGGGCCGGCGCGACCGTGCACACGATCGAGACCGAGTGGGGGCAGGTGTTCCCGACCTCGGTGATCGAGGACGCGATCACCCGGGTCGAGCCGAAGCTCCTGGCCGTCGTGCAGGGCGACACCTCGACGACGATGAACCAGCCGCTCGACGAACTCGGGGCGATCTGCGAACGGCACGGCGTGCTGCTCTACACGGACGTCACGGCCTCCGTCGGCGGGAATCCGCTCGAGGTCGACGCCTGGGGTATCGACGCCGTCAGTGCCGGACTGCAGAAGTGCTTGGGCGGCCCCTCCGGCAGCGCACCCCTGTCGCTCTCGCCCCGAGCGGTGGCCGTGCTCGACGGCCGTCGGAGTGTCGAGGCCGGCATCCGCGAACCGGGTGACGACGTGTCCGACCACCCGATCCAGTCGAACTACCTCGACCTGGCGATGATCATCGACTACTGGGGACCTCGCCGCCTCAACCACCACACCGAGGCCGCATCGATGCTCTACGCCGCGAACGAGTGCGCCCGGATCCTGCTCGAGGAGGGCCGTGACGCCGTGGTCGAGCGGCACGCCCTCGCCGGCCGCGCGATGCTCGAGGGGGTCCGCGGCCTCGGGCTCACCGTGTTCGGGGACGTCGGCCACAAGATGCACAACGTCGTCGCCGTCGAGATCCCCGACGAGGTCCAGGGTGACGCGGTCCGCTCCGCGATGCTCGAGGACCACGGGATCGAGATCGGCACCTCGTTCGGCCCCCTGCACGGACGGGTGTGGCGGATCGGCACGATGGGCTACAACGCCCGCAAGGACACCGTCGTGAGGACCCTGTCCGCCCTCGAACAGTGCCTCCGTCGGGGCGGCAAGTCGGTGCCGCAGGGCGGCGGGGTCGACGCAGCCCTCGACGTCTACGCCGGGCGCGGTGCGGAGCTCGACGCCGCGGTCGACACCGAGGTCGGCGCCGGAGCGCTCGCGTGAGTGCGGCCGTGCCGGCCCCCGTCGCCAGCCCGGCGGCGCGTGCTGCCGCCGACCGCATCGTCGCCCGCTGCGACGAACTCGCCGCCATCAGCGAGACCGCGGGCCACATCACCCGCGTCTACCTGTCCCCGGAGCACGCCCGGGCCAACGCCGTGGTCCGCACCTGGATGCAGGACGCCGGACTCGACACCTGGCAGGACGCCGCCGGCAACCTCCACGGCCGGACGACTCCGAGCACACCCGACGCCCCCGTCCTGCTGCTCGGGTCGCACCTCGACACCGTCGTCGACGCCGGCCGGTACGACGGCATCGTCGGGGTCCTCATGGCGATCGAGGTCGTCGCGCACCTGCAGCAGGAGCACGCCGACCTGCCGTTCGCGCTCGAGGTCGTCGCGTTCTCCGACGAGGAGGGCACCCGGTTCGGCAAGGCACTGCTCGGCTCCTCCGCGGTCGCCGGGGTCTGGGACGAGTCGTGGTGGGACCTCCGCGACGGCGACGGCACCAGCCTCCGCGCCGCCTTCGAGTCCTTCGGGCTGGACCCGGCCGAGGTCGGGCAGGCTGCCGTCGACCCCGCGTCGCTCGTCGGCTACCTCGAGGCGCACATCGAGCAGGGGCCGTACCTGGAGCAGGCCGACCAGGCGCTCGGTGTCGTCACCAGCATCGCGAGCGCCCGCCGGTTCACCGTGCGCGCGGTCGGCGAAGCCCGGCACGCCGGCGGCACCCCGTACGAACGGCGCCACGACGCCCTGCTCGCCGCCGCCGAGGCCGCGCTGGCCGTCGAGCGGATCTGCCGGACGGAGCAGCACATCGGCACGGTCGGCACGATGGCCGTCGAACCCGGCGCGGTCAACGTCGTCCCCGGCCTGGCCACGTTCGCGGTCGACCTGCGCGGAGAGTTCGACGACGGCCGCGACCGGGTCTGGGACGAGATCGCTGAGGCGTTCCGCGAGATCGGTGCGCGCCGCGGCGTCGACGTCACCCCGACCGAGGTGCACCGGGCGCCCGCGGTGTTCTGCGCCCCGCACCTGATGGACGCCGTCCGCACGGGCATCGTCAGCACCGGCGAACCGGAACCGCTCGAGCTGTTCTCACGAGCCGGGCACGACGCGATGTCGCTCGGCCTGGTCACCGACGTCGCGATGCTGTTCCTCCGCAACCCGGACGGCATCAGCCACCATCCCGACGAGTTCGTCTCCGCAGCGGACGTCGCCCTCGGCCTCGACGCACTCGCCGGAGCGGTCGCGCACCTCGCCGCTGAGCGCCCCGCCACCGCGCACCTGCCCACCGGGCACCTCCCCGCCGGCCCCGGTGCCCGCACGAGCGACACCGCCACGGCGGGGCTCGGGACGGTCCACCCGACGACGACCGGGGTCGACGCATGAGCACCCCCGACGTCCGCGGACGCATCGACGCGGTCTGGGAGCGCCTGTCACCCGCCGAACGCCGGGTCGCCGCGATGATCCGGCACGACCCGGAACTGCTGCTCGTCGGCACCTCGGCGCAGCTCGCCACCGAGTCCGGCACCTCGAAGGCGACGGTCTCGCGACTCGTTCGCTCTCTCGGGTTCCAGGACGCCGCCGAGGTCCGGCAGAACCTCATGTCCGCCCGGGGGACCGGTCTGCCGTGGGCTGCCGAGGACGCCGCCCACGTCGACCAGCGTGCCGTGGAGGCGCGGAACCTCGATGCGGCGTTCGCCTCGCTCGCCCGTGCCGACCGGCCACGCCTCGCCCGGCGGATCGTCCGTGCACGGCGGGTCCTGGTCTTCGGCGAGCGCGGCGCCTACCCGATCGCGCTGCAGCTCCGTGCCCAGCTCGCGCAGGTGCGTCCGGACGTCCGGGTCGGGCCGGCACCGGGCCAGCGTCTGGGGGAGGAGGTCGCCGACCTCGACCGCCGGGACCTCGTGGTCATCGTCACCGTCCGCCGGCACGCCGCCGGGGTCGACCGTGTCGTCCGGCACTGCGTCGGGACCGGCGCGGACGTCGTCGTGATCGGGGACCCGACCGCCGCCGTCATCGCGGCGCCGGCGACCACCGCGGTGCTCTGCCCGGTCGACTCACCGTCGGCGTTCGACTCGTTGGCGGCGTTGTTCGCGGTCGTCGCGGCGATCACGAACGACGTGTACGAGGCCTCCGGGCCGTCGGGTCGCACCCGGGTGGAGGCCGTGGCCAGCGCCTACGACACGCTCGGCGAACTCGCCGGCCCCTGACCGGTGGCGCCTGTCCCTGTCCCTGTCCCCGTCCCCGTCCGCGGACCCGCGAGCTCGGCGGCGAGCAAGCGGTTCCGCTCGCGGATCAACCGCATCAGGTACCGCCGCAGCACCAGCCCCTCGGCGATGCGTCCGAGCACCCCGAACGGTGCCCGGAACGTGATCTCGTCGACCATGCGGGTGCCGGTCGGTGTCGCCTCGAACCGGTGGTGGTGCCGGAACCGGGCGAACGGCCCACGCACCTGTTCGTCGACGAACGCGTGGGGAGCCTCCAGCGCGGTGATCTCGTTCGTCATCCGCCAGACGATCCCGAAGTGGCGGGCACGCCAGGTGACGCTCTCGCCGATCCCGATCAGCCCGTCCGTCGTGCCGGCGATCGCCTGTTCGCCGGTCGCCGCCATCGACCGCAGGTGCGCGCCGATGTCCAGCGACAGGGCGAACGCCCGCTCGGGCGGCACGGGCAGGTCGGTCACGATCCGGAAAGCAGCGCTCACCCCTCGATCCTGGTGCACGGACGGCAGGATGGTCACGTGACCGACGCCGCCCCGACCCCGCTCGACCGTGCCGGGAGGCTCGTCCCCGGTCTCGCGCTCGCCACCGGCATCGCCGTGGTCGCGACCGTCATCGGGCGGTTCCTGCCGGTCGTCGGAGCGCCGGTCAGCGGCGTCGTGATCGGGGCGGTCCTCGGCACCGTGCGGCGTCCGGGACCGCTGTTCCGGCCGGGCATCACGACGGCGAGCAAGACCGTGCTGCAGGTCGCCGTGGTCCTGCTCGGGGCGCAGCTGTCGCTCCTGCAGGTCGCCCGCGTCGGGGTGCAGTCGCTGCCGGTGATGCTCGGCACCCTCGTCGTCTGCCTGCTCGCAGCGTGGGGGATCGGCCGGGCCCTCGGCGTGGTCGGGAACCTGCGGACCCTGATCGGTGTCGGGACGGGGATCTGCGGCGCGTCGGCGATCGCTGCCGTCACCCCGGTGATCGGCGCCGTGTCGATCGAGGTCGCGTACGCGGTGTCGACGATCTTCCTGTTCAACGTGGCCGCGGTCGTCGTCTTCCCCGTGGTCGGGCACGCCCTCGGCATGAGTCAGCACGCGTTCGGGCTGTTCGCGGGCACGGCGGTGAACGACACCTCCTCGGTCGTCGCCGCAGCGAGCACGTACGGTCCGGGTGCGGCGGACTTCGCGGTCGTCGTGAAGCTCGTCCGGACGCTCATGATCATCCCGGTGGTCCTCGGCCTCGCGTGGCTGGTCGGACGTCGGGCGGAGAAGACGGCAGGGGCGCGTACCGGAGACGGGTCGGCGGCCGGAGGCGTGGCACTGGACGGGTCGGCGATCGAGCCCACGGCCGTGCCGCCTCGCGGGAAGTGGTCCCCGCGCCGCGTGTTCCGGCTCGTGCCGTGGTTCCTCATCGGCTTCGTGCTGGTGGCCGCCGTGAACTCCACCGGCGTCATCCCGGGGCCGGTGCACCCGGCGATCGCCACGGTCGCCGCGTTCCTGATCACCGTGGCCCTGAGCGCCATCGGCCTGTCCACGGACGTCGCCGGGTTCCGCCGCGCCGGGTTCCGGCCGCTGGTGCTCGGCGGGGCGCTCTGGATCGTGGTGTCCGTGTCGAGCCTCGGACTGCAGGCCCTCACCGGCAGCATCTGAGCGCCCGGCACGGCGCCGCCCGGCACGGCCCCGCCCGGTACGGTCGGGGCATGGACCTCGACGCCCTCGCCTTCCCCGTCATCGACGGCCACAACGACCTGCCGTGGGAGCGTCGCGAGACGCACGGGTCCGGCGTCGAGGGCATCGACTCCGAGACCGACTCCCTGCACACCGACCTGCCGAAGCTCCGCGCCGGCGGGGTCGTCGGGCAGTTCTGGTCGGTGTTCGTGCCGGTCGAGGAACCCGACCCGGTGCGGACGACGCTGCAGCAGATCGACCTCGCCCACCGCATCGTCGAGCGGTACCCGGACGACCTGGCGCTCGCGCGGACCGCCGCCGAGGTGCGTGCCGCGGTCGGCTCGGGCCGGATCGCCTCGCTGCTCGGCGCCGAGGGCGGGCACTCGATCGGCGACGACCTGGCCGTCCTCCGCGTCTTCGCCCGGCTCGGCGTCCGCTACATGACGCTGACGCACAACGACGACACCCCCTGGGCGGACTCGGCCACCGGTGCCCGGGCGCACGGCGGCCTGTCCGACCGGGGTCGCGAGGTCGTCGCCGAGATGGAACGGATCGGCATGCTCGTCGACCTGTCCCACACGGCACCGGCCACCATGCGGGACACCCTGGACGTCGCGACCCGGCCGGTCGTCTTCAGCCACTCGTCGACCGTCGCGATCGACGACCACCCGCGGAACGTCCCGGACGACGTGCTCGCGCGTCTCGCCGACAACGGCGGCGTGGTCATGATCACGTTCGTGCCGAAGTTCGTCTCCCGGGCCTGGGCCGACTGGGAAGAGGGCGGCGCGACCGGGGAGCCGCCCCTCGTCACGGTGTCCGACGTCGCCGACCACGTCGAGCACGCCCGCGACCTCGCGGGTGCGGCGCACATCGGCCTCGGTGGGGACTACGACGGCACGCCGGTGCTGCCGCCGGACCTGCGCGACGTCTCGCGGTACCCGGTGCTCGCCGAGGAACTCCGCCGCCGCGGCTGGGGGGACGCGGACCTGCGCGCGCTGGCCGGCGGCAACGTGCTCCGTGTGCTCGAGGCCACCGACGACCGGTTCGCCCGCACCGCCCTGGTCCACTGACCCCAGCTCAGCCCAGCCCAGCCCAGCCCAGCCCAGCTCAGCCCAGCTCAGCCCAGCTCAGCCCAGCTCAGCCCAGCTCAGCCCAGCTCAGCCCGACACGGCCCGGACGCCGCCGGCGTCACACCGGGGAGACACCCCGTGACGGATCGCTAGGATCGGCCGCACACCGAGCCTCCTGGGATGGAGGCCGTGGGACCGACGTGAGGACGCAACGCATGACCGGCACCATCTACGACAACATCTCCCAGGCCTTCGGCAACACCCCGCTCGTGCGGCTGAACCGACTGCCCCAGGAGGGCGGGGCCGAGATCCTCGCCAAGCTCGAGTTCTACAACCCGGGCGCCAGCGTCAAGGACCGTCTCGGCGTCGCGATCATCGACGCGGCCGAGGAGTCCGGTGACCTGGAGCCCGGCGGCACGATCGTCGAGGGCTCGTCCGGCAACACGGGCATCGCCCTCGCCATGGTCGGCGCCGCCCGCGGCTACGACGTCATCGTGACGATGCCCGAGACCATGAGTGTCGAGCGTCGAGCCGTCATGCGCGCCTACGGTGCCGAGATCGTCCTGACCCCCGGCTCCGAGGGCATGAAGGGCGCGGTCTCCCGCGCGGCCCAGATCGTGGACGAGACGCCGGGCGCGATCCTCGCCCACCAGTTCGAGACGGCGGCGAACGCCGCGATCCACCGCAAGACGACGGCGCAGGAGATCCTCCGCGACACCGAGGAGCACGTTGACGTGTTCATCGCCGGCGTCGGTACCGGCGGCACCATCACCGGCGTCGGTCAGGTGCTCAAGGAGCGCGTGCCCGGGGTCCAGATCATCGCCGTCGAGCCGGCCGACTCGCCCCTCCTCACCAAGGGCACCGCCGGCCCGCACAAGATCGCCGGCATCGGGGCGAACTTCATCCCCGAGGTCCTCGACCGCTCCGTCATCGACGAGGTCATCGACGTCGAACTCGACGACGCCCTGCGAGTGGCGCGGGCGTTGGCGACCGAGGAAGGCATCCTGTCCGGCATCTCGTCGGGCGCGATCATCCACGCGGCGCTGCAGGTCGCGGCCCGTCCGGAGAACGCCGGCAAGCGCATCGTCGCGATCGTCTGCGACACCGGCGAGCGGTACCTGTCGACCGTGCTCTACGAGGGGCTCACTGCGTGAGGAAGGCTCCACGTCGCGGCGTGCTGCGGACCGTCCGGGAGGACCTCGCCGCCGCTCGCCGCGGAGACCCCGCCGCGCGCGGGGACCTCGAGAACGCGATCGTGTACTCGGGGCTGCACGCGATCTGGGCGTACCGCATCACGCACCGGCTCTGGATCGCCGAGGGGCTACCGGGCGCACGGACGGTGGCGCGGATCCTCGCGCAGGTCACGCGGACCCTGACGGGCATCGAGATCCACCCCGGCGCCCGCATCGGCCGCCGGTTCTTCATCGACCACGGCATCGGTGTCGTGATCGGCGAGACGGCGGTCGTCGGTGACGACGTCCTCGTCTTCCACGGCGTGACCCTGGGGGGTCGGGGTGGAGGCCCGGGGCCGGGTTCCCGGCGTCACCCGACCGTGGGCGACCGGGTCGTCCTGGGCGCCGGTTCGGCGCTGATCGGCGGCATCACGGTCGGCGACGACGCCGTCATCGGTGCGGGGACCGTCGTCACGAAGGACGTGCCGGCGCACTCGGTCGTGACCGGGGTCGCCGGCACCGCGCGGCCGCGGTCCGGGCGCGAGGGCGTGCCGGAACTCTGAAGCGGAGCGCCCCGGTGTCCCGGGGAGGGCAGCGTCAGCTCTTCTCGCAGGCGATCCCGTCGGCGTCGCGGTCCATCTTCTTGTTCGCGTTGTAGAGGGCGTCGTCCTTCTTCACGGTGCCCTTGAGCGCGCGGGAGGTGGTCTTCCCGGCGGAGGTCACCTTGTTCTTCGTGACGGACTTCTTCGCGATGCCGCCCGAGTAGACCTTGTTGACGGCGGTGCAGTTGGCGTAGGTCTTCGGCGCGGCGGAGGCGCTCGTGGCGGTGCCGGCGACACCGCCGATGGTCAGTGCGAGCGTGACGGCGGCGATGCCGAGGGTGCGGGCGGTCTGCACGGGTTCCTCCTGGAGGGGTGGTCGCCGACGTCGGGTACGCGGCACGACGAGGCTACTGCCGTTCTGTGAGAGAACTTCACCCCCACAACGAGGCGGGAGACGGTGGCATCGGGCATCCTGGGAGCATGGACGGGAGCACGCTGCACGCGGTCGTCGCCAGGACCGCGATGGCGCTGCCGGCGGTGACCGCGACGCAGCCGTTCGGCGAGGGCGCCGACGTCTACAAGGTGGTCGACAAGATGTTCGCGATGACCTCGGAACTGCGGGGTGTGGCGATCGTGAACCTCAAGTGCGCCCCACCGCACGGGGCCGCACTGGTGCGGGACTTCGCCGAGGTCACGCCCGGCTGGCACATGAACAAGCGGCACTGGATCACGCTGGCACCGGGCGAGGCGATCGACGAGCAGATGGTCGAGGACCTCGTCGCGAACGCCTGGGACCTCGTCGTCGCCGGCCTGCCGCGGGCTCGCCGGCCGTTCGACCCGGGCCGGGGCGCCGGACCGGCCTGATGCGCTGCATGACCTGGCGGGTGGCCAGGGCGAGGCCCTGCGGTCAGACGGCTGCGCGCCGGAGGGCGAGCTGGGCCTCCCGGACGACCTTCGGCGCGAGCCGGTCGCCCACGGCGAGCACCGCGGTCGCCTGTTCCGCCGTGAGCCCGGCGAACATCTGCCCGATCGTGACCCCGTGCTCGGGCCGCTCGAGCACCGTCACCGCGTCGCCGGCGGCGACGGGACCCGACCTGCGGACCCGGAGGTAGGCGCCGGGGCGGCCCTCCTCGGCGAAGCGCTTGACCCACTTGTCGACCTTCATGCGCCGCGCGAAGGTCCCGCACGGGATCCGGGGGATCGTGACCTCGAGCTCCAGGGTCTCGCCGATGCGCAGACGCTCCCCGATGACCAGGCCGGTGACGTCGACGCCGGTCGTCCGGAGGTTCTCACCGAAGAGTCCGGGCGGGATCGGCCGGTCCAGCTGCTCCGCGAAGTACGTGGCGTCCTCGTCGGCGTAGACGTAGACGGCCTGGTCCTCGCCGCCGTGGTGCTTGCGGTCGGCCTGCACGTCCGCGTGCAGGCCGAGCGGACGGACGCGGACGGGGCCGTCGACGGGGCGCTTGTCGATCGCGGTGATGCCGATCGTGCCGGAGTCACGGAGCAGCTGTTCGACGCGGCAGACGGCGGTGACGAGGGGCATGGGTCCACCCTGCCGTACCGCGGACCCGGTGCACACCTGGCAGTCACCTGGACGATCGCGGGACGGTGTGACGATCCTGGCTCGGAACACGTCACATCCGTGTCCGCACTCGACACGCGGGCCGATCCACCCCGGCACCAGTAGAAGGAAACCGTGCAACCGCTGCAACACCGGACGGAACTCGTCGACCTCGACGACGAGGTGCTCGCCGCCCGTGCCACCGACGGCGACGTCCGGGCGTTCGAGGTGCTCATCCGCCGGCACACGCCCCTGCTCCGCGCCTACGCCCGCCGGACCCTCGGCTCGACGGACGAGCTCGACGACGTGGTGCAGGAGACGTTCATCACGGCGTGGGAGCGCCTGGACGCGCTCGAGGACCGACGTCGCGTCAAGGCGTGGCTGATGCGGATCCTCAGCAGGAAGTGCCTGGACCGCATCCGGGCTCGGCGCGACCACGACGACGTCACCGAGCTCGAGGTGCCGGCACCGCCCGACGGCGCTCCCGAACGGGTCGCCGAGGCGCGGTCCCGTGAGGACGCCGTCGACCGGGCGTTGGCCGAGCTGCCGTCGGACCAACGGCGCTGCTGGGTGATGAAGGAAGTGCTGGAGTACCGGTACGAGGACATCGCCGAGGAGCTCGGCCTGCCGACCTCGACCGTCCGCGGGCTGCTGTCCCGTGCCCGGAAGAACATGATCAGACTCATGGAGGGATGGCGATGACCGCCGCACCCGGACCACACGAGCCCGACCTCGCCGCCCTCGAACCCGAGGACCTGGACGGCCACACGATCGACGAGCTCGCCGACTACCTCGACGCGGGCATGGTGCCCGCGGACCCGACGATCGACGACTCCCCGGCGTGCCAGAACGCCCTCGCCGCGATCATGCGCCTGCGGCACGCCTCGCTCGGGTCCCTGGACGAAGCGGCGAAGGCCGAGGCCCCCGCCGACGAGTCCTGGATCGGCGGGGTCCTGGCGAACATCTCGTTCGAGGTCCGCGCGGGCCGGGACATCCCGCTGCGTGCCGCGGCGCCGACGGAGCACCCGGTGATGACCGAGGGCGCCGTCCGATCGCTGGTGCGCCGTGCGGGTGACGAGGTGCCCGGCGTCGTGGTGTCCCGCTGCGTGCTCGACGGGGACGTCACCGAGCTTGCCTCGCCGGTGCGCGTGAGCGTCGAGATCGCGGTCGTCGCCGGCCACCGGATCGTGCCGACCGCCGACGCCGTCCGCCTGGCGGTGGAGGAGATCCTGGCCGCCCAGACGGACCTGACGGTCGAGGCCGTGGACGTGCTCGTGCGCGACCTCATCGCACCCCAGACCCAGACCGCGCACGGGGTCGCGACCGCGGACGGGGTCCCGACTGCCGACAGCACCGCGACCGCGGACGGGTCGGCGACCAGCGGCACCGGCACCGGCACCGGCACCGACGAGGAGGCAGCACGATGACCGACGACACCCTGGGCACCGAGCCGGCTCCGGAGCTCGCCTGGACCAACGACGCCCTGCTCGCCGTCGAGGCGGTCGTCCTCGACGTGCCGGGCGTCACCGACCTCTACCGCGGGCGCACGTCGGTCGGCAACGCGGTCGGGAGTGCGGTCGCCGCGGTCCGCCGACTCGGGTCGTCCGAGGCCGCACCGCGGATCGCGGTCGACGGCACGGCGCTCCGGATCGTCATCGGCACGGACGGTGCAGCGCCGGCACCGACGGTCGCGCACGCGGTGCACGACGCGGTGCTGGCAGCGGCACGGGCGTCCGGCCGGCAGCCGACGCGCATCGACGTCCGCGTCGCGCGCATCGGCTGACCGGGCCGGAGCTGACCGAGCCGGAGCGGGCCAGGCCGGAGCAGACCGAGCCGGAGCGGGCCAGGCCGGAGCAGACCACGCTGGACCGGACCGGACGGGCCCGGCTCAGTACCAGTTGACCGACTGCGAGTGCGACCACGCGCTGCACGGCGTGCCGTACGAGCCCTTGATGTACTGCAGACCCCAGGCGACCTGCGTGGCGGCGTTCGTCTGCCAGTCCGCGGCGATCGACGCCATCTTCGAGCCGGGCAGCGCCTGCGGGATGCCGGTCGCGCCGCCGTTCGGGTTGACCGCACGGTAGTTCCAGCCGGACTCCTTGGTCCACAGGCTGTCGAGGCACTGGAACTGGTCCGAGCCCCAGCCGTACTGCGACGACGCGAGCGCGGCAGCGGCGGCCTTGGCGCCGGCGGGGGTGTTCGCCCGCGCCTGGGCCTCGGCGGCTGCCTGCTCCGCCGCGGCATTCTCGGCGGCGGCCTTCGCGGCTGCGGCGGCGTCCTCGGCACGCTTCGCAGCGGCCTCGCGGGCGGCGGCTGCCTGGGCATCGGCGTGGTCCTGGTCGGCGCTCGCCTGGGCGACGTCCTGCACGGTGTCGACCGTCGAGGCGATCCGTTCGGTCAGGGCAGCGCCGGAGAGCGAGCTGTAGTCGGACAGCGACGCGATCCGCTGCTCGAGTCGCCCGGTGTCGGTCTTGTCGTTCGCGTCCCGGACCACGGTGCGGGCCGTCGAGAGCGTGGCGGCCGCCTGGGCCCGGTCGAGCTCGGTGCCGGACAGGCGGGGCGTGGCGGAGGCGCTGGGGACGCCGAGCGCCTCGCCGAGTGCGGGCTGCGTCATGGTGAGGGCACCGCCGGCGATGGCGACGACCGCTGCGCCGCCGGCGATCGCGATGCCGTGCTTGCGGAGGGTCCGGCGCATCCGTCGGGACGGGGTGTCGAGGGCTGCGCGGCGGGTGCCGGGAGCCGGGGTACTGGTGCGGGGAGTGGTTCTCGTCATCGTTTCCGGGTGTCAGCCGGCTCGTGGTGCGGGTCCGTCGGGGCGTCGAGGCACGACGGGCGCACGCGGGTGGTGCGCGCGCCGGTCACCGGTGTCTGTGGGCCGTCGGGGGACGGCCGGGACGCCGGGGTGGACAGCAGGGTGGGGGACCTGCGGTCGTCGCGTCGTCGCGTGGACCCGCGAGCCGGGGGAGGACCGGACGGTGATGTGGGGCCCGTCCGTTCCGCCTCGGTGCGGTGACGATCACGTCACTCGCGGGGGCGAAGCGGCAACGATGACCCGCGAGTCTGGGCGCCCCGTCAACAGACGCTCCCAGAACGGTCGGTCCACCGGGCGGTAACGGTTCGGTAACGACCCGCCCGGGATCAGCGCGCGGGCGTCGCCGGGGTCGTCGGACTCTGCGCGACCCGCTCCAGGGCGTCGAGTGCCCGGGCGATCGCGTCGACGTCATCGGGGGACAGGTCGGCGATGAGCTCGGCGACGATGCCGGTGCGCTGCGACCGGGCGGTGTCGACGGCGTCCATGCCCGCCTGGGTGGCGCTCACCATGAACGCCCGACCGTCCCGAGGGTCCGGATCGCGCGCGATGAACCCACGCTGCTCGAGCTCGATCAGGATGCGGGTCATCGTCGGTTTGGTGACGACCTCGATCCGCGACAGGTCGCCGGGGCGCAGGGGTCCGTGCTGGACGATGGACGCCAGCGCCGACACGATCCCGTAGCCGAGCGAGGCCGAGTCGGTCCGTGCTCGTCGGTTGATCCGGCCGACGGCCGCGGCGAGGCGCGCGGCGACCTCGGTGCGGTCCGGGTCGAGGTCGGTCATGGTCGCTCCGCGGGTGTCGTTCGGATGGGTCTGCACGATCGTATCGGTCGGCGAACGCACGCCGATCGGGGGACACCGAGTCCGCCACCGCGGGGGACGTCCTGGCCGGGGAACGCGGACCGCCCACCTCGATCGGCCGAGGTGGGCGGTTCCCTGTACGGATGTTCAGCAGGTTCCGGACGCGACGGTCAGCGCTTCTCCCCGGGGAGCATGTGGATCGCCTCGGTGGCCAGCTCGGCGGCGATGTTGTCGCCGTCCGCCGTCGCCGCGCGCAGGCGTCGGAAGTCCTCGGTCATCTGGTCCCAGTCGAGCAGTTCGTCCAGGTTCGGCAGCCGCAGCCGGAACGCCAGACCGTCCATCGTGTCCTGGCAGACCCGCTGCAGGTTCTCGTTCCCGCACTCGTCGACGTACAGCGCGAACACCCCGAGGGCGTCGCGGTTCACGGCCGGGACGTCGTGCGCCTCGAGCTCGGTGATCGTCTTGTCGAGCGCACTGAGGATCCGCTTCCGCGACGCCGTGCCGAGTCGGGGGACCGCCAGCCGGACGACCCCGCCGAAGAGCACACCGAGCGTCTGCATCGCCTCGATGACCTCGGTCGGGTCCGGCGTCGTGACCCGCGTGTACCGGTTCGGCGCCATCTCGATCAGGCCGGCGCGCGCGAGCTGGCTCAGCGCCTCGCGGATCGGCGTGCGGGACACCCCGAGCCACGCGATGAGCTCGTCGTCGTTGAGCCGCTCCCCGGGCTCGAGCGTGCCGTCCATGATCGCCTCGTGGATCTTCTGACGGACGGTGTCGCGGAGCAGCTTGTGCTCGGTCGGGGCGCTGCTGGGGACCGGCATGGGGGACCTTCCGGGTTCGGGACGGGTGCCCGCTCACCGTACCTGATGTGGTACCGGACGGTTGCCGCGACCACGGACGTTCACCGCGCCAGCAGCCGCAGCGTCTCCGGGTCCTCGGCGCCCTCGAACGGGTCCCGCGCCGGATCACTCACCGGACCACGTCCCCCCACGCGTACCGCACGGTGGTGCCGTCGACCACGAGCAGCGAGTCGGGCGCACGGTCGAACAACCCCGGCAGCCCGACGGCGTCCGGCAGGTCACCCTCCAGGCGTTCCAGCGTGGCCGACCGGACGCTCAGCGGCGGGTGCTGGCGCTGCCAGAACAGCGTCTGGGCGAGCAGTCGCGCGTGGATCCCGGCACGGGTGGTGAGCTCCGCGGCCAGCGGCGACCGGTCGACCTCACCGGCCACGACGCGGACCGAGGCGGCGTGGCGGGGGCCGGACGTGCCTCCCGTCCGGCGGGCCTGACGGACCGCACGGATCGGGTGCCGGACGCGGTCCGGGTGGCGGACCGACCGGTGTCCGACGGTCTCGCCTCGGCGGCGGGACCGCGCCCACGCGAACGTGTAGGGGACGCCGAGCAGGGCGTGGGCGGCGACGATCGCGGGTACGTTCGGGGTGTCGACGGTCAGGTACGCGATGCCGTGTCGGCCGGCGTCGTCGACGGTGAGGACCTCGATGGTGACCTCGGTCATCGAGCCCAGGCGGGTGGACGGCGGGAACGGCGGCACCTGCGTCTCGCGGAACACGTACGCGACCAGGCCGACCCAGGCGCTGCCGTCGACGACGTCGGGCCGTGTGCCCCGGGGGACCAGGCGGGCGAGCGCCTCCGGCTCGGACCGCCAGTGCGCGAAGACGACGTCGTCCCACGCGTGCACGGTCACCGGT
Source organism: Curtobacterium herbarum (assembly GCF_016907335.1). Lineage (NCBI taxonomy): Bacteria > Bacillati > Actinomycetota > Actinomycetes > Micrococcales > Microbacteriaceae > Curtobacterium > Curtobacterium herbarum. The sequence goes on from NZ_JAFBBT010000001.1 coordinate 1,011,269, forward strand.
CGGTGCCGCAGGGCGACCGCGGCCCGGGTGCGCGGATCGGCCGTACCGGGTCCGAGGTCGGCGGGTTGCTCCTGGTCGTCGGTCATCGTCGCGGGGCGTGGCGCGCGACGCGCACCGCCCACGCGACCAGCGGCGCCTGCAGCGGCAGCCGGAGGACCGCGACGAGTCGTCCCGCCCGGGAGGCCCGTGGGCTGTCGAGCAGGTCGCTCGCCATCTTGACGTTGGCCGGGAACACCGCGAGGAACAGGGCGGCCGCCGCCCAGCCCGCGCGTCGCCGGGTGGCGGGGACGAGGAGGCCGACGGCGATGCCGAGTTCGGCGAGGCCGGAGGCGAGGGTCGTCGTCCGGGGCGGCAGCGTCTCCGGGACGATCCGGTCGTAGCCCGCGGGCCGCAGGAAGTGGGTCACCCCGGCGCCGCCGAGGATGAGGGCGAGGACACCGGCGGTCCTCCTGGCACGTCGTGCACGTTCGGTCCGCCGTCGCATCGTCCCATCGTGCCCGATCGGACGGTGCCCGTGCCCAGCTGTGGCCCAGGCGCGGCCGGACGAGCGCAGGTCGTGTCCCTGCAGATCGCGTCTGGTCAGGCCAGCTCTGGTCAGGCCACCTCTGATCAGGCCAGCGCGGTCGCGACCAGGTCGAGCACCGCGGTGGCCACCTCGGCCTTCGTGCCCGAGGTCTCACGGACGACCTGGCCGCCGGGGACGAGCACCTCGATGGCGTTCTCCTCGCGCTCGAACCCGTGCGCCCAGCCGACGTGGTTCACGACGAGCAGGTCGGCCGGCTTCCGGGCGATCTTGGCGCGGCCGAGTTCCAGGCGAGCCTCGCGGTCGGGTTCGGTCTCGGCGGCGAACCCCACGACGACCTGACCGACCCGGCGGGCGGCGACGAGCTCGGCGAGGACGTCGGGGTTCCGCACCAGCTCGAGCGTCATCCGGTCGCCCTGCTGCTCCTTCTTGAGCTTCGACTCGAGCACCTCGGCCGGGCGGTAGTCGGCCACCGCGGCGGTCATCACCAGGACGTCGGCGTCCGGCGCTGCCGCGTGCATGGCGGCCGCGAGCTCCTGTGCCGACCCGACCCGGACGATCCGGATCGGCAGCCCCTCGGTGAGCCCGGGATCGGTGTTCGCGGCGACGAGGGTGACGTCCGCACCGCGGCGGGCGGCCTCGGCGGCGAGCGCGACGCCCTGTCGGCCGCTCGACCGGTTGCCGACGAAGCGGACCGGGTCGAGGGGTTCGCGGGTGCCGCCGGCGCTGACGACGACGCGGACGCCGGCCAGGTCGCCCTGCTCGCCGCGGGCGGCGGTGTGGCGGGCCGGGGTGGTGCCGTCGGTGTCGGCGCGCTCGTCGGTGTCGGTCGCCTCGACCGCCTCGACCGCCTCGACCGCCTCGGCCGCCCCGGCCGCCTCGGCCGCCTCGGCCGCCTCGGCCGCCTCGGATGCTTCGAGCACGGCGAGCGCTGCGACGACGATGTCCTCCGGCTCGGACATCCGCCCGATGCCCGCGTCGTCCCCGGTCAGGGCGCCGACGACCGGTCCGACGACGTGCACGCCCCGTTCGCGCAGGGTGGCGAGGTTCGCCCGGGTGGCGGGGTGCTCCCACATCTGCGGGTGCATGGCCGGCGCGACGACGACCGGTGCCTCGGTGGCCAGGAGGGTGGTGCCGAGCAGGTCGCCCGCGAGTCCGGCGGCCATCTTCGCCAGGCTGTCCGCGGTGGCGGGGGCGATCACGACGAGGTCGGCGCGGCGGCCGAGCGCGACGTGCCGGACCTCGGCGACGTCGTCCCAGACGCTGGTGGAGACGGGGTTGCGGCTGAGGGCCTCCAGGGTGGGCAGCCCGACGAACCGCAGCGCTCCCTCGGTGGGGACGACGTGCACGTCGTGGCCGCGCTTGACGAGGTCGCGGACGACGCCGACGGCCTTGTAGGCGGCGATCCCGCCGGTGATGCCGACGACGACGGTGCGGGGACGGGCGGGCTGCGGGGCTGCGTCGTTCACACCGCTCACGCTACCCGGCGGGGGTGCGGAGGACCGGGTGGCAGGATCGCACCCATGTGCACCGTCGTCGTCCGTGTCGATCCCGGCGCGGCGTGGCCCGTGACCGTCCTCGCGCTCCGGGACGAGTCGCCGGACCGGCCGTGGGACCCGCCGGCCGTGTGGTGGCCGGAGCGTGACCCGGGCGTCGTCGGTGTCCGCGACCAGCAGGCGGGAGGCGCGTGGCTGGCCGCCTCGGACCGGAACGGTCTGGCCGTGGTGCTGAACCGGTGGGAGCCGACCCCGGGCGTCGGCGGCACGTGGAGCACCCGGGGGACCTTGCCGTTGGACGCGGTCGCGGACGACGTCGTCCCGGGTGCGGACGGTGCGCTGCCGACGAGTCGGGCGTTCAACCTGGTCCGCGGCACCGCCGAGGGTGCCGAGGTCGTCACGTGGGACGGCGCCGAGGTCCGGACGACGGTGCTCGGGCCGGGCGTGCACATGGTCACGCACGGCGAACCGGACGACCCGGCCGCACCTCGGATCGGGCGGTGGCTCGACGCGTTCCGAGCGGTGCCGGCGCCGACCGGTCCGCCCGACGCGGCGCCGGCCGAGGAACTCCGCACGTCGCCGGACGACGGGTGGGCGCCGTGGTTCGGGGTGCTCGCCGGGTCCACCGCGCTGGCGCCGGACGACCGGGACGCGATCCTCCGCGACACCGTCGAGCCGGAGGGGCACTTCGCGACGCTGTCGATCGTGGCCGCGGCGGTCGGGCCCGGGCGGACGGTGCTCCGGCACACGCGGCTCGCGGAGCCGGGGGAGCTGCAGCCCCGCTGACCAGTTCTGGAAAGTACTTGCCAAATTGGAAAGTACCGGTCATGCTGGAGGCAGCCGAAGGAGGCACACCATGACCGACCAAACGCAGCTCAGCCCGACCGAGGCCCGTCGACTGCTCGACGAGGCCGACCGCGTCAGCCGCCGGGCCCACGACGCGACCCGCTGGCCCTACGTCACGTTCCTGGTGGGGCTGGGCACGAGCACCGCGTTCGGCACCCTGGCGATGGCCCTGACCGAGGGGTCGGCCTTCGGTGTCGCCTACGTCGGCACGATGGTCGCCGTGTTCGCGCTGATCATCTTCTTCTGCATCACGATCCAGGGCCGACGGGCGTTCTCGTGGAGCCGCCGCTGGTCGCTCTACATGGGCGCCTGGGTGGTCACCTACCTCGGGGCGATCGCGGTCGTCGGGTGGGCGCACGGCAACGTCGTCGCGGCGGCCGTCACCTCGGGGCTCGTGCTGCTCGTCACGACCGTGTGCGCCGCCGTGGAGGCCCGTCGGTGACCGCGGAGCAGGTGCACCCGCGACACCGCCTGGTCGACGTCCTGCAGCACCCGGTGCGGTTCTCGATCGTCGCCGCGCTCGACAAGGCCGAGAAGCTCGGGTTCGCCGAGGTGCGGGACGTGGTCGAGGTCAGCGACTCCGTGCTCAGCAAGCAGGTGTCGGCGCTCGAGGCCGCGGGGATCGTCGACGTGCAGAAGGGCTTCGTCGGCAAGGTGCCGCGGACGACCCTGGTGCTCAGCCGCTCCGGCCGGGCCGCCTGGCGCTCGCACCTCGCGGCGCTCCGCCAGATCGCCGGGACGGACTGACCGGCGGCACGGCCACGCCGTCGGGACGGCTGATCACCGGGGGTGACCGACTGCCGGACCGGGGGAGCGGGACGGGGGTGTGGCGGGCCTCCCGGCCGGAGCGGCGTGTGCCGACCGGTCGGGAGGCCCGCTCGTGTCACTCCGGCAGGCGCGTGCCGGTGAGGTCCTCGGCCACGGCCCACAGGGAGCGTGCGAGGTCGACGCCACGCGCCGAGCGGGGGATCGAGGCGAGGGTCGTCGGCCCGGTCAGTCCGAGCGCCCCAGCCGGCCCGTAGTAGGCGCCCGAGGCGGCGTTGCGGCCCACGGTCGCGTAGAGCAGCGGCTCGGTGCCCTGCTCGACGTCCTGCGTGAAGGGCGTCGCCCGGTCGCTCGACCGCACCGGACGGTCGCGGCCCAGGGAGCGCCCGGCCGTCTGCAGGTTCGTACGGGTGAAGCCGGGGTGAGCCAACGTCGACGACAGCTCCCAGCCGCGGGTGACCGCGACCTGGTGCAGGTGCAGACCGAGGAGCAGGTCGGCGAGCTTCGACTGTGCGTAGGCGAGCCACGGCTGGTAGCCGCTCTGCCACTGCAGGTCGTCGAAGTGGATCTTGCCGGGCACGGCGGCGAGGCTCGACATCGTCGCGACCCGGGGCGCCTCGGCGCGCAGCAGGGTCGGCAGCAGCAGGTTCGTCAGGGCGAACGGGCCCAGGTAGTTCGTCCCGAACTGCAGCTCGAAGCCGTCCACGGTCTCGAAGCGCTCCCGCGGGGCCATCACGCCGGCGTTGTTGACGAGCACGTCGAGGGGGCGGTCGTCGGCGATGATCCCGTCGGCGAAGCGGTGCACGCTCGACAGGTCGGCGAGGTCGAGCTCGCGGACCTCGAGGTCGGCGTCGGGGTGCTCGTGGCGGATCTCGGCGGCAGCGGCCTCGCCCTTGGACACCGTGCGGACGGCGATGACGACGCTCGCGCCGGCCCCGGCGAGCCGGCGTGCGGTCTCCTTGCCGGTGCCGCTGTTGGACCCGGTGACGACGATGCGTCGGCCGGTCTGGTCGGGGAGGTTCGAGGGCTGCACCATGCGTCGGACCGTACACAGTCGTGCTGGGGGTGCGGGCACGGGCAGATCGTGCTAGTTTTCATGCGTTCGCATTGATCGACTGCGAGATCCGGGAGGGTCACATGAGCAACGCCTTCGGTACCGACCGTCCCTCGGACGTCCCGCCCCCCGCACCGGACCGCGTCGGCCCCGTGCAGCTCGGCCTCGACACGTTCGGCGACGTCACCGAGTCCGCCGACGGGGGCGTGCAGACCCACGCCGCCACCCTCCGCGACCTCGTCGACGAGGCCGTCCTGGCCGACCAGGTCGGCATCGACTTCATCGGCGTCGGCGAGCACCACCGCGCCGACTACTCGGTGAGCGCCCCCGAGGTCGTCCTCGCCGCGATCGCCGCCAGCACGTCGCGCATCCGCCTGGGCTCCGCCGTCACCGTGCTGTCCTCGGACGACCCGGTCCGCGTGTACGAGCGCTTCGCCACCGTCGACGCCCTCTCGAACGGCCGCGCCGAGGTCATCCTGGGCCGCGGGTCCTTCACCGAGTCGTTCCCCCTGTTCGGCTTCGACCTGCAGGACTACGAGGTGCTGTTCGAGGAGAAGCTCCAGCTGTGGAGTGCCCTCCGCGGCGGCGACACCGTCACCTGGCAGGGCACGAAGCGCGCCTCGCTCGTCGAGCAGGACGTCTTCCCGAAGCTCGAGCACGGCCCCATCCCGACCTGGATCGGTGTCGGCGGCTCCCCGCAGTCGGTCATCCGTGCCGCGTCCTACGGCATGCCGCTGTTCCTCGCGATCATCGGCGGTCAGCCCGCGCAGTTCGCCCCCTTCGCGCGGCTCTACCGCCAGGCACTCGACCAGCTCGAGCTCCCGCAGCAGCCGATCGCCATGCACTCCCCGGGCTTCATCGCCGAGACCGACGAGGAAGCGGCCGAGCGCTACTGGCCGTACCACAAGGCCGTCACCGACCAGCTGGGCCGGGAGCGCGGCTGGCCGCCCCTGGACCAGGCCGGGTACCGCGCCGGGCTCTCCGCCGGCGGCTCGCTCTACGTCGGCTCGCCCGAGACGGTCGCCCGGAAGGTCGCCCGCAACATGCGGATCCTCGGCGTCTCGCGGTTCGACATGCGCTACGCCACCGGGCACCTGCCGCACGCCGACATGATGCGGTCCATCGAGCTCTACGGCACGCGCGTCGCGCCGCGGGTCCGCGAGCTGCTGGCCGAGCCGGTCCCGGTGCCCTGAGCCGCGCCTCCCGTCCTGGCGGTGCGGCGCCTCCGGTCCGGCCTGAGCGGCGCCTCCGGTCCGGTGGGCGGTCGCGGTCGCGGTCGCGGCCGGGCGGCGCGCGGTGGATGCGCACAGCGACAACCGGCCCGAACCATGGGATCCCATGGTTCGGGCCGGTTTCCGTTGTGCGCATGTCGGCGCGGAAGGTGCCGCGGCCGGAAGGCGCCTCGGCCGGGAGGCGCGGGGCACGCCCGCACGGCGGCTCCCGGGGCGACGCGGGTAGCGTCGGGCGCATGTCGCCGAGTAGCAACGAGACCACCGAACGACGGTTCCGCGGGCGGATCCTCGGCGCCGGGAGCACCTCCGGCGTCCGGTTCGTCGTCGGCATGTGGGAGTCCTCGCCGTTCGGCGCGTTCACCGACGTGTTCGTGGAGCTGCCCGACGGCTCGAGCGTCCTGCTGGCACCGGACGAGATCGTCGCCGCCTACGTCTCCGGCACCTACCGCTTCGACGCCGTGTCCGTGGTCGACATCGAGGCCCGCCGCACCGCCCGCGGTCTCGAACTCGACGCCGGCCCGCTCGTCGCCTCGGTCGACGTCGGCGCGATCTCGCCGCTCGGCCGGGTCCTGCGCATCGTCCCCAAGCGCATCGCCCGCGACCCCCGCTGGCTCACCGTGATCGACCCCGTCGCGAAGCTCGTCGCGCCGGGGGCCGGGACCGCCGGCACCGCGGGCAACGGCCGCCGCGAGTACTACGGCGTCACCGGCGCGCACGACGTCGTCGGCGTCCGCGGTACCTGGGCGGGGGAGCCGCTCGGCGAGCTCGCGCCGCTCGACCCGCCGGTGCGGTTCGGCTTCGCCTCGTTGCCGCGGATCCCGCAGGTCGTCGACGTCGAGACCACGATCCGCGAGCGCCCCTGACGCGGCCGCCGCCGCCGCCGGCGCCGCTGGCGCGCGCCGCTGGCGCGCCGCTGGCGCCGAGCCTCGGCCTGGCGGACAGGATGCGCCGTCCGGATGCCGCAGGGTGTCCGCCCAGCCGAGCCTCGGCACTCGCAGGCTGGCGGCCGCTGGCGCGGCTGCCGGCGCCGGCCGCTGGCCGCTGGCCCCTGGCGCCGAGCCTCAGCCAGGCGGACAGGATGCGCCGTCCGGATGCCGCAATGTGTCCGCTCGGCCGAGCCTCGGCGGCCGGCCGGCGGGCAGTCGCGTGCCGCTGGCGCGGCCGCGGGCGCGGGCCGCTGGCGCCGAGGCTCGGCCTGGCGGACAGGATGCGCCGCGCGGATGCCGCAATGTGTCCGCTCGGCCGAGCCTCGGCGCTCGGCGTGCGGCCGGCGCAGCGGAGCACCGGGCGGGAGGCACGGCGCCGGTACCGCGCGCGCGTCCAGTGAGCGGGGGCACACTGGTCGGAACGGTTCGCGCCCGGTGCCCGGCTGACGTGTCAGTGGGGACGGGGCGCACGACGCAAAGGAGCATCATGACCGACACCCAGACCGACCACCGCGCCGCCATCTCGGACATCGTCCACGGTGCCCGCACGGCCCTCCTCACGACGGTGAGCGAGGACGGCCAGCTGCACGCCCGACCCCTCGCCGTGCAGGACAAGTCCTTCCACGGCAGCCTGCGGTTCCTCGTGCAGGACGGCAGCGAGAAGGTCGAGGACATCGCCCGGAACCCGCACGTCAACGTCGCGATCGAGTCCCAGGGCGGCTACCTGTCGATCGCCGGCACGGCCACGGTCAGCGAGGACCGTGCCGTCATCGACGAACTGTGGTCGCCGTTCGCCGAGGCCTGGTTCCCGGACGGCCGCGACGACCCCTCGATCCGACTGCTCACCGTCGAGGGCGTCTCGGTCGAGTACTGGACGCAGGACACCGGGCCGGTCGGGTCGCTCGTGCAGACCCTCAAGGCCGCACTCGGGCACCAGTCGCAGCCGGACCTCGGCAGCCACGGCACGCTCGAGGTCTAGCCACGCCGGACGCCCGGGCTCGCACGCCCGGGCGTTCCAGCGTCCGGAGCGTTCGGCGCGTCCGGCGTGTCCGGACATCACATAACGAGGTCAGGGCGGTCCGAGCAGCCAGAGCACCGCGACGAACACCGGCTGCAGCACCAGCGCCCCGGTGACCAGGGTCCACCGCATCGCCGGCTTCGCCACGATCCCCGGCGACCCCATCAGCGGCGCCAGGGGCATGAGCAGCCGCGGGGTCGACGCCATCGGCAGCGACACCGCGAACACGTAGAGCGCGTACCCGGCGGCGAACACGATCGTGGTCGTCCCGAGCTTCCGCGTCGACCGGCGCGACAACCACACCGTGTAGAGCACGAGCAGCACGACGACCATGAGCACCCCGCCCACGCCGAGCCACTTCGCGGTGGTCAGGAACCACGGCGACAGCGGGACGAAGTGCACCCGGCCGATGAAGTTCACCCACCAGGACATCTCGGTCGCCAGGTAGGCGTCGGGCCGACCGGTGGCCCAGCCCGCGATCACCGGCCACGCGGCACCGGCGGCGGCCATCACGACGCCGGCGGCCACGACCTTGACGCGCTCGAGGACCGGGAACTCGTCGAGCGTCCGGGTGCCGGAGCGACGGGCACCGACGTAGCGGACCAGAGCGATGACGCCGAGGGTCAGTGGGATCGCGAGCGCACCGGGTCGGGTGAACGCGGCGACGACCCCGAGCACGGTGAGCAGCCCGTACCGCCGCCGCTCCATGGCGAGCAGCGCCCCGAAGGTCAGCGCCAGGAACGCGGTCTCGGCGTACCCGACCTGCAGCAGGAACGACAGCGGACCGCACGTGAAGAAGAAGACCGCCCAGAGCGCCGCCGTGTCGCCGGCGTGCTCCTGGACGAGTCGGTGCAGCAGGAACGCGGCGATGAGCCCGGCGATGATCGCGACGGCCGGCCCGCCGATCGTGAACGGCAGACCTGTGGAGACCGTCAGCAGCCGGATCGTGAAGGGGAACGCCGGCAGGAACGCCCACGCGTTCTGGGCGACGTGCCCCGTGGCGTCCAGCGGCAGGACCGACGGGTAGCCGTGCAGCGAGATCGCCTCGTAGTACTGGCCGTCCCACGAGGTCAGGAACGCCGTGAACCCCTGGTCGTTGCCCCACAGGGCGTTGTCCGGCTGGACGCGCGCCATCAGCGGGTAGGCGGCCATCAGCCACATCGTGGACACGAAGCGCCCGACGGCCCACAGCAGCAGGACGGCGGCCCACGCCGGCAGGCTGACGACCGTGTCGACCACGCGGCGACGGCCGGCGGCGACCGAGCCCGACAGGACCCCGTCCAGGCGGCTCACGCGCGCGATCCGCGGAGGTCGGTGTCGGCAGACTGCACGACCCCACGCTAGTCGGCGATCCCTGGAGAACCGGGACACGCCGTGTCGTGGCGTCCCCGGGGAGGAGATCCGGGCCTCCCGACCGGCCCTGACACGTCCGCGGCGGGACCGGTCGCGGCGGCGCCGACTGCGTCGGGCAGGACCCGAGCCGGACTAGCATCCAGGGCGATGACGACGACGACACGACGGACGAGCAGCACGGCGGTCGCCGTGCTCGTTGCCGGCACCTACTTCATGGAGCTCCTGGACGGCACGATCCTGGCCACCGCGGCGCCCGCGATGGGGCGGGACCTCGGCGTCGACTCGGCGGCCGTCGGCGTCGCGATCACCGCGTACCTCGTCACGCTCGCCGTCTTCATCCCCGTCAGCGGGTGGATCACCGACCGCGTGGGGTCCCGCACCGTCTTCGTCGGCGCCATCGCGCTGTTCACGATCGCGTCCGCGCTCTGCGCCGCGTCCACCGGACTGGTCGAGCTGACGCTCTGGCGGATCCTGCAGGGCCTCGGCGGCGCGCTGATGGTGCCGGTCGGGAGGCTCGTGGTCCTCCGCAGCGCCGGTCGCGACCAACTCGTCACGGCCATCGCGATCCTCACCTGGCCGGCGCTCGCGGCGCCGGTGATCGCCCCGTTCCTCGGCGGGGTGCTCGTCGACACGCTGTCGTGGCACTGGATCTTCCTCGTCAACATCCCGCTCGGGGTGATCGCCCTCGTCGCGGCACTCCTGCTCGTGCCGCAGGAGCGCGCGCCGGAGCGGGTGCCGTTCGACTGGCTCGGGTCGGTGCTGGCGTGCCTCGGGCTCGGCGCCCTCGTGGTGATGGCCTCGCTGCTCGCACTCGACACCGTGCCGGTCGTGCCCGCCGTGCTGGCGGGCGTCGTCGGGGCGCTCTGCACCTGGCTGGCGATCCGTCACTTCCTGCGGGCCCGGCACCCGATCATGGGGCTCGGGGCGTTCCGGCTCGAGACGTTCCGGGTGTCCCACGCCGGCGGCAGCCTGTTCCGCCTGGCCGTGTCGGCCGTGCCGTTCGTGCTGCCGCTGCTGTTCCAGGACGCCTGGGGGTGGACCGCGCTCGAGGCCGGGTCCGCCGTGCTCTGGGTCTTCGTCGGCAACCTCGGCATCAAGCCCGCGACGACGCCGTTCCTCCGCTGGTGGGGGTACCGGCCGGTGATCGTGGTGTCCTCGGCCGTCGCAGCACTGTCCGTCGTGGCGATGGTGTTCCTCACGCCGTCGACCCCGTTCTGGCTGCTCGTCGTGCTCCTCGTCGTCAGCGGGGCCGCGCGCTCGGTCGGGTTCACCGCCTACAACACCATCGCGTTCGCCGACGTCGAGCAGCCCGACATGACCGCGGCGAACACGCTGTCCTCGACGCTGCAGCAGACCGCCGCCGGGTTCGGCGTCGCGGTCGCCGCCGTCGTGCTCCGCGCCGCCGCCGGGGTCGGCGGTCAGGGTCTCGCCGGCTCCGGTCCGTACGCGGTCGCGTTCGTCGTCATCGCGGTGTTGCTCGTCGTCGCCTGTGTCGAGGGGCTCCTGATGAGCCGGACGGCGGGGGAGACGGTGCGGCCGGAGCGACGTGTCCGGCCAGCGGTTCCGGCCGGTCCTCGGGGTGCGTCGCAGGACTGATCGGGCACCACGGCTCGTCATCGATCGTGCACCCGCAGGTCACGTGTCCGCGATGCGCAGCACGCTACAGTCTCAGCTACCTGCTGCCATCCCCGAGTACCGTGACCGCGGCAGGAGAGCGGGCCGTTCAGGGCCCAGGACGGAAGGCAGCATGGCGGCGCCACACGAGCAGGGATCGACCGAACCGACCACCGGAGTCGGACAGAGGACCTTGCGCGTCGTGAGCTACAACCTCCGTGAGCACACCGCCAACAGTGAGCTCGCGGCCCTGGCCGAGGCGTCCCAGGCGGACGTGCTCTGCGTGCAGGAGTGCGACAGCACCGACCTCGCCAGCTCCGTCGGCGGACTCACCCTCGCCGCGTCGACCCAGGCGAACCGCCTCGGTCTCGCCATCTACAAGCGCGACGACCGCTTCGAGGTGCAGGACTTCGGCATCCACTCACTGCAGAAGTCCCTGCACGACCGGGTCCTGTCGCCCGCGCACGAGCGTCTGATCGCCATGCACCTGTACGACAAGGAGGCGGAGGCCGAGGTCATCGTCGCCTCGTTCCACGCCTCACCCCTGACCGCCACGAACTCGCTGCGTCGCAAGCAGATCGAGGCCGCGCACGACTTCGTCCGCGACCTGTCGAGCGAGGCCCCGGCGATCATGGTCGGCGACTTCAACTACCCGTGGTTCCAGACGAACCTGCGCCGGAAGATCGAGGAGTCCGGGTTCGCGCTGTCCCTCTCGGACCAGCCGACGTACCTGCGCTACCGCAAGTTCACCGGGCACTTCGACTTCGCCACGAGCGTCGGGCTGCACATCGCCGGCGTCGAGACCCTGCCCGCGGGCATCTCCGACCACCGGCCGATCCTGGTGCGCGCGAACTACGAGGCGCCCGCGTCGGCTGCCGGGACGGCGTCCGCGGTCGCCTGACCCCTGCCGGTCGGAGGCGCTTGCCGAGGCCGCCCCTTCACCGGTCACGACACCCCGCCTGCGCTCCGCCGAGCGGTCACGAATCGTCGTTCTGGCGTGCCTCGAGCGACGGTTCGTGACCACTCGGCGGGCGGCAGCCGGGCGTGCCTGCGCCCCTGCCGGACGGGAGGCGCGTGACGGGGCCGCCCCGCGCCTCCCGTCCGACACCCCGCGCGCACTCCGCTGAGCGGTCGACAACCGTCGTTCTGGCGTGCCTGGAGCGACGGTTCGTGACCACTCGGCGGGCGGCAGCCGGGCGTGCCGGCGGCGGCCTGCGCGCCGGTAGCCCGCCGCCTCACCGGTCACGACACCCCGCAGGCGCTCCGCCGAGCGGTCACGAACCGTCGTTTTGGCGCGCCCGGAGCGACGATTTGTGACCGGTCGGCGGGCGGCAGCCGGGCGTGCCTGCGCCCCTGCCGGACGGGAGGCGCGTGATGGGCCCGCCCCGCGCCTCCCGTCCGACACCCCGCGCGCACTCCGCCGAGCGGTCACAAATCGTCGTTCTGGCGCGCCCGGAGCGACGATTTGTGACCGGTCGACGGCGGCAGCCGGGCGTGCGGGCGGCGGCCTGCGCGCCGGTAGCCCGCCGCCTCACCGGTCACGACACCCCGCACGCGCTCCGCCGAGCGGTCACGAACGGTCGTTCTGGCGCGCCCGGAGCGACGGTTCGTGACCGGTCGGCGGGCGGCGCAGCCGGGGCAGGCGTCAGCGGCGGAGCGTGGCCCGCGCCAGGCGGTTGCCGACGAACTGGCCGAGCTGCACGATGACCACGATCGCGGCGACCGACACGTAGACGACCCACCAGTCGTACCGCTGCGACCCGTAGGTGATCGCGTACTCGCCGAGCCCGCCACCGCCGACCAGGGCGCCCTGCGCGGTCATGTCGACGATGCCGATGTAGATGAACGTGTAGCCGAGGATCAGCGGACCGAGCCCCTCGGGGATCAGCACGGTCAGCAGGATCGACACCGGGTGCGCACCGGAGGCCCGTGCCGCCTCGACGACGCCCGGATCGATGGCGAGCAGGTTCTGCTCGACGATCCGCGACACCGCGAACGCCGCGGCGAGCGAGATCGCGAACGTCACCGCGGGGACGCCGATCGTGGTCTGCACGGCGACGCGCGACAGCGGTGCGATCGCGGCGAGGAAGATCACGAACGGGATCGGACGCACCAGGTTCACGACCAGGTTGATGACCGTGTACGCGGTGCGGTTCGACAGCAGGTTGCCCGGTCGGGTGGCGTAGAGCAGCAGGCCGAGGGCCAGGCCGATGACGCCCGCGATGACGAGCGACACCAGGGACATGACGATCGTGTCCCGGGTCGCGGCCAGGAACACGTCGAACGAGTCGATGACGCTCTGGAACGAGTTGTTCATGCGCGTGCCTCCTCGACGACGGTGATGCCGGCGGCACGCAGGGCACCGACCGCCCGGTCGACGTCGGTGTTGCGGCCCCCGAGCTCGTACGTGAGCGACCCGATGCGGCGCTCGCGGATCTCGCTGACCCCGCCGAAGACGAGCTCGGCGGTGACCGCGGTGTCGCGGAACGCCTGGTCGATGCGACCCTGCAGCCCGGACTCGTCGGTGATCCGGACGGACACGATCCGGCCGGGGTGGCGCTCGTGCAGGCGTGCGACGGTCTCGGCCGAGGGGCGGTCGTGCAGCGCGGTGCGGACGAAGCGCTGCGTGGCCTCGGTGGTGGGGGCGGAGAACACGTCGTAGACGTCGCCGACCTCGACCACACGGCCCTGCTCCATCACGGCGACGCGGTCCGCGATCCGGCGGACGGCGTCCATCTCGTGGGTGATGACGATGATCGTGACCCCGAGCTCGCGGTTGACGCGACGGAGGAGCGCGAGCACCTCCGACGTGGTCTCCGGGTCGAGGGCACTGGTCGCCTCGTCGGCGAGCAGCAGCTCGGGGTTCGACGCGAGCGCCCGGGCGATGCCGACGCGCTGCTTCTGCCCGCCGGACAGCTGTTCGGGGTAGGCGTAGGCGCGGTCGAGCAGTCCGACGAAGTCGAGCAGTTCCGCGACGCGGCGGTCCCGTTCGGCCTTCGCGACACCGGCGACCTTGAGCGGGTACGCCACGTTGCCGGCGATCGTGCGGGAGCGGAACAGGTTGAACTGCTGGAAGACCATCCCGATCCGGCGGCGGGCCTGACGGCGCTCCCGCTCGGGGATCGCGGTCAGCTCCTGCCCGGCCACGGTGACGGTGCCCGAGGTGGGCAGCTCGAGTGCGTTGACGAGTCGGACCAGGGTCGACTTGCCGGCGCCGGAGTACCCGATCACCCCGAGGACCTCGCCCTGGTGGACGTCGAGGTCGACACCCTCGACCGCGGTGACGGTCTCTCCGGTGTCGGCGCGGCGGTAGCTCTTGGTGACACCGCGGAGTTCGACGAGGGCAGCCACTACTCGGCTGCTGCCTTCGCGTCCCGCTCGACGGTCGCGAGCTCGTCCTGCAGGGTGGATGCCTTCTCGTCCCGGGCGACGGCGTCCGGATAGTCCTTCGTGAAGTCCTTCTGGACGGCGCTGTCCTGGAACAGCTCGACGAGGTCCCGGTAGGTGGTGTTGTCCTTGTCCTCGTTGCGGACCGCGAAGACGTTGACGTACGGGGCGGCGGATGAGCTCGACGGGTCGTCGGTGAAGACCTTGTCCGAGGCGGGCAGCCCGGCGGCGGTGGCGAAGTTGTTGTTCACGACGGCCGCGGCGACCGATCCCTGCTGCAGCGCGTTCGCGGTCTGCGAGGCGTCGAGCGGCTGCACGTCGACCTTGTGCGACGCGATGTCGTCGGTGGTGGAGAACGCGCTGCCGCCGTCCCGCAGCTCGATCAGCTTGGCGGACTGCAGGACGAGCAGGGCCCGTGCCTCGTTGATGGCGTCGTTCGGGATCGCGACCTTCGCGCCCTCGGGGATCGCGGACACCTCGTCGTACTTCGTGGCGTAGAGGGGGAGCGGGTAGACGGCGGTGGAGCCGATCGGCTGCAGGTCGTCCTTCGCGGTGACGTTGTAGTTCGCCAGGTACTGGATGTGCTGGAACTGGTTGATGTCGACCTGGCCGTCCTTCAGCGCCGGGTTCGGCAGCGAGTAGTCGGCGAAGTTGGTCAGCTTCACGGTGACGTTCAGCCGCTGTTTCGCGAGCGCCGTGTAGGTATTCCAGTACGGCAGTGCCTTGTCCGCGACGCCGATCGTGACGGTCTGCGCCTTCCGGTCCGAACCACTGCCGGCGGCTCCGGCCTGGTCGGAGCCGCCACCGCGGACGGCGACGACCACGACGGCGACGATGATCGCGACGACGACGACGGCAGCGGCGATGATCCACCCGAGCGGGCGCTTGCGCTGCGGACGGTCGGGCAGGACGGGGGTCGCGGACATGGGTGCTCCTCGTGAGGGGGTCGCCCTGGTGGCAGGGACGGTGCTGTGTGGGTCCCGACGCTGGGTGTCGCCCGGCGGGGACAGCCACGAGTGTGCCCGGCGGCCCCGGACCGGGTCGATTCGCGTTCCGCCGTGTTACGACCGGCGTCGCCGCACGACGGGCCAGGGTCGCCGCACAGCCAGCGTCGTCAGGTGACGCCGGCGCTCGCCGTCGGGCAGGCTCGACGGATGCGCAGCATCGAACTCGTCCTCGACCCGGACGCCGAACGGGCGGTCCGGGACGCCTGGGCGGCCCTCGTCGCCGCCGACCTGCCGAGCATGGGCCGGCACACCTCCGCGACGAACGCCCCGCACCTGACCCTGACGGCGGGCGAGACGCTGGCCGTGCCGTCGGGGTTCGACGCACCCCGGCCGACGGCCCTCCGCCCCGCCGGACTCCTGCTGTTCCCGGCCGGTCCGGGCCGCCACGTCCTGGGGGTCTCCGTCGTGGTCGACCGCGCGCTCGCCGCGTTCCACGAGGCCGTGCACCGCGCGGCCCCCGGCGGCGTCGACACGTCCCTGCCGGGTCGGTGGGCGCCGCACCTGACGCTCGCACGCCGTCCGCGGGACGTCGACCTGCCGCGGATGCTCGAGGTGCTGGCATCGGTCCCGCTGCCGGACACCCTCGGTGTCGCCGGCGTCCGGCACTGGGACGGGAAGACGACGACCGTCACACCGGTCGGCTGACCCCCGACGCGGACGCGGACCCGGACCCGGACCTCTCCAGCCCGAGCACCCGCTCGCCGAACGCGGAGCCGAACTTGCCCGACGGGTCACGGCGCGCGACCAGGTCGCGGAACGCGCCCAGCCGCGGGTACAGCGCCGCGACGGCGGAGCCGTCGAGGGAACTCATCTTCCCCCAGTGCGGACGGCCACCGAACGGGGCGAGTCGCGCCTCCAGGTCGGGCAGCAGGGCCGCGACCTCGTCCGGGTGCTTCCGCCACGTGAACGCGATGCAGAGCACGTCCTCGCCCTGTGTCGGACTGAGCCACAGGTCGTCCGCCGCCATCGTGCGCAGCTCGCAGACGTGCAGGTGCGGCTGGATCCGGTCCGCCAGCCCGCGCAGCGCGTCGAGCGCGCCGGCCGCGTGTCGGAGCGGCACGAAGTGCTCGCTCTGCACCTCGGACCCGACCGAGGGCACCGACTCGATCGGGAAGTGCGGCAGCCGGTCCCACCACGGCCCGACCGAGCCGTCGTGCGCGGTGTGGTGCCCGTCACCGGGCGAGCCGGGCAGGCGGGGCGCGCCCAGGAGGCCCGTGGGCACCTCGACGTCGTCGGCCCCGTCCGGCACGCGCGACTTCACGAGCACCTCCGAGACGGTGTCGCCGAACAGCGTGTAGGCGCAGACGGAGTACCCGGCGGCGAAGACCTCGGCGGCGGAGGCGGTGAACGTGTCCCACGGGATCGGCCCGTAGAGGTCCTGGCGCATCCGGTACGCGGGCTGCACGTCGACGGTGACGCGCGTGACGATGCCGAGCAGCCCGAGGTGGATCGCGGCGCCGCCGAGGTCCGGGTCGCCGCGTCGGATCGTGGTCGTGCTGCCGTCGGGGCCGATCAGCTCGAGCGCGGCGACGGCGGTGCTCAGCGAGCCGAGGGCGGTGCCGGAGCCGTGCGTGCCGGTGGCGATCGCGCCGCCGAGCGAGATGTGGGGGAGCGACCCCTCGTTGTGCAGGGCGACCCCGGCCGCGTCGAGCTCGGGCGCGACGAGCCCGTACCGGGTGCCGGCGCCCATCGTGGCGGTGCGGCGGTCGGCGGCGACGACCAGGTCGGTCGGCACGGCGGTCAGGTCGAGCAGGACGCCCGGGGTGTCGGCGACGTCGTTGAACGAGTGGCGGGTGCCGAGCCCGTGGATGCGGGGACTGCGGGCGACGAGGTCGGCGACGTCGTCGAGCGAGGTCGGCCGCACCACCCGCTCGGCGGTGTAGGTGACCGTGCCGGACCAGTTCAGCTCGCTCGTCGTCGACCGCATGTGCCCACGATGCCACGTCGCTGGGAACGACGACGCGCCCCCTCCGGAAGAGGGGGCGCGCGGTCTGTCCAGGAGCGTTCGGTGCTCCGGGAGCGGTCAGTGCACGGCGGGTGCGGGTGCGCCCTCCGGGGTGGCCGGCTTCCGGACCATGGCCGAGGCGATGATGCCGAGCATCGAGATCACTGCGCCGACGAGGAACGCCGAGTGCACGCCGGACGCGGTCGCCCGGGCGGTTGCCTCGGCGGCGGTCGCGGCACCGGCGACGTCGCCGTTCGTCGCCGCGGCGGTGGCGCCGAGCGTCAGCAGCGTGACGAACAGTGCCGTGCCGGCCGCACCGGCGAGCTGCTGGGCGGTGCCCAGGACTGCGCTGCCGTGCGAGTACAGGCGCGGCGGCAGGCCACCGAGTGCGGCGGTGAACAGCGGCGTGAAGGTCAGCGCCAGGCCGAGGCTCAGCACGATGTGGGCGACGAGGACGAACGTGACGCTGGTGTCCGCGGTGACCGTCGAGAGCGCCCAGAGCACGGCGCTGATGATGATCGATCCGGGGATGAGCAGCATGCGCGGGCCGTAGCGGTCGTAGAGACGGCCGACGATCGGGGACAGCAGGCCCATCAGCAGACCACCGGGGAGCAGCAGGAGTCCGACCTGCAGGACCTCGAGGCCGAGCACGCGCTCGAGGTAGATCGGCAGCAGGATGAGCGTGCCGAACATCGCCATGAAGCTGATCGCCATCGCGACGATCGGGATTGTGAAGCCCTTGGTGCTGAAGGTGCGGAGGTCGAGGAGTGCGGCGTCGCGGCGCTGCAGGCGGGTCTGGCGGACGATGAAGACGGCGAGGGCGACGAAGCCCACGACGAGTGCACCGATCGGCACGCCGTACCCGGTGTCGCCGGCCTCGCCGATGCTCGACAGGCCGTAGACGATGCCGCCGAACGCGAAGGCGGACAGGACGACGGAGAACACGTCGATCGCGGACTTGCGCGGGGTCGAGACGTTGCGGACCTTCACCATGCCGAGCACGAGGGCGGCGAGGGCGATCGGCAGGACGAACCCGAACAGCCAGCGCCACGAGAACGCGTTGAGGATGAGGCCGGAGATCGTCGGGCCGATCGCGGGGGCGACCGAGATGACGATCGAGATGTTGCCCATCACGCGGCCGCGGTGGGACGGCTCGATGAGGGTCAGGACTGTGGTCATGAGCAGCGGCATCATGATCGCGGTGCCGCTGGCCTGCACGATGCGCCCGATGAGCAGCATCGTGAAGCCCGGCGCGAGCAGTGCGATGAGCGTCCCGACGGAGAACAGGCTCATCGCCCAGACGAACACCGGACGGGTGTTGAAGCGCTGCAGCAGGTAGCCGGTGATCGGGATCACGACGGCCATGGTGAGCAGGAAGCCGGTGGTCAGCCACTGCCCGGTCGCGGCGCTGATGCCGAGGTCGTCCATGAGCCGCGGCAGCGCCACGCCCATGATCGTCTCGTTGAGGATGACGACGAACGCCGAGACGAGCAGCAGTCCGATCACGAGGCGGTTGCCCGCGGGGGAGGACTCTTCGACGGACCCGGTGCGGGGTGCGGAGTCGACGGCCTGGGTCAAGGGGGCTCCTGGTGTCTTCGTGGTGTGACGGTGGACCCACGAGGGGTGGGTACCGAGGCTGCAAGAGCTGACAGGACCACAGCATTCCCGACTGCCGCCGAACGCGGGGTGAACTCCGCGTGTTGCCCGGTTCAGTGCAGGATGCGGAAGCCGTCGTCCTCGCCGAGCGGTGCGACCTCGCGGACGGCGACATCCGTGACGGTGGCCGAGGACGGGCCGGAGCGGAGCATCACGACCAGGGCGTCGACCGCGGGGCCGGGGCCCTCCGCCTCGACCTCGACGGTGCCGTCGAACAGGTTCCGTGCGTACCCGACGAGTTCGAGCCCGTCGGCCTTCCGTGCCGTCCAGTACCGGAACCCGACGCCCTGCACGGTCCCGGTCACGACGGCGTGCTTCCTCGTGGTGCTGCCCATGCGGCCGATGCTACGAGCGGCGTGTTACCCGGGCGTCACGGCTGCGTTCCGGTCCGGTGACCATCGTGATACGGTCATCAGTACCTGAACAGTTCAGGTCAAAATGACCATAACCCAGCAGGACGGAGGGCAGCGATGGACGACACCGGCATCCGGCTCGCGGTCTCGACCGTCATCGTCGCGCTCCGGCCGCACCCGGACACCGGCGTCCCCGCACTCTGGATGCCGCTGGTCCGCCGGGTGACCGAACCGTTCGCGGGCTCCTGGGCGCTGCCCGGTGGCTGGGTCGGGGCGGACGAGGGCCTCGACGACTCGGCCGCCGCGCGCCTCCGCGAGACCACCAAGGTGCAGCCGCGCTACCTGGAGCAGCTCTACGCGTTCGGCGCCGTCGACCGCTCGCCGACCCGCGTCGTGTCGGTCGTCTACTGGGCCCTCGTGCACCCGGACGAGGCGAGCGTCGTACCGGACGACTGGAACGTTCGGTGGTTCCTCGCCGACGAACACCCGCCGCTGGCGTTCGACCACGACCGCATCGTCGAGTACGCGCTCTGGCGCCTGCGCAACAAGATGTCGTACTCCCGGATCGCGCAGGCGTTCCTCGGCGACCGGTTCACGCTCGCCGAACTCCGCGGCGTGTACGAGGCGGTGCTCGGGCAGACGCTCGACCCCGCGAACTTCCGTCGGCAGGTCGCCCAGAGCGACGCGGTCCTGCCCACCGACGAGACCACGAGCGGCGGGCGGCACCGACCGGCCCGGCTGTACCGCTCGAACCCCGACCTGTCGTACGCGGACAACGGCCCGCTGACGACGCCCTGACCTACCCCTGAGCCGAGACGGGAACCGCCGTGTCCATCGCGACCACCATCGAACTGATCTCCAACGGCCGGGCGGCCGGCACCACCTGCACGCCCGACCTCGCCGCGCCGACCTGGGACTTCGACAGCGTCCCCGGCTACGGCCCCGGTTCGTCGATGTCCGACGTCATCCCGACCTCGTCCCCGCGCCAGGGCGTGATCCCGGACGAGTACCGGAACGCCCCCGACGACGAACTGCACGAGCGCATCGAGCGGGCGAAGGCGACGCTGGGGGACCGCGTGGTCGTCCTGGGGCACTTCTACCAGCGGGACGAGGTCGTCCGGCACGCGGACTTCCTCGGCGACTCGTTCCAGCTCGCGAACGCGGCGCTGACGAAGCCCGACGCCGAGGCGATCGTCTTCTGCGGCGTGCACTTCATGGCCGAGACGGCGGACATCCTGGCGCGCGACGACCAGCGGGTGATCCTGCCGAACCTGGCCGCCGGCTGCTCGATGGCGGACATGGCCGACATCGACAGCGTCGAGGCTGCCTGGGCCGAGCTCACCGCGCTGTACGGCACCGAGCCCGACGCAGACGGCCGGGTGCCGGTGATCCCCGTCACGTACATGAACTCCGCCGCCGACCTCAAGGCGTTCTGCGGGCGGAACGGCGGCATCGTCTGCACGTCCTCGAACGCCGCGACCGTGCTCGAGTGGGCGTTCGAGCGGGGGCAGCGCGTGCTGTTCTTCCCGGACCAGCACCTGGGCCGGAACACCGCGAAGGCGATGGGCATCAGCACGGACCGGATGCCGATGTGGAACCCGCGGCTGGCCGGCGGCGGCAACACCGCGGCCGAGCTGCTCGAGGCGCAGGTCGTCCTGTGGCACGGCTTCTGCTCGGTGCACCGCCGCTTCACGGTGGACCAGATCGAACAGGCCCGTCGGGAGCACCCGGGCGTCACGGTCATCGTGCACCCGGAGTGCCCGATGGCCGTCGTGGACGCGGCCGACGTCGCCGGCAGCACGGACCTGATCCGGAAGACGGTCGCCGCCGCCACCGAGCCGACGACGTTCGCGATCGGCACCGAGATCAACATGGTGAACCGCCTGGCCGCCGAGTACCCGCAGCACACGATCTTCTGCCTGGACCCGGTCGTCTGCCCGTGCTCGACGATGTACCGGATCCACCCGGGCTACCTGGCCTGGGTGCTCGAAGCGCTCGTCCGCGGTGAGGTCCTCAACGAGATCGTGGTGCCCGCTGCGGTGCAGGTCGACGCGAAGGTCGCCCTCGAGCGGATGCTCGCCGCCAGGCCCCGCCCCCTCGCCGGCCAGCGCGACCCGGGCCCCGCCGCGACGACGGCCACGACCACCGACGTCCGGGCCTGACGATGCACGTCGTCGTCGTCGGGTCGGGCATCGCCGGCCTCACCGCCGCCATCCGC
Source organism: Curtobacterium herbarum (assembly GCF_016907335.1). Lineage (NCBI taxonomy): Bacteria > Bacillati > Actinomycetota > Actinomycetes > Micrococcales > Microbacteriaceae > Curtobacterium > Curtobacterium herbarum. Next base: position 1,032,662 of record NZ_JAFBBT010000001.1, read on the forward strand.
GCCAGCGCGCTGCACGACGTGACCCTCGTCACGAAGAGCGCGCTCGCCGACGGCGCCACCGCGTGGGCCCAGGGCGGCATCGCGGTGGCGCTCGGCGCGGACGACTCCGCCGCCCTGCACGAGCACGACACGCACCTCGCCGCCGCGGGCAGTGCCGATGCCCGCGCCGTCGACGTCCTCTGCACCGACGGCCCGGCCCGGGTCCGCGACCTGCTCGCACTCGGCGTGCCGTTCGACCGCAGCACCGACCCGGCGACCCTCGACCGGTACGGCGACGACCTGGCCCGCGGACGCGAGGCCGCACACGCCCGCTGGCGGGTCCTGCACGCCGACGGCGACGCGACCGGGGCCGCCGTGGAGCGGACCCTCGTCGCCGCCCTGCACCGCCGACACGTCACGATCCTCGAACGGACCTGCCTCACCGACCTCGTGGTCCGCGACGGTCAGGTCGTCGGCATCGACGTCGTCGACCTGCTCGGCGAACCCCGGCGGCTCGACGCGGACGCCGTGTTGATCGCCTCCGGGGGCGCCGGGCACCTGTACCGCGAGACGACGAACCCGCTCGTCGCGACCGGGGACGGCACCGCGGCCGCGTGGCGTGCCGGCGCCGTCGTCGCCGACCTGGAGTTCGTCCAGTTCCACCCGACCCGACTCGCGGTGCCGGACGGCGGGCTGGTCTCCGAGGCCGTCCGCGGCGAGGGCGCCGTCCTCCGCGACGCGACCGGGCACCGCTTCATGACGGACGTCCACCCGGACGCCGAGCTCGCCCCGCGGGACGTCGTGGCGCGCGGCATCGCGGCGGCCGTGCGGGCACAGGACGGCCGACCGGTCCTCCTCGACGCGACCGGACTCGACCCCGCCTTCCTCATCGGCCGGTTCCCGGGACTCACGCGCGCCACCCGGGCGGCCGGCCTCGACTGGACCCGCGAGGGCGTCCCCGTCGCCCCGGCCGCGCACTACGCGATGGGCGGGATCGCGACCGACACGGAGGGCCGCACGAGCCTCCCGGGTCTCCTGGCGGTCGGCGAGGCTGCCTGCACCGGCGTGCACGGCGCCAACCGACTGGCGTCGAACTCGTTGCTCGAGGGGCTCGTCTTCGCGGTCCGTGCGGCCGACGCGCTCGGCGGCCCGCGACCGGGCCGGCTCCGTCTGCGCGGCGACGCGACGCTCGTCCCGCGGGTCGTCCCGGCCGTCGTCGCATCCGTCGACGACCGGACGGGAGGCCCGACCCACCTCGGCCGGACCGCCCCGGTCCGGCAGACCCTGCAGTCCGTCATGACCGACCGCGTCGGCCTGCTCCGCGACGCGACCGGGCTCGCCGGGGCCCGCGCTGCCCTGGCCGGACTGTCCGCGCCGGCACCGACCACCGTGCGGGACGCCGAGGACCGCGCCCTGCTCGACCTCGCCCGGCTCACCGCCCTCGCGGCCGAGGCGCGCACGGAGTCCCGCGGTGCCCACGCCCGCACCGACCACCCGGACACCGACCCGTCCGCACCCGCGACGACCGCCTGGGTCACCGCGACGCCCGCGCCGGCCGCCGACGCACCCCTCCGCACGTCCGCCCGACAGGGAGCACTCGCATGACCAGCACGACCAGCACGACCGGCACGACCGGCACGACCGGCACGACCAGCACGACCAGCACGACCGTCGCACCGCCCGTGGCGGTCCTCGACCCGGGCACGATCCCGCCGCACGCACTCCGCCGGGTGATCGAGACCGCCCTCGAGGAGGACGCACCCTGGGGTGACGTCACGAGCGAGACGCTGATCCCCGCCTCGGCCACCGCGACCGCGACCCTGGCGGCCCGTGAACCCGGCGTGCTCGCCGGCGGCGAGGTCTTCGTCGCGGTGATGCACGCCGTCGACCCGGGCCTCGTCGTCGCGCTCGCACTCCGCGACGGTGCGCCCTTCGCTGCCGGGGACGTCATCGCGAGCGTCACCGGGTCGGCACGCTCGGTGCTCCGGGCCGAGCGGGTCGCGCTGAACCTGGTGCAGCGGATGTCCGGCATCGCCACCCTGACGGCGCGGTACGTCGACGCCACGGTCGGCACCGGCGCCCGGATCGTCGACACCCGGAAGACCACGCCCGGTCTCCGCGCACTCGAACGGCACGCGGTCCGCTGCGGTGGTGGCCACAACCACCGCACGTCACTGTCCGACGCGGTGCTCGCCAAGGACAACCACCTGGCCGTGCTGCTCGCCGAGGGGGTCGGCATCGGGGACGCCATCCGTGCCGCCCGGACCCGACTCGGCCACACCGTGCACCTCGAGGTGGAGGTCGACCGGATCGACCAGATCGAACCCGTCGTCAGCGCCGGCGTCGACACGATCATGCTCGACAACTTCACCGTGCCGATGCTCCGGGACGGCGTCGCCCTCGTGGCCGGCCGGGCACTCGTCGAGGCCTCGGGCGGGGTGTCCCTCGACACGGTCGCCGCGATCGCCGCCACCGGGGTGGACATCGTCTCGGTCGGTGCCCTGACCCACTCGGCACGGGCGCTCGACCTCGGGCTCGACGTCGACGTCACCGCCTGAGGCGCGAGGCGTGTTCTACCTCGACCGCGCGGCCACGACGCCGGTCCGCCGCGAGGTCCTCGAGGCGATGTGGCCCTACCTGATCGGGACGTTCGGCAACCCGTCGTCGACCCACGAGATCGGGGACGCGGCCGCACGGGGTCTCGCCGCCGCCCGGACCGTCGTCGCCGGCGCACTCGGCTGCCGCCCGGGCGAGGTCGTCTTCACGAGCGGCGGCACCGAGGGGGCGAACACCGCGGTGAAGGGCATCGCCCTCGCCGCACCCCGCGGTCGCCACGTCGTCACGAGCGCGATCGAGCACGAGGCCGTCCTCGAGAGCTGCCGGTACCTCGAACGGTTCCACGGCTTCGACGTGACGGAGCTGCCGGTCGAACCGGACGGCACCGTCGCGCCGGACACCCTGCGCGCCGCGCTCCGCCCCGACACCACGCTCGTCTCGATCGCGCACGCCGACAACGAGATCGGCACGGTCCAGGACATCGCGCGGCTCGCCGCGATCGCCCACGAGGTCGGGGCACGCTTCCACACCGACGCCGTGCAGTCCGCACCCTGGCTGCCCGTCGGCCTCGACGTCCTGGGGGTCGACGCGGTGTCGGTCTCCGGGCACAAGCTCGGCGCCACGAAGGGGACCGGCGCGCTCGCCGTCCGTGCCGGGGTCCCGCTCGAACCGCTCGTGCACGGCGGCGGGCAGGAACGTGGACGACGCTCGGGCACCGAGGACGTCGCCGGAGCGGTCGGCCTCGCCGCCGCCTGGCGGAGCGTCCTCCTCGAGCGGGAGGCCGCGGCAGCACACGCGACCGCCGTCCGGGACCTCGTTGTCGCCGGGGTGCTCGACCGGGTGCCGGGCGCCCGGCTCACCGGTTCGGCCGAGGACCGCCTACCCGGGCACGCCTCCTTCTGCTTCCCGGGCGTCCACGGCGAGACGGTGCTGCTCGAGCTGGAACGACGGGACGTCGTGTCCTCCTCCGGCAGCGCCTGCGCCGCCGGCAGCACCGAGGCCTCGCACGTGCTGCTGGCGCTGGGCCTCCCGGACGACCTCGCCCGCTCGGCCGTCCGACTGACCTTCGACGCGACCCTCACGACGGCGGACGCGACGGTCGTCGTGGAGGCCGTGGTCACCGCCGTCACGGCGGTCCGGTCGCTCGCCTGACGCGGTGTACCAGACGTTCTGCCGGGTCGTCCCGGAACGACCGGGCCCGCCGCGGCCTCCCGGGCCATCGACCCCTGAACGATGCGTCCCGTTCCCCCTGGGGCGGGGTGGGCTCGGTCTCGCTCAGGTGGTCGTGCGGTGCTCGACCGTCCCGGGCCACCGGTAGTCGAGGTCGTCGGGGACGTCGGGGAACAGCGGCCGGTAGTGCTCCGGGGCCTTCTGCACGAGCTTCGAGCGGTGCGACAGGTGCACCCGCTCGTCGGTGTTCCACGAGGGCACCTCGAAGTCGCCGCGCTCGTAGGCCGCCAGGTCCTCGGGCACGAGGGCCAGGTCGGCCAGGGTCTTCTCGAGGCAGGTGTCCGCGTGCCCACGCTCGAGCCACACCCGGCACGTCGCCTCCTGGTAGGCCATCAGCGCCGGCCGGAAGCCCCGCCACATCGCCGTCACCGGGTGGTGCTGCCAGCCGTAGTCCGGCAAGATCAGCGCCCGCATCACCTGCAGGGTCTCGACCCGCTGCTTGCCGAGGCGCTTGTCGTCGAGGACCTCGGCAGAGGCGCGGAAGTCGGCGAAAGGCAGGAAGGTCTGCATCTGCTGGACGGTACGCCCGCGGGCCGGGGAACGCCCCGCGTCGGCGGGCCGACACATGTCGTCACATCGCGGACCGGCGCGTGCGGGGCGTGTGAGCATCGTCCGCATGAGCAGTTCCCTCGTCGTCGGCGTCAGCGGCAGCCCGTCCGACCCGTCCCGCACCTCGACCCTCGTCACCGCGACCGTCGACCGGCTCGCCGCCGAGCTGCCGGACGCCGAGACCGTGGTCGTCGAGATCGGCCCGCTGCTGGCCGACCTCGGTGCCGCCGTCGACCGCGAGCACATGTCCGACACCACCCGTGCGGCGCTCGAAGCGGTCGAAGCCGCCGACGTCCTGGTCGTCGGCAGCCCGGCCTTCCGGGCCGCGTACTCCGGGGCGTTCAAGCTCTTCTTCGACTGGATCGGCCAGTACGACCTGGTCGACACCCCGGTGCTGCTCACCGCGACCGGGGGCAGCGACCGGCACGCGCTGCTCGTCGAGCACCAGATGCGGCCGCTGTTCGGGTTCTTCCAGTCGACGACGCTGCCGCTGGCGGTGTTCGGCAACGAGCGGGACTTCGACAAGCGCGTCGGCGGCTACGACATCGCGAGCGTCGACCTCGAGCTGCGGATCGACCAGGCCGTCCGTCGGGCGATGCCGATCATCCGCGGCGGGTTCGTGGCGGCGGGCGTCGACGAGGTGCGGCGGCCGGCGGAGTTCTGACGGGCCTCCCGGCTGGCTGGCGCCGGTCCGGTCCGGTCAGCCGGTCAGGAGGGTCAGCCGCGCAGGAGCGTGGCGACGTGCGCGACCGCCAGGCGGTACCCGTCCGCACCCGCGCCGGCGATGACCGCGGTGGCCGCCGTGGCGACGTGGTCGACGTGCCGGAACGGCTCGCGCTTCCACGTGTTCGACAGGTGCACCTCGACGACGGGGACGCTCAGCGCCTCGACCGCGTCGTGCAGCGCGACCGAGGTGTGCGCGTAGGCGGCGGGGTTGATGACGACGGCGTCGTGGTCGTCGAGCGCCTCGTGCAGCCAGTCGACCAGCTCGCCCTCGCGGTTGGTCTGGCGGAAGTCGACCTCGTGCCCGTGCTCGGCGGCCTCGGCGCGGACGATGCCCTCGAGGTCGGCGAGCGTGACGGTTCCGTACTGCGCCGGGTCCCGGCGGCCGAGGATGTCCAGGTTCGGGCCGTTGAGGACGAGGATGCGCATACCCGGAGCCTACCGAGCGCCCCGGGTGCGCGGCTCCCTGCGACGTCGAGGGCGTTCCGGCCCAGACCCCTCGCAAAACGCAACCCCGGCGGCGTCCCGCAAGGGCACACCGCTGCGAGGAAGCGCCGGGGTTGCGTGTTGCGGAGGAGGGCGGCGGCAGGATGGGGGGATGACCGACGACCTGGTGACCGGTGCGGACGGGCTCGCCCGCCCGCTCTGGGCATCGACCGACCCGATGCTCCGCGCGTACTACGACACCGAGTGGGGGATGCCGGTCCGCGACGAACGGGGCGTGTTCGAGCGGCTCTCGCTCGAGGCGTTCCAGTCCGGGCTGTCGTGGCGGACCATCCTGGCGAAGCGTCCGGCGTTCCGGGCCGCCTTCGCCGACTTCGACCCGGACGTCGTCGCGGACTTCGGGGACGACGACGTCGCTCGGCTGCTCGGCGACGCGGGCATCGTGCGCAACCGCGCGAAGATCGCCGCGACGATCACCAACGCGAACGCGACCGTCGCACTCCGGGCGGACGGGGGACTGGCCGACTTCGTGTGGTCCTTCCAGCCGGCCGACACGCCCCGGCCCCGGACCGCCGCCGAGGTGCCGACGACCAGCCCGGAGTCGACCGCGCTGTCGAAGGCGCTGCGGAAGCGCGGCTTCGCCTTCGTCGGGCCGACCACGATGCACGCCCTGATGGAGGCGCTGGGCATCGTCGACACGCACCTGCTCGGCAGCCACCGACGGGCGACCTCGGGCATCTGGCCGGACTGAGGTCCGGTCGACGATCAGGTGAGCGGGAGCCGCATCTGCAACGAGGCGACCTCGTACCCGAGCTCCTCGTACAGGTGGCGCGCGCCGGTGTTGTAGCCGAAGACGTTGAGCCCGATGCTCGTCGCACCGGCGTCCCGCGCGATGACGTGGGCGAGCTCGAGCCCCCGCCGCGCGTGGCCCTGCCGTCGGTGTGCCGCGTCGACCTCGATCTCGAAGACCCACCACTCGGTGCTGCCCGCCGTGAACGGGCCCACCCAGAGCTGCCCCACCACGGTGTCGTCGTCGAGCGTCAGCTCCCACACGTGGTGACCCGCTGCCGGCGAGCCGCCCGGGAACCACTTGTCGAGCGACTGCCGCTTGTTCGCCTCGGCGGCCTCGCGGCTCTCACCGCTCCGCATCCGCGAGGCGACGTAGTCCGCCATCGCGCGGTCCAACCAGCCCGGCATCCGCTCTCCGGGCATCGGCACGAGGCGCACGCCGCTGCCGCGTGGCGTCGTGTCGGGCGCTGTCTGGTCCATCGTCAGCGGTTGCCCTTCGAGCCGCGCTTCGGCTTGCCGGACATGCCACGCGGGGTGCGGCCGCGACCGGTGGAGTTCTTGCCGCCGCCGCTCTTCGCGCCGGTGCCCTTCGTGGCGCTCCGCTTGGCGACGGTCTTCGCGTTCGCCGCCGTGGCCTTGCCACCCGGTGCCTTGCCGGACGCCTTCTGTCGTGCGCCGTCCTGCTCGTCCGGATCTGCGCCTGTTGGCTGGTCCTGCTGCCGAGAGCTGTTCGCGGTGCGCCCACGGACGACGCCGATGAACTCCTCGGTGAGCTCCGAGGCGTCCTCGTCACGCCAGACGAGCGCGACGCGGGTACCTGGGGAGCCGGCGAGCGGCCGGGAGACCAGGGACTTCCGGCTCTCGGCGCGGAACAGGGACTGGGGGAGGACGACGACGCCGACGTTGGCCTCGACGAGGTCGAGTGCTGCCGCGACGTCCGACGGGACGGGCCCGGCGTCGAGGACGGTGACGCCGGCGAGGTCCGCCTCGGTGACCTCCTCGAGCTCGGCGAGGGGGGAGTCCTTCGGCGCGGCGACGACGGCCGTCTCGGTCCACAGCGGGATCGCGTGCGGCTGCTCGCCGTCGGCCCGTTCGGGGACCGGCATCCGGGCGAAGACCATGTCGGCGTCACCCTCGATGACGTCGAGGACGTCGTCCGCGGTGACCGGCATGAGGACCAGGTCGACGTCCGGTCGGCGCTGACGCCAGACCCGTACCCACTTGGCGGGGGAGACCCCGGGTACGAAGGCGATGGAGAGCGCGGTCATGCACCCGAGCATAGGGGCCGTACTCTGGTCACCATGGCCCAGGAACAGACCATGAAGCCCGAGACCGCTGCCAAGAAGCTCGGCATCCTCCTCTCGGCGACGCCCGAGTCGTTCCGTGCGGGCCCGATCGCTCGCACGACGTTCGACGAACTGCAGAGCGAACCGCCGACGTGGCTGCAGGACCTCCGTCGTGACGGTCCGCACCCCCGCCCGGTCGTCGCCGCGCGCCTCGGGGTGTCGATCTCCGGACTCGTCCGCGCCGGCGTGGACGACGTCCTCACCACGGAGCAGATCAAGGAGCTGCTGCAGGAGATGCCCGCGTGGCTCGTGCAGGAGCGGTCGACCCAGGCCGCGGTCCGCACCGAGAACGTGCGCGTGAAGCAGGAGCGCGCCGCCCGCACCGAGGGCTGACCCCACCCGTGCACGGGACCGTCGCCGACGCCATGCTCGTCGTGCCGCAGTTCGCCTCGGTGTGCTGCATCGTCGGCGACCGGTACCGCCCGCGTCCCGGCGTGATCGTCCCTGCGGCCGTGATGCTCGTCGCCATGCTCATGCCGGTCGTGCAGGCCGGTCCGTCGTGGACGATCCTGGCCGCGGCGCTGCTGCTGTTCCTCGCGCCGATGCCCGTGATGCGCCGGCGTCGGCAGGACGGGCGACGCGCCGAACCGATGGACGTGCACCGCGCGCTGTCCGCCGTGGTGATGGCGGGCATGCTCCTGATGGGGCACGCGTCCGAACTCGCGGGCAGTGGCGTGCACGCGCACGCCCTGGTCCTGACCGCCGTGCTCGGTGCCGGGGTCATCGGCTACTGCGCCTTCAGCGGGTGGCTGCTCCGCTACGAGTGGGCCCGGGAGGACCGACGCGCGGTCCGGAGCGGCGAGGTCTTCGCGATGACCGTCGCCGTGATCGGGATGACCCTGGCGATGTGACCGGCGTTACGGTGGTGCCGTGTCCGACCGCATCGTCCGCCGCCCCGACGCACCACCGCCGCGCCTCGACGAGGTCGACGAGCGGATCCTCTGGGTCCTCGCGTCCGATGCCCGGATCCCGAACAACCGGCTGGCGGCCGCCGTCGGCATCGCCCCGTCGACCTGCCTGGTGCGGGTCCGGGCGCTCGAGGACGCCGGCATCATCACCGGCTACCGGGCCGAGGTCGACATCGCGCGTCTCGGGTTCTCGATCGAGGCGATGGTCTCCGTCCGGGTGCACGCCGCCGCACGGCACGAGTTGCGGGAGTTCGCGAAACGCCTGCTCCGGGTGCCGGTGGTGCTCGACGTGTCGTTCCTGGCCGGCGACAAGGACTTCCTCGTGCACATCGCGTGCACGTCGACCGAGCAGCTGCGGGACTTCGTCGCCGACGAGCTGAGCGGGGACCCGTCGGTCGCGACGACGCAGACGTCGATCGTGTTCGAACGGCTGGTCGCGGACCGGGAGCACCAGGCCCGGTCGTACGGCGAACTGCGCCGCTGGCAGGCCTGACCGCCGCCGCCGCCGCCGCCGCAGCCGCCGCCGCCGCCGCCGCTACAGCCGACCGTCAGCGGGTCCGGACCATCGGGGTGTGCGGGATGGCGTCCTCGAGGAAGTCCTCACCCGAGCGCACGAAGCCGAACTGCGCGTACCACTCGGCGAGGTGCGCCTGCGCGTTGATGCTGATCTTCTCCGAGCGGCTCTCGGCGATCGCGGCCTGCATCAGCGCGGCGCCCAGGCCCTTCCCACGGGCGTGCGCCGCCGTCGCGACCCGGCCGATCCGCTCGGTGCCGTCGGGCTCGCGGAGCAGGCGCAGCGTCGCGTCGACCGAACCGCTGCCGGCCCAGAACTGCACGGTGCCGGGCTCCAGGTCGCGGCCGTCGATGTCGTCGTAGGCGCAGTCCTGCTCGACCACGAACACGTCCTGTCGCAGGCGGAGGATCTCGTGCAGCGTGACGACGTCGAGGTTGCGGGTCGGGGCGCTGAAGGTCGAGGGCACGTCGTTTCCTGACTTTTCCTTGGGAATGGGTTCCGCACGATGCCCGTCGAGGCGTACCGTGCCGGTCAACCACTCTACGTGCGCAGCCGAGATCAGGAGGTGAGCGCATGGACGCATCGATGCGTGCACCCCTGAACGCGGTCATCCGCTGGGCTCTCATGGCCTCCGGGATCGCGGTGGCACTGGTGCTGCTCTCGCTCGCCTTCGGTGCCCGTCCCGCTGCGGCGGCCGGCGGACTCGGTCTGGGTGGGTCGCCCACGAGCGGTTCACCGACGACCTCGTCGCAGCGCTCGGACGGCCTGCTGGGCGGCGTCGTGTCCGGCGTCGGCGGCACGGTCGAAGGTGTCGGACGGGCCGTCGAGCGCGTCGTCGCTCCGGTCCGGCCGGCGCCGGTCCCGGCCCGGCCGGCACCAGCACCCGTACCGGCACCCCCGGTACCAGCACCAGCGCCCGTACCGGCACCCCCGGCTCCGGCAGCGCCCGCTCCGGCAGCCCCGGCTCCCGCGGCAGCACCGGCCCCCTCGGCACCCGCTCCCGCAGCCCCCGCACCGGCAGCGCCCGCCCAGGCCGCTCCCGCCGCCGCAGACCCCGTCTCCGCCGACACGCACACCAGCCCCGCCGCCGCCCCGGCCCCCGCGCCGGCCTCGGCCGGCCAGCCGACGCACCCCGCCGCCACACCGGGGAACGCACCCGCACCGCAGGCAGCCACGCCGACGACCCGCCCGGGCACCTCGCTCGTCGGCGGTGTCGTGTCGGCCGTGAGCGGCGCCTCCCGTCCCGTCACCGACACCGTCGCGACCGTCCTCGACCCCGTAACCGGGGCCGTGCAGGACGTCGCGGAGGACCGTCCGGTGACCGCGATCGTGGCCGTCGTCGACCGGGTGGTCGGGAGCCTCCCGGTCGTCGACGGACTGCTCGGCGACGGCACCCTCGGCACCGTCACGGCGCCCGTCACGGGCACCGTCGACGACGCGCTGGGTGCGGTCGGCGTCGTCGTCGGTGCCGTGCCGGGCGTCGTGTCCGAGGTGCCCGACGTCGTCGGCGACCTGCCCGACGTCGGTGGCGGCCTCCTGCCGGGAGGCTCCCTCCCCGTCGTCGACGTCCCCTCGGTCCCCGTCGTGGTCGCCCCCGGTACCGGTGGCGCGGTCGTGCCGAGCAGCTCCGTGCCGAGTACCTCCGGGCCGGGCGTCTCCGGACCCGTCGGATATTGGCCGATCGAGCCCGCGTCTGCTGGCACCGCGCCTGCCGTCACGACCACGGACGTGTCGACCGCCCTCGCCGTGCGCGCTGTGGCTCCGGGTGAGCCGGCCGCCTGGACCGCCCCGTCCGTCGTCCGCGCGAGCACCTCGGCGATCGTCGCCGGCCCGCTCGCCGCCGCGACGCCCTCGACCCCCCTCGCCGCCGCGACCTTCGGCGGCCAGGCCCTCGTCCTCCCGGAGGGTGGCGTGCCGGTGCACGCACCCTTCGAGGGTGCCACCGGCGGCACCGCAGGCGGAACCGCCGCGGGCAGCTCGGGCGGCGCGACCCCGATCGGCACTGTCGGTGCCGACGCACAGACCTCCCCCCTCGCCGCGGGTCACCGCGGCCCGGTCACCGACGAGGCCCTCCCGGCATCGCTCGTCGGCGACCACGACGTCGCTCCCGATTGAGATCGGCGCACCTGCCCGCCACGGCAGGACGCGCCACCGACCGCACCATCGCGGTCGACCAACCATCTCGATCAGGAGTGAACGACCATGAACAAGAACGTCACCCGAGGGCTCTTCTTCGCCCTCTGCGTGGGCGGGCTGACGCTCGGTGGAGCCGTCGCGGCGAACGCGGCGACGACCACCGGAGCGGACGGCATCGCCTCCGGGACCCAGATCGCGCCGATCGTCGACGCGCCGGTCTCCGTCACGAACAACGCCTTCGGCATCGTCGGCGACGCGGTCTCGACCGTCACGAGCCCGGCGGCTGCGCCGGCTCCCGCCGTCCCTGCTGCACCTGCACCTGCTCCAGCTCCGGCGGCGCCGACGACCAGCGGCGCTGACGCCGTTGCCTCCGGCACGCAGGCAGTGCCGGAGGTCACGGCTCCCGTGACCGCCACCGGCAACGCCGTCGGCGTGCTCGGCGACGCCACCGCGACGGCACCGGCCGCTCCGGCTCCGGCACCGGCTGCTCCGGCACCCGCAGCACCCGCTCCGGCCCCGGTGTCGGCTGCACCTGCACCTGCACCGGCCCCGGCACCTGCTCCGTCGACCACCGGCGAGGACGGCGTCCTCTCCGGCACCCAGGTCGCAGGCGACGTCGACCTGCCGGTGACCGTCGGCGGCAACGCCGTCGCCGTCGCCGGTGACGCAGCCAGCACCGGCTCGAGCACCGCTGCTCCGGCATCCGCTGCTCCGGCACCGGCCGCTCCGGCAGCTGCGCCGGCATCCACCTCGGGTGACGACGGACTGCTGTCCGGCACGCAGGTCCTGCCGGACGTCTCGGTCCCGGTCACGGTGTCGGGCAACGGCATCGGTGTCCTCGGGGACGGGTCCGCGACCGCGGGGCCGTCGGCTCCCGGCGCTCCGTCCAGCTCCGGCTCGACGGGAGGCTCGTCCTCCCCGACGACGTCGGGTTCCGACGGTCTCATCTCGGGTACCCAGCTGCTCGGCACCGTCTCCGTCCCGGTCACGGTGACCGGGAACGGCATCGGCGTCCTCGGCGAGGGCACGAGTACCGGTGGCTTGAGCACCGGTGGCTCGACCACCGGCACGGGGACCGGGTCCGGCACGACGCCGGTCTCGGGTGGGACGACCTCGGGGGAGGACGGTGTCGCCTCCGGCACGCAGGTCTCGCCCGTCGTGTCGATCCCGGTCACGATCGGCGGGAACGGGATCGGGGTCCTCGGCGAGGGCACGAGCACCGGCGGCTCGACCACCGGCTCCGGCACGGGGACCAGCACCACAACGGTCTCCGGCGGCAGCACCTCCGGCTCGGACGGCATCGGGTCGGGAACGCAGGTCCTCCCGGTGCTCGACCTCCCCGTCACGATCGGCGGGAACGGCATCGGCATCGTCGGTGACGGCACGAGCACCGGTGGTTCGAACTCCGGCACCGGCACTGGTACCGGCACGACCACCGTCGGCGGCGGCACCACCTCGGGTGCGGGCGGCATCGGCTCCGGGACGCAGATCATCCCGGTGATCACCCTCCCGGTCACGATCGGTGGGAACGGCATCGGCGTCATCGGCAGCGGTTCCAGCAGCACCCCGGGGACGACTGACCCGGGCACGACCGACCCGGGGACGACTGACCCGGGCACGACCGATCCGGGGACGACTGACCCGGGCACGACCGATCCGGGGACGACTGACCCGGGCACGACCGATCCGGGGACGACCGATCCCGGCACCACTGACCCGGGCACCACGAACCCGGGGACGACCGACCCCGGCACCGGTGGCACGCCCGTGACGGGTACGACCCCGGCCACCCCGGTGGCCACCGCCCCGAGCACGACCGTCCCGGCCGGGCTGGTCACCCCGGCCGCACCGGTCACCACCCGCACCGCGGCCACCACGGTCGACACCGCGGCGACGGGCACCGGAGTCAGCACGACACGCACGGCAGCGGGCACTGCCGGCACCGCCGGCACCGCCGGCACCAACGGCACGCTCGCCTACACCGGAGCGGACCGTCCGGTCCTGCCGGCCCTCGCGGCACTGCTGCTGCTCCTGGCCGGTCTCGGGACGATGACCCTGCGGCGCCGCCACTGACACCGACCCGCTGCACGGGCGCGGAGCACCGGGACCTCCACGGTGCTCCGCACCCGCGTGCCCGGAGGAGCCGCCGCGGACGAGCCCGCCCGCCCGCGCGAGCCGCGCCCGCACGAGCCCGCCCGCGCGAGCCCCGCCCGCACGAACCGGCCCGCCCGAGCTGGCCCGCCTGAGCCCGCCCGCACGAGCCCGCCCAGCCCGGCCGCCCCGAGTCGACACGTCGTGATCGCGACCCCTCCTACACGACTGCTGTGGGCCTCCTGAGCGACCGTCACCACTTGCTGAGCACAGCGGCAGCCGACCAGTGGCTGTGCGTCAGCTGGACGGCAGCACGATGAACCCGTGCCATCAGAACTGCTCCACCTCCCGATCGTCGTCCCGGCCGTGCTCGTGCCGGTGGACGTCGTCGCCCTCGTCCTCGTCCTCCTGACCGTCTTCGCACCGCGCGGTCGGTCGAAGGACGCTGCCGCGCCGCGACGACGCTGGAACCGGGGCCTGCCGGCGGTGCTGGTGCGGATCGCGGCGATGGCGGTGGGTTCCGGCATCGGCCTGGTCGCCGTGTGGTGGTTCGGCGACGTCCAGGACCTCTTCGGCGTGTCCTTCACGCCGGTGACCCGCATGTGGGTCGCGTTCCTCGGGGCCGCGGTCCTGCTGTTCCTGGTCGTCCTCGTGCAGGGCGGCAACGGCCGGCGGATCGTCGGGCTCGGAGCCGCACTGGCCGTCGCCCTGACCGCGGGCCTCGGCATCAACGTCGACTTCGGCGCGTACCGGACCATCGGCGAGGCCGTCACGCCGAACCCCTACCCGATGGGCAGCCTCGGCCACGAGCACGCGGCCCGACCAGCCGCCCGTGTCGTCGACGCGGCGACCTGGACCGCACCGAAGGGGATGCCCAGGCACGGCCGGACCGTGTCGGTCCGGATCCCGGCGACGGTCTCGCACTTCCACGCCCGGCCCGCCGTCGTCTGGCTGCCGCCGGCGGCGCAGGTCGCGGACCCGCCGACCCTGCCGGTCCTCGTCGCGCTCTCGGGGCAGCCCGGGCAGCCGGCCGACATGTTCCAGACCGGCCGGCTCGGGGCCTTGCTCGACCACTACGCCGCCGCGCACCACGGCATCGCGCCGATCGTCGTCTCGCCCGACCAGCTCGGCGCACCGGGCCACAACCCGATGTGCGTCGACAGCCGCCGCCTCGGACGGAGTGCGACCTACGTGATGACGGACACGGTCCGCTGGATCCACCAGCACCTCGACGTGGCCTCGGGGAGCGCCGCCTGGGGCATCGGTGGCTTCTCGCAGGGGGCGACCTGCGCCATGCAGTTCTCGAGCGCGTACCCGGAGGTGTTCGGCACGACCCTCGCGATCTCCAGCGAGCTGGCCCCGGCGAACGGCGACCTCCAGCACACCATCGAGGTCGGGTTCGCCGGCTCCCGCAAGGCCTACGTCCGGGCCACCCCGGAGGCGCTGCTCGCCGCCCACACGCCCTACCACGACCACCTCACCGTGTTCGGGTACGGCGAGGACGACGCCCCGTACAAGGCGTCGACGCTCGCGCTCCGTGCTGCTGCTGACCGCGCCGGGATCACGACGCGCCTGATCGTCTCGCCCGGTTCCGCCCACGACTGGAACACCGTCCGGTACGTCCTCGGCCGCGGCCTCCCGGCCGTGATCGCGCACCTCGGCCTGCCCGTGGACGGGGTCCGACGATGACCGGCCCGGACGAGCGCGCGACCGCTCCGGGCACGCCGACGAGCGGTCCGGGCAAGCCCACGAGCGCTCCGGACAAGCCGACGACCGCTCCGGACAAGCCCACGACGACCCCCGACGCAGCCCGCCCCGCCACGACCGGGACCGCGACCGGCGCCGGCCACGCGGCCACCGCACGCGTCCTGCGGGACGTGGGGCGGGCCTCCCGGACGTTCCGGCGCGCCGTCACCCGCCAGCCGGTGACCGCCGTCCTCCTCCTGCTGGTGCTCGTCGCGTCGGTCACCGCCGCGGTCCTGCGGTTCGCCGACGGCCGGCCGGTGCCGGACGCCCTCGTGCCCTTCCGCGTGTTCGCCGTCACCACCGGCGTCCTGGCGCTGATCCTGACGCTCGCCGGGGTCGTCGTGCTGGTCGGTGCCGCCGAGCGGCTGATGGGG
The DNA here is from genome assembly GCF_016907335.1 of Curtobacterium herbarum. Taxonomy (NCBI): domain Bacteria; kingdom Bacillati; phylum Actinomycetota; class Actinomycetes; order Micrococcales; family Microbacteriaceae; genus Curtobacterium; species Curtobacterium herbarum. Next base: position 1,048,047 of record NZ_JAFBBT010000001.1, read on the forward strand.
TCGCGCCGGACCGTCTCCGCGTTCCTGGCGACGAGCGTCGTCGGCGCGGCGGCCGCAGCGGTCGTCGGGGTCATCGACCCGGACGGCCGGCGCGGTGCCGCCCTGCTCTCCGGCGCCGAGGGACTCGACCCGTGGACGGCGATCCTCGGCACGATCACGACGGCGAGTGCCTTCGCCGGACCGCTCTGGCGTCGTCGGATCCGGGTGAACGCGGTGGCGGTCGTCCTGGCGCTCTTCCTCTACGCCGGGCACACCGCCGACCTGTCCGCCGTCGTCGCGACGGCCGCAGGCTGGGGGCTCGGCGAGGTGTTCCGCCGCACCCCGAAGCGCACCGGCTGGACCCGCAGCTCGCACCGCGAGACACGGGTGCTGCTCGGCACGGTGGTCCTGGTGTCGGCGGTCGGACCGGTGATCGCCCTCGTCTCCCGCGCCCGGGTCGGTCTGCTCGCGCCGATCGCCGCGGTCGTCGGGATGGGGCCGGCCGACCAGCCGTCGGTCTGTCGCGCCGGCGGGGTCGCGGGGGAGTGCCTGCACCGCCTGCTGACCTACCGTGCGACGGACCCGTGGTCCCTGCTGCTCGCGATCGCCCCGCTGCTCGTGCTCGTCGTCGGTGCGGTCGGGCTGTTCCGTGGCAGCCGGTTCGCGGTGTGGCTCGTCGTGGTCGTCGACACCGTCACGGGCATCGCCGCCGCCGTCACGTACACCGACGTGCCCGGTCGGGTCGAGCAGCTCCGCGGGTCCGAGGACGACGTCGTCGTGGTGCTCTCGATCGCCGCGTCGATCGCGGTACCGCTCGTCACCGCGCTTGTCCTCGTCCTGCTGCGGCGGTCGTTCACGGTCGCCGTCGCCCGCAGTCGTGTCCTCGCGTTCGCGGTGACCGTCCTGGCCGCCGCCGCGGTCCTGGCGACGCTCGTGTTCGTCGTCGCCGACGCCGCGCCGGTGCGGGTGCACGACCCGCTCGGCCTGGTCGTGGCCGTGCTCGGACCGCTCTCGCCGGTCGTGCACCACCGCGACCTGCCGATCCGGGACCCCGGCCTCAGGACGGTGCTGAGCCTCGTCGGCCCGCTGCTCTGGGCCGTCGTCGCCGTCGCCGCGATCCGGCCCGCCGGTGCGGCACCCGGTGTGGCCGACGCCGACGCCGACGTCTCCGCCGCGGACCGCGACCGTGCCCGGGCGCTGCTCGTCGCCGGCGGTGGCGACACGTTCGGCTGGATGGCGACGTGGCCGGGCAGCGCGCACTGGTTCAGCGCCGACGGCCGCGCCGGCGTCGCCTACCGCCGCACCGGTACCGTCGCGGTGGCGCTCGGCCCGTTCGGCTGGCCGGACGCCCGGGTGTCGGCCCTCACCGAGTTCGCCCGACACTGCGACGACAACGGCTGGACCGCGGTCTTCCACGGCATCGACACGACGAGCGCAGCGGCCCTCACCCGACTCGGCTGGCGCACCCTGCCGGTCGCCGAGGACGCGTCGTTCGACCCGCGGGACTGGACCACGAGCGGCAGTCGGAAGCAGGACGTCCGCACCGCCGTCAACAAGGCACGCCGCTCGGGCTTCACCGCCACCTGGTCGTCGTGGCAGGAACTGCCCGTGGCGACCACCCGGCAGATCGAGGCGATCTCCGAGGAGTGGGTCGCCGACCGCGAGCTCCCCGAGATGGGCTTCACGCTCGGCAGCCTGGACGAGATGCGCGACCCCGCCGTCCGGACCCTGGTCGCCCAGGACGCCGAGGGCACCGTCCTCGGCGTCACCAGCTGGCTGCCCTCCCACCGCGAGGGCCGCGTGGTCGGCTGGACACTCGACGTGATGCGGCGTCGGGCGGACGCCCCGAACGGCGTGATGGAGTTCCTGGTCGCCTCCGCCGCCGAGGTGATGCGGGAACAGGGCGCGGAACGGCTCGGCCTCTCCGCCGCGCCGCTCGCCCGCACGCCCGGCACCGGGTCGACCGGGGACGGTGTCGAGACGCTGCTCGAACTGGTCGGCGGGGTCCTCGAGCCGGTCTACGGGTTCCGGTCGCTGCTCCGGTTCAAGCGGAAGTTCGGCCCGGAACTCGAGCCGCTCGTCCTGGCCTACCCGGACCCGGTGGCGCTGCCCGCGATCGGTGTCGCGGTGGTGCGCGCCTACCTGCCCGACCTGTCGCTCCGGCAGGCGCTCGCGCTGGTCCGCGGGCGCGGCTGAGCGGTCCCGCGGGCGGCGGTGCCGCCGTGGTGTGGGCGGTGGCTGCGCGGTCCCGTGGGCGGTGGGTGCGCCGTCCCGCGGGCGGCGGTTCCGCCGTCGGACGGGAGGCCCGCCACACCTCCGAGACGCCGCGTGACGTCCGGCGGATGCTCCGCCCGCGACGGTCGGGGGGCTGGGGTATCGTCGGGGACACGCAAGCGCTCCGGGGTCGGTGCAAGTCCGAACCGGTGGTGACAGTCCACGAGCGCCGCGCCGGGTCCGCCCGGTGCGGGGTTGACCCGGTGAAACTCCGGGACCGACGGTGAGAGTCCGGACGGGAGGAAGCGCTGACGGAAGGTGATGGTCGTTCCGCGACCCCGCCTGCCGTCCGCCGACGACCGTCGCGCGCCCTGGAGTCCCGTTGAGAGGACACCAGTGTTCACCGGCATCATCGAGGAACTCGGAACCGTCACCGCCGTCGACGAACGAGGCGACTCCGTCGCGCTCACCGTCCGCGGCCCGCTCGTCGTCTCCGACGCGCAGCACGGCGACTCCATCTCGGTCTCGGGCGTCTGCCTGACCGTCGTCGAGCAGACTCCGGACAGCTTCACCGCCTTCGTCATGAAGCAGACGCTCGACATGAGCGCGCACGGGTCGCTCCGGTCCGGCGACCGGGTGAACCTGGAGCGTGCGGCCTCGGTGGGGGACCGCCTCGGTGGCCACATCGTGCAGGGCCACATCGACGGCACCGCGACCGTCCTCGAGACCGACGACGGGGACGGCTGGCGACGGGTGCGGTTCGCGCTCACCCCGGAGCTCAGCCCGCTCGTCGTCGACAAGGGATCGATCGCGATCGACGGGGTCTCGCTGACCGTCAGCGCGGTGTCCGCGGAGTCCGTCGCACCCGACGCCGCCTGGTTCGAGGTCAGCCTGATCCCCGAGACCCTGGCCGCCACCACCCTCGGCGCGCGTGTGCCCGGCGACCGCGTCAACATCGAGACCGACGTCCTGGCACGGCACGTCCGCCGGATGCTGCGGCTGGACGCCGCGGCCGGTGCCGTGGGTGCCATCGGTGCCGTGGGCGCTCCGGTCGGGGTGGAGGCCCGGTGATGGCCGCCGACACCGCCCCCGTCTCGCAGGCGGTCCCCACCGCGCCCGCTCCCGCCACCGCGCCGGCCGCCGCCGCCCCGGGGCTGTCCTCCGTCGAGCAGGCGATCGCCGCCATCGCCGCCGGCCGCCCGGTCATCGTCGCCGACGACGAACACCGTGAGAACGAGGGCGACGTCGTCCTCTCCGCCGAACTCGCGACCCCGGAGTGGATCGCGTGGACGGTCGCGCACTCGTCCGGGTTCATCTGCGCACCCGTCAGCACCGAGATCGCCGATGCCCTCGACCTGCCGCCGATGGTCGAGCACAACGAGGACGTCCGCGGCACCGCCTACACCGTCACCGTCGACGCGGCCGTCGGCGTGACGACGGGCATCAGCGCCCACGACCGGGCCCGCACGCTGCGGGTCCTCGCCGACGCGACCTCGGTGCGCGACGACCTGCACCGCCCCGGGCACGTCGTCCCGCTGCGGGCACGGCCGGGCGGGGTGCGCGAGCGTGCCGGCCACACCGAAGCCGCGATCGACCTCGTCACCGCTGCCGGGCTCCGGCCCGCGGCGGCGATCTGCGAGATCGTCGACGAGCAGGGCGGCATGATGCGTCTGCCGGAGCTCGTCGGACTCGGGACACGCGAGGGCGTGCCCGTCATCACCATCGCCGCGCTGGCCTCCTGGCTCGACGCGGCCGACCGGGCGGCGGACGTCGCCCGCACCGAAGGGACACACGCATGAGCGGAGCAGGAGCGGCGGAGCGCGAGCTCGTCGACGGCAGCGGCATCCGGGTCGCGGTCATCGCCGGACAGTGGCACGACGTCATCGCGAACGGGCTCCTGGCCGGGGCCCAGCGCGAGATCGAACGACTCGGCGCCACCGCCCAGGTCGTCCCCGTGCCGGGCAGCTTCGAGTTGCCGGTCGTCGCGAAGGCCGCGCTGGAGTCCGGCTTCGACGCAGCGGTCGCCCTCGGCGTCATCATCCGCGGCGGCACCCCGCACTTCGAGTACGTCTCGGACGCGGCGACGAGCGGGCTGACCAAGGTCGCGATCGACACCGGCAAGCCCGTCGGCTTCGGCGTGCTCACCCTCGACGACGAGCAGCAGGGCATCGACCGCGCCGGACTGCCCGGGTCGACGGAGGACAAGGGCGCCGAGGCCGCACACGCCGCGATCGCCACGGCCGTCACCCTGCGGGAGCTGCGCGCCGACGCCTAGCCCGTGGCGGAATGCAGAACGGCCCGCATGCAGAACGGCCCCGTACCGAGAGGTACGGGGCCGTTCTGCGTGGTGCGGTGTGGGACTACCGCTTGCCGAACACGTGGATCGGCAGGAAGAAGGAGAGGCTCATCAGCAGCACGCCGGCGATGAACACGAACGCCTGACCGGAGGCGACCTGGAACGCGAACCCGAACAGGTACATCGACACCAGCAGCAGCAGGATCGAGAAGACAGCAGCGATGACGCGGCCCACGGTGGTACCTCCGGGAATCAGCGGGTTGAACGAACTCAGTCTATCCCCAGGACCGGGTCCGTCGGTTCACGGAGCGGGTTTCGTCGCGATCAGGCGGTCGACGACCTGGAGCAGCGCCGCCATGTCGACCGAGGCCCGGTCCGGGCGGACGTCGCTCGCGGCCCCGAGTGACGCCGCGTGGTACAGCCCGTCGCCGAGGAGCTTGACCGCCTGCGCTGTGGGGACGTCCCCGAGCGCTTCGACGAGGGTGGCGAGCCAGGCGTTCTCGGTGTCGTCGAGGGTCCGGCCGGCCTCCTCGTACCCGGCCTGCTGCAGGCGCGAGGCCGCGAGCAGGGCGAGGTCGAGCTCGCTGCCGACGAACTGGCAGTTCTCGACGAAGTAGCGTGCCGGGCCGTCCTCGGCCGCCCGCATCCGTTCGATGTCCAGCGCGGACAGGTCGGTGAGCCGTTCGCACAGCCCCTCGACCAGGGCCGCCTTGGAGCCGAAGTGGTAGAGCAGTCCGCCCTTCGAGACACCGGCACGCGCGGCGACGGCGTCGAGGGTCGCGGGACGCTCGCCCTCCTCGCACACGATGGCGACGAAGCTGTCGAGGACGCGGTCGCGAGCACTTGCCATGCGCACGAGTCTAGGGACCCACCGGACGCAGCAGGGGCCGTGAACGTTCACGGCCCCTTGTCGGCTGGGTCCACAGTCGCTAGCCTCGCTCCGACCGTGAAGGTTCACGACGAACAGGATCCGCATGTCAGCGCAGACCGCGACCCCCACGCCCACCACGAACGACTCGACCCCCGGCTGGGCGGTCCTCGGCCCCGGGGGCATCGCCCGCCGGTTCCTCGCGCAGCTGTCCACGAGCAGTGGCCGGCTCGTCGCCGCCGGCAGCTCGTCCCCGGAGCGAGCGCAGGCCTTCGCGGACGAGGCCGCCGAGCACGGCTTCCTCGACGTCACCGCCGGCTCGTACGACGAGGTCCTCGCCGACCCGCGCGTCGACGCCGTCTACATCGCGACCGTGCACACCGGGCACGCAGCCCTCGTCCTCGCGGCGCTCCGGGCCGGCAAGGCCGTGCTCTGCGAGAAGCCGCTGACGCCGAACCACGGCACGACGATGGCGCTCGTCGACGCCGCCCGACAGGCCGGGCTGCCCCTCGTCGAGGCGTTCATGTACCGCTTCCACCCGCAGACCGCCGCCTTCCTCGACCTGGTCCGCGACGGCGCGGTCGGCACGGTCACCCACGTCGACGCCTCGTTCGCCTTCCGGACCGAGGAACGCTCCGGTCGGCTCTTCGACGTCGAGACGGCCGGCGGCGGGATCCTCGACGTCGGCTGCTACCCGGTCACCATGGCCGCGGCGATCGTCCAGGCCGCCACCGGGGTCGCCGTCGCCGAACCGGTCGAGCTGCACGCCGTCGGGACCCTCGGGCCGACCGGGGTGGACGAGTGGACCGTCGCCAGCGCGACGTACGCGACGGGCATCACCGCGAGCCTCCGCACCGGCGTCCAGGTCGAGGACACGAACGCCGTCGTGGTGCACGGCACCCGCGGCACGATCACGCTCCGCGACCCCTGGACCATCGGCGGCGACCCCGTCATCGCGGTCCGCACCGTCGACGCCGCACCGACCGAGACGTCCTTCGCCGGTGCCGCCCCCTACGGGCTCGAGGCCGACGCCACCATCGACGCACTCCGTGCCGGCCGGGTCGACGCGCCGCAGATGACCACCGACGAGAGCCTGGCCGCGGCCCGCACGCTCGACCGCTGGCGCGCCGCGATCGGCCTGCGCTACCCGTTCGAGGCCGAGACCGCCGACATCCCCACGGTCAGCGGCCGCCCGCTCACCGTCGCGTCGGACGCCCCGATGGCCTACGGCCGACTGCCCGGTATCGACAAGCGCGTCTCCCGTCTCGTGATGGGTGTCGACAACCAGCCCGACCTGGCCCACGCCAGCGCGATCTTCGACCACTTCGTGGAGCAGGGCGGCACCGTCTTCGACACGGGCTACATCTACGGCGGCGGCGTGCTCGAGGGCCGACTCGGTGCCTGGATCCGGAACCGCGGCATCCGCGAGGACGTGGTCGTCATCACCAAGGGCGCCCACACGCCGTACTGCGACCCGGAGTCGCTCACCCGCCAGCTGCTCGAGAGCCTGGAACGCCAGGGCACCGACTACGCGGACGTCTACATGATGCACCGGGACAACCCGGACATCCCGGTCGGGGAGTTCGTCGACGTCCTCGACGAGCACCGCCGAGCCGGGCGCATCCGGGTCTTCGGCGGGTCGAACTGGACCCCCGCCCGCTTCGACGAGGCGAACGCCTGGGCCGCGGCGAACGGCAAGCACGGGTTCGAGGTGCTCAGCAACCACTTCGGGCTCGCCGAGGCCCTCGACGTCCCCTGGGCCGGCTGCGAACACGTCACCGACGCCGCCTCGAAGCAGTGGCTCGAGGAGCGCCAGGTCCCGCTGCTGCCCTGGTCGTCGCAGGCCCGCGGGTTCTTCACCGGCCGGGCCCGTCCGGACGACACCAGCGACGCCGAGCTCGTCCGCTGCTACTACTCGGACGCCAACTTCGAGCGCCTGCGCCGGGCCGAGGAGCTCGGCGCGCAGTACGGCGTCCCGGCCACCGCGATCGCCCTGGCCTACGTGCTGCACCAGCCGTTCCCGACGTTCCCGCTGTTCGGCCCGCGGACCATCGCCGAGGCCCGCTCGTCGATGCTCGGGCTGACCGTCGACCTCACGCCCGAGCAGGTGGCATGGCTCGACCTCCGCAGCTGACCGGCACCGGCGGCCGCGCGACGATCCTCGACGTCGCCGCGGCCGCCGGGGTCTCCCGGCAGACCGTGACCCGCGCGGTGAACGGGCTGCCGGGGATCAGCACGGCCACGAAGGAGCGCGTCCTCGCCGCCGCTGCGGCACTCGACTACCGGCCCTCCCGCTTCGGTCGGGGGCTCGTGTCCGGCGGCGCGCACCAGCTCGGGCTGCTGGTCGACGACCTGCGGAACCCGTACTCGCCCGAACTCGCTGCGGCGGTCCTCCGGCTGGCGGCCGCGCGCGGGTGGAACGTGCTGCTCGCCGACGTCGGGCTGGCGGGTGACTCGGACCGGTCGGTGCAGGACCTCGGCGCCCAGAGTGACGTCGTCATCGGCTACCTCGGGGCGCGCGCACCGGAGTGGATCGAGCGACTCGGCTCGGTGCCGGTCGTGGAGCTCGACCCGCACGGTGTCCCCGCCCGCGGTGCCGTCCGGCTCGACCCGACGGACGCGGTGGAGGCCCTCGCCGACCACCTGGTGGCGGTCGGCGTGAAGCACCCGCTCGTCCTCGACGCGCCCGCGAGCGCACCGGGGGAGCCGAGCACCCGCGGCGCCCTCCTGCTCGACGCGCTCCGCCGCCGCGGGTACCTGCCCGAGCACGTCCACGCCCAGGCCGCCTCGGCCGACGCCGGTGCCGCGGGCACGACCGCGGCACTCGAGCGTCACGCCCGGCTCGACGCCGTCGTCGCGTTCAACGACGTGATGGCGCTCGGTGCGCTCGCCGCCTGCCGTCGTGCCGGCGCCGAGGTCCCGGACCGCGTCCGCGTGGTCGGCATCGACGGGCTGACGCTCGGCACGCTCGTCGCACCGACGCTCACCACGCTCGCGGTCGACCTCGACGAGGTGGCCCGCCACGCGGTCGACCTGGCGCTCGGCATGCTGGACGGCGCACTGCCACGGTCCGGCCCGTCGGTCGAGCGGGTGGTCCGCCACCGGCTGGTGGTGCGCGAGTCGGCCTGACCGGCGCACGGCCCGACGACCGGTCCTCGCTCCGCCTGACGGCCGGTCCTCGGATCGCCTGACGGCCCGATCCCGAGACCGGCCGACCGCCGGACGGGAGGCACGGGGCGGCCCCGACCCGCGCCTCCCGTCCGCCATTGGTTGCAGTTGCAACCACCACCGTCCGGACGGTACACTAACGGAACCCTGACGGGGCGCGTGACGACTTCCGCGTCCCGTCTCGTCTGCGCTCAGCCCCTCGCGGCCGACGGCGCGACACGCTCGAAGTCCTGGAGTCCGCCATGTCCGCCCTGCTCACCAGCCCCGTCGCCACCCGGATCACCGCCAGCCGTGGCTCCCGGTTCGCCGCGCTCGCGGTGCTCATGCTGCCGGTGCTGCTCATCTCGGTCGACAACACCGTCCTGAGCTTCGCGCTGCCCTCGATCTCGCGCGCCCTGCACCCCGACGCCACCACCCAGCTCTGGATGGTCGACGCGTACCCGCTCGTCCTCGCCGGCCTGCTCGTCGTGATGGGCAGCATCGGGGACCGCATCGGCCGGCGTCGGATCCTGGTCATCGGCGCGACCGGGTTCGCGCTGCTGTCCGCCGCGGCCGCCTTCGCCACCGAGGCCTGGATGCTCGTCGCGGCCCGCCTCGTGATGGGTGTCTTCGGGGCGATGCTCATGCCCGCGACGCTGTCGATCATCCGCAACGTGTTCCCCGACGCCGGTGAACGGCGCCTGGCACTCGCGGTCTGGTCGACGATGTTCGCCGCCGGCAACGCCCTCGGCCCGCTGGTCGGCGGCGTCCTACTCGCCCACTTCCACTGGGGCAGCGTCTTCCTCGTCGCGGTGCCGATCCTCGTCGTGATGCTCGTCGCCGTGCCGTTCTGCGTGCCGGAGTCCCGCGACCCGGAGCCCGGGCCCGTCGACGTCCCGAGCATGCTGCTGTCCCTCGGTGCCCTCGCCCCCACGGTCTGGGCGATCAAGTCCCTCGTCCACCCGGAGGAGCGCGGCCTCGCGATCGCGATGGTCGCCGTCGGGGTGCTCTGCGGCATCGCGTTCGTCCGCCGCCAGCTGCGCTCCCGCACGCCGATGCTCGACATGCGCCTGTTCCGCAGCACCGCCTTCACCGGCAGCGTGCTGATGAACATGGCCGCGATGTTCTCGCTCACCGGGTTCCTGTTCTTCATCGCCCAGCACCTGCAGCTCGTCGCCGGCCTCGACCCGTTCGCCAGCGGTGTGGTGCTCATCCCCGGTGCGGTCCTGACGATCATCGCCGGCCTCGCCGTCGTGCCGGTCGTCGCCCGGGTCGCACCGCGCTGGGTCGTGTCCGTGTCGCTGCTCTTCTCGGCCGCCGCGTACGCCCTCGTCGCCGTGCTCGGCCACCACGCCTCGATCGCCGCGCTGGCGTTCGCGTTCGTGCTGCTCGGCATCGGCATCGGCGCGTCCGAGACGGTCACGAACGACCTCATCATCTCGACCGCTCCGGCCCACAAGTCCGGTGCCGCCTCGGCGATCTCGGAGACCGCGTACGAGATCGGTGCCGTCCTCGGCACCGCCGTGCTCGGGACGATCCTGGCCACGGCCTACCGAGCGCACGTCGTCGTCCCGGACGGGCTGTCCTCGACGGCGCACACCGCCGCGGGGGAGACCCTCGGCGGTGCCGTCACCGCGGCGACGCAGCTCGGCGGGTCGGCGGGTCAGGCGCTCCTGGAGTCCGCGCGTGCCGCGTTCGACTCCGGGGTCACGACGACGGCGGGTGTCGCGGCGGCGCTCATGGTCGTCGCGGCGGCGGGTGCCGTCGTGATGTTGCGGCGGCGCTGACCCCGAGTGGACCCGCTGACCCGGGCGCTGCGGCGGCAGTGCTGCGGGCCCCGCGGGAGCCGTGCGGCGGGCACCGCGAGCGCCGCGCCGCCGGCACCACGGCACGCCCGGAGGTGCACCGATCCTGTGAATCGTGGACCGGCACCCGGTCCCAGGTCCTACGTTGGGAGGTGGCCGCGACGACCGCGGCCGCACCCACGAACGAGGAACGACCACGACTGACATGCCCGACGCCGCCCCGGTCGACGTCCCCCAGCCCGGCACCCCTGCCGTCCCGCCCACGGTCGACGCCAGCACGGCCGACATCGCCGCCGCGTACAAGGAGGCCTTCCGGGGCCACCCCGCCGGCGTCGCCGTGATCACCGCCGAGGGCCCGGACGGCCCCACCGGTCTCACCGCGTCGAGCGTCGCCTCGGTCGCGGTCGACCCGCCCGTCCTGGTGTTCTCGCTGTCCACCAACTCCGGGTCCGCCGGCGTCGTCCTCGGCGCGCCGACCTTCGTCGTGCACCTGATGGACGCCCGCGGTGTCGCCCTCGCCAAGCGCTTCGCCTCCACCGGCAGCCCCGCCGCCGACGACCCGATCTGGGGACGCCTGCCCTCGGGTGACCGGTACCTGCCCGACGCCGCCAGCGCCCTGCGCTGCCGACCGCTCTCGACCACGCCCATCGGCAGCTCGACCGTCGTCGTCGCCGAGGTGCTCGACATCGTCGTCGGGCTCGACCGGGGCGAGCCGCTGGTCTACCACAACCGGGAATTCCACTCCCTGACCGATCGTTCCCGGCTCTCGTGAGCCGCGGAGCCCCGCACCCCACACCACCGATCGAAAGGACCGCCCATGGCTGAGTACACCCTGCCCGAGCTCCCGTACGACTACGCCGCCCTCGAGCCGCACATCAGCGGCAAGATCATGCAGCTGCACCACGACAAGCACCACCAGGCGTACGTCACCGGTGCCAACACCGCCCTGCAGCAGCTCGGCGAGGCCCGCGAGTCCGGCAACTTCGGTGCGATCAACAAGCTCGAGAAGGACCTCGCGTTCCACCTCGGTGGCCACGTGAACCACTCGATCTTCTGGACCAACCTCGGCCCGGACACCAAGGTCCCCGAGGGCGAGCTCGCCGCGGCCATCGACGAGTTCTTCGGCTCGTTCGAGAAGTTCCAGGCCCAGTTCGCCGCGGTCGCCAACGGCATCCAGGGCTCCGGCTGGTCCGTCCTGGCCTGGGACGTCGTGGGCCAGAAGCTCACCACCTTCCAGCTGTTCGACCAGCAGGGCAACATCCCGTTCGGTCTCGTCCCGATCTTCATGCTCGACATGTGGGAGCACGCCTTCTACCTCGACTACCTCAACGTCAAGGCGGACTACGTCAAGGCCGTGTGGAACATCGTCGACTGGGAGAACGTCGCCGCGCGTTTCGAGAACGCCAAGTCGCAGAGCTTCGTCACGCTCTGAGCGTCCCTGACGCGGGTCGCTGAGGCGACCACCTGACGGAACGGGAGGCCCGGTACCAGTCGGTACCGGGCCTCCCGTCGTTCCGTGGTGCGGTCGTGTCGTTTCGTGTCGTGTCGTGCTGTGCCGTGCGGTGCCGCGAGCCGTCGTGCGGGCTGTCCCGCGGACCGCGGACCGCGGACCGCGGACCGCGGACCGCGGTCAGCGTGCGGCGACGCCGGCGCCGACCTCGGCCGCGAGGCGCCGGGCGACCCCGCGGAGGACCACGTCGGTCTGGGCCACGTCGCCGTCGAGGACCGCGCCCCACTGCGCTCCCCGCGCCGCGAGGACGGCCGCCTGCGCCGCGCGGAGCGCCGTGGCGTCGTCGGCTCCGTGGGCGCGGCACCACGCGGCGAGAGCGTCCACGTGGGTGCGGTGCACCCGGCGGTGCCGCTCGTGGCCGGACAGGCACTCGACCGAGCCGAGCTCGAAGGTCAGGCGTGCCGCCAGGAAGCGCTCGGCGTCGTCGAGGCCACCGAACACCCGGACCAGGTGCTCGGCGAGTGACCGCTCGTCCGCGTCCGGGTCGAGGCAGACCGACACGACCGGACGGCTGAGGTGGTCGACGACGGCGTCGATGAGGCCGTCGCGGGAGCCGAAGTGGTACACGATCGGGTACGCGCTCGTCCCGAGGACCCGTCCCAGGCTGCGGACGGAGACGTCCTCGACCCGGGTGTGGTGGAGGTGGTCCGTGACCTTGCAGACGATCGCGGGCTTGAGCGTCGGGTCCGGTTTGCGTGGCATGGTCTCTTCCGAAGGCGGTGGTTCGTGACGATGACCGCCACGATGACCGAGCGGACATGTCGCATGTTACCGGACGGTCCTGATGACTTCGTCACCGCTCGCCGCGGCACCGCTCGCGCAGGGCAGGCCGCCTCGTGCCCGCCGACTCGTGTCCGCCGACGCATGTCCGGCGGGCCGGTCCTCCGGTCGCGGTCAGGCGGGGGTCGGCTCCGCCCGCACGGTCAGCGTCTGCACCAGGCCGACGGCCAGCGGCGCGAGGCGGATCTCGACGCGCAGGCGTCCGTGCTCCCCGGGCAGCCACCACCGCAGGTGCGTCGGGGTGGTCGACTCCTCGGCGACGGGGGCCGCGGCGAGGTCGGCACCGACCGCGGCGACCGCGGCCGCGAGGGCCGCACGCCGACGGTCCCAGGGGACGTCCATCGGCACGTTCGGCGTGCAGATCACCGCGGCCCGGTCGTCGTCCCAGTCGGCCAGGAGGCGCTGCACGGCACCCTGCGCCGCCCGCGTCTCCGGCAGCACCGCAGACGTCTGCGCCGACGTCTGCGCCGATGTCTGCACTGACGTCTGCGCTGACGTCTGGGCCCCGGCACCCGTCGACGTGCCGCCGGTCGACCGGACGTCGGCGAGGACCAGGTCGTGCGCCCGCGTGGCCGCCACCGAGACCTTCGCCTGCGTAGCGTTCTCGAAGGCGACGACACCGATGCCGGTCGACACCGACCAGCGCATGTGCGCCGAGAACCCCGGGTAGCCGCCGGAGTGCGACACGATCGACCCGACGACGGGGTCGTGCTCGACGAACAGCCCGAAGCCGTACCCGGTCGAGCGGGTCGACCCGGGCAGGGACTCGGGCGGCACCATCCGCATCGCCTGCTGCATGGCGCGGCGCTCGGCCGTGCCGAGGGGCCCGCGGGCGGCCGCGACGCGCTCCGGGAACGGCGGCGTGGTGCCGTCGAAGGCCCCCGCGAGCCAGGACCCCCACCGGGCCAGGTCCCGCACGGTGGAGAAGAGCCCACCGATCGGCGAGAACGCCCCGGGACCGGGCGTGGTCAGGGCTTCCCACTCCGAGCCGTGTCGGCGGAACCCGGTGACGACGTGTCCGCGCGCGTCCGACGCGGCGAACACGGTGTCGTCGAGCCCGAGCGGACCCAGGACCCGTTCGTGGGCGACGGTGGTGAACGGCACACCGGCGACGACGGCGACCACCCGGCCGAGCAGCGCGTACCCGAGGTTCGAGTAGGCGAAGCGTGTGCCCGGCACCGAGTCGAAGAGCAGCCCGGCACGCAGGACGGCGTCGAGCTCGTCGTCGGAGATGCTCTCCTGCCGGTCACCCCACGGGTCGTCGGTCGGGAAGCCCGCGGACATCGTCAGGAGCATCCGGACGGTGGGGACGGGGGAGTCCGCGGTCGGCAGGGCCACGGACCGGAACGCCGGCACGAAGTCGGTGACCGGGGCGTCGAGCGAGAGCAGCCCGTCGCCGACGAGGCCCAGGAGCGTGGTCGCCGTGACGCTCTTCGTGCACGAGGCGATCCGGTACACGGTGTCCGCGTCCGGCGCGCTGCCGTCCCCACGGTCGCCGGCGCCGCCGGAGGCGACGAGTCCGTCCCGGTCGAACACGCCCCAGACGCTGCTCGGGGCGATGCCGTCGGCGACGCGCTGCCGGTGCAGGGCGTCGACCGCGTCGATCACCGCGGCGGACGGCCGGGTCATGCGCGCCGCATCTCGGCGTAGGCGTCGAGTGCACGTTGCCGGGTGGCCTTGAGGTCGACCATCGGTTCCGCACGCTCCTCGTCGGCGGGCACCCAGCGGCGGACGTACTCCCGGTGCGGGTCGAACCGCTCGAGCTGCCGGTCCGGGTTGAACACGCGGAAGTACGGCGCCGCGTCGAAGCCCGAGCCCGCGACCCACTGCCAGTTCGCCGCGTTGTTGGCCGCGTCGGCATCGACCAGGGTGTCCCAGAACCACTGCTCGCCGATGCGCCAGTCCACGAGCATGTTCTTCACCAGGAAGCTCGCCGTGGCCAGACGGACCCGGTTGTGCATGGCGCCGGTGTGCCAGAGCTCCCGCATGCCGGCATCGACCAGGTCGAAGCCGGTCGTGCCGTGCCGCCAGCGGTCGAGCTCCGACTCGTCGGCGTCGCGCCAGGGGAACGCGTCGAACTCGCGCCGGACGTTGGTCCGCGCGATGTCGTCGCAGTGGAAGTACTCGTTCCAGTTGAACTCCCGCCAGGCGAGTTGCCGGAGGAACGCCGGGGCAGCGCGGCGCTGGTCCGGCTCGAGCGTCTCGTGCATCCGGTGCCAGACCTGGTACGGGCTGATCTCGCCCCAGCGCAGGTGCGGGGACAGGCTGCTCGTCGCGGCCTGGGCCGGTTCGTCACGCTGCTCGTAGTCGGCGAGGGCTTCGTCGACGAATCGCTCGAGGCGGTCCGACGCGCCGTGCTCGCCGGGCGTCCAGGCGTAGCGCATGCCGCCCGCCCAGTCCGGTGTCGTCGGCAGCAGGCCCCAGTCGTCGAGCGTGTCCGAGTGCACGTCCGGCGGTGCCGCGATGGTGTCCGGCTCGGGCCAGGGGTGCCGGGGTTCGGGCATCGCCTGCGCCGCACGCCAGAACGGGGTGAAGACCTTGAACGGCTCGCCCTTGCCGCTGAGGACCGTCCACGGTTCCCAGAGCAGGTTCGCCGCCGCGCTGTGGGCCTCGACACCGCTCGCGATGAGGCCGGCCTTGATACCCGTGTCGAGCTCACGCTCCACCAGGCCGTACCGCCGGTTCCAGAACACGGCGTCGGCGCCGGACTCCTGCACGAGGGCGGGGACGACCTCGGCCGCCGGACCCCGTCGCAGGACCAGTCGCGAGCCGTACTCGCGGAGGTCCGCGTCGAGCGCGCTCAGGGACTGGTGCAGCCACCAGCGTGCGGCCGCGCCGAACGGGCGGATGCCGTCGCTCTGCTCGTCGAGGACGTACACGATCGTGACCGGGCCGTCGCGGTCGGTGGCGGAGCGGAGTGCCGGGTTGTCGGCGATGCGCAGGTCGTCCCGCAGCCAGACGAGGGAGCCGCTCATGCCGGGGCCCCGACGGACCGACGGGTCGGGGTGGTCGCCGCAGCGCCGACCCGCAGCTTCGTGCACAGCTCGGTGAGCGTCCGGAGTTCGGCGTCGTCGAGCCCGGCGCCGACCTGGGCCGCGATGGTGGAGGCGTGCTGCACCGCGACCGTGCGGTACACGTCGAAGCCGTGCGGGGTGAGGGCGACGATGACCCCGCGGGCGTCCGTCGGGTCGGGCTGCTTCTCGACGATGCCCTTGGCGGCGAGCCGGTCCACCAGTCGGCTGACACTCGGCTGGGTGAGCAGCAGGTGACCGGTCAGATCACGCATGCGGCAGCGACGGCCGGGCTGCGTCGACAGGTTGAAGCACACGTCGTACTCGTTGAACGAGATCTCGGCGGACGGGAACTCGGTGTTGAGGTTCCGCATCACGGTGACCTGGGCGCGGAACAGCGACTCCCATGCCGCGACCGCGGTGGCCTTCTCCGTGCGGTGATCGCTCACGGGTGTTTCCCTCCGTCTGGTGGACCACCACCCTACCGACGGGGTCGGACACAGAATGCGGGCCGGCCGTCCTGGTGGACGACCGGCCCGCTCCCTTGCACCAAGAGATTCCTGCAATCACATTCCACAGCCGGTGCCACAGCAAACACCGTCTGCACGACCGACTGTATAACGGTGCGGTAACGCCGGGGAAGGGCGCCTCGCCGTCGAATCCTGCGAGTTGTCCGATCGGCGCACGAGAGCAGTTTCAGAAGAGGTCGGGCGAGGGGGTGGAGGCGTAGCGGACCGAGACGTCGGCGTGCCGGTCGAACCGGTAGCCCACACCGCGGACGGTCCGGACGATCTCCTCGAACGCGCCGAGCTTCGACCGGAGGCGTCGCACGTGCACGTCGATGGTGCGCTCGTTCGGGGTCTCGTCCTCACCGTCGGACCACAGGCCCTCGATGATCGCCGACCGGTCGACCGTGCGGCCCTCGCGGAGGACCAGGAACTGCAGGAGCTCGAACTCCTTGAAGGTCAGCGGGGCCGCTTCGCCGTCCAGCACGACGCGCTTCCGGGAGATGTCGATGACGACCCCGGTCTCCTCCGGCTCGGGCTTCTCGGTCTGCTTGCGTGCCGCGACCGCCGAACGGTCCTGCAGGGCCAGGCGCACCACGTCGACGTCACGCCCGCCGGACCCCTCGGCCGCGACGGCGACGGCCGCGTAGGTCTCGGCGCCGGGCACGAGCTGGGTGGTCAGGGCCTTCAGCTGCTCGACGACGGCGGCCAGCGTCGTGCCGGCGGCGGCCGCGGTGGCCTCGTCGAGGCCGACGTACAGGGCGAACCCACGGGCCTCCGTGCCCTCCGGCAGGGCGCGGTTGCGGGGCGGGGCGACGGCCGGGCTGGTCGGCACGGCGGAGCGGTCGGCGACCGGGCGGGCGGGCTGCGCCGGCAGGACGGCGGGGCGGCGTCCGCGGATCGGGGTCACGCTGCCGAGGTCGGTGGCGGCCGGCGCGGCGGTGCGGAGCGTCGTGGTGGTGCGGGGCTGGGCGATGGTGAGCGACATGGTGCGGTCTCCGGGTGGTGCAGGGGCCGTGCAGTGCGGTGGTGCAGCGGCCGGTGTCGAATGCGTCGGCCCGGATCGGCGGTGGTGTCGGTGACCGTCCACGCAGCAGTGGCTGCGGCGGCGGTCGCCGGGTGGCCCTGCGGTCCGCGGGGGACCGGGGCTGATCCGGGGGAGCGGGGTCCGACCTCGTGACGGTGGTGCGCGTCGTCGACGGGGTCGTCACCGAGGGATCACACGCGCGCGACGGGGGTGGTGTCGCGGGGGATCCGGCTGGAACGGGTACCGATCAGGCACACATTCGACAACGCATGACCGCCGTGGTCGGCATCATCGTGCCGACGGTCCCCGAGGCCTCGTGGAGGGCGCGAGTGGACACGGTTGCAGTCATGGAAGGAGTATCCGCGGTATACCAACGCCGTGTCAACCGTCCGCACGGACGGTCGACGGATGCGGACAGTGCCGGACGACGGACGGGAGGCTCCCCACCGGTCCGGTGGGCAGCCTCCCGTCCGGGGCGTGGTGCGGTGGCTACTCGGCCAGGCCGTAGAGCCGGTCGCCGGCGTCGCCGAGACCCGGCACGATGTAGCCGTTCTCGTCGAGGCGCTCGTCGAGCGCACCCAGGACGATGGTCACGTCACGGTCGCCGACGGCCGCCTCGAGCGCGGCGAGGCCCTCGGGAGCACCGAGGATGCAGACGCAGGTGACGTCGACGGCGCCCCGGGCGAAGAGGAAGTCGATGGCCGCGGCGAGCGTGCCACCGGTCGCGAGCATCGGGTCGAGCACGAAGCACTGTCGGTTCGACAGGTCGTCCGGCAGCCGCTCGGCGTAGGTCTGCGGCTCGAACGTGACCTCGTTGCGGGCCATGCCGAGGAACCCGACCTCGGCCGTCGGGACCAGCTTGACCATGCCCTCGAGCATGCCGAGGCCGGCACGGAGGATCGGCACGACCAGCGGGCGGGGCTTCGCGATCGCGACGCCCATCGTCTGCGCGACCGGGGTGGTGATCGGCGTGGCCGTCACCCGGACGTTGCGCGTGGCCTCGTACGCCAGGAGCGTGACGAGCTCCTCCGTCAGGGCACGGAACGTGGGGGAGGGAGTGGTCCGGTCGCGGAGCACCGAGAGCTTGTGGGTGATGAGCGGGTGGTCGGCGACGTGGACTCGCATAGGGTCGAGCGTACCGTGCCGCACCCCTCCCGTCGGTCGCGGTCCCACCGGACGATCGGAGCACCCGTGGACCACCCGGCGCACCGCCCCTTCGTCCCCGCGATGGAACGCGCCCTGGCCGAGGCCCGCGCGTGTCTCGCCACCGGCGACGTCCCGGTCGGGGCCGTGGTCCTCGACGCCTCCGGTGCGGTGGTTGCGGTCGGACGGAACGAACGCCAGGCCCGCCAGGACCCGACCGCGCACGCCGAGGTCCTCGCGCTCCGCGCCGCCGCGGCCGTCACCGGGGACTGGCACCTGGCCGAGCACACCCTGGTCGTCACGCTCGAGCCGTGCCCGATGTGTGCCGGCGCAGCCCTGGCGGCACGCGTCCCGCGGATCGTGTTCGGTGCCTGGGACCCGAAGGCCGGGGCGAGCGGCAGCGTCTACGACATCGCGCGGGACCGCCGGCTGCCGCACCGGGCCGAGGTGGTCGCCGGCGTGCTCGAGGACGACTGCGCGGCCGTCCTCGACACGTTCTTCGCCGAGCGGCGCTGACCCCAGAGCGAGCCCGAGGCGTCTCCCTCAGTCGGCGGCGCGCAGGACGATCGCCTCGGTCGTCGGCTGCGGGCCGTCGTGGCGGACGTCGGGCTCGATGTAGATGACCCGGGCGATCGGGACGGCCGTGCGGATCCGCTGCTCGACGGTGTCGATGCCGGCGGCCACGTCACCGAGTCGCCGGTCGCCGTCGACGGCGACCTTCACGCCGACCATCAGTTCGTCGGGCCCGAGGTAGAGGGTCTTGAGGTGGATGATCGAGTCGACCTCGGGGCCGTCGAGCACGGCCTGCTTGATCCGTTCGACGTCGCCGGAGCCCGCGCCCTCGCCGACGAGCAGGCTCTTCGTCTCGACACCGAGCACGAGCGCCACGGCGATGAGCAGCACCGCGATGAGCACCGTGCCGATCGCGTCGAACACCCCGTTGCCGGTGATCGCGGTCAGGCCGACGCCGAACAGCGCGAACACCAGGCCGATCAGGGCCGCGGTGTCCTCGAGCATCACGACGGGCAGCTCCGGGGCCTTGGCGCGACGGACGAACTGGATCCAGGACTGCCCGCCCTTCTGCGGAGCGGCCTCCTTGAGGGCGGTGCGGAGCGAGAACCCCTCGAGCCCGATCGCGATGACGAGCACCACCACCGGCAGCCACCAGTTGTCGAGCGGGTGCGGGTGGCTGAACTTCTCGATGCCCTCGTAGAGCGAGAACACGCCGCCGACCGAGAACAGCACGATCGAGACCACGAAGGCGGACA
The DNA here is from genome assembly GCF_016907335.1 of Curtobacterium herbarum. Classification (NCBI taxonomy): domain Bacteria; kingdom Bacillati; phylum Actinomycetota; class Actinomycetes; order Micrococcales; family Microbacteriaceae; genus Curtobacterium; species Curtobacterium herbarum. Next base: position 1,067,601 of record NZ_JAFBBT010000001.1, read on the forward strand.
CGTAGCGCTCGCGGCCGTGGCCGAACGGGTGCTCCTCGTCCGCGGCCTTCTTCGCCTTCCGGCCACCGAGCAGCAGGAGCAGCTGGTTCGCGGAGTCCGCCAGGGAGTGCACCCCTTCGGCGAGCATCGACGCGGATCCGCTGATCGCCGCCGCGATGAACTTCACGACCGCGATCCCGATGTTCGCACCGAGTGCGGCGAAGATCGCCTTCGTCCCTCCGGAAGCGCTCATGTGGCTGTCCGACCCCTTCTCTCACCCGACCTGGACCACGATCCTAGGCGGCCGGTCGTCGCTAGGTTGGAGGCCATGACCTTCGAACTGCCCCGCGTCGCCATGCTCGGCGTCGGTTCCATGTCCGGCGCGGTCCTGCAGGGCCTCCTGGCGTCCGGCGTGGCGCCCGACACGGTCGTCGTGACCACCCGCTCCGAGTCCTCGGCGGCGGCACACCGTGCCACCGGGCTCCACGCCACCGCGACCGAGACCGACGCGGACGCCAACCGGGCGGCCGTCCGGGGCGCCGGACTCGTCGTCCTCGGGGTGAAGCCGTTCGGCATCGTCGACCTGCTCGACGAGGTCGCCGAGGACCTGGCGCCGGACACGGTCGTCGTCAGCGTCGCCGTCGGGGTGACGACGGAGACGATGCAGGCGCACGTGCCCGCGGGGGTCCGTGTGGTCCGGGCGCTGCCGAACACCCCGATCGGGGTCGGCCTCGGGGTCACCGGAATCAGCGCCGGGGCATCGGCGGACGCTGACGCCACCGCGCTGGCGTCGCAGGTGTTCGCCGTCTCGGGCGAGGTCATCGAGGTGCCGGAGTCCCAGCTCGACGCCCTGTCCGCGGTGTCCGGCTCCGGCCCCGCGTACGTCTTCCTGCTCGTCGAACAGTGGCAGCAGGCCGCCGAGGCGCTCGGGTTCACGCACGAGCAGGCGCGGACCATGGTGCAGGGCACCGTCCGGGGCGCGGTCGAACTCCTGGCCCGGTCCGGCAGCGAGCCGGCGGACCTCCGACGCGCCGTGACGAGCCCGAAGGGGACCACCGAGCGCGCGGTCGCCGTGCTGCAGGACGCCGACCTGGCGGAGACGCTCGAGCGGGCAGCGCGGGCCGCCATCGCCCGGGCCGAGGAGCTGTCCCGGCTCTGAGCGGGCGGGCCCGCGAACCGGCAACCGGATCTACTCGAGTGCGGCGAAGCGTTCGAGGTCGGTCTCGGTGCCGGACACGATGATGACGTCGTCCTCGCCGATCACACTGTCCGGGGTCGCCGGCACGAACGCCTGCCCGGGTGGCTTGATGCCGAGCACCGTCAGGCCGAAGCGCGTGCGGATCACCGTCGTCGCCAGGTCCCGGCCGCGGACGGCCCGCGGCGGGAACATCTTGACCACGGCGAAGTCGTCGTCGAACTCGATGAAGTCGAGCATCCGGCCGGACACCAGGTGTGCTGTCCGTTCGCCGGCCTCGCGCTCCGGGTAGACCACGTGGTTCGCGCCGATGCGGCTGAGGATCGTGCCGTGCGAGCGGCTGATCGCCTTCGCCCAGATCTGCGGCACGCCGAGGTCGACGAGGTTCGCGGTGATCAGGACGCTCGACTCGAGGTCGGAGCCGGTGCCCACGACGGCGATCGCGAAGTCCTGCGCGCCGATCTGCCGGAGCGCGTCCATGTCGGTCGCGTCGGCCTGCACCGCGTGCGTGACCCGGTCCGACCACTTCTGCACCAGCGCGGCGTCGGTGTCGACCACCAGGACGTCGCGGCCCTGACGTTCGAGCTGCCCGGCGGTGGCGGCACCGAAGCGGCCGAGTCCGATGACCAGCACCGGGGCGTCGTGGCTGACGGGGCCCTGCTGGTGGTGCGTGCGGTTTCGGTCAGCCAACGATCGGCCTCTCCTCGGGACGGCGGAACAGCTGCCGGCTCTGACTGGCTGCGAGCGCGGCGGCGATGGTCACTGTACCGACCCGGCCGAGGAACATCGTGGCGGCGAGCACGTACTTGCCGGAGTCCGGCAGGGCCGACGAGACGCCGGACGACAGCCCGCACGTGGCGAACGCCGAGATCACCTCGAACAGGACGCGGTCGAGCGGCTCGTGCGTGATCTGCAGCAGCACGACGGTGGCGATCGCGACGATGGTGGCACCCCACAGCACGATCGCCACGGCGACGCGGAGGACGTCACTGGGGATCCGCCGGCCGAACGCCTCCATGCTCTGCCGGCCACGGGCCTCCGCGACGGCCGCCAGGAACAGCACGGCGAGCGTGGTGACCTTGATGCCGCCGGCGGTGGAGGCGGAGCCGCCACCGATGAACATGAGCATGTCGGTGACCAGCAGGCTCGACCCGTGCAGCTCGTCGAAGTCCACGAGCGAGAACCCACCGGACCGCGTCATCGTCGACAGGAAGAGCGCCTGGAAGGCAGTCCGGCCGGCGCCCTCCCGCCCGAACGTGGCGGGGTTCGACGCCTCGAGCGCGATGTAGGTCACCGCACCGCCGAGCAGCAGGACGCCGCTCGTCACCAGCGTGAGCTTGACGTGGATCGGCCACCGCCTGGGGGAGCGCAGCTGCTTCGTCAGGGTGCGGATCACCGGGAACCCGATCGACCCGGCGACGACCCCGACCATGAGCAGGCTGAGGAACCAGTAGTCGTGCGCGAACGGGTCGAGTCCCTCGGCGTTCGGCGCGAACCCGGTGTTCGTGAACGCCATCGCCGCGTAGTAGAACGAGTCACCCACCGCGGACCAGAACGGGATCCCCGTCACCAGGACGCTCGGCAGCAGCAGCAGGCCCAGGACGATCTCGATCGACAGGGTGCTCACCGCGACGGTGAGGAGCAGCGTGCCGACGTCACCGAGTCGGACGGCCTGCCCTTCCGGCACGGCACCGTGGTGGGTGCGGAGCGGGTTCGAGTCACCCGCGGCCATGAGCTTCGCGCGGAGTCCGAGTCGGCGCGTCACCACCAGGCCGAGGATCGACGCGAAGGTCAGCACCCCGAGCGCGCCGATCTGCGTGCCGATGACGACGAGGACCTTGCCGAACACCGACCAGTGCGTCGCCATGTCGACCGTCGCGAGCCCGGTGACGCACACCACGCTCGCCGCCGTGAACAGGGCGTCCGAGAAGTGCGTCGTGGTGCCGTCCGCGGCGGCCATCGGCGTCATGAACAGCCCCGTGAACAGGAAGATCAGGACGACGAAGACCAGGATCGCCAGGCGGGAGGGCGAGGACCGGAGCGCCGTGCTGATGCGGCCGGGGTGTCGCCGGGCCGACGCGGTACCCGGGGCGGGAACCGGCTCGGTGCGGTCGAGCATCGTATGCCTCCGGGGACATGGGCGGGACGGTTCGTCATGGTACATCCGCACCGCGCCGGTTAGCCTCTCCCCATGGCCGACATCTTCAGCGTCGTCGCGGACCCGACGCGGCGGGCACTGCTGGGCGAACTGCTCACCGCGTACGGGGCGGACGCGACCGGCGGCGAACTCAGCGTCGGACAGCTCGTGCTGCGCCTCGGCGTGAGCCAGCCGACGGTGTCGAAGCACCTCCGCGTGCTCCGCGACATCGGGCTCGTCACCAGCCGTGAAGAGGGCCAACACCGCTACTACCGCCTGGACCCGGAGCCCCTGCTCGGCATCGAGGACTGGGTCGTCCCGTTCACGAACGCGGTGGACGCCGACGGCACCCCGGCGACGACGTCGTGGACACCGGACGGCCAGCCGGTGTCGTTCCGCCGCGGTGCGCCGGGCGGCAGGGGGACCGTCGAGGTCGGGACCGAACTGGGCCGGGTGATGGCCGAGGCGTCGCACCGCGCGACCGTGGCGTTCACCGGCGCGCAGCAGGGGTGGGAGCGTGTCGTCGACCGCAGCCGCCGTCGGTTCACGAAGCGCCCCGAGGACGACTGACCAGCTGCTGGACAGCGAGGCTCACGCGCCTCTACAGTGTCCAGAGACCACACAGGTCACAACAAGCAAGCCAGCCCGAAGGCGGATCATGACCGGCAGTTTCGACGACGTGCGCTTCCTCACCGTCGCGGAGGTCGCCGAGATGATGCGTGTCTCCAAGATGACGGTCTACCGCATGGTGCACGCCGGCGAGCTCCCCGCCATCCGGTTCGGTCGGTCCTTCCGGGTCCCCGAGTCGGCGGTCGCGGAGATGCTCCGTGGCGGCATCGCCGACGTCGGCTGACCCGACGCATCCGCCCCGGGCGTCCACCGTCCGTTCCGGCGCCGTTCGACATCGCGTCAGCCCTCCGGTAGACTCGGGCAGGTTGATTTTCCGCGGCTTCATCGGCCCGGTGTCCGTACATCACCATCAGTCCGAGCGAGGTCCACATGGGTTCTGTCATCAAGAAGCGTCGCAAGCGCATGGCGAAGAAGAAGCACCGCAAGCTCCTTCGCAAGACGCGTCACCAGCGTCGCAACAAGAAGTAAGTCGCAAGACTTGCCGCTGAAGCCCCGGTTCGCCGGGGCTTTCGCATTTCCCGGGGCGGTGTCGAACCGGCTTCCACTGCGCCGATGCCCGCCGATCCGGGGAAGCCGAGCCGTCGGCCGGTCGTCGGAGGCGCCGGGCTACCCTGGAGCCATGCCCGCCGTGACGCTCCTCACCAAGCCCGGATGCCACCTCTGCGACGACGCGCGACCCGTCGTGGAACAGGTCGTGTCCGCGCACCCCGGCACGACCCTCCAGGAACGGTCGATCCTCGACGACGACGCGCTCCGCCAGGAGTACGCCGAGGACATCCCCGTCGTGCTCGTCGACGGCCGCGTGCACAGCAACTGGCACGTCGATGCCGAGCGACTCGCCCGGGCGATCGAACTCGCGGAGGCCCGCGCGTGATCCGCCACGTCGTCTCCTGGACCCTGCGCGAGGACCTCGACCGCGACGTCGCCGTCGCCCGCGTCCGCGAACTGCTCACCGGTCTCGTCGGGGTCGTCGGCTCGATCCGGTCGCTCGAGGTCGTCGAGAACGTCGCCTACCCGGGGAAGAACCAGGACCTGGCGGTCGTCGCGACCTTCGACGACCTCGCCGGCCTCGACGAGTACCAGTTCCACCCGGACCACCAGGCCGCCGCTGCCGAGATCCGCGCGATGGTCACCAGCCGCGCGGCCATCGACTGGCAGGACTGAGTCCGGGCAGGACTGAGCCCGGGCAGCGCGGGTGCCGGCGCTGGTGTCGGTCCGGCGCCGCCGCCCCCGGCCGGTGCGCTCTGGCACCGCACAACGAGAACCGGCTCGAACCACGGAGTTTCGTGGTTCGAGCCGGTTCCAGTTGTGCGACGGCGATCCGCGCCAGCGGCGGCCCGTGCCGATGCCGATCCGCGCCAGCGGCGGCCCGTGCCGATGCCGGTTCGCGCCGCCGCGCTGCCTACGGGGTCAGGCGCGTCGGGCCGCGGAACAGGTACGTGACCTCGCGGATGGACGGCTCGCCGAGCATGAGCATGAGCACGCGGGCCAGACCCATCCCGAACCCGCCGTGCGGCGGCACGCCGTAGCGGAAGAAGTCCAGGTACCAGCCGAGCTCGGCGGGGTCGAGGCCCTTCTCCTCCGCCTGGGCGGTGAGGACGTCGACACGGTGCTCACGCTGCGCACCCGTGGAGATCTCGGCGCCGTTGAACAGCAGGTCGTAGCTGTTCGTGAGCGTCGGGTCGTCGGCGTGGCGCATGTGGTAGTACGGCCGGATCGAGGCGTCGTAGTCGGTGACGAAGACGAACTCCGAGCCGTGGTGCTCCTTGGCCCAGGCCGACACGCGGCGCTCGCCCTCGGGGTCCAGGTCGCCGTCGGCGCGGACGACGTCGTGGCCGCTCTCGGCGACGATGGTCCGGGCCTCGGCCAGGGTCACGCGGGGGAACGGCGTCGACGGGACCTGCAGCTCGAAGCCGAAGACCTCCTCGATGTCCTTGCCGTACTTCTCCTTGACCGCGGTGATGCCGGCGACCAGGACCTCTTCGTGCATCGCCATGACGTCCTCGTGCGACTCGATCCACGAGAACTCGGCGTCGACGCTGGTGAACTCGGTGGCGTGGCGCGAGGTGAACGAGGGGTCGGCGCGGAAGGCGTCGGCGATCTCGAACACGGCACCGAAGCCCGCGGGCTGCGCCATCTGCTTGAAGTTCTGCGGCGACTGCGACAGGTACGCGGTGGTCTCGAAGTACTCGAGCTGGAAGAGCTCGGCGCGGGACTCGGACGCCGACGCCATCAGCTTCGGGGTGTGGATCTCGATGTAGTCGCGCTCGACCCAGTAGGTGCGGAACGCGTGCTCCATCGTGGTCTGGATGCGGAAGATGAGGTTCTGCTTGCGGTTGCGCAGGTCGAGGAAACGCCAGTCGAGACGCTTGTCGAGCGAGGAGTCGTCGGCGATCGGTGTCTCGGGGATGGCGGCGCTGACGACGGTGAGCTCGCCCACCTTGACCTCGAGCCCGCCGAGCTTGACGCGCTCGTCGGCCTTCAGCGTGCCGGTCACGTGGATGAAGGAGCCGTGCGCCAGACCCGAGATCGTCTCGGTGGTGGCGAGCGCCGCGGCGGAGGTGTCGTCACCCTCGACGGCTTCACGGGTGGCGGGGTTGACCAGCTGGACGGCGCCGCTCTCGTCGCGGAGGACGACGAACTGCACCTTCTTCTGATCGCGGACGGTCTCGACCCATCCGGCCACGGAGACGGGGCCGTCGGGGAGGCTTGCGAGGTCGGCGATGCGGGTGCGTTCGATCACGGTCGTCGAGTCTACCGGCCGGGCGTGCCCGTGGCGTGCCGGTGGCGAACTCGGTCCGGGCTCCGCCCCTCCCTGCACAGCGGCACTGCTCGGAGCGTTCATCCACAGGGACGACCGGGAGGCCCGCCCCGGCTCCGGCAGGTCCCTACCGTCGTCCTCGTGGCCAGGTCGCGGAAGGACACGGGGAGGGACTCGTGACGGAGGGTCCCGGTGCTGCGGCCTGGCCACCCCTCTCTTCGGTCGGGGTCGCGGTCGCCGGTCGCCCCTCGCCGAGTGGTGCGGGGCCGGAACCGGTCGAGCGTCCGATCAGACCGACGCGCGCAGCCGACCCAGGGTGCCGATGAACTCCTCGGCCATCGCGGCCCGCTGCAGCAGCTTGGCGTGCCGGGCCCGGGCGTCCTCGAGGAACTCGTCGAGCCGGGCCGCCAGGGTGGACGCCTCGGTGGGGTCCGCGGTCGCCAGTCCGTCGACGACCCGCAGCAGTCCGGCCATCTCCTCGAGCGTGAACCCGAGGGGCTTCATGCGGCGGATGACGAGCAGACGCTCGAGGTCCCCGGCCGTGTAGACCCGGAAGCCGCCGGACGTCCGACCGCTCGGCACCAGCAGGCCGACCTCGTCGTAGTGCCGGATCGACCGGAGCGACATCCCGGTGCGGTCGGCGAGTTCACCGATGTGCATGGTGGCGGGGACGTCCGGGTCGGTCATGTCGGCCATCGTGGCAGAGCAGGTCGGGAGCGCGCCCGGGTCGCGCCAACCCTCACACGACGGTAGGGTCCCCACCGATGTCGATCACCAGCACCGTCCCGCGCGCGACGAGCGTCCTGTCCGCCCTCCGTTCGCCGCGCCTGCTGACCCGGGAGGTCCTGGCCGGCGTGGTCACCGCGCTCGCCCTGATCCCCGAGGCCATCTCGTTCTCGGTGGTCGCGGGCGTCGACCCGGCCGTCGGACTCTTCTCGAGCGTGGTCTTCGCGATCGTCATCTCGATCGTGGGCGGCCGTCCGGCGATGATCTCCGCCGCCGCGGGGTCCGTCGCCCTCGTCATCGCCCCACTGGTGCGCGACCACGGCGTCGCCTACCTGGTCCCGACGATCGTGCTCGGCGGCCTGGTCCAGCTGGCGCTCGGGTTCCTCGGTGTCGCCCGCCTGATGCGCTTCATCCCGCGCAGCGTCAACGTCGCGTTCGTGAACGCGCTCGCGATCCTGATCTTCACCGCGCAGCTGCCGAACCTGTTCGGCCCCGACGTCCCCGTCGTCGTCTGGCCCCTGACCGCGCTCGGCATCGGGCTCATCATCGGCGTCCCGTTCCTGACGAAGGCGGTCCCGGCACCGCTCATCGCCGTGGTCGTGATCACCGGCATCACCGTCCTGTTCGGCGTGGCCGTCCCGACCGTCGGCGACGAGGGTGCGCTCCCGACGGCACTGCCCGGGTTCAACGGGGTCACCGTGCCGTTCACGCTCGACACGCTGCAGCTCATCGCGCCGTACGCGTTCGGCGTCGCGGTCGTCGGGCTCATCGAGACCCTGCTCACCGCACAGCTCGTCGACGCCGTCACCGAGACGCGGTCGAGCGCCTGGCGGGAGTCCTGGGGTCAGGGCATCGCGAACATCGCGGCCGCGTTCTTCGGCGGCACCGGCGGCTGCGCGATGATCGGCCAGACCGTCGTCAACGTGAAGACCGCCGGCGCCCGGACCCGGGTGTCGACCTTCACTGCAGGGGCTGCCATCCTCGTGCTCACGATCGTGCTGCACGACGTGGTCGCCGAGATCCCCATGGCCGCCCTGACCGCGGTCATGCTCATGGTCTGCGTCGCGACCTTCGACTGGCACAGCATCCGACCGCGGACGCTCCGCCGGATGCCCCTGGGGGAGACGGCGGTCATGGTCATCACCGTCCTGGTGGTCCTGGCGACGAACAACCTGGCGACCGGGGTCCTGTCCGGTGTGGTCGCGGCCGCACTCGTCTTCGCCCGCCGCGTCGCCCACGTGGTCGAGGTCGTCCGCGAACCCGTCGACGAGCACACCGTGCGCTACCGGGTCCGCGGGGCGCTGTTCTTCGCGTCGTCGAACGACCTGGTCACCCGGTTCTCGTACGCGGCGGACCCGGAACACGTGGTCATCGACATGACCGACGCCCACGTCTTCGACGCCAGCACCGTGGCGGCCCTCGACGGGATCGAGCAGCGGTTCGCCCAGCACGGGTCCACCGTCGAGGTGGTCAACCTGAACACCGGGTCGATCGCACTGCACGGACGGCTCTCCGGCCACCTCGGGTGACGGCGCACTGAACGGTTGTGCAGCCGTGGATCTGCTGTGCGGCGGGTGGGCGAGCCGGACCGATCTACACTGGAACCCATGCCCGCGAACACGATCCACCTCGTGCGGCACGGCGAGGTCCACAACCCCGACCGTGTCCTCTACGGGCGGCTCCCGGGCTTCGGTCTGAGCGAGCTCGGCACCCGGATGGCGGGGGTCTCCGCCGCCGCCTGGAAGGACGCCGGGGTCGACGTCCGCGCGATCGTCGCCTCGCCGCTCCAGCGCACGCAGGAGTCCGCCGCACCCTGGGCGGCCGCGTACGGTCTCGACGTCCGACTCGACGAACGCCTCATCGAGCCGACGAACCGGTACGAGGGTCAGCCTCCCGGGTTCACCAAGCGCTCCGTCCGCCGCCCGGCCGAGTGGCCGTGGATCGCGAACCCCTGGCGTCCGAGCTGGGGCGAGGCGTACGAGTCGATCGCGAACCGCATGCTCGCCGCCGTCACCACCGCGTGGGAGAGCGTCGACGGTGGGGACGTCGTCCTCGTCAGCCACCAACTCCCCATCTGGATGGTGCACCGTCGCCTGGCGGGGGAACCGCTCTGGCACGACCCGCGCAAGCGCCGGTGCGACCTGTCCAGCATCACGAGCCTCCAGCGGGTACCCGACACCGCCGCCGGTCGTTTCACCGAGGTCGGGTACGCGGACCCGGCGGCCGACCTCCGCGGGTCAGCCGTCGACGAAGGAGCAGTGTGACCCGCACGACCCGAACCAACCGCGCTCGTGTCACGCGCCTCCGGACCGCCGGGGCCGCCGCGATCGCCCTCGCCGCCGCACTCGCGCTCGTCGGGTGCAGCTCCTCGAACGACGGCCTCGCCGCGCAGTACGGCAAGGGCACCACCCAGAACTACATCTCCGGCACCGGAGCGGTGACCGAGGTCGCGGCCGACAAGCGGACCGACCCGATCGACTTCACCGCGAAGTCGATGGACGGTGACGAGCTCTCCGCGAAGGCCATGCGCGGCGACGTCGTGGTCATCAACTTCTGGTACGCCGGCTGCCCGCCCTGCCGCGCCGAAGCCGGGTACCTCAACACGGTCCAGGACGAGTTCGCCGACGACGACGTGTACTTCATCGGCGTCAACGTCCGCGACGAGGCCGGCACCGCGAAGGCGTTCGAGCGGAAGTTCGGCGTCGACTACCCGACCGTGCTCGACGCCCGCAGCGGCGCGATGCAGCTCGCGCTCTCCGGCGACATCGCCCCGAACGCCGTGCCGACCACGATCGTCCTCGACAAGAAGGGCCGGGTCGCGGCCCGTGTCCTCGGCGCCGTCGACGGCCCGAGCATCCTGAAGACCCTGGTGGACGACGAGCTCACCGGCAAGGCGTCCTGACCCGTGTCCAGCGGGAACCCCTTCGCCGACGCGATCTTCAGCGGGCAGCTCCTCATCGGCCTGCCGGTGGCGGCGCTCGCCGGACTGGTGTCCTTCCTGTCCCCGTGTGTCCTGCCGCTCGTGCCGGGCTACCTGGGCTACGTCAGCGGCATCGCGGACGGCAGCCGGCACTCGCGCGGGCGAGTGCTGCTCGGTGTGCTGTTGTTCGTGCTCGGCTTCACGGTCGTCTTCGTCCTCGGGTCCGCGGCCGCCGGCGCCGTGGGCTTCTGGCTGGTGCGCTGGCGCGACCTCATCGTCCAGCTCATGGGCATCGTGGTGATCGCGATGGGCCTGGTGTTCATCGGCCGCTTCACGTTCCTGCAGCGGACCGTCAAGACGAACTTCACCCCGCGCACCGGCCTGCTCGGCGCCCCGCTGCTCGGCATCGTGTTCGCCCTCGGGTGGACGCCCTGCATCGGCCCGACCCTGGCGGCCATCAACCTCATCAGCTTCCAGTCCGGCAGCGCCTGGCAGGGTGTCGTGCTCGGCATCGCGTACTGCATCGGGCTCGGCGTCCCGTTCCTGCTCGTCGCCCTCGGCGCCGGCTGGGCCTCGGGCGCGATCGGTGTCGTCAAGCGGCACATGCGCACCGTCAACATCATCGGAGGAGCGATCCTGATCGTCATCGGTCTGCTCATGGTCACCGGCATCTGGTCGGCCGTCATGTCGAGCGTCGGGGCGGTGATCCAGAGCTATGTCCCCGCGGTCTGACACCGACAAGGACGACGTGACGGACGCCGGAAGCACCGGCACCGACAGCTCGTCCGACCCGCAGCGCCCCGCCGACCACGTCGACGGCACACCCGTCGCCACGAGCGGTGCCGACGGCATCACGCAGCCGAAGCTCGGCCTGCTGGGCTACCTCCGGTTCGCCTGGCGGCAGCTGACGAGCATGCGCACGGCGCTGTTCCTGCTGCTGCTCCTCGCCCTCGCGGCGATCCCGGGCTCGCTCGTCCCGCAGACGCAGGCGGACCCGAACGGCGTCGTGCAGTACAAGAACAGCCACCCGGACCTGACCCCGGTGCTCGAGAAGCTGCAGGTCTTCGACACCTACACCTCGGTGTGGTTCTCGGCGATCTACCTGCTCCTCTTCATCTCGCTCATCGGCTGCATCGTGCCGCGGACCCGGCACCACTGGCAGGCGCTCCGCACCCGGCCGCCGAAGACCCCGGCGCGCCTCGGCCGTCTGGCCGGGTACCGGTCCGTGACGATCAGCCCGGAAACGATGGGCGGCCAGACGGTGGACGGCGAGACGGTGAGCGGCCAGACGGGCGCGGCCACGGGCCTCCCGTCCGTCGACCACGCGGTCACGACGGCCATGACCCAGCTGAAGAAGTCGGGCTACCGCGTCGAGCGGTTCGGCGACTCGGTCAGTGCCGAACGCGGCTACCTGCGGGAGACCGGCAACCTGGTGTTCCACTCGGCGCTCGTCGGCGTGCTGCTGGCCGTCGGTCTGGGCGGTGGGTTCAGCTACACCGGACAGCGGCTGCTGGTCGAGGGGCAGTCGTTCACCAACGTCATCGGCGCGTACGACTCGTTCAACCCCGGACGCTGGTTCTCGCCGAACGACCTGACGCCCTACAACCTGACGCTCGACAAGTTCACGACGAAGTACGAGGAGCGCAACCTCGACGCGTTGGGGCAGGCGACCGACTACTCGGCCACCGTCACCGCGCGCACCAAGGACGGCACCGCGAAGACCAGTCGTCTCGGTGTGAACGAGCCGCTGTCGATCGGCGGGACGAACGTCTACCTGCTCGGCAACGGCTACGCGATGCAGGTCACCGTCCGCGACGGCAAGGGCAACGTGGCGTTCCAGGACGTCGTGCCGTTCCTGCCGGACGACGGCAACTACACCTCCACCGGGGTCATCAAGGTGCCGGACGCCTCACCCGACCAGCTCGGCATGATCGGCTTCTTCTACCCGACCGCGGTGCAGCAGACCAGCGGGACGAACGCCGGGGCCTTCACGTCGAACTACCCGGACACCAAGAACCCGATGCTGTCGCTGCAGGTGTACACCGGCAACCTCGGCCTCGACGACGGTGTCCCGCAGAGCGTCTACCAGCTCTCGACGAAGGGCCTGCAGCAGATCGCGGGCCGGCAGTCGGACACCCCGAGCCTCGCGATGAAGCCCGGCCAGACGAAGCAGCTGCCGGACGGCGCCGGATCGATCACGTTCGACGGGGTCAAGCGCTACGTGTCCCTCGACGTGCACCACGACCCGTCCCAGCTCTGGGTCGCCTTCTTCGCGATCCTGGCGGTCCTGGGCCTCCTCACCTCGCTGTTCGTCCCGCGCCGCCGCGTGTGGGTGAAGGCGGTGCGGCGGACCGGTGCCGAGGACGACGGGTTCGACCTCGAGTACGCCGGCCTCGCGCGTGGCGAGGACCCCAACCTGGAACGCGCGGTGGCGGACATCGCCCAGAAGCACATGTCGGACCTCGGCGTTAGGATCAGCAAGTGAACACGACGACCCTTGCGACCTACTCGGTCGTGCTGACGTACTCCGCGATGGCGGTCTACGTCATCGCGTTCATCTCCTTCGCGCTCGACATGGCGAAGCGCGCCGGCGACGTCGGGCTCGAGACCAGCCGCGGTGGGCCTGCCGCGGACCGTGACGACGCGAGCGTCGCCACGGTCGCGACCGTCCAGGGCGGCACCGTCGTCCTCGAACGGGTCCAGCAGAAGCGCGCGGGCGACGACGGCAGCGGTGGCCGCGGCCAGCGCGGCTCGAAGTTCGAGCGCGTCGGCATGGCCATGACGATCCTGGCCCTCGTCGTCCACATCGGCGCGATCGTGCTCCGCGGCATCGCGGCCGACCGGGTGCCGTGGGGCAACATGTTCGAGTTCTCGCTGACCGGCACCGGCCTGATCATCGCCGTCTTCCTGCTCGTGCAGTTCTGGCAGGACCTCAAGTTCCTGGGCGTGTTCATCACCGGCCTGGCGATCATCCTGCTCGGCATCGCCACCGTGAACTACTACGTGCCGGTGCGCCCGCTCGTCCCCGCGCTCGAGTCGTACTGGCTCGTCATCCACGTCTTCGTCGCCATCGCCGGCACCGGGTTCTTCGCCCTGGGCGCGGGCCTGGCGGTCTCGCAGCTGGTCCAGACCTACCGTCAGGGCCGCCCGGTCTCGCGCCGCCTGCGCTTCATGGAGACGCTGCCGGACGCCGACCGGCTCGAGGTCCTCAGCTACCGCGTGATCCTGGTCGGCTTCGTGCTCTGGACCTTCACGCTCATCGCCGGTGCGATCTGGGCCGAGCGGGCCTGGGGTCGCTACTGGGGCTGGGACACGAAGGAGGTCTGGACGTTCATCATCTGGACCCTCTACGCCGGCTACATCCACGCGCGGGCGACCCGCGGGTGGCGTGGTGCCCGGTCCTCGTGGCTGGCGCTCATCGGCTTCGCTGCCGTGATGTTCAACTTCTCGGTCGTCAACGTCTTCTTCAAGGGGCTGCACAGCTACTCGGGTCTGTGATCTTCACGGCCCGGTGATCGGGACGCCCCGGTCAGCGCGCGCGACCACGGGGCGGACGCGACCCACGGAACGGACGGGAGGCCCGACACCAGCTGGTGTCGGGCCTCTCGTCCGTCGTGCGGTGCGGCCCTACGGCCGACTCGGCCGGGTCGGCTGAGCCGACCGCGCTGCGAGCAGCGCGTGCACCCGGCCGAGCCGCGCCAGCCACCACGCCGTGCGCTCGGGCGAGGCCGCCCACCGGTCGAGGAGGTCCGGGTCCGGTTCGACCCGCCGCACCGCGATCCGGCCGTCGATGGGCAGCAGCGGGTCCGCGGTGACGTCGCCGGCGAACATCGCCGCGGTGCCGAGCCCGGCCGCGTACCCGGGCGCCATCGCCCGTGACGCCAGGAACGCGCCCATGCCAAGGCCGATCGAGGTGTCGATCGCACTGGAGACCACGCTGGGCAGCCCCGCCTCGGTGATGACCGCCTGGGCCGCGGTGACCCCGCCGAGGGGCTGCGCCTTGACGACGAGGACGTCCGCGGCGCCGGCACGGGCGACGGCGAGGGGATCAGCGGCCTTCCGGACGCTCTCGTCCGCGGCGATCCGGACGCCGAGCCCGGCGACCCGGGCACGCAGTGCGGCGAGGTCCGCCACCGACGCGACGGGCTGCTCGGCGTACTGCAGGCGGAACGGGGCGAGTCGTCCGAGGGCGGCCGTCGCTTCCTCGAGGTCCCACAGCCCGTTCGCGTCGACGCGGACCTCGGCGTCCTCGCCCATCGCCCGACGGACCGCGGCGACGCGGGCGACGTCGTCCTCGATGCTCGTGCCGGGCTCGGCGACCTTCACCTTCGCGGTGGTGCAGCCGGGGTAGCGGCGGAGCAGGTCGGCGACATCCTCGGCGGGGATCGCGGGCACGGTGGCGTTCACCGGCACGCTGTCGGCACCGGGCTGGTGCCGCGTCCAGCCGAAGTCGACGGCCGCGCGGAGCCAGGCGGTGGCCTCGGTATCGTCGTACTCGACGAAGGGGGAGAACTCGGTCCAGCCCTCGGGGCCGCGGAGCACGAGGGCCTCGCGGACGGTGATGCCGCGGAACCGGACCCGCATCGGCAGCGCGACCACCCGGGCGGTCGCGAGCAGGTCGGGCAGCTCGGGGACGACGGTGGGCGTGGGCGGGGTCACATCGGGCACCCGGTCATCTTCGCAGGGCCGTCCAGCGTGCCTCCCGGACTCTCGGAGTAGACCGCCAGGGCAGCGCACTAGCATCGCTGCGGTCGACCACCGGTCGGCAGTGCCGGCGCCGGTCATGGCTGCCGGTCGGGGACGGATGAGGAGGCTCGGTGGCGACGGACGAGTTCGCGCGGCTGATGCGTCAGGGTACCGTCGACGTCACCCGGCAGCCCGCAGCACGGCGTCGGAAGAACCCGATCACCGGCAAGATCGCCCTCGGCCTCGCGGTCGTCGCGGCCGCGGTGGACGCCAGCGCGTTCGCGGTGTTCATGGGCGGCGACACGACGTTCGCGTTCGGCATCTGCTTCGTCGTGGTGTTCCTGACCCTGGTCGCCGCGGTCCTGGGCTTCATCGCCGCGGTCGGCTCGTTCGGCCGCTGGTACGGCGTGGTCGGCGTCGTCGTGGCGTTCTTCGCGAACCCGGTGATCCTCATCGTCCTGCTCGTCATCGTGGCGCCGGAGATGCTGTCCGGCATGGGCGGCCGGTAGTCCGGCTCGAGCGAGCGCCCGGGCCGGAGCCCAGCGGTAGGTTCGGAGCATGCCCTCTGCCGTCTCCGACCTGTTCGACCCCGACGTCTGGACCACCGCTCCGATCGCCGAGCGGTTCACCGACATCACGTACCACAAGCACGTCTCCGGCGGCATGGTCCGCGTCGCCTTCGACCGCCCGGAGGTCCGCAACGCCTTCCGCCCGCGGACCGTCGACGAGCTGTACCGCGCACTCGACGACGCCCGCCAGGACCCCCGCGTCGGCGTCGTCCTGCTGACCGGCAACGGCCCGAGCCCGAAGGACGGCGGCTGGGCGTTCTGCTCCGGTGGCGACCAACGCATCCGGGGCCGGAGCGGCTACCAGTACGTCGGCGACGAGGGCGCCCCGCCGGAGGGGGTCGACCCGGCCGCCGCGCAGGCGTCGATGGGCCGGCTGCACATCCTCGAGGTCCAGCGCCTCATCCGGATGATGCCGAAGGTCGTCATCGCGGTCGTCCCGGGCTGGGCGGCCGGCGGCGGACACTCGCTGCACGCGATCTGCGACCTGACGATCGCCAGCGCCGAGCACGGGAAGTTCAAGCAGACCGACGCCGACGTCGGGTCGTTCGACGGCGGCTACGGCAGCGCCTACTACGCCAAGCAGATCGGTCAGAAGCTCGCGCGCGAGGTCTTCTTCCTGGCCGAGGAGTACTCCGCCCAGCGTGCCTACGAGATGGGTGCCGTCAACAAGGTGGTGCCGCACGAGGACCTGGAGCGCGAGGCGATCCGCTGGGGCGAGACGATCCTCGGCAAGTCGCCGACGGCGATCCGGATGCTCAAGTACGCCTTCAACGCGGTCGACGACGGCATGGTCGGGCAGCAGGTCTTCGCCGGCGAGGCCACGCGTCTCGCCTACGGCACCGACGAAGCCGTCGAGGGCCGCGACTCGTTCCTCGAGAAGCGCTCGCCCGACTGGACCGCCTTCCCCTGGCACTACTGATGGTCCGTCCGCTCGTCGCGCTGGGTGCGTCCGACCCGTCGGCCGTGCTCCGCGGCCTGGAGGCGGCACTCGCCGGCGGCCCCGCACTGCTCCCCGTCGCCGAGGGGGCCCCGGCGCTGCCGTCACCGCCTCCGGCCGACGTCCCACAGCGGGTCGCCCTGGTCGTCGAGACGAGCGGCTCCACCGGGACCGGCAAGCGGGTCGCGCTGTCCTCGGAGGCACTGCTCGCCGGCGCCGCCGCCGCGGACGCGGCCCTCGGCGGACCGGGCGTCTGGCTCCTCGCGCTGCCGACGCACTACATCGCCGGCCTCAACGTCCTGACGCGGTCGATCGCCGCCGGCACCACCCCGGTCGTGCTGCCGTCCGGACACTTCGACGCGACGGTGTTCGCGGACGGCGCCGACCGGCTCGTCGTCGGCCCCGCGGCTCCCCGGCGCTACACGTCGCTCGTGCCGGTGCAGCTCGCCCGGGTGCTCGACGACCCGCGGGCGACGGCGGCCCTCGCCCGGTTCGACGCGGTCCTGGTGGGCGGACAGGCGACACCGGTGGCCCTCCGCGAGCGTGCTCGGGCCGCGGGCGTGCGCGTCGTGACGACCTACGGGGCGAGCGAGACGAGCGGCGGCTGCGTGTACGACGGCGTGCCGCTCGGTACCGTCCGCGCCGAGCTCGTCGACGGGGAACTGCAGCTGGCCGGGCCGATGCTCGCCGAGGGGTACCTCGACGACCCGGCACGGACGGCGGCGGCCTTCACGGAGCGGGACGGGCATCGCTGGTACCGGACCGGGGACACCGCGACGATCGTCGACGGTCGGATCCGGGTGACCGGGCGACTCGACGACGTCGTCATCTCCGGGGGCGAGAAGGTCCCGCTCGGGGCGGTCGAGCGCATCGTCCGCGAGCTCCCCGGGCAGGACGGTGCCGTCGTCACCCGCCGGGCATCGGGGGAGTGGGGCGAGGTGCCGGTCGTCGTCACCGAGCAGCCGATCGACCTCGAGGTCGTGCGCGCCCGGGTCGGGGACGCCCTCGGACGTGCTGCCCGCCCGGCCGAGGTGCTCGTCGTGGACCGGATGCCGATGCTGGCGTCCGGCAAACCCGACCGGCGCGCGGTGCGGACGCTGGCCGATCCACCGGGGTGAGTCCGGCCTCCCGGCCGCGCCGGTACGATTGGCGGTCGTGGCACGAGCGAAGAACACGAGACGTCCGAAGCGCCGGTCCGGCAACCCGGCGAAGGCCGCTGCCCCGCAGCGCACCGCCCGGCGGGCGACTGCGCGCGACTGGATCGGTGGGGCGCGCCTGCGGACCCTGACCCTCGGCGTCGTGCCCGTGGTGCTCGGCACCGCCGTCGCCTACGTGGACAGCAAGGCGGCCGGTGACTTCGGGTCCTTCCTCGGCGCCGATGCGCACCTGGCGATCGCCCTGCTCGCACTCGCCGTCGCGCTGTTCCTGCAGATCGGCGTGAACTACAGCAACGACTACTCCGACGGGGTCCGCGGCACGGACGAGTTCCGCGTCGGCCCGGCCCGGTTGACCGGTGCCGGCCTGGCGAAGCCGCGCACGGTGCTCACCGTCGCGCTGACGTTCTTCGGTCTCGCCGCGGTCGCCGGCATCGTCATCGTGGTGCTCACGCAGCTGTGGTGGCTGCTGCTCGTCGGGGCGGCCGCGATCGTCGCCGCGTGGTTCTACACCGGCGGCAAGAAGCCCTACGGCTACAACGCCCTGGGCGAGGTCTTCGTCTTCGTGTTCTTCGGCCTGGTCGCGGTCCTCGGCACCCAGTACGTCCTCATCGGCCAGGCGACCCTCAGCGGGTGGGCCGCCGCGGTCGCCGCCGGTCTGTTCGCCTGCGCGGTGCTCATGGTGAACAACATCCGCGACATCGGCGAGGACACCGCCGCCGGCAAGCGCACGCTCGCGGTCGTGGTCGGCGACACGGTGGCACGGGTGCTCTTCGCGCTCTTCCTGCTGCTGCCCTACGTCGTCCTGATCTGGTTCGTGCTGCTGTACTTCCGGTCCGGCTTCACGTACTTCTCGCTGCTGCTCGCACTGCCGGCGCTGCTGATCGGCGTGACGTCACGGAAGCCGCGCGAGCTCATCACGGCCCTGCAGCTGTCGTCGTTCTCGGCGCTGGCGTACGGCGTGGTGCTCGGCATCACGCTCGCCGTCCAGCCGTAGCGGTCAGGCCTCGTCGGGGCGCTTCCGGAGCGTGACGTCGGGGTCGGTCGGGGCGGCCACGTCGGCGGCACTGGTGGTGGCACCCGCGTCGGCGGTGTCGACGAAGTCGTCCTCGAAGTCGCTGTCGGCGTCACGCTCCGGACGGGCCCGACGCTCGGCGATGCTCGTGGTCACGGCACTGCGCAGACCCGGCAGCGCGATGTACGACACGAGCAGCCCGATCAGGGCGCCACCGATCGCCGCCCAGTACCAGGGCAGACCGATCACGAGCAGCAGGACGAGTGCCACGACGAAGATGCCGAGCCGAGCCAAGGTGTAGACGAGCCACGCTTTCACCCTGCAAGTGTACGGACGCCGGTCTCCACGGCGACCGGACGAAGGCCAGGGCGGTCACAGCCGGCCGGCCTAGGCTTCGAGGATGGTCAGGTTGTGGCTCGTCATCGTCGTCGCCGCCGTGGCGTTCACGGTGTACGCCCTGATCGACTGCGCCACCATGCCGCGCACCCGCGTCCGGTCACTCCGCAAGGGCATCTGGGTCCTGCTGGTCGTCGTCCTCCCCGTCCTCGGCGGTGTGCTGTGGTTCCTGCTCGGCCGGACACCCACCACCGGGACGCGCGGCAGCGGTGGCGGTGGTGCCGGGTACCGTGGTCCCGAAGACGACCCCGACTTCCTCGGTGGGACGACACCTGCCGGGCGGAAGAGCGATGACAAGGACCAGGACGACGCAACCCTCCGATCCCTCGAAGACCAGTTCCACGACGGCGACGACGACGGCCGCCCCGATCGGTGACGGTGGTGTCACCGATGACACGGTCGCCGGCTCCGGCAGCCCCGCGACCGACTTCGCCGTCGCCTTCCTGCAGGAACTCGCCCGCGCCGGCGTGACCGACGTCGTGGTCAGCCCGGGCTCGCGCTCGCAGGCCCTGGCCCTGGCTGCCGTCGCCCTCGAGCGCGCCGGCGGCATCACCGTGCACGTCCGGCTCGACGAGCGGACCGCCGGGTTCTTCGCCCTCGGGCTCGCGGTGGAGTCGGGTCGTCCCGCGGCGGTCGTCACGACGTCGGGCACCGCGGTCGTCAACCTGCACCCCGCCGTGCTCGAGGCGCACCACTCCGGCGTGCCGATGATCGTCGTCTCCGCCGACCGGCCGGCCGAACTCCGCGGCATCGGCAGCAACCAGACCACCGTGCAGCCCGGGGTCTTCGGGCCCGCCGTGTCCTTCGTCCGCGACGTCCAGGCACCGAGCGCGCACGGCGTCGACGACGACGTCCGCGCCACGGTCCGCGCGCTGGTGCGGGAAGCCGTCGCCGCCGCGGCCGGTCACGCCGGGCAGCCCGGTCCGGTCCAGCTCGACCTCGCCTTCCGCGAACCGCTGTCCGCCGGACTCGACCGGGTCGACGGTGTGCCCGACGACCAGGTGGACCGCGCGTACGCCACCCGCCGGACGACGGCTGCCCTGCCCGTCGCCGAGCTCGCACCCGACGACGAGCCCGCCACGGTGGTCATCGCCGGACACGACGCCGGCGCCGAGGCTGAGCGGATCGCGTGGGAACTCGGGGCGCCGCTGCTCGCCGAGGTCTCCAGCGGAGCACGCTTCGGTCGGAACCTGGCGGCCGCCTACCGCGAGCTCCTGCGCGACGACGACCTCGGCGGCCGGGTCCGTCGCGCGGTGGTCCTCGGCCACCCGACGCTCAGCCGCGAGGTGCCGGTGCTCCTGCAGCGCGCCGACGTCGAGACGATCGTGGTCCGCGGAGCCGGAGCCGACGTGTTCGACCCGGCCCGCGCCTCCCGGCCGGACGCCACGACGCAGGTCGTGTCGGACGTCCGCGTCACCGGTCGGACCGGGGCCGCGCACCGCGCCTGGGTCGGCCGCTGGGTCGGCGCGAGCCGCGCGCTGCTCGGCGAGGGCGACGCCGGACCGGACCTCGACGCCAAGCGCTCGGCGGACCGGGCCGAGCGGAACCGGTTCCTCAGGGACGAGGTCGCGCTGCGGCGTCGGCCCGTCGACCGCGCCATGCTCGCCGAGGCGGTGTGGGGCGTCACCTGGCCGCACGACCGTCTGGTGTTCGGCGCGTCGCAGATCATCCGCGTCGCCGACGCGACGGTCGCCGGCAAGAAGATCCGGGTGCACGCCAACCGTGGACTGGCCGGCATCGACGGGACCATCTCGACGGCGCTCGGCATCGCGACCGCGCTCGAGGCCGAGTCCGGCGCCCTCGGCACCACCCGCGTCGTGGTGGGCGACCTGACCTTCCTGCACGACCTCGGCGGACTCGTCACGGGGACCGAGGAAGCACGGCCGCGGTTGCAGGTCGTCGTCGGCAACGACGGCGGCGGTGCGATCTTCCGCGGGCTCGAGGTGGCGGCGACCACCGCGCCCGAGGACATGCGCCGGATGATGACGACCCCGCAGCACGTCGACGTCGAACGCGTCGTGACCGGCCTGGGCTGGGAGTACCGCCGGGCCGAGACGTGGGGCGACCTGGAGCGGGTCCTCACCGACCCCGCCGAGCGCGTGGTCATCGAGGTGCCGCTGGCCGACTGAGTACTCAGGCCAGCGCGTGAGCACTCAGGCCAGCGCGTCGACGATCGGTCGGAACTTCAGCCGCGTCTCCGCGACCTCCCGCGCCGGCTCGGAGCCCGCGACGATCCCGGCGCCGGCCCACGCGCGGACCGTGCCGTCCTCGTCGATCTGCGCGCTCCGGAGCGCGAGCATCCACTCGCCGTCCCCGGAGGCGCCCAACCAGCCGACGGGACCGGCGTACCGTCCGCGGTCCACGCCCTCCAGCTCGGCGACGAGCCGGACCGCGACGTCCGTCGGGGTCCCGGCGACCGCGGCGGTCGGGTGCAGTGCGTCGGCGACGTCGAGCGCGGTCACGCCGGCGGGCAGGACGGCCTCGACGTCACTGGCCAGGTGCCACACGTTCGGCAGCTGCAGACGGAACGGCTCGGGGTCGACCCGGAGGTCCGCGGCGATCGGCCGCAGCGACGCGACCAGGCTCGAGATCGCGAAGGCGTGCTCCTCCAGGTCCTTCGTGCTCGCGGCGAGGGTCTCGGCGGCGACCCGGTCGCTCTCGGCGTCCGTCCCCCGGGCGGCACTGCCGGCGAGCACCCGAGCGGTCAGGGTGCGCCCCTCCGTCCGGGCGAGCGTCTCCGGGGTCGCCCCGATGAGCCCGTCGACGGCGAAGGTGACGCAGGTCGGGTAGGCGGCGGCCAGGTCGAGGAGCACCGCACGGCGGTCGGCGCCGGGCGGCAGGGTCCCGACCAGGTCGCGGGCCAGGACGACCTTCTGCGCACGACCGGCCGTGATGGCGGTGACCGCGGCGGCGACCGAGGCCGCGTAGGCGTCCTCGTCGACCGCGCCGGGCTGCAGCGCGACGGAGACGTGCGGGCCGACGCGGGGGACCGGCACCGAGGTGCTCGTGAAGGGCAGGGGAGCAGGGGTGTCGGTGGTGTCGATCGCGGTGATCCACGCCCGACCCCGACGGCGACCGACCACGACGCGCGGCACGATGAGGACGCTCGTGGCGGCGGAGTCGTCGGCGAACGCGAAGGTGCCGAACGCCACCAGACCGCTGCCACGGAGCCGGACCGGGTCGTCGACGACGGCGGCCGCGACGATCTCCCGCCAGAGCGCCGAGGCGTCGCGCATCCGGGTCGGGCCGGAGAACGTGAAGCGCATGGCCTCGCCGATCCCGACGATCCCGTCGCCGCCCCGCACGAAGGCCATCGGGTGTCCGGCGAGGGTGTGGCGGAGCACGGCTCCCGGGTCGTCGAGGATCCGGGTCGACACCGTGAGGGGCTGGACCGCTGTGGTGGAACGGGTCACGGACCGATGCTACGCGTCGGGGCGCGCCCGGGGATGCCGCGCGCCTGCACGCCTACCGGGAAGCGTCCGGCCGCGGCCTCTAGGATGACCGGGTGAGCAGAGCGGACATGCAGAAGCGGCCGGACGAAGTGGCGGCCATGTTCGACGACGTCGCAGCGAAGTACGACCTGACCAACGACATCCTGTCGGCGGGCAACGCACCGCTGTGGCGCGTCGCGACGGTGAAGGCCGTCGACCCCCAGCCGGGCGAGCGTGTGCTCGACCTCGCTGCCGGCACCGGGACCAGTTCCGCTGCCCTGGCGAAGAAGGGTGCCGAGGTCACCGCCCTCGACCTGTCGTCGGGCATGATCGCGGTCGGTCGCGAACGCCACCCCGAGATCACCTTCGTCGAGGGGGACGCCGAGCACCTGCCCTTCGACGACGAGTCGTTCGACGCGGTCACGATCTCGTTCGGGCTGCGCAACGTCAACGACCCGATGCAGGCCCTGACCGAGATGCTGCGGGTGCTCAGGCCCGGCGGCCGCCTGGTCATCTGCGAGTTCTCCACCCCGCCGCTCGCCGCGCTGCGGTTCGGCTACACCACGTACCTCAAGCGGGTCCTGCCCGGCATCGCGAAGCTCTCGAGCAGCAACCCGGCGGCCTACCGCTACCTGGCCGAGTCGATCGAGGCGTGGCCGGACCAGCAGGTCCTCAGCCAGTGGCTCCGCGGCGTCGGCTTCACGATGGTCGCGCACCGCAACCTCACCGCCGGCATCGTCGCGCTGCACCGTGGCCGCAAGCCGGTCGAGGGCAGCGTGCGCGAGTCCGCCGCCCGCCGTGCCAAGGCGCGTCGCGAGCACCAGCCCACGGGCGAGCAGCCCCGCGTGGAGCCCGAGGCCTAGGCCTGCGGCCCAGGTCCCCACCGCCACCCCGCGCGTCCACCGCCACCCGCGAGTACGGAGCAGCAGTTGAACCCGAGTGTCCCGGTCGCCCGACGCGCACCGAGTCTCCGAGCGTCCCTGGGCATCGGTGAGCGGCTGTTCGCCACCCCGGCGGACCGTCGTTTCATCGCCGCCGTCGACGACGGGCTCGAGCACGTCGAGCAGGGGCTCGAGGACGCCATGCGCTCCGCCGACACCCTGGCCGACACCACCAGCCGCTACCTGCTCTCGGCGGGCGGCAAGCGGATCCGTCCGACCCTGACGCTGCTCATCGCGCAGCTCGGCGACGGCGTGACCGACCACGTGGTGAAGGCCGCGGTCAGCGTCGAGATGACCCACCTGGCGTCGCTGTACCACGACGACGTGATGGACGAGGCACCCGTCCGCCGCGGTGTCCCGGCCGCGCACGTCACCTACGGCAACAACATCGCGATCCTCACCGGGGACCTGCTCTTCGCCCGTGCGTCGCTCATCACCGCGGACCTCGGGCCCGAGGGCATCCGGATGCAGGCCGAGACCTTCCAGCGCCTGTGCATGGGGCAGCTCCACGAGACCACCGGCCCGCAGCCCGACGACGACCCGGTCGAGCACTACATCCAGGTGCTCAGCGACAAGACCGGTTCCCTGATCGCGACCGCCGCCCGCGCCGGCGTGCTGTTCTCCGGGGCCGATCGCTCGCTGCTCGAGGCCGTCGGCACGTTCGGCGAGAAGGTCGGCGTCGCCTTCCAGCTCGTCGACGACGTGATCGACCTGGCGCCGGCGAAGGACAAGACCGGCAAGATCGCCGGCAACGACCTCCGCGCCGGCGTCGACACGCTGCCCCTGCTGCAGCTGCGCCGTCGTGCGGCCACCGACCAGGGCGCCGCGGCCCTCCTCGCCCGCATCGAGCAGCACGTCCGCGACGCCCCCGACGACGCCGTCCACTCGGACGCGTACCAGAGCGCCGTCACCGAGCTCCGCGAGCACGAGGCCACCCGGGCGACCCGGGCCCTCGCCGCGAGCTGGGCCGACGAAGCGGTCGCCGCCCTGGCACCCCTGCCGGACGGCACCGTGAAACGCGCCCTCACCCGGTTCGCGGAGACGGTCGTCGACCGCAGCCGCTGACCTGAACGAAACTGGAGACCGATCAGTGCCCACCCTCCGACTCGCCATCGTCGGCGCCGGTCCGGCCGGCATCTACGCCGCGGACATCCTCCTGCGGGAGGCGCGCGGCTTCGACGTCTCGATCGACCTGTTCGAGCAGCTCCCGGCCCCCTACGGCCTGGTGCGCTACGGCGTCGCGCCGGACCACCCCCGCATCAAGGGCATCGTCAACGCCCTCCGTGACGTCCTGGACCGCGGCGACATCCGGATCTTCGGCAACGTCCGCTTCGGCGAGGACATCACGCTCGAGGACCTGAAGCGCCACTACAACGCCGTCGTCTTCTCGACCGGCGCGATCAAGGACGCCGACCTCGACATCCCCGGCATCGACCTCGACGGCTCGTACGGTGCCGCCGACTTCGTCAGCTGGTTCGACGGGCACCCCGACGTCCCGCGCACCTGGCCGCTGACCGCCGAGAGCGTCGCCGTGATCGGCAACGGCAACGTCGCACTCGACGTGTCCCGCATCCTCGCGAAGCACGCCGACGACCTGCTGTCGACCGAGATCCCGGCCAACGTCTACGAGGGCCTCAAGGCCTCGCCCGTCACCGACGTGCACGTGTTCGGCCGCCGCGGTCCGGCGCAGGTGAAGTTCACGCCGCTGGAGCTCCGTGAACTCGGCGAGCTCCGTGACGTCGACATGGTGGTGTACGACGAGGACTTCGACCACGACGAGGCCTCGAAGCTCGCGATCGCCACGAACAAGCAGGTCACCGTCATCGACCGGGTCCTGCAGCAGTGGCGGAAGCGCGAGGTCGGCACGGCCAGCCGTCGCCTGCACCTGCACTTCTACGCCAAGCCGCTCGAACTGCTCGGCAACGACGACGGCACGCTCCGCGCCATCCGGTACGAGCGCACCCGTCCCGACGGCCAGGGTGGCGTCGAGGGCACGGGGGAGATCCGCGAGGTCCCGATCCAGGCCCTCTACCGCGCGGTCGGGTACGTCGGCTCACCCCTGCCGGGCGTCCCGTTCGACGAGCGCTACGGCGTCATCCCGAACCACGAGGGCCAGGTGCTGGACGCCGACGGCAACCGGATGCCCGGCGTCTACGCGACCGGGTGGATCAAGCGCGGCCCGGTCGGACTGATCGGGCACACGAAGTCGGACGCGATGGAGACCGTGCAGCACGTGGTCACCGACCAGGGCACGTGGTGGAGCCCGGAGGACCCGTCCGAAGCGGCGATCCCGGCACTGCTCCGCGAGCGCGGTGTCGACTTCACCGACCTCGACGGCTGGCACGCCCTCGACCAGCACGAGATCGCACTCGGCGAGCCCCAGGGCCGGGCACGGGTCAAGGTCGTGCCCCGCGACGAGATGATCGACGTCTCGCTGCGCGGCTCCCGCGCCGACTCGCAGGCCTGACCGGCTCGCGAGTCCGACCATGACGACGCAGCGCCCGGTACCCCGGCTCGGGGTGCCGGGCGCCGCTTCGTCCGGGCGGCTCGTCGGGGTCGACGTGGCCCGCTCACTCGCGCTCTTCGGCATGGTGGCCGCCCACGTCGGCGACGTCGCCGAGGACGTCGACTGGGCCGATCCGACGAGCTTCGGCGCCGTCGTGAACGGCCGGTCCGCCGCGCTCTTCGCGGTGCTCGCGGGGGTGTCGATCGGGCTCGTCAGCGGCCGCGACCGCCCACCGGGTCCGCCGGAGATCGGTCGGGTCCGAGCCCGTCTGGCGCTCCGCGCCGTCGTGGTGGTCGTCGTCGGACTGCTCCTGATGGCACTGCAGACGCCCGTCTACGTCGTCCTGCCCACCTACGGCGCCCTGTTCCTGCTGGCCCTGCCGGTCCTCCGGTGGCCGCGGTGGGCGCTGCTCCTCGCCGCCGCCACCTGCGCGGTCGCCGCGGCGCCCGTCGCGCTGGCGATCGCGCCGCTCTACGCCGACGCGGGCATGTTCGGTGTGCAGCTCGGGCTGGTCTACCCCGTCGTCACCTTCTGGACGTACGTCCTGGTCGGACTCGCGGTCGCCCGGTCCCGGCCAGGAGGCTCGGTGCAGCAGGTCCTGCTCCTCGCGTCCGGCACCGTGGTCGCGGTCGCCGCCTACGTCGTCGGGAACGCCGCCGCGCCGATCCCGTTCGACACCACGTCCGCGTTCCCCGGCGTGCCGTTCGTCCCCTCCGGCTCGGACGCCGGCCAGGCGGTCGCCCAGGTGTTCCTGTCGCCGCGGGACCACTCGTCCTCGATCGTCGACGTCGTCGGCACCGCGGCGATCGCCGTCGCCGTGATCGCGCTCTGCCGGCTGCTCGTCGACGGACACGGGCCGCTCGTCACCCGCATCGCGTTCCCGTTGTCCGCCGTCGGGTCGATGCCGCTCACCGTGTACGCGCTGCACCTCGTCGTGATCGCCGCCTGGCCCGAGATGCCGCAGGGACCGACGACGTGGTGGGGATTCGTGGTCGGCGCGGTGCTGTTCGCGATGCTCTGGCGGCGGTTCCTCGGCCGCGGGCCGCTCGAACGGCTCACCGCGCGGATCGCCGCAGCGGTCCCCGCCCCGGCGGCGGCACCCGCGGCGGCGCCGGCGCCCGGCAACCGACCCCGCGCCTGAGGTGACCGGCGGGGCGGACGGGGACCGGGCCTCCCGGCCAGCAGACCGGCTCGGCGACGGCGCGCTACTGCAGCGCCGCGGTGAGCCGCGCCACGTTGTCGAACACCCGCGACCGACGCGGGCGGGTCAGCCACTCGTCCAGCGTCAGCTCGCGGCTGGCCGCGCGGTAGTCGTCCTGGACGTCGCGCAGGGCGTCGACGAAGGACTTCCCGCGCACCATCACCGAGATCTCCAGGTTCAGGGTGAACGAGCGCATGTCCATGTTCGACGAGCCGATCACGGCGACGTCGTCGTCGATCGTGAAGTGCTTCGCGTGGAGCACGGTCGGCGCGCGGTACAGCCAGATCTTCACGCCGGCGCGGAGCAGCCCCTCGTAGTAGGAGCGCTGCGCGTGCCAGGTCATCGCGTGGTCGCCGATCTCGCCGACGAACAACTCCACCTCGACCCCGCGCTGCGCCGTCGTCGTGATGGCGTAGAGCATCGAGTCGTCGGGCACGAAGTACGGCGACGTGATCGACACCCGCTCCTGCGCCGAGTACAGCAGCGCGTTGAACAGGCGCAGGTTGTTCTCACCGTCGAAACCCGGCCCGGACGGCACGACCTGACAGTCCAGGGAGTCCTGACGGTCAGCGCGGTGCACCGGGTCGCTCTCACGGAGCAGCAGCTCGTCGGTCTCGCTGTACCAGTCGGTGACGAACAGGGCGTTGATGCCCGCGACGACCGGACCCTCGAACCGGGCGAACAAGTCGCGCCACCGGAGGCCACGCTGGATGTTCGTCTTCGTGTCGTACGAGCGGTCGATGAGGTTCTGCGACCCCGTGAACGCCACCGAACCGTCGACCACCAGGATCTTCCGGTGGTTGCGGAGGTCCGGACGCTGGAACTTGCCCTCCATCGGCAGCAGCGGCAGCATCAGGTGCCACTCGATGCCGGCCGCGTCGAGGAACGCCAGGGTGTCCTTGAAGTACGGGTAGCTCCGGCTCGCCCAGTGGTCCATGAGGAACCGGACCGTGACCCCACGGGCCTGTGCCCGGGCCAGCGACTCGAAGAACGGCCGCGTGGTGTCGTCGAGCGACGCGATGTAGAACTCGACGTGCACGAACCGCCGAGCCTCGTCGACCGCGTGCGTCATCTCCGCGAAGGCGTCGTCGTAGTGCGGGTACAGCTCGGCCTGGTTGCCGCCGACCAGCGGCATCGCCCCGAGCTGCCGGTTCAGGCGGGTGATGCTCTCCAGCCACGCCGGCCACGGGTGGTCCCGCCGGACCCGCTCGATGCCCTCGGTCTGCTCGAGGATGTACCGGTTGATCTCCGTCTGCTTCTCACGGCGCGACCTCGGCAGCTTCGTCGACCCGAGGACCAGGAACAGGATGAACCCGATGTAGGGGATGAGGAAGATCGCCAACAACCAGCCCGTCGCCGTCTGCGGCTTCCGGTCGATCGGGACGTAGACGAGGGAGAAGGCGCGGATCGCCAGGTCCAACAGGACCAGGAGGATGATCAACGCGACGACGAGCCAGTGCTCCACGGTGAGTGTCGGTGTCTGCGCGGGGAGCGCGGGTCAGCGGAAGTTGATGAACTGCAGGGGCACGTCGAACTCCTGGCCCTTGAGCAGCTGGATGGTCTGCTGCAGGTCGTCGCGGCTCTTCGACGACACCCGCAGCTCGTCGCCCTGCACCTGGCTCTTCACCGTCTTCGGTGCCTCGGCCCGGATGACCGCGCCGATCTTCTTCGCGATGTCCTGCTCGATGCCGTTCTTGAACGTCACCTCGATGCGGAACTCCTTGCCCGAGGGGTAGGGGTCGCCGGCGTCCAGGCTCTTCAGGCTGATCCCGCGCTTGATCGCCTTCGTCTGCAGCACGTCGAGGACGGCCAGGGCGCGCTCCTCGGTCGAGGCCTTGATGAGGACGTCCTCGCCACTGAACGCGACGGACGCGCCAACGCCCTTGAAGTCGTAGCGTTGCTCGATCTCCTTCGCCGCCTGGTTGAGGGCGTTCTCCGCCTCCATCTTGTCGACCTTGCTGACCACGTCGAAGGAGCTGTCTGCCATGCCGGAGAGCTTATCCGGCGGCACGCCGCCACGTTCCGGGAGGCCCGTCCCACCCACGCCGACCGGCCAGCGTCGGACCGTGGTCGCGAGCACCTCCGGACATCGGCTATGCTCTTCAGCGCGCCTTCGGTCGGTGACGACACGGGCCGGGTGCGCACATGGCGAGTTACCCAAGCGGCCAAAGGGATCTGACTGTAAATCAGCCGGCGTATGCCTCCGGGGGTTCGAATCCCTCACTCGCCACTGTGCTAGCCAACCATTCGTGTTGGCTTCCACGAATGGCCCCGTCCTCGGACGGGGCCATTTCTGCGTTGCCGGGGGTTCGGCGAACGGGCGGGGGGGGGCTGAGTCGGGCGGAGCGGCGGGGGATCGGCTGTTCGGGCAGGATCGGGGTATGTCGAATGCTCCCGTGTCTGCTGCCCCTGACGCCCTCGCCGACCTCGCCGAGACGATCGCCCGCGAGGCCGCCGCGCTCGCGGTGCAGCGTCGAGCCGAAGGGGTCGAGGTCGCCGACCGGAAGTCGAGCATCGCCGACGTCGTGACCGCCGCCGACCGCGAGGTCGAAGCGCTCATCCGCCGACGCATCAGCGAAGCACGTCCCGACGATGCCTTCTTCGGCGAGGAGTCCGGGGCTGCCACCGGCACCTCCGGCCTCACCTGGGTCGTGGACCCGATCGACGGCACCGTCAACTACCTCTACGGCAGCCCCGTCTACGCCGTGAGCATCGGCGTCGTCCGCGGCGTGCCGGACCCCGCGACGTGGGAGCCCGTCGCCGGCGTCGTGATCGCCCCCGCCACCGGCCAGGTGTACCGCGCCGTCGCCGGGGGAGCGGCGACCCTGGACGGACGACCGCTCGCCGTCGCGGCGCCGGAGTCCCTCGCCGAGACGCTCGTCGCCACCGGTTTCGGGTACACCGCCGAACGCCGGTGGGAGCAGGCCGCCGTCCTCGCCGGCCTCATCACCGAGGTGCGCGACGTCCGCCGGGCCGGAGCCGCGGCGCTCGACTGCTGCGCCGTGGCCGCGGGCACCGTCGACGCCTACTACGAACGCGGCATCAACCCGTGGGACGTGGCGGCGGGCTCGATCGTGGCGGCAGCCGCCGGTGCGGACGTCCGCACGTGGGAGGTCGGCGACACGCGGTCCTTCCTCTTCGCCGCGCCGAGCATCGTCGAGGACCTCGCGACCCTGGTCCGCACGCTCGAGGACGACGTCCTGGGCGACTGAGCCCCGAACCGAGCCCGAGCCGCCCGCTCTGGGGGGTCTGCACAGGCGTGCACGCGACTGGCGGGGACAGAGGTCCTTTGCTACCGTTCAGGAGTCCCGTTACCTGCTCGTTACCGACGAGCGCCCGTGCCTCGAACTCAGGATCATCACCGAACGCATGCTCGACTCCTCGCAGACGCCCACGACCATCGACCGCAACGCCCCCGGGGCGACGCCGTCCGTGCACCTGACGAGACGAGCTCGGATCGAAGCCGAACGCGCCGCCGCGAAGACGTCCCGCCGCCGGTCGGACGTCGACCGCACGGTGACCTCCAGCGACGCGGCCCGCCCGGAGTCCGCTCGCCCGGAGCCCGCCCGCCCGGAGCCCGCCCGCTCCGAGTCCGCTCTGTCCGGCCCGGCGACGCCGCCGGCACCCTCGTCGCCGGTCCTCCCGTCGTCGAGCGCCGCACCGCTGACGCCGCCGGCACCGTCCTCCCCGGTCGTCGCGCCGCTCGCCGAGAGCACCCCGGCCCCCGCAGCCACCCGGCCCACAGCCACCCGTCCCGCGGCTGCCCGTCGGACCCAGACGACGAAGCGCGCGGCACGGACCGCGGCCCCGAAGACCGTCCGTGCTGCCGCGCCGACGGTCGCCGCCGGCCCCCGGGTCGACCGCGCCACGCGGCACATCACCCGCACCGCCGCTGCTGCTGGCCGACCGACCCGCAGCTCCGGTGCCTCCTTCCGTCGGACCGCGTCCCGCGTGACCGTCGTCGGCGCCCTGCTCTTCAGCGCCGGGCTCGTCGTCTCGACGTCGCTGCCCGCACAGGCCGTGTACGTCCCGCAGCCCGGTGCGGCCACCGTCCGTGCCTCCATGCAGGACGCGCAGTCGCTCTCCGTGGGCGACGCCGTCGAAGGGACGGTCGACCGCGACGCGTACACCGTCTCCCAGGCCCAGCGGAGCATCTCCGCGACAGCTGGCACGGCCACCGACTCCTCCACGTTCACGAACGACGCGAACGGCACGATCCAGTGGCCGTTCCCGGTCGGCGTCCCGATCTCGTCGGGCTTCGGGGGACGTCAGGTCGCCGGGTGCTCCTTCTGCTCGACGTTCCACCAGGGTGTCGACTTCGCCCCGGGTGCCGGCACCGCCATCGGTGCGGTGGCCGACGGCACCGTCATCAAGGTGCAGGCGAACGACGGCGGCTTCGGCAACGACGTCTGGATCCAGCACGACGTCGACGGCAAGCAGTTCGTCAGCGTCTACGGCCACATGCTCGACAACTCGTTCCAGGTCGTGCAGGGCGAGCAGGTCAAGGTCGGGCAGACCGTGGGTCTGGTCGGCAGCACGGGCAACTCCACGGGCCCGCACCTGCACCTGGAGATCCGCATCAACGGCGTCCCGGTGGACCCGCTGGCGTGGCTCCGCGCGAACGCGAACTAGCCCTCGCGGACGGCACGCCCGGGCGTCACGGTCGGTTCCGGACCACCGTCGCGGGTCTGCTATCCTCGTGTGGTGCCGCTCGCGGTACTCGCCCCGATAGCTCAGTGGTAGAGCACTTCCATGGTAAGGAAGGGGTCGTCAGTTCAATCCTGACTCGGGGCTCTGACTCGCAGTGTCGTCACTTCGCGGTGATCACTGCGGATCCATGGCGGGGTAGCTCAGTTGGTTAGAGCACACGGCTCATAATCGTGGTGTCGCGGGTTCAAGTCCCGCCCTCGCTACCGTGCTGGTCGGACAGGTCAGATCAGCGGGAACGACGTCAAGACGGCAAGGCCCGGCGCAGCAGTGCCGGGCCTTCGTCGTTCCCGGGCCGTCGTCGTTCGCCGGGCCGTCGTCGGTCCGCGGGCTGTCGTCGTCCGCGGTCGTCGTCGTTCCCACGGTGGCCCCTGCGGTCGTGGCGCTTCCCACGGACCGGTGTCGTGCCTCCCGTCCGAACGCGGCCCGCCGGGACCCGGACCCGCACCCGCACCCGGACCCGGACACCGAGCCGACTGGTCGGCGGCGTCCGGCCGAGCGCCGCTGTCACTCCCGCGGCGGACGGGCTCGGCCCAGCCCGGCCCGGCCCGACCGGCGCGGACCTCCGGACCGCCTCAGCGCAGCGTGATGCCCGACGTGTCGATGCGGTCCGTCCGGTGCAGCAGGATCCCGCCACCGTGCAGGGTCGTCTCGACGAGAGAGGCGACGCGGTGCCACGCCTCCCGCCGGCGGTTCGCCCCGATCATGCCGCCGACGACCGCAGCGCCGTGGTCAGCGTGCCGCAGGGTGAGCACCGCGTGCCCCGGCGTCGCGGACAGCGCGACCTCGTAGCGCCGGTACTGCTGCGCGGGTCGGACCAGCGCACCGAGGAGAGCGGTCGCGAGCCGGTTGCCGGAGGCGACGGCCAGGAGCCCGTCCGCACTGACAACGCGGTGGCCGTGCGCACGCAGCGCCGCGTCGACGAGCTCCACCGCCGTGCAGCGGTGGTGCTCGAGCACCGTGTACTCGGTCGTCGTCTCCATCGCCACTCCCCGCGGACCGCGCGGCCGTCCCCAGACCGGCGCGTCGCCAGCATAACCGATGCGGATTCATCTATCTGCCGGTTCCCGGTGGTTCACCGTGCGTGCGACCGATCACCTGCGTCCGGGGTCTCGGTAGACTGCTGCGGTGTCAGTGAACCCCGAGCTCGTCGGCAGGACGTTCCCGCCGGCCCCGCCGTACCTGGTCGGTCGTGAGAAGGTGCGCGAGTTCTCCCGCGCCGTGTTCGCCACGAACCCGATCCACTCCGACCCCGCGGCCGCCCGGGCCGCCGGGCACGCCGACGTCGTCGCTCCGGCGACGTTCGCGGTCGTCGTGCAGGAGGCGACGCTCGCACAGCTCCTCGCCGAGCCGGACGCCGGCATCGACTTCTCGCGGGTGGTCCACGGCGAGCAGAAGTTCGCGTACGTGCGACCGATTGTCGCCGGGGACGAGCTCACCGCGACCCTCGCCGTGACGAGCGTGAAGACCCTCGGCGGCAACGCGATGGTCACCGCCGAGTCGACCGTGGTCGACGCCGACGGCCAGCACGTCGTCACCGCCACGTCCACCCTCGTCGTCCGAGGAGATGACGCATGACCGACACCACCTCCGACCCGCAGGTCGGTACCGTCGTCGCCGAGCGCCAGGTCCACCTGACACGCGACTCGCTCGTCCGCTACGCCGGTGCCTCCGGGGACTTCAACCCGATCCACTACCGCGACGACGTCGCCGCCTCGGTCGGGCTGCCCGGTGTGCTGGCGCACGGCATGCTCACCATGGGCCTCGCCGTCCAGCCCGTCGCCGAGTGGCTCGGCGACCGCGGCTGGGTCGCCTCGTACGGCGTCCGCTTCACCCGACCCGTCGTCGTCGACCCGACCGACGGTGCCGACGTCGGCGTGGTCGCCAAGGTCGGCACCCTCGACGAGCAGGGCCGACCGCAGCGCATCGACCTCACCGTGACCGCCGCCGGGCAGACCGTGCTGGGCAAGGCGCAGGTCACGGTGGCGTTCCACTGACCGTGGCCGACACGACGCTCGCCGAGCTGACGACCCTCCGCGTCGGCGGACCGGCCGGCCGCCTGCTGGTCGCCGACACCACCGACGAACTCGTCGCCCACGTCGTCGACGCCTGGTCGGACGAGGACGACTGGCTGGTCCTCGGGGGCGGCAGCAACCTGCTGGTCGCCGACCAGGGCTTCCCCGGCACCGTCGTCGTGGTCCGGACCCGCGGGATCGACGCCGAGACGGACGCCGACGGCGTCACCGTCCGGGTCGCCGCGGGGGAGCCGTGGGACGCGTTCATCGCCACGACCGTCGAGCGCGGGTGGACCGGACTGGAGGCCCTCAGCGGCATCCCGGGCACGGTCGGTGCCGCCCCCGTGCAGAACATCGGCGCCTACGGGGTCGAGCTCTCCGACGTGCTCACCGCGGTCGACTTCCTGGACGCCGAGACCGGGGAGCGTTCCTGGGTCCCCGCGTCCGAGCTGGCGCTCGGCTACCGCACGAGCACCCTCAAGCACGGGCGCCGTGGCGTCGTCCTGACCGTCGAGTTCCGGCTCGGCACGGCCACCGGCGACGGCGTCCCCGTGCGTTACGCCCAGCTCGCCGGGTCCCTCGGCGTCGAGCTCGGCACCCGGGTCGCCCCCGCCGACGTCCGCGCCGAGGTGCTGCGGCTCCGCGGGTCCAAGGGCATGGTGCTCGACGACGCGGACCCCGACACCTGGAGCGCCGGGTCGTTCTTCACGAACCCGATCGTGTCGGCCGAGTTCGCCCGGACGATGCCCGTCGACGCCCCGCGCTGGCAGGTCGGCGACGACGTGAAGCTCAGCGCCGCCTGGCTCATCGAGCACGCGGGCGTGCACCGCGGCTACGGCGTCCCGGGGTCCCGCGCCGGGATCTCCACGAAGCACACCCTGGCGCTGACCAACCGCGGGGGAGCGACGGCCGCCCAGGTCGCCGAACTCGCGCGCTACGTGCAGGTGACGGTCGCGAACCGCTTCGGCGTGACGCTCGTGCCGGAGCCCGTCGTGGTCGGGGACCTGCTCGCCTGACCGGCGGTCCGGACCTGTCGGACGCGGGCCGGGCCTCCCGGCCGTGCGTCGCGGCGACCGTCGTGACCGACCCGGACCCCGTCGTGCCCCGCAGCGACGTCGTGCCCCGCAGCGACGTCGTGCCCCGCAACGACATCGCGCCCCGTCCAGACGGGGCGCGATGTCGTGACCGGGGTGTCGCCGAGGTCAGCCGAACAGGCGGGCGAGACGGGCGACGCCCTCGGCGATGTCGTCGTCACCGAGCGCGTACGACAGGCGCAGGTACCCGGAGGGACCGAAGGCCTCGCCCGGGACGACCGCGACCTCGGCGTGCTCGAGGATCAGGTCCGCCAGCTCCAGCGTCGTGGTCGGCGTGCTGCCTGCCCATTCGCGACCCAGGAGCGCGGTGACGTCGGGGTAGACGTAGAAGGCGCCCTGCGGGACCGGCGTGACGAAGCCCGGGATCGCGTTGAGGCCCGCGACGATCGCCTGCCGTCGGCGGTCGAAGGCGTCCCGCATCGCGGCGACGGGCTCCTGCGGGCCGGTCAGTGCGGCGATCGCAGCGCGCTGCGAGACGTTCGCGACGTTCGACGACAGGTGGGACTGCAGGTTCGACGCGGCCTTGATCGCGTCCGCCGGGCCGACCATCCAGCCGACCCGCCAGCCGGTCATGGCGTACGTCTTGGCGACGCCGTTCACCAGGATCGTCGTGTCCGCCAGGGCCGGGACCTGCTCGAGCACGCCGGAGAACGTCAGGCCGTCGTAGACGAGGTCCTGGTAGATCTCGTCGCTGATCACCCAGATGCCGTGCTCGAGCGCCCACTCGCCGATGGCGCGGGTCTGCTCGGCGGAGTACACGGCCCCGGTCGGGTTCGAGGGGGAGCAGAACAGCAGCGCCTTGGTCTTCGGCGTTCGCGCTGCCTCCAGCTGCTCGACGGTGACCAGGTAGTCCTGGTCGCTGCCGGCGAAGACGTCGACGGGGACGCCGCCGGCGAGGCGCACGGCCTCGGGGTAGGTCGTCCAGTACGGCGCGGGCAGCAGGACCTCGTCGCCGGCGTCGACCACGGTCTGGAACGCCTGGTAGACGGCCTGCTTGCCGCCGTTCGTGACGATGACCTGCGACGGGTCGACGGCGATGCCGGACGCCCGCGCCGTCTTGTCGGCCACCGCACGCTTGAGGTCCGGGAGGCCCGTGGCCGGGGTGTAACGGTGGTTCGCCGGGTCCTGCGCCGCAGCGACGGCGGCGTCGACGACGTGCGCCGGGGTGGCGAAGTCGGGCTCGCCCGCGGCGAACGAGATCACCGGGCGACCGGAGGCCTTCAGCGCCTTCGCCTTGGCGTCGACCTTGAGGGTGGCGGACTCGGCGATGGCGGCGATCCGAGAGGCGATGCGCGGCCGGGTGCCGGCGGCGGTCTCGCTGCGGTCGGTGGTCTGGGTGCGGTCGGTGGGCTGAGGGCTGGCGGCTTCGGTGCTCACGGGGTCAGCCTACCGACGCGCCGCGCCGGAGCATCCGTCAAGTGGACACCGCCGTCGGGACTCCCGTACACTGTTCTGCGGCGGTTGAAGTCTGTCGGAAACAGACTTCTTCTCCCTGGAACGACCGGATCCCGTACGGGTGGACGTTCCGAAGGGCGGTGGCTCAATTGGTAGAGCAGCGGTCTCCAAAACCGCAGGTTGCAGGTTCAAGTCCTGTCCGCCCTGCACATCGGGAAGGGTTGAAGTGGCGAGCAAAGACGTGGAGACGACCGACGACGTCGTCGCCCAGGCAAAGGTCGACCGCGCACAGCGCCGTGGCCCCTTCGCCGCGATCGCACTGTTCATCCGCCAGGTCTTCGGCGAGCTGCGCAAGGTCGTCACCCCGACCCGCAAGGAACTCTTCAGCTACACGGGCGTCGTGCTCGTGTTCGTCGTCGTCATGATGGTCCTCGTGTCGATCCTCGACTTCGTGTTCGGTCTCGGCGTCGGCTACGTGTTCGGCAACGGCCCCACGGCCTGACCCAGCTGGCACGAACCCCGGCGTGCTGCAGTCTTGGCGCGCCCGGCCTGACCGCAGGTCCGACCGCTCCGGTCCTCCTCGGGGTACGGTCTTCCGGAGACGGTGACCCGTTCCCTGCCCGGGACACGAGCGCCATCCCGATCCGCACCATCGAACGGAAAGAACCGACTGTGTCTGACTACTCCCGCGACGACATCGACCTCGCGACCGCTGCCGAGCAGTCTTCCGAGGTCGAGGAGAACCAGGAAGGCGACGTCGAGACGAGCGAACTCCGTTCGACCGACTCCGCCGAGGAGCGCGCGATCTCCGTCGAGGACGAGGACGACGAGTCCCTCGGCCTGAGCGACGAGCCGGACGACGGCACCGTCGCCGCCGAGCTCGACGAGACGCTGGACGCCCTCGCCGAGTCGCGTGACCCCGAAGCCGACGCCGTCGTGGACGACGCCCTCGAGATCGACAGCCCCGACGAGGCCGAGGCCGCCGTCGAAGCCGTCGAGGACGAGGAAGAGTCCGAGCTCGAGGAAGAGTCCGAGCTCGAGGAAGAGACCCCGGCCGAAGCGAGCGCCACCGTCGCCGCCGAAGAGTCCGCCGACACGCTCGGTGCGATCGCCCCGGAGTCCGAGGTCGAGCTGGCCCCCGACACCGAGGTCACGATCACGGCCGAGGACGAGGACGACGAGTCCGAGGTCGACCCGTACGAGGCGTTCAAGGCCGAACTGCGGATGAAGCCGGGCAAGTGGTACGTCATCCACTCCTACGCGGGCTTCGAGCGCCGCGTGAAGGCCAACATCGAGAACCGCATGGTCTCGATGTCGATGGAGGACTACATCTACCAGGCCGAGGTCCCGATGGAGGACGTCGTCGAGATCAAGAACGGGCAGCGCAAGCTGGTCACCCGCGTCCGGATCCCCGGCTACGTGCTCGTCCGCATGGACCTCGACGAGGACTCGTGGTCCGTCGTCCGCCACACCCCGGGTGTCACCGGCTTCGTCGGCAACGCGCACAACCCGACCCCGCTCCGCTTCGACGAGGCCTTCGGCATGCTGAAGTCCCTCGTCCAGGTCGCCGAGGCCGCCCCGACCAAGGGCGGCGCGAAGGGCAGCGGTTTCGCCCAGGCGCAGCCCCAGGCCGAGGTCGACTTCGAGGTCGGCGAGACGATCACCATCAAGGAAGGCTCGTTCGCGGGTCTGCCGGGGTCGATCTCCGAGATCAAGCCGGAGAGCGGCAAGCTCACCGTGCTCGTCTCGCTCTTCGAGCGCGAGACGCCGGTCGAGCTCAGCTTCGACCAGGTGACCAAGCTCTGACGCTGGACACCATCCACTAGACTGTTCGAGTTTGGGTCCGCGCGCCTCGTGCGCTGCGGGTCCGTCACCGCGATCCGGAACCGCCGGAGACGCGGGAGAGTGCACGGATCCCCGTGCGTTCGATCCCAGGAGGAAAGCGAAACATGGCACCGAAGAAGAAGGTCACGGGCCTGATCAAGCTGCAGATCAACGCGGGCGCCGCCAACCCGGCACCGCCGATCGGTCCGGCGCTCGGTCAGCACGGCGTGAACATCATGGAGTTCTGCAAGGCGTACAACGCCCAGACCGAGTCGCAGCGCGGCAACGTCATCCCGGTGGAGATCACCGTCTACGAGGACCGTTCCTTCACGTTCATCCTCAAGACCCCGCCGGCAGCCGAGCTCATCAAGAAGGCCGCGGGTGTGAACAAGGGTTCCGCGACGCCGCACACGGTGAAGGCCGGACGCATCACGGCGGACCAGATCCGTCAGATCGCCGAGACCAAGCAGGCCGACCTGAACGCCAACGACATCGAGCAGGCGACGAAGATCATCGCCGGTACCGCTCGTTCGATGGGCATCACGGTCGAGGCCTGAGCCTCACCCTCCACACCCCAGTACTCACCGTGGGAGAGCCGCGCCGGCTCGTCAACCACGTATCTCGCAAGGAGACCACCATGGCGAAGAAGTCCAAGGCGTACCGCGCCGCGGCCGCGAAGATCGCGGCCGACAAGTTCTACACCCCGACCGAGGCAGTCGCCCTGGCGAAGGAGACCGGCTCTGCGAAGACCGACTCCACCGTCGAGGTCGCACTGAAGCTCGGCGTCGACCCGCGCAAGGCGGACCAGATGGTGCGCGGCACCGTCATCCTCCCGCACGGCACCGGCAAGACCGCCCGCGTCATCGTCTTCGCGACGGGTGCAGCCGCTGAGGCCGCCATCGCCGCCGGCGCCGACGAGGTCGGTGGCGACGAGCTCATCGCGAAGGTCGCCGAGGGCTACACCTCGTTCGACTCCGCGGTCTCGACCCCGGAGCTCATGGGCAAGGTCGGTCGTCTCGGCAAGGTGCTCGGGCCGCGTGGCCTCATGCCGAACCCGAAGACCGGCACCGTGACCCCGAACGTGGCCCAGGCCGTGAACGAGATCAAGGGCGGCAAGATCGAGTTCCGCGTCGACAAGCACTCCAACGTGCACTTCGTCGTCGGCAAGGCCTCG
This sequence comes from Curtobacterium herbarum, assembly GCF_016907335.1. Taxonomy (NCBI): domain Bacteria; kingdom Bacillati; phylum Actinomycetota; class Actinomycetes; order Micrococcales; family Microbacteriaceae; genus Curtobacterium; species Curtobacterium herbarum. The sequence goes on from NZ_JAFBBT010000001.1 coordinate 1,106,994, forward strand.
TTCACGCCGGAGCAGCTCGACGAGAACATCACCACCGCGCTCGACGAGATCGTCCGTCTCAAGCCGAGCGCAGCCAAGGGCCGCTACATCATGAAGGGCGCCGTCTCGACGACCTTCGGCCCGGGCATCCCGCTGGACGTCAACGTCTTCTGATCCTGATCAGCAGCGGATCGCACTGATCCCCAGCACCACGGCACGACCAGGACGGCCCGCACTCCGGTGCGGGCCGTTCTGCGTTCCCGGACGTTCTGCGTTCCCCGGCCGTTCCGCGTTCCCCGGACAGCCCGGCGGACCAGTACCGTGAACCCGTGCGGATCTTCGTGAACGTCCTGCGGCTCGCAGCCGCGATCGCCATCGTCGCAGCCATCGGGCACGACCTGCAGGCTGCGCTCGGGGACGGGTTCGTGTTCTGGAACTTCTTCGGGTACTTCACGAACCAGTCGAACATCCTGGTCGCCGTCGTGTTCGTCCTCACCGTCGTGGCCGCAGCCCGGCGCCGTGACACCGGACGTCGCCTGGACCTGTTCCGCGGCGCCGCGACGGTCTACATCGCGACGACCGGCCTGGTCTACAACACCCTGCTCGTGCAGGTCGGACAGGCCGTGGGGGAGTCCTGGTCGAACGACGTCCTGCACCGGTGGATCCCGCTCTACGTCGTGCTGGACTGGCTGCTGTTCTCGGACCGCAGCCGGCTGTTCTTCCGTGACGTCTGGTGGTTCCTGATCTACCCGGCGGTGTGGCTCGTGGTCGTCGTGATCCGTGGTGCGACGGACGGTTGGGTGCCGTACCCGTTCCTCGACCCGAAGTCGGGCTACGGCGTCGTCGCGCTCTACTGCCTGGGCGTCGCGGTGTTCATCGGCCTGATGGGGCTGATCGTCGTCGCGTTGTCCCGCGTCCGGCTGATCCCGGTCAGCGAGCGTCCCGCAGTCGGTCGAGCACCAGGTCCGCGAGTGCGATGAGCCCACGGATCGCGTCGTCGTCGCGGTCGATCCAGCGGCACTCGGGCTCGTCGGCAACCGGCACGAAGTCGTCGTGCTTCTCCCAGACGAACAGGGTCCGGTCGGCGCCGAGGACGTACTGCTGCCACCACACCTGCCGCATGTAGTGGCGCGGCACGCGGGTGAAGCCGTTCGCGGTCGTCTTGATCTCGGCCAGGAGCAGGCGTCCGTCGCGGTCCAGGCCGACCCCGTCCGGCGTCGCCAGGTGCGCCCGGTTCGTGGCCGCGTGGAACAGGTGCGCGGAGGGCTGGATGCCGTGCGTCGCCGCGACCCACGAGGCGATCACGGGTTCACGTTCCTTGCCGTGCTCGGTGTAGACGTTGCCCGCGAAGCGCGAGCCGTAGCGCTTGTCGGCGACGACCGCGTCGACGGCGTGCAGGGACGCGAGGCGTGCGACGTCGGTGGCGGTGATGCCCATCGCACGGGCCCGCAGCCAGGCGACGCGGTCCGACGAGTGCGCGACGATCCGTTCGGTGTGCCCGCGGAGAGCCGTGAAGGCGTCGTGCGCGCGGGCCGGCCGGGCAGCGCCGGGGCGACCGGCGGCGGACGTGCCGGCCGACGTGTCTGTGCGAGCCGACGTGCCTGCGCGAGCCGACGTGGCGGAGCCGGGCTGGGCCTCCCACCCGTCATCCAGGTCGCCCCAGAGAGTGGGCTGCACGATCGTCACACCCCGATTGTCCACCCGACCACCGGCACCCGCGAAACCGCCGCGCGGTCGGACGGGACCGGTCAGGAGACCAGCTGCCGACCCTCGGCGAGGGTGACGAGTTCGTCGACGCCCGCGGGGGAGAGCGCGTAGGCGATCGCGAGGGCTGCGGCGCCCTGCAGCGCGGCGATCGAGCCGGCGCGGGACTGCGCGATGACGAGGTGCTCGGTGGCCAGCGGCATCGAGCGGGAGTAGACGACCTCCCGGACGCCGGCGAGCAGGTGCTCCCCGGCCTGGGTGATCGAGCCGCCGAGGGCGATCACCGACGGGTTGATGAGCGAGACGCAGGTGGCGAGGACCTCGCCGATGTCGCGGCCCGCCTGGCGGACGGCGCCGATCGCGTCGAGGTCGGACCGCGCGACGAGGTCGATGACGTCGGCGCTGGTGTGCACGTCGTGGCCCTTGGCGCGGAGTGCGCGGGCGATCGCCGGACCGGAGGCCACGGCCTCCAGGCATCCGGTGTTGCCGCAGTGGCAGGGGACGTCGCCCGCGCGGGAGACCCGGACGTGCCCGATGTCACCAGCGGTGCCCTGCGCGCCGCGCTGGATCCGACCCTCCGACACGATGCCGGAGCCGATGCCGGTGGCGACCTTGACGAAGAGCAGGTGGTCGAGGCCGGGCCAGCCGTGCGCGCGTTCACCGAGTGCGGCGATGTTCACGTCGTTGTCGACGAGGACGTGTGCCCGGACGTGCTGGCGGAGCCACCCGGGGACGTCGAACCCGTCCCAGCCCGGCATGATCGGCGGGTTCGCGGGACGCCCGGTGGAGAACTCGACGGGGCCGGGCAGCCCGATGCCGAACGCGATGACGTCGTCGCGGGCTCGGCCGACCGAGTCGAGCAGTTCGTCGACGACGCCGACGAGCCACTCGAGCGTGGGCACGGGGCCGGCGGCGATGTCGATCCGGGCCTCGCGGGTGGCGAGCTGGGTGCCGACGAGGTCGGTGACGGCGACGCGGCCGTGCGAGGCACCGAGGTCGGCGGCGACGACGAGCCGGGCGGCGGGGCGCAGGGCGATCTGCGCGGGCGGACGACCGCCCGTCGAGGCGGCGGTGTCGACGGCGCCGACGAGTCCGACGTCGACGAGGGCGTCGATGCGCACGCCGATGGTCGAGCGCGCCATCCCGGTGAGGGCAGCGAGTTCGCCACGGGTCCGCGGGACGCCGTCACGCAGGATCTGGAAGAGCTCGCTGGCCCCGACCGGCGGCGTCGTTGCCGTCCGCGTCACGTCGACCATGGTCGGAGTGAACCACACATCCTCCGGGCCACGCAACGAAGGTCGTCGAACCTCTTCGAACTTTTGCTTGACCGCCGACAAAAGCGCCCATAGTGTGACGATCGGTCAACGAAGACCCATCTCGATGAGGAGAACACCTGGTGGTACACCCGCTCTCGGTCCAGCTCTACACGGTGCGTGACGCACTGACGACGGACCTCCCCGGAACCCTGGCGACGATCGCCGACATCGGTTTCACGAACGTCGAACTCTTCGGCTTCGTCGACCGTGCCGACGAGTACGCGGCCGCCCTGCAGCAGGCCGGCCTGACCGCGCCGAGCGGGCACGCACGTCTGGTGGACGCGGACGAGCAGGAACTCGAGCGCATCCTCAGCGCGAGCGTCACCGTCGGGCTCGGCACCCTGATCGACCCGCACGTCGACGAAGCCCGCTGGACCACCCGCGAGGACGTCGAGGCGATCGCCCTGGCGTTCAACGACCTCGCCCCCCGCGCCGCCGACCACGGCCTGGCGCTCGGGTACCACAACCACGCGTTCGAGTTCTCGAACCGCATCGACGGCACGAGCGCCTTCGAGGTCTTCGCCGGGGCACTCTCCGACGCCGTCGTCCTCGAGCTCGACACCTACTGGGCGAAGGTCGGCGGTGACGACCCGGTGGCCGTCCTCGGTCGGCTCGGGGACCAGGTCCGCTTCCTGCACGTCAAGGACGGCGACGGCTCACACGACGACAAGCAGCAGGTCGCGGTCGGCAACGGCGTCATGCCCGTGCGGGACATCGTGGCCGCCGCGCCGGACGCCCAGCAGGTCATCGAGCTCGACGACCACGACGGCGACGTCGTGCAGGCCGTCCGCGACTCGTACGCCTTCCTGGCAGGAGCACACGCATGAGCACCGACACCACCACCAGCGGCACCGGGACCACTGCGACGTCCGCGGACACCGCGACCACCGCCTCCCGGTCGGGACGCGTCGGCGTCGGCGTGATCGGCGCCGGGGTCATCTCGGACCAGTACCTGTCCAACCTGACCGTCTTCCCCGACGTCGAGGTCCGCTTCATCGCCGACATCGACCTGCCCCGGGCCGCGTCGCAGGCCGAGAAGTGGGGCGTCCCGGGCTCCGGCACGGTCGACGAGCTGCTGGCCATCGACGAGATCGAGATCGTCGTGAACCTCACGATCCCGGCCGCGCACGTCGAGGTCGCGCTGCAGGCCCTGGCCGCCGGCAAGCACGTCTGGGGCGAGAAGCCCTACGCGCTCGACCGGCAGAGTGCCGCGCAGCTCCGCGACGCCGCGGTCGCCGCCGGCAAGACCGTCAGCGTCGCGCCGGACACGTTCCTCGGCGCCGGCCTGCAGACCGCGCTCCGCACCATCCGGGACGGCCGCATCGGCACACCGCTCAACGGGCTCACCCTGTTCCAGAGCCCCGGCCCGGAGTCCTGGCACCCGAGCCCCGAGTTCCTCTTCGCGTACGGCGCCGGGCCGCTGTTCGACATCGGCCCGTACTACATCACGACCCTCGTGCAGGCGTTCGGACCAGTCGCGAAGGTCACCGCCACCGCGTCGAGGTCCCGCGCCACCCGCACGATCGGCTCGGGCCCGAAGGCCGGCACCGAGTTCCCGGTCGACGTCCCGACGAACCACTCGGCGCTGATCCAGTTCGAGAACGGCGGCAGCGCGCAGAGCGTCTTCTCGTTCGAGTCCGACCGGGGCCGCACCGGCTTCGTCGAGATCGCGGGCGAGACCGGCACGGTCGTCTTCCCCGACCCGAACGACTTCGACGGCGACACCGAGCTGTACGCGCTCGGCGCCGACGAGCCCGAGACGATCCCCGCCGTCGGGTCCACCTACTCGCGGGGGACGGGCGTGGTCGACCTGGCCCGCTCCCTCCGTGCGGGTGAGGAGAACCGGGTCCCCGGTGCCCTCGCCTTCCACGTCCTCGACGTGATGGTCTCCATCGCCGAGGCAGCCGAACGTGGTGAGACCGTGCTCGTCGAGAGCACGGTCGCACCCTCCCCGACCCTCCCCGAGGGTTGGGACCCCGCGGAGCAGACCCTGGCCTGACCAGGCTCCGGCCCGACCGGACCCTGGTCCGATCCGGCTCTGCCCCGTCCCACACAGCAGCACCCAGCAGCACCAAGCACGACCCGGCACCACCACCACCCTCCTGCAAGATCTCAACGACGAGAAAGTAGAGCCTCATGCGCACTGCCATCCGCGCACTGGCCATCACCGCGGCCGCGGCACTCACCGTGACCGGCCTCGCAGCCTGCTCCTCCGGGTCGTCCGGTTCCGCCGGCGACTCGAAGACGCTCACCTACTGGGCGTCCAACCAGGGCACCTCCCTGCAGAACGACAAGGAGGTGCTGACCCCCGTCCTCGAGAAGTTCACCAAGGAGACCGGGATCAAGGTCAACCTCCAGGTCATCGGCTGGAACGACCTGCAGACGAAGATCCAGACCGCCGTCACCTCGGGCCAGGGCCCGGACGTCGTGAACATCGGCAACACCTGGGCGACCTCGCTCCAGGCCACCGGCGCCTTCCAGGAGTTCGGTGACTCGGAGATGAAGGCGATCGGCGGTGCCGACAAGTTCGGCAAGGTCGCGCTCTCGACCGGTGGCGCCCCCGACAAGACGGTCACGAGCGTCCCGCTCTACGGCCTCGCCTACGGCCTGTTCTACAACAAGCAGATGCTCAAGGACGCGAACATCGAGCCGCCCACGAACTGGGACGACCTGGTCACCGCGGCGAAGAAGCTGACGAAGGGTGACACCTACGGGTTCAGCCTCGCCGGTGGGTCCTACACCGAGAACGCGCACTTCGCGTTCATCAACTCGGCGCAGAACGGCGGCGAGTGGTTCGACAAGGACGGCAAGCCGACCTTCACCTCGAGCAAGAACGTCGACGGCATCAAGCGCTACATCGACCTCATGCAGGTCGCCAAGGCCGCGAACCCCTCGAACGCGCAGTACGACAACGCCACCCAGTCGGTCACGGACTTCGCGAACAAGAAGGCCGCGATGATCCTCAACCAGAACAACGCGAACAACACCATCAACTCGCTCGGCATGAAGTCGGACGAGTACGGCGTCGTCCCGCTGCCCGCCCCGACCGGTGGCGAGCAGATCGCCAGCTTCCCGGCCGGCATCAACCTCTCCGTCTTCAAGAACACGAAGAACAAGGAGGGCGCGCTGAAGTTCGTCAAGTACATGACGAGCGCGGACACGCAGACCACGCTCGACAAGCCGTACGCGGCACTGCCGGTGCTCGCCGCCGCTGCTGACTCCGTCACGGACGAGCAGACGAAGACGTTCCTCGACATCTACAACAACAAGGCGAAGCCGCTCCCGCTGGTGCCCGCCGAGGACCAGTTCGAGTCCACGGTCGGCAAGGCGATGAACGACATGTTCGCCAAGATCGCGACGGGTTCGACGGTGTCCGACAAGGACATCAAGAACGCGCTGCAGACGGCCCAGGACCAGGTCTCCCAGGCCGCAGGCTGATCCGACGGGAGGCCCGGACCACGACCGTCAGGTCGGGTCCGGGCCTCCCGCCCCACCTCTCGAACCCCCTCCACCAGCCGGAAGGCCTGCCCATGTCCACGACGGTCCTGCCAGACTCCGAGGCCATCGACCTGACGCACACCAAGGCGCCGACCCTCTCGGGGCCGCCGCCCCGCGGGAAGCGTCGCGTCCCGTGGCTCCCGTACGCGCTCGTCGGCCCCGCGATCCTCTTCGAGCTGCTGATCCACATCGTGCCGATGCTCGTCGGCATCTGGATCAGCTTCGTGCAGCTCACCAAGTACTTCATCGCGAACTGGGGCGCCGCACCCTTCGCCGGGCTGCGGAACTACTCCGTCGCGGTCGACTTCGACCAGGCCATCGGCCGTGGGCTGCTCAGCTCGTTCCTCATCACCTGCGCCTTCACGATCCTCGTGGTCGGGCTGTCCTGGGGCTTCGGCATGGCCGCCGCGGTCGCCCTGCAGAAGCCGTTCCTCGGCCGCGGGCTCTTCCGCACGCTGTTCCTGGTGCCCTACGCCCTGCCGATGTACGCGGGCGTCATCACGTGGAAGTTCATGTTCCAGCGTGACTCCGGCGCCCTGAACCACGTCCTGGTGGACCAGCTGCACCTGTTCGGCTCCGACGCACCGTTCTGGCTCATCGGCAACAACGCCTTCGTGGCCGTCGTCGTCGTGGCGATCTGGAAGACCTGGCCGTTCGCGTTCCTCATGCTGATGGCGGGTCTGCAGTCCGTGCCGGCCGACGTCTACGAGGCCGCCTCGGTCGACGGTGCCAAGCCGTTCCGACAGTGGCGCTCGATCACGCTGCCGATGGTCCGCCCGGTGAACGTCACGCTCGTGCTGGTGATGTTCCTCTGGACGTTCAACGACTTCAACACACCGTTCGTGTTGTTCGGTTCGACCGCGCAGCCGCCGGCCGCCGACCTGTTGAGCTTCCACATCTACAACGCGTCGTTCATCACCTGGAACTTCGGCTCCGGTGCCGCGATGAGCGTCCTGCTCCTCCTCTTCCTGCTCGTCGTCACCGGCATCTACCTGGCCGTCACCAACCGGAGGTCCGTCCGTGCGTGAAACAACGGGGGCGAAGTCCTTCAAGGTCATCGTCCTGGCACTCCTCACCGTCTTCACGGTGGTGCCGCTCTACGTCATGATCACGACCGCCATCAAGCCGCTCGGCGACGTGCAGAACGACTTCACGTGGATCCCGTCGCGGATCACGTTCCAGCCGTTCATCGACATGTGGTCGACGGTCCCGCTCGGCCGGTACTTCATCAACTCGCTCGTGGTCTGCACGGTCGCGACGGTGTTCTCGCTGATCATCGCCACGTTCGCCGCCTACGCGGTGTCGCGGTGGAACTTCAAGGGCAAGACCGCCTTCACCACGACGGTGCTCTCGACCCAGATGTTCCCCGGCGTGCTGTTCCTGCTGCCGCTGTTCCTGATCTTCACGAACCTCGGCAACTCGCTCGGCATCCAGCTCGTGGGCAGCTGGCTCGGCCTGATCATCACGTACCTGACGTTCACGCTGCCGTTCTCGATCTGGATGCTCGCGGGCTACTTCGAGACGATCCCGCGCGAGCTCGACGAGGCCGCGATGGTCGACGGCTCCGGTCCGATGGGCGCGCTGTTCCGGATCATCCTGCCCTCGGCCCGCCCGGGTCTCGTGGCGGTCGGCATCTACTCGTTCATGACGGCCTGGGGCGAGGTCCTCTTCGCCTCGGTCATGACGAACGGTCTCGGCTCCACGCTCGCGGTCGGTCTGCAGCAGTACTCCACGCAGACGAACGTGTACTGGAACCAGATCATGGCGGCCTCGCTGGTCGTCTCGATCCCGGTCGTCATCGCGTTCCTCGTGGTGCAGCGCCAGTTCGTCGCCGGCCTGACCGCCGGCGCGGTGAAGTAGCCGCAACCACCTGACGGGAGGCGCGGTGCGGGTCCGTCCCGCACCGCGCCTCCCGTCCGTGGTGCGGCCCGCGCGCGCCTGCCCGCCCCCCGAGCGTGGTGCGGCCCGGACTGCACCTCCCGAATCCGTTCCGAACCGCGGACTCCCGTGGTTCGGGACGGATTCCGTTGTGCGGCAGCGCGCCGAACCACGACCGCACCACGGCCCCGACTCCGACCACGACGACGCACGACAGGATGGACGCATGACCGAGATCCGTGGGCGGCAGCTGCTGCCCGGGCAGCGCAGCCGTGTGCACGTGTACGACGTCGAGGCGCGGACCGCGCGGCTGGTGTTCGCCTCGGACACGGTGCTGGTCGAGGCGCCGAACGTCCTCGACGCCGACACCCTGGTGCTCAACGCGGACGGTGACCTCTGGCTGCTGCCGGTGCCCGCGGTCGGGACCGTCCTCGACGAGACCGCGCTCGTCCCGGTGCCGATGGTGGGCGTCCCCGAGATCAACAACGACCACGTGCTCGACCCCTCGGGGGAGTCCGTCGTGGTGAGCGGGCGTGACGGTGAGCTCTACCGGGTGCCCCTGCCCGCCGGCGGCACCGGGGTCCGGATCACCGACACCGCCGCCGTGCTGCCGACGGTGCGGAAGTACTACCTGCACGGCATCGCTCCCGACGGCTCCGCGCTCGCCGCGATCGTCGGAGAACGCTCACCCGAGGGCGTCTGGACCACCGACGTCGCTCTCGTCGACCCGGTGACCGGCGCGACGACCTTCCGCACCCGCGATGCGCGCCCGGACGACGGGTGTGCGTGGACCCCGGACGGCGCAACGCTGCTGTTCAACACGGAGCGGTTCAGCCCGGGCACGGCGCAGCTCGCGGCGCTCCGGGACGGGTCGACCGACCCCGTGCAGATCACCGGCGACGAGCGGGTGAACTGGTTCCCGCACGTGTCCCCGGACGGCGCGCACCTGCTGTACCTGTCGTACGAGGCCGGCGTGCAGGGGCACCCGGCCGACCACCGGGTGGAACTGCGGCTGCTGCCCGGGGTCCTGGCGCGAGGTGCGCGGATCGCGGTGGTGCCGGAGACGCTGGTCGCCCTCGACGGTGGGCAGGGGACCGTGAACGTGCCGCCGTGGGCGCCGGACTCGTCGTGGTTCGCGTACTGCGACTACCCGGTCGCTGCGGGCTGACGCGGCTGCGGCGCGGCGGACGCGGCAGCCAGTCGCGCCGGCCGGCCGGCGCGGCCGCCCGGCCGGCGCGGCCGAGCTCCGTGGAACACCGGTGTTCGTGCGTCGCGCCGCGGACATCCGCGGCGCGACCCACGAACACCGGTGTTTTGCCGCCTCAGCCCCCCAGCCCCCGCGCACCGGCGCAGCCGCGACTACACGTCGCGGACCTGCCCCTGCTCGATGCGCAGCCGCCGCTCCGCGCGCCGCGCCACCCACGAGTCGTGCGTCACGATGACGACGGTCAACCCGCGGTCCTTCCACTGCCGCTCGATGAGGCCCATGATCTCGTCGCGGGTCCCCTCGTCGAGCGCCCCGGTCGGCTCGTCCGCCAGCAGGACCGTCGGGTCCTTCACCAGCGCGCGGGCGATCGCGACGCGCTGCTGCTGCCCACCGGAGAGCTCGGCGGGCAGGTGGTCCAGCCGTTCCGCGAGGCCGACCTCGCGCAGGGCGGTGCTCGCCCGCTCGCGGACCTCGGCGCGGGACCGGTTGGCGAGGCTGCCGGCGAACGCGGTCTCGACGTTCTCCAGTGCGGTCAGGGTCGGGATGAGGTTGAAGCTCTGGAACACGAAGCCGATCTCGGTCGCCCGGACGTCGGTGAGGGCACGGTCGCCGAGGGAGGCGACGTCCCGATCGCCCAGGAACACCGAACCGCTGCTCGGCCGGTCGAGGGCGCCGAGCATCTGCAGCAGCGTCGACTTGCCACCGCCGGTCGGCCCCTGCACCGCGACGAGCTGCCCCTGCGGGATCTCGAGGTCCACCCCGGCCAGCGCGGTCACGGTCCGGTTCTTCTGCCGGTACGTCTTCGTCACACCCGACAGGCGGTAGACGTTCCGGGAGGCGGTGGGCACGCCACCGGAGGCGGGTGCGGTCTCGGTGCTGGTCACGATGGCTCCTGAGTCGGTCGTCGGGGTGGTCGGGCGAGGCGGAGCGGCGCTGGTCGCACCGGCGCCGGTCGTGCCGGTCGTACCGGTCGGGTCGTGCTGGTCCGCCGGCATCACGCCACGCTCCGCAGCGCTTCCGCCGGACGGAGCCGGGAGGCCCGCCATCCGCCGAGCGCACCGGCGAGCAGCCCGCCGAGCACCGACAGGCCGATGGCGAGCAGGATCACCTCGACCGTGACCGGGGCGTGCAGGACGACGTCGGTGGTCGCCGTCGTCTGGCCGCCACCGCCGAAGCCGCCCGCGGGGGCGCCACCGGTCGTGCCGCTGCCCGCTGCCGCCGTCGCCGCTGCGCCGGGCATCCCGCCGCCCGCGCCGGGGCCGCTCCGGGTGCTGGTGGCGGCGCTCGCCGAGACCGTGGGGGCGATGACGTTCACGACGAGGATGCCGACGAGTCCGGCTGCCGCGCCGATGACGCCGCCGATCAGCCCCTGCACGAGCGACTCGCCCGCGACCTGCCGGGTGATGCGGCCGTTCGACCAGCCGATCGCCTTGAGGGTGCCGAACTCCCGGGTCCGCCGGGTCACGCCCGAGACGGTGAACAGGATCGCGATGAGGAACGCCGCCGCCAGGACGACGATCGACAGCCACCGGCCGAGGTTCGACACGAGGGTCGATGCCGTCGCCAGGGAGCCGGACACGCTCGAGGCGAGGTCGGACTCGGTGGAGACGGTGGCGCTCGACAGCTCCTTCTGCAGGGCGGCCTTGATCGTCGCGACGTCGGCGGACGACTCCGCGGAGACGTACACGGAGGTCACCCTGCCCGACAGGTCGGCGAGCGTCTGCGCGGTGTCGAGCGGGATGTACGTGTTCGAGCCGGTGGTGGACGCCGACCCGGTCGAGGCGACGATCCCGATGACGTCGAAGGTCTTCCCGCCGATCGACACGGTGTCGCCGACGGCCTTCGACTCGCTCGTCGCGTACGCCGCGTCGAGCACGACGACGTCCTTGCCGGCGTCGGCCGCGGTGAAGGTGCGCCCCTTCGTCGTCTCGGTGCTCGTGAGCGGGCCGACTGTGGCGCCGGAGACCGGGATGCCCGTGACGGTGAACGAGTCGACGCTGAACGACCCGCCGCCGAACCCGCCGCCCTGGCCGGTGCCGCTGCCCTGGTCGGTACTGCTGTGCGGGCCGCCCTGTGCTGCGCTGCCACTGCTGCCACTGCTGCTGCCGTCGTTCTGCTCGACCTGCCCGGAGAAGGTGCTGTTCTCGAGCGTCAGGACGCCGGTCGCGGCCTCGACCCCGTCCGTGCCGGTGACCGTCGCCAGGTTCGCCGCGGTCAGGGTGCCCGACCCGCGGGACACTGCCAGGCGGGACTGCGACAGGTCCGTGGAGCCGCTGCTGCTGCGCGACGAGCCCTGGTCGCCGAAGGCGAACGACGGCCGCCCGGTGCTGCTCGAGGTCGGGGTCTCGGTCTTCGTCACGGTGATGTCGGTGCCGACGCCGTACACGGACTGCAGGACGCTCGACTGGGCGGACTGCACGCCGCTCGCGATCGACGAGACGATGACGACGAGCGCGATGGCCAGCGCCATCCCGACCGCGATGACGGCGGTCTGCTTCCTGCGGTTCGTGAGCTCGCGCCTGAGGTAGGTCAGGAACATGGTTCTCCTCGGTGGGGGCCGGCCCGGGAGCACCGGTCGCGTGGACCACGCGGCGGGGGCCGACGAGGAGAACCTAGGAAGGGGTGCCGAGGGCACCCCTTCGGTCGGCTATCAGGACGGTAAGGAGGTCAGGACGCGTCACCGTAGGTGCGGCGGAGGTGCTCCGCGTACCCGCCCGGTGTCCGGCCGTCGAACCGACCGCTGGTGACGACCGGGAGGCTCGTGGTCGCGTCCACCCGCAGGCCCAGCGCGCGGGCGCGCGCCACCAACCGGACGTCCTCGTGCTCGGGCACCGGGTCGAACCCGCCGACCGCACGGTAGGCGTCCGCCCGGATGCCGAGGTTCGCGCCGTGCACGTGGCCGAGGGTCGCCCCGGGCGGGTGCGTCGCCTGCCACCGTGCGAGGACCACGGCGTCGAGGTCGTCCGGATCGGGCACGACGGCACCGACCAGGACGTGGGCGCCGGACACGAGGGCGTCGAGCTGCTGCACGAGCCACCCCGCCGCGACCCGGGAGTCCGCGTCGGTGTGGGCGAGCCAGCGCTGGTCGAGGTCGGCGTCGTCGTGGTCGACTGCCGGCTCGTCGGTGCGCTGCCGTCCGGCGCTGACGAGGGCGCCGGCGACCGGTCGGGCGAGGGCGTGTGCGGCACCGAGCGACCGCGCCCGACCGACGCCGACGTGGTCGGTGACCAGGGTGTCGAGCCAGGCGGCTCCGTCCGCGTGGGCGTGCACGAGCGCCGCGGTGTCGTCGGTGCAGCCGTCGAGGACGACGCTCACGTGGACCGAGACGTGGGGGCGCTCGTGCCGGAGGTTCGAGACGGCGGTGGCCAGTGCCTCCAGGCAGGCGACGATCCGGTCCTGTTCGTCGTGGGCCGGGACGACGACGTCGAGGCGGAGCGTCACCGGACGAGTCCCTCTGCCCGCGCGACGCTCGTGACCGACGGGCCGGGCAGGACGCTGAGGACGAAGTCCGGCTCGACGTGGCGGACGAGTGCCGGCCGGGGCCAGCGGGCCGCCAGGTGAGCGTCCACCGTGTCCCCGTCGGTGACGGCGTCGCTGTCCGGGTGCCGCCAGTGACAGGCGACGAGCACACCGTCGTCGTCGAGGGACGCGAGCACGCGGTCGATCGTGACGTCGAGGTCGGCGGGGGAGAGGTAGTAGCCGACCTCGGACATCACCACGAGGTCCCAGCGGCCGTCCGGCCACTCGGTGGGCAGGGCGGCCTGGACGAACCGGGCGGAGGGCGCTCGCCGCCGGGCCCGCTCGAGCGGCGCACGCGAGATGTCGGTGCCGAGGACGGCGTCCGCCCGCTCGGTCAGCGCGGCGGTGAGGACCCCGGTGGCGCAGCCGAGTTCGAGTGCGGACCGGTAGCGGCGTCGGGGGAGCGCGGCCAGGGTCACGGCACGCTTCCGCTGCTCGTACCAGGAGCCGTCGAAGTCCCACCCCTCGGGCTTCCGGTCGTAGTGGGCGTCGAAGGACTCGCGGGAGCGGGAGGGCGCCGTGGGCTCGGTCGTCGCGGAGTCGGTGCGCACGTCCACGAACCACTCCCGGTCGCGGATGTGGTGTCGGGCGTGCCGGTCGTCCACGATCGCCTCGTCCCCGGGCGCCGACGACAGCGGGCGGACCTGCGAGGCGTGGGCGTCGAGGGCCCGGCGCTTCCGGTCGAGCACGGCGGAGGACAGCGGCAGCGCCCGGAGCCGGGCGAGGGGCAGGGCCGGTGCTACCGGGTCGTCCCAGTGCCACGCCCACACGGGGTAGGCGAGCAGGTCGACGTCGGGCGTGTCCGCGACGAGGCGCGCAGCGACCTCACCCGCGACGCGGTGGTCCCGGTGGCCGTCGCCCTGCCACGGCGCCACGACCAGGGTGCGGCCGGCTCCGGGAGGGTCTGCCTCGGCGGACAGGTGGTCGGCCAGTGCGTCCGCCAGCGTCTCGGGCTGCTCGCGGAGTCCGCCGTCCGGCACGTCGAGCACCGACCACGTCACCGTGGGGTGCAGCGCCAGGAGCGCCGTCCGGAACTCCTCGGCACGACGGACGGAGAGGTCCTCCGGACTGGTCGTCGGGGAGTCCGGGTGCGAACCCTCGCCCCGGCTGACCAGGACCACGTGCACCGGCAGTCCGGCGTCGGCCGCGGCCGCGATGAGCCCGCCGGCACCCAGGGTCTCGTCGTCGGGGTGGGGTGCCACGACGAGCACCCGGTCGTACCCGTCCAGTGCGATCGGCGCCGTGTCGACCCGGTCGAGCACGGGCGTCCAGGCGTCCGGGTCGGTCCCCGGAGCCCGGTGGTCGAAGCTCACCACGCGACACCGCCGCGCTCGAGCACCATCCGGCCGATGCGGGCCAGGTCACGGTCGCCGTGGTCCTGCAGCACGTAGAGCTCGAGGTCGGCGACCCGTGCGGCGACGGCGGGGTCGCTCGTCAGCGGGCCGGGGCCGATCGACCGGACGACCTCGGTCCGGACGGCGTCGACGGCGCGGCGGACCCGGGAGCGGACCACCTGGGCGAGGAGCGGCCAGTCGGTGCCGTCATCGGTCGCGTCGGTCTGGTCGGAGCTGTCGGCGCTGTCGGCGCTGTCGTCGATCCGGCGGGCGGCACCGGCGAGGGCGTCCTCGGCGTCGGCCAGGTCGGCGACCACCGAACCGAGTGCGGCCTGCAGCAGTTCGGAGTCCGGTCGGGCGGCGGCGTGCGAGCGGAGCACCCGTGCCAGCCCGACAGCACCACCCCACCAGCATGCTGCGACGCCGATGCCACCCCACGCGAAGCCCGGACGGCGGAGGTACCAGCCGGGCTCGCCGACCGGGTCCGCCCGGACGGCGGAGAAGCCGACCGGGCCGCTCGGCACGTCCGGCAGCCCACGGGCCACCCACGCAACGTCGTGCGGCACGACGCCGTCCTGGCGCAGCGACACCGCGACGAGCCGACGTTCCTGGCCGACGTGCGCGGTGACCAGGGCGTGCGACAGCGTCGACGCCAGCGAGCACCAGGGCTTCGTTCCGTCGAGGACGACACCGCCGTCCTCGGTCGGGTGCCCCTCGAGACGGAGGCCCGGGGCCTCGGCCGCGTAGACACCCCACGTCGACCCCGCGGGCACCGCCACCCCGGCCTGCGCCAGGATCGTCAGCGCGTCGAGGTGGGGTTCGACCACCCGGGCGGTCGCGACGTCCGCGGCGGCGACCGCGGCGAGGGTCGCGAGGACCTGTCCGGCGGTCCCGGCGACGAGTGGCGGGGTGGTGGACGCGAGGGTCTGCGCGACGGTGAGCCGGTGCGCCGGGGGAGGGGCGGGCCTCCCGGCCGTGGCGTCGACCGTGGTCGCGGGATCGGCGGAACCGTCCACGAGGGCGGCGATCGCAGCGGTGTCGACACGCAGCGCGCCGTCGGGCCAAGCAGGGGAGACCAGCATCGTCGCCAGGCTAACGACGCAGCCATCCACGTCGACGCGGACGATCCACAGGGCGCACCAGGACGGGCCACAGACGGCTCATAGGAAACCCTCGATACTCGAAGACGTGACCATCTCGCAGCCCTCCGCACCCCCGCGCCTCACCCGTGCCGACGGTTCGCCGTTGCGCATCCTGGTCGTCGACGACGAAGCCAGCCTCACCGACCTGCTCTCGATGGCGCTCCGCTACGAGGGATGGGACGTCCGCAGCGCGAACGGCGGGCAGGACGCCCTGACGACGGCGCGGGAGTTCAAGCCGGACGCGATGGTGCTCGACGTGATGATGCCGGACCTCGACGGCCTGCAGGTCCTCAGCCGACTGCGCCAGAACAACGACGACACCCCGGTGCTGTTCCTCACCGCCAAGGACTCCGTCGAGGACCGCGTCACCGGGCTCACCGCCGGCGGCGACGACTACGTCACCAAGCCGTTCTCGCTCGAGGAGGTCGTCGCACGCCTCCGCGGACTCATCCGCCGCTCGCAGATCTCCGTCAGCGAGGCCGGGGACTCCCGCATCGTCGTCGGCGACCTGGTGCTCGACGAGGAGTCCTACGAGGTCACACGCGCCGGCCGGTCGATCGAACTCACCGCGACCGAGTTCGAACTGCTCCGCTTCCTCATGCGCAACCCGCGGCGCGTCCTGTCGAAGGCGCAGATCCTCGACCGGGTGTGGTCGTACGACTTCGGCGGCAAGTCCTCCGTCGTCGAGATCTACATCTCCTACCTGCGCAAGAAGATCGACGTCGGCGAGGAGCCGATGATCCACACGGTGCGTGGCGTCGGGTACGTCATCAAGCCCACCGCCTGAACCCCGGCCTCCCGCATGACCCTCCGTCGCCGGCTCGTCCTGAGCATCGTCGCCCTGGTCGTCGCCGTCAGCGCGGTGATCGGGGCGGGGAGCATCATCGCGCTCGCGAGCATCCAGACGGGTGCCATCGACGGGCAGTTGCAGAAGGCGACGGCCCGCGCCAGCACGAAGTTCGGGCAGGGTGAGCAGTCGCCGAACGGGCAGCGTCCCAACGACGACCTGCTGCAACCGCTCGGCCAGGCAGCGGGCACCCTCACCGCCTACTACTTCTCCGGTGGCCGCGCCGGGGGCATCGTCCTGCAGGAGGACAGCTCTCGCGGGCAGTTGACCGCCGCGCAGCTGGACCGGCTCGGCGACGTCAAGGTCGGAGTCGACCCCGCGACGATGGACCTCGGTGGGGAGCTCGGCAAGTACCGGGTCGCCGCGGTGCAGGTCGACAACCCGGTGCTGGGCGACGCCGTCCTGGTCGTCGGCCTGCCACTCGCCCCGGTGTACGAGAGCGTGTGGAAGCTGCTCGGCGTGGTGCTCGTCGTCACCGTGCTCGCGCTCCTCGTCGCCTCGGCCGTCGCCACCGCCGCCGTCCGACGGGCGCTCCGGCCGCTCGACCGCGTCGCGGAGACCGCCTCGACCGTCGCCCGGATGCCCCTCGACCGCAGCGACGCGCTCGACGGCGTCCGCGTGCCCGACGCCGACCCCGCGACCGAGGTCGGCCGCGTCGGCACCGCGTTCAACCGGATGCTCGGACACATCGGCAACGCCATGCAGGCCCGCGAACGGTCCGAACAGAAGGTCCGGCAGTTCGTCGCCGACGCCTCACACGAACTCCGCACGCCCCTGGCCTCGATCCGCGGGTACGCCGAACTCACCCGCCGGATGGGTGCCGACCTGCCGCCCGACGTCGTCTACGCGATGAGCCGGGTCGAGTCGGAGTCCGTCCGGATGACCTCGATGGTCGAGGACCTGCTGCTCCTGGCGCGGCTCGACGAGGGCCGGGAGATCCAGTTCGCCGACGTCGACCTGACCGGCCTGGTGCTCGACGCCGTCAACGACGCCCACGCTGCCTCGCCGGACCACCCGATCGAGGTCGACCTGCCCGCCGAACCCGTCGAGGTCGTCGGCGACGCGGCACGCCTGCACCAGGTGATCGTCAACCTCGTCACCAACGCCCGCACCCACACGCCCGACGGCACCCGGATCACGGTCGGCATCGCACCGTGCCAGGACGGCGGCGTCGACCTGACCGTCCGCGACGACGGGCAGGGGATCGCGCCGGAGTTCCTGCCGAAGCTCTTCGAGCGGTTCGCCCGCGCCGACAGCTCGCGGTCGCGGACCGCGGGGTCGACGGGGCTCGGACTCGCGATCGTGGACGCCGTCGTGCAGGCCCACGGCGGGCGGGTCAGCGTGACGAGTGAGCCGGGGGACACGGTGTTCACGGTGCACCTGCCCGATCGGGCGGCGCTCGTCGACGGTGACGGTGACGGTGACGGTGCTGGTGCTGGTGCTGGCGCGTGGGACGCGGTGCCGGAGCGCTCCTGAGCGCGACCGGCGGGGCGGGGGTGAGGCGGGCCTCCCGGCCGGTCCGTGCTTCCGGACCGCCGCCGAGGTGTGGTACGGTTCTGTTCAGCCAAAGACCGCTGGTTGTCGCTGCCCTGCTCACGCATGGACAGTGACCGAAGGTCCTCGTCATGAGGGCGCCCGCGCAGGTGTTCAGAACCACTCCCACACATCGTGCGGGAGCAGCTCCGAGCCTCTGCGCCGGAGCTTTTTCCATGTACGGGTTGTGTTCACCACAGCCATGGGACCCGGGGCTGCCAGCAAGAACCCCAAGGAGAACCATGGCGAACAAGGAAGCTGCGGTCGCCGAGCTCACGGAGTCCTTCCGTAGCTCGAACGCCGTTCTGCTCACCGAGTACCGCGGTCTCACGGTCGCGCAGCTCAAGGAGCTCCGCAACTCGATCCGTGAGCACGCCACGTACGCCGTGGTGAAGAACACGCTGACCAAGATCGCGGCCAACGAAGCAGGCATCACGTCGTTCGACGACGAGCTCGCTGGTCCGTCCGCTCTCGCCTTCGTCCACGGTGACACCGTCGCCGTGGCGAAGTCGCTGCGTGCATTCGCCAAGGCGAACCCCGAGCTCGTGGTGAAGGGTGGTTACTTCGACGGTAACCCGCTCTCCGCGACCGAGGTGGACAAGCTCGCCGACCTCGAGTCCCGCGAAGTGCTGCTCGGCAAGCTCGCCGGCGCCTTCAAGGCCTCGCTGTTCGGTGCTGCGTACCTGTTCCAGGCACCCCTCTCGCAGGCCGTCCGCACGGTGGACGCCCTCCGCGAGAAGCAGGAGTCCGCGGCCTGACCAGGCACGCGTTCCACAACCACATCACGTACTGAGTAGTAGGAGAAAATCATGGCGAAGCTTTCGCAGGACGAGCTCATCGAGGCCTTCAAGGAGCTCACGCTCATCGAGCTCTCTGACTTCGTGAAGAAGTTCGAAGAGGTCTTCGAGGTCACCGCTGCCGCCCCCGTCGCCGCTGCTGCGGTCAGTGGCGCTGCTGCCCCCGCCGAGGAGGTCGAGGAGAAGACCGAGTTCGACGTCGTGCTCAAGTCGGCCGGTGACAAGAAGATCCAGGTCATCAAGGAGGTCCGCAGCCTCACGTCGCTCGGCCTGGGCGAGGCCAAGGCGCTCGTCGAGACCGCCGACGCCAAGGTGCTCGAGGGCGCGAACAAGGAAGCCGCCGACAAGGCGAAGGCTTCCCTCGAGGCCGCCGGCGCCACCGTCGAGCTCGTCTGAGTCCGACCTTCTGGTCACGAAGGCCGCTGCCCCTCGGGGCGGCGGCCTTCGTCGTGTGCGCGGGGTGCGGTGCGGCGGGCGGGGCCGGCCGCGGGCGCCGAGCCTCGGCTGGGCGGACACTTTGCGCCGTCTGGATCGCGCAAGATGTCCGCGGAGCCGAGCCTCGGCGCTGCTGCTCCGCCTCAGACGCGGATGCCGTGCTGTCGGAGGAGCGTGCGGAGTCGCTCGGGGTCGGCGAGGTGCCACCAGGTGACACGGATCACCGTGCGGACTCCCGGCAGGGCGCGGAGTTGGTCCTCGCGGATCTTCTCCTGCCAGAGGACCTGCGCTGCATCGCGGCCCGCGAGCATCGTGGGGTCGACGTACTTCTGCTGTCCGTCGAACTCGAGGACGACACCGAGCGAGGGGATCCAGAAGTCGACCCGTCGGAGGGTGCCGTCCGGTAACCGGAACCCGTACTGCGGCTGGGCCGGACCGACGCCGAGCTCGACCAGGCGGACTGCGGTGTAGGACTCGCCGACTGACTCGTGCCGTGCATCCAGAGCCGCAACGACGAGCCGAGCGCGACGCGACCCGCGGGCTGGCGGTTCTGGGAGAGCGAGCTGGAGGGACGCCGGGTCGACGGACCCGTTGCGGACGGCGTGGTCGATCGCCACGGCGGCGGTGCTCGGGTCAGACGTGGTCGCGACCAACACCGCCGTCACGAGGGGACTGGTCACGCGCACGCCGTGGAACTGGTGCGTCAGGTCGATCGGCACCGCTTCCTGTGGCGCATGCCGGACGACGCCGAGTCGGTGGGTCACCGATGTCGCGTCGAGGTCGACCACGTGGACCCGTTCGGGCGCCGGACCGATCAGCGGCCATCCGTGCAGGATCGCTGCGGTGATGTGCGAGAACGCGGAGGAGGAACCGAGTTCCGGGGCCAGCGCTCGTGCGATGGTCCGGTGCTGCGACGACGGGGAGAGTCCGACCCATTCGGCACTTGCAACGTACGTTCCCGGGCGGATTCGGGTCAGTTTCCCCGCTGCGCACTGTCGGCGAAGGGTCCTCGCGGTCGACGGATCCGTCGGAACGGCGCGGAGCAGGGTCGGCTCGGTGATCTCCATGGAACCGAGGCTCGCGCTGCCGGACGCGATGCGGGCCTCCCGGCCGGTTCCGGTGCACTCACGCCGTTCTCCACAGCAGCCGGCGGGGAAGCGAGGCTCGCCCCAGCGGACACTTTCCGTGCGCCAGCCGCCGCAAAGTGTCCGCCCAGCCGAGGCTCGGCGCCGGGGCCGCCGGCCGGCGCGCGGCGCGCGGCGCGGGGCGGCCGCGCTAGGCCAGTGTGCTGTGGCGGCGTCCGTAGGCCACGTAGAGCACCGCGCCGGCGACCATCCAGATGCCGAACGCGATCCACGTTCCCGCACCGAGCGTGACCGCCAGGAACAGGCAGAACAGGACGCCGAGGACCGGTACCACGGGGAAGAACGGCACGCGGTACGACCGTTCCAAGTCCGGCTGCGTCCGGCGGAGCACGATCACCGAGATGTTCACGAGGGCGAACGCGATGAGCGTGCCGATGCTCGTCGCGTCGGCGAGCTCGCCGAGGGGGACGAGCGCCGACACGATCGTGACCACGATGCCGACGATGAGCGTGTTCGCGATCGGGGTCCCGGTCCGCGCGGACACCCGCCCGAACACCTTCGGCACGAGACCGTCGCGCGCCATCGTCAGCAAGATCCGGGTCTGGCCGTAGAGCACGGTGAGGACGACACTGGCGATCGCGATCACGGCGCCGATCGAGAACACGAGCGCGACGACGGGCTGCCCGGTGACGTCGACGACGATGCGGACGAGCGAGGCCTCGTCGGCGGAGAACGACGTCCACGACCGCGCCCCGATCGCCGCGACGGCGACCAGGATGTACAGCGCGGTGATGAGCGCGATCGACCCGATGATTGCGCGCGGCAGGTCGCGGCGGGGGTTCTTCGCCTCCTCGCCGGCGGTCGACGCGGCGTCGAACCCGATGTACGAGAAGAACAGTCGGGAGGCCGCCGCACTCACGCCCGCGGCACCCATCGGCGCGAGCGGCTCGAAGTTCCCGATCCGGAACGCCGAGAACGCCACGATGACGAAGAACACGAGCAACGCGATCTTCACGAGCACCATGAGCGTGTTCACCCAGGCGCTCTCCTTCGCCCCGGGCAGCAGGACGAGCATCGCCACGAGGACGAGCGCGGCGGCCGGCAGGTTCACGAGACCGCCGTCACCGGGAGGCGCGGAGAGCACGGCCGGCAGGTGCAGCCCGAACACGCGCAGCGTCTCGTCGACGTACTCGCTGGCCCCGACCGCGACGGCCGCGACCGACACCGCGTACTCGAGGACCAGGCACCACCCGCAGACCCAGGCGATGCCCTCGCCCATCGTCGCGTAGGTGTACGAGTAGCTCGACCCGGAGGTCGGGACCGCCCCGGCCATCTCGGCGTAGGACAGCGCCGAGAGCAGTGCGGCGACGCCGGCGAGGACGAACGAGATCCAGACCGCGGGTCCGGCGAGCGGCACGGCGGTGCCGAGGACGACCAGGATGCCGGTGCCGAGCGTCGCACCGACGCTGATCATCGTCAGGTGCCACACGCCCAGGGTCCGGCGGAGCGGCTGCCCGTCGACGCCCTCCGCGGCCTCGGCACGGAGTTGCTCCACCGGCTTCCGCCGGAGGAGCTGGTGGGCGAGT
The DNA here is from genome assembly GCF_016907335.1 of Curtobacterium herbarum. Lineage (NCBI taxonomy): Bacteria > Bacillati > Actinomycetota > Actinomycetes > Micrococcales > Microbacteriaceae > Curtobacterium > Curtobacterium herbarum. The sequence goes on from NZ_JAFBBT010000001.1 coordinate 1,128,854, forward strand.
GACGGCGCGGACGACATGGGACCTCACGGGGGCACGAGCGGGGGACGGGTCATCGTCCCACGGCCCTCGGACGGCATCCAAACCGGTCGCGTCCGCTCCTGCACACGGGAGGCCCGGATCACCTCCGTCCACAGCCCTCGGCGAACGGGGCCGGCCGGGTCGGTGCGCGGGCGTACATTCATGCGAGGACGACGCCGCGAGGCGTGGAGAGGGTGTCGATGAGTCAGATGGGCTCCGTCGCCGGTGGCGGCGGGATGCGTGGTGGTGGGATGCGTGGCGGTGGACCCGGCGGCGGGCACGGTCGCAGCCGGATCTCCAGCGGAGACCCGGACGCGCAGCGCGCCGCGAACGCGGAAGCGCCCCAGATCCCGCACCTGCTCCGCCGCATCGCCGGGCTCTTCGTCCCGCACCGTCGCTCGATCAGCCTGACCGTGGTCCTCGTCCTCATCGGTGCCGCCGTCTCGGTGATCCCGCCGCTCCTGACCCAGCAGGCCTTCGACCGCGGGCTCTTCCCGCCCGGCGGACGCCCCGACGTGCCCGTGCTCGCCGTGCTCGTCGGCGGGATGATCGGGCTGTGGATCCTGAGCGCCGGCATCGGCGTCTGGCAGACCTACCTGACCGCGACGGTCGGCAACAAGGTCATGGGCGCCATGCGGATGCGGCTGTTCGGACACCTGCAGCGGATGGAGCTCGCGTTCTTCACGCGGACCAAGACCGGCGTGATCCAGAGCCGGTTGCAGAACGACGTCGGCGGCGTCGCCAGCGTCCTGAACAACACCATCTCGTCGGTGCTCGGCAACACCGTGACGGTCATCGCCGCCGTCGTCGCGATGCTGCTGCTGAGCTGGCAGATGACCCTCGTGGCCGTCGTGCTGCTGCCTCTGCTCGTCATCGCGCAGCGGAAGGTCGGCAAGGTCCGCGCCCGGATCGCCGCGCAGACGCAGGAGTCGCTGTCGGACATGACGTCCATCACGCAGGAGACCCTGAGCGTGTCGGGGATCCTGCTCGCGAAGAGCTTCAACCAGCAGCGCAGCGAGATCCACCGCTACGGCGACGAGAACCGCAACCAGATCGGCCTGCAGGTCCGCCAGCAGATGTCCGGTCAGTGGTTCTTCGCGATCGTGCAGATCTTCCTGTCGATCATCCCCGCGGTGATCTACCTGGTGGCCGCGTACCTGATCGAGGGCGGGGTCCCGATCACCGCCGGCACGATCGTGGCCTTCACGACCGTGCAGTCCCGGTTGCTCTTCCCGACGGTCGGTCTGCTCCGGGTCGTGCTCGACCTGCAGACCTCCGGCGCCCTGTTCGCCCGCATCTTCGAGTACTTCGACCTCGAACCGGCGATCACGGACTCGGCCACCGCGAAGCCGGTCGACGAGCGACGTGTCGGGCACGTGGCGTTCGACGACGTCTCCTTCGCCTACCCGGACGGCGAGCCGGACAAGCCGACCCTGCGCGGTGTCTCGTTCGAGCTGCAGCCGGGCCAGTTCGCGGCGTTCGTCGGACCCTCCGGAGCGGGCAAGACCACGATCTCGTACCTGGTCCCGCGGCTCTACGAGGCCACCGCGGGCTCGGTCCGGTTCGCCGGGCAGGACGTCCGCGACATCGAGCACGAGGACCTCATGGCGCACATCGGCATCGTGAGCCAGGAGACGTACCTGTTCCACTCGTCCATCGGCGACAACCTGCGCTACGCGAAGCCCGACGCGACGGACGCCGAGCTCGAGCAGGCGGCGAGGGCGGCGAACATCCACGAGACGATTGCGTCGTTCCCGGACGGCTACGACACGATCGTGGGGGAGCGGGGCTACCGGCTGTCCGGTGGCGAGAAGCAGCGGATCGCGATCGCTCGGGTGCTGCTCAAGGACCCGCCCGTCCTGGTCCTCGACGAGGCGACGAGTGCCCTCGACTCGATCTCCGAGCGCATCGTGCAGGCAGCGCTCGACACCGCTGCCCGTGGGCGGACGACGATCTCCATCGCGCACCGACTGTCGACGATCCGGGACGCCGACGTGGTCTTCGTCCTCGACCACGGGCAGATCGTCGAGCAGGGGACGCACGACGAACTCCTCGCCCTCGGCGGGACGTACGCGACGCTCCACGAGCAGCAGAGCGACCCGGTCGTCGCCGCCCGGGGCTGACCCGGCTCGCGCTGCGGGCGGCACGGGTCCGGACCCGGGTCGCCGGCGTCGTTCCACGCGATCGGTCGGCTGGGATCCGAGGCACCGGGAACCGGGCGGCGTACGCCGTCGACACGGCACGACGCACTCCGTGGACACGGCACGGCGCACTCCGTGGACACGGCACGGCGCACTCCGTGGACACGGCACGGCGCACTCCGTGGACACGGCACGGCGCACTCCGTGGACACCGGGCGACGCACTCCGTGGACACCGGGCGACGCACTCGTGGACAGCGGGAGTGCGCCGCCTAGACTCGACGGGTGCGTTACGCGAACTCCGTCGTCGACCTGGTCGGCGACACCCCGCTGGTCCGCCTGAACCGTGTCACCGAGGGCATCCGGGCGACGATCCTGGTCAAGGTCGAGTACCTGAACCCGGGGGGTTCGTCGAAGGACCGCATCGCGACGCGGATCATCGACGCGGCCGAGGCCTCCGGCGACCTGCGCCCCGGCGGCACGATCGTCGAGCCGACCTCGGGCAACACCGGTGTCGGGCTGGCTCTGGTGGCCCAGCAGCGCGGGTACCGATGCGTGTTCGTGCTGCCGGACAAGGTCGGCGAGGACAAGCGGAACGTCCTGACCGCGTACGGCGCCGAGATCGTCGTCACCCCGACCGCCGTCGCGCCCGACGACCCGGAGTCCTACTACTCGGTGTCGGACCGCCTGGTGCGCGAGATCCCCGGCGCCTACAAGCCCAACCAGTACGCCAACCCCAACGGGCCGCGCAGTCACTACGAGACCACGGGTCCCGAGATCTGGCGCGACACCGAGGGTCAGCTCACCCACTTCGTCGCCGGCGTCGGCACGGGCGGCACGATCTCCGGCACCGGGCGCTTCCTCAAGGAGGCGTCGGACGGCCGGGTCCGCATCGTCGGCGCCGACCCCGAGGGATCCGTCTACTCCGGCGGCACCGGACGCCCCTACCTGGTCGAGGGCGTCGGCGAGGACTTCTGGCCGGCCGCCTACGACGCCGGGATCCCGGACGAGATCATCGCCGTCTCCGACGCGGACTCGTTCGCCATGACCCGGCGCCTCGCCCGCGAAGAGGGGCTGCTCGTCGGCGGGTCGAGCGGCATGGCCGTGGTCGCCGCGCTCCGTGCCGCCGAGTCCCTGTCCGAGGACGACGTCGTCGTGGTCCTGCTGCCCGACGGCGGCCGCGGCTACCTGGGCAAGATCTTCAACGACCGGTGGATGCGCTCGTACGGCTTCGCGGAGACCGACGACGAACGCTCCGTCGGGGACCTGATCGCCGGCAAGGACGGTCGCCTGCCCGACCTCGTGCACGCCCACCCGTCGGACACCATCCGCGACGTCATCGACATCATGACGAAGTACGGCGTCTCGCAGATGCCCGTCCTCAGCGCCGAACCGCCGGTCGTGATGGGCGAGGTCGCCGGTGCGGTGGAGGAGAAGGCCCTGCTCGGCCACGTCTTCACCGGTGCAGCGGGTATGGCCGACGCCCTCACACCGTTCGTCGGGGAACCGCTGCCGCTCATCGGCATCGGGGAGTCGCTGTCGGCTGCACGCAAGGCGCTCGAGAGCGCCGACGCCCTGCTCGTGGTGAACGACGGCAAGCCGGTCACGGTCCTCACCCGCCACGACCTCCTGACCTACCTGTCCGAGTGACGTCCACCCGACCGACACCCGAGCAGCAGCAGGCGGCGGCGCAGCCGGCCGCGACGCAGCCAGCGGCGGCGCAGCCGCAGACGGCGACGCAGCCGGCACCGACGGCCGCCGCGACCCGACCCACCCAGACCGCACCGAGCCTCCCGGAAGGGGCACCCGCGACATGACCGAGTTCAGCACCCGCGCCATCCACGCCGGCCAGGAGCCCGACGGCCCCACCGGCGCCGTGATCCCGCCCCTCTACCTGACCTCCACCTACGTGCAGGACGGCATCGGCGGCCTGCGCGGCGGCTACGAGTACTCGCGGTCCGGCAACCCGACGCGGGACTCGCTGCAGACGTTGCTCGCCGACCTGGACGGCGGTGTCGCGGCCTACTCGTTCTCGTCCGGCCTGGCGGGGGAGGACGCCCTGCTCCGCGCCTACCTGGAGCCCGGCGCCCGCATCGTGATGGGCAACGACGTGTACGGCGGCACCCACCGGCTGGCGAACCGGTTGCACGTGCCGTGGGGCATCGACCTCGTGACGGTGGAGATGAGCGACCCGGACCGGGTGCGTGCCGCGCTCGCCGACAGCCCGGCGAAGACCGTGCTGTGGGTGGAGACCCCGACGAACCCCCTCATGAAGATCGCCGACATCGAGCTGCTCGCCGCGATCGGGCACGAGGCCGGCGCCCTGGTCGTCGTCGACAACACCTTCGCCTCGCCCGCCCTGCAGCAGCCGATCGCACTCGGCGCCGACGTCGTCGTGTACTCGACGACCAAGTACCTCGGCGGTCACTCCGACGTCGTCGGCGGTGCCGTCGTCCTCCGTGACCAGGAGCTCGCCGAGCAGGTCGCGTTCGTGCAGTTCGGCGGTGGCGCGATCTCGTCCCCGTTCGACGCATGGCTCACGATCCGCGGCATCAAGACCCTCAGCGTCCGGATGGAGCGGCACTCCGCCAACGCCCAGACCGTCGCCGAGGCGCTCGTCGCGCACCCGGCCGTCGAGCACGTCTACTACCCGGGCCTGCCGGAGCACCCGGGGCACCACGTCGCCGCGAAGCAGATGCGCGGCTTCGGCGGCATGCTGTCGGTGGCGCTCGCCGGGGGTCCCGAGGCGGCGAAGCGGTTCGCGGAGTCGACCGAGCTGTTCGCCCTGGCGGAGTCGCTCGGCGGGGTCGAGTCGCTCATCGGGTACCCGAGCGAGATGACGCACGCGTCGGTCAAGGGCACCGAGCTGGCCGTCCCGGAGAACGTCGTCCGCCTGTCGGTCGGCATCGAGGACGCCGGCGACCTGGTCGCGGACGTGCAGCAGGCGCTCGAGCGCTGACCAGCGGGCCCGGAGCCCGGCGCCGCGGGGCCCCGGGGCCGGAGCCAGGCCCAAGCCCCGGCCCAGAGTCAGGGCCGGGCGACCGGCATCCCGTCCTACGATGAACCGGTGACCTCCACGACGGCGACGCAGCCGAGCCTCTTCGAGCCGCGACACCTCGTCGCCACCGTGGGCATGGTCGCGATCGTCGCCGTCTCGGCGTTCCAGAACCTGGCGATGACGACGATCATGCCCGTGATCGCCGCCGACCTGCACGGTGAGGCGCTGTACTCCCTGAGCTTCGCGGCGCCCCTGGCAGCCGGCGTGCCGGGCATGGTGCTGGCGGGCAACTGGACGGACCGCGCGGGTGGCCGCGTCGTCGCGTGGGTGTCCGCCGCGCTCTTCGCGCTCGGTACCGCGGTCGTGATGCTCGCCCCGACGATGCCGGTCTTCCTGGCCGGACGACTGGTCGAGGGCTTCGGCGCGGGCGCGATCGACGTCGTCCTCTACGTGCTGGTCGCGCGGGTCTTCCCCGCCGAGCTGCACGGCGCGGTGTTCGCCGGGTTCGCGGCCGCGTGGGTCGTGCCGGCACTGATCGGTCCGGCGCTCGCGGGCATCGTCACCGACGCGTTCGGCTGGCACTGGGTGTTCGCGGGTGCGCTGGGCATCGCGGTGGTCGCGTTCGCGTGCCTGGTCCCGACGCTCCGCCGGCTGCACGCACCCGTCCTGGAGGCACGCCCTCCCTGGCAGGGCGGCCGCATCGGGTGGTCGGTCGGTGCCGCCGTCGCGGTCCTGCTGCTCAACCTCGCCCCGGACCTGCCCGTGCCGGTCCGGATCGCCTCGGTCGTCGTCGGGCTCGTCGGCGCGTGGATGGCACTCCGTCCGCTGCTGCCGCGCCGGACGTTCACCGGCGGCCCCGGTCTGCCGTCGGTGGTCCTGCTCCGCGGGGTCCTGGCCGCGGGCTTCTTCGGCAGCGAGGCGTACGTGCCGTTCCTGCTGCAGGCCCAGCACGGGCTGAGCGCCGCCACGGCCGGGCTCGCCCTCACCGTGGCGGCGCTGAGCTGGGCGTCGGCCAGTTGGGCGCACGGACGACTGGGTGAGGAGCGGTTGCCCGCCGCCCGTGCGTTCGCCGCGGGCCTCGGACTGGTGCTGGTGAGCCTGCTGGTGGCCCTCGCGGTGGCGTTGTTCGACCTGCCCGCCTGGGTGCTCGTCGCCGGGTGGTTCGTCGGTGGTGCGGGCATGGGGGTCGCGTACCCGCGGACGTCGATGCTGACGCTCCGGTTCTCCCGCGAGGGCGACGACGGCTTCGCGAGCTCCGCCCTGACGATCGCGGACGCGGCGGGCAGCGTCGTCGGGCTCGCGGTCGCCGGGCTGCTGTTCACGGCTGCCGGCGGTCAGGACGAGCCGGCCGCCTTCACACTGGTGTTCGTGGCGATGACCGTGATCGCCCTCGTGGGGTTCGTCGCCGTCCGCCGGCTCGGACCGGTCCCGCCCCCGCCCGTGTCGGACGGGTAGCCTGGCAGACCCGGAACGAGGAGGAACCGTGCGCCGCACCGCAGTCGCCGTCCTGACCGCCGCACTCGCGGCGACGACGGTCGTGCTCGCGGGCTGCACCGGCACCACGACGGCCGCGCCGACACCGGTCCGGAGCACCGACCTGACGAGTTCCGACGGCGGCTTCGCGGAGAACGCGGTGATCGGTGTCGTCCTGACCGAGGACGCGGGGACGCCGAGCGACTCGGGGGACGGCCGCTCCCTCGCCACCCGCTTCCGCGAGGAGCTGACCGAGGCCGGCTTCCGCCCGGACATCCGCGTCGCCACCGGCGACCAGCCCGCGCGGCAGCGTGCGGCGGTCCGCGACCTGGTGCGGACCGGTGCGAAGGCGCTGCTGGTCCGTGCCGCGGATGCGTCGGCGCTCCGCACCGAGCTCCGCACCGCGCACGACGCCGGGGTCGTGGTGGTCGCGCTCGACGGGGCGCTGCCGTCCTCCGGCGGCGGCAACGACGGACTGTCCTCGGACTACCGCGTCGACGGCGGCGACTCGGACGCGGCGCTGGTCAGTCGGGCGGTCGACACGGTGTCGTCGCTGCAGCGTGGCGAGGAACCCGCGGAGCAGGGCGAGGAACCCGCGGGCCAGTAGCGCTCGGGCCGGAGGCTCGGGTCAGCTCCACCAGGCCGGGAACGATCGGGTGATCGTCTCGACCAGGGCCTTGCGGGACCGTCGCGGGCCGCCGAGCCAGGCCTCGATCGCGCCGACGAAGCCCTGCGCGACGAAGCCGGCGGCGACCTCGTCGATGATCTCGGGCTTGACGGCCGGGTCGAGCTCGCGGATGTGCGTCGTGCTCGACTCCGTGAAGTGGTCGACGAGCAGGCGGTGCAACGAGGCGTCCGCCGGGTCGGGGAGGGCGAGCGCGTAGATCTCGCGGTGCGCCGTCACGTGGTCGACGACCGCGTTGATGCCGCGGCGGGTGATCGCGGCGAGCTCGTCCGGGCCGGCACCGTGGTCGACGGCCGCGCGCCGGGCGTCGGAGTCGTCCTGCCGGATGCGGTCGAGTTCGGGCGTCAGGACTTCGGCGAGCAGCGAGCCGGGGGAGACCGCGTGCGAGTAGAACGTCGCGCGGTTGATGCCGGCGGCGCGGGTGACGTCGGCGACCGTGATCTGCGAGACCGGACGGTCGGCGGCGAGCCGCAGGACGGCCTCGCGGAGCGCCGCGGTGGTGTGCAGGATCCGAGCGTCGACCATGACGCTCCTCCCATCTCGATCGGTCCCGCGACGTGCGCGCGGTCGGGAGTCCGACGGTACCGCACCGCCCGGTCGGGCCACGCGTCCGCCGCACCGCCGGCCCGGCCACGGGTGTGCCGCACCGCCGGCCCGGCCACACGTCTGCCGCACCGGCGTCGGGGACGCACGGCGTGCCTCCGGGGCGTGGGCGGCACCGTGGCCGCGTGGCCGCGTGGCCGCGTGGCCGACGCCGAGCCAGGCCGTGGAGCGCGGACCGTCCCGTCCGACGGTTGTCGCCCGTCCGGACGAACCCGTACCATGGTGGAACGGACCGAATCGATTCGAGCGGCCGATCCCACCCTCTTCTCATCCCCTCCGGAGGATCCCCTCGTGTCCGCGCCCGCGACCACCGGTTCCCACAAGATCGTCCTGCACCCCGGCGACTCGCTGACCCGTGCCCAGCGTCTGGTCTACGTCTTCGTGCTCGGTGCGCTCACCGCGCTCGGGCCGTTCACGATCGACCTGTACCTGCCGGCGTTCCCGTCGCTCGAGCGGGACCTCGGCATCTCCGAGGGTGCCGTCCAGCTCACCCTGACGGCGACGACCCTCGGCTTCGCGGTCGGGCAGCTGCTCGTCGGTCCGTGGAGCGACAAGGTCGGTCGCCGACTGCCGCTCATCGTCGCGACGAGCGTGCACGTCGTCGCGTCGATCTGCGCCGCCCTCGCGCCGAACGTCGAGGTCCTCGCCGTGTTCCGCGTGCTGCAGGGCATGGGCGCCGCGGCCGGAGGCGTCGTCGCGATGGCGACCGTCCGCGACCTGTTCGGCGGCAAGCCGCTCGTCCGGATGCTCTCGCGTCTGGCGATGGTCAACGGGCTGGCGCCGATCCTCGCACCGCTCATCGGCTCGCAGATGCTCCGGTTCGTCTCGTGGCGCGGGATCTTCGTGTTCCTCGCCTGCTACGGCACCGCCGTCGTGATCGCGTCGATCCTGCTCATCGTCGAGACCCTGCCGAAGGAGCGTCGCCAGGAGGCCGGGCACTCCACCATCGGGCAGCGGTACCGTGCCCTCTTCTCGGACCGGATCTTCGTCGGCGTCGCCCTGATCGGCGCGATGGTGTTCAGCGGGCTGTTCTCGTACCTCAGCGCGTCGCCGTTCCTGTTCCAGGGGGTGTTCGGGCTCGATCCGCAGCAGTACGGGCTGCTCTTCGCGGTGAACTCGGTCGGCGTCGTCCTCGGTGTGCAGATCTCGTCGCGACTGGCGCAGCGGGTCGGTCCGCAGTGGATCCTGGCGTGCTCGACCGCGACGCTGTTCCTCGCTGCCCTGGCGATCGTGGTCCTCGACCAGCTCGGCGCCGGGCTCATCGGTGTGCTCGTCCCGCTGTGGTTCTACATCGCCGCGTGCGGGTTCTCGTTCCCGCTCGTGCAGGTGATCGGACTCGCCTCGCACGGCAAGGAGGCGGGGACCGCCGCCTCGCTCCTCGGTGCCCTGAACTTCGGCGTCGCCGGGCTGATCTCCCCGGTCGTCGGGCTGCTCGGCATCGCGACCGCCACCCCGATGGCGCTCGTGATGGGCTCCACCGCGGCCGTCGCGATCCTGGTGCTCTGGGTCGTGGTCCGGCCGCGCACCGTCCCGGCGCTGACGCACTGACCGGGTTCTCCACAGGGCGTCCGGACGTCCGGACGGCGGGAGCGGCGCGTCCCTAGGCTGTGCCGCATGGACGACGACGCGGTGGAGCAGGCACGGGCAGCGGCGGTGGCTGCGCGCGCGGCAGCGGACGAGGCGGTGCGACTGGCAGAGGACGCGGCGCGGCGGGCCGAGGAGCTCGCGGCCGCCCTGCAGCCCGCTCCGGAGGCTCGGCGCACGTCCGACGCCGAGCCGACGCCCGTCGCGTCGCCTGTGGTCGCAGCGCCCGTGGCTCCCGTGGCGTCTGCACCGCCCGTGGCGCCCGTGGCGCCTGCACCGCCCGCGGCACCCGTGGCGCCAGTGGCGTCCGGTCCGCTCGGTGCCGAGGCGGTCGCCGCCGTCCGGCAGGGCTACCAGCTCGCGGGCAGCGTGCTCGAGCTCGGCGTCCTCGTCAACGGCGACGCGGTCCCCGACGTGCCGATCCGCATCCCGCTCGGCATGCTCAACCGGCACGGCCTGGTGGCCGGTGCGACGGGCACCGGCAAGACCCGCACCCTCCAGCTGCTCGCCGAGCAGATCGCCACCGCCGGGGTGCCGGTCTTCGCCGCGGACGTGAAGGGCGACCTCTCCGGCCTCGGGCTGCCCGGTGCGCCGAGCGACCGCCTGCTCGAGCGGACGACGGGGATCGGCCAGGACTGGTCACCCGCAGCCGTGCCGGTGGAGCTGTACTCCCTGGGCGGGCAGGGGACCGGGGTGCCGATCCGGGCGACGGTGTCCGGCTTCGGTCCGCTGCTGCTCGCCAAGGTCCTCGGGCTGAACCACACGCAGGAGTCCTCACTCGGCCTGGTGTTCCACTACGCCGAACGCGCCGGGCTGCCCCTGGTGGACCTCACCGACCTGCGGAGTGTCCTGACCTTCCTGACCAGCGCCGCGGGCACGGCGGAACTGGCGGAGCTCGGCGGGCTGTCCAAGCAGACCGCGGGCGTCATCCTCCGCGAGCTCATCACGTTCGCCGACGCCGGCGCCGACCAGTTCTTCGGCGAGCCGGAGATCGACACCCGGCTGTTCCTCCGGCGGACGGCCGACGGACCGGGCATCGTGAGCCTGCTCGAGGTGCCGGGCGTGCAGGACCGGCCGGAGGTCTTCTCCACCTTCCTGATGTGGCTGCTGGCCGAACTGTTCAACGAGCTGCCCGAGGTGGGGGACCGCGACCGTCCGGAACTCGTGTTCTTCCTCGACGAGGCACACCTGCTGTTCGACGGCGCCTCGAAGGACTTCCGCGACCAGATCGTCCGGACCGTCCGGCTGATCCGCTCGAAGGGCGTCGGCATCGTGTTCGTCACCCAGAGCCCCGAGGACCTGCCGAGCGAGGTCCTGGCGCAGCTCGGGTCACGCATCCAGCACCAGCTCCGTGCGCACACCCCGGACGACGCCAAGGCCCTCCGCGCGGCGGTGTCGACGTACCCGACGAGCGACTACGACCTGGCGCAGGTGCTGACCTCCCTGGCGACCGGTGAGGCGATCGTCACCGTGATGGACGAACGCGGTGCGCCGACCCCGGTGGCGTGGACCCGGCTCCGGGCACCGCGCGGCTCGATGGACCCGATGCCCGCCGACGTGATGCGGGCGCGTGTGGACGCCTCGCCGCTCCTCGCGACCTACGGCACCCGGGTCGACCCGGACTCGGCGCACGAGATGCTCGCCCGCCGGCTCGAGTCGGCGGCGGCCCAGGCGGCGGCGGAGGACGCAGCCGAGGCAGCTGCCGAGGCGGCTGCCGACGCCGAGCGTGCGGCCGCGACGGCACAGGCCGAGGCCGCGCGCCGAGCGGCAGCGGACGCGAAGCGCGAGGCGAAGGAACGCGCGGCAGCGCAGGCGGAGTACGAGAAGGCGCAGCGGGACGTCGAGCGTGCCGACCGCGCGGCAGCGGAACGGCGATCGCGCTCGTCGGCGCGGTCGGGACGGTCGGGACGGTCGTCGACCTCGCGGTCGAGCGGCGACCCGCTGAGCGACCTGCTCGGTGGTGCGCTCGGCAGCTCGCTCGGACGGTCGATCGCGAAGGAGGTCGTCCGGGGCGTGTTCTCGACGCTGCGCCGGCGCCGGTGACGGTCGGCGTACTCGGGTGCCGGGTGCAGTCGGTGCCCGACGGCAGGAGCCCTCGCTAGCGCCGCCCGAGCCCCAGGGCCTCGGCGATCAGCAGCCCGGCGACCAGCAGCACGGTCACGCCGCCGACGAGCACGTACGCCCGGGGACGCTCGTACCAGGCGCGGATGCCGGGCCAGCGCCGGGCGAACTCCCGCGACGACATCGGCCGGGGGAGCCGGGTGGTCCGGACGTCCAGGACGTCGACAAGGCGGTCGATCCCGTCGTCGCCCCAGACCTCGCCCCGCATCCGGAAGAGTGGGTCACCGGCCGCATCGACGGCGACGAGTTCGCGACTGGTGCGGTCGACCGCGGCACCGTGGGTGACGGCGAGCACGATCTCGTGCACCTGGGACCGGAAGAACGAGCGACGAGCGCTGAGGATCCCGCGGATCGTGACCCGGTCCGGGTCGAGCGCGACGAAGGACGACCGCAGGCGCAGGAACACGGCGAGGACGGCCGCGGTGAAGAGCCCGACCACGCCGCCGACGACGAGCCACGGGCCGTTCGGCACGGCGACCCAGACGACGGCGACGGCGATCGGGACGGCCGAGAAGCCGATGCTCAGCGCCGTCGAGCGCACGAGAGCAGCCCGCGGTCGGATGACCACGTCTGCGGTGCTGGTGTCGAGCGGTGTCGCTCGTGCCGTCGTTGCCCCCACGGCAGGCCTCCTCGTCCCCGAACCGCACCGGATCGCCCGCCGGCCACCCCGGGTACCGGGGCTCGACCGCATGGGCGACGCTCGCGCCGGGTCCGACTCGCAGTCGGTCCCGTGACGGCGCTCGTGCCGTCCGATGCTCCTGAGCCGACCGGGTCCCTCCGGCGTGCTCGGTCCGGTCAGCATAGGGGAGAGATCGGCACCGGGACAGGCCGGACGCCGCTTCGTGGACGGTGTCCAGCGGACGGGGTGCGTGCTGGTCCGCAGCCTGGGGGACCAGCGGTGGGCGGGCCTCCAGGCCGGACCGGCGAGACGGGCCGGACAGGCCCACCAGGCCCACCAGGGAACAGGTGGGACACAGCCCGGAACGACGGAACCCCCGCAGCGTGCGCTGCGGGGGTTCCGTCTCGATCTGCGGAGGATGGGGGATTCGAACCCCCGAGGGCTTGCACCCAACACGCTTTCCAAGCGTGCGCCATAGGCCACTAGGCGAATCCTCCGTGCCACCACCTCGCGGTGACGACACCCCATGGTACAGGTCGGCGAGGGTGCTCACGACCATCGGCCCTCACGGGTGCTCCGGAGGTCCAAGCACCTGCGAGGTCTACCCTGGGGAAGGTGTCGACCCGCATCTACATCACGTCAGCAGAAGGACACACCGGGAAGAGCACCGTCGCACTCGGCGTGCTCGAGACGCTCGCCCGCACCGTCGGCCGCGTCGGCGTCTTCCGACCGGTCGCGCGGTCGGTCGCCGAGCCCGACTACGTCCTCGAGCTCCTGCTCCAGCACACCGCCGTCGGGATCCCGTACGACGACGCGGTGGGGGTGACCTACGACGATGTGCACGCCGACCCGGACGCGGCCCTCGCGACGATCATCACCCGCTTCGGCCAGGTCGAGCGGCGCTGCGACGCCGTGGTCGTCCTCGGCTCCGACTACACCGACGTCGGCAGCCCCACCGAGCTCTCCTTCAACGCGAAGGTCGCCGCGAACCTCGGAGCCCCGGTGCTCCTGGTGCTCGGCGGGCGGGACTCGGCCGAGCGTGCGCCCCGGACCGCGGACGACATGGCGCAGGTCGCCGACGTCACCACGAGCGAACTCCGCGCCGAGCACGCCCAGCTCCTCGGCGTCGTGGTGAACCGGACGGACCCGGACGCCCTCGAGTCGATCGTGGCGAGCGTCACCACCGCGGTGCACGACCACCACCCGGACGCCCCGGTGTGGGCGATCCCGGAGGACGCGGTCCTCGTCGCCCCGACCGTGCGTGCCCTCCTCGCCGCGACCGGGGCGACCCTGGTCCGCGGTGACGACGCGCTGCTCGACCGAGAGGCCCTGGGCACCGTGGTCGCCGGCATGAGCATGGAGAACGTCCTCCCGCGGCTCATCGAGGGCGGCATCGTCGTCGTCCCCGGCGACCGCAACGACGTCCTCATCGCCACGCTGCTCGCCAACGAGTCGGAGACGTTCCCGAGCGTCGCCGGGGTGATCCTCAACGGCGGCTTCGAGACGGCGCCGCCGATCGCCCGGCTGCTCGAGGGCCTGTCGAGCTCGCTGCCGATCGCGCAGAGCGACCTCGGCACCTACGACACCGCGCTCCGGATCACCCAGACGCGCGGTCGGCTCGCCGCGGACTCGCCCCGGAAGGCCGAGCTGGCCCTGGCGCTCTTCGAACGACACGTGGACGCCGAGGCCCTGCTCGCCCGACTCCAGGTGACGCCGTCCGGAGTGGTGACACCGCTGATGTTCGAGCACGGGCTCATCGACCGGGCCCGCGAGCACCGGAAGCACATCGTCCTGCCCGAGGGTGACGACGACCGCATCCTCCGCGCCGCCTCGACACTGCTGCAGCGGCAGGTGTGCGACCTGACGATCCTCGGTGACCCGGCCGCCGTCCGTGCCCGGGCGACCGAGCTCGGCCTGGACCTCGACGCGGCGCAGCTGCTCTCCCCGTTCGACCCGGAACTGCGGGAACGGTTCGCCGAGGAGTACACGGCCCTCCGCGCCCACAAGGGCATGAGCATCGAGCTCGCCCGCGACACCGTCACCGACGTGTCGTACTTCGGCACGCTCATGGTGCAGCTCGGCCTGGCCGACGGCATGGTCTCCGGCGCGAAGCACACCACGGCACACACCATCCGACCGTCGTTCGAGATCATCAAGACCCGGCCGGACACCTCCATCGTGTCGAGCGTGTTCCTGATGGCCCTGGCCGACCGGGTGCTGGTCTACGGCGACTGCGCCGTGATCCCGGACCCGACCAGCGAGCAGCTCGCCGACATCGCGATCTCGTCCGCCGAGACGGCCACCCAGTTCGGCATCGAGCCCCGGGTCGCGATGCTCAGCTACTCGACCGGCGACAGCGGGTCGGGGGCGGACGTCGACAAGGTCCGAGCGGGCACCGCCTTCGTCCGCGAGCGTCGCCCCGACCTGCCCGTCGAGGGGCCGATCCAGTACGACGCCGCCGCCGACCCGACGGTCGCGAGCACGAAGATGCCCGGCTCCCCGGTCGCCGGGCAGGCCACCGTGTTCATCTTCCCGGACCTCAACACCGGCAACAACACGTACAAGGCCGTGCAGCGCTCGGCCGGTGCGGTCGCGATCGGGCCGGTCCTGCAGGGGTTGCGCAAGCCGATCAACGACCTGTCCCGCGGCGCCCTCGTCAGCGACATCGTCAACACCGTCGCCATCACCGCGATCCAGGCCGGCACGGCAGCGCCGACCACCCGAACAGAAAGCGACCCCTCGTGAGTGCAGCCCTCGTCGTCAACTCCGGCTCGAGTTCGTTCAAGTACCAGCTCATCGAACTCGACGACGAGCGCACACTCGCGTCCGGTCTCGTCGAACGCATCGGCGAGTCCCGCGGGTCGTGGAAGCACACCAACGCGGTGACGGGGGAGACCTCCTCCAACGACAGTGCCGAGGTCCCCGACCACGCCGCCGGTTTCCAGGCGATGATCGACGCGTTCGGCAAGGTCGGGCCGTCCTTCGACGAGCACCCGCCCGCCGTCGTCGGGCACCGTGTCGTGCACGGCGGGACCCGCTTCGACCAGGCCACCGTCGTCACCGACGAGGTCGAGCAGCAGATCGACGACCTGTCGAGCCTCGCGCCCCTGCACAACCCGGCGAACCTCGAGGGGATCCGGGCCGCGAAGCAGGTCTTCTCGGACGTCCCGCACGTCGCCGTGTTCGACACCGCGTTCCACCAGACGATGCCGCCGCACGCGTACACCTACGCGATCCCGGCAGACCTCGCCGAGCAGTACCAGATCCGCCGCTACGGCATGCACGGCACGAGCCACAAGTACGTCTCCGAGCAGGCCGCCGTCTTCCTCGACCGGCCGCTCGCGGAGCTCAAGACGATCGTCCTGCACCTCGGCAACGGGGCGTCGGCCGCCGCCATCGACGGCGGCAGGTCGATCGAGACGTCGATGGGGCTCACGCCGCTCGAAGGGCTCGTGATGGGCACCCGCTCCGGCGACCTCGACCCCGCCGTCCTCATCCACCTGCACCGCGAGGCCGGGCTGTCCTTCGACGAACTCGACACCATGCTCAACAAGCAGTCGGGGCTCCTCGGCCTCACCGGCAGCGGCGACATGCGCGACGTGCAGGACGCCGCGACGAAGGGTGACGAAACGGCGGAGGCGGCGCTCGCCGTGTACCGCCACCGCATCCGCCGCTACGTGGGCGCCTACACCGCCCAGCTCGGCGGGCTCGACGCCGTCGTGTTCACCGCCGGGGTGGGGGAGAACAACGCGCTGCTCCGCCGTCGCGTGCTCGCGGGGCTCGAGCACCTGGGCATCGAGATCGACCCGGACCGCAACGAGCTGCACTCCAAGGAGGCCCGCCGCATCTCGACGGACGCCTCCCGGGTCGCGGTCCTCGTCATCCCGACCGACGAGGAACTCGAGATCGCTCGGCAGTCGGCAGCCGTCGCGCTCTGACCCGCGTCGCGCCGCCGGCCGGTGTCGCGCTCGACGCGACCCGTGACGGACGGGAGGCCCACCACCGGACCGGTGGTGGGCCTGGCGTCCGTCAGCTGGTCCGGTCCGTCAACCGAGCGCGTTGAGCGCGGCCGGGATCGGGGTGTCGCCGCTGGTGACCTCGAACTGCTTGCCGACCGCCGAGTCGTCGAGCAACGCGTGCAGGACGACGGCCGCGACGTCCGCGCGGGGGATCGACCCGCGCGGGACCGTGCGACCCACCGTCACCGTGCCCTGCGGCGGCGTGTCGAGCAGGCGCCCTGGACGGACGATCGTCCAGCGGAACCGGCGCATCCGCACGTTCGCGTCCGCCTCGGCCTTCGCGCGGAGGTACACCTGGAACACGTCGTCCTCGTTCTGCGCGGGCACCTTCGCGCGCTCCGGGTCGTACGCGTCGGCACCCATCGACGAGATCATCACGAAGCGGTCGATGTCGAGACGCACCGCCGCCTCGGCGAGCAGCAGGGCGGCGTCCCGGTCGACCGACAGCTTCCGCTCGGCGCCGCTGTCCGGCCCAGCACCCGCAGCGAACACCACCGCGTCCACGCCGCGCAGCCGGAGCGCCAGCTCCTCCTCGCTGAGCTGCTCCAGGTCGGCGACGAGTGCTCGCGCACCCGTCTGCTCGACGTCGGAGACGTGCGCGGGGTTCCGGACGATGCCGATGGCGTCGTGGCCGGCGTCGGAGATGAGGCGTTCGAGGACCAGGGCGATCTGGCCGTGTCCCCCTGCGATGGCGATCTTCATGGGTTCGATGCTCCTCCTTCCGTCCGGTAGAGTGTTCAGCGGCTCCTCACGTGACGCCATCCAGGCCAACTCCCCCAGGGCGGAAACGCAGCAAGGGTAACCGGGCTCTGGCGGGTGCGTGAGGAGTCTTCTTCGTTTCGGGGGCGTGCTCGCGACCGACACCGGGGCTGTGTGGGTTGCGTGCGTGAGGAGTCTTCTTCGTTTCCGGGGCGTGCTCGCGACCGACACCGGGGCTGTGTGGGTTGCGTGCGTGAGGAGTCTTCTTCGTTTCCGGGGCGTGCTCTCGCTCTGTTGCGAGTGCCGCCGGTTGGCTGTGGAGAGCGGTGTCGAGGTGTCGGCGGTCCCGACTACCCTGGTCGCGTGGTCACCGCCCTGTATCGCCGTTACCGGCCCGAGAACTTCGCCGAGCTGATCGGGCAGTCGCAGGTGACGGACCCGCTCCGCACCGCACTCCGTACGAACCGCGTCAACCACGCGTACCTGTTCAGCGGCCCGCGCGGCTGCGGCAAGACCACCTCGGCGCGCATCCTCGCCCGCTGCCTGAACTGTGCCGAGGGCCCGACCGACACCCCGTGCGGCGTCTGCCCCAGCTGTGTCGAACTCGCGCGTGGCGGCAGCGGCTCCCTCGACGTGATCGAGATCGACGCCGCCAGCCACAACGGTGTCGACGACGCCCGCGACCTCCGCGACCGCGCCGTGTTCGCCCCGGCCCGCGACCGCTACAAGATCTTCATCCTCGACGAAGCGCACATGGTGACGCCGCAGGGCTTCAACGCGCTGCTCAAGCTGGTCGAGGAACCGCCCGAGCACGTCAAGTTCATCTTCGCCACCACCGAGCCCGAGAAGGTCATCGGCACCATCCGGTCGCGGACCCACCACTACCCGTTCCGCCTGGTCCCGCCGGCCACCATGCTCGAGTACATCGAGCAGCTCTGCGCGCAGGAGTCCGTCTCCGTCGCACCCGGCGTGCTGCCGCTCGTGGTCCGGGCCGGCGGCGGTTCGGTCCGGGACACCCTGTCGCTGCTCGACCAGCTGATGGCCGGCAGCGAAGACGGCGCGATCGCCTACGAGCGGGCCGTCGCCCTGCTCGGGTACACCGACGCCGCCCTGCTCGACGACGTGGTCGACGCGCTCGCCGTGGCCGACCCGGCGTCGGCGTTCTCGGCGATCGACCGCGTGGTCCAGACCGGCCAGGACCCGCGCCGTTTCGTCGAGGACCTGCTCGAACGACTCCGTGACCTGATCGTCGTCGCGGCCACGAACGAGAGCGCCGGAGCGGTCCTCCGTGGCGTCTCGCCCGAGGAGCTCGACACGATGTCCCGCCAGGCCGGCGTCTTCGGTGCCACCGCGCTGTCCCGCGGCGCCGACATCGCGAACCGTGCGCTCACCGAGATGACCGGCGCGACCTCGCCCCGACTGCACCTCGAACTCATGGTCGCCCGGATGCTCGTGCCCGAGGCGGACGACACCCAGCGCGGAGCGCTCGCCCGCGTCGAGCGCCTCGAGCGCCGAGTCGGTGTCGGCGATGCCGGGGGGCACCAGGCTCCGGCAGAGACGATGCCTGCTGCGGCCCCGGCCGCCAGGACGACGTCTGCTGCGGCACCGGTCGCTGCACCGCCGACCGCTGCGGCGACCCCGGAGACGTCTGCCGCGCCTCCTGTCCAGACCGCCCCGACGGGTGCCGCTCCGGTCAGCAAGGCGCCTGCCCCCATCGCACCTGCTGCCCCGGAGGCCCAGGCTGCGCACGCCGACGAGGGTCCGGGCGAAGCTGCGCGGGACGCCGCCGCATCGTGGGCCGCGGCGGTGCCGTCGAACGCTCCCGCTGCCCGACACCCGGAAGCCGCCGCCCCGGCAGCGGAGGCCGAGCCCGAGGGGCAGGCTTCGCCGTCCTCGACCGGCGTCGGCACCGTCATCGGCTCCGAGCCCGCGGTCCGTTCCGTCACACCGGTGGGCCTGCAGCAGATGCGGGACACCTGGCCGCAGATCGTCGAGCACGTGCAGCGCGCCAAGCGGTCCGCGTGGGCGGTCGTGGCGACGGCGCAGGTCACCGCGCTCAAGGACGACGTCCTGACCCTGACCTTCCCGAGCCAGCAGGACGTGGCCTCGTTCAAGGAGATGAGCGGGCCGGACACCAGCGTCAGCGAGCACCTGCGCAGCGCGATCACGGACCTGCTCGGTTTCCGGGTGAAGTTCGTCGCGCGTGGACCGGGCGCTGCCGGTGCCCGGCCGGCGCAGGCCCCGGCGAAGCAGGCACCCGCACAGCCGGCCCCCGCGCAGTCGGAACCGGCACAGCCGGCACGGGCCGAGGAGGCGCCGGCACAGCCGGCACCCGCGCAGTCGGCACCCGGCCACCCGACCGAGCGCGACGCGAAGCCACAGCAGGCCGATCGGCCCGCGCAGGAGTCGCCGCAGGCCGGACAGCCACGGCAGGCGCAGGCGCCGCAGCGGACGTCCGACCAGACGACCGGCACGACGTCGGACGACACGGCCCGGCCGCAGTCCGACCGCGCCCCGGCAGCACCGACGGTAGCTGACCGTCCGACAGCGGACCGTCCGGCATCGAAGCAGGGCGCACACGAGCAGGGCGCACACGAGCAGCGCGCGGCGGAGCAGTCCGCCGAGCGATCCACTGCCGAACGGCCTGCCGCCGAGCAGCCCGCAGCCCAGGACGCCGGCCCGGTCACCGAGTGGGCCGTCGCGACGATCCCCGCCTCGGACCCGACCACCGGCGCCGTGCCGGAGGACGTCGTCCCCGCCTGGGGTGCCCCGTTCGGCACGGTGCCCTCGGACGCGACCGTCGCTCCTGCCGAACCCACGGCACCGGCCGCACCTGCCGCGGCCAGCACGCCGCCGCAGCCGGCGAGCGGGACGACCCCCGGTGGCCAGGACCGCGCCCGAGGTGGGGCGTCGGCGACCGCAGCGGCCCCGGGTGGGTCCGCCGCGCCTCCCGTGCCGGCCGCCGGCATCCCGGTGGACGACTACCCGCTGGACGACGAGCCGTTCGACGACGGCGCCCCGTTCCCGGACCCCGGCCACGGTCGGACCGCCCCGGCGGGCCGCGCCCCGTCGCAGCCGGCCGCGCAGCAGACGGCAACCCAGCAGCCGGCCGCCGCGCAGCAGAGCGCCCAGCAGCCGTCGAGCGCCCCCGCACAGCAGGCCCAGCAGGCACCGGCCCGGTCCGGTGTGCGCCGCGCACCGGTGCCCGGGCGGTACGGCGAGGCGGTCGTGCGTGAGATCCTCGGCGCCCAGTTCATCGAGGAGACGTCGCTGAACGAGGGGACGATCTGATGTACGACGGCATCGTGCAGGACCTCATCGACGAGTTCGGGCGGCTGCCCGGCATCGGCCCGAAGTCGGCGCAGCGCATCGCGTTCCACATCCTGCAGACCGAGTCGTTCGACCCGACCCGCCTGTCGGAGCTCCTGGCGGACGTCAAGGAGCGGGTCCGCTTCTGCGAGGTCTGCGGCAACGTCACTGAGAACGTGCAGTGCAGCATCTGCCGCGACCCCCGACGCTCGCCGGCCACGATCTGCGTGGTCGAGGAGGCCAAGGACGTCGCCGCAATCGAGCGCACCCGCGAGTTCCGTGGGCTGTACCACGTGCTCGGCGGCGCGATCAGCCCGATCGACGGCATCGGACCGGACGACCTGCGGATCCAGCAGCTCATGGTCCGCCTCGCCGACGGCACGGTGGACGAGGTCATCATCGCCACGGACCCGAACCTCGAGGGCGAGGCGACCGCGACCTACCTCAGCCGGTTGCTCGTCCCGATGGGCATCCGGACGACCCGCCTGGCCTCGGGGCTGCCCGTCGGCGGCGACCTGGAGTACGCGGACGAGGTCACCCTCGGCCGTGCCTTCGAGGGCCGTCGGGTCGTCGGCGGCTGACCGGCCCGGTTCCGCGGGGCCCTCGAGCCACGCGGGATCGTTGCGTGCCGACCCGCTCGGACGCAACATCCGTGGAACACCGTCTACGATTGTCGAGCCGCGTGACGTCGCGGAGAACCGTCCCCAGGAGTGCGTGCCCGTGGCCTTGATCGTGCAGAAGTTCGGTGGTTCGTCCGTCGCGGATGCCGAGAGCATCAAGCGCGTCGCGAAGCGCATCGTGCAGACGAAGAAGGCCGGCAACGACGTCGTCGTGGCGGTGTCCGCGATGGGGGACACCACCGACGAACTCGTCGACCTGGCGCACGAGGTCACGCCGATCCCGGCCGGCCGCGAGCTCGACATGCTCCTCACCGCGGGCGAGCGGATCTCGATGGCGCTCCTCGCGATGGCGATCAAGAGCCTCGGCGTCGAAGCCTCGTCCTACACGGGCAGCCAGGCGGGCATGCTCACCGACGCCCAGCACGGCAAGGCCCGCATCGTCGACGTCACCCCGAAGCGCGTGCGGGAGGCGCTCGACGCCGGGCACGTCGCCATCGTCGCCGGCTTCCAGGGCTTCAACCGCACCACGGGGGAGATCACCACCCTCGGCCGCGGTGGCTCCGACACGACCGCCGTCGCCCTGGCCGCCGCGCTCGACGCCGACGTCTGCGAGATCTACACCGACGTCGACGGTATCTTCACCGCCGACCCCCGCATCGTGCCGAAGGCCCGCAAGATCGACCGGGTCACGACCGAGGAGATGCTCGAGCTCGCAGCCTCCGGTGCGAAGGTCCTCTACATCCGTGCCGTCGAGTACGCCCGCCGGCACGGTGTCACCCTGCACGTCCGTTCCTCGTTCAGCAACGTCGAGGGCACCATCGTCTACAACCCTGCCGAGGGGGAAACCGTGGAAGAACCGATCATCACCGGCATCGCCGGCGACCTCTCCGAGGGCAAGATCACCGTCGTCGGTGTGCCCGACCAGCCCGGGAAGGCGGCCGAGATCTTCACGATCGTGGCCCGCGCCGGCGCGAACATCGACATGATCGTGCAGAACGTCTCGGCGGCCTCGACCGGCCGGACCGACATCTCCTTCACGCTGCCGAAGGACCAGGGCCAGAGCGTGCTGACGGCGCTCGAGGTCTCGAAGTCGGACATCGGCTACGAGGGCATCCAGTACGACGACCAGATCGGCAAGCTCGCCCTGGTCGGCGCCGGCATGCGCACGAACGCCGGCGTCTCCGCGCAACTGTTCCGCGCGCTCCACGACGCCTCGATCAACATCGAGATGATCTCGACGTCGGAGATCCGCATCTCGGTCGTCACCCGCGCCGACACCCTGAACGAGGCCATGCGCGTCGTGCACGAGGCGTTCGGCCTCGACGCCGACAACGAGGCCGTCGTCTACGCCGGCACCGGCCGCTGAACCCGAGCAGGAGCACCATGCAGCACGACATCAGCCAGCTCACCGTCGCGGTCGTCGGCGCCACCGGTCAGGTCGGTGCCGTGATGCGCCGCCTGCTCGAGGAGCGCGACTTCCCGGCCGACACCGTCCGCTTCTTCGCGAGTGCCCGGTCCGCGGGGACGACGCTGCCGTTCCGTGGCCAGCAGATCGTGGTCGAGGACTCCGAGACCGCCGACCCGTCCGGCATCGACATCGCGCTCTTCTCGGCCGGTGCGACGGCGTCCCGCACGTTGGCACCCCGTTTCGCCGCGGCCGGTGCTCTGGTCATCGACAACTCGAGCGCCTGGCGACTCGACCCCCAGGTCCCGCTCGTGGTCAGCGAGGTGAACCCGGACGCGATCGACGCCGCCGAGAAGGGCATCATCGCGAACCCGAACTGCACGACGATGGCGATCATGCCGGTCCTCAAGGCGCTCGACACCGAGTCCGGCCTGCGTCGCCTGGTCGCGACGACCTACCAGGCGGTCTCCGGCAGCGGCCTGGCGGGGGTCGAGGAACTCCTCGGGCAGGCGCGCGCCGCACTCGAGCAGGACACCGCAGCGCTCACCCACGACGGCTCGGCCGTGACGTTCCCGGAGCCGGTCAAGTACGTCCGCCCGATCGCGTTCGACGTCGTCCCGCTCGCCGGCAGCATCGTCGAGGACGGCTCGGGCGAGACCGACGAGGAGCAGAAGCTCCGCAACGAGAGCCGGAAGATCCTCGACCTGCCGGACCTGCTCGTCGCCGGTACCTGTGTCCGCGTGCCCGTCTTCACCGGTCACTCGATCTCGGTGCACGCCGAGTTCGCGCGTCCGCTCTCGCCGGAGCGCGCGACCGAGGTGCTCGCGTCCGCCCCGGGCGTCGAACTCTCCGACGTGCCGACCCCGCTGCAGGCGGCCGGGCAGGACCCGACCTTCGTCGGTCGCATCCGCGCCGACCAGTCGGCACCCGCCGGACACGGTCTCGCGCTCTTCGTCAGCAACGACAACCTGCGGAAGGGCGCGGCGCTGAACGCCGTGCAGATCGCCGAGGTCGTCATCGCGCGTCGCGCGGTCCGCGTCTGACCGACGGCTGGCCGCCCGGACGGGAGGCGCGTCACCAGCTGGTGACGCGCCTCCCGTCCGTCTGTCGGCACGCCGGGCCGGTGGTCAGCGGTCGGAGGTAGGCTCGACGGGTGGCAGTGAAGCAGGTGGACCCCATCGATGTCGTCCTCGTCGGAGGAGGGATCATGAGCGCCACGCTCGCCGCGATCATCCACCGGCTCGAGCCGGACTGGAAGATCCGCGTGTACGAGCGGCTCGGCTCGGCTGCGCAGGAGTCGTCGAACCCGTGGAACAACGCCGGGACCGGCCACTCGGCGCTCTGCGAGCTGAACTACACGCCGGAGCTGCCGGACGGTCGCGTCGAGATCGCGAAGGCCGTGACGGTCAACGAGCAGTTCCAGGTCTCGCGCCAGTTCTGGTCGCACCTGGTCGAGGACGGCACCCTGCCCGACCCGACGAGCTTCATCAACCCGACCCCGCACATCTCGTTCGTGTGGGGCGCGGACAACGTCGCCTACATGCGTGCCCGCTACGACGCCATGAAGGACCACCCGCTCTTCGCCGGCCTCGAGTACAGCGAGGACGCCGAGCAGATCCGCAAGTGGGCACCGGCGCTCATCCCCGGTCGCAAGAAGGACCAGCCGATCGCGGCGACGTACTCCGCCGCCGGGTCGGACGTCGACTTCGGGTCGCTCACGCGGCAGCTGTTCGACCAGCTCGAGATCGACGGACTCGAGTTCGAGCCGTCGCACCGCGTGACCAAGATCGTCCGCTCGAAGGTGTCCGACGGGTGGGTGCTCGACGTCCGCAACGAGGTCGGTCGCACCAAGCAGCGCATCGCGGCGAACTTCGTCTTCGTCGGCGCGGGTGGTGGCGCCCTGCAGCTGCTGCAGAAGTCCGGCATCCCCGAGATCCGCGGCTACGGCGGCTTCCCGGTGTCCGGCGAGTTCCTCCGCACCGACGACCCCGAGGTGGTGCAGAAGCACTCAGCGAAGGTCTACGGCAAGGCGAGCGTCGGTGCTCCGCCGATGTCCGTGCCGCACCTGGACACCCGCATCGTGGACGGCAGCGCCTCGCTGATGTTCGGCCCGTACGCCGGGTTCAGCCCGAAGTTCCTCAAGCAGGGCTCGGTCCTCGACCTGTTCGCCTCGATCCGTCCGCACAACCTGCGGCCCATGCTCAGCGTCGCGTTCTCGAACTTCGACCTGGTGCGGTACCTGGTCGGGCAGCTCCTGGCGTCGAAGCAGGCCAAGTTCGACGCCCTCCGTGACTTCATGCCCGCTGCCGAGCCGGAGGACTGGCACCGGATCACGGCCGGGCAGCGCGTCCAGGTGATCAAGCCGGACAAGGACAAGGGCGGCGTCCTGCAGTTCGGCACCGAGGTCATCACGTCCGCGGACGGGTCGATCGCCGGGTTGCTCGGTGCCTCACCGGGCGCGTCGACGGCGGTCCCGATCATGCTGAGCATGCTCCGCAAGTGCTTCCCGGACCGGTGGGACGGCTGGCAGGGCGCCGTCCACGAGATGGTCCCGACCTACGGGCAGGACCTCGGCGACGACGCCGCGCTGGCGGACGCCACGCTCGAGCGCACTGCGGCGGTGCTCGGACTGCACCGCTGAACCCCACCGTCTTGCGTCTCGTTCGAACGTGTGTTCGAATGGGGGCATGCGGTGGGACGGACAGGCGATCACGGCCGAGCGGAGCGACATGCTCCCCGGGCTCGAGTCGAACAGCGGGTTCGTCCGGAGTGTGACGACGCCCGAGTTCGCCGGCGTCACGTTCCACGAGGTCCTGGCGAAGTCGGCGCTGAACAAGGTCGGGGGAGCGGACGGCGGCACGTGGGGGATGACGATCAACCCGTACCGCGGGTGCAGTCACGCGTGCGTCTACTGCTTCGCCCGGCCGACGCACACCTACCTGGAGTTCGACGGCGGCGCCGACTTCGACCAGCAGATCGTCGTGAAGACGAACGTGGCGGACGTCCTGACGCGGGAACTCGCGAAGCCGAGCTGGGACCGGCACCCGGTCGCCCTCGGCACGAACACCGACCCGTACCAGCGGGCCGAGGGGCGCTACCGGCTGATGCCCGGCATCATCCGGGCGTTGGCGGAGTCGGGGACGCCGTTCAGCATCCTCACCAAGGGCAGCCTGCTGCGGCGGGACATCCCGCTGCTGGCCGAGGCGGCGAAGTCCGTGCCGGTGGACATCGCCATGTCGATCGCGGTGTACGACGACGACCTGCAGCAGTCGGTCGAGCCGGGGACGCCGACGACCTCGGCCCGGTTGGCGACGGTGCGGGCCGTCCGTGACGCCGGGCTCGACTGCTCGGTCTTCCTCATGCCGGTCCTGCCGTACATCACCGACACGCGCGCGCACCTGCAGGACGCCGTCGGTCGTGCGGCGGCATCCGGCGCCACGAGCCTGATGTACTCGGCGCTGCACCTCAAGCCGGGCATCAAGCCGTGGTGGTACGAGTGGCTCGGCCGCACTCACCCGGACCTGGTCGGGCGCTACCGGTCGATGTACCTCGACAACACCTACGCGCCGAAGGACTACCGGCGCTGGCTGGCGGAGCGGGTCCGGCCGATCCTCCGCGAGCACGGGCTGTCGCTCGGCCAGGTCGACCCGGCCACCGGGTCGATGGGCTTCTCGGACGACGCCGTCCCCCGAACGTCCGACCAGTCGCCGCTGAAGCGCGCCGACCCCGGGTACGCCCACCGGGCGGAGTACCGGCCGACGAAGGGGCAGTGGCCGACGGACGGGCAGCGCCCGACGAACGGGCAGCCACCGACGGGCGGGCAGCGGACGACGGCTGCCCGGGTGCCGGTCAGCACGTCTGCGCCCGCATCGGGCGCAGCGTCGCCTTCGGCGGGGTCCGGCGGGCCGCGGCTGTTCTGAGTCGTCGAGGGGTCACGAGGGGCCACGCGCAGCAGTCCGGGGGACAGCAGACGGTCGGTGGCCGCAGCTAGCATGGTCCGGTCTGCCGCCGGAGGATCTGATCGGGGTACACCACGACGTGCATCGTGGTTGGATCGAACGTGGCGCGCCCGCAGCCGAACGACCTCCCAACCGGTCGGCGGCGGAGAGCACTCGCTGGTCGAGTGTTCCGTGACCCATCGACCGCACGGAAGGACCACCCCGGTGCTCGGCATCCCCACGCATCTCGCCCCCCGGGTGAACGCGTGGTCGACCGTGCGCGCCTTCCACGCCGCGGCGATCGGGTCCCTCGTCGCCGCCGCGGTCCTGCTGCTGCTCTACCGTCTCGATGCCCCGAACGACCACGTCCTCGGCGCGGTCCTGGCCGTCGTGCCGATGCTCGTGATGATCGCGGTGCACACCCACGTCGGGACCTGGCGGTCCGGGGTCGCGTTCCTCGTGGTCGGGGGGATCTGCGCGTGGTGGTTCGCCACCGTCGTGCAGCGCGAGCTCGCCGACGTCCCCTGGGTGACCTCGTACCTGCTGTCCCTGGTCGTGGTGCCGCTCGTCCTCGTCGGCGGCTCCGGCAGCGGCACGGTCCGGGTCGCCCTCTGGTCGGCGTCCGGGTTCGTCGTCGGACGGGTCGTGACCGCTGTCGCAGCGGTGCAGTCCGGCGGCCCGGACCACCCCCTCGTCCTCGCCTGGGTGACGCTCGGCTTCGTGATCGCGCTCGTCGTCGCGGTGAGCCGGTCGACGCCGCGGTCGGAACGCGTCCAGCCCGAACTGCTGCGATCGGCCCGTGAAGAGCACGTGACCGCGTACCGGGCCGGCATCGAGGCCGAAGCGGCGGCGATCCTGCACGACACCGTCCTCAACCACCTCAACGCCATCGCCCTCGCGCCGGCCGGGCCGATGGACGAGCACCTCGCCCGCACGATGGAGTCCGACGTCGCGATGCTCACCGGCCGCGCCTGGCTCGCCGGTGACCCCGTCGTGCCGGACGGTGCCGACCCGGCGGACACCGCGTCCGGGGCGGTCGCCGCCTTCGAACGCATGCTCGACGAGCAGCGTGCCACGGGCCTCCAGGTCACCGTGACGGGGGATCCGTCGTCGGTCGGCCGCCTGGACCCGCACGCGATGACGGCGCTCGTCCGGGCCGTCGGCCAGTGCCTGGCGAACGTCACGAAGCACGCCGGCACGGACACCGCCGAGGTCAGCGTGTTCGACGACGGCGTCGCCTGCACGGTGATGGTCGTCGACGACGGGCGCGGGTTCGACGAGCAGGCGACCGGCGCCGACCGGATGGGCCTCCGGAACTCGGTCCGCGAACGCATCGGCCGGGTCGGCGGTGACGTCCAGGTGTGGTCGTCGCCCGGCTCCGGTACGAGCGTCATGATGAGCGTCCCGTACACGGCGGCGATCGGGCCCGCACCGGTCGTGCACCTCGCCGGCGACGACGACGTGGAGCGCGCCTCGTGACCGCTGGCCGCCCGGTGCGCGGGCGCACGGATGCTCGACGGACCGCGCAGCAGTACGACCCGCTCGGCGCGATGGGGTCCCGTCCCCTGGCGGCCGTGATCGGCGCCGGCGGGGTGGTCTGGGCCACACTGGTGTCCCTGTTCGACCGCGACGTCGTCGGCACCCCGACGGTGAGCGCCCTGACCGTCCTGCTGCTGGCGGCCTCTGCGGTGGTGGTGATCACCGCCTCCAGTCCGTTCCGTGCGCCCTTCCCACGCTGGGCGTACGTCGCCCACGTCGCCCTGCTCGCGGCCGCGGCGGTCACGAGTGCGGCGGCGCAGTGGGGGCCGGACCGGTCCCTCGTCAACGACTTCATGGTGCTGCTCTGCGCCGTCGGCATCGTCTCGGTCGCACCGTACCGACCGTGGACGGACCTCGTCGTGGGCGGGGTCGTGCTGGCGGTCGTGAACGCCGTGACCGCCGGGACGGTCGCCGCCGTGTACCCGGCGGGCGTCCCGGTCTCCGTGGCCGCGTTCCTGGCAGCCGCACCGACCCTCGTCCTGACCGCCGCGGCTGCCGTGTTCGCGCGGACCTTCGCGGGACTCGCGGAACGCGTGCAGATCCGTGCCGGGTCCTACTCCGTCGAACGTGCCGAACGCGACGGCATCACCGCGAGCGTGCAGCAGGACCGGTCCACGATCCTGGCGCGCGACGTCGCACCGTTCTTCGCCGAGCTCCGCACCCGGGCCGCGATCACCGACGCCGACCGAGAACGTGCCCGGTCGATCGCCGACGGCATCCGCCAGGCGATGGTCGCCGAGGCGGACCGGACCTGGCTCGAGTACGCGGTGCGGGTGTCCGGGGACGCCGCCGTCACCGTCCACGACCCCGACGGCCTGGTGGCGACGATGGACGCCGACCAGCGGACCGTCGTCCGGACCTTCGTGCGGGCGCTGCTCGGTGCCGCCACCGTCGACCCGGCCGGTGTCCGCATCACCGTGGCCCCCGTCGGCGCGCTCGCGCCCGGACTCGGGGCGGACGGCCCGGCTGCAGCACCTGGGGGACCGGCCGGTGCGAGCCCGCGGGTCGCGATGACCTTCGACGTGGTGGTCGCCGACTCCGACGTCGGCATCCACCGTACGTTCGACCCGTACTTCGCCGTCCTCCGCGTGACGTTCCCCGACACCGACGTCGCCGTCCGACCATCGTCACTGACATTAAGGTTCTCGTATGACCAGCACTGACCCGAACCGGCTCGCGGAGGGCGGCCCGTCGATGCCGACCCCGGGTTCGCGCCGGGTGCGTTTGGCCATCCTCGACGACCACGAGGTCCTGCTCGACAGCCTGTCGAGCTGGATCGCGGTGAACGCCTTCGACTTCGACCTGGCCCTCACCGCACACACCTGGCTCGAGATGGTCCACAGCGACAGCTTCCCGACCGACCTGGTGTTCCTCGACTTCCAGCTGAAGGAGCCGGTCTCGATCGAGGCCCGGGTCCGCACCTGCCGCGCCGCCGGCGCGAAGGTCATCGTGCTCTCCAGCGTCGACGCCCGTGAGTCCCGCGACCGGTCGCTCGCCGCCGGCGCCGCCGCCTTCCTGTCGAAGTCCCTGCCGATGCGTGAGGTCATGGACATCGCCCGCGAGGTGATGGGTGTCGCCCGCGAGACCCCCGCCCAGCGCGAATGGCGGCCGCTGCCCACCGGCGCGAGCGCCCACCAGCGACCGAAGCTCAGCCACGGCGAAGAAGAAGCACTCCGTCTGTACGTCTCCGGCTACTCCACCAACGAGGTCGCCGCGCAGATGAACGTGCAGTACGAGACCGCCAAGACCTACCTGCGCCGTGTCCGCGAGAAGTACGCGAAGGTCGGTCGTCCGGCGTCCAAGAAGTCCGACCTGATCCGTCGTGCGGCGGAGGACGGCTTCCTCGCGTAGTGGCGAAGCTCTACTTCCGCTTCGGCGCGATGAACAGCGGCAAGAGCACCGGACTCCTGCAGGCCGCCTACAACTACGAGGAGCGCGGCCAACGCGTCCTGCTCGCGAAGCCCGCGGTCGACACGAAGGGTGACCGCGAGATCGTCTCTCGGCTGGGCGTGACCCGCACCGTCGACGTGGTCCTGCCCCCTGACGTCGACGTCCGCGCCGCCGTCGCGGAGGCCGGTGCCACCGACCCGGAGTCCGCGCACCTGGACGGCATGGTCCGCCCGGTCAGCTGCGTGCTCGTCGACGAGGCACAGTTCCTCACCCCGCGGCAGGTCGACGACCTGCTGCGGATCGCGGTCCTCGACCAGATCCCGGTCCTGGCGTACGGCATCCGCACCGACTTCCGCACCGAGGCGTTCCCCGGCAGCCGACGACTGCTCGAGGTCGCGCACTCCCTCGAAGAACTCAAGACGATCTGCCGCTGCGGCCGCAAGGCCGTGTTCAACGCGCGGAAGATCCACGGCCAGTTCGTCTTCGACGGGTCGCAGGTCGCCATCGACGGCGCCGACGTCGAGTACGAGTCACTCTGCGCCAACTGCTACCTCACCGAGTCCGGCGGGCGGCTGGACGGCGCGGCCGAGCGCTGACGCACCTTCCCGGCCGGGAGGCGCGGAATGGTCACGGGGCGGCTCACGTTGGCTCCGACATGAGCGACGCACCCCTGCACCTTTCCGTCCTCGACCTCGCCACGCGCGAGTACGGCCAGTCGAACACCGAAGCCCTGCAGGGCTCGATCGACATGGCCGTGCGGGCCGAGCAGCTCGGCTACGAACGGTTCTGGGTCGCCGAGCACCACGGCATGCCCGGCATCACCTCGTCAGCGCCGGCTGTCCTGCTCAGCGCCGTCGGAGCCGCGACCTCCACCATCCGCATCGGATCCGGTGGTGTGATGCTGCCGAACCACGCACCCCTGGTCATCGCCGAGCAGTTCGGCACCCTCCGCGCCCTCTACGGCGACCGCGTCGACCTCGGCATCGGCCGGGCCCCCGGGACCGACGGGGCGACCGCGATGGCCCTGCGCCGCACCGACCGCCTGGACGTCGACGACTTCCCGCAGCAGCTCGCCGACCTCGTCGGGTTCTTCACCGGGATGGAGGAGTCCAACCCGCTCTCGCGGATCCGCGCCGTCCCCGGCTACGGCGACGTCCCCGACTTCTGGCTGCTCGGTTCCTCCGGCTACAGCGCCCAGGTCGCCGGCGCCCTCGGCATCGCCTTCGCCTTCGCGCACCACTTCGCCTCGGACAACACCGAGGCGGCGCTCGCGCTGTACCACCAGTCGTTCCGGCCGTCGCGCTTCCGGTCCGAGCCGCTCGCCCTGATCGGCGTGCAGGTCGTCACCGACGAGGACCCGGCCGTGGTCGAGGAGCAGAGCGCTCCGGGCATGATCTCGTTCATCCGGATGCGTCAGGGCACCAAGCCCGAGCCGGTGTCCATGGACGAGGCCCGCGCGTACCAGTTCTCGGACCTCGAGCGCCGCTTCATCGCCGCACGCACGGAGCGTCAGGCGTACGGCACGCGGGACGAGGTCGCGGCGAAGATCAACGACCTGGTCGAGTCCACCGGTGCGGACGGCGTGATCGTCGCCCCGGGTGCCGCGCAGTCGCGGTACCGGCACCAGGCGCTCGAGGTCGTCGCCGGACTGCACGCCGAGGGCCGTCTGGTCCGCGCAGGCGTCGCGGCCTAGGGGAGCGGGCTCGCCCGGGGCTGGCTGCGCCTGAGCCGGCTCGGCCGGGGCAGGCTGCGCCCGGCGTCGGCTGCGCCTGAGCC
Source organism: Curtobacterium herbarum (assembly GCF_016907335.1). Taxonomy (NCBI): domain Bacteria; kingdom Bacillati; phylum Actinomycetota; class Actinomycetes; order Micrococcales; family Microbacteriaceae; genus Curtobacterium; species Curtobacterium herbarum. The sequence continues at coordinate 1,160,290 of NZ_JAFBBT010000001.1, forward strand.
GGTTCCGGGTGGATGGGCACTGCTCGAACCGGTTCGCGCCGCGGGATCCCGTGGTTCGGACCGGTTCTGGTTATGCGGCGACGGACCGCGGCGCCGCGGTGGCCCTGCCCGTACGGTGGCGGTGCCCGGTTCGGCGACGCGGGCGGGCTGCTGCTGCGGTCCGGCGAGGCGGTCTGCCTGCGGCTCGAAGCGATCCCGGATACAGAGAACGGCCCTGGTTCCGAGTGGAACCAGGGCCGTGGCTGTCGGGGTGACAGGATTTGAACCTGCGACCTCGTCGTCCCGAACGACGCGCGCTACCAAGCTGCGCCACACCCCGCGGTGCGATCACTCCGTTCCCGGAGCAACCCCAGAAGTCTATCCGATGTTCGGGGGTGCTCACGACCACGCGATGTCGGCCGGGCGCGTCGCGGTCCGACGGTGGCGGGGCGGAGTTGAGCCGCGCCTCCTGGCCGACCTGCGGCCTGCTGCCCGTCGCGGCACCTGCCGGCCGACGTGCTCGGTCTCCGACGTGGCATCGACAGCACGGCGTCGCTGGACCCGGCACGTCAGCCGCTTCCACGCAGGTGGCAGCAGTCGACGCAGCCCCACGATTGCCACGGGACACCAGCGCGGACGCCCGGCGGGGTGCCGGGTCGGCCTCAGCCCCGCGCGGTGAGGGTGACGACGACGGCCTCGGGACGCACCGCGAACCGGATCGGGGCGTAGATCGAGGTGCCGAGACCGGCGGAGACGTTGAGCCAGGACCAGTGCGTCCGGTTCTGCCACTGGTGCAGGCCACTGGCGTACCGCCGGGGCAGATCCGAGTTCGTCACCAGGGCTCCGACTCCGGGGACGGCGACCTGACCGCCGTGGGTGTGCCCGGCGAAGACGACGTCCGCACCCTGCGTGACGAACGCGTCGAGCACCCGGCGGTACGGCGCGTGGGTGACGCCGATGGACACGGGCGAGGGGCCGGACGCGTCCTCGGACCAGGGGACCTCGGACCGCATCTCGTCGACGTTCGCCGGCAGCAGGTCGAGGCGGTCCCAGTCGCGGTGCGCGTCGGAGGTACCGAAGAGCTCGAACCGGGAGCCGCGGACCTCGATGGCGCGGGCGTGGTCGTTGAGGTCGAGCCAACCGAGCGACTCGAAGAACGCCGTCTGCCGATCGACGTCGAGCTTCACCGGTTGCGCGGAGGGACGCATCGAGCTCGGGCCGGAGAGGTACTTGACCGGGTTGCGGGGCGAGGGGCCGAAGAAGTCGTTCGAGCCGTACACGAACGCCCCCGGGATGCCGCGGAACGGTTCGAGGGCGTACTCGACGGCGGCGTTGGCGGTCTCGTGGCCGAGGTTGTCGCCGGTGTTCACGATGAAGTCGGGCTCGACCAGGCTGAGGTCGCGGATCCACTGCTGCTTGTCGGCCTGCCACGGGGCCATGTGGATGTCGGAGAGGTGCAGCACCGTCACGTCGCGGGAGCCCTCGGGCAGGACGGGGACCGTCTCCCAGCGGATGCCGAAGCGCCGGCGTTCGACGAGCGAGCCCCAGGCGGCCGAGGCGACACCGACCGCGGCGCCCGCGGCGAGGACGCCGAGGGCACCGCGGCCGCGGGTCATCGGCAGTCCTTCGGCGCCTTGCCGTCCTTGTCGCCGAACAGCTTCAGGGTCACCCCGGTGCTCTTGGCGGTGGCCGTCCCGGCACCCGGGTCCACGGCGGCGACGGTGCACTCGTTCTTCCCGTTGCCGCGTTCGTAGTCGCCGGCGATCGCCACGTTGGTGAACCCGGCACCGGACAGCGTCGACTTCGCGTCGTCGACCTTCTTGCCGCCGACGTCGGGGATCGACGCCTGCGAGCCGTCGGTGGTGTACACCGTGACGCTCGAGCCCTTCGAGAGCTGCAGCCCCGCGGCGGGGCTGGTCGACGAGACCGTCCCCGCGGTCCCGCCGCCGGACTGGACGCCGCCGTCGACGTACGTCAGACCGGCGCTCGCGAGCGTTGCACGAGCCGCGTCAGGGCTCTGACCGGCGACGTTCGGGACCGTGATGCTGTTGCCGCGGATCGCCGCTGCGGACGGAGTCTCGAACTGGCCGCCCGGGTACTGGGTGTTCGCGACGGTCTGCGCCTGCCGCCAGAGCGCCGTGCGGGAGCTGGCGTACTGGCCGTTCGGACCGTAGACAGCCCGGAGGCTCTGCTTGCCCTCGATGTTCCCGAGCCACGCAGCCGTCGCGACCTTCGTGGTGGCGCCGACGAGCCAGAGCTGGTCCGCGTCGTCAGTGGTACCGGTCTTGGCGAACTCGTCCATCCCGTCCGGCGTCCGGCCATTGACCGCGGTCCCGATGGTCAGGACCTTCTTCAGCGCGTAGATGGCGGTCGCCGTGACCTCCGGGTCGACGGCCTGCGTGCACTCCTTCGGCTGACCACCGAGCGACTTGCCGTCCGCGTTGGTGATGTTGTCGATCGCGATCGGTCGGCAGAACGTGCCCTTGTTCGCGATGCCGGCGTACGCCGCCGCCATCGTCAGGGGCGCGATGTAGTTGGTGCCGAGGACGAACGACGGGTTGGTACGGACGTCGGTGGTCGTCTTCTTCGACATGTCGTCCGCGTACTCGGTCGAGGTGGCGCGGGGCTGTGCCAGGTGCACGCCGAGGCTCTCAGCCGTGTCGCGGATGTCGCAGAAGTCGAGCTTCTGGGCCATCTGGACGTAGGAGTTGTTGATCGAGCGGTAGGTGGCGTTCTCGACCGTCATGTTCCCGCCCTCACCAGGCGCGTCGTTCCGCACCGGGTACGCAGCGGAGATCGGGGTCTTGCACTGCGTGAAGCTCGAGAAGGTGCGCGGTGTGCCGTTCACGATCTCCTGCAGTCCGTGGCCGTTCTGCAGCCAGTTCAGCAGCGTGAACGGCTTGAAGGTCGAACCCGTCTGGAAGCCCTCACCGCCGCCGTACTGCTTGTCCACACTCAGGTTGAGCCCGGTGTCCGTGGCCGGAGCGCACGCGTTGGGGTCGGCGCCTTCTGAACCACATGCGGCGAGCTGGTTGTAGTTCTTGTTCTGCACCATCGTCAGGACACGACCGGTGTCGGCCTCGACCGAGTTGAGCACACCACCGAGCTTGAAGCGGGCCTCGGTGTTCGGGGCGTACTGATTGATCAGGTCCTTCTGCGCGTTGTTGAGGTCCAGGTTCAGCGTGGTCTGGATCGTGTACCCGCCGTTGCGCCAGGCTGCGTCACGCTGCTTCTGCGTGGCGCCGAGCTGCGACATCTCCTTGACGATCTGCACCGCGTAGTCACAGAAGAACTGCGAACCGTTGCCGGCGGCGGCCTTGCAGCCCTGCGTCGGGTCGGTCAGGTGCACGTAGTCGGCCGGCTTCGACGCGATCGCCTCGTCGAACTGCTTCTTGTCGATGTGCTTCTGCGCGTACATCGACTTGAGGATGACGTCACGTCGGGCGACGTTGGCGTCGTAGAACTTGGGGTCCGACAGGTTGCGGGTGTTCGGGGACTGCACGATCGCCAGGATCGACGCGCCCTCGGCAGGGGTCAGGTCCGTCGCGTTCTTGCCGTAGTAGTGCTGCGCCGCGGCCTGCACGCCGTACGTCTGGTCACCGAAGAAGGCGATGTTGAGGTACCCGGTGAGGATGTCCTTCTTCGGGTACTTCTTGGCCAGCCCGATCGCGAGCTTCATCTCCTCGAGCTTGCGGGAGACCGAGACCTTCGTCGCCTCGTTGTAGGCCTTCAGGCGCTCTTCCGGGGTCGGGAGCTCGAGGGCCTGCTGCATCTTGATGTTGCGGACCAGCTGCATGGTCAGGGTCGAGCCACCGCCGGAGTCGCCGAGCCCACCGCCCGCGACCGTGCCCACGCCGGCACGGACGAGCGACGTCATGTCGACACCACCGTGGTCCCAGAAGCGCTTGTCCTCGCCGTCGATGGCGGCGTTCTTGAGGTTGTCGCTGATCTGGTCGTACTTCAGTTCCTGGCGGTTCTGGTCGTAGACCGTCGCCAGGTGCACGGGCTTGCCGCCCTGGTACGCCAGGACCTCGTTGCGCTGGGGGAGGTCACCGAGCTCGATGTACTCGGGCAGGGACTCGAACACACCGATCGTCGAGGTCGTCGTGACACCGGCGACCGCGATGGCCGGCGTGACACCGATCGTGACGAGCAGACCGGCGAGCGCGCTGAAGCCGACGAAACCGATGAAGGCGCCGACTGCGGAGACGGGCTTGGTCCGACGGGCAGACGTCTTCTGGGCAGACATAGGATGCAGCCTAAACGACACCTCGGACTGAAAGGCTGGCAAGGAACCGCATGCGCCGCTGGGAATACCTCACGACTCCGTTGATCATCCACAACACCACCGCCATCCTCAACAACTTCGGTGACGAGGGCTGGGAGCTGGTCCAGGTCGTCACCGGCCCCGAGGGCGGCCTGGTCGCCTACCTGAAGCGTCCGAAGGCCGACGCGTGAGCATCGAGGACCGCCTGCGCGAGCTCGGCCTCAGGATCCCGGCCGTCGCGGCGCCGGTCGCCGCGTACGTCCCGGCCGTCGTCTCCGGCAGCCACGTCTTCACCGCGGGGCAGCTGCCCTTCGTGGACGGCGCACTGCCGGTCACCGGCAAGGTCGGCGCCGAGGTCGACGCCGAGACCGCGACCGCGCAGGCGCGTCAGGCCGCACTGAACGGCCTCGCCGCCGTGCAGAGCGTCGCCGGGTCGCTCGACCGGGTGGCGAAGGTCGTCAAGGTGACGGTGTTCGTCGCCTCGGACCCGTCCTTCACCGGCCAGCCCGGGGTCGCCAACGGCGCGTCGCAGCTCGTCGGCGACGTCTTCGGCGAAGCGGGCGTCCACGCCCGCAGTGCCGTCGGCGTCGCGGTGCTCCCGCTCGACGCCCCCGTCGAGGTGGAGCTGATCGTCGAGTTGACGGACTGAACCACCGGCGGACGTGACCCGTCCGCGGACAGCAGGAGAGCCTCCAGACCGACCGGCCTGGAGGCTCTCCGCACGTTCACCGCGTCACATCAGTTCCGCGATGGTCGCCATGATCGTCGGGTCGGACAGCGTCGTCGTGTCGCCGATGCGGCGGCCCTCGGCCGCGTCGCGGAGGAGCCGCCGCATGATCTTGCCGGACCGCGTCTTCGGCAGCTCGGGGACGATGACGACCTGTCGCGGCTTCGCGATCGCGCCGATCCGCTTGCCGACCCAGTTGCGGAGTTCGGTCGACGCGGAGGTCCGGTCGACGTCGGCAGCGGCCTCGGCGGTCAGGATCACGAACGCGACCACGGCCTGGCGCGTTGTCGTCAAAGTATGTGTCAGGATCGAACCCTCGAGGAAGGGTGTCCATGACACAAGGACGTGCCGCGATCTACGTGCGGATCAGCGACGACCGCGAAGGTGAAGGCCTCGGTATCGCGCGCCAGGAGAAGGACTGTCGTGACCTCGCTAAGCGTCTCGGCTTCGAGGTGGTCGCGTTCTACCCGGAGAACGATGTCGGTGCGAGTGACAAGACGGCGAAGCACAAGGTGCGTAAGCAGTACGCGGCCATGCTCGATCAAGCGCGTGCTGGCGAGTTCGAGTACATCCTCGCCTACTCGAACAGCCGCCTGACTCGACGCGTCCGGGAGTACCTAGAACTCATCGAGCTCTACAAGAGCAACGGTGTTGAGATTCGGACGGTGGTCTCCGGCGAGCACAACCTGGCGACGGCGGACGGACGAGCGGTAGCGCTCACCATCGCAGCGTGGGATGCGGCCGAGGCCGAGCGCATCTCGGAGCGCACGAAGCGAGCGAATCTGCAAAAGGCGTTGAACGGCGAACCGGGGCTACAGCACCGCCGCGCGTTCGGCTTCGAGCACGATGGGAAGACACATCGGCCGGCCGAAGCGGAGGCGATCCGTGAGGCGGTGCGGTCGATCATCGCTGGCGCATCGATCACATCGATTCGCCGCCAGTGGGAGCGGGACGGCGTACTCACTACTGACGGCAAGTCGTCATGGGGGTGGACGCCGGTGAAACGCACTCTCTTCGGCTGGAAGACCGCGGGCGTGCGCAGTTTGAACCACGAGCCTCTGTACGACGACAGCGGCGCATTGGTGATGGGTAACTGGGAGCCGATCATCACCCTCGAAGAGCGCAGTGCCGGTCTCGCCATGCTTGAGCGTCGAACACGGCGCGGAGTCAAAGAGGGCAAGTGGCTGCTCTCGACGCTGGTTCGCTGCGGCGTCTGCGGCGGAAAGCTCTACGGACAACTCGTCGATCCGGTGGAGAGAAGCAGTTACTCCTGCAACAGCGGGAAGGCCGCGACACACCTGGCCATCAACGCGAAGCGCCTGGAGGCGTACGTCACGACGGAGGTGTTCGAGTACGTGACGGCACGCGCGTACCGTGGTGCGATTGACGTGCAGCCCAAGCAGGCTGTGTGGAGCGGCGAGGACGAACTTGCCAGCGTTGTCGGTCGTATCGATGAGCTGATGGAGACATACAGCAGGGGCGAACTGAGCGGGGCGGTCGTCTTCCCTCAGGTGCAGAAGCTTGAAGAGAAGCAGAGCCACCTCACCAGGGAACGAGACGCCTTCTACGCTCAGACGGTGCTCGCTCCTGCGAACCGTGTAGAGCATGCGTGGACGACGAGCGCCGCCCTGAACAGCACACAAGCGTCTTTCGAGGAGAAACAGAACGCGATCCGGTCGGAGGTGGAGGCGGTGCTGATCGCGAAGGCCGAGAAAGGCGCGCCGTCGCGAGCACCCGGTGCCCTAGAGCGGCGCGTGGACATCGTGTGGAAGCAACCGCACCCCGAGGTGCCGAGATTGACGGCGGAGGAGTGGCAAGGGATGACACTCACCGCGGAAAGCGATCCGGCGATGGTGGACCGACTCTGGCAGCTGTTCACCGAACCAGCCGATCCGACTGACGTGTCATGCCTCGGGCCGGAGCCTGACCAGTCTGAGATGATGACTGAAGATCGCTCCGGAACGGCAACGGCAGAGCGTGGTTCGGCGAGGGAGTAGTAGTGGTGGAGCAGAGCGAAGACGGCGTAAAGCAGGCCCTTGGGATCGACTCGTGGCGCAATCTCTCGCGGGATGGTGTCATGAAGCTTGTCGCGATGATGCCGGAAATGAACACCGAGGTGGCCCTAAAGATCGCGGAGCAGTTCCCTGACTTCAAGCTGCTCGCGACCGAAACCCTCCGGGCGGTCAACGAGCAACTTGCAACCACCTTCAAGTCCAACGACAAGAGTCAGAAGCGCGCTCAACGAGCGTTTACGATGGCGCAGGATGCTTACATCAAGGAGCTTGACCGTGACAACCTGTCAAGTGAGGAACGGCGCGACCTCTACGAGCGGATTCTCGACGCCGCACATCAGGTGGATGCGAAGGACGAGCGTAACAAGCAATTCATCGTCAAGACCCTGTCGGTGGTCGGGGCGACCGTCGGAGTTGTTGCCCTAGCGGCCGTTGCTTTCGTGGGGGGCAAGGGCAAAATGGAGAGCTAACTCACACCGTCCTCGGCTCTCAATAGCTGTCAGGTAGTCGTGCCAGCAGCTTGCTATTCCTTGGCGGGCCAAGTCCTCCCGACAATCGCAGCCGGACCAGTAGCGATGCTCCGCCATGTCCCCTTCGGGTCTCCTTCCGGATACACATGGCCGAGTTCATCTGTGTAGAGCATTCGGAACTCGGAGCGCTGCGTAACGCCATCAACCGTGAGGTCCGCAACGACGTGCCCAGCAGCCGCGCCGCGCATCTCGACGCTGACGAGCTCGAAATGATCTAGCGTAGATTCGGCGAAGCGCTTGCGCACCTCTCCAATATGCGCGCCTTTGGTCTTCCCTTTCGAGGACTCCGAGAGGTAGGCAACGAGTGCGCCGTAGTTCTTCGCCTTCCATGCCTCGAGCAAGGCCACTGTCGCCTGCGTGACCGGCTCTTCCTCTACTGCCGATTGACCGTGCTCCGACACCGACCGCGCGGGGCGCGGTTGCCAGGCTTCGATGACCTTGGTGCGCGCTCGAGTCTCCGCCAGCTGGGAAAGAGCATCCGTGAGCTTGACCTGTTTTTCCGGTAGTCGAGCCGCTTCGATCAGTGACTCTCGCCAATCGAGCAGCGCAAACAGCCGGTTCCATGCCTTCGAGGCAACGATGATGTTGTTGAAGTTTGTGAAGTTTCCGTGAAGAATGCCGTTGCGGTGCAGCTCGTGCAAAGGCTCATCACTCACAGTGTTGAAGCTCTTCGTGAAGGACTTTTGCGTCGCACCAAGCCCCTTGTGATGAGCGACAAGTGAGTTCGAGACGATCAGTTTCTGCTCTTCGAGAGAGTGTAGACCACGCCGATCATCGCTGACCGCCGACGCAAACTGGTCAAGTATTGGAAGCAGGGTGAGAGTTGTCGAGTAGAAGCGAGCGTTGAGGTAGTCATCGAACGCGAGATCGATCAATGTCGAGTAGCGACGAAGTTCAGGCACTGCTTTTGCGCGCAGCAGATCGAACTTCATCTTCTCTGGATCGGCGTATTGATCTATTACGGCAAGCTGAAGCTGATCGGCCTGGCCAGCGGTCAAAGCCTCTGTTAAGCGGTCGAGGTTCAGCGACCCGTGGAAAACCCAGTGTCGATCAGCGAGCAGCTCGTAGAAGCGGTCAATCGAGTCGGTGAGGTGTGCGAGTTGCTTCTCGAGGCGCTTTAGTTCTTTCCGCATTGACGGTCGAAAGGCGACGAGGAAACGGAGTCCGGCGGCTTCCTGTTTCATCTTCCGGAAGGCCGGAAGATCCGCGGCGCTTGGGTAGCCGCCCTCCGGTGGCGGATCGAGCTCACCTCGGCTTGGTGGTTTTGGCTTGCCCACAGTGCCCTCCTGACGGTCGGCCCTCGGAAGGGTGTCGCGGAACGGGCCAACGAGAGATGCTCATGCCCCTACCATGACTGTACAGATTCACTGATTCAAGGGGGACTTCCGATGCCCGCAGTACGCCTCACCGACGCCAGCGGCGTCACCTACTTCGATCTGCCTACCGGGGATCACCTCACGGCTCGCAAGGAGTCCATCAAAGACTTCGACAAGCTGCCGGAGAAGGTGCAGCAAGCATGGCTCGACACGTGGAGCGAGGAGGCTCAGAGTGACGCAGTGTCCGGCGTTGAGGGCATTGCCGCGATGACCGAGTACCTGAAGACCAGCAAGCGGCGCGTGGACTCGACGTCGGCAGCACGCCGTGCGGTCATCGTTGAAACCCTGTCGGTGCCGCTCAAAGAGGCACGGGATGAGGTGCACACCGTCGGGGACAGCAAGACCAAGCTGGACCTGATCGCCGCCGTTCGAGAGGTGCTGGGGGTGGGCTACTCGACCTTGCAGTCGTGGGCCGGAGAGGTATCACCCACCGAGGTTCGAGACGAGATTGACCGACGCGCGCAGAAGGCCGCATCGGAAGCCGCGGACAAGAAGGCCAAGAAGGGCGCGCCGAAGACCACCTGAAGAGACGCCGAACGGTCAAAGGATTGGCGGCGGATCAGCGAAGCGTTGCGCCGCCTGCACCAGGACTTTGTGGACGCGCACAAGGGTGAGGTCTACCGCTACGGCGAGGACGAAGAGATAGACGGTCTCTACGAGCAACGATGGAGCCTCTACACCGAGCACATATCCGCGACCGATGGAGACTCGTACTACACCGAGCTGCGCGAGGTGGAGGAATGGGTGTCGACTGAACGGGAAGCCGCACGCTTCCCAACCGTAGAGCGAAGGCTCACCACGCACGAGCGGCGAGCACGTGGCCTGCGTGATTCTCGCCCAGTCTGAAAGCATCGCCCCCGCACGTAGCATGCGGAGGCGGGGCTTTGCTCGTTCAGGCCCGGTCGCGCACTGAGTACATGAGCGGTACGCCGTTCACAACGATGACGGAGTACACCTCCTGCCCTTCACGGTCTGCGTCTGCAAGGGCCTGCTTGAAAGCCTCCATCATTTCCGGCTTCACGCGCTTGTGCGCCTCTGTGGCGTCGAAAGTCGGCATGGTGTCCTCTCATGAGGAAGGCCCCGGTGTAAACCGGGGCCTTCGTTGGATGATCGATGGAGTCAGCCCTGAACCTTGATCTTGTTGAGGGTCGAGGCGAACTCGTTGAGCGCCTTCGATGCGGCCTTGGCCTTGGCGGCGGCCTCGTCCTGGGTTGCGGCGTAGAACGGCTTCGCACGCCGGGCGTCGGCCAGGGTCTCCGAGAGTTCGTGTCGCACCATCGCGACGAGGCGGCGAACCTCGGTGGCGTCAACGGCGGCGGCGGTGTCCTTGGTGGAAGAAGCGGTGTTCGTCATGGGGCCAACTTTGACAGGCGACTAGTAGTCCACAACCCCGCCAGCAAAAAAGTTTGGGAGAGTTTTCGAGCCGAGCTAGCGCGCACCTCTGCGCCTTCCGTCGATAGCTCAAAACAGCGCTATGCTCACCGCCGAAAAGTCCCGCACTAGTCCGCGGGAGTAGAGGGGTGCTAAGCGCAGCTAGCGGGGTGGTTTCAGCACAAACCCCAGATCCGATGAGTTATACGGATCTGGGGTGTTGCCGCGTGAGAACGCAGCTATAGATGTGCGGAGGATCGACCGCGTTGAGGTCGTTTGCAAACAGGGTCAGGTGATCGACCCTCCCGAGTCTGGGTCACTCGGACCGGAGAGTGGCTTTCGCCCGCTCCCGAAGGGTGAGCAGTCGTCCTACGGCGGTGTACACCTTCCGGAAGCCCTTCGGCGATGTGACGGTGAACGTCCCGTCCTCGCCCATAGAGCTCACTTTCGCGTGTACGTGGTCACCGTTCTCCCATCGTGCCTCGACGCCGCCGCCGCGAGCGGCGATCCCCGCACGACCGGAGACGTGTCCGTCACCGCCGATGGGGCAATCGGTCACGCCCTGACCGCGGCGTGTGATTGCACGGCAGCGCATCCACGTGCCTTCTGCGGTCTTGTGGTACCTCATGAACCTCTCCTTCCGTACAAGGATGACCAACGGTCTATCAAACGCATGTCAGCCCTGCTCCTTCTTGAAGGCGTCGAACAGTCGGCAGGCTTTGTCGGAGACGGTTATGCGCGTGATGATCGCTCCTGCGTACCGCGAGGCGGCGTAGGAACAGAAAACGCCGTCGCCGACGTACGTAGGGTCCTTCTCCCGAACGTTGTAGCCGGTGAACGCGCGCGTGACGGTGCAGTATGCGTACCCGCCTTTGACAGCCTCGGAACACTTGCCACTGATGACCGAGCGTTCTTCGTCGGTCATGCTCTCGACCCCGCCAACGGCTGTGGCGCGTGTTTGCATGGCGGAAACAGCGGTCTGCGTATCGGACTTCAGGTTGTGCTCCAACGCAGTGCGCTTGATTAGGAGGAAGGAGGGGACCGCGATCGCGGTGAGAATGCCGAGCACTACGACCATGATCACAAGCTCGATGAGCGTGAAACCTTGATCGCTACGCTTTCTACTTGATCGAGTCATAGCCGTAATCACCACCCATGTACTTGCAGATAGGATCGCCGCTCACTCGGACGACAGCCTGATCAGTGTTTGGGTGCAGAACGGACTGCACACAGGTTGCGCCGTCTGCGTACTCGGAGTAGTCACCGGTGTAACCCGCCTTTATCACCGCCGCTTTCACCCACGTCATTGTTCGGTAGGCGGTGACGCGTGAAGATATTTCGCCCTTGTCAACGTCGTTGCTGAAGTCGCGGTTGTAGTCGTAGTAGTCGATCTTCGTACCGACGGTGAGTATTCCGGCCGCCTCGTCAGCGCGGTACTCAGTGAGCGCATCGTGATTCGCCGTCTTGAGAGAGTTCACCGTTGCGTGGCCCTGTATCGACCCGTAGGTTGGTATGGCTACGGCGGTGAGAACGCCGATGATGACTACGACGATGACAAGCTCGATTAGCGTGAAGCCGTCTTCTTGGACCTTTCTGTGCTTGCGCATGGCGGTGCTCCTTTGAAGGTTTGGGTAGCACCCATATCGCTTCCGTACAAGGACAGCCGATCACTCCCCGCGCGGACGCAGTACGAATCGGTCCAGGAGCGCCGTTAGCGCCATGAGAACGAGGGCTGCGACGAGACCCCAAGGCGCGCCTCCGAGTAGCGCGGGAACGGCTGCGGTGTCGTGGTCATGGATCAGCGAACCTAAATCGGTTCGCCACTGCGGAGTCACCACGAACTGCTCGACGATGCGTGCGCCGAAGCCGCCGATGTGTCCGACGATCACTCCTCGCACGTCGGACTCAGCGATGCGGTACGGGTCCGGTCCCGGGTTGTGGTCACCTTGCATCACGGCCCGACCGGTCGTGACGGAGTGCACACGGTGGGTGATGCGCAGACCGTCGTACGCAGCAGGGTTCGAGTAGGCGATGATCGCGCCGCGGTGAAGATCGTGACCGGACGGCCCGCGCGAGAGCACGTAGTCGCCGGTCAGAAGGGTCGGCTCCATCGAACCGGTGAGGATTCTGTCGAGGGTGAGCACGCCGGAGGCTTGCGCGGCGGCGAGGCCGACGACAAGCACCGCGAGGACGGCGAGTGCAGCCCACGTGATCTTCGAGAAGACCTGCCCGACGCGATGGAGCGACGGAGTGCGCGGTGCGGTGTGTGATGCGGTGATGGTCATGGCTTGCGGTCCTTGCGTTGCGTGGTGGCCTGGCGAAGGCGTTTCAGATTGAGTGCGAGAAGATGCGCCTCGATGGTGCGTTGCAGACGGCGTTTCTCTTCCAGCGAGTCGGCGTCACGCTGCTGCCGGACAAGCGTGTTCACGAGCGCGTTGAGTCGCTTCGTCGGACGGAAGGAGGCTTTGAACGCGAACGAGTGGAAGAGTGCGTCAGACGCGAGCGGCTCGGTGGAGTATGCGTTGTTCGAGTTGTAGCAAGGGCCGGTCCGAAGGGCGGCGCTGATGTGCTTGGCCTCGACGGTGACGGCCTCGGGTTCCGACTCGACCCACTCCACGAACTCTTTAGTGAACGAGTTCACTCCGTAGCTGTCCTGCTCCTGCTTCAAGTAGGTGCCGGACCCTTGGTAGCCGTCCCAAGTCTCAGACGGCTTCGATGCGTGAATGCCGATGTAGACACGACCGGTGATCGTGTTCGTGATGCGGTAGATGTAGCCCCAGTGGGCCAGTGCTTCGGCGGCGGTCGGGATGCTGTCACTTGCGGTAGTCATTGCCTTTCTCCTCGGTGAGGGTTGGATCGATCAGGGAACAGGGGTAGGACGGGTTAGGGATGATCGTGTTCGACTCGTGGTCGTAGATGTAGCCACAGGGCCGTTCACTGGTCAGCCCTTCTTTGCGGTGGCCTTTCGCGCCGCGTCCCACTCATCAGCCGTCACGTACGGCTTCGTGTAGCCCGCGATGTTCAGCACCCGCTGAATCAGGGTGCGAGAAACGTCCCACTTCTTCGCGAGCTGGCGGTCCGTTGTACCGTCCTCAGCCCGCTCCTTGCGGATCGCATCGACCGCTGCCTGCGTAAGGGTCGGGCGGCGACCAAAGATGCGGCCGTTCGCCTTGGCGTAGGCGCGACCCTCGGCCATGCGTGCTTTGATCAAAGAGCGTTCGAACTGCGCGAGCGCGCCGAGCATCGAAAGCATGAGCACGCTGGTCGGGCTGTTCGCGTCGTAAACGAAGCTGTCGTCTGCGGCTTCGAACGACGCCCCAAGGTTTCCGAGGTGCTCCACGCTGTCGAGCAGGTGCGGTAGCGACCGCGAGAATCGGTCTAGCTTCGTCACGCGCACGAGCACGGTCGCGTTACGTGTACGCAGTTCCTTAACCCTGCGCATCATGGCCTTGAACTGCGCCGAATCATGATTCTGGGAGCCGGACACGGCTTCATCAATGAAGAGTTCGGTGCAGCCGGAAGCGGTGAGTGCCCGACGCTGTAAGTCCGTGGACTGCTGCGCGGTCGATACGCGGGCGTATCCGATGATGTGTTTCATGGAGACTCCTTGAGAGTTGAAAAGGAAAGGGGCGGCGACCGCCGCCCCTCCGGTGAATCAGGTGGGGTAACGCTCGTCCCAGATCGGGTTAGCGGCCCAGAACGCATCGATCACGGCAATCGCGGCGTCAATGTCCTCGGCAAAGAGCCAGGCGTCCGCGTGGTTGTAAAGCCAGCCGGTGAGTGCATCAGCGAGGACTTCAGAGTCCTCCGAGTCGCGAGCAACACCTCGGGCGAACAGATTGTTCTCGGTGAGGTCAGTAGCGCTGATTAGGAAGTTCTGCGTGTTCGGGTCGTTCAAGTCGTTGAGGTCGATGAAAGTCATGAGTGTTCGTCCTTTGTGTGAAGCCCGATCAGTGGACGGTGGTGATGAGCTGGACGACTCCGAGGAAGAAGCCGATGAGTAGCCCGAAAGAGGAAGATGCGGTGAAAGACATGGTGCGATGCTCCTTGAGTAGGGCAAGAGCCGCCGTGTTGAAGGGACGGATTCGTGCCAAGGTTTGAAACCCTGGCACTAATATCAACTTGAGCGAGGCACGTCACTCGAGACTGTCAAACCCATGGTTTCAAGGGGCTTCGTCGCGGAGTCCGAGCCGGATCGTTCGTCGTGGGTTTAGGATCAGAGCGTGAAGACGGACGCCAACCTGCTGAGGTATCAGGACTTCATTTCCCTGATTCGACGGTTCGATCGTGACTTGCTAATTCAGGGCATGTCTCAGTGCTGCCTCGGCTGGGACGGCAACCCGTTCGGTGCCGACGGGCGGCCGAAAGAGGAGTTGCCTTGGAACTTCGCTGGAGCGGCGGCGGTCGCTATCACGCGCGGTACGACTGGGGGCAAGCAGCCCCGTAAGATCGACCTACTACACATTGCGGGCGAGTTCTCGCGCATTGAAACACCACAACAGCTCGATGGATCGCAGGCGACCTATGGGCTTCTCCTGCGATGGGCTTACGAGCAATGGCCCTTCAATCGGGTGACAACGCGCGATTGGGCCAGATGCGTGTGTCTGTTCGACACGACACCCTTCCTCGATTCCTACCTCCCCGAAGTGATGCGACCCGGGTGGCAGGATGAGCTTTTTGGCGGGTCCGTGACCGACTTCGTAACAGTCGGAGGGGTGCTGTGGGCCAGCTGCAATCAGGGCAACCCGTTTCCATTCAGGTGGGATGGAGAGATGAAAGAGATTCCTGAGGCGCTCGGGGGAGCGGAGCGCTTCGACTCGTTTGCTGTCCGCAACTTCACCACGGACATCGATAGGTTCAAAGTTGCCCGCCGAGATGTCGTGGAAAGCGGAGCGGACGCTGACGCGCAAAAGTTCCTTCGAGAGCCATTCGCTTTCAACCCGCTTCTTTCGACACCGCTCGTTCGGGGCGCATTTGGAGACAAGTGGCTTGCGCCGTGTCCGCCCACGTTGAACCTAAAGACCTCACCGGTTGGTTTGGCCTACGCAGGATCGGAGAAGTGGGGGGTGCGCTTCCGCAACGATCTTGGCAATCGCTTCGAGCAGTACGTGGGGCGCCAACTTCGGTCGAACGATGCAATGCAAGTACGCCCGGAAGTGGTTTACGGGAGGGATCAACGAACGATCGACTGGTTTGTAGTCACTCCGGAGGTGGTGCTACTTGTCGAGTGCAAGAGCGCCATGCCGGCTCAGAGTATCCGCGAGGGCCTGGTTGAGCACGTCGATTCTCATCGGACGGCGTTGGCGAAAGGCATCAAACAGCTCAATCGCACACTTGGCCTCTATAGGGATCGGTCGGCAGCACTCGACTTCCTGCCCAGAGATCGTCCGGTGCTCTCGCTGCTGGTCACCCTAGGTAACTTCGACATGGTCGATCAGCCCTTCGTGCAGACGGCACTACCGAAGCCTGACGGGTTGACGGCAGTCGTTGGCGTGGACTTCGTCGAGCGCTTCGTCGCCATGGACGCAGGGGAGCGACGGGCGCTAGTCGAGTCCGCACCCGACTTCGAGAACGGCCGAAACTTCATCTCGGTCCCAGCCTGGGTTGAAGGGCGAAGGGCTGGCCGTAATGTCCTGCTTGAGGAGGCTTACCAACAGCTCCCGATGGTGGCTCTGGCGAAAAAGGCAGGGGTGCTTGACGAGTAAGAACGGAGTGGATCGCGGCACTCGCGTTCCAGAAAGACCTTTAGATGCGGTAGCGGAGAGAACCGCGTGCCAAGGCGTGTTCCTTTATTGACCGCGTAGACGCCCGCTCAGGGGCAGTTTGAGCCGGTCAGAGCTTCGCTCGGGTCATGCGTCGTCGCCGCCGTGGAACGCTGCGAGACGCTGTCCTGCGGGCTGGTGCGAGACGTTGAGAGTCCCGAAGGACCGTATCGGCTCGGTCATGCGGTCCCCCGCGCGGGCGCGCCACGCCGGACGACGGGAACGGGAAGGGCACCGTTACGCGTCGCTCACGCATGGCAGGCGAGTGCTTGTTACGGTTGACCCATGACGCTCATCTCGCGCCCGGACCAGGACCTCGATCAGCCGGCCTCGCTGCCTGAACCGACCGCCCTCCCGATTCGTTCCGCGCGACGTCAGAGCGGGGCGGCTACCAACGACCTCGTCATGTCCTCGAGCGCGGGCAACAACGCCGACGTCTTCCCTGACATCCTCGATCTGTATGTGGACCACGGCGCGACGGTCGCAGACGTAACCTTCGGCAACGGGGCGTTTTGGTCCAAGGTTGATCGCACCGACATCACATTGCTGGCGACCGACCTGCGCGACGGGGTGGACTGCCGTGATCTGCCCTACGAGTCCGGCAGCATCGACGCCGTAGTGCTCGATCCGCCGTACATGCACACTCCGGGTCAGGGTGCGCACGTCGGTCACCAGAACTTCGAGAACTACTACCGCAACAACGCGACTCAGAGCACCTCAGGAGCGAAGTACCACGAGGCGGTCCTCGAACTGTACTTCGACGCCGCTCGCGAGGCCTTGCGTGTCCTACGTGACGGCGGAATGTTCATCGTGAAGTGCCAGGACGAGGTCTGCGCGAACAAACAGCGTCTCACTCACGTTGAACTCATCAACGAGATTGAGCCGATGGGCTTCCAGACCGAGGACCTTTTCGTCGTGACCCGTCTGACGAAGCCAGGCGTGAGTCGTCAGATCCGCCAGCGTCATGCTCGAAAGAACCATTCCTACTTCCTCGTGTTCTGGAAGGCTCCGAAGACGCGACGCTGGCCCGGTCGAATCGAGTCCGACTAGCTAGTCTGTCTCGGCCATCGCCTGTTCAACCTGGGTCTCCATCGAAAGACTCGGTTGGGCGATCTCGTCGTACTCGTAGAAGAAGTCCGCGAACGGCTTGACCTCGAGGAACGGGTACCGCTCGCGCAGCTTGCGGTACTTGTCCGGCACGTCGAAGTAGTACACCCGATGCAGTTGCGCGATGTACATTTGGTAGGCCGTCCACTGGTCGGGCAGGCATACTTCTGTCACCGTGTTGTCCGCGGTTTGACGGTTCGTCTCCGCAAGCACGACGAGCAGGCCGCGGAACCGGTTGACACCGTGCATGCCGTCGAGCACACGCTGATGCGCCCAAACCTGGATCACTCGCTCGCGGGTCGAGGCTTTCACCGGAAGGTGAATGCGGCTGCGGTTAGGGCCGAGGTCGAACACGAAGTCGGTCGGCAGGGACATCTGCAGGTCGAGTGTCGGCACGGTGATCTGTCGCGAGGGGATGGCGTCGAAGGCGGTCGCGGCGAGGTGTCCCACGAAGAACTCGAGGAACGACCCCGGCGACTTTCGGTCACCGTTCTTCGTGATGTCGGTCACGGCCGGGAAAGCGATAGCGGCGCTGTAAAGGGCGGCGTGCAGGTCCAACGGGTCGGACGGAACCTCGCCGCGTAGAAGCGCCTCCACCGTCGTCACAACCTCGTCCACGTCATCGAGGAAGAAGCCCTCGTTGATTGCGCGCGACGCGCGGGTGCCGTACTCGAAGCCGAAGTAGGTCTTGCCCGGCACCTTTGACGTGATCGGCGCCTTCGTCGCGTTGTCTCGCAGGAAGGCGAGCGAGCCGGCGATGCAGTCGAGAAGCTTCGGCGACAGCGCAGGGAGTCCAAGGTCTCGCTTCGCTGCTTGCTGTAGAGCGCGGTACGAGGGTTCGAGCGGAGCGGGAGCCATGACCACAGTCTGCCGCACGGCGCGGGTTCGGAGTGGCGTGGCACACGGCGGCACTGACGAGTCTTGATCGAACGAGGTCGATAGGCTCGGGCCATGAGCTTAAGCCGATCACTACGCGAAGCAGACCTGAGCGTGCAAGAGAAGGTCGGTGCCTTTGCCAAAGCACTTGACATCGCGGACGCTGAACAGTGGTACCGCGGCCGAGAATCTTTGAAATCCGGCGGCGACACTTCCCCCACGGTACGCTTTCACGCAGAGCTTCTCGAACAAGTCGAGCAGCTCCTCGATGCAAGGACGACCGCCCACGCCCTGGACAGCCTGCTTCTCGACCGCGACGACGACGCACCGGATCTGACTGCTTGGGCCTTGCGTATTCGGGAGGCGGCCCGCATCGCGCGCGTCCCCCTGGCGAAGATCGTCCAGTTGGTCCGCAGCGAAGAATAGCGTCCCACAACGAAGAAGCCCCCTACCGTTCGAGGCAGGGGGCTTCGTGCATGTTGAGGTCAGGCGTCGTGGCCCTCGCGAGGAAGGCACGGTGCGTCCTGTTCGAGCACCCACTGTCGCCAGCTTCGAGCGCTGATGGCGTCCACGCACAAACGGGTGAGGTCACGATCGATCATCGGTTCACCTCCTCGCGTCGAGTTGTGCCAGGAGACGAGCGTGCGGGTAGGGACCGTCGTCGTGTGCACGCCATCGAAGGTCGTCCACGATGAGTTCAGAGTGGAGGTCCGCCCACAAGGCGGGCGCGACCTCGATCAGCAAGTCAAGGGGATCGCCACCCGGAACGGTCCAAGTGCCGACCTGCACCTCATCCAGCAGCCAAAGTTCGGACAGACCTCCGTAGAGCCGGTCGGCTTCGTGATCCATCACCCCGACCGGCAGCCCTGCCCCTCGCGTACTGAGAGCGTTTGAGACACGCGAGGTGGGGAGGAACGAGTAGTAGGCGTTGGTTCGCTGCACGAGCAAGTGCTCGTCCTCGTCCGGCCAACAAGTCGGCGGTGGAGCAGGACGGGTGACCTGGCCCGCCGCTACGCGCATGACAGCTAGCGTCAGAGTCTCCATCGCATTGGTCATCGCTGCGTGTCCTTCACGTATCTGGTGTAGGCCTTCTCGCAGACGATCCAAGCTCGGTAGGCGGTAACTGACTTCGTCATCACTTCAGGATGCGAGGACAGCGCGTCGTAGCGTCCCGTCGTGAGAGCCGATGCCACGGCCATGCGTTGCCGCTCGGAAGCGAAGTAGCGGTCGCGAGCACGAAGGGCTTGGAGTGCGAGGCGGGCAAGTTTCGGATCGGACGTGGTCAAGGTGTCTCCTTCCCGGAAGTGTTGAAGTGGGTGTAGCTATCGGTAGTACGGATAGGCAAGCGGATACACGGCTCCCTATGGTGGCGACCCGTAGCTCGTTTCTCGCACCCGTCCGAGTCGCCCACCCTAGGTTCCAGTGACCCAGAAAAGCCAGGTGCGTAGCGTCCCTCTAATCGAGCTTGCAAAGGTGTACACCTCCACCGCTCTGCCGGTTCTTTCGGCGGGCACCTTACTGCTTCGCCACTTCCCTACCAGCCGAGTGCAAGGCGCTGGTTGTGCGAAGGGTGCCCGGACGCGGGTCTTTACGTGAAGGGCGGGGCGCTCATCTCGGAGAGTTCAGCAAAAGACACGTCCACTACAGACCCCAATATGCCCAGTCAGGTCAAACTCTCAACGTGATCACCTCAATCGTTCGCGTCGCCTCTCACAGCGACGAGTTTCTATATCGGCTTCTCTAACGACCGCCCCCGTCGCGAGAGCACGAGCGCAACGGGGGCGGGAGGAAGCCGGGCGGTGTGAGAGTCAACCGGCGACCTTGAATCGAACGAAGTGGATTCGTAGTCTTCTATCAACTCGAGTTAAAAAAAGCCTGCCGTTCGAGAGCCAGCCGGAAGGTGCGCACCCTCAGCGCGTAGTTCGCGCGAAGGTTGGGCTGGTCACCGGCGAAGGTGCAGACCGACTTGCTACGGCCACCGATCGTGCGCGAACGGAGTGCTGGCGACGGTGTGCACCGTCAACGTTCGCTTGCCACTTGGGTGTGCACGCCTTCGCCAGTAACTGACACCGGAGTGTGCGCACCTTCGCCAGTGCTCGCGAGAGAGAGTGTGTGCACTTTCGCTGCCAGCGTGATTAGAAGGGTCGCCTAGGAACGTGCGACACCTTCACGAGTGTGCGACACGTTCTCGTCGGAGCGACCAAACGTCGAGTGTCTGCACCTTGACGAGCGTGCGACACCTTCGTGTTGCTAGTTCTCGGACTGGGGTCGCTTGTCGTCCCAGTCCACCGGCACGGAAGTTTGAAGGGCGTGCCGTCGCCCTTTCAAGTGTGCAAGGTCGGGTGCTTCACAAAGCATCGAGCAGGTTCAAGAAGGGGGCACCCCTCGAAACGAGTCGTGTTCCGTAGTCGAGGCTCTATCGACAGAGACGACTCATGGCCCCGTGATGAGAGCGGAACCAAACAGCGCTAGCGAGATGTGGTCGGAGGTTCAGAAGCTTGCAGAAGTGGATGAGTCCCTTGAGATAAGGGATATAGGGATCGAGCTTTTACAGGGGTCCAGGGGACGACGTTTCCGGTCGGCGAAGCCGAAAGGCAAGATTACCGCGCCGAAAAATCAAAAGGCGACGTGTGGTTCCAAGGGGTGTCCCGTCGCTTCAGCTCGACGCTAGTACGGTCGGTAGGTTCTTCGAAAGCTGCTCCGAGTCTGAACCGTCGAGTTAAAGCGATATTGCGAA
The DNA here is from genome assembly GCF_016907335.1 of Curtobacterium herbarum. Lineage (NCBI taxonomy): Bacteria > Bacillati > Actinomycetota > Actinomycetes > Micrococcales > Microbacteriaceae > Curtobacterium > Curtobacterium herbarum. Next base: position 1,181,034 of record NZ_JAFBBT010000001.1, read on the forward strand.
CTCGACGGTTCAACCCAGGAGCAGATCATGACCGATTCACCCATCTTCAACCCGATGCTCGATGAGGACGACGACGAGCAGGTCGTCGCCGGTCCGCGAGTTGTCCTACCGCGCAGCGACGCGAACCGCCCGACGCCGGTGCATCGTGAACCCCGCTTCGGTGAGAAGGGTTTCGGTAAGGGCAAGCCGCACCCGCACAGAGGTACCCCTCGCGCTCGTGTAACTGAGAACGATGCGCCGCTTCTCGCCTATCTCAACGAGGTTCAGGTTGCGACCACCGTCGCAGCCTCCACCGTCCTCCGCGCACGTGAGAGCCGCGTATCAACCGGTGGTCGCATGCTGACGCCGGACGGGATGCACGACAAGCTGAAGCGTCTCGAAAAGCTCGGCATGGTTCAGGCAACGTACTCCCGGGATGATCGCGTCTCCCTTCTGTGGGGTGTTACGGAGGCGGGGATTGCGGCGGCACAGCGCTTCGGGTACCTCCTGGAGGACTCGCAGCCGAATCAGTACGTGCTGAAAGACATGAAGCGACGCACCCAAAATCACTACCGGGCCATCGCACAGGTAGGGGCGAACTTCATCGGCGGGGTCTACTCCAAGAAGCTCGGCATCGGCCCGGTGACAGTCGATCAACTCATCAGCGAACCGAGGATGCGCCGCGAACAGCGTCCGATCCAGAAGATGCTCGAGGCGCGGGACAAAGACAACCCCGGTTTCGGCACATGGCGCGAGCGCACCCTCAACCAAGCGGCGACCGAAATCGGGGAGGGCAAGCTGGCAGTCGGAGACCTGCTCCTGAAGTACCCAGAGTTACGCACCATCGGTCGTCCGAACGCCGACCCCACCTCGCCGCGGTTCAAGGACGCTCACTGGCCGGATCTGGTGATCGACCTGGACAAGAACCGATCCTCGCTACGAGGGAAATCGCTGCTGATCGAGGTCGAGCTGTCGAACAAATCGTGGCGCGAGCTAGAGATGATTCTCGCCACTATGGCGAAAGAGGTAGCCCGTCCGGTTGTGTACGAGCGGGTGGTTTACTTCACCGCTCAAGAGTCCATCGCGAAGCGCATCCTGCAGGCCGACAAGAATGCTGGACTCAATCTGGTCGAGTCAGGGAAGCTCCTCATCCTGCCGATCGAGGATCGCTTCGGCACTCCGTTCAAGATCCTAGACACGATTGCGGACTGACATGCCCGGACCGCGATTTACCGACGCTGACTTCACGGCGGACGAGCTTGCTGAACTCATCGTGATCAGCGAGTTCCTTCGCATCAACATGCCCGAAGACCTACAGAACGATCCTGCGGATAGCGGGAAGGAGGACCAGTGATGGAAGAGCTGCTAGACAACATCGTCCCGGTGGTGATCGGCTTGCTCGTAGTGATTGTTGTGATGACTGTCGGTGGCCGCCTCCTGATCGGCAAAGGCGTTCGGTTCCTAGCGTTGTGGAAGTTGCCCGCGGAGGAACGAGAGGCGTTCTCGATCAAACAGGAACTGCTGGAACACCCTGACGTGATCGAGCTGTACGCGCCGACAGACCGTTTCCAGAAGCGTCACGACCCCGAGAAGAAGAAGCGTAAGCAGGTGCACTGGCTCTCGCCGTACCCGAAGGCAGTGAAGCTTGCGAACAAGAGGCCTCGACGTGAGAGCAAGAAGGCTGTCACCCTCGTACGGTCACAGGTGCACGCCGCGGCCTCATGCATCACCGTCGCCGCGCTGCCGGACCACGAACAACCGGCCAACGCCGGACCGGAGCACTTCTCGATCACGTTGAAGCTGGCCGGGTCCGCCGAGGCGAAGGTGCGCAACCTCGCAGCAGTAATCAAGTCCCAACTCGGGCTGCACTCGCTAGACCCTGCCGACGCGGAGGACTACTCGTCCGTACGGTTCATCGCCCATCGGGTGGCGCCGGACGACCGACTCATCAGCATGAAGAAGACCGCTGCGTTCCTCGATGAGCACCCAGTGTCGGACGACCTCGCGTCCATCCCTATGGCTGTGAAGGCAGACGGAAGCGTTTGGTCACTCGGTACCCATCACACCCTGGTGCTCGGCAGCACTGGCTCCGGTAAGGCTGGCCCTCTTCACGCTGTGATCCGGCAGCTTGCTCCGGCGCAGGCGCAGGGGCGAGTGAAGCTCTATGGGGCTGATCCGAAGCACGACGAGCTACCGCACTACGAAAGCTCCTCGCTTTTTGTGGACCTGGCCTACGGCACGGCGAAGATTGCCGAGATGATCGAGACGGTTCACACGCTCATGATGACCCGGCTTCGAAGCACGAAGGCAGACATCGAGTCGGGGGACCTGGGACGATCCAGGGCCTACACGCCGGAGAACCCGTTGATCATCCTGATCATCGACGAGATTCTCTCGCTGCTCCTCGATCTGCAAGGTCAGCGTGGCATGGCGAAGTACATCACCTTGCTGACCCAGATCCTGGCACTCGGCCGCGCCCCGGGAGTGTTCGTAATCGCCGCCACTCAGGAGGCGGACAAGGAACTACTCGGTCGTATGCGTGGCAACTTCGTGAACAAGATTGTCCTGCGCCAGCCTTCGGTCTACTTCAACGATCTGTTCCTCATGGACGGTGGCCCCGCCGCCGCGGAAGGGTTCGACTCGACCAGAATCCCTGCTGCGCTGAAGCAGAACGGCTACCGCACCGCGGGGATCGGGTTCGTGAAGGAGGAGACCGGACAGCCGGTACGGGTGCGCTTTGCCTACAGCAGTGATGAAGACATCATCGACGTGATCATGGCACATCGTGCGAAGGGTGATGGGCTGCGCTCGGCTCTGGCGGCGATAACGGCCGAGCCGGATGAGCCGTTGACCGAAGCGTATGACGACCTCGATGAGAGCTTCGGGTTCATCGAGGTCCCCGACGAGGAAGACGACAAGAACGACGACGAACTAGCGCTACCGGCGCTTGATTAGGAGGAAGGATCATGACCAGACAGAGGAAGAAGTGGAGTGCAACCCGTGCGCGTCAGATGGAGACAATGGGCTACACGGTGGACGAGGTAGAGCTGAACGCTGACGGAACATTGACCACGCTCGCGCGGTGGCCGTTCTTCGATGGGATGCAGCGTATGGGCCTCATCATGAACGACGACGAGGAGCTGCTGTGGCGGCGAGGTGCAACAATCTGGGCCGAAGACAGCGTTAACCGCAAGGGGAAGGTGCGCCGACGCAGTGTCTACCAGCGCCGAACGGAGATCGGTGATTTCGACAGCGGATACCGGAACTTCGGCGTGCTCGGATCGATCGAACGCGCTGGGGGAGTGACCATCCCCGACGGTTGGAGCGGGTCGAGCCAGGACCTTGCGGACTTCTCGGGTCTCTCACTGGAGAGCATCGCTGACCTGACCCAGATGAGCACCGACGAGTTGGACAACCGCGTCTGGAACGTGACGGCCTGACGCGACACAGAAAGAACCCCCGCTTGGCCTCTGTTCCAAGCGGGGGTTCTGTATGAGCAGCGCCCATCCCTTCAACGAAAGGAATATCGCGCCATGCTCAAAACGGGCGGAACTCCCACGGCAGGTGAGCACTTGGGTGAGCACCTTGGGATGAGCAATCGGCCGCCGCAGCGGCGCGCAGACCGAGCAGCCGCTTGCGGTGAGCACGAGCAGCTTCGATGGTGAGTGCGTGCGGGGTGACCGGACACGTTGGGTCTGAGCAGTGAGCAGCGTGACCGGTCCTACGGTCGATGTGAATGAGCACGATTGCCTCCTGAAGTGTGAGCAATCGCCATATCGCCGTGGACGCGGTGAGCGGCCGTCAAAGCGCGCTACGGCGTCACGGACGTGATTGTGCAACGACAGCCGTTTCGTCCGTTAGAACGCAAGCTAGCGCGAGTGAGAGGGTGCTCACCGCCGACCTGTCGGTCACTCGTGTCGCGGTGACCGCTCACGCAGTGAGCAGCGGTTTACTCGCTCATCGTTTGCGAGCCGTGTGCTGTTGCAACGCGGTGAGCACGGAGGTGTCCGCGAGGGTCGTGGTGTCGCCCACTGGTCGGCCTTCGGTCACTGCTCTGAGCAAGCGACGCACGATCTTGCCGGATCGCGTCTTCGGCAGCTCGTCCACGATGAACACGTCTCGAGGCCGAGCAATAGGACCGATTCGTTTCGCGACCCATGCACGCAGGTCCTGCACGAGCGCATCACGATCGGTGATCGAGGCCTGGGCCTCCTCCGTGATACATACCCAAGCGACAACCGCCTGACCGGTCGTCTCGTCGGCCGCTCCGACGACGGCTGCCTCGGCGACGCCCTCGTGACCGACCAGTGCCGACTCGATCTCGGCCGTGGACAGGCGGTGGCCGGAGACGTTCATGACGTCGTCGACGCGTCCCTGCACCCAGATGTCGCCCTGGCCGTCCAGCCGCGCACCGTCGCCGGCGAAGTACCGGCCGGGGAAACGTGACCAGTAGGTCTCGACGAAGCGGTCCGGGTCGCCCCAGATCCCGCGGGCCATCGCCGGCCACGGTTCGGTGATCGTGAGGTAGCCGCTGCCGCCCGGGTCGACGCGGTGGCCGTCGTCGTCGACGATCTCGGCGACGATGCCGGGCACGGGCGTCTGTGCCGCGCCGGGCTTCAGCTTCGTGACACCGGGCAGCGCGGAGATCATGATGCCGCCGGTCTCGGTCTGCCACCAGGTGTCGACGATCGGCGTGCGGTCGTGTCCGATGACCTGGCGGTACCACTGCCAGGCCTCGGGGTTGATCGGTTCGCCGACGCTGCCGAGCAGGCGCAGGGTCTCGAGGCTGCGCGCCTCCGGGATCTGGCGGCCGGCCTTCATCGCCGCGCGCACGGCGGTCGGCGCCGTGTAGAGGACGGTGACGCCGTACGCGTCCACCAGGTCCCACCAGCGGCCTGGCTTCGGCTCGTCGGGGGTGCCCTCGTAGAGGACCTGCGTCACGCCGTTCGCGAGCGGGCCGTAGACGACGTAGGTGTGACCGGTGATCCAGCCGATGTCGGCGGTGCACCAGTAGACGTCCTTCTCCGGGTGCATGTCGAACACGTTCTTGTGCGTGTACGCGGCCTGGGTCAGGTAGCCGCCCGAGGTGTGCACGATGCCCTTGGGCTTCCCGGTCGTGCCCGAGGTGTACAGGATGAAGAGGGGGTTCTCGGCGGGGAACGCCTGCGCCTCGTGCTCGGGAGCGGCGGCGGCGAACTCGTCGTGCCACCAGCGGTCCCGGTCGGTCCAGTCGATGTCGTTGCCGCCGCGCTGGACCACGAGGACGTGCTCGACGCTGTCGGTGCCCTCGCCCTGCAGGGCCTCGTCGACCGCGGGCTTGAGCGGCGAGACGGCGCCGCGCCGCCAGCCGCCGTCGGCCGTCACGACGACCTTCGCCCCGGCATCCTCGATGCGGGCGCGGAGGCTCTCGGCGCTGAACCCACCGAAGACGACGGAGTGGATCGCGCCGAGGCGAGCGATCGCGAGCATGGTGACCACGGCCTCCGGGATGAGCGGCAGGTACACGACGACCCGGTCGCCCTGCCCGACGCCGAGGCCCGCGAGCATGTTCGCCGCGCGCTGGACGTCGGCCGTCAACTGCGCGTAGGTGATGGTGCGGGTGTCACCGTTCGCGCCTTCGAAGTGGATGGCGACCCGTTCACCGTTGCCGGCGCGGACGTGCCGGTCGAGGCAGTTCTCCGCCACGTTCAACTCGCCGTCCGCGAACCACCGGGCGAACGGGGCCGCCGACCAGTCGAGCGTGCTCGTGAACGGTGTCCGCCAGTCCAGCATTAGACGGGACTGCTCGGCCCAGAACGCCACCCGGTCAGCGCTGGCGGCGTCGTGCAGACTGCTGTCGGCGACCGCGTCGGCCACGAACTCCGGGGACGGCGGGAAGGTCGTCTCGTCGTCGGGAGTCCGGTCCGTGCGGGTCTGATCGGTACGGGTGTGGTCCTGCTGCGGAATCGTCATCGATGTCCTCTCGTCTCGTCCGCCGGGGGCGCGGTCGGACCACCGAGGCAGTCGTCGACCGGGCGCCTTCGGAGACTACTCCGGGCGCAACGGCCGCCGAGGCGCCTGTGGACAACTCGCTCACCACGGATGCTCGGGTCCGGTCCGGTACAGCCGGATGGCCGATCCACGCAAACGATCGCGTTCTCCGGTCAGAGGTGTCGTCGCATCCCGTTCCTGGGGTACAGTTGTTCCTGCCGGGCTCGTTCCCGGTGGCGCCGGCCAAGATTCCCCCCAATCCGCCGGTGTCCTGGCGGCACCCGTTCCCCCCAACAGGTGCCGCCTCTTCTTTTTCCCGCGGTTCCCTCATCTGCAGGGATGTCCGTGAGGTGGGCTCGGCCCGGCTCGATCCGCGCAGGTACGCGGAACGGTGGACAGAACGGTCCACCGGCGAGACGCTCCGCGGTGTCCCGCCGCGTGCGGTGCCGGTGGTGTCCGTACGTTCCGTGTCCCCCTCTTTGTGGACCGGCGCCGGCCCCGGAATGTGCGGCTCACGACCATGGACAGGGCGCGAGGACGGGGTACGGTCCACAAGATCGGGGTACAAGCCCGTCACGTCGAGGTGCAGTGACTGCACTCTCCACCGATCCGATCGGGAGGCCCGACCAGCGCCGTTCCCGTCCGTACCGTCATCGACATGCACCGGCATCGCGCACCGTTCCTGCCCGGCACCCCTCCACCGGACCACCGGCGGCACGCCGCCGCGCTCGTCGACTTCGAGGAGCTCGCACCCCTCGTCGCCGACGGCCGGGTCACCGACGTCCTCGTCCTCGGGGGACGCGGGGTCTGGACCGACCGCGGGAGCGGGCTCACCGCGGTCAGCGGCCTGGTCCTGTCCGAGACCCGGACGCGTGACCTCGCACGGTCGCTCGTCGCCCGCGGCGGCCGCCACGTCGACGAGACCACACCCTGCGCGGACGTCCGACACGGGGACGGCATCCGCGTCCACGCGGTCCTCGCCCCCGTGAGCGTCCTCGGCACCGCGATCTCGATCCGACTGCCGCAGGACGCCGTGCCCACGATCGCCCGACTCGTCACCGGTGGCTTCTTCCAGCAGGTGCCGCGGGACGTCGTCGAGCGTGCCGTGCACGAGCGGTGGAACGTCCTGGTCACCGGGGCGACCGGCAGCGGCAAGACGACCCTGCTCGCGGCGATGCTCGGCCTGGTCCCGACCGACGAACGGATCGTCACGGTGGAGGACGTCGCCGAACTCCGGATCGACCACCCCCACGTCGTCGCGCTCGAAGCACGCCAGGCCAACGCGGAGGGCGCAGGCGCGCTCGGCACCGAACGGCTCCTCCGCGAAGCGCTCCGGATGCGGCCCGACCGGATCGTCGTCGGCGAGTGTCGGGGCGCCGAGATCCGGGAACTCACCTCGGCGCTGAACACCGGGCACGACGGGGGAGCGGGGACGGTCCACGCGAACGGGGTCAGCGACGTCGCGGCGCGGCTCGAGGCACTCGGGGCGCTCGCCGATCTCACCCCGGAGTCGCTCGCACGGCAGGCGGCGAGCGCGTTCGACCTCGTCCTGCACGTGGAGCGTCGGAACGGGGTCCGGCGCCTCGCCGAGGTCGGGCGGTTCGGGGTCGACCGGTTCGGGCGGCTCGAGGTGGTGCCCGTGTCGGTCGCCGCGAGCGGCCTGGTGGGGGTTCCCGGGCTGCCGAGACGGCTCGGAGGCCCCGGCGGGGAACGGGCTCGGCGGGCGCGGGTGCCGGCGGTGGCTCCCGTCGGCAGCCGCAGCGACGTGCTCGGCGGACAGCGCCGCACCGGGTCCGGCGGTGGTGTCGGTGGCGTCGGCGCGGACCCCGGCGCCGACCAGGGTGACTCGGTGCCGGAACGGCCGCGCGCTGGCGGCGCACATCGACGGGCCCGCGGCGCGTGACGGAGCGCGTGACGCGGACCGATGACGCGCTCGCCGTGGCGCGGGCGGTGGATCGCGTCGCCGTGCTCGTCGCCGCCGGGGTGCCGCCGCCCCGGGCACTGGCACTCGTGGCCGGGCTCGGTGGCGGTGGCGGTGGCGGCGGCGATCACGACACGGTGTCGTCCGCGAGTCGGTCCTCGTCCTCGGGCAGCTTGCCGTCCTGGGGTTCGTCGTCCTGGGGTCCGTCGTCCTCCGGCTCGTCATCCTCGGGGCGATCCGAGGTCGACGGTGTCCTCGACGTCGCGGGCCGGACCGGAGCGCCCGTGGTCCCCGCACTCCGAGCACTCGCCGGAGCGCTACGTGACCGGGCCGCGGCGGAGCGAGCGGTGCGCACGGCCCTCGCCGGACCACGGGCCAGCGCCCGCGTGGTCCTGGCGTTGCCGTGGTTCGGCGTGCTGCTCGGCTCGGCGTGGGGCGTCGACACCGTCGGCGTGCTCACCCGGACCCCGCTCGGCTGGTCCTGCGTCGTCGTCGCCTCGGCGCTCGTGGCGGCGGCCGTGCGGTGGAGCAGACACCTGCTCGCAGCGGCTGCCGACACCGGCGGCACGCCCGGCCTGCTGCTCGAGATCTGGGCCGTCGCACTGTCCGGCGGCGGTGCATGGTCCGATGCGGCCCGCACCGTCGCGGCGGTCCACGGCGACCGGGACTGGCCCGAGGCGGACCGGCAGCGTCTCGCCGAGACCCTCGCCCTGGCCGACCAGGCGGGCGTCCCCGCGGCCGGGCTCCTCCGTGCCGCTGCCGTCGACCGCCGTGCCGACGCAGCTGCCGAGTCCCTGGTGCGGGCGGAACGGCTCGGGGTGCGGTTGGTGCTGCCACTCGGGGTGTGCGTCCTGCCGGCGTTCGTGTGCGTCGGGGTGGTGCCCGTCGTGCTCGGCATCCTCTCCTCCACATCCGCCGGACTCCACTGACCTCTGCACGGACCGGTCCGACGGCCCCTTGCCGGAGTCCGCCGTCGCCGAGGGTGGAGTCCGGTCACGGCACGGCGGACACGTCGCCCCGGGGCCACCGCCGAGCACCGGATCGACCGGTGCCACAAGAGAGAGGAACGACTCATGCACGAACACCATCAGCCGAGCCCGATCCGACTGCGGACCCGGCTGTCGGACGACCGGGGATCCGCGACGGCCGAGTACGCGGTCGTCATCCTCGCAGCGGTCGCCTTCGCCGGGGTGCTCGTCGCGGTCATGCGCTCCGGAGAGGTCCAGGCGATCCTCACCGACCTCGTCCGGACGGCGCTGACTCCGTGAAGAGCGCTCACCCCATGAAAGAGGAACAGCGTGTGCTCCTCGGCCGAGATCGTCACCGGGATCGCGGCTCGGTCACCGTGGAGTTCGCCCTCGCGCTGCCGGTCGTCGCTGTCGTCCTGGCCGTCGGGATCGCCGGAGTGGTCGCCGTCGACGGACAGGGGCGGTTGCAGACGGCCGCCGCCGTCGCTGCTCGGGCCGCGGCACGCGGCGACGACCCGGCCGCACGACAGAGCCTCGAGCAGGCCGACGCCGAGTCGGTCCGGGTCGAGCGCGCGGCGGGCCTCGTCTGCGTCCACGCCGGACGACCCGCCGGCACCGGGCCGTTCTCCGGCATCGTGCTGCGGGGGGACAGTTGCGCGGTGGACGAGGCCGCCGAGGGCGCAGCGACCGGTGACCCGTCCTGATGCCCATCACGTCGACGACGTCGACCAGACAGTCGAACGGGCGGCCGAGCGGCGAGCCGACCCGCCGGCCGACCGGTGACCAGGGCTCGGCCACGGTCATGCTCGTCGCGGTCCTCGCGGCGGTCACCCTCGTGGCCGGATCGCTCCTCGGCGCAGCCGGACACCGCGTCGGAGCCGCTCGTGCTCGGGGCGGAGCCGATGCGGCAGCGCTCGCCGCGGCCGCAGCGGTGATCGGCCTGGTGACCGATGCGCCCTGTGCCGCTGCTGCGCGCCTCGCTCGGGCCAACGGCGTCGTCCTCGTCGGGTGCGATGTCGACGGCGCGGTCGCCCGCGTCGAGGTGGCTGCGGGGTCGGTTCCGCTGTCCGCGCACGCGGTCGCAGTCGCCGGTCCGAGCCCCGCACCAGCGACCGTCGGCCGACGCGCCGTCGGCGGTCCGGGCGGCCCGGCCCCGAGCGGCGGACTCGCTCCGGCTCCACCGGCCGTCCCCACCGGAGTGTGTATGGTGTGCCTGTCGGCCCGCCGGTCACCGAATTCCCGGACGACCCGGACGCTTCCACGACGTCCGTCGGCCGATCAGCACCATCGATCAAGGAGACACGTGCCAGGCACGAAGAAGCTCGTGATCGTCGAGAGCCCCGCGAAGGCGAAGACGATCGCGCAATACCTCGGCGACGGATACGAGGTCCAGGCGTCCGTCGGACACATCCGTGACCTCGTCGAGCCCAAGAACCTGCCGGCCGAGCTCAAGAAGGGCTCCCTCGGCAAGTTCTCGGTCGACGTCGACAACGGGTTCGAGCCGTACTACGTCGTCTCCGATGCGAAGAAGAAGACGGTCGCCGACCTCAAGCGTGCTCTGAAGGACGCCGACGAGCTCTACCTCGCAACAGATGAAGACCGCGAAGGCGAGGCCATCGCGTGGCACCTCCTCCAGGTGCTCAAGCCCAAGGTCCCCGTGAAGCGCATGGTGTTCCACGAGATCACCAAGGAAGCGATCCAGCGCGCCCAGGAAGCCACACGTGAGCTCGACACCGCGCTGGTCGACGCCCAGGAGACCCGCCGCATCCTCGACCGCCTCTACGGGTACGAGGTCTCGCCGGTCCTCTGGCGCAAGGTCGGGCCGGGGCTCTCCGCCGGTCGTGTGCAGTCCGCGGCCACCCGCCTCGTCGTGGACCGTGAGCGCGAACGGCTCGCGTTCGTCTCGGCCAACTACTGGGACCTGACGGCCCGCTTCGAGAAGTCCGACGAGGGCACCTTCACGGCTCGTCTCGCCCGGATCCACGGCAAGCGCGTCGCCTCCGGTCGTGACTTCGACGACCAGGGCCAGACCACGTCCGACGTCGTCCGTCTCGACGAGGCCTCCGCGAGTTCGCTGTCCGCGGTCCTCGACCGTGCCGGCGACGCCGTCGTCCGCAGTGTCGAGTCGAAGCCGTACACGCGCCGACCGGCCGCTCCGTTCACCACGTCGACGCTGCAGCAGGAAGCCGCGCGCAAGCTGCGCTTCTCGGCCCGCCAGACGATGAGCGTCGCGCAGTCGCTGTACGAGAACGGCCACATCACCTACATGCGTACCGACTCCGCGTCGCTCTCGCAGCAGGCGGTCACCGCGGCCCGCAAGCAGGCGACCGCGCTCTACGGCGCGGACTCGATCCCGGCGAAGCCCCGGTCGTACGCGGGCAAGAGCAAGAACGCGCAGGAGGCCCACGAAGCGATCCGCCCCGCCGGTGACACGTTCAAGACGCCGTCACAGATGGAGGGTGTCCTCCGCGGCAACGACCTGCGCCTCTACGACCTCATCTGGAAGCGCACCGTCGCGTCGCAGATGGCCGACGCCAAGGGCTCGACCGCGTCGGTCGTGCTCGGGATCGCATCGACGGAGCCGGTCGAGGGGCTCGCGAGCACCGCGACGGGCACGGACGTCGAGTTCACCGCGTCCGGCACCGTCATCACCTTCCGTGGTTTCCTCAACGCCTACGAAGAGGGCCGCGACGAAGAGCGCGCCTCCGGCGACTCCGCTGACGACGCGAAGCTGCCGCAGATGGCCGAGGGCGACCACCTCGGTGTGTCGGACGTCGCCGCCAAGGGGCACGACACCTCCGCACCCCCGCGCTACACCGAGGCCAGCCTCGTGAAGACGCTCGAAGAGCTCGGGATCGGACGCCCGTCGACCTACGCTGCGATCCTCTCCACGATCGTGGACCGTGGGTACGTGACGCAGCGTGGCACCGCCCTGGTGCCGAACTGGATCGCGTTCAGCGTCGTGCGTCTGCTCGAGGACTACTTCGGCGACCTGGTGCAGTACGACTTCACGGCCGAGATGGAGAACGACCTCGACCGGATCGCCAGCGGCGAGGAAGACCGCGTCGACTGGCTCAAGGAGTTCTACTTCGGTGGCGGTGACCAGCGCGGTCTCCGTACGGTCATCGACAACCTCGGTGAGATCGACGCCCGCGAGATCAACTCGGTGGAGCTCGCGCCGGGCCTGACCCTCCGCATCGGTCGGTACGGCCCCTACATCGAGACCCCGAGCGACGACCCGGAGAAGCCGCGACGGGTCAACGTGCCCGAGGACATCGCGCCGGACGAGCTGACCCTCGACAGGGCCCGCGAGCTCGTCGAGGCCCCGGTCGTCAGCGACCGCGTGGTCGGCATCAACCCGGCGACCGGCAAAGAGGTCCTCGCGAAGGACGGCCGCTTCGGTCCGTACGTGACCGAGCGCACCCCCGAGCCCGAGCCGACCGTCGACCCGGGTACGGGTGAGGTCCTGGCAGCCGAGCCCGAGCCGGTCGCAGCAGCTGCAGCGGTGACCACCACGGCGACGGGCACCAAGGCCGCCACGAAGACGACTGCCACGAAGACGACCGCCACCAAGACCGCCGCCGCGAAGAAGGCCCCCGCGAAGAAGAAGGCCGCCGCGCCGAAGGAGCGCACGGCGTCCCTCTTCAAGTCGATGGACCCCGGATCGGTCGACCTCGAGACCGCGCTGAAGCTCCTGGACCTCCCGCGCGTCGTCGGGAAGGACCCGGAGTCCGGTGACGAGATCACCGCGCAGAACGGGCGCTACGGGCCGTACCTCAAGAAGGGCACGGACACCCGGACGCTCCCGAGCGAGGACGCGATCTTCGACGTCGACCTGCCCGGAGCCCTCGAACTCTTCGCGCAGCCGAAGTACGGCGCCAAGCGTGCCGCCAGCGCTGCGCTCAAGGAGTTCGACGCCGACCCGGTGTCGGGCAAGGCGATCAAGGTGAAGGACGGCCGCTTCGGTCCGTACGTCACCGACGGCGAGACGAACGCCACGATCCCGCGCGGTGAAGAGGTCGAGACCGTGGACTTCGAGCGTGCCGTCCAGCTCCTGGCGGACAAGCGCGCCAAGGGTCCGGTCAAGAAGAAGGCACCGGCCCGCCGCGCCCCCGCGAAGAAGAAGTGAGCACGGACGGCACCGACCGCGGCTGGTTCATCACCCTCGAGGGTGGTGACGGCGCGGGCAAGACCACACAGGCCGAGCGCCTCGAGCAGTGGCTCGGGGCGCACGGCCACCGTGTCGTCCGGACCCGCGAGCCCGGTGGTACCGACCTCGGCCAGCGCATCCGCGAGATCGTCCTGCACGACCGCGGCCACGTCACACCCCGGGCCGAGGCTCTGCTCTACGCCGCCGACCGCGCACACCACGTCGAGACGGTCGTCCGTCCGGCCGTGGCCCGTGGCGACGTCGTCCTGCAGGACCGCTACATCGACTCGTCGGTGGCGTACCAGGGTGTGGCGCGCGGCCTCGGCGCCGACCACATCCGTTCCGTGTCGGACTGGGCGGCGGACGGCATGACGCCGGACCTCACGGTGCTGCTCGACCTGGACGTCAGCATCGGGCGAGCACGCGTGGCTTCGGCCCGCGGTGACGTGTTCGATCGCCTGGAGTCGGAAGCGGCCACCTTCCACGAGACCGTCCGACAGGCGTTCCTCGACATGGCCAGTGCCGAGCCGCAGCGGTTCCTGGTCGTCGACGCAGCCGAGCCGGCCGACGTCGTGCAGGAGCGGATCCGCGCGGCCGTCGCGGCCCTGGTCGGCGCATGACATCCCGCGACGCAGCAGCCGACCGACCGACACCCGACCGGCCGACAGTCGACCAGCCGGCGCCGTCGGTGGAGCCTGGGAAGATCGACGCGTGAGTGTGTGGGATGGCCTGACCGGGCAGGAAGAGTCCGTGGCGGCCCTGCGGAGCGCCGCCGAGTCGACCGACGGCACGGGCGGCATGACGCACTCGTGGCTGATCACCGGCCCTCCCGGTTCCGGGCGTTCGAACGTCGCCGCGGCCTTCGCGGCCGCCCTGGTCGGCAACGGTCCGGACGACGACCACACCCTCCGCCTGATCACCGCGGGAACCCACCCCGATGTCGCCCGGCTCACCACCCAGCGGGTCATCATCACGATCGACGAGATCCGGCAGCTGGTGACCTCGTCGCACTTCTCGCCGTCGGTCGGCCGGTACCGTGTGCTGATCGTCGAGGATGCCGACCGCATGACCGAGCGGACCTCGAACCTGCTGCTCAAGGCGCTCGAGGAGCCGCCGGAGCGCACGGTGTGGATCCTCTGCGCCCCGAGCGAGGCCGACCTCCTGCCGACGATCCGGTCCCGCGTCCGGTCGGTCCGGCTGCGGGTGCCGGGCATCGAGTCCGTCGCGGACCTCATCGTGGCCCGGACCGGCGTGGACCGTGTCCTCGCGACCGACGCGGCCCGCCAGGCCCAGAGTCACATCGGGATGGCGCAGCGTCTCGCCACGAGCGAGGACGCCCGCGACCGCCGTCGTCGGACGCTGACGACGGTCCTTGCGATCCGCAGTGTCGGCGATGCCGTGAACGCCGCGGCTGCGCTCCTGGCCGTGGCGGACGAGGACGCCAAGGCGATCACTCTCGAGCGCGACGCGGAAGAGCGTGACGCCGCCCTCCGGTCGCTCGGCGTGCAGCCGGGCGGCACCGTCCCCCCGGCCCTCCGCTCCCAACTGCGCGTGCTCGAGGAGGACCAGAAGCGCCGGGCGACCCGCAGCCTCCGCGACGGCCTGGACCGCATCCTGGTCGACGTCTCGTCGCTCTACCGGGACCTGCTGCTGCTCGGGCTCGGCGCCCCCACCGAACCGGTGAACCTGGCGATCCGACACGACCTCGAGCGGGCGCTGCCGTCCGTGCCTCCCGCAGCGGCGCTCGAGGTGCTCGACGCGATCGCGACGGCGCGGCAGCGGATCGGCGCGAACGTCGCCGCACTCCTGGCGCTCGAGGCGCTGCTCGTCACGATCGCCCGCGCCGTCCGCTGACGACGTGCCGTCCGCTGACGACGTGCCGTCCGCTGACGACGTGCCGTCCGCTGACGACCCGGACCAGCCGAGACCAGCGGCGCCGGGACCTCGACGCAGCCTGGGCATCCCGACAGGGTTCTCATGCTGAGCGCGATGGTCGACGTGGGAGGATCGCCCCATGACCGACGCTGCACCGGGCCTCCGCGAACGGAAGCGCCGCGCCACCCGCCTGGCGATCCAGCAGGCCGCGCTCCGCATCGCGATCGAGCACGGGCTCTCCGCGGTCACCGTCGACGAGGTCTCCCGGCGCGCGGACGTGTCGCCCCGGACCTTCTTCAACTACTTCCCGAGCAAGGAACAGGCGATCCTCGGCGACGACCCCACCCTGCCGCAGGGGCAGGACCTCGAGGCCTTCGTGGCCGGCGGTCCGTCGGGGGAGCTGCTCGCCGACCTCGGCACCCTGCTCGTGCACTCGGCGCACGAGCTCATCGACGAGCGTGGGCTGATCGGCGAACGGCAGCAGGTCCTCCGAGCCAACCCGGAGCTGTTCAGCCAGCGGATGGCGTCGATGAAGGAGTTCCAGGCCGGCATCCAGAGCGTCGTCGAGCAGCGACTTCGGCGTGAGGACGGCATGCCCCCGGCCAGCGGCGCACCGACGACGCCGGCCGACGACGAGGTCCGCCGCCGCGCGCGGCTGGCGTCCCTCGTCGGCATGGCGGCCCTTCGTCACGCCTGGTGGGAGTGGTCCGAGTCCGATGCCGACGCACACCTCGTCGACGAACTCGAACGCTCCTTCGCCGACCTCGGCGCGCTCGTTTCGCGCTCCCTGGTCTGATCCTGTACAGTGATTTCTCGTGCCGCTCCGGATCTCCGGGGCGTCCGCCGCCTTAGCTCAGTCGGTAGAGCGATTCACTCGTAATGAATAGGTCGTCGGTTCGATTCCGACAGGCGGCTCCGACACCCCCTCGTTCCTCCCGGAGCGAGGGGGTTCTTCGTTCCCGAAGCGCCACGCACGCAGACGTGCCCCCGGCTCCCCCCGGGAGGCCCGTCACCGGCACTCGTGCACGCGCGCCTCCCACGGACGCAGCACCCCGGCGACCGGCGCCTCGCCGAGGTTCCCCAGCACCAACGCCCCCACGCGCCTCCCGACCGCCTCCGGCAGCTCCAGGTCCGACGACGACAGGTTCGCGACGACGACGAGCGGTGCCTCGTCCGCGTCCGCCGATGCCCTGGTGAACGCCCAGAGCGCAGGGTGTTCCGGCTCGAGCAGTGTGAAGCCGCCGAGCCGGACGGTGCGGGAGCGGTGTCGCAGGTCGATGAGTCGACGGTGGTGCTCGTACACCGAGCGCGCACCCGCTGCCCGGTCGCCGGCGACGGTGACCCGCGGCCACCCCTGTCCCATCCCGATCCAGGGTTCGGCGGTGGAGAACCCGCCGGCGGGCCCCCGGTCGTCCCAGGGGATCGGTGTGCGGGCGTTGTCCCGGCTGCGGAAGGCGAGGGCCTCGAGCGCCTCGGACTCGGGCATGCCGCGGCCGACGGCGCCGCGGAACCAGTTCAGCGACTCGATGTCCCGGTACTCGTCGAGGCTCGTGAAGCCGGCGTTCACCATGCCGATCTCGTCGCCCTGGTACACGTACGGGGTGCCGCGGTGCAGGTGCAGCACGGTGGCGAGCAGGGTGGCGGACTCGTACCGGAAGGCGAACGGGTCGGACGTGCCCGCACCGACTCCAGCTGCTGCCCCGAACCGGGACACCGGCCGCGGCTGGTCGTGGTTCGACAGGTACAGCGAGTTCCACCCGCGGTCCTCGAGCCCGGTCTGCCACCGGGCGAGGGACCGCTTGAGCGTCGGCAGGTCGGTGTCCTGCCGGGTGAACTTCGACGCGGGCGCGTGGTCGAGGCCGACGTGCTCGAACTGGAACACCATGTCGAGCTCGTGGCGTTCCGGGTCGGTGAACAGGGCGGCGTCCTCGACGGTGACGCCGGGCATCTCACCCACGGTGAGCAGGGCCTCCCGACCGGCGAAGACACGGTCGTGCATCTCCTGCAGGTGCTCGTGGATCCGCGGCTGCATGACGTACGCGTCGCTGTCGCCGGAGAGTGCGTCGTCGTCCTTGGCGATGTGGTTGATGACGTCCATCCGGAAGCCGTCGACGCCCCGGTCCAGCCAGCGGTTCATCATGTCGTACACGGCGGCGCGGAGGTCGGGGTTCTCCCAGTTCAGGTCCGGCTGCTGCGGCGTGAACATGTGCAGGTAGTACTGACCGGTGCCGGGGTGCCACGACCAGGCCGGTCCGCCGAACGCGGCACGCCAGCCGTTCGGCTCGTGGCCGTCGACCGGGTCACGCCAGATGTACCAGTCGTGCTTCGGGCAGGTGCGGGACTGCCCGGCCGCACGGAACCAGGGGTGCTGGTCGCTGGAGTGGTTGACGACCAGGTCCATCACGAGCTTCATGCCGCGCTGGTGCACCTCGACCAGCAGAGCGTCGAACTCGTCGATGGTGCCGAACAGCGGGTCGATGTCCTCGTAGTCGGCGATGTCGTAGCCGTTGTCGGCCTGGGGCGACCGGTAGACCGGCGACAGCCAGACGACGTCCACGCCGAGGTCGGCGATGTGGTCCAGGTGCCGTCGCAGCCCGGCGAGGTCGCCGACGCCGTCGCCGTTCCCATCGGCGAAGCTCCGCGGGTAGACCTGGTAGACGACGGCTCCCGTCCACCACGGTTCCGGTCCGGTCACGGCGCCTCCTCGCGTCTGTGCGCGCCCCCGGCGCGCTTGCCCACCAGTGCATCGGACTGGAGGCCCGTCCCGCGTTCCGGTGTCGGGCCTCCGGTCACGCCGGCTGGTGATCCGCACGGTACGCTCCGCGTCCTGACGACCGGTGCACGGAACGACCTGTGGAGTGGCGATCCGTCCACAGGTCGCCGGTCTCGCCCCGATCGCTGCGGGTGCTGCTGGTAGACACGACGCATGGCCATCCGATGGGGAGTACTCGGGACCGGCGGCATCGCCCGGTCCTTCGTCCGTGACTGCACCGCCGCGGGGGTGGTGTTCACCGCGGTCGGTTCCCGGAGCGACGGGTCAGCGCGGTCCTTCGCCGACGAGCACGGCATCCCGCGTGCGCACGGTGACTACGCCGCCCTGGTGGCCGACGACGCCGTCGACGCGGTCTACGTGGCGACCCCGCACTCCCGCCACGCCGAGGACGCCCTGCTCGCGATCGCCGCCGGCAAGCACGTCCTGGTCGAGAAGGCCTTCACGATCACGGCGGAGGAGGCCCGACGGGTCCGCGACGCCGCGCGCGACCGCGGTGTCCTCGTGATGGAGGCGATGTGGAACCGCTTCCTGCCGCAGACCGCGATGATGCGCCGCGTCCTGGCCGAGGGCCGGATCGGCACGCCCCGCCTGGTGCAGGCGACGCACCACCAGGCGCTGCCGACCGACCCGCGGCACCGGCTCAACGACCCGGCGCTCGGCGGTGGCGCGCTGCTCGACCTCGGCGTGTACCCGGTGTCGTTCGCGGTCGACGTCCTCGGCGTGCCGACCGCGGTCGCGGCGTCCGGCACCCTGAGCGACCAGGGTGTGGACACGCAGATGGGCATCGTCATGACCCATCCGGGCGGTGCGCAGTCGACCGTGCACTTCGCGCTCGACCTCCGCAGCCCGAACAGCGCCTCGATCATCGGCACCGCGGGCCGCATCGACCTCGACCCGACCTGGTGCACGCCGACCACCTGGCGCATCCGGGACGCCGACGGCGCCGTCGTCGAGCAGTTCGACGGGCGCGAGGAACTGGCCGGCTACCACCACGAGGCCCGCGCGTTCGAAGCGGCGGTCACCGCGGGGGTGCCCGAGGACAGCACGACGCACATCGACCACACCGTCGCGATCATGGCCGTGATGGACGACGCCCGGCGGCAGGTCGGGGTCCGCTACCCGGCCGACGGCACCGACTGAGCACCCCGCAGCCCGCCGACTGACGACGGTGGGTCTGGAGGCTCGGGCCCGCGTCTCGTAGGATCGCCTGGATGTCTCCGCAGTCACCGCAGCCGCCCGTCGGCGGCCCCGTCCACCGTTCCGTGGCTGCCCTGCGCGCCTCCGTCCGCCGGAAGCCCGTGCCGTGGGCGGTCGGTGGACTCGTCGTCGCT